>NZ_JARPMK010000001.1:0-757500 GCF_030263855.1 Pseudomonas sp. ChxA
TCCCAGAATTGAAACGAAACGTCTTCGAACTACCTATGAAACTCGACGGAGAGAACAGGGTTTAGATATTGACGAGGTTTCGGCAATGATGGGGCATTCGAATCTCGATACCACAGTAAATCATTATGATAGTGACTGGGGGGCGGCAGAAATATTAAATGGTCGTCTAAGGAAGATTCAGAGAAAACATGAAGAAGATTTTAGAAGTTACTCAGCAAATCTTCTTACAGATGTGTCTTTGGTTGAGCTGCGTGAAGCCACTCTACGTTGCGGTAGCAAAGAAGAACTAAGGTCAGTTGTTGCACCATTAGTCGGTAGGCTGAATTCTTCTGAAGATGCGGTAATACAGTTGCTTTCTCCGGAAGGTCAGACATTCATTGCAAGTTGTCTAAACTCAAGGCGACCAGATTGGCCAGGCGCTGAAAGTTTTCTTAGGACGGATACGCCGTGCAACTACTTCAATCGTTGTCCGTTATGCTCACAGTGTGTGATCTTCAAAGAAGCATTACCTTTTATTGCAAGAAGAATTTCCGACCTTGACGGTCTGAGGGAGCGGTTAAATCCCTTAGAATGGGAGAAAAGCTATCGGGCTGAGTATTTAGGGTGGAAGGGGGTTATAGAGGGCTGGGGGGACCCGATTGAGATTGCGGAGGCAATAGATCAATCGAAACATCACTGCTATGCACTGCCATTGACAATGATAGGGCTCTCATGACAACTCCAACACGTGACCAATTAAAAGCAGTTTTAGAAGAAATAAGAAGTGGACTGGGTTATTACGAGGAAGAGTCAGAGCCTATCTCTGCTGAAGAAGATGATGAGGCTCTGAGTGGCGACTCTTCACTTGGGCTCATTTTCGATAATGTAAATATACTCAATCTTTCAAAAATAGATAAGAGCGAGTGGAGTTATATTAGGGTAAGTCCTAGAAGCTCTTTCGGCGATCCGGTTTGGGATTTTGGGGATTACCCCTCACCCTATGGATACCCCATACGAATCAATTTTGATTATGATAATATGTATGGTGTGAATGTTTGTGGCGTAGGGCACGAACATTGGGTGAATATTGCTAGGGCGCTGCTATTTTACCGTGTACCGCATTTCGGAATTCATGGTCGTGTTAATGCTTATACATCTCTAGAGACAGATAAAACTAAAGTATTAAGACTTGTCGGGTTGTTTCATGCCGAGGGTCTATATTTAGGTTCTGATAATTCACCAGATTATAGGACGGTGAATGATTTGGCCAAGTCGAGTGTGGAGCACTATATAGAGTCGCTTCCCACCTCTGGAATTAAGTGGGAGTTCTGTTACTTAATGTCCTTCTGGCAGGGCATGTCATCGATGGGTATGCTTCCGCCAGAGTACTCACTATACGATTCATACGTAACTAAAGATCTTGTCGCCAAATATAGAAGAGAATACGACGAGTCCTCTCGACCTTTCGAACCAATTCCGCTCGATGACTATGCAGAAATATTTAAATACTGCGTGGGATTTGTTGAAAACTATAGCGCTGATGTCCTATGGTTGTATAAAAACTTTGCACCAACGATAGTAGGCGCTTTTGAGACTCCCGAAAAGCTTGCCGCGATTAATTTTGGTGTTTCAACGGCGTCCGTTGAGGGGGTTGAAAGATTTAGGGATTATAAGCCAAAGTTGCTAGATAACGGTATGCCCTGGTGGGGAATAGTAATCAAAGAAAGAACGCATGAGAATGATGAGGGGCAGTATTTAAATCAAGCAGCTGTAATTAGCGTCGTTGTAGCTCTGATAGATGCGTGTATCGTACTTCTTCTTTGTCTGACTGGCATGCGTCGATCAGAGGTCATTGGACTTAAGGTGGATTGTCTTTCATTTAAGGCTGATGGATATTGGCTTACTTATACTGTTTTCAAAACTTCGATTTCTTCACAGGGCGATATTAAAACAATACCTATTCCGAAAATTGCTGCGGACGCAATTGAAGTCGTAGTAGAAATGGGACGTGATGCTCGTGCTTATGGTAAGCACGACTATCTGTTTGCCAAGATACCAAAGTTCAGTTTTGGAAACATTCCGCAGACCACTGGGATTGAGCGATCTTGCAATCGAGTGGCAGGCAACCTAGGTATTCAATATAGAGTACACCCACATCGTTTTCGGAAGTCTCTAGCCCTTTATATAATTCATCAAGACTCGCGTAATCTAGAAATTATTAAACGCCTTTTTTCTCACCGTAGCTTAAAAATGACGCTAAAGTACATCCTTTCTTTACCTGGCGTGAACGATGAAGTCAAAGCTACCTTGATTGAGGAAAATACGGAGATTCTTGTCGAAGTTTTGCAAGGAGTCATTTCTGGTCAAATTGGGGGCATTGGCGGGAAAAGGTTGGCCAAGACTGCTAATTCTTCTCCAATACTCAGGGCTAAATTGCAAAACGCGGGAAAGAAAGCTTAAGTCAGTATGTCGCATCTTTGCTTGATGAAGGTGTGAAGCTTTTGCATAGAACGAATCTTGCAATCTGTTTGCGAACGCCAGGACTTACCAGCGAGTCACCTTGTGATGCTAAGAATGATAGCCCTGGGTCGAGGCTTCATCCAAATTTGTTTGCGTGTGACCCATATAATTGTAGATATGCTGCATTTGTCGAGGCTAATGTTCCATCATTAAAGAATGAGATAATTTTCCACGATAATATGATTAAGCATAGGTACTGTGGAGCGACTCAGAAGGAGTATTCGCAGAAACGAATCGCTGAAGCTTTTAAGAGGCTTCACGAGGTTGTAGGGGATGAGGCACATAATTTCCTTAAGCAGGTAGCGAATGGCTAAGCAAGAACTGCTCAACCGGGTATATGGGACTATTTCAGCGCTCCACAGAGGCGGCCGAAAAAAAATATCCGTGATGGAGGTTGCTAAATTATCTGGTGTCGCTCGGGCAACAATCAATCAAAAGCATGATCCTGACTGGGTGAAGGTCAGGGAAGTCATAAAAAGAACAGTTCATTCGGGGGGGGATGTAGAGGATTCAAGTGTGGTTTTCGAACAACCACTCAAAAACTCTCAAGAAATACATCATCGACTGAAAGAGTTGGAGGAGCAGTTATCCCTACTAAGGGAGAGAGCTAACACCACATATAATCAGTTGATCGAGAGGGTGCAATATTACTTTGCGTTGGCTAGTGAAAAGCCAGCTAAGCAAGTTGAGAAGGCTAAGGTCCTTCAAGAGCTAACTCATCAGAAGAATCAGAACGCAATTTTGCGTGCAGATCTCAAGGCGGCTCTTGCTGAATCATTAACTCCTGCGGTATCAGGAATTATTACTTCAAAAATTATTTTGGAAGTGCCTAATGCAGTATCAGAATCTGAGGCCATTCTGAATTTTTTGGAGAAACTGGACTCGTTATCTAATCAAAATCGATCTTCACTTGTTACCACAGTCTACATAATGTTCGGTCTTCCAATGTGCGGCAAGTCATCTTGGATTGAAAACCACAAGCCATCTACTCCAGGTGTATCCTTATATGTTAGTGGAGCAAGTGATACAGTTTCAATTCGGAGTTTGTTAATTTCTAGAATTAGGAAGGAATTTAACGTGCCTGTGCACTGTGTTCGATTTAGTATAGGCCTTGATGTCTGTATCTCTAGGGCCGAAAAACAGTTCAATGGTGCGGCTCTTGAATTGAATATTTTATCCATTAAAGGTGCGGCTGCGCGGCTCGAAGAAATACAATTCAGCGAAAATTTCGACTCAATCATTTTGGCATGAAATCAGTGAATGGTCTGAAGCGTTTCCAATCGTTTGTTGAAGAGCGACGTCGCTTGGGAGACTGGGCGGAATACGGTTCAGCAGATATGACTAGGCTTTCAAGAGTAAAGCTTGTTGAAGCATGTGGGATTAAGCGGAGCTTAATTTATCAAAATTCACAGGTAGTAGCTCTGCTTCGTGACCTAGAATCCGAATTAAGAGCACATGGTGTTCTATATGCGCGCAGTGCGGATACTAATTGTGTTCCCAGAATGGTTCAACTCATGACGAGGAATTTGAGCTACGGTTAGTTGATTTATCTGCTTCGCTTTGTCAGTTTAATCAGTATTTAAGTGATGTTTCTAAGTCACTTCTGATGTACCCCTTATCGAGGCCAAAATAATTGTGTGTATCCTTCATTTTGGAAACGGTTTGGCCAGCCACTCTGGCTATATGCGAGCGCGCGTAGGAATTTATTTTGATGATAATCACAACGTCCTTGAAGCACCGACCATGTGGGCGATGGCTGTCTCGAAGATACGTTCAAGGAGTGATGAAACGACAAGAAACTATGCGAATATCCTGAGAAGGTTTTTGCAGTGGTTGGACGATAGCCCAATCGAAGGGGGTGAAGTTGTATTTGGTGCGCAGAACTGGCAGTTGGTGGATGAGGATGTTTTTGATGCCTTCCTTGTTCACATAGCATCTCCAACGGATGCGCTTCCTGATGGTCCGTCTCACAAAACCATGTATCACATTGCGGCAAGGGTCTGGAGCTTCTATCAGTGGGCCGAAAGGCAGGGCTATAAACACTATTTGGATATCAGTAGGACTGATATCCGATACATGCTGAAAGACCAGAAACTCCTGGCCCATATCAACCCAGGGGTTAAAGTTACTACCTTGGGATTTGATCTGCCCAGTGGTAGACCAGCAATGCATCAACGAGAAATGCAGAAATTTGTAAGGCAAACTGATTATGAAATAGCTCTCGGTGTGATGAATGATCCTGTTTATCAAATTATCGCAGCGATCATACGAATTACCGGGCTTAGACCGATTGATCTTTTTCAATTGCCCTACCGAGGGAAAAATGAAAATTATGGATTCATTCCTTATGATGAGGGTGAGTACCCAGAAGGGTTAGATAATGGAGCTATCTATTATTATTTTAGGTCCAAGGGAAAATGGCGTTCCATAGACTTTCCAGGGAAGCTGTGGAGAGTTATTTGCGAGTATTATTTACCCTTAAGGCGGCAACGAGCGAAGCTATATGAGGCTAAGCATGGCATTCCACCAAGGAATAGCGACTTGTTTCTTTCCGCTCGTGGTGATGTTGTTACTCATGGAATGCTTGGTTATAACTTTAGCAAGGTGGTTTCTGCAGCGAAGAACTCCGAGAGCGCTACTGATTTTAAAGCCATACGATTCAATGCACGAATGCTCAGGCACACCTGTGCGACATATTTTGTTTATGAGGCGTTGAAAGCCCAGAATAGACTTGGAAGGAGTTTTGTTTACGATGCAGCGCTCGACGAAGATCTCAGGAAAATGCTGGGCCACACTAATGTTAGAACTACACTTGAATACTATGTTCATCTAGTCAACCGATATGTGCACGACAATCTTCTGACTGATCTTCATCGCTCACGCGTTGATGCTGGTTTGTCCGCTATTTTAGACCGACATAATTACTCTGAGATTGTGGTATAGAACAGGCACTAGGGATGGTCTGAAGTAGCCATGTATTTCCCGGCATACCACCTAGCGCAACTTTTAAACTCGCCAAATGATCAAAAAACAATCAATTCGACGAGTATTTCTTACGTTTTCGCCACCCGGACCCCACTCCGGTGGCCATTTCCCGCATTACAGGCGCACCTCTCCTGCATTCGTCAGTAAATGTCGGCGCGCCATCCACAGGTTCGACAGAGCGAACAGTGTCACCAGTTGCGCCGTGTTTTTGGCCAAGCCGCGAAAGCGCACCTTGGTGTAACCGAACTGGCGCTTGATTACCCGGAACGGATGCTCGACCTTGGCGCGCACCTGAGCCTTGGCCTTTTCAATCTTGCGCTTGGCTTTGTACAGCACGCTGCGCTTATCGAGTTTTTTGTAGGTGCTGCGGCGTGCCGCCACCTGCCAGATAACTTCACGTCCTTCATGCTCGGGCCGCTTTTCGACACCGGTGTAGCCTGCATCGGCGCAGACCACGTTTTCGTCGCCATGCAGCAATTTGTCCACCTGGGTGACATCCGCCACATTGGCCGCCGTGCCCACTACGCTGTGCACCAGACCCGATTCGTCATCGGCGCCGATGTGGGCCTTCATGCCAAAATAATACTGGTTTCCCTTCTTGGTCTGGTGCATTTCCGGGTCGCGCTTGCCGTCCTTGTTCTTGGTCGAACTGGGCGCATTGATCAGCGTTGCATCGACGATGGTGCCCTGGCGCAGCGACAGGCCGCGGTCGCCCAGATAGCCATTGATGACAGCGAGGATGCCGGCCGCCAGCTCGTGTTTCTCCAGCAAGCGGCGGAAGTTGAGAATGGTGGTTTCGTCGGGGATGCGCTCCAGGTTCAGCCCGGCAAACTGGCGCAGGATCGTGGTTTCGTACAGCGCTTCCTCCATCGCTGGATCGCTGTAGCCGAACCAGTTCTGCAGCAGATGCACACGCAGCATCGCCATCAACGGGTAGGCCGGACGGCCACCTTCACCTTTCGGATAATGTGGCTCGATCAAAGCAATCAAGCCCTTCCACGGCACCACCCGATCCATCTCGATCAGGAACAACTCCTTGCGGGTTTGCTTGCGCTTGCCAGCGTACTCGGCGTCGGCGAAGGTCATCTGCTTCATCGGGAAACTCGGTGGGTGGGGTCGCGGTATTTTGCCAAATCAGAAAGTCTTTTTCAGAGTTTCCCTAGGCTGACAAGCCAAGCGCTGGATCGCAACCATCCATCACCTTATCCAGCTAGATCTGCCTCCTCCAATAAGTGCCGCACAAATCCCGGCGGGTGCAGATTTCCGGGAGGTTTGCGCCAGATCAGTTGGAGACGCTTTTCAAGCCCCGGGATGGGAAGAGCTACCAGCGCGCCACTGCGAACTTCGTCTTGTACTGCGGAAGCCATCACCAACGACACGCCGAGTCCCGCCCTCACTGCTTGTTTGACTGCCTCGGTGCTGCCTAGCTGCATACCGCTGCGAGGCACGCCCAGTTCGCCAAAGTATTCGGTCAGAAGCCGTCCGGTACCGCTACCCGGTTCACCTCCCAGCATCGGCAGGTCCACCAGACGATCACGTTCTATGCACCCTGCTTCAGCCAGCGCATGGTCGGGGCTGACGATAAGCACCAGCGGCTCGACCCGCCAGAGGCGGTGTTCGAAGTCGGGGTGAGGTAGCCACCATTCCATGATCGCGGCGTCGAGCTGGCCCGCCAGTAGCTGGTCGGCCACATCCGGGTTGGCGGCGATGCGCAGATCCACCTCGCCCCTCTCATTTGCGGTCGTCAGATAGTTGCGCACGAATGGCTGGAGAAGGTAGGTGCCGATGTTGGAGCTGGCCCCGACGCGCTCACGATTGCCATGCAGGGCTTCTAGCGCCCGGGCGTGCATGTCGAGCAAGGCGGTCGCATGCGGCATGAAGGCCAGCGCCCGTGTGGTAGGCTGGCAGCCGCTACGACTGCGCTGCACCAGCGTTACGCCGACCTGCTCTTCAAGCTTCTGCAAGTGCTGCGACACCGTCGGCTGGGCCAGCCCCAACGCCCTCGCCGCGCTCTGAAAACTGCCTGTTTGAACGATCGCTACCAGGCTCTTCAGCCAGACCGGATTCAACATGCGGCAGGCTCGGCCTTGGGCAGACGGTTCGCAGCGTTGATTGGGCGCGCACCTGCCAATACCTGGATGATGTTCTGCGCTGCACAACGTTCAATCTCCAGGCGCACCGCGCGCACTGCCGACCCTATGTGCGGAGTGAACAGCGTATTCGGATGCGCGAGCAGCGCAGGATCGATCAGCCGCGGCCGGTCCGCGCGAGCCCAGTCTTCCATTTCGAATACATCCGCCGCATACCCGCCGAGCTGGCCTCGCTCAAGCGCCGCGAGCACGGCGGCTTCATCCACTACCGAACCACGACAGGGGTTTACAAGCAGAGCGCCCGGCCGTACGAGGGCAAGCAGCTCGGCGTTGACCAGATGCTGGGTATCGGCATTCAAGGGAAGCGCCAGCAGGATGAAGTCCGAGCTGGCGAAGAGTTCGCTGCACGCCACCTGGCGCAGGCCGAGCCGTTGCTCGGTTTGTGTATCCAGAGCCTTCGCCTCGTGGTACTGCAGGGTCGCGCCCCATCCCTGCAAGCGATCAGCCATGGCCAGTCCGATGGCGCCCATGCCAAGGATGCCGACCGTAGCGTTATCCAGCCCCGTGCCGTAGAACTGTGGTTGCCAGCCCTGGAACTCGCCAGAGCGGACGAACGCATCTGCTGCCCGCAGATGCCGCCCCAGCCCCACCGCCAGTCCGATCGCCAGCTCGGCAGTCGGGACCGTCAACAGATCAGGCACGAAGGTCAGCCAGACCCCGCGGGCAGTACAGGCGTCCACATCGAAATTGTCGAAGCCCTTGAGCGCGCAGCCGACTACACGCAGCTCAGGGCAGGCTTGAAGAAAGTCTGCATCGACCCGATCGGGCATGAACGCCATCATCGCCTGAGCATCGCGGCAGCGGCGCAGAATTTCCTCGCGCGTCAGCGTGCTGTCGGTCTGGTTGGTCATCAGCTCGCAATGTGGCGCCAGCAGTTGCAGGATCTCATCGTGTACTCGGTGAGTTATAACGAGTTTCGGCAGCATGGTTTGTCCTATTTGAAACGTTTGCGCAGCACGCCACTGAAGGCGTCTACTAGCGTGACCATGGCCAGGATGACCAGCAGGATTGCTGCAACCTCCTGGTACTGCATGATGCGCAGCGAGCCCATGAGTTCGAAGCCGATACCGCCGGCGCCAACCATGCCCATCACGGTGGAGGCGCGAAAGTTGTATTCCCAGCGGTAGATCGCCACGTCGGCGAACTGCGGCGTCACCTGTGGCAAAACCGCGTGCAGCAGCACTTGCATCGGCGTAGCCCCCGCCGCCCGAGCGGCTTCCACCGGCGCTTCGTCGACGTGCTCGATGGCCTCGGCGAAGAACTTGCCGACCATGCCGACCGAATGCAGACCCAGGGCAAGCACGCCCGGCAAGGCGCCGAACCCTACGGCTGCAACGAAGATGATGCCCATGATCAGCTCCGGCACCGACCGCAGGGCATTGAGCAGCACCCGGGCAACACCGAACACAAGGGGGTGCGGCGCCGTATTGCGCGCTGCAACGAAGGCCACCACCAGCGAGAACACCACTGCGATGGCCGTACCGGCGATGCTCATCGCCAAGGTGTCGATCAAGGGGCGAATCCAGCTTCGATAGCCCGAAAAGTCTGGCGGCATGGCCTCGCCTGCCAGGGTCGCGATGGAGGGCAGCCCGTTCAGCAGCGTGGTGGCATCGAGCAGCCCCACGTACCAGCAGGCCAACAGCACCACTCCGAATACAATCGCCACCTGCCCCAGCTGGCGCCACCAACCGAGGCCGAAGCCTCGAAGGATGTGCTCGCGTTGCTCTGCAGGCAGCGCCTGCACGTCGTAATGAGTAGACATATCGGTGCTCACATCGTGGCGAAGTCGAGGCCGAGCAGCGATCCCATGTTGCGGATCACATCGTAGTCGGCGTCGGTGATTGGCGCGAAGGCCTCGGCCTTGAAGTTGCGCAGCACTTCGGGATCGTCGATACCGACGAATACATCCCGCACCTTGGTTTTCAGCTCGGGGCTCAGGTTCGAGCGCATCGCCCAGGGGTACTGGGGGTATTCGCCGCTGTAACCAAGTACTTTCACCTTGCTCGGATCGATTAGGCCACGTTCGGCTACGTGATTGAAAATTACCTCCGACAGCCCACCCGCATCGGCGTTGCCGTTCGCCACGTTGACGGCAACGGCGTCATGCGTGCCCACAAAATGTTGTTCGTAGTCCTGCCCACCCGTCAAATCGGCCGTCTCAAGAAGCACGGTTTTGGGAATCAAATGGCTGGACGTCGATGCCCGGTCACCATAGGCCATCTTCTTGCCCTTAAGGTCGGCATACTCATTCACGCCTGACGCCACATTGGCGATAATCACCGAGCGATAGGTCGGCTTGCCGTCGATGACCATGGCAGCGAAGGGCTCGATGTCGCTTTTGCTTTTGGCCATGACGTAGGACAGCGGACCGAAATACGCCAGGTCGATACGGCCAAAGCGCATCGCCTCAATCATCGAGGAATAGTCGGTGGTTACGATCAGCTGCACCTTCTTGTCCAGATGCTCTTCCAGATAATCCTTCAGCGGCTGGTTACGCTTGATCAGCTCGGAGGCGTTTTCGTCCGGCAGCAGGGCAACCTTTAGCGCATCCGGATCGGCATCGGCCGCTAGGGCGGACAAACTTGAAACAGCGGACAGCAAGCAAGTCAATAAGAGCGCGGATAAGCGTTTCATCGGGACATCTCCAGTGAAGGTTCGAGCATGACAGGTGGTTCAGCCGGAGCATTCGCTGGCTGAGTCGTAGAGCGGCCTGCATAGATGCGCTCAAGCTGCGCATCGGTGAGTTCCGAGGGCGCGGCATCGAAAACAATCTGAGAATCGGCCAGCCCGACGACGCGATCGGCGAAGCGGCGGGCATATTCGAGTTGATGCAGCGAAACGATGGCGGTGATGCCGTCTTCCTTGCAGATGTCGCGCAGCAATCCGAGAACACGGACCGAAGTGGCCGGGTCGAGACTGGCTACCGGCTCATCGGCCAGAATGATCGCCGGCTGTTGCGCTAGCGCACGCGCGATGCCTACCCGCTGCTGCTGGCCACCGGACAGTTTGTCCACCCGGCTTAGCGCCTTGTCTGCCAGACCGACCCGAGCGAGGCAACTGAGCGCAATCTCCTGATCGGCACGCGGCAGAGGAAACAGCGAGCGGAGCGTGTTGTGAAAGGCCAGCCGACCGGTAAGCACATTAGCCAGTGCGCTTTGACGTTCGATTAGCTGGTGGTGCTGAAAGATCATGGCGGTACGCCGACGATGCTGACGCAAGGCCGAGCCGCTGCCGAGTTCACCGAGTTCGCTGGTGACACTGCCGCCAGTGGGCGTGACGAGTCGATTGAGACTACGGAGCAAGGTCGACTTGCCTGCGCCCGAGAGACCAAGCAGCACGGTGAACTCACCACGCCGAAATGCAATCGAGGTATCGCGTAGGGCTGTCACGCCGCCTGGATAGACGACGCTCAACCGGTCGACCCGCAGCACGGCGTCCTGTATCGGATGGGGCGTCATTTGATCACCTTTCGCAATATTGCTGGCCGCACAATTGCGGTTCGCGATGCAAAGGGTAGAAATTCCTTGTTACCGCACTGCTTCTAAAGGATGACATTTCGATGAATACTTCGAATCTGCCGTAGCGGGGCGGCAAGCGAAGCCGTGGAAGAACGGGCGCAACGTAGCGTCTTTCTTCACGCGGGATACAGGAGGCTTTGATTGATACTGCTGCGGATTCGCTACAGTAACGTTGGGCCAGAACGTAATGCCATCCAAGCAAGAGAGCGCACACTAGCGGACTATAGGAGACATTCTATTCTTGCCCGTCGATTGACCTAGGCCGTTATGTGGCTGGTCGAAACCTTCAGGTGCCGCCCAACTAGACGTCTGTTGTCGCGCCCAGCTTAATGCTAGGGAAACTCTGAAGAAGACTTCCAGATTTTGGCAAAATACCCGGATTCCACCCACCGAGTTTCCCGATGAAGCAGATGACCTTCGCCGACGCCGAGTACGCCGGTAAGCGCAAACAAACCCGCAAAGAGTTGTTCCTGATCGAGATGGATCGGGTGGTGCCGTGGAAGGGTTTGATTGCCTTGATCGAGCCGCATTATCCCAAGGGTGAAGGCGGTCGTCCGGCCTATCCGCTGATGGCGATGCTGCGCGTGCACCTGATGCAAAACTGGTTCGGTTACAGCGATCCAGCGATGGAAGAGGCGCTGTACGAGACCACCATCCTGCGCCAGTTCGCGGGGCTGAGCTTGGAGCGTATCCCCGATGAAACCACCATCCTCAACTTCCGTCGTTTGCTGGAGAAGCACGAACTAGCCGCCGGCATCTTGGCTGTCATCAATGGCTATCTGGGCGACCGAGGGCTGTCGCTGCGCCAAGGCACGATCGTCGATGCCACGCTGATCAATGCGCCGAGTTCGACCAAGAACAAGGACGGTAAGCGCGACCCGGAAATGCATCAGACCAAGAAGGGTAACCAGTACTGTGTGTCACGAACACAGGTCAGATGACCTGTGCTGCTGTGCCGAAGATGGAAGTAGGCCTTCCGAAGTCGGCTTGCAGGAGCGGACTTCAAACCACCCGGTGCTGCGGCATCCAAAAGGTGTGGTGGTGAGCGACCGAGGAAAAGTCATCCCTGAGGATGGCAGGTGAGTATGGAGAAGATGAGCGAAAGCAAACCGTCCGATGACGCATCGTTATGCCCAAGGTGCTGCCGAAACTGAGGTGGAGTACTGGCTTCAGGACAAGTCGGGGCGTTACCTGCTTACGGACCCGATGGCAGCCGGTGTATAGGCGGCATGATCTTCATACAGGCTTTGGTACGGAACGTGAGAACCTTGTTCCAGATGCGAAGGAAAATGACAAATGGCCAACACCATGAGGAAGAATACCGATGCTGGAACGAGGGGCGGAGCCTCCCGTAGTAGCGATGAAGCCTCTGTAATGGAGGTGGAGCGAAGGGGCGGCGTTATCCGGCCGACGAGCGTTGCCAACCTCCGGGGATGAGTGGCGTGAGCTCGGCGAAACCTTATGACATAGCGAAACGCACGGTATGGGACGCCTACCAGCAGGTCAGGGCCAACCGCGGTGCTGCCGGCATCGACGATGAAACCATCGCCGATTTCGAGCGGGATCTGTCTAAGAATCTCTACAAGCTGTGGAATCGGATGTCGTCGGGGTCGTACTTCCCGCCTCCGGTCAAGCAAGTAGAAATTCCCAAGGCATCGGGAGGCACGCGCAAGCTGGGAGTGCCCACGGTTGGTGATCGTGTCGCGCAAACCGTGGTCAAGCTTCTCATCGAGCCGGAGCTGGACTCGATCTTCCACTCGGACTCCTATGGGTACCGGCCGGGACGATCAGCGAAGCAGGCGGTGGCGATCACGCGTGAGCGCTGCTGGCGATACGACTGGGTGGTGGAGTTTGATATCAAGGCAGCCTTCGATCAGATCAATCATGGGTTGCTGATGAAGGCGGTGCGCCTGCACATCAAGGAGGACTGGATACTTCTGTACATCGAGCGGTGGCTGGTTGCGCCGTTCGAAACGGATCACGGTATGCGCGTCCGACGCGAACGCGGCACCCCGCAAGGTGGAGTGATCAGTCCCCTCCTGATGAATCTGTTCATGCACTATGCCTTCGACACCTGGATGCAACGTACCAGCCCCAACTGCCCGTTTGCCCGCTACGCCGATGATGCGGTGGTGCACTGCCGCAGTCGAAAGCAAGCGGAGTACGTGATGCGCTCCATTGCTTCACGGCTGGCTGCCTGTGGCTTGACGATGCACCCCGAGAAATCGAAGGTCGTGTACTGCAAGGACAGTAACCGTCGCGCAGGTTATCCGCATGTGAGCTTTACCTTCCTCGGCTTCACCTTTAGGCCGAGGAAGGCGCTCAGCAAACAAGACCAGCTCTTCACGAGCTTCCTTCCGGGAGCGAGTGCGGATGCCTTAAAGCGGATGCGGCAAGCGGTACGCAGGTGGCGACTCAATCGCCAAACCCACGTGACGCTGGTCGACGTGGCTCGGCTCTACAATCCAGTGATACAGGGGTGGTCGCAATACTATGGCTCGTTCTATCGGACAGCCATGCTTGGCATCTTCCAGCACATTGACCGCGCGCTTGAACGCTGGGCCCGACGAAAATACAAGGCTCTTCATAGGCGCAAGCGGCGCATTAGCCAATGGCTGGACAAGATGCGGACTGTGGTACCCCGGCTGTTTCATCACTGGCGAGTGACCGGGCAGCAAGGTTGGATAACGGGAGCCGTATGACGCGAGAGTGTCACGTACGGTTCTGCGAGCGGCTGCGGGGGCAGTTCCCGCGGCCGACTCGCCACTTCGGCATGAAGGCGCACATCGGTGTCGATGATGAGTCGGGCTTGGTGCACAGCGTGGTGGGCACGGCGGCCAACGTGGCCGATGTCACCCAGGTCGATAAGCTGCTGCACGGCGATGAGAACATGGTCGGTGCCGACGCGGGTTACACCGGCGTCGAGAAACGCCCTGAACATGAAGGCCGGGGGGTCATCTGGCAGATCGCCGCCCGCCGTAGTACTTACAAGAAGCTTGATAAGCGCAGTGCTTTGTACAAAGCCAAGCGCAAGATTGAGAAGGCCAAGGCTCAGGTACGAGCCAAGGTCGAGCATCCGTTCCGGGTGATCAAGCGCCAGTTCGGTTATGTGAAGGTGCGCTTCCGTGGTCTGGCGAAGAACACGGCGCAACTGATGACGCTGTTCGCGCTGTCGAACCTGTGGATGGCGCGCCGACATTTACTGGCGAATGCAGGAGAGGTGCGCCTGTAATGTGGAAAATGGCTGCCGCGAGGTGCTCGCGGCGGCTAAAAACACAGAAATAAGCGGGTGATCTGAGCGTTTTTGATCGATTTGCCGCTTTTAAAATCGGCAGGGGCTGAAGTCAGCCAGAAATACACAACTACTTCAGACCATCCCTAGGTTCGTCGGATCCTGCCGATGCTATTTACGGGAGCCCAGTGTACGAGCGATTTTGCGAGGAGATTGATAACCTGCTATCGGGCGAAGCGGCAGACACCAATGCCTACGACTATTCGTGTGAAGATTTTGAGGTGACATCTTCGTCGTATGATGAAACCAAAGGCCTACTGGTACTGGAGGTTTCGTTTACTTACTCGGGTGAGCAGGATCAAGATCGTCCATACGCTGGTTGTGAATTTTATCTGGACGTTGAAGTTACGTTGGTGCGGCGCCCTGGTGAGTGGCTATTCGAAGAGGGCTGGGTAGCAGTAACCAAGATTGAGACAGATCAGGATCGCGACCGAGAGGCTGAGCTTGCTGACATGTACGCAGATTACTTGAAGGATAAAAAGCGAACTGATGGCATGTAAGTAAGAGCGCTGCGTGCGCAAAATGGCCGATAGTGGACTCTGGTGATAGCCGCTGTCGGCCAGGAGCAGACATCTGCGAGCTGCAACTCGGACAGTCAGTACCCGCGAATTACCGCGATCATTGAGCCGTGGCTGGGCAGACCGTGACTGGTCGGAAGCTAGGGGCTCGGGTACGCTGGCGACTCCATGAGTTGTAGTGTTAATTCGAATTTATTCTATTTAGCAATTACGAGAGATCAAAAAAATGCAGGGAGGCGATGAAAAAAGCACTCCAGATGTGCTAGATGTTACTCAACTGATACGCATCGAAGCGGTACACAGAGGATTCTTATATCAGCACCTGTATACCGTTGGTTGCTTGCTATTAGCGCAGGCGGCCGCCGTCGATGTGGTGATGGTTGAGCTTGATGAGGATATTGAGCTTGTTACCGATCAGGGACGAATCTATGTGCAGGTTAAGACCCGTTCAAAACCAATCATTCCCAGCGATATTTCAAGCGCCCTAGAGCGTTTTGAAAACCTGCGAAATGAGCATGCTGAGGGGATGCGCAAAGGCGAGGCTGCCTTTGTTATCGTCGCGAACCAAGCACCGAGCGTTCAGTTCCAGCAGACTATCAACGATAAAAAACTCCCCCCTGATGTTCTTTTCGTTTGGCCCCAATCTACTTCTGAACGCCACCCGGCACTTCCGCCCGCCTGGGAGTCGCTAACTGATGCAGCGGCATGGTGTATCGCCCAAGCGGAGAAGCTGAATTTTTCATTGTTGTCCCCGGATTCCCTGATATGGAAGCTAGCCGGACTGGCGCAGCTTGCAGCCACGGGTAGTGCCCCGAACAAACAGCATGCGTTTCACGCCAAAGACCTACCTGCGCTATTTGAGCAACTCATCGTTCAACTACAGGATTTCCCCGCACCTCCAGCGTTTTACAGGCCACAAAAACTGGAGCCATCTCTCGCATCCGACGAGCGTGTACGTATCATTTGCGGATTATCCGGTGCAGGCAAGACAGCGTGGGCAGCGCAGGCAGCTCTACACTGCTCTCAGCTGTGTGCCTACTATGACACCGGCGACCTTCCGGGCCCTGCTCTGGCGAGCACACTGGTTCGTGAGTTGGCAGCGAAATTTGCAACACCGGATCGGGATGGTCTGCGAAAAATCCTGCTGCCGGGCGCCAGTGGTTACGAGGCACTCAGAACATTCGACACATTTCTGGATCAGCAAGGAGCCACCCTGCTGCTGATTTTAGATAATGCGCATCGTGTTCCTGTAGAAAATCTGCGCGATACACTGAATGCAACCAAATGCATTCGTTTCGTCCTGCTGTGCCAGCCCCATGACAACGTCCGCGAGCTGGAAGCTGTTACTGGACTGCAGCGTGAGGCACTTTTGGGGTGGGATATTGATACGGTGGCCGCAGCAGTAGACGATCTCGGTGGCTATGCCACCGCTCAAGGCTACGAGCAACTGCGGACTTATACCGGTGGACTGCCGCTGTATGTTCAGAGCGCTGCAAAAATAGCGGTCACAGAATACGGAGGCAATGTCGATGTGCTGTGCGCTGAACTTCAGCAGCAGGAAAACAGTGTCGAGACTGCGCAGGAAGTCATCCTTACCCGTATTTATCAGGGGTTTGATAAGTTAACTCAGGATTCGCTGGCATTGTTCAGCCTGACTGATGTGGGGTTGAGTCGCGAAGAAGTTTGTGAGCTTCTGGTCAAGTCACTAAATGTATCCACAGGTGGCGCTGCCTCAATTCTTAAGAAAATGCGGGCCACCGGCACCGTTGAGATTTTGGGAACCAGATGCTGAAGGTACATGACGCCGTCAGAGCACTGGGGCTGCAGCACTTGGAGCTTATGGATCCGGCGGTGGCAAATAACGCACTTATGGCATTGAAAGAGCTGCTGGTCGTGAGCCTTCACAAAACTCGCGACACATCAAGATTCGCGTTGTTGACCCAGGTTTATATCAAACTCAACGATGTCATGACACTCATCGCACTTTCAGGCGAGGAGCTATTTTATGAGATGGGTATTAACGTCGACATACTGGCAAGTCTAGAGCGAGCAACGAATTCAGATACACTGGAACCTGTTCATAAATTCTGGGCGTTGGATGGACTAGTTTTCTCTGAGCTTCGAGAAGGCCGTCCTGATAAAATCGTCCAGCGACTTGAGGCCATGGAAGCTCTTCTTATTGAGTATAAGTTTGATTTTCGTGAACAAATTGCATATGCAATGAAACGGATATTATTCTCAGCAGAAAATGGTAACGCATACGAGGTTAAGCGGCTTGTAGAGCAGGCCATCACGAAGTTGCCCGATGCTGAGCATGAACGCATATTTGACTATAACCATGCCATAGCTCTATGGAAGTTAAAGAGATATAAGGAGGCAGAAGCGCTGTGCTGGAAGGTCACTGATGGATATTACGACCTGTTCGGTATTCGTCCGGCAGATGTGATGGGTAAAAATGCGGATGTGCTATGGAAAATTATAAAACGCCCAGAAAATGTTCATGAACATCTCAAACATCTCGCCGACGCACTAGAGTTGTACGCAATAATCCTTCAAGCGCGTGGAAAACCAACGCCATTCATCCGTATTCATTCGATGAAGTTCTACAACATGGCCGGTGCGCCAGAGTCTATGGTGCGGGTCGGCCAGGATTTGGCGGATGAATTTGTCGCCAGGAAAGACTATGAAGGCGCCAGAGAAGTCATGGAGCAGCACGTTTTGCCGATTGTAAATACGGCTGGACTGGTGAACAGGCTGGTTCAGGTACGAAGCCAATATGCGGTGATACTGGCACTATGCGGGCGGCACGATGACGCAGATGCTGAAATGACACGTTTGGGTCCTTATTTTGACGGGTTGACTGGCGAGCAACGTCAGGAAGTTGAAAATCAATCAAATTACATTGCCCAACTCGCCTATGAGGCGTTGAAACCTACTATCGGGCAGATGTTCGGTGCGGTAGGAAGAAATGATCGATGCCCCTGTGGCTCTGGCCTGAAATATAAAAAATGTCATGGGGCTTGACGGCCTAAGACTGAACAGGGCGCGAGCCTCTTCAACATCGCAGAAATGTCTGCTCTTGGCCGAAAACTGACCACTCCAAACGGTCAATGAGCCGGTTCGGCCGTACGCTTGTGTGGTGGGTTATTAGCAGGGAAGCAGTCTTGGAACTCCTTGTAGATGCCTGCCATCATCCCTGTCTCCGGCGGTACACCACTAAGGATCAAAAGCAGATTGCCTGCGATTCCGAGCAGACCATTCGAGTGCTGGATCTCTGCTAAAACCAGCTCTGGCGGAAACCCCCTTCCGTGACGATTAACTGCATGGATGCCTCCATGCACGTAGGAACTCAAAGGTCTCCAAGAGTAATGCTTAAACTCCTTTAGGTGTGCTACCGGAGCGTGCGGAGCTTTCACCTCAATCTCTTCCAACATTTGGCTGAGCATAGGGATTTTGCTTGCCTGCTTTGCCGTCTCATGTGTGAGCTCAGCAAGCATTAAATCCGCCTGACCATCCTTGGCTACATAAAGCACCCACAGTGCGCGAACTAGTGATTCGTACTGTACTCGCAGCAATGCTGCAGCAGAGGTGTACAGCCCTGCTGCCACCAGATGCTTCAGGCCCCGGGCGTGCTCAAATCCTAGACTAGCTAGAGCTTGGGTTGCCTGCAGGCGACTGGAGGCATTGACCAAGGGCAGGGCGAAAAAGCCGACAAGCCTGTCCTCAAGCATGGCCGACCGTGCCAGTAATTCATCGAAGTGCATACAGATGCCCAAGTCAGAGCAGAGTCATGTAGCCAAGGATTCTATCGACACCGGGCAATGACCGCATCTGGCCGATTCCGGCCTGCTACTACCTGGAACTCCCAGCCAAAAGTGGCATCGTGTGTCTCAAAAGCTGGGACGATTCACTACCTGCAGCCATAAACCTATGACGTAGTGGCAGGTTCGGCTCTGGTCGAGGCTTGTTAAGGAGCCGACATCTGCTGTTAGCTGGGCAGCCAATGCCGATGAGCCCGTTGGCCCTAGGTCACGCCGCGGATGCGATTCATTTCTGTTAGACCCGGTATTTCTACCTCTCCCTGGTGATACCCTCACACATCGGTGTCTAGGGGTTGACTTAATGGATAAGGCATGGCTGCATCTACTGTTATGCGCGGCCCAGCCATGCCTATTGGGACATGTCGCCAGGGCTGGATTTCGAAACCAGACTGATTGCCAAGACCAACGCCGCCGAGGTTCTCGAGCAACAGCTGTCCAAGCCAGGTTATGTGTGCGCACCGATCAACCTGGGTTCCAACACCGACCCGTACCAACCTATCGAACGCGACTATAAAATCACCCGGCAAACCCTCGAAGTGCTGCTGCGCTATCGGCACCCGGTGACCATCATCACCAAGGGCTCGCTGATCTTGCGTGACCTCGACCTGCTCACCGAATTGGCGCGTCAGCGGCTGGTGGCGGTGATGATCAGCCTTACCAGCCTGGACGACGAGCTCAAACGCATCCTGGAGCCGCGCACGGCGGCGCCCAAGGCGCGGTTGCGGGCGATTCGGGTGATGCGCGAGGCGGGTATCCCGGTGGGCGTGCTGTGCTCGCCGATGATCCCGATGATCAACGACAGTGAACTCGAAAGCCTGCTGACCGAAGCTCACGCCGCCGGTGCGCAGAGTGCCGCCTACATGATGCTGCGCTTGCCGCTGGAGGTGGCGCCATTGTTCGAGGAGTGGCTGGCGGCGCATTACCCGCAGCGCGCCGCTCATGTGATGAGCCTGGTGCGCCAGGTGCGCGGTGGTGAGGTGTACGACAGCCGCTTCGGTGTGCGCATGCGTGGCGAGGGGCCGTTTGCCGATTTACTCGCGCAGCGCTTCAGCAAGGCGATCAAGCGGTTGGGGCTGAATCGGCGGGAAGGGTTTAATCTGGATTGCACCGCGTTTTGCCCACCGGGAAGGCAGATGGCATTGTTGTAAACTGGTAAGGACGAACGCACGCCCTTGTAGGAATAGTCGCGTTTTGACATCACTGAAACCCGCGTTCTAGAGCGGTTCATTCAGTTTGAGTTAAGTTTCGACGGTTACCTTGTTCAGCGAGTGACCAACGAGTCGATGCCTTGCTTTGTTTAGTTTTTCAACTATTCCAATAGTCAGGCGTCGAACTGACCTGAACACTCCCCCTGCATTAATCAAGAGGATGAATCATGAGTGACAAGGATAAACAGCCGTTGGCTGCGTCGGCTTCAGCCCCTCAGGTGGCGGAGTCTGCCGATGCAGCGTTAAAGCACATCGTTGACGGCTTTTTGCATTTCCATCACGACGTCTTCCCACAGCAGGAAGAACTGTTCAAGAAACTCGCCACGGCCCAGAGCCCTCGGGCGATGTTTATTACATGCGCCGACTCACGGATCGTCCCCGAGTTGATCACCCAAAGCTCCCCCGGCGATTTGTTCGTGACGCGTAATGTCGGCAACGTGGTGCCGCCCTACGGCCAGATGAATGGCGGGGTTTCCACCGCCATCGAGTACGCGGTACTCGCCCTGGGTGTACAGCACATCATCGTGTGCGGGCACTCCGATTGCGGCGCCATGCGCGCAGTACTCAACCCCGACAGCCTGGAAAAAATGCCGACGGTACGCGCGTGGTTGCGTCACGCCGAAGTCGCCAAGTCCATGGTCGAAGACAACTGCGATTGCGCCAATGAAGGCGAGAGCATGAAGGTGCTGACCGAAGAAAACGTCATCGCCCAGTTGCAGCATCTGCGTACCCACCCTTCCGTGGCCTCGCGCATGGCCAATGGTCATTTGTTTATCCATGGTTGGATCTACAACATCGAGACCAGCGAAATCCGCGCTTACGATGCGGACCAGGCGGCATTCAGACCGCTGAACGGCACCGAGCCGATTCCTTGCGCGACGCCTAGAGCGCGCTTCTAAAACACTTCCCTGCCGGGTCAAGCGGTGGCTGCCATGGATGCAGCCAGGCTTTGCCGCGCCCGGCGAATCCCTCGGGAGAGCCATCATGCGTGCTGCTCAATTGAAAGCTGTATTGCCACGGGAGCTGCTGGCCTCGGTGGTTGTGTTTCTAGTCGCCCTGCCCTTGTGCATGGGCATCGCAATTGCGTCCGGCATGCCGCCGGCCAAGGGCTTGATCACCGGGATTATCGGTGGCCTGGTGGTGGGTTGGCTGGCGGGGTCGCCGCTGCAGGTCAGTGGTCCGGCGGCGGGGCTGGCGGTGTTGGTGTTCGAGTTGGTGCGCCAGCACGGGATGATGATGCTCGGGCCGATTCTGTTGCTGGCGGGTTTCCTGCAACTGGTGGCCGGGCGCTTGCGCCTGGGCTGCTGGTTCCGGGTCACGGCGCCGGCGGTGGTGTACGGCATGCTGGCGGGTATTGGCGTATTGATTGTGTTGTCGCAGGTGCATGTGATGCTTGACGGCGCGCCCAAACCGTCAGGGCTGGATAACCTGGCAGGCTTCCCGGCGGCCGTGGCCGAGGCGATTCCGACGCTGGGCGGTGGCCTGGGTTGGCAGGCTGGCTTGCTGGGCCTGTCGACCATGCTGGTGATGTATTGCTGGGATAAATTCCGTCCGCAAAAATTGCGCTTCGTACCGGGTGCTTTGTTGGGTGTGGGCCTGGCGACAGTGACCAGCCTGGTGCTGGCGTTGCAGGTCAAGCGCGTGGAGGTGCCGGAAAACCTCGCCGACGCCATCGACTGGCTGCGCCCCAGCGATCTGCTGAACCTGGCCGATCCGCAACTGCTGATCGCCGCCTTCGCCGTCGCGTTTATTGCCAGCGCCGAAACCCTGCTGTCTGCGGCAGCGGTCGATCGGATGCACAGCGGCCAGCGCTCTGATTTCGACAAGGAACTGTCTGCCCAAGGTGTCGGCAACATGCTCTGTGGTTTGGTTGGCGCCTTGCCGATGACCGGCGTGATCGTGCGCAGCTCGGCCAACGTGCAGGCCGGTGCTACCACGCGGCTGTCGGCGATGTTCCACGGTGTGTGGCTGCTGGGCTTTGTGTTGCTGCTGTCGAGCGTGCTGCAAAGCATTCCGGTGGCGAGTTTGGCGGGCGTGCTGGTGTACACCGGGATCAAGCTGGTGGACGTCAAAGCGTTCCGCGCGCTGGGCCGTTATGGGCGGATGCCGATGTTTACCTACGCCGCTACGGCGCTCGCAATCATCTTCACCGACCTGCTGACCGGCGTATTGGTGGGCTTTGGGCTCACGTTGCTGAAGCTCGCGTTTAAAGCTTCGCGATTGAAAGTCAGCCTGATCGATTTGCCCCAAAAGGGTGAGATGGAGTTGCGATTGACCGGTGCGGCGACCTTTCTGAAGGTGCCGGCGCTGACTCAGGTGTTGTCGACGGTGCCTGCGGGGACCACCTTGCATGTGCCGCTGAGTAACTTGAGCTACATCGACCATTCGTGTCTGGAGTTACTGGAAGAATGGGGCCGGGCGAATGCGGCCAAGGGCTCGACGCTGGTGATCGAGGCGCGGGGGCTGAAGCGCAGGCTGGAAGGTCGGGTGAGGACGACGGTGGGGATAGGTTCGGCGCCCGTCTGAACACCACAAACAAATGTGGGAGCCGGGCTTGCCCGCGATGGCGGTGGGTCAGTCAGCTAATTGGTTGACTGACACTCCGCCATCGCGGGCAAGCCCGGCTCCCACAGTGGTTCTATGTTGGCTTGAGCATCAGGCGGGCTGATCCAGCGCCAACTCAACGCCCAACTGCCGCGACAGGCACGGCCAGCGCTTCCACGCCGCTTCCGTTGCCGGGCTTTTGAGCTGTTCGCGATACGCCTCAACCGACTCCAGCGCAAAGCTTTCGTCGTTGAGCATTTCATCCACCGCCAAATGCACCGCCTCATCCAGCTGATTGGCGAATTGCTCACCAATCAGTTGATGGGCAATCAAGTTGGCGACGGTGGTATCCGCCGGAATCAACGGCTGGCCGAAATGCTTGATATACAGGTCGTTGACCTCTTCAACCAAGCGGTGAGCCAGGTAGGCCTCATCCAGCAAGCCGTCCAGGCCTTCATGACCGGCCAGGATTGCAGGCGGCTGCAGGAAGAAATGCTCGGCGATTTTCAGCACCGGTTTGATCTGGCTTTCGATACCGGCTTCGCGGGCCACATCGTTGGCGGCTTCCAGCAAGTCCGGAACCAGTTCGATGTAGGCAGTGACAAAGCGGGTCATGACAATGTTGCGATCACCGTCAGCCAGGGAAATGGCCGAATGCAGGTGCGGCAATTGTTTTTCCAGTTGCTGGGCAAGCTGGCCCGTAGTGGCTTCGTGTTGATGGGCACGGGAAATCTGCTCGCGCAATGCGGCGGTGTTCATGAAGGCTCCAGTGAAACAGGCGTAGGAAAAGGGAGAGGATAAGGTAGCTCGTTTATACGAGCGCCTAAGACGCATTTGTCATAATTATTTCATGGTTATGCGTGTGCGTTATATCGAAATGCCATCGTTCGTCGGATAAACGTTTGCGCGCCCGGTTTTATTGGGTCCGCCCGTCTGTTTTTGCTCATTTGCCCCTACACATTGCGGGGTTGCAGGCGCTGTCTATACTCGGGTTTGTACGCAATTAGCTGATGACGCCCAACTGCATGACGCAGGCAAGGCTTGGCGGTTGTAAGCAGTATGGAAGCCGCTCCCTTCGCCGCAGGTGCAAACCGGCGGGATAACAAGAAACATAAAGGGGAACCCGCAATGACGCGACATCCACACGTTTGGATGGGCCTACTGTTGTGGTCAGTATTCGGCCAGGCGCACGCCGCCTGGACAACGAATATGGCGCCAGGGGCTACTGAAGTCAGTCACGCCGTGTTTGACCTGCACATGACCATTTTCTGGATCTGTGTGGTGATCGGCATCGTCGTGTTTGGCGCGATTTTCTGGTCGATGATCCTGCACCGGCGCTCCACGGGCCAGGTGGCGGCCAAGTTCCACGAGAGCACGACCGTGGAAATCCTCTGGACCGTGGTGCCCTTGCTGATCCTGGTGGCCATGGCCATTCCGGCGACCAAAACCCTGATCAACATTTACGACAGCAGTGAGTCGGATATCGATATCCAGGTCACCGGCTATCAGTGGAAGTGGCACTACAAATACCTGGGCCAGGACGTGGAGTTCTTCAGCAACCTGGCCACACCCGCCGAGCAGATCCATAACCAGGCCACCAAGGGCGAGCACTACTTGCTCGAAGTCGACCAGCCGCTGGTGCTGCCGGTGGGCGCCAAGGTGCGCTTTCTGGTGACGGCCGCCGACGTGATCCACTCCTGGTGGGTGCCGGCCTTTGCGGTCAAGCGCGATGCGATCCCCGGCTTCGTCAACGAGGCCTGGACCCGGGTCGAGAAGCCCGGCATCTACCGTGGCCAGTGCGCCGAACTGTGCGGCAAAGACCACGGCTTCATGCCGATTGTGGTCGAGGTCAAATCCAAGGCCGACTACGACACCTGGCTGGGCGAGCGCAAAGCAGAGGCCGCCAAGCTCAAGGAGCTGACGTCCAAAGAGTGGACGCTGGATGAGTTGGTGGCGCGTGGCGACAAGGTTTACCACACCACCTGCGTGGCCTGTCACCAGGCCGAAGGCCAGGGCTTGCCGCCGATGTTCCCGGCACTCAAAGGCTCGCCGATTGCTACCGGGCCTAAGGAAGATCACTTGCACCGCGTGTACTTCGGCAAGCCCGGCACCGCCATGGCGGCGTTCGGCAAACAGCTGTCGGAAGTCGATATCGCCGCCGTGGTCACCTACGAACGCAACGCCTGGGGCAACAACAAAGGCGACATGGTCACGCCCAAAGACGTGCTGGCTCTGAAACAGGCGGAAAGCAAATGATGGCCTCAACTGCGTATGCCCTGAACCGCACAGCCCATTCCTTTGCAGGAGAACGGCCATGAGCACTGTGATCGACCATGGTCATGCCGACCATGCCCATGGCCCCGCCAAAGGCTTGATGCGCTGGGTGCTGACCACCAACCACAAAGACATCGGCACGATGTACCTGTGGTTCGCCTTCACCATGTTTCTGCTCGGCGGCTCGTTCGCCATGGTGATCCGCGCCGAGCTGTTCCAGCCCGGCCTGCAGATTGTGCAGCCGGCGTTCTTCAACCAGATGACCACCATGCACGGCCTGATCATGGTGTTTGGCGCGGTGATGCCGGCATTCGTCGGCCTGGCCAACTGGATGATCCCGCTGATGATCGGCGCGCCGGACATGGCCTTGCCGCGCATGAACAACTTCAGTTTCTGGCTATTGCCGGCAGCGTTCCTGCTGCTGGTCTCGACGTTATTCACGCCGGGCGGCGGGCCGAATTTCGGCTGGACTTTCTACGCCCCGCTCTCCACCACCTACGCGCCGGAAAGCGTGACGTTTTTCATCTTTGCCATTCACCTGATGGGCATCAGCTCGATCATGGGCGCGATCAACGTGGTCGCCACCATTCTCAACCTGCGCGCGCCCGGCATGACCTTGATGAAAATGCCGCTGTTCGTGTGGACCTGGCTGATCACCGCCTTCCTGCTGATCGCGGTGATGCCGGTGCTGGCCGGTTGCGTGACCATGATGCTGATGGACATTCACTTCGGCACCAGCTTCTTCAGTGCGGCCGGTGGCGGTGACCCGGTGCTGTTCCAGCATGTGTTCTGGTTCTTCGGCCACCCCGAGGTGTACATCATGATCCTGCCGGCGTTTGGCGCCGTCAGCTCGATCATCCCGACCTTCTCGCGCAAGCCGCTGTTCGGCTACACCTCAATGGTTTACGCCACGGCGAGCATCGCGTTTCTGTCGTTCATCGTGTGGGCGCACCACATGTTCGTGGTAGGCATTCCGTTGGTGGGGGAGCTGTTCTTCATGTACGCCACGCTGCTGATCGCAGTGCCCACGGGGGTGAAGGTGTTCAACTGGGTGAGCACCATGTGGCAAGGCTCGCTGACTTTCGAGACGCCGATGTTGTTTGCCGTGGCTTTTGTGATTCTGTTCACCATCGGCGGTTTCTCCGGGCTGATGCTGGCGATTGCCCCGGCAGACTTCCAGTACCACGACACCTACTTTGTGGTGGCGCACTTCCATTACGTACTGGTGCCCGGCGCGATCTTCGGCATCTTCGCTTCGGCCTACTACTGGCTGCCGAAATGGACCGGCCACATGTACGACGAAACCCTGGGCAAGCTGCACTTCTGGCTGTCTTTTGTGGGCATGAACATGGCGTTCTTCCCGATGCACTTTGTCGGCCTGGCCGGCATGCCGCGCCGGGTGCCGGACTACAACCTGCAGTTCGCCGACTTCAACATGGTTTCCTCGATCGGCGCGTTCATGTTTGGCGCTACGCAGATCTTCTTCCTGTTTATCGTGATCAAGTGCATCCGTGGCGGCCCACCGGCGCCGGCCAAGCCGTGGGATGGCGCCGAAGGCCTGGAATGGAGCATCCCCTCGCCCGCGCCGTACCACACGTTTACGACGCCGCCGGAGGTCAAGTGAACGCCTTGATGCAGGTCGACTCGGTGTCCTGTGGGAGCTGGCTTGCCTGCGATAGCGGTGTTTCAGGCACAGAATGTATTGCCTGCCTGGGCCTCATCGCAGGCAAGCCAGCTCCCACAGAAAAACCAGAAGCGGGTGAGCGCCATGCTTGAATCCGTCCCCATCAAGCGCCTGGTCACTCGCCTGCTGATCCTGGTAGTGGCCATGTTCGCCTTCGGCTTCGCCCTGGTGCCGATCTACGACGTGATGTGCAAGGCGTTCGGCATTAACGGCAAGACTGCCGGGCAGTACGAAGGCGAGCAGGTGGTGGACCCCACGCGCCAAGTGCGCGTGCAATTCATGTCCACCAATGCCATCGACATGGTGTGGGAATTCCACTCCAAGGCCGATGAGGTCGTGGTCAACCCTGGCGCTGTCACCGAGATGCTGTTCGTGGCCTACAACCCCACAGATAAACCCATGACCGCCCAGGCCGTGCCGAGCATTTCCCCGGCCGAAGCGGCGATGTATTTCCACAAGACCGAATGTTTTTGCTTCACCCAGCAAGTGCTGCAGCCAGGTCAGCGCATAGAAATGCCCGTGCGCTTTATCGTCGATCGCGCCATGCCCAAGGATGTGAAGCATTTGACCCTGGCATACACGCTGTTTGACATCACTGCGCGTCAACCGCCGGTGGCCGTCCATACCGGCGGCTAGCTACTGTTTGCCCCCTCAATCAGGAGAGCGAATACATGTCGTCTCATGATACGTACTACGTACCAGCGCAAAGCAAATGGCCAATAATTGCTACGTTTGGCATGTTGATCACGGTGTACGGCCTGGCCGTGTGGTTCAACGACCTGAAGGCGGCGCGCCCGGAATCCCACGGCCCGTGGATCTTTTTCGTCGGCGGGCTGTTGCTGGCCTACATGCTGTTCGGCTGGTTCGGCGCGGTCATCAAGGAAAGCCGCGCGGGTTTGTACAGCCCGCAGATGGATCGCTCGTTTCGCTGGGGCATGACCTGGTTCATCTTTTCCGAGGTGATGTTCTTTATCGCGTTCTTCGGCGCGCTGTTTTATGTGCGGCATATGTCCGCGCCATGGCTGGCGGGTGAAGGCTCCAAGGGCGTCGCGCATATGCTGTGGCCGAACTTCGAATTTGCCTGGCCGTTGCTCAACAACCCCGACCCGAAAATGTACCCGCCGCCCGAAGGCACCATCAGCCCGTGGGGCTTGCCGCTGGTGAATACGATCTTGCTGGTCAGCTCCAGCGTGACCATCACCATTGCCCACCACGCGTTGCGCAAGGGCCATCGCGGCGCGCTGAAAATCTGGCTGGCGCTCACGGTGCTGCTGGGTTGGGCCTTTTTGGGCTTTCAGGCTGAGGAGTACATGCACGCTTACAAAGAGCTGGGCCTGACCCTTGGCTCGGGCGTGTACGGCGCGACCTTCTTCATGCTCACCGGCTTTCACGGCGCCCACGTGACCATCGGCACCATCATTCTGTTCGTGATGCTGATGCGCATCCTCAAGGGGCACTTCAACGCCGAGCACCAGTTCGGTTTTGAGGCGGCCAGTTGGTATTGGCACTTTGTGGATGTGGTGTGGATTGGCCTGTTTTTCTTCGTTTATGTGCTGTGAGGCGTTTTACCACGGTGCATGAGAGACCAGCTGGCCACTGAAAAAGCCCCAGGCGATCAAGCCCACGGTGATCGCGGCCAGTACAACACGCACGGTCAAGGCAGTGACGAGGCGGTTGGAGTTGCCCTCGTCCTTGACCAGAAAGAACAAGCCACTGAACAGGCTCACGACAGTCGCGATCAGCATCAGGGCAATGGCTGCTTTGAGCATGGTCAGGTTCCATTCGGATGGGCGGGCAATGAAAAGGCGGGCAATGAAAACAAGTATAGCCAGCGCCATAAAAGACTTTCGCCCAGGGCTCGCTCCCACGCTGGTGGTGTTGGTATTGCTGCCGCTGATGGTGGGCCTGGGGTTCTGGCAACTGGCTCGCGGGCATGAAAAACAGCTGTTGGTGGACAGCTATGCCGAACGGCGTGTGGCTGAGCCGGTCAGCAGCGTGCAGCTCGAGGGCATGGCTGACCCGGCCTTTCGCCGGGTGCGCCTGCGCGGCCAGTTCGATGCTGAGCACAGCGTGCTGCTCGACAACCGCATGCGCGACGGCAAGGCCGGTGTTGAACTGTTGCAGCCCTTTCACGACCAGGCCAGCGGCGAATGGCTGTTGCTCAATCGCGGCTGGTTGCCGTGGCCGGACCGGCGCACGCCGCCCGTGTTCACCACGCCTGAACAACCTCTGAATCTGGATGCCTGGGTGTACATCGCGCCTGGCGAAACCTTCCAACTGCACGCCGACCCCGCCACCACGCAATGGCCGCGCTTGCTGACTGCGCTGCATCCCGCCGCGCTCTGGGCGGAGTTGGGCCGCAGCGGTTTTGCCTTTGAGCTGCGCGCCGAGCCTGGCCCTGGAACCTACGACACGACCTGGCCGGTGGTCGCCATGGGCCCGGAAAAACACCTGGGCTACGCCGTGCAGTGGTTCGCCATGGCACTGGCGTTGCTGGCGCTTTACCTCTACCTCGGATGGCATAACAAAAAGGAGAAACCCCATGGGAGCGGCCATGAATCCACCCAGCACGTCTGAGGCGCCCGACCGGCGCAAAGGCCGCTGGCAGCTGATTCTGATCCTGATGATGGTGATCGGCCCGATGGCGCTGGCCACCTTTATGTACAAGTTGCAGTTCTGGGTGCCCGACAGCCGCAGTTACCACGGCGAGATGATCGGCAACGGCCAGACCCGCGCCGACATCGGCGTGCAGGCCGATGAAGATCGCTGGCAGCTGTTGGTCACTGCGCCCACCGCCTGCGCCGCCGAGTGCCAGCAACTGGTGTACCTGGCGCGGCAACTGCAAATCAGCCTGGGTCGGGATGCCTCCCGCGCCAGCCATGCCCTGGCCGGCGCGCAACCGGTGAGCAGCGATTACGACGCCAAGCTCAAGGCCGAATACCCGCAACTGCAGCGCTACCCGCTGGACCTGACCACCTTCAGTAAAAACGCCGCCGCGCCGGGTGAGGCGCAACTGTGGATCGTCGACCCGCACGGCAACCTGGTGCTGCGCTATGACGCCAAGGTCAAGGGCAAGGACTTGCTCAACGACCTGCGCCTGCTGCTGAAACTGTCGAACATCGGATAAGGGCATCGTCATGGCCAAACCTGGATTTCGCCTCGCGTTGTTTGCCACCTTACTGGCGCTGCTGGTCGTGCTACTCGGCGCCTACACGCGGCTGACCCACGCCGGCCTCGGCTGCCCGGACTGGCCCGGCTGCTACGGGTTTATCAGCGTGCCGCAAAGCGAAGCCCAGCTGGCGCATGCCGAGCTGCATTTTCCCGATACTCCGGTAGAGGCCGACAAGGGCTGGGCCGAGATGACGCATCGCTACTTCGCCGGCACCTTGGGCTTGCTGATCGTGCTGCTGGCCGCACGCTCGTGGAGCCATCGGCGTGATCCGGGGCAGCCAGTGAAACTGCCGCTGTTTGTGTTGGCGGTGGTGTTTGCCCAGGCGGCGTTCGGTATGTGGACGGTGACGCTCAAGCTGTGGCCGCAAGTGGTCACGGGGCATTTGCTTGGCGGTTTTGCCACATTGAGCCTGCTGTTTTTGCTGACCTTGCGCCTGTCCGGCGTGTTGCCCGCATTGATCGTGCCCAAGCGCCTGCAATATTGGGCCACGGCTGGGTTGGTGCTGGTGATCGGGCAGATTGCGCTGGGTGGTTGGGTCAGTTCCAACTACGCGGCCGTGGCCTGTGTCGACTTGCCGACGTGCCATGGCGAATGGTGGCCGGCGGCGGACTTTGCCAACGGGTTTCACCTCACCCAGCATATCGGCCCCAATTACCTCGGTGGCCAGCTCGACAGTGAAGCGCGCACGGCCATCCACCTGACCCATCGCATCGGCGCGGTGCTGGTGACGCTGGTGCTGCTGGGCCTTGCCTGGCAATTGCGCGCAGTGGGCATGACGCGGCTGGCGGGCCTGCTGCTGATCGCCCTCGCGGCGCAAATCTGCCTGGGCGTGAGCAATGTGGCGTTCGGCTTGCCGCTGCCGGTGGCGGTCGGGCACAACGCAGGCGGGGCGGGTTTATTGCTGACGCTGGTGCTGGTCAATTACCACGCCCGTACCAGCCTGGTCCGGGTACGCAATCAGCTGCCGTTTGGCTGGCGTTTTATCCCGCGCAAACACGTGTCGGGCCTCATCACCCTTAAAGGAGAGATGCCATGGCGACCTTGATCGGCGCGCGTCACGATCAGGCGATCTGGCGCGATTACCTGGAGCTGACCAAGCCGAAAGTGGTGGTGCTGATGCTCATCACGTCCTTGGTGGGCATGTTCCTGGCGACCCGCGCCGGGGTGCCGTGGACGGTGCTGGTGTTCGGCAATTTGGGTATTGCCCTGTGTGCCGGTGGTGCGGCAGCGGTTAACCATGTGGTGGATCGGCGCATCGATGCGGTGATGGCGCGCACGCATAAACGGCCGTTGGCAGAAGGGCGCGTGTCACCCGTGGCGGCATTGGCGTTTGCATTGTTTCTGGCTGTTGCAGGTTTGGCCTTGTTGCTGGCGTTCACCAACCCGTTGGCGGCCTGGCTCACGTTGGCCTCATTGCTGGGTTACGCGGTGATCTACACCGGCTTTCTCAAGCGTGCCACGCCACAAAATATCGTTATCGGCGGCCTGGCCGGTGCTGCGCCACCGCTGCTCGGCTGGGTCGCGGTTACCGGGCATGTCAGCGCCGAGCCGCTGCTGCTGGTGCTGATCATCTTCGCCTGGACCCCGCCGCACTTCTGGGCCCTGGCCATTCACCGCAAGGAGGAATACGCCAAGGCCGATATCCCGATGTTGCCGGTCACCCACGGCGAGCACTACACCAAGGTGCATATCCTGCTCTACACCTTCGCCCTGCTGGCGGTGAGCTTCATGCCCTATGTGATCCATATGAGCGGCCTGTTGTACCTGGCGTGTGCGCTGGTATTGGGCGGGCGCTTTCTGCAATGGGCCTGGGTGCTGTACCGTGGCAGCAAGCCGCACGCGGCGATCAACACCTTCAAGTACTCTATCTGGTACTTGCTGCTGCTGTTTATCGCGCTGCTCGTCGACCACTACCTATTGTTGAACCTATGACTCGAACTCAAAAAACCGTCTTTATCCTGGTGGCCATCGTCGCGTTGATCATGGGCCTGACCGTTAACAAAGTGCTCAGCGGCAAAGGCCAGGGCGACCCTACTGCACTGATCGACGCCGGCATTATCCTGCTGCCGCAAAGCCGCCAGCTGCCGCCGGTGACCATGACCAATCAGGACGGCCAGCCGGTGGTGGTCAACGAGTTGAAAGGAAAATGGAGCCTGCTGTTCTTCGGTTACACCTTCTGCCCGGACATCTGCCCGACCACCCTCGCGCAACTGCGCCAGATCAAGAGCGAATTGCCTAAAGAGGCGGTGGATAAGTTGCAGGTGATTCTGGTCAGCGTCGACCCCAACCGCGACACGCCGACCCAGCTCAAGCAGTACCTGGGCTACTTCGACCCGCAATTCGAAGGCCTGACCGGCGCGAATGTGGAGGATGTGCAGAAGGTTTCGAACGCGGTGAGCATTCCGTTTATTCCGGCCGATACCAGTAAGCCCAACTACACCGTGGACCACAGCGGCAACCTGGCGTTGATCGGCCCGGACGGCACGCAGCGTGGGTTTATTCGTGCGCCGTTGAATAATCAAAAGCTGGTGGCGCAGTTGCCGGGTTTGCTACAGCGCAAATAAGCCGGTCACCACCCCAGCAAACAACACAAATCACCTGTGGGAGCTGGCTTGCCTGCGATAGCGGTGGACCAGCTTGCATCTCAGTTGCTGACCCGCCGCTATCGCAGGCAAGCCAGCTCCCACAGTGGTTTTGTGCAAGGGTTGAACGTCGAGTCAGAACTCAAGATCTTTCAATCAACACAAAACAAATGTGGGAGCGGGCTTGCTCGCGAATGCGCAGTGTCAGTCGACTAATAAGTGACTGAACCACCGCCTTCGCGAGCAAGCCCGCTCCCACATTTTTTGATCGTTCCCACGCTCTGCATGGGAATGCCTCCTGTGACGCTCTGCGTCGCGACCTCAACAGCGGGACGCAGAGCGTCCCGGGCTGCATTCCCACGCGGAGCGTGGGAACGATCACTAACAACACAAAGCAAATGTGGGAGCTGGCTTGCCTGCGATAGCGGCAGGCCAGTCAACATCTTCAGTGACTGACACTCTGCTATCGCGGGCAAGCCCGCTCCCACATTAGGTTTACGGCGTAGCTCTGGATCAGAACGCCGGCAGAATCGCGCCTTTGTACTTCTCAAGAATGAACGCTTTCACTTCAGGCGTGTGCAGGGCTGCAACCAGCTTCTTCACGGCGTCCGAATCTTTGTTGTCTTCGCGGGTCACCAGGATGTTCACGTAAGGCGAGTCGTTGCCTTCGATCACCAGCGCATCCTTGGATGGGTCCAGCTTGGCTTCCAGGGCGTAGTTGGTGTTGATCAGCGCAAGGTCGACCTGGGTCAGCACGCGTGGCAGCGTGGCAGCTTCCAGTTCGCGGAATTTCAGGTTTTTCGGGTTGGCGGTGATGTCCTTGATGGTCGACAGGATGTTGGTCGGGTCCTTCAGGGTGATCAGGTTGTGCTTGGCCAGCAGCAGCAGGGCGCGGCCGCCGTTGGTGGCGTCGTTCGGGATCACGACATTGGCGCCGCTTGGCAGGTCTTCCAGCTTTTTGTACTTGCTGGAGTAAGCGCCCAGGGGTTCCAGGTGTACCGCGCCAACGCTCACCAGGTGAGTGCCCTTGGCTTTGTTGAACTCATCCAGGTAAGGCTGGTGCTGGAAGAAGTTGGCGTCCAGACGCTTCTCAGCCACTTGTACGTTTGGCTGCACGTAGTCGGTGAAGACTTTGACCTGCAGGTCCACGCCTTCTTTGGCGAGTGCAGGCTTCACGAATTCGAGGATTTCCGCGTGGGGCACCGGCGATGCAGCGACTGTAATAGTCTCGGCAGCATGGGCAGAAAACGCGGCAACGGCGGCGAAAGCAACCAGTAGTTTTTTCATCCAACAAGCTCCTTGTTCGGGCATGTGCCGGCGGGGGCCGGCAATGGCCGTTATTTTCGAGAAAAATGCACCACCAGCTTGTCGCCGACGGTTTGCAGAATTTGCACCAGGATCAACAGCATCACCACGGTGACCACCATCACATCGGTCTGGAAACGCTGATAACCGAAGCGGATCGCCAGGTCACCCAAGCCACCGGCACCCACCACACCGGCCATGGCCGTGTAGGAAACCAGTGTAATAGCCGTCACCGTAATCGCCGCGAAAATGCCAGGGCGAGCTTCGGGCAGCAGCGCGTTGGTGATGATCTGACGCGTGCTGGCGCCCATGGACTGCGTGGCCTCGATGATGCCGCGGTCCACTTCACGCAAGGCCGTTTCCACCAGGCGCGCGAAGAACGGCGTCGCACCTACCACCAGCGGCGGGATCGCGCCGGCCACCCCCAGCGAAGTGCCGGTGATGAGTACGGTGAACGGGATCATCACAATCAGCAGGATGATGAACGGCAGCGAACGCAGGATGTTCACGATCAGCGACAGCAGCGCGTACAGGCCTTTTTGTTCAAACAGCTGGCGCGGGCTGGTCAGGAACAACAGCACGCCCAACGGCAGGCCCAGCACCACGGTGAAGAACAGCGAACCGAACAGCATGGTCATGGTGTCGCCGGTTGCCAGCCAGATTTCGGACCAGTCGATATTGGCGAAGAAACTCAACAGGACTTCCATTAGCGCAGAACCTCCATGTGGACGTCTGCCGCAGTAAAGCGGGCGAAGGCGGCGTCCATATCCCCACCGGTCACGGCGAGGGTCAGTTGCCCGTAGGGGGTATCTTTAATGTGGTCGATACGACCGGCAAGGATGCTGTAGTCCACTCCCGTTTCGCGGGCGACGGTCCCCAGCAATGGCGCGTAGGTCGCTTCGCCCTGGAACGTCAGGCGCACGATGCGGCCTGGCACATGGGCAAACACATCATGCTGCTCGCCCTCGTCGACTTGCTCGGCTTCTTGCACGAAACGCTTGGTGGTCGGGTGCTTGGGGTGCAGGAACACCTCGGCCACCGAGCCTTGCTCGACGATCACGCCGGCGTCCATCACCGCAACTTGGTCGCACACGCGGCGGATCACGTCCATTTCATGGGTGATCAGTACGATGGTCAGCTTCAACTCGCGGTTGATCTCGGCCAACAATTTGAGCACCGAGGCGGTGGTCTGCGGGTCGAGGGCGCTGGTGGCTTCGTCGCACAGCAGAATCTTTGGCTTGGTCGCCAGGGCGCGGGCGATGCCGACGCGCTGTTTCTGGCCGCCGGACAACTGTGCCGGGTACTTCTTGGCATGGTCCGACAGGCCCACGCGGGCGAGCAGTTCAGCCACGCGCAGGTCGATGTCTTTACGCGACAACTCGCCGGCCAGGGTCAGTGGCAACGCCACGTTGTCGGCGACGGTCTTGGACGCCAGCAGGTTGAAGTGCTGGAAGATCATGCCGACTTGCTGGCGAAAACGGCGCAGGCCGTTGGCGTCCAGGGCGGTGACTTCTTCACCGTCGACGTTGATCTGACCGCCGCTCGGCTGTTCCAGGCGATTGATCAGGCGCAGCAGGGTACTTTTACCCGCACCGGAGTGGCCAATCAGGCCGAACACCTGGCCGTTTTCGACGCGCAGGCTGGTGGGGTGCAGGGCGGGGATTTCCTTACCGGCGACGCGGTAGGTTTTATGGACGTTATGAAACTCGATCACGTAGCGAACCTTGTGGGGCGCATTGAAAAGGGATCAGCGGTTAGCCGGGCGCGCATTTTAGCCTGTCCGTATAGCGTTTCTTAGCATTTATTTCGCATTCAACCAGCGATTTGGCAATAACGCGATCAAAGGTCATAAAAAAGGAACGGCTAAAAACCCCATCAGTCACTACTTAAGCAACGCGATTTCCTCAGGTGCCGTGCCTGGGGTTTTGCTCAAACGAGCCGGGGACCGCTCTGGCCACTTTGATTAAGGAGTTTTGCCTGATGAGTACCAAGAAGCCAGCCACCCCGCCTAAGAGTGAGCTTGCGGGCACCGATACCCTGGACCGTGGCAACACCAACGCCAAGCTGCAGGCCCTGGAAGAGTTTCGCTCCGATGCGACCGGCCAGGCGCTGCGCACCAACCAGGGCGTAAAGATTTCCGACAACCAGAACACCCTTAAAGTCGGCGCCCGTGGCCCCTCGCTGCTGGAAGACTTCATCATGCGTGAAAAAATCACGCACTTTGACCATGAGCGTATCCCGGAGCGCATCGTGCATGCCCGTGGCACCGGTGCCCATGGTTATTTCCAGACGTATCAGAACCATTCGGCGCTGAGCAAGGCTGGTTTCCTGCGTAACCCGGAGCATAAAACCCCGGTGTTCGTACGCTTCTCCACCGTGCAAGGCCCGCGTGGTTCGGGCGATACCGTGCGTGACGTGCGCGGCTTTGCGGTGAAGTTCTTCACCGACGAAGGCAACTTCGACCTGGTGGGCAACAACATGCCGATCTTCTTTATCCAGGATGCGATCAAGTTTCCGGACTTTGTGCATGCGGTAAAACCTGAGCCGCATAACGAGATTCCTACCGGCGGCTCGGCCCACGATACGTTCTGGGATTTCGTCTCGTTGCAGCCGGAATCGGCACATATGGTGCTGTGGGCCATGTCTGACCGCGCCATTCCGAAAAGCCTGCGCTCCATGCAGGGTTTTGGTATTCACACCTTCCGGTTGATCAATACCGAAGGTAAGTCCAGCTTCGTTAAATTCCACTGGCACCCGAAAGTCGGCACCTGCTCGCTGGTGTGGGACGAAGCGCAAAAGCTTGCAGGTAAAGACACCGATCACCACCGTCGCGATCTGTGGGAAGCGATTGAGGGCGGTGATTACCCTGAGTGGGAATTGGGCGTGCAAATCGTTGCCGAAGAGGACGAACACAAGTTCGACTTCGACCTGCTCGATCCGACCAAGATCATCCCCGAAGAGCTGGTGCCGATTACGCCGCTGGGCAAAATGGTGCTCAACCGCAACCCGGACAACTTCTTTGCCGAGGTCGAACAGGTCGCCTTTTGCCCAGGCCATATCGTGCCGGGTATCGACTTCACCAACGACCCGCTGCTGCAAGGCCGTCTGTTTTCCTATACCGATACGCAGATCAGCCGACTTGGTGGCCCGAACTTCCATGAGCTGCCGATCAACCGGCCGGTTACGCCTTTCCACAACGGCCAGCGCGATGCTCAGCATCGCACGGTGATCGACATGGGCCGTGCAGCCTACGAGCCGAATTCGATTGATGGCGGTTGGCCAAAAGAAACGCCACCGGCTGCTCAGGATGGCGGGTTCGAGACTTATTACGAGCGCGTCGACGCCAACAAGGTGCGTGAGCGCAGTGAGTCGTTCGGCGACCATTTCTCGCAAGCCACGCTGTTTTTCCACAGCATGAGCCACCACGAGAAAGAGCACATCATCGCGGCCTACAGCTTCGAGTTGGGCAAGGTGGAGCGTGAGTTTATCCGCGCGCGTCAGGTCAACGAGATTCTGGCCAATATCGACCTGGAGCTGGCCAAGCGCGTGGCGCAGAACCTCGGCTTGCCGGCACCGACCAAAGGCACCGTACCGTCACGCAAGACGTCGCTGAAAGAGTCGCCAGCGTTGAGCCAGGTGAACCTGCTGTCGGGCGACATCAAAACACGCAAAGTCGCAATTCTTGCGGCTAACGGTGTGGACGGTGCGGCGATTGCGGCGCTGAAGAAGGCGCTGGCCGCCGAAGGTGCGCATGCCAAGGTGCTGGGGCCGACGTCGGCACCGGTGAAGACTGCGGATGGCAAGAGCCTGCCGGTGGATGCGTCGATGGAAGGCATGCCGTCGGTGGCGTTTGATGCGGTGTTCGTGCCGGGCGGTAAAGAGTCGATCAAGGCCTTGAGCGGCGATGGCGTGGCGTTGCACTTCGTGTTGGAGGCGTACAAGCACTTGAAGGCGATTGCGGTTGCCAGTGAGGCCAAGCCGTTGCTGGATCAGCTCAAGCTGGAGGCAGATGCGGGGTTGATCGTTGGCGCGGATGCCAAGGCGTTCAAGGCATTCTTTGCGGCGATTGCGCAGCATCGGGTGTGGGCGCGGGAGCCTAAGGCCAAGGCGATTCCAGCTTAAGAAGTGGGTTGTTTGTTAGGCCGCTATCGCAGACAAGCCAGCTCCCACCTTTGACCCAGTTCCAGGTTTGGAATGCGGTCAAAGGTGGGAGCTGGCTTGCCTGCGATGGCTTTACTCGGTTTTGCGCGGAATCAACACAACCTGCGCCGGGATGTGTTTCACAATCTGCCGGTGAATCTTCAGGTCATACGCCGAATCAATGCGCTTCACCCGTTTGGTCAGCAGTGTGGCCAGCCACGGGTAATCCTGGGTGCGCGGCGCTTGAATGGTCACATCGCACTGGTAATTCACCACATCGGTGGCGATCGCATCCAACTGATGGCGAAGTTCTTCAATATCGGTGAGGTTCAGCGCAACCGTGGTGCTTTCAGCCGCCGGGTCGATGACCTTGGCGGGTGGCTTGGCTTCAGCGGCTTTCAGGGCGGCTTCGGCTTTATCCAGCTCGGCTTTGCGCGCGTGGCTAATGGCGCTGTTGACGCCGCCAGTGAGCGCCGGAGCCTTGGGCATCAAGGCGCGTGCGCGGCTTAACGCCGTAGCGGCAGCATTCACATCACCTTTTTGCAACACGATCTGGCTGCGCTGCAGGTAGGCTTCAGCCAATTGGCGCTGGTAGTTTTCCAGCGCCGGGTCGTTGGGCGACTGGGCCTGCAATGCGGCCAGCTCGTCTTCGGCGGTGGCCAGTTCACTGCTGGCCAGGTTTTGCTCCAGCTGCGCGATGGCCGCAGCACGCGGGTCCGGTGCCTCAGGGGCGGCGGGCGGTGTGCTTTGGCAGGCGCCCAGCAGCAGGGAAAATGCGGCAAGGAGCAGATAACGGGAGTTGAACGGCTTCATTCCTGCGACTCTCTATTTGCGCAAAAAGCGAGCAAGTCTACACCCCTCGACGGGGCAGGACAAAACTCAGCAGAAACAGGGCGGCGGCCGTGACCACAATCGACGGTCCGGCCGGCGTGTCCTTGAACCAGGACAGCGCCAGGCCCCCGCACACGGCGAGCATGCCCAGCAAACTGGCGCCGATCGCCATCTGCTCCGGTGAGCGGGCATGGCGCTGGGCGGCGGCTGCGGGAATGATCAGCAGCGACGTGATCAACAATACGCCGACAATCTTCATTGCGACAGCAATCACCACCGCGATCAACAGCATCAGGGTCATGCGCAGCGCCGGCACGGGCAAACCTTCGACGGTGGCCAGCTCTTCGTGCACGGTAATTGCCAGCAGTGGACGCCACAGGGTCACCAGCAGCACCAGCACAGCGGCGCTGCCGCCGAGGATCCAGGCAAGGTCGGTGGGGCTGATCGCCAACAAATCACCGAACAGGTAGGCCATCAGGTCGATGCGCACTTCATGCATAAAGCTCAATACCACCAGGCCCAGCGACAGCGTGCTCGGCGCGAGGATGCCCAGCAGCGTGTCCGAGGCCAGCGGCTGGCGCTGTTGCAGGGTCACCAGCAGCACTGCCAGCAGCAGGCAGCCTACGGTGACGGCGATGGTCGGGCTTACATCCAGCAAGAACCCCATGGCCACGCCCAGCAGCGCAGCATGCGACAACGTGTCGCCAAAATAGGCCATGCGCCGCCAGACCACGAACGAGCCCAAGGGGCCCGCCACCAGTGCCAAAGCCAAGCCTGCCAGCAGGGCGTAGAGCAGAAAATCAGCCATGCTTGCAGCTATCTCCATGAACGTGAGGTTGAGGCGTAGCGGGATCGTCGACCACGGCGCCATGCAAATCATGGGCGTGGTCGTGATGGTGGTGGTAAATCGCCAGGCTCTGCGCGTTTTTGCCGAACAGCTCGACAAATGCCGGGTCGCCGCTCACCTGTTCCGGGTGGCCGGAGCAGCACACGTGGCGGTTGAGGCACACCACTTGATCCGTGGTGCTCATCACCAGGTGCAGGTCGTGGGAGACCATCAGCACGCCGCAGCCGTGGCGGTCGCGCAGGCGGGTGATCAGGCTGTACAGCTCGGCCTGCCCGGCAACATCGACGCCTTGTACAGGTTCATCAAGTACCAACAGCTCGGGTTCGCGCAACAGGGCGCGGGCCAGCAATACGCGCTGCATTTCGCCGCCGGAGATGCTCTGTACCGGGCTGTCGATGACCTGTTCGGCGCCGACTTCCTTGAGCGCCGCCTGCGCGCGCGCGCGGTCGACGCCAGGCACCAGGCGCAGGAAGCGCAGCACGGACAGGGGCAGGGTTGGATCGACGTGTAATTTTTGCGGCATGTAACCGACGCGCAGCTTGGGCTTGCGCCACACGCTGCCAGTGTCGGGCTTGAGCAGGCCGAGCACGGCGCGCACCAGCGTGGTCTTGCCGGCGCCATTGGGGCCGATCAGCGTCACGATCTGCCCTGGCTCTACGCTCAGGGCGATGTTATCCAGCACGTTTTGCCCGGCGAACGTGACCCCAACCTGTTCCAGGCGGATTAACGCGTTGCTCATCAAGCCCCCTGGCAACCGGAGCAGAGCCCCACCACTTCGACCGTTTGCCCTTCGACCTTAAAGCCCACGTCGGCGGAGCTTTTAACGATAGCGTCGCTGATGCTTTTTTGTTCAAGCTCGATGGCGGCATGGCACTCGCGGCAGATCAGGAACTGGCCCTGGTGCGCGTGTTCCGGGTGGCTGCAGCCGACAAAGGCATTGAGGGAGGCGATACGGTGTACCAGGCCGTTTTCCAGCAAAAAGTCCAGCGCGCGGTACACCGTCGGCGGCGCTGCGCGGCGGCCGTCCTGCTCGCTGAGCACGCCAAGAATGTCGTAGGCGCCCAGCGGCTTGTGGCTTTGCCACACCAGCTCCAGCACCCGACGACGCAGGGCGGTCAGGCGCAAGCCTTTCTGTGCGCACAGGGTATCGGCCTCTGACAGCGCGGTGTGTACGCAGTGAGAGTGGTCGTGGGGACGGCTGGCAAGCGGTGTTTTAGGCATGAGCGGCGACAGACATTTGATAGAGACGTTATTATGTTACCTGTTCCTACGCCATTGAGTGGTCATCGTGTCCCGACTTTTTCCCGTTTTTGTCGTATTTGTCACCAGTTTGTTCATCGCTGGGGCCGCTCAGGCTGAGGTCAAGGTGCTGACGAGCATCAAACCATTGCAGTTGATTGCCGCCGCCGTGCAGGACGGCGTGGCGATCCCAGAGGTGCTGTTGCCGCCCGGCGCATCGCCGCATAACTATGCCCTGCGCCCATCCGACGTACGGCGCGTGCAGTCGGTAGACTTGCTGTATTGGATCGGCCCGGACATGGAGAGCTTCCTGCCGCGCGTACTCAAGGGGCGTAGCCTGCCGACCGTGGCCGTTCAGGACTTGCCTGGGATGAAGTTGCGTCGGTTCGCCGAAGATAGCCACTCGCATGCCGATGATGCCGACGAACACGACCACGATCACCGCCCTGGCAGCCTGGATGCGCACTTGTGGTTGTCGACGGTCAATGCCCGCGTGATCGCTGCGCGCATGGCGTCCGATCTCAGCACTGCCGACCCGGCCAACGCAGCGCGTTATCAGAGCAACGTGAAGGCGTTCGATGAGCGCCTGGATGCTTTGGATGCACGCTTGAAGACGCGTCTGTCCGCCGTCGGCGACAAGCCATACTTCGTGTTCCACGAGGCGTTTGACTACTTCGAAGACGCTTACGGGCTCAAGCACACTGGCGTGTTCAGCGTGGCCGCCGAAGTGCAGCCGGGCGCTCAGCATGTTGCCGCAATGCGTACGCGTCTGCAGGAAGTGGGTAAGACGTGCGTGTTCAGCGAGCCGCCGCTGCGTCCGCGTTTGGCCGAGACTTTGGTGGCGGGCTTGCCGGTGAAGTTGGCGGAGCTGGACGCGTTGGGCGGTTATACCCCGGCGACGGCGCAGGGTTACGAGCAAGTGCTGGAGAAGCTGGGGAATGACTTGGCCGGGTGCCTGGAGTCGCTCTGACAGCCGACACAGAATGACTGTGGGAGGCCCCGCCACCTCTTCGATGTAGCGCTGTCGCGCATCAAACTGGTTCATCGTAAGGTTGAAGAACGCGGGCGGGGCAAAGGCCGTAACCAGCACTGGTGTGACAGCACCCGAGTGGGAGAGTGGCCTGCACGGTATCGGCGTGGAGTCATTGTCGGCACAGCTAGCTGTGACCACGTATAAGAGAGTGAATCCGCTCGCCACCGTGTACCCCGCCCGCGTCATTCAATCCTGCGAGGAATTGTCATGACGCGCAAGAACCAAAAACGGTTTGAAGTTATTCACCCTGACTGCGCTGCCGTTGATGTTGGCGGCGGTGAACATTTGGCTGCCGTTGATCCGACGAAATGCGATGACCCGGTTAAAAGGTTTTCAACCTTCACCGACGATTTGCACGCCATGGCCGATTGGTTTGAGTCCATGGGCGTCAAGATGGTGGCGATGGAGGCGACCGGCGTTTATTGGATCCCGCTTTTCGAAATATTGGATAGACGAGGCTTTGAGGTCTATCTCGTTAACTCCCGCGCGACTCGGCAAATCACCGGGCGAAAGTCCGATGTACTGGATTGCCAGTGGATTCTTCAGCTCATGACGCACGGCCTGTTGAGAGGCGCTTTTCGGCCCTCGGACGAAGTGTGCTCACTGCGCTCACTGGTCCGTCAGCGTGGCAATAAGGTGCGTGACCAAGCCAAAGCGCTTAATCGGATGCAAAAGGCGCTGGTCCAAATGAACATCCAGCTGGCTCAGGTCATCAGCAACATTGCCGGGGTGACGGGCATGAGCATTTTGCGAGCAATCGTTAAAGGCGAACGGGACCCCGAAGTACTCGCCATGCTCAGAGACAAGCGCGTCAAAGCCGACCAGGCTACTGTCGCCCGCAGCTTACGAGGTAATTGGCGAGCCGAGCATTTGCATGCTCTGGGTCAGGAGTTGGCAGCTTATGATTTTCTGGAAAAACAGATTGGCGAGTGTGATCAAGCCATTGCGCAGGCACTGGAGCGACTACCCGTTCTTCAGGCGGATGTTGTTCCGCCCAGCAAAACACTGCGCAACCCACACCGCTCAAATGAGCAGCAACTGATTTTGCATCGCGCGCTGAACAAGGTCATGGGCGTGGATTTGACCGCAATCCCAACCATCGGAATCGACACGGCGTTGGTTTTGGCCAGTGAATTGGGGCGGATTTATCACGCTTTCCGACTTCGCAGCACTTCTGTTCGTGGCTAGGCCTTGCACCGCCGACGAGAATTTCGGGAGGAAAACCCCTTCCTGGAAAGACGGTGAAAGTGATTAATCGAGCTGCGCAAGCGCTGAAGCAAGCTGCCTCTATTGCACGCAACGATAAAAGTTTTATCGGTGCCAGCCACCGAGCGCGCCTGACCCGGATGGACACCTGTTGTGCCATCAAGGCGACAGCTCATCAACTGGCACGGCTGATCTACGCGATGCTGACCAAAGGTCAGCCTTATGTTGAGAAGGGAATGGAGGAATTTGAAGAACGTAGCCGAGACCGACAACTGCGCGCCCTGGAACGCAAGGCACGTAAGTTGGGATTGCAGCTGATTAAAGCGGCTTGATTTTTAAGAGCAAAAACAATGAGTTATTTTTTGTTTGATAAGAGCTGGCTTGCCTGCGATGGCGATGTCGAATGACACACCGCTATCGCAGCGGTGCGACGATTCGACAAGCCAGCTCCCACATTGACCGAGTCGAGTGCTAGAGCGCGAACGGCAGGTGGACAGTGACCTGCTGGCGCTGCGCCAGCCGATGCTCGAACTCGGCCGGGTCATGGATCAACACATCTTGGCCGGCAAACGATTCCGCGGCGATCAAGCGCGACAGCCAGAAGCGCACACACGCCACGCGTAGCAGGGTCGGCCACAGCTCGGCTTCCTTGGCGGTGAACGGCCGCAGGCCCGCGTAGGCGCCCAGCAAGGCACGGGCGCGTTGCCCATCAATCACGCCATCGGCGTCGGAACACCAGTCATTCAAGGCGATTGCCACGTCGTAGAGCATCGGGCCTGAGCAGGCGTTGTAGAAGTCGATCAAGCCAGTGAGGTGCGTGCCTTCGAACATCGCGTTGTCGCGGAACAGGTCGGCGTGCACGTTGGCGCGCGGCAGGGCGAGGATGGCGGCCTTGTGGGCTTGGATTTCGCTTAAGGCCGCCTGCAGCAGGCGCTGCTGGGCGTCGTTCAGGTGTGAAATAAGCTGCGCGCCTTCAGTGAGCATCCACTCCAGGCCGCGATCGGTCTTGCGCTCCAGCACTTTGTCGCCTTGCGTCGCCAGGTGCAGGTGGCCGAGCAGGTCGCCGACCTGGGCGCAATGCTGGGCGTTGGCGTCTTTGATGTGCTTGCCGGCCAGGCGCGGTTGCAACAGCGCCGGTTTGCCTTTGAGTTCGCGAAGCGCTACGCCGTCGGTGGTACGCAGAGCGTAAGGCACCGGCAGGTCGGCGTCGTGGAGTACGTCTAGCAGTTCGATGAAGAACGGCATTTCCGCCACTGGGCCGCGCTCAACCAGGGTCAGGACGAATTCGCCCTGTTCCAGGCTGATAAAGAAGTTGGTGTTTTCGCTGCCCGCGGCAATCCCCTGGAAATCAAGCAGGCGGCCGAGCCCGTAAGGGGCGAGAAAGGTTTCCAGCTCGGGCCGAGCCAGGGGGGTGAACACAGACATGTTTAAACTGCCAGTACGGGCGCCGCAGTGCGCGGCGCCAATTTAAGTTAAGAAATCATTTCCATTCGAAGATCTTCCATGACGGGATCAGCATATCCGGCTGGTCAGAGCGGATGAAGTTCGCATCGGTACCGTCCGAGCGCACCAGGAAATACGGTGGGAATCCCTTCTTGGTTATCTTGATTGCGTACAGGAAGCCGTTTTGGCGATATTCCTGGATGGTCCTGTCGCCTTCCGTGCGAATGGTAACTTCCGGGTCGCCCGACGGCGCAGTATCTGCCGCCATGGCCGCTATCGGAGTGAGTGCAATCAAGCCGGTCAACAACAGGCGATTTACTGTACGCATGATAACCTTGTCCCTTTGTCGTCATTGGTCCGGCTATTCTAGCGCCTGACCCGCCGAAAAGGTTGATCCTGCTCATGAGCCAAGCCCCCCTCGTCCTGGTGGACGGTTCTTCTTATCTGTACCGCGCCTTCCACGCGTTGCCACCGCTGACTACGTCCAAAGGCCTGCCCACCGGTGCGGTCAAGGGCGTGTTGAACATGCTCAAAAGCCTGCGCAAGCAGTACCCGAACAGCCCGTTCGCGGTGGTGTTCGACGCCAAGGGTGGGACTTTTCGCGATGAGATGTACGCCGAATACAAGGCTAACCGCCCCAGCATGCCCGATGACATGCGCCTGCAAATCGAACCACTGCACCAGAGTGTGATCGCCCTGGGCTTCCCGTTGCTGTGCGTTGAAGGCGTCGAAGCCGATGATGTGATCGGCACCCTGGCCCGCAGCAGCGCGGCGGCGGCCCGCCCGGTGGTGATTTCCACCGGCGACAAGGACATGGCGCAGCTGGTCGACGGGCACATTACCTTGGTCAACACCATGACCGGTAGCTCGATGGACATTGAAGGCGTTAAAGAGAAATTTGGCGTCGCTCCGGAGCAGATCATTGACTATCTGGCGCTGATGGGCGATTCGTCCGACAACATCCCAGGCGTTCCGGGCATTGGTCCGAAGACGGCTTCCGGCTTGCTGGTGGGCGTGAATGGCGGCATCAAAGAGTTGTATGAGCAGTTGGATATCGTGCCGACCTTGCCGATCCGCGGGGCCAAGACCCTGCCGGCCAAGCTGGAAGAGCATAAGGAGATGGCATTCCTGTCCTATCAACTGGCCACGATCAAGGTCGACGTGCCGCTGGATGTGGGCCTGGATGATTTGCACCTGATCGAGCCGGACCGCGAAAAGCTGCTGGAGCTGTACACGCTGCTGGAGTTCAAGAGCTGGTTTGATGAGATCCAGCGCGATGCCAAGCGCGTTGAGCTCAAGGCTGCCCCTGTTGTTGAAGAGGCCGTCGAAGTTGTGGCACCCGCAGAAGCGTCGTACACCACCATCCTCGACCAGGCGACATTCGATGCCTGGCTGAAAAAGCTCAGCGCGGCAAAATTGTTCGCGTTCGACACCGAAACTACCGGGATCGATGCTCAACAGGCGCAATTGGTCGGGGTTTCCTTTGCTGTGCAGCCCCATGAAGCGGCCTACATTCCGCTGACCCATTCCTACGTCGGCGCGCCGCAGCAACTGGACCGTGACACGGTACTGCTGGCCTTGAAACCGTTGCTGGAAGACGCGACCAAGCTCAAGGTCGGCCAGCACGCCAAGTTCGACATGAACATCCTGGCCAACTGCGCCATCGGCGGCGACCAGGCCAACGGTATTACCGTTCGCGGCATCGCTTTCGACACCATGCTCGAATCCTATGTGCTGAATTCCACCGCGACCCGGCACGATATGGACAGCCTGGCCAAGAAGTACCTGGACTACGACACCGTCAGTTTCCAGGACATCGCCGGTAGAGGCGCCAAGCAGCTGACGTTTGATCAGATCCCGCTTGAGCAAGCTGGCCCTTACGCCGCCGAAGATGCCGACGTGACGCTGCGCCTGCATCAGGCTTTGCATGCACAGCTTGAAGCCATTCCAAGCCTTGCCAGTGTGCTGACCGACATCGAAATTCCCTTGGTGCCGGTGCTGGCGCGTATCGAGCGCCAGGGCGCGCTGGTGGATAAGGCGCTGCTGGGCATCCAGAGTATCGAGCTGGGCAACAAGATGGTGGAGCTGGAGCGCCAGGCCTTTGAGATCGCCGGTGAAGAGTTCAACCTCGGCTCGCCCAAGCAACTCGGAGCGATTCTTTACGAAAAACTCGGTTTGCCGGTACTGAAAAAGACCGGCAAAGGCCAGGCGTCCACGGCTGAAGAAGTGTTGGCCAAGCTGGCCGAAGATGACTTCCTGTTGCCCAAGGTGCTGATGCAGTACCGCAGCATGAGCAAGCTTAAAAGCACCTACACCGACCGTCTGCCGGAGCAGATCAACCCGCGTACCGGGCGTATTCACACGTCTTATCATCAGGCGGTGGCGGCCACCGGACGTTTGTCGTCCAGTGATCCGAACCTGCAGAACATTCCGGTGCGCACGGCCGAAGGGCGGCGAATTCGCCAGGCGTTTGTCGCGCCCAAGGGCTACAAGTTGCTGGCGGCGGACTATTCGCAGATCGAGCTGCGGATCATGGCGCATTTGTCCAAGGACGAGGGGCTGATGAATGCGTTCCGTAATGACCTGGACGTGCACACTGCCACCGCCGCCGAAGTGTTCAAGGTTGAGCTGACAGAGGTCACGTCCAACCAGCGCCGCAGTGCCAAGGCGATCAACTTTGGCCTGATCTACGGCATGGGCGCGCAGAAGCTCGGCAAGGACATTGGCGTCGATACCAAAACCGCCAAGGCCTACATTGATGTGTACTTTGCGCGCTACCCGGGCGTTCGTGAATACATGGAGCGCACCCGCGCCCAGGCGGCCGACCAGGGTTATGTCGAAACCTTCTTTGGGCGTCGGCTGTATCTGCCGGACATCAACTCCAACAAGCCCCAGGAGCGCGCGGCCGCAGAACGCACGGCGATCAACGCGCCGATGCAGGGCACCGCGGCGGATATCATCAAGAAAGCCATGGTGCTGGTGGACAACTGGCTGACCGAGTCTGGCCTGGACGCCAAAGTGATCCTGCAAGTGCACGATGAACTGGTGCTTGAGGTGCGTGAGGATCTGGTGGAGCAAGTCAGCGAGAAAATCCGCGAGCATATGAGTGCGGCGGCCCAGCTGGACGTGCCATTGGTGGTGGACGTGGGCGTGGGCGATAACTGGGACCAGGCACACTGACAGCGCGGCTCTGCTATTGCCGAGGGTGATGGCGATGGCAGAGCGCTTTAGATCAGAAAGCGTCGCGGGTTATTTCCAATAGTTTTTTGAACCTGCCGGAACTTAACCCGTGAACTGTGACTCAGAGTTACTGAATGGGTGGTGAAGCCCTTCAATGCTCCTATGTTGTGTTAAGTGTTGGCAGATATCTGGACCCCGCCCTAGCGGTCCGGAACTTGGACCCCGAACTTCCCCTCCCCATACGAAGTCCGGGGTTTTTTTTGCCTGCGCAAAAGTTACTCGGCGATTTCTGCGCCCTTGTCCGCCAATTGCATCCAGCCGGCCAGCACAGTGTAAGCGTCTTCCAGGCCCATGCGCTTGGGCGCCGAGAACAACTGGATCGTGATCGCGTCGCCCCAACCTTTACGAATTTCGGACTGCACTTTGAGCAAGGTGTTCTTGGCTGCGCCGTAGGTCAGCTTGTCGGCCTTGGTCAGCAGGATATGCATCGGCATGCCGCTGGCGACGGCCCAATCGAGCATCAGCAGGTCGAAATCCGTCATTGGATGACGGATGTCCATCATCAGGATCAAGCCCTTCAAACTCTCGCGGCCACCCAGATAAGCCTCAAGGTGACGCTGCCAGTGCAGCTTCAACGGGATAGGTACTTTTGCGTAACCGTAGCCCGGCAGGTCGACCAGACGCCGATCATCGTCTAGCTTGAAGAAATTGAGCAGCTGCGTGCGGCCCGGGGTTTTCGAGGTGCGCGCCAGGCTGGCGTGGGTCAGGGTGTTCAGCGCGCTGGACTTACCGGCGTTGGAGCGGCCGGCAAAGGCGACTTCAAAGCCTTCGTCATCGGGGCATTGGTCCACTTTGGCGGCGCTGAGCATGAACGTGGACTGTTGGCACAGGCCGAGGATGGGATTCTTGAGTTGCATGAGATTTCCGATGTGGGCGGTGCCGAGAAAGGGTGCGGCAAGCGGTGTCGTTTCCGTTTCAGTAGCGCCAGTATATAATGCCGCAGATTTTGTGTGTGCTTTGTCCCAGCGAAGGATGAAGTTCACGGGAGCGAAAGACCTTCATTGCGCATTAGAACGCAAAACGCTCTCAAACCCTGAAAAGGTCGATGTATGACCTGATGGTTGCGCGCTTTTGGTGTCCTGATCGCGCTTTTTAGGCGCTCAGGCTACACAGGATCCGGAGGCGCTGTACAACCGAGTTTGCATGGCTACGCTGATGCAACACGTGACTCAGGGTTTCAAGGCAATGCCGCCGCGTGGTTTGTGCATGGACTGCAGTACTGAGGATTACCAGGCCATCAACGAGTTGATGGTGAGTAAACCCGGTAGATAACTCTTAAACCCTTAGCCGTAGTTGGATTAGCTGATGAACAAACTGATCGTGAGTCTGCTGTTGACCTTGGGCATCACCGGTGTTGCCCATGCTGCAGGCGACGCTACAGCGGGCCAGGCGAAAGCCGCCGTATGTGGTGCTTGCCATGGACCGGATGGCAACAGCCCGGCGCCGAACTTCCCCAAACTGGCCGGTCAAGGTGAGCGTTACCTGACCAAGCAGATGCACGACATCAAGGACGGCAAGCGCACGGTGCTGGAAATGACCGGCCTGCTGACCAATCTCAGCGATCAGGACCTGGCAGACATCGCGGCGTATTTTGCCAGCCAGAAAGGCAGTGTGGGAGCTGCTGATCCGAAGCTGGTGGATAAAGGCCAGGCATTGTTTCAGGGCGGCAAGCTCGCCGAAGACCAGCCTATCGGTGGCATGCCTGCCTGTAAGGCTTGCCACATCGCAGGTGGCAGTGGGCTCGCCGAGGCTGGTTTCCCTCATCTGAGTGGCCAGCACGCCCAATACACAGCCAAGCAATTGAAGGACTTTCGCGAGAAGGTTCGCTTCATCGATGGCGATGCCAGCAACAAAATGATGACTGATATTGCGGCGAAACTTTCTGATAAAGATATCGAAGCGCTGTCCAGCTATATTCAGGGCCTGCACTGATTGGGCCGGCGACGTTAACGCTCGATTAATCCATCGATGCAAGCATAAAAAGGGTGGCTTAGGCCGCCCTTTTTTGTGGCCGGTGCCGTTACACTAACGAACTCATGCCCGCGTAGACCTGTCACAACTAAAGGTCGCGTGAGGCGACTTTATTTGTCCAGGAGTAAAGCATGCGTAATCTGATCCTCAGCGCCGCTCTCGTCACTGCCAGCCTCTTCGGCATGACCGCACAAGCTGCCGACGTGCCGCTTGAAGCCGGTAAGACCTATGTTGAATTGGCTAACCCGGTGCCGGTTTCCGAGCCAGGCAAGATCGAAGTGGTGGAGCTGTTCTGGTATGGCTGCCCGCATTGCTATGCTTTTGAGCCGACCATCAACCCTTGGGTTGAAAAACTGCCGTCCGATGTGAATTTCAAACGTATTCCAGCCATGTTCGGCGGCCCATGGGATGCCCACGGCCAACTGTTCCTGACCCTGGAAGCCATGGGTGTTGAGCACAAGGTTCATAACGCTGTTTTCAATGCGATTCAAAAAGAAGGCAAGCGCCTGACCAAACCTGAAGACATGGCCGATTTCGTTGCCACTCAGGGCGTCGACAAAGACAAGTTCCTGGCCACCTTCAACTCCTTCGCTATCCAGGGCCAAATCAAACAGGCCAAGGAACTCGCGCAGAAGTATGGCGTGCAAGGCGTACCGACCATGATCGTCAACGGCAAATACCGTTTCGACCTCGGTTCCACCGGTGGTCCTGAGCAAACCCTCAATGTTGCCGACCAACTGATCGCTAAAGAGCGCGCAGCCAAGTAAGGGGGCCATCATGCGCGGCTGGGGTACTGAACGAAGCGTTGGCCTGCATGAACCGCGGGTCAACGAACATCACCTGGAGTCCACGGGCTTGCCGGCAGACAGCCGTCTGCGGCTGCTCAGCTTCAATATCCAGGTGGGCAACAGTACCGAGAAGTATCGGCACTACCTCACCCGCGGCTGGCAGCACCTGCTGCCGCACAAAGGGCGTACCGGTAACCTGCAGAAAATCGGTGACCTGCTCAACGACTTCGATCTGGTCGCCTTGCAGGAAGCCGACGGCGGTAGCATGCGCTCCGGTTATATCAATCAGGTGGAGCATCTCGCCCACCTCGGTGCTTTCCCTTATTGGTACCAGCAACTCAACCGCAACCTCGGGCGCCTGGCGCAGCACAGCAATGGCGTGCTCAGCCGCTTGAAGCCGACCGCCATCGAAGATCACCCGTTGCCCGGCCCCAAAGGTCGTGGAGCTATCCTCGTGCGTTTCGGCGAAGGCCCGGAAGCCTTGGTGGTGGTGATGATGCACTTGGCGCTGGGAGGGCGTACACGTAACCTCCAGTTGGCCTATGTGCGTGATCTTATTGGCAACTACAAGCACCAGGTACTAATGGGTGACATGAACACCCATGCCACCGACCTGTTGCAGAATTCCCCGTTGCGCGACCTCGGGTTACTGGCGCCGCAAGTCGAAGCCACGTTCCCCAGCTGGCGCCCGCAACGCTGTCTCGACCATATCCTGCTAAGCCCGAGCCTCACACTGGAAAGCGTGCAGGTGCTGGCGCAGCCCATCTCCGATCACCTGCCGGTCGCGGTAGAGATTCGTCTGCCGGGTTCGCTCACGGCTGATGCATTACCCGCGTTGAGCCCAGGCACCAGTGGCCCTCTTGCATGAGCGACGACGCCCAGCGCTGGAAAGAGAAATACCTTAAAAGCGTTGAGCAGCAAGACAAGCTCGAACGCCGCTGGGCTGCCCGCCTCGACCTGTTGCGCCGCGGTCTGGTGCGCAGCACGCTGGCGGCGGAAGGCACCGACCGTGCGGTTGACCAATGCATGAAGGAGATGCGTGATGTGGTGCGCACCGACGACATGGACGCGGCCCTCGCGGCCTTGCTGCCACGCCTGGAAAAGGCCGTGCTCGACTCGGAACAGCGCCGCGAAACCCGGGTCGACCAGATCAGCACCGCGCTGACGGCCTTGGTCGCGCAGCTGCAGAAACTGCCCCTGCCGCGTGAAGTCGCCCGCCCGCTGAAAACCTTTGCCAAGCAGCTTGATGGTCGAGTCGGCCAGGCGCGTGAGATCCCGCTGCTGCTCAGCGAGTTAAGCAGCCTGCAAGGGCAGGCGCTGAATAACCTGGAGCCGGAAGGCGAAGCCGCGCGTCCTGGGCCAGGCCTGCTGCAACGCCTGTTTGGTGCAAAGGATGTGTCGAATGAGGCGCCGGTGGTTGAATCTGCCCCGCTCTCTGCACCGCAACCGGTGGCGCCGAAACCTGCTGCTGCCAAAGCCGTGCCCGAACCGCTAGAGCCCGCGCAATCCGAAGAGCTGACCCAAGCCTTGCGCGCTTTTGCGCCCTTGCCGGTAACGCCGGCCGCCGCGCAGCCTGAACCGGCTGAGCCGGTCAAAGTGGCTGAAGTCGCTGGCGAGACTTTTGTCTTCGAGGCACCGGCGCTGGAGCAAGTCCCTGCCGGGCCTACAGAAGTCTCTGAACTCGAGATACCTGAGCCGCCGGTAGAGGAGGCAGCGCCCGAAAGCGCCCTTGCCGCTTTTATCGACGAGCCGCTGGTTGAAGTCGACACGCCAGATCAAACGGTCATCGGCAGCCTGTCGCTCCCGCCTGTGCTGGAAAGCCCTGAATTCGACCCCGATGCACTGCAATCGGACGGCACCTACGCCCTGCCCGACTCCCCTGAGCCGTCCTACAGTTCCGTCGCCAAGCATATTGAAGACACCTTGCTCGGCCTGTTGGAAGACTTGTCCTTGCCGGAACGCCACCGGCCGCAGGCCGAAGCCATGCGCGAGCGCCTGGCCCATGGGTTGAACTGGTACGAATTGCTGCCAATCCTCGATGACCTGGCGGTGCTGATGCTGGCGATTACCGACAGCGGCCAGCATGAGTTCGAGGCCTACCTCAAGCAGCTCAATGAACGCCTCGAAGCCTTCCAGGGTCATCTGCAGGTGGCCAGTGACGGCCATGCCGACAATCGCTCGGCGGCGCGGGAGCTGGATACGCAGATCCGTGAGCAGGTCGACGGCCTGCAAAGCAGCGTGCAGGAAGCGGCTGACCTGGACAGCCTCAAACACGTGCTGGAAAGCCACCTTGAAGGCCTGCTCGGCACCATGGACGAGCACCAGCAACAGCGTGACCAGCGCGAGCAGGAAGTCGCGGCGCGGCTCAAAGGCCTGGCCGAGCGGGTGGCGAACATGGAGCACGAAGCGCAAGGTTATCGCGAGCACCTTGAAGTACAGCGTCAGAAGGCCCTGATCGATCCCCTCACCGGCCTGCCCAACCGTGCGGCCTGGAGCGAGCGGCTGGACCACGAAGTGAATAGCTGGCATCAGCGTGGTAACAGCTTGTCCCTGGCCATGCTCGATCTGGACCACTTCAAGCGCATCAACGATGGCTACGGCCACTTGGCGGGCGACAAGGTGCTGAAGATCATCGCCAATGTGTTGCGCAAGCGCCTGCGCCCCAGCGATTTTATCGCGCGATTTGGGGGTGAGGAGTTTGTATTGTTGATGCCGGACTCAGCCCTGGCAGATGCCCTGGACGTAGGCGAGGTGCTGCGTGCAGCCATCGAAGCGTGCCCGTTCCATTTCAAGGGCGAGCCGGTGACTATCACGGTGTCCATGGGCGTGGCGCAGTTCCAGCCGGGAGAGCGCAGCGACCTGGCACTCAAGCGTGCCGATGAGGCGTTGTACCGAGCCAAGGCGGCCGGGCGCAACCGGGTGCAGGCGGCGTAAAAAATGTTCCATTTTGTTATTTGACCGTCGAGCCGCGAACCATCCGTTACACTGTTGCATTATCGTCTTCTGCGTACTGTCTTCTGCCATGAAATCCTTTTGCATTGCCTTTGTGCTTCTTTTGCTCGCCGGCTGCGCCAGCGGCCCGCGCCTGAACACCAGTCACCCTTCGTCGAACCACGACAACCGCGTGCAGTTCGTCGTTGTCCATTACACCTCCGCCAGCCTTGAGCGCTCCCTGGCGCTGCTCACGCATGGCCAAGTCAGCAGCCATTACCTGATCGGCGACGACGCCTCAGGCACTATCTACAAGCTGGTGGACGAGAGCCAGCGTGCCTGGCACGCCGGTGAAAGCGAGTGGGCGGGCCGCACCTGGCTCAACTCCAGCTCCATTGGTATCGAGATCGTGAACCCAGGTTATACCGACGCGCCGACCGGCCGCCTCTGGTACCCGTACTCCGAGGCCCAGGTGCAGTCGTTGGTGGTGTTGCTCAAGGACATCAGCAAACGCAACGGCATCGACCCCAAGAACATCATCGGCCACAGCGACATTGCGCCACTGCGCAAGCTTGACCCAGGCCCGTTGTTCCCGTGGAAGCGCCTGGCGGCTGAAGGTTTGGGCGTATGGCCGGATGCACAGGCAGTGGCTCGGTTCCAGCAACAGTATGCCGTTAGCCTGCCGAGTATTACGTGGTTCCAGGAAGAACTGGCGCGCCTGGGCTACCAGACGCCGCAGACGGGTGAACTGGATGTGGCCACGCGACATGTGATCGCTGCATTCCAGATGCACTTCCGGCCATCACGGTTCGACGGCACGCCGGATGCTGAAAGTGCTGCGATCCTGAGCGCATTGAACCGCCGATAAGCCGTAAGCCGACGCGAATGTGGGAGCGGGCTTGCCCGCGATGACGGAGTGTCAGTCAACAAAGTTTTGACTGAGCCACCGTAATCGCGGCGGGCAAGCCCGCTCCCACATTTTTTGTATCCAGGCTACAACGGCAGTGCCATATAGAACTGCGTACCCTGCCCCGGCCGTGAATACACGCCCATGCGGCCGCCGTGCAGCTGTACGATTTCCTTGCACAACGCCAGCCCCAGGCCGGCGCCGCCTTTCTTGCGGCCTACTTGTACGAAAGGTTCGAAAATGCGCCCCTGTTGGCCATAAGCAATACCCTCGCCGTTATCTTCGACGCTGATAATCACCCGCTCGCCGTGGCGGCGTGCCTGCAGGCGAATCTGGCCGCCATCGGCGGTATGTCGCAAAGCATTGCCTAAAAGGTTATCGAGTACTCGCTCGAGCTGAACCTGGTCGGCATACAGCCTGGGCAATTCGGATTGGGCTTCCACCAGCAGTTCGATGTGTTGTGCGTTCGCAGGCTCCGTGAACCGGGCCCGCGCATGCTCCAGCAAGTCGGTGACATCGCACGGCCCGAGGGTAAGTTTTTGCAGGCCGTTCTGGTAGCGCGAGAAGTTAAGCAAATCGTTGATCAGCTGCATCAGGCGCTGCATTTCTTCATTGACCGTATCCAGCAGGTCGGCCTCACGGGACTCGGCAGGAAACTTCGCCCGTTCGCGAAACAGCCCGAAGGCCATGTGCATACCCGTCACCGGCGTGCGTAATTCGTGGGAGGCGCGCAATACGAACTCGCTGCGCACCCGTTCGAACGCGCGTTGTTCGGTGACGTCATGCAGCACCATCACCGCACCTAGAATATGCCCTTGGGTATGGCTGACCGGCGTCAGGCTGTAGGTCAACAGGCGCAGTTCGCCTTCGACTTCCACTTCCAGATCGTCCGGCGCGCGCTCCAGGTTGCCGCCGCGCAGCACCAGTTGCAGTTGCTCATCCATTTCAGGGCGGCCCAAGGCTTCCCCCAGGCCTTGGCCGAGACGTTCCTCGTCCCAGCCCAGTTGGCGCTGCGCCACGGGGTTGAGGTGTTCCAGGCGGCCTTGGCGGTCGATCATCAGCAAGCCGTCGTCGATGCTGTCGAGCACCGCCTGCAGGCGTTGCTGGCCAGCGAGCAACTCATCGATATTGGTCGCCTGATGCTGGCGCAATGCTTCGGCCATGATGCCAAAACGACGGGTCAGTTGATTCATTTCTGCCGCCGATGAGATCGGCAGCGTCACTTCGAAATCGCCTTGCCCGATCTTGTCGGCAGCTTTGGCCAAGGCTTCAATCGGCCCGCCAAAGCGCCGGGCGATGCCATGGGCGGTGACGAAGCCGATGATCAATACCGCCAAGCCGACCAGCCCCAGCAAGCCGGCGATCAACAGGGCGCGATTGCGCGACTTGTGCTCGCTGGCGTTGATATTTTCCAAGGCTTGTTTGTGTTCGGCGATCAGACCGTTGCGCAACGCATTGAAGGTTTCGGTGAGTTTTTCGCTTTTATTGTTGGCCAGTGAGCTTCGCTGAGTCTCGTCAAACGCTTTGAGGAAGTCCAGGTAGTCGACGCGCGCCTGGCTGAAGCCACTGGTCTTGCCGTCTTGCTGCTCATGGGCGATGCCCTGGTCCAGCAGCGCAAAATAATTCTGCTTGGATGTTTGCAGAGCAGCCGGGTCGGGCTGCTCCTCCAGCATCAGGATCAACTGGTCGCCCAGGGTCTGGCGCAGTTTTAGGCCCAGGTCCAGGGTGATGAAGTTACTGCGGATCAGCGACTCCTGGCTCTTGGCCATTTGCATGACGCTGACCAGTCCCAGGACCAGTCCCAACAGGGCGACGGTGATCAGCGCTGAGATACTCAGGAACAACCGAGTGCGCAGTTTCATCGCAAGCTTCATAAGGTACAGCTCACAGGTTGTACTGTTTACGTTTGCGGTACAGGGTCGACGCGTCGATGCCCAGCGTGCGGGCCGCTTGATCCAAGGTGTCGCTGGTAGCGAGTACGGCACCGATATGGGCTTTCTCCAGCTCGTCCAGGCTCAGTGCTGCGCCGATACGCGGGGCATTGTTGGTCGGCTGTTCGGCCATGCCGAGGTGGCTGATTTCAACCTTTTCCTGCGGGCAAATGATGCTGGCCCGCTCCACCACGTTACGCAGTTCGCGGATATTGCCCGGCCAGCGGTAGTTAAGCAGCGCTTCACGGGCGGCATCGCTGAAGCCACGCGCTGGCCGGGCGTATTCCTTGACGAAGCGCGCCAGGAAACGGTCGGCCAGGGTCAAAATGTCTTCACTGCGCTCGCGCAGCGGCGGCAAGTGCAGGGTGATGACATTGAGGCGGTAGAGCAAGTCTTCGCGGAAGCGGCCGTCGCGCACCATGTCTTCCAGGTTCAGGTTGGTGGCCGCCAGGATGCGCACATCGGCGCGTCGAGTGACCGGGTCGCCTACACGTTCGTATTCTTTGTCTTGAATGAAGCGCAGCAGTTTGGGCTGCAACGTCAGGGGAAAGTCGCCGATCTCATCGAGAAACAGCGTGCCGCCATCGGCTTGGTTAACCCGGCCCAATGTGCTCTCACTGGCACCGGTAAAGGCGCCACGGCTATGGCCGAACAGCTCGCTTTCCATCAGTTCCGCCGTCAGCGACGGGCAGTTGATGGTTACGCAGGATTTTTTCGAGCGCTTGCTCCAGCCGTGAATGGCGCGGGCCAATTCACCTTTACCAGTGCCTGACTCGCCCAGGATCAAGATGTTGGCATCGGTGCCTGCAACTTGGCGTGCGGTTTCCAGCACTACCATCATCGCCGGGCTGTGGGAGTCGAGGCCGTCCTTGGGCTGGCGCACTGCGCCTTCCAGCGCTTCCAGGCGCGCCGACAGCTGGCGTACTTCCAATTGCTTGGCGGTGGCCAGACGCAGTTGGTCAGGGCTGCAGGGCTTGACCAGGTAGTCGGCGGCGCCGGCCTGGATCGCGTCAACGGCGGTGTCCACGGCCGAATGCGCGGTCACAATCACCACGCGCATCCATGGCGCCTGGATGCGCATCTGGGCCAACACATCCAGGCCGTTGTCTTCGCCCAGGCGCAGGTCCAGGAAGCACAGGTCGAAGACCTGGCGCTGCATCAGCGCATCGGCTTGGGCGGCGCTGTTGGCTGTGGCTACGGTGTAGCCTTCATCTTCCAGGCAGTAACGGAAGGTGCGGAGGATTGCGGATTCGTCATCCACTAAAAGAATGCGGCCTTGAAGTTCCTTGGCTGATTCCATCTGTCCCGCGCTCCTTAACTATAAATGATGGTGTTTAGTCCCGGATTAATCGGGCAAGTTGCATGGTTTATTCTGATTCATAAAAGGCATCTTCGCGCAGGTATCTTCACGTTCTCCTACAAAGACGCTGATTGATGGCGTTTTCATGCCTCCTTGCCACTTCGGCAACGCCCGCAGCGGTTTCGATCCGTTGACCCGACCACTGACCATCGTGCATTTCGCACGGCCTGCAAAGGGGCATCGTGCAGGATGCTGTTCGATACTGTCTTGGTATATCTATAACCTATTGATTTAATTGAGTTTTATTTTGTAAAAAAACTGGCATGCACTCTGCAATAGCTCTCCCAACGAATAATCAGAATGCGGGAGAAATGCAGCATGACTCGCCAAAGCCTCAGCCGACTACGTGTATCGCCACTGCGCTTGCAGCAAGGTCTGTTTGCCAGCCTGGCGTTGATGGTCACGTTGATTGCCGGCCAGCAGATGCAGCATTGGCAGCAAAGTCAGCAGCAAACCGCGCAATTCGAACGTCCGTCGATGACCCAAACCCATTTCCGTTCCGTTGGCAGCGCCAGCGTTACGACTGATGTAACCGCCCCGCAATTGAGAGTGGCAGACCAGGATTCAACCCTGGGTGAATTGCCAACCCAAGAGCGCTGGGTGTTCTAAGCAAGAAAAGGTCGCTTGTGTTGAGCGGCTGCACGGCACTACCGCTGTTACCCCTATAAAAGCGTAAGGAGAATCACCATGTTGAGTTGGGCAATCACATTTCTGATCATCGCCATTGTGGCTGCAGTCCTGGGCTTCGGTGGTATCGCGGGCACCGCCACGGGTATCGCAAAAATTCTGTTTGTGGTTTTCCTGGTGATGTTCATCGCTTCGTTCTTCTTTGGTCGTCGCGGCCGAGGCTGAATATGACCCATTTGTCCTTTAAAGCCATGGCTGCCGCCCTGCTCTTGGGCGGCAGCGGCCTGGTGATGGCCGCTAATGACGGCCAATCCCGAGCCAACGAATTGCTCAGTGCGGACAAGCAGTACCGCGAAACCTGGCAAAGCGTGGTGAAGAAAGAACAGCGCCTGCCGGAATGGGTGATGAACCTGTCCGGTACGGCCGATCAAATGAATGCCGTGGAAGAAGATGGCGACAAGTACTTGGTGGGGCCGCTCTGTGAAACCGCAGATACGTGCCTGAACAAGCGCCTGATCGTGGCCTTCAGCCTCGACAAGGAAGATGCCTACGCCATGTTGGTGGAAGTCCCGGCCGGTTTGCCGGCAGACAAGTCCCCGACGCGGCACGCCGATTACCGTTTTATCGGTAAGCCGAACGAAGGCATGCAAAAGCTGCTGATGGAGCAGCTTAAGAAAGATCCGAATTGGTACTAGGTTCCGTCTGACGCGTCTGTCGTCTGCGGGGCCGGCGTCCATAGAAAGAAGCCCTTCGCTTCTTTCTGTCTGCATCGCCCGCCAAGGGTGATGCATGACCAGGGGGCCGGGTTGCTCTGATCAATCGAGATCGGCGTGACCTACGGGTACAGGGAGTGCCTGCGCAAGGGCCGGGTCAGGTGAAAAGCTGCGACGCAAGTTCACAAGCCCTCACGCTTGCTGAACTTGCGACGGGCTTATCACTCTGATGCTCCGCGTCTTATACAGCTCATAGCCGATAATCTCTCTTTTGCGCATTCCCAACCATTACTTGGTGTTTCGTGGCGACCATCTATCGAGAAAATTTTGGCTCTGCCATAGGACATTTCTGACGCCAGGTCAGTGAATTCCCAGGCATTTTTGCCAACCCATATAAGTCGTCCAACATCTCTGAGCGAGCCGGTATTGGCCGGTTAACGGCATATTCACGGGGTTTAATGGCGGATTTGAACTGACCATTCGGACAGTTAATTTCAAAAAAAGTCATGCCGATTCGGCATAGGGTAGGCGTTTACGGCATTAGACGTCGAACCCTTGCATGGGAATAGTTGCGCCTTTTTTCGCCTGCCAGTAAGCCATTTCGGCCATGCTGCGGTGACCTTCCATGGAGGCAAATGCGCGCACTTTTTCGCTTCCGAGCGTTGCAGGTGGCGCATTTGCCTTAAGTCCACTTGAAGTAAGGGTAATGACATGAAGAAGGCAAAGCTAAGCCTCGCCTGGCAGATCCTCATCGGTTTGGTACTGGGGATCGCAATCGGTGCAGTGCTCAACCATTTCAGTGCTGAAAAAGCCTGGTGGATCAGCAATGTGTTGCAGCCGGCAGGCGATATCTTTATCCGCCTGATCAAGATGATCGTGATCCCGATTGTGATTTCCTCGCTGATTGTCGGCATCGCCGGCGTAGGTGATGCGAAAAAGCTTGGTCGAATCGGCGTCAAAACCATCCTTTACTTCGAAGTGGTCACCACTATCGCCATTGTGGTCGGCCTGTTGCTTGCCAACCTGTTCCACCCGGGCGCCGGCATCGACATGAGTACCCTGGGTACCGTCGATATCTCCAAGTACACCGCCACCGCCGCCGAAGTGCAGCATGAGCATGCGTTCATCGAAACCATCCTCAACCTGATCCCATCGAACATTTTCGCCGCCGTTGCCCGTGGCGACATGCTGCCGATCATCTTCTTCTCGGTGTTGTTCGGACTGGGCTTGTCGAGCCTCAAGCCTGAGCTGCGCGAGCCGCTGGTGACCATGTTCCAGGGCGTGTCCGAGAGCATGTTCAAAGTGACCCACATGATCATGAAGTACGCCCCAATCGGTGTATTTGCCCTGATCGCGGTAACTGTCGCCAACTTCGGCTTTGCTTCCTTGCTGCCGCTGGCCAAGCTGGTGATCCTGGTTTACGTCGCCATCCTGTTCTTCGCCTTTGCGGTACTGGGCCTGATCGCCCGCCTGTTCGGCTTCTCGATTCTCAAGCTGATGCGCATCTTCAAAGATGAACTGGTGCTGGCCTACTCCACCGCCAGCTCCGAAACCGTGTTGCCGCGCGTGATCGAGAAGATGGAAGCCTACGGTGCGCCAAAGGCCATCTGCAGCTTCGTAGTACCGACCGGCTACTCGTTCAACCTCGACGGTTCGACCCTGTACCAGAGCATCGCGGCCATCTTTATCGCCCAGCTGTATGGCATCGACCTGTCGATCGGCCAGCAACTGATGCTGGTACTGACCCTGATGGTTACCTCCAAAGGTATCGCCGGCGTGCCGGGCGTGTCCTTCGTGGTATTGCTGGCTACCCTGGGCAGCGTGGGCATTCCGCTGGAAGGCCTGGCCTTTATCGCCGGTGTCGACCGCGTGATGGACATGGCGCGCACCGCACTCAATGTGATCGGCAACGCCCTGGCCGTTCTGGTCATCTCCCGCTGGGAAGGCATGTACGACGATGCCAAGGGCGAGCGCTACTGGAACTCGCTGCCGCACTGGCGCAGCAAAGAAGCCACACCGACCGCACAAGCTACCCGCGGCTGATAGCACGACTGCTCTGACACAAACCCCGGAAAATTCCGGGGTTTGTCGTTTCTGCCAGCCCCGCTATCATTCGCCCCATCTTTCGGGGGATTCAACTGATGCTCAATGGCCTGTGGCTTGGCTTCTTTGTCGTGGCAATGGTGTCAGCACTGGCGCAATGGCTGGTTGGCGGTAATGCCGGGATTTTTGCGGCGATGGTCGAAAGCATTTTTGCCATGGCCAAACTGTCGGTCGACGTGATGGTGCTGCTGTTCGGCACGTTGACCTTATGGCTGGGCTTTTTGCGCATCGCCGAAAAAGCCGGCATCGTCGACTGGCTGGCCAAGGCGCTTGGCCCGTTGTTTCGCCGCTTGATGCCGGAAGTGCCGGCCGGCCACCCGGCCATCGGCTTGATCACCCTCAACTTCGCCGCCAACGGCCTGGGCCTGGACAACGCCGCCACGCCTATCGGCCTCAAGGCCATGAAGGCGTTGCAGGAACTCAACCCCATCCCCAATACCGCGAGCAATGCGCAGATTCTGTTCCTGGTGCTCAACGCGTCCTCGCTGACGCTGTTGCCGGTGACCATCTTCATGTACCGCGCCCAGCAAGGCGCCGCCGACCCGACGCTGGTGTTCCTGCCAATTCTGCTGGCCACCAGCGCCTCCACGCTGGTGGGCCTGTTGTCGGTGGCTGTCATGCAGCGCCTGCGTTTGTGGGACCCGGTGGTGCTGGCCTATCTGATTCCCGGCGCGTTGGTGCTGGGCGGCTTTATGGCGTTGCTGGCGACCTTGTCCGCCACGGCGCTGGCGGGCTTGTCGTCGATCCTCGGCAACCTGACGCTGTTTGGCTTGATCATGCTGTTTCTGGTGATCGGTGCGTTGCGCAAGGTCAAGGTGTATGAGGCATTTGTCGAAGGCGCCAAAGAAGGTTTCGATGTTGCCAAGAACCTGCTGCCGTATCTGGTGGCGATGCTCTGCGCCGTGGGCGTATTGCGCGCTTCCGGAGCGTTGGACTTTGGCCTGGAAGGCATTCGCCATGTGGTGGCCTGGACGGGCATGGACACGCGCTTTGTCGACGCGTTGCCGACGGCGATGGTCAAGCCGTTCTCAGGTAGCGCGGCGCGGGCGCTGTTGATCGAGACCATGCAGGCCAAGGGCGTGGACAGCTTCCCGGCGTTGGTCGCGGCGACGATCCAGGGCAGTACCGAGACCACCTTTTATGTACTGGCGGTGTACTTTGGTTCGGTGGGCATCCAGCGGGCTCGGCATGCGGTTGGGTGCGCGTTGCTGGCGGAGTTTTCCGGCGTAGTGGCGGCGATTGCGGTGTGCTACTGGTTCTTTGGTTAAGACTTAGGTACCTGTGGCGAGGGAGCTTGCTCCCGCTGGGCCGCGAAGCGGCCCCAACAAAGTTTGGCAGGTGTGTCAGTTAACACTCATGGGCGGGTTTTGGGGCTGCTGCGCAGCCCAGCGGGAGCAAGCTCCCTCGCCACAAAAGCTGTGTTTCCCTGCTGCACCACCCAATCCACCACTTGCTTGTTCAACAGATCTCCCGCCTGCCCAAACGCCGCCACTACCGCCGGCACTTTTGTATCGCCGACCGGCTGCTTCACCTCAAACCGCCGACTGGCAATAATCCGCTGATCACTGCCTCGCACCAGCCGTGCGTCCAGGCGAATCACCACCTCCACCGCACTGCCGTGGTATTCACTCTGAAACGCCTGCAACTGCCCGCCCAGCTCGTAGTCGGCCTGCAGGTTGGTCTCGTCGGTACTCAGCAATGTCACCCGCCCATCGCGCTGGAAACCGTCCATAAACAGATTGCGCAGCAACACCGGCGTCGGGTCGCTCCAGCGTGAGTTCGCGTAGCTGCTGATCAGGTCGCCGTTTGGCACCACGGCAATACGCGGGCTGTCGAGGAACTCGCTGCTCTGCGGCTTGGATACCCGCAGCGACCAGCTCACCGGCGTGCCTTGGGTGCTGGTTTGCGCCGACGCCAGGCGGTACACGTCAGACGGATCGGGCTTGGGCAGGATCGAGCAGGCGCTGATCAGCACCAAGGCCAGCGGGGCGATTACTTGGTAAGCACGCTTCATGGCGTGAACTCCTTGTTCTTGTCGCTGCCCAGCAAGTAACCGCTGGGGTTGGCTTCGAGGCGGCGGGAGATGGCGCGCAGCGAACCGAGGGTTTCGCGCAATTCGCGCACGGCCGGCGCCAGTTCATTGAGGCCCTGCATGCCGCTGTTCACCGAGTCTTTGTTGTTGGTGAGCAAGGTGTTGATGGTCGCGGTGCTTTGCTCCAGCGACTTCATGGCCTGCTCGGCACTGCCGAAGGCTTGTTTGCCTTGGTCGTTGAGCAGGCCGTTGGCATTGCGCATCAACGTGGTGGTTTGTTCCAGCGCGGCGCTGGCCTGCTTGCTCACCTGCATCAACTGTTGCATCACCACCTTGATATCGCCGCGTTGGTCGGCAATGGCGCCGGTGGTTTGTTGCAGGTTATCCAGGGTGTTGCTCAGGCGCTCGACGTTCTCCCGCGAGAACATATGGTTGGCGTTGTGCAGCAGCAGGTTGATGCTGGTCATCAGGTCGTTGCTGTTATTGAGCAGGCGCGCGATGGGGGACGGCGAGGCGATGATTTCCGGCAGGTTGCCGTCCTTGCCCTTGAGTTCCGGGCTTTGCGGCGTACCACCGCTGAGCTGGATGATCGAGGTGCCAGTGATGCCGGTCAGTGCCAGCTTGGCCTGGGTGTCTTCCTTGATCGGCGTTTGGCCAGCCAGGCGGATGCGTGCGAGTACCCGGCGCGGGTCTTTCGGGTCCAGGCGCAGGCTGGTGACATCCCCAACCTTGATCCCGCTGTATTGCACCGAACTGCCCTGGGACAAGCCGCTGACCGCCTCGTTGAACACCACCTCGTATTCCTGGAAGGCGCTGTCGACGCTGGACTTGGCCAGCCACAGGCCGAACAGCATTGCGCCGACCACCACGATCACGCTGAACAGACCGATCATCACATGATGGGCTCGGGTTTCCATGTCATACCTCGTTAAGCGATTGAGCGGCATCCAATGCCGCGCGGCCACGGGGGCCGTGGAAATATTCGTGAATCCAGGCGTCGTCCGTTTCCGAGACAACATCGATGGCATCGGCCACCAGCACTTTCTTCTGCGCCAGCACCGCCACACGGTCGGTGATGGTGTACAGCGTGTCGAGGTCATGGGTGACCAGGAACACGCTCAGGCCCAGCGCATCGCGCAGGGTCAGGATCAGTTGGTCGAATTGCGCCGCACCAATCGGGTCGAGGCCGGCGGTGGGTTCGTCCAGAAACAGAATGTCCGGGTCCAGCGCCAAGGCACGTGCCAGGGCCGCGCGCTTGATCATGCCGCCGGACAGTGACGCCGGGTATTTATCCGCCGCCGACAAAGGCAGCCCCGCCAGGGCTAGCTTGACTGCCGCCAAGTGCTCGGCGTCGCGACGGCTGAGGCCGGCGTGTTCGATCAACGGCAGGGCGACGTTTTCGGTAACCGTCAGCGAGGAAAACAGCGCGCCCTTCTGAAACAGCACGCCAAAGCGCCGTTCCACCAGCGAGCGTTCATGTTCGGACAGATTGGGCAGGTTCTTGCCGAATACCCGCACCTCACCTTCGCTGGGCCGCCGCAGGCCGACAATGCTGCGTAGCAGTACCGACTTGCCGCTGCCGGAGCCGCCGACCACCGCGAGGATCTCGCCTTTGTACAAATCCAGGTCGAGGTTCTCGTGCACGCTCTGGCTGCCAAAGCGATTGCACAGACCGCGCACTTCGATCACCGCCTCAGTGGGCGCACGGTGTAGACGACTCACCAGCCCATCTCCATAAAGAACATCGCGGCGACCGCATCCAGCACGATCACCACAAAGATCGATTGCACCACGCTGGAGGTGGTGTGGGCGCCGACCGATTCGGCGCTGCCGCTGACCTTGAAGCCTTCGAGGCAACCAATCGCCGCGATCAGGAACGCGAAAATCGGCGCTTTTACCATGCCCACCAGAAAGTGCTGCACACCAATGTCCGATTGCAGCAGCGAGAGAAACATCGCCGGCGAAATATCCAGGGCCACGGCACACACCACGCCGCCGCCGACAATCCCCGAGAGCATCGCCAAAAATGTCAGCATCGGCAGCGACACCAGCAATGCCATTACCCGTGGCAGTACCAGCAATTCCATCGGGTCCAGGCCCAGGGTGCGGATCGCGTCGATTTCTTCGTTGGCCTTCATCGAGCCGATTTGTGCGGTAAAGGCACTTGCGGTGCGGCCGGCGATCAGGATGGCCGTAAGCAACACGCCGAATTCACGCAGGAAAGAGAACGCCACTAGGTCCACGGTAAAAATCGTCGCGCCGAAGCTCTTGAGCACGGTGGCGCCGAGGAACGCCACCACGGCGCCCACCAGAAACGTCAGCAGCGCGACGATCGGCGCAGCGTCGAGGCCGGTTTGTTCGATATGCGCGACCATCGGTGTGATGCGCCAGCGCTTGGGACGGAACACGCCACGGGCGAAGGTTTCGAGGATCAGGCCGATAAAGCCCAGCAGTTTCATGCCGTCCTGCCAAACCGTGTCCACAGCTCGGCCGATACGCGCCAGCACTTGGATACCGGCGGCTTCTTCCGGCTCCTTGTCGGGTACGCAGAAATCGTTCAGGGAGCGGTAGACGGTTTTGAGCAGTGCTCGGTCGGCGGTAGACAAGCTGCAATCGGTCTGCTCGGCGGAATGCTCTATGCGCTCCGGGCCCAGCAACTCGACCAGCAGCGAGGCGCCGGCGGTATCCAGGGCGCCGAGGCCATTGAGGTCGATGCGCGCACCGGCGTCGTATTGGCCGTCGAGCTTGTCGCTCAGCTTTTTAAGATTGGCGTAGTGGGCAAGCGTCCAGTCCCCCGTAATCCTGAGTAACGGGGGAGCACTGGAAGTGTCGAGGTGGGCTGCGCCGGCCGTTGTACGAGTGGTCATAAGCTCCGAGCTTGTTTGGCTATCCACAATTGCTACGTAATAGCACGATACGGCCTACTTTGGGTTGTCCGTTTGCGCTGGGTCAGTGACTTTAAAGCGCAGCACACCGATGACTTGCCCGTCCTCCGTCAACACCCGCACCTGCCAGCGGCCCACGGCGTCGGCCGGGAAGTTCTGCTTGTGGGTCCAGGCGCGATAGCCTTCCTTGCGCCCGCCATGGATATCCAGGGCAATGCGGTCGACCTCTTGGCCGTTGAATTTCCACACATGGTAAATCCGCTCATCCAGCCCGCGTGGCGCGTTGATCGCGGTGTACGCGTACAGCCCGCCGCTGCGCAGTTGCGCGGCGGTGACTTCTTTGAGGTCATCGCCCGGTGTGCGGTCTTGCAGCTGGGTGCTGATCGCCACTTCGGTCATCCATAACGTGGCGGGCGGTACCCAGCTGCGCAGGAACCAACCGGCGCAACCAATGGCGGCCGTGACCCCGAGCAGCATCACCCAGCCCTTGATGCTGCGCAGCGGCAAGCTCACTGCCAGGCTCGGGATCGACAACGCCATGGCCACGCCGAGTGCCAACTTGTAACTTTCGGCGGTGGTCAGATGCAGGATGATCGGCAGTGCGGTGAGCAGTGCCGCGAACAAGGTCAGGGTGTGCAGCGCCAGGAACAGCGAGCGCTTGGGTGCCAGCCACTTGTAGTACAGCGGGTCGGTGATCGACACCAGCGCCGCCGCGCCGAGCAGGCCGGTGAACACCGACTGGCCGCTGTTCCAGGCAGTGGTGACAAAAAAGAACGGCAATACGAAGAACAGACTTTCCTGGTGGATCATCTGGGTTGCATAGCGCAGCAGCGGCTCGGGAATTTCGCGCTTGAAGACTTTGGCGAACAGCTGGGTAAAGCTGTTTTCCAGCATCAGCCATAGCCAGCTCACCAGCATGATCACCGCAATCCAACTGGCCATGCCCTGCTGGCGATCCACCAGGATGAAGCTGCCCACACCCGATATGAAACCGCCGAGTGCAATCACCCCGGGATAGCGCTTGATCAGTTCGATAATGCGCTGGATAAGGGGCGGTAGATTTGGCATTGGCGATTCACACTTGGTGTAGGAAAAATCCCAGACAGAATAACGTCTTAGCCCTGTGTTCGGTGTCTCATTACGTGATCCGTTTGCGATAAATACGCACGCCGATCAACACACTGGCGATCAGCGCGAGTACACCGGCACCGATCCAGCTCAGGGCGTCATAGCTCAGCAAGGGTTTTTCGATGCGCCAGTAGCCCGGCTGGTCGAAAACCTGGCGCATGGCCAGGTTTGCCTGTTTTAAGCTCACGGCTTTTATACGTTTGGCCGGGTCGCTGAGATGGCCGTCGGCATAGTCGCCGGCAGCGCTCCAGTAATAGTCGGCCAGCGCGCTGTTGCCCTGCACCGCCCAGGCTTGGCGCGCGATGGCGGCTTGCTGCAAGCGGTTGAAGACGGCCGGGTCGAGGCCGTCCTTGAGCAGTTGCGCCGTGAGGTCCTGCAACACCTGTTCAGCTTCAGGGAGGTTGTCGCGCTCAAGGTCGGCATTCAGGCTGAGGAAGCCGACGCTGCCGAGTACTTCGCGTTCGCTCCAGGGGCCGTAGGACAAGCCGTGCTTGAGACGCAGTTGACGGTACAGCGCCCAGTCGAGGTAGTCCTTGAGCAAGTCGTAGGTTTCATCGTGCTGGTCGTCCAATACCGGTTCAGGGAACAGCCAGTGCAGTTTGGCGCTGTCACCGACCCAGCCGTGGATAAGGTCGCGATGGCTGGCGGCGGTGTGCTGGATCTCCGGCAGTGGCCGGTGCTCAGTGGGCTCGACCGGTTCAAGTTGACCGTAAGTGCGCTCCAGGTACGCCGGAAGCAGTTTGTCGAGGTCGCCGACGATGATCAGCGTCATGTTGTTGGGCGCGTACCAATGTGTGCGCAGGGTTTGCAACTGATCGCGGGTCAGTTGACTGACTTCGGCACGTTCGGCGCATTTGAGCCCCAGTTCGACGGCTAATTGGTTGCTGGCGGTGTGGCCCAGGTCCTGGCGGTCGAGCAAGCGTTGCAGGTGCGAGTAATGGCCGCCGTCTTCGCGTTCGACCACTTGTTTGGCAGCATTGATATTGGCGTCGGTCAGTTCGGTGCGGGTGAGGATCGCCAGCAACAGGTCCAGCACCTTGCGCTGGTTTTGCGCGGGCGCCTCGATCACAAAGGTGGTGTCGGCATTGCTGGTGTAGGCGTTCCATTCGCCGCCGAGGGCTTGCATGCGGTCTTCAAGGTCGCCTTCACCACCGCCGTCGATGCCGCTGAACAATAAATGCTCCAGCAGATGCGGCAGTTCTTTTTCGTCGCAGGGAAAGTCATCCAGGCCTACGCCCACCACCATGCGGATCGCCACGTGCCCACGCTCGGTGCCCGGCTTAAGCAGCAATTGCAGGCCATTGGGCAAGGTGTAGCCTTCGACTTGCAGGCGGTCAAAGGCAAAGGTGTGTGCCGAGCCCATGAGCAGGCAGGCAAGTAACAGGCGACGCATAACAAGCTTCCTGGCGGGTGAGGTCCATTGTTAACTGACTTCACGGGCCATCGTACGTTCAGGGCGAATGAGTGATGTCGGCAATATCTTCGGCGGAGAGTGCACCGGTGTCAGTCGTTTCCAAGACGACATACGCACTGCTGCAAAACAACGAGTTCAGGCGCTTCATGTCGGCAATCAGCTCCAGGTGCAGGGAACTGGTCTCCAGGCTCTGTACGATTTTACGCTGAAGACGGCTGACGTGAGCGTGGGCCAGGCGCCGCTCCTGGGCGCGAAAGCGGCGCTTTTCACGCAGCAGTTGGCGGGCGCTTTCGGGGTCGGCACTGAGGAACACCGACAGGCCCAAGTGTAAGTTGGCAATCAATTGGCTGTGCAGGCCGGTGAGCTCTTCCAGGCCGACTTCGGAGAACTGTCGGCGCTGCGAGGTTTTCTGCTGTTGGACTTTGCGCAGCATGCGTTCGATCAGGTCGCCGGCCAGCTTGAGGTTGATCGACAGCTCGATGATCTCGGCCCAGCGGCGGCTGTCCTGTTCACTGAGGTCTTCGCGGGGCATTTGCGCCAGGTACAGCTTGATCGCGCTGTAGAGGGCCTCGACGTCATCGCTGAGGCTGCGCATTTCCTGGGTAATGGCGGTTTGCTTGCCACGCAGCACTTCGAGCATGGCGGTGAGCATGTTGTCGATCAGGTCACCCAGGCGCAGGGTTTCGCGGGCCGCGTTGGCCAGCGCCAGGCTTGGGGTGGCGAGCGAGGCCAGGTCCAGGTGGCGGGGCCTGGCTTTGCCGTTGGTTTCCTGTTGCTCCGGTAGCAACCAGGCACACAGGCGCGCCATTGGCCCGATGGTGGGCAGCAGGATCAGGCAGCGCGTGGTGTTGTAGAGCACATGGAAGGTGATGACCATGCCTTGGGCGCTGTAGTCCAAACCATCCATCCAGCGTACGAGCGGGTCGAGCACCGGAATGATCAGCAACAGGCCTATCAGCTTGTACAGCAAGCTACCCAGCGCCACTTGGCGGCCGGCGGCGTTCTGCATGTTGGTGCTGAGGAAAGCCAGCACGCCGCTGCCGATGTTGGCGCCGATCACCAGGCCGATGGCCACGTGCAGGCCGATCACACCAGCGCCGGCCAGGGTGGCGGTCAGCAGCACGGCGGCCAGGCTGGAGTACGAAATCATTGCAAACAGCGCGCCGACCAAGGCATCCAGCAAAATATCGCCGGTCAGTGAGGCGAAGATAACTTTGACGCCTTGGGCATGGGTAATCGGCCCGGCCGCTTCGACGATCAGTTGCAGCGCCAGAATGATCAGACCCAGGCCGATACCGACGCGGCCCATCTGCCCTGCCCGCGTCTGTTTGCGCGACAGGAAGAAAATCACCCCAAGAAAAATCAGCAGCGGCGATAGCCAGGACAGGTCGAAGGTCAGCACCCGCGCCATCAATGCAGTACCGACGTCGGCGCCGAGCATGGTCGCCAGCGCCGGCATAAGGCCCATCAAGCCCTGGCCGACAAACGACGTCACCAGCATCGCCGTGGCGTTGCTGCTCTGCACCATGGCCGTCACCAGGATACCGGCGATAAACGCCAGCCAGCGCTTGGACATGTTCTGCCCGATGACTTGGCGCAAGTTGGAACCGTAGACCCGCAAAATGCCGGTACGGACGATGTGCGTGCCCCAGATAAGCAGGGTCACGGCGGAAAGCAGATTGAGCAAGGTCAGCATGCTCGGCCCCCCGTGTGGGTGTGCTCCAAAAAGAGCAAATGAGAATTGCCGCGTGCCGTTCTACGTCTTGTACTTAAGCTGTAGTTGGCGAATGGGCTCTGCGCCAGCATCGCATAGCTAAAGTGGGGATTGAAACAAAACTGTCATGAAGATCGTTCCCACGCTCTGCGTGGGAATGCATCCCGCGACGCTCTGCGTCGCTTTGAGGGCGGACGCGGAGCGTCCTGAGGCGGCATTCCCACGCGGAGCGTGGGAACGATCAACAACGATCAACAGCAGCGGATCAGGTTTATTGACCCGGAATGTCCTTGCGCAGTTTCACAGGATCCTGCTGTTTCTTCTTTTTCGCGATGGCGGTACGCATCTTGATGTTCACCGCTTCTACTGCCAGCGAGAACGCCATGGCGAAGTAGACGTAGCCTTTTGGCACATGCACGTCGAAGGATTCGGCGATCAGCACCGTACCCACCACCAGCAGGAACGACAGCGCGAGCATCTTCAGCGACGGGTGCTTGTCGATGAATTCGCTGATGGTGCCTGCGGCCAGCATCATCACCAGTACGGCTACCACGATCGCAGCGACCATGACCGGCACATGGGAAACCATACCGACCGCAGTGATCACCGAGTCCAGGGAGAACACGATGTCGATGATCGCGATCTGGATGATGGTGTAGATGAACTTGCCACCCTTGCCGCCCGGCTCGTCGTGGGTTTCGTCTTCACCTTCGAGTGCGTGGTACATCTCTTGGGAGCTTTTCCACAGCAGGAACAAGCCACCGAAGAACAGGATCAGGTCGCGACCGGAGATGCCTTGGCCGAAGACCACAAACAGATCGGCGGTGAGTTGCATGACCCAGGTGATCGACAGCAGCAACAGGATTCGCGTGACCATGGCCAGGGCCAGGCCGAAGATCCGGGTGCGCGCCTGCATATGCTTGGGCATGCGGCTGACCAGGATCGAAATCATGATGATGTTATCGATGCCCAGGACGATCTCGAGGGCCGTCAGGGTGAAGAAGGCAATCCAGATTTCCGGATTGGTCAGCCATTCCATGTGTATTCCTTTGAGCAAATGTGAAACCGCGCAAGCTGCAGCGCCGCGCGGTCAGGTCGTTACGATTATAGAGTGCTGAACAGCGGAAAAATCCCCATCAGCAAAGCGGCGAACATTATGCACAGGCACACCAGCACTGCCCACTTGAGGGTAAAGCGTTGGTGATCGCCAAATTCGATACCGGCCAGGGCCACCAGCAAGTAAGTCGAAGGCACCAGCGGGCTGAGCAAGTGCACGGGTTGGCCAACGATGGACGCACGGGCCATTTCCACGGCGGTGATACCGTAATGGCTGGCTGCTTCGGCGAGCACCGGCAGTACGCCGTAGTAAAACGCATCGTTGGACATGAAGAAGGTAAACGGCATGCTCACCAAGGCGGTGATCACCGCCAGGTACGGGCCCAGGGCATCCGGGATAACCGCCAGCAGGCTCTTGGACATGGCGTCGACCATGCCGGTGCCCGACAGGATACCGGTGAAGATACCCGCGGCGAAGATCAAGCCCGTCACTGCCAGCACGCTGCCGGCGTGGGCGGCGATGCGGTCTTTCTGCATTTGCAGGCATGGGTAGTTGACGATCATCGCGATACTGAACGCAACCATGAACAGCACCGGCAGTGGCAACAGGCCGGCAATCAGGGTGCACATCAGTGCGAAAGTCAGTGCGCCGTTGAACCAGATCAGCTTGGGGCGACGGGCGTCCGGGAATTGCGACACGCTGATCTCGCTGTGATCGATCTCGTCGCCCTGCAGGTGCAGCTCACCCAGGCGGGCACGTTCGCGTTTACCGTACATGTAGGCAATCACCAGGATCGCAACAACGCCGACAGCCATGGCCGGGATCATCGGTACGAAAATATCCGAAGGGTCTACATGCAGCGCGCTGGCGGCACGGGCAGTCGGGCCGCCCCACGGCGTCATGTTCATCACGCCACCGGCGAGGATGATCAGGCCGGCCATGATCCGCGGGCTCATGCCGATGCGCTGGTACAGCGGCAGCATGGCGGCCACGCAGATCATGTAAGTGGTGGCGCCGTCACCGTCCAGGGACACCACCAAGGCCAGCACGGCGGTGCCGACCGAGACTTTCAGCGGGTCGCCCTTGACCATCTTGAGGATCTTGCGCACGGCCGGGTCGAACAGGCCGGAGTCGATCATCAGGGCAAAGTAGAGAATGGCGAACATCAGCATCACGCCGGTCGGCGCAAGCTTGGTGATGCCCGCAAGCATCATCGGGCCGATCTCGGGTGCAAAGCCACCAAACAGGGCGAACAGGATTGGCACAATGATCAAGGCAATCAGCGCAGACAGGCGCTTGGTCATGATCAGGTACATGAACGTGATGACCATGGCAAAGCCAAGGAAAGTCAGCATAGGAATACTCCAGGCGTAGTGCGGCTAGGGAATGGCGAACCGGGTTAGGGTCAGCTCAGTACGAAAGGCACGTGGCGTACGGGTGGAGTTGGAGCGAACAGGCGGGTACGAGGGGACATCAGGAATCACCATTGTTGTTGTTTACAGCCGGTCTGTTGCCGGCAGTGGTGGCGATCCTAGACGGGGAAGCTTTCAGCCAGCTTTCGCTGCGTAAGTCAGATGATGGAAGGCTTGTAGGAAATTTCTTTAAGGTGGCTCAAGGCAGCTCCAAACCGCCCGAGGCTTTGTGCAAGGCCCGCAGGTGCTCGCCCATCTGCTTGAGGTTGGCTTCGCAGGCGGCAATCTCGTCGGCGCGCGCAGGGTCGAGCAGCGCCCTCACCTCTCTATCCAGATCGCCGGTCAAGGACTGCAGCTGTTTCTGGCGCTCGGCACTTTCCGATTCCAGGCGTTTGGCTTCCGAAGGTTGCGGCAAGCCGTAGCCGCCGCTGTCGAGCAATTCCGCCGGGCGGCTGAGGAAGCCGCTGTTGGCGAGGATCTGTTGCAGGGTGTTGTTGGCTTTTTCCATGCCGCCGTTTTTCAGCTCACGGGCATTGAGGTAGCGCTGCTTGACTTCGTCCTGGGCCAGCATCAGTTGTTTGCGATAGCTGGCTTGTTCCAGCAGCAGTAGCGCGGCGCTGGTGCGCAGGTCGGCCTGGGTGAACCATTGGCGGCGCTCTGCGGCACTCAGGGACAACCAGTCTTCAACTTGAGTCTGCTTGATCGGCAGGTGTTTGCGCAGCACGTCGAACATTGCCTGGTAGCGCTCGCGGAACGAGTCGAAGTGATAACCCAGGCGCAAGGCTTCGCGTTTGTCATTGAGCACACTGGTATCAGCCAGGCCGCGGGCACTGAGCACCTCGAGCAGGCCGTTGGGGGTGATGTTGTCCAGGCCGGTCAATTGCGGGTTGGCGCTGCCGCTGCGCAGCAGCTTGAGGCTCTCCACCGCGCAGTTGTTGGAGATAAAGAAGTAGTTGCCGTCGTAGCTCCAGTGCATTTCGGCGGCATGTTCGACGGTGTCGTTGATCTCTTGGCGGGTGAGCTTGAGTGGCACCGATGCCAGGCCGCGCAACTCGGTCTTGGTGTATTCGTCGATCACCTGCGCCAGCGGCAGCACAAATAGCCGCGATGGGTACTTGCCCACCAGGCCATCCCAGCTCGAGAGCTGTACGTCACCAACAAATGCGCGGTAGGACAATACCAAGTGCTGGTCCAGGTCCAATCGGCAATCCGGGCCGCGTGGTCGGCCAGGTGCGCAGATCACCAGGCGCAACATGCTGTGGCCCCATCGGCTCACCAGGTTCTGGTTGGCTTCGGCCAACAGGTAGTCGATTTCATACACGCGCTCCGGGTCGATCTGGCCCAGCGGCGTTTTGGCGAAGTCGTTGCCTGCGTTCAGGAATGCGTAGGTCTTGGCGCAGGTGTCTTGCTCGGGCGGTGCCCAGCCGAAGTGTTCCTTGTAATAGCGAAACAGCGCGGGGCGACGGCAGGCGTAGCTCGGGTCGAGGAGGAAATACTCCATGTTGACCGCCACGAACTCCAGCGGGCTGGTGGTTTCGTAGATATCCGGGCTGCGGGCGACCTGGTGGTTGTGCTGCTCGCGCTCGCCGCGACGGCCCACGTATTGGGGCCAGCCGGCAATGTCCAGCAGGCGCGGGTCGTCACTCAGGGTGAAACGACGGTCGTTCTGGCCACGGCATTGATCGGGCAGGCCGATCAGGCCGGTGATGTTGTTCTGGCGGCTGCAGCGTTGGATCAGGCGGCGCTCGTCTGTGGACCACAGGCGGGCACGGTCATAGATGTGGGTCAGTTCATGCAGCACGGTGGCGAGCATTTCGCGGCGCACGGTGCCATGGGGGCGATTGGTCTTCTGGGTAGCGGCGCTGCCGTCGGTAAGGCTGGCGAGCAGGTTGCTGTTGAGGTCAAGTTCGGACACCAGAGAAGCCTGGCCATAGGCGTTTTCAGGCATCTTGTCGGTCCAGCCGACATCAATGCGCCGGTCCAACTGCTCGATAAAGCGCGGCGGCAGAGCGCGCATCGCTTCGTCGAGCAACGCCTGGCTGGCCTGCTGTTCAGCCGGGCTCAAGCCATCGGTCTTGAGCCGCAGTTGCAGGCTGGCCTGGGCTGCGCCTGCACAGAGCAGCACAGTCCCGGCCAGTAGCCAGGCGAACAGGCGCCTCACAGAGCGAGGATAGCTTCGGCGAGGGTCTGGTCACTGGCGTCGCGGGCTTCCGGTACGCGAGTGCGCAGGGTATCGAAGGCTGCTTCCAATTGTGCGCCGCGGATTTCGCCATTGGAGGCGACGAAGCTGGCAGCGTCATCGTGGGCTTCGCACACGACTTTGGAGTCGCGGATAGAGGTAGTGGTGTCCGAGGTGAAATCAATGGTGCGCGCCGAGGCACGCACGATGATGTTACTGGTGGCCTTCAGGGTTTGCGCGTGGGCAACATCGGCCAACAACAGCAGGCCCAAAGCGGCGGCGATCAGCGGGCTACGCATGGAATAACTCCGAAATACAAAGGTAGAAATATACGATGATTATTGGACGAGAATTGCCTGCGCCAGTTCAAGGTCGCTCACATGAAGTTTTGGCTGGGTTCGGCGCAGGTACTCCAGCGCAGATTCCAGACGAGCTCCCCGCCATTGGCCATCAGTGGCGATAAAAGCGGCAGCGTCATCCTGGGCGGCCAGTACCAACTTTCTGTCGAAGGGCGCTGACGTCACCTTGCTGGTGGCGTAGGCACTGATGACGGTGCTCTGGGTGGACACATCAAAGGCCGAAGCCAAGGGTGACCAGCAGGCGGAAAACAACACGGGAACAATCAACAGGCGGTATGAAAAAGCCATGGGACTCGACAACTGAAAGCGAGCGTCAAGGCTAGCGCAACGCCCGGACGAGAGCCAGCGCTGACACATTTGGTAGCGGCTGGCGTGCCCTGGCGTTTACCGGATTATCAGATGGCCAGAATCGCTTGGGCCAGTTGTGCGTCGGTAGCAGTGTTCAGTTGTGGGGCTTGTTGGCGGATCTGGGCCAGGGCGCTTTCCAGTTTCACACCACGAATGGCGCCTTCGCTGGCAACAAAGCTGGCTGCGTCGTCACGAGCGGCTTGCACGACTTTGTTGTCACGCAGGGACGACGTAGCATCGGAGCTGGCATCGGAAGTGGCTTTGAGGGCGCCGACGATCGAGTCGGTGGTCACGATAAGGCTGCTCGCGTTGGCGTTGGCGGCCAGGGCCAACAGGGTGGCAGCACTCAGCAGGCGAAGACGGGACATGGAAAAACTCCTGTAGAAGATCAAATAAAGCGGCGCAAAGCGGCCACTGTGAAACGGACATTGTTGCGGATTGAGCATCAGACGTCCGTTCTACAAGGTTCGCCACGTAATAACGGGATCTTAAGCTGCCGCTTATCCGTTCGGAAAGCCTCTATGTGCCTAGTTGCGCCAGAAAGGCTTGGACAGCTCGGCAGTACGGTCGCCCTGGCTGATGCCCGCATCGGCTAATTCACGTGGGTCAAGTTGCGCAAGTTGGCGTCGCTCATGGGCCTGCCGTGCCCATCTGCCCAACGCGCAAGCCATTCGGACGATCAATTGTTTGTAAGGCGAAGTTTGTATGTTCATGACGACGGCCTTCCATGAGGTCTTGGAGCACCATCTTGGGCGGCCAGCTGTTACCAATACAGATACACCAATGCTAAATTGTACTGCTTAACTGTAGTGTTATTTAAACTGTACTGGTGTTTAGATCGGGCGTCTGTTTTAGCCGTGCAAAGGTTGAATCCCGCAAACAACAAAGCCCGCCTCCGGTTTCCCGGGGCGGGCTTTGCTTTGTTAAATCAGGTTGCTGGCGGTGGACCCGGCGGGTCAGGGCCAGCGAGCGCCAATTAGCGCCAGAACGGCTTGCTCAGCTCTTCGTAGCGTTGAGCTTCGCTGATACCGGCGTCAGCCAGCAGACGCGAATCCAGACGAGCCAGTTGGTGGCGGCTGGAGATGCGGCGCTGCCACAACATCAGGTTGGCGAGAACGCGCAAAGGCATGGAAGCCTGGGTGTTTACAGCTTTTTCTTCGAAGAACAGATCGGAACTGAGTGTACGTTCCATGATGACATCCTTCCGCTTGTGGCGGGATTAGGTAGTGGTTTAACTGATGCCAATGATCCTCCTCCAGAACAAGACTCTCTAGATACAGTTCACCTGTATTGTGAGGGGCCAGTTAACTGTTTATAGCGGCTGTACTGTACGGAAATGGGGCAACTGTACCTGTCTGCACTGAATAGGTGCGAAATAGGCATTTCTGATAGGGTGCGTAGGATAATTCGGTAGGAAATGACCGGTACAGCAGTACAGTTTTTTCAAAAAGTGCGGCTTCGGTCTCCGAGCTGATCAAACTGTGTTTGCATCAGCTCGGATCTGTGTCAATCAAGCCTTGAGCATGTGCCCGGTTTCTTCCAGGTTGATGTGCCAACTCAGTGCTTCGCGCAGGATGTGCGGAGTATGCCCGCCGATCGCACAGGCAGCGTCGAAGTAACTGTTCAGCGCATCGCGGTAAGCCGGGTGCACGCAATTGTCGATGATCACCCGCGCCCGCTCACGTGGCGCCAGGCCACGCAGGTCAGCGAGGCCAACCTCTGTCACCAGAATGTCCACGTCATGCTCGGTATGGTCCACATGGCTGACCATCGGCACTACGCTGGAAATTGCGCCGCCCTTGGCAATCGACTTGGTGACGAAAATCGCCAGGTGCGCGTTGCGCGCGAAGTCTCCGGAGCCGCCAATCCCATTCATCATCCGCGTGCCGCAGACGTGGGTGGAGTTGACGTTGCCGTAGATGTCGAACTCAAGCGCCGTGTTGATCCCGATAATGCCCAGGCGCCGAACCACTTCAGGGTGGTTGGAGATTTCCTGTGGGCGCAGCACCAACTTGTCTTTGTAGTGCTCCAGGTTGCCGAACACGTCGGCGTTGCGCCGCTCCGACAAGGTGATCGAGCTGCCCGAAGCAAAGCTGAGCTTGCCCGCATCGATCAGGTCGAAGGTCGAGTCCTGCAATACTTCCGAATACATGGTCAGGTCTTCGAACGGCGACTCGATCAAGCCGCACATCACCGCGTTGGCGATGTTGCCGATCCCGGCCTGCAGTGGTCCGAGCTTGTTGGTCATGCGCCCGGCGTCGACTTCCTGCTTGAGGAAGTTGATCAGATGGTTAGCGATGCCTTGGGTGTCGGCGTCCGGTGGTGTCACGGTTGAGGCGGAGTCGGCCTGATTGGTGATCACGATGGCGACGATTTTTTCCGGCGGGATCGGAATCGCGGTACTGCCGATGCGGTCGTCGACCTTGACCAGTGGGATTGGCGTGCGCGTCGGCCGGTAGGTCGGGATATAGATGTCGTGCAGCCCTTCCAGGTTCGGGTTGTGCGCCAGGTTGATCTCGACAATCACTTGTTTGGCAAAAATCGCGAAGCTGGCCGAGTTGCCCACGGAGGTGGTGGGCACGATATGCCCTTGTTCGGTAATCGCAACGGCTTCGATTACGGCAATGTCCGGCAACTTGAGCTGGTTGTTGCGCAGTTGCTCGACGGTTTCCGACAGGTGCTGGTCGATAAACATCACTTGGCCTGCGTTGATCGCCTTGCGCAGGGTGCTGTCGACTTGAAACGGCATGCGGCGCGATAACACGCCGGCTTCGGTCAGTTGCTTGTCCAGGTCATTACCCAGGCTGGCGCCGGTCATCAGGGTAATTTTCAGCGGCGAAGTCTTGGCGCGTTCGGCCAGGGCGTGGGGGACGGCCTTGGCTTCACCGGCACGGGTGAAGCCGCTCATGCCGACGGTCATGCCGTCCTCGATCAGTGCGGCGGCGTCTGCCGCGCTCATGACCTTGTTCAACAACGAAGGCAAGCGGATACGATCACGGTACATGAATTGTTATCTCAGGCTACGGAAGCAAGGTGGGCAGTGTAGTGATTTCGAAAAAATTCGGCCCGCTACCATGGTCGAATGCCAGGCAGCGATTTAGAGCCTTTGGTCGGGTTTCACGTGAGTACAAAGCGGAACGCAGAGCATTCCCGGATGCATTCCCACGCAGAGCTTGGGAACGATAAAAAACCCCAGCCTACGGGAGGCCAGGGTTTCTTGTATTGCGCTGGAGCAGTGTTATTCGACGGCTTTGACCATGTCTTCGATGACCTTCTTGGCATCACCGAAGACCATCATGGTCTTGTCCAGGTAGAACAACTCGTTATCCAGGCCGGCGTAGCCGCTGGCCATCGAGCGCTTGTTGACGATGATGGTCTTGGCCTTGAACGCCTCAAGGATCGGCATACCGGCAATCGGCGAGTTCGGGTCGTTCTTGGCGGCCGGGTTGACCACGTCGTTGGCGCCCAACACCAGTACCACGTCGGCCTGGCCGAACTCGGAGTTGATGTCTTCCATCTCGAACACTTGGTCGTAAGGCACTTCCGCTTCGGCCAGCAGCACGTTCATGTGCCCTGGCATGCGGCCCGCTACCGGGTGGATCGCGTACTTTACGGTCACGCCACGGTGAGTCAGCTTCTCGGTCAGCTCTTTAAGCGCGTGTTGCGCCCGAGCGACTGCCAGGCCGTAGCCTGGAACGATGATCACGGTGTCGGCGTTGGTCAGCAGGAAAGTGGCGTCGTCCGCCGAGCCGGATTTCACCGGGCGTGCTTCTTTGGAGCCAGCCACTGCGCCGGCATCTGCTGTGTTGCCGAAACCACCGAGCAGCACATTAAAGAAGGAGCGGTTCATCGCCTTGCACATGATGTAAGACAGAATCGCGCCGCTGGAGCCTACCAGGGAGCCGGCGATGATCAACATCGAGTTGTTCAGCGAGAAGCCGATGCCTGCCGCTGCCCAGCCGGAGTAGCTGTTGAGCATCGAGACAACCACCGGCATGTCGGCGCCGCCGATCGGGATGATGATCAGCACGCCCAACACGAAAGCCAGGGCCAGCATCAACGCGAACGCAGTGAGATTGCCGGTGAACATGAAGGCCAGGCCCAGGCCCAGGGTCGCCAGGCCGAGCACCAGGTTAAGTTTGTGTTGGCCGCCGAACTGTACGGGTGCGCCCTGGAACAGGCGAAACTTGTACTTGCCCGAGAGCTTGCCGAATGCAATCACCGAGCCGGAGAAGGTAATTGCACCAATGGCTGCGCCGAGGAACAGTTCCAGGCGGTTGCCCGCTGGGATCGAGTCGCCCAGGTGTTTGACGATGCCCAAGGATTGCGGTTCGACCACGGCGGCAATCGCGATAAATACAGCCGCCAGGCCGATCATGCTATGCATGAAGGCAACCAGCTCCGGCATCTTGGTCATTTCTACGCGCTTGGCCATGATCGAACCGGCGGTGCCGCCGATCAGCAGGCCGACGATGACGTAACCGATACCGGCTGTTGCAAGCTCAGCGCCGAGCTTATAGATGAGGCCCACAGTGGTCAGTACCGCCAGCGCCATGCCGAGCATGCCGAACAGGTTGCCACGGCGCGACGTAGTGGGGTGCGACAGGCCTTTGAGGGCCTGGATAAAGCAGATCGACGCGATCAAGTAGAGCGTCGTAACCAAATTCATGCTCATTACTTTGGCGCCTCTTCTTTTAATTTCGGGGCTTTCTTCTTGAACATCTCCAGCATCCTGCGCGTGACCAGGAAGCCGCCGAACACGTTGACTGCCGCCAGGGCCACGGCCAGGGTGCCCATGGTTTTACCCAGGGGTGTCACGGTGAGGGCTGCGGCGAGCATGGCGCCGACGATTACGATCGCAGAGATCGCGTTGGTCACCGCCATCAGCGGCGTATGCAGCGCGGGTGTGACGTTCCAGACCACGTGGTAACCGACATAAATCGCCAGCACAAAGATGATCAGGTTGTAGATACCGGGGGAGATAAGCTCTTCCATCGTCTGAATCCCTGCTTAGGCGTTTTTGCGGATGACTTGGCCGTCGCGGCACATCAGGCACGCGGCGACGATGTCGTCTTCGAGGTTGATTTCAAACTGCCCTTCCTTGGTGAAGACCAGCTTCAGGAAGTCCAGCAGGTTGCGCGCATATAAAGCAGAAGCATCGGCGGCGACGGCACCGGCCAAGTTGGTCGGGCCGCAAATGGTCACGCCGTTTTCCACCACGACCTGGTCGGCGACGGTCAGCGGGCAGTTGCCACCTTGGGCAGCGGCGAGGTCGATGACCACCGAGCCCGGTTTCATTTGTGCGACGGTTTCGGCACTGAGCAAGGTCGGGGCTTTGCGGCCCGGGATCAGCGCCGTGGTGATGACGATGTCCGCTTGTTTGGCGCGTTCATGCACGGCCAAGGCCTGACGCTGCATCCAGCTCGACGGCATCGGGCGTGCGTAACCGCCAACACCGACCGCGCATTCACGCTCTTCATCGGTTTCGTAGGGCACGTCGACGAACTTGGCGCCGAGGGACTCGATCTGCTCTTTTACGGCAGGGCGCACGTCAGACGCTTCGATCACGGCGCCCAGGCGTTTCGCCGTGGCGATCGCCTGCAGGCCGGCGACACCCGCGCCGAGGATCAGCACGCGCGCGGCTTTGACGGTGCCGGCGGCAGTCATCAGCATCGGCATGAAGCGTGGGTAGTGATGGGCTGCCAGCAACACCGCTTTATAGCCGGCAATGTTGGCCTGTGACGACAGCACGTCGAGGCTTTGGGCGCGCGAGGTGCGTGGCGCAGCTTCGAGCGCGAAGGCGGTAATGCCTCGCTCTGCCAGCTTGGCGATGGTTTCGTTGCTGAACGGGTTGAGCATGCCCACCAACACGGTGCCGCTTTTGATCAGCGCCAGTTCGCTGTCGCTGGGAGCAACCACCTTGAGAATCAGCTCGGCGCCAAACGCTTCGCTGGCGCTGCCAATGGTTGCGCCTGCCGTTTCATAGGCACCGTCGACGATGCTGGCGGTAATGCCTGCGCCGCTTTGTACAGTGACCTTATGGCCCTGGCCGATCAGCTTCTTGATGGTTTCTGGGGTGGCAGCCACCCGCGTTTCACCGGTCTGGGTTTCGAGAGGAACACCAATGTGCACGTCAAATCTCCTGCATGATCTTTTTGCTTTTGATCTTTTTGTAAAAAGGCCAGTGCACCGTGAGTGGCGCAGCTGGGGCGGCCGATCAGCACGATCCCGCTGAAATGACAGCGGGGCGCGGCATTTTGCAGGCGAACTTTACGGCCTTCAAGGGATTATGACGGGTGACGAAAAATTAACTACAAGTCACCCTGTGACTGATTGTCGCAACATGAAGAAATAACCTCTTTAAATACAGGTGTTTAAAGGGCTGTAGAGGGTTATAGACGGTTTTCCTATCTTTGCTGTGAATGGTCGGGCATTGGCAGCTGATAGTCGCTACAAGCCTTATCAGTCATGGCGTTAAGCTCATTTTTACCCTGAGAGGTACAGTCTTCCAAAACACGACATAAAGTTATATCTGTAGGTTCTTGATTTATTTGACTACAAGGTCAATAAAGAGAGCTAGTCCTTTAAATGCTGGGGTTATAGCGCTGTGATTGGTCGATCAGCCAGTCTCTAAACGCGTGCAGCGACGCAGATTCGACCTTTCTTTCGGGAATCATCAGGTAGTAAGCCTTTGTGCTGCTCAATGCTTCGGGGCTCGCGATCACCAGATGCTTCTCCTCCAGCTCGCGCTGGATGAGGAATGGCGGAATCAGTGCGATGCCCATGTCATGCATGGCTGCTTGCGACAACATCGAGAATAGCTCGTAACGGGGGCCTGTCATGTCGCGAGGTATGTTCAGTTGTTGCGCGTTAAACCACTGGCGCCAGGCGTATGGTCGGGTAGTTTGTTGCAGCAGCGGCAGTTGGGCGATCTCCTCCGGGCTGAAGTGGGCACGGCTGCCCAGTAAGCGTGGGCTGCACACGGGAACGGGGTTTTCGCCCATCAGTCGGTGGGATTCGGTGCCTGACCAATCGGCATCGCCAAAGTAGATGGCGGCGTCGAACTCGGTGTCGGCAAACAGAAAAGGGCGCGTACGGTTGGTGAGGTTGACCGTGACTTCCGGGTGTTGGTGCTGGAAGTCCTTGAGCCGTGGGATCAGCCATTGGGTGCCGAACGTTGGCACCACTGCCAGCTCGATGACATTCGCGCCCTGCTGCCCCATGACCGACAAGGTATCGCGCTCTACGGCGTCCAGTTGCATGGCAACGCGACGGCTATAAGAAAGCCCTGCCTCCGTCAGCTTGACGCCCCGCCGTGAGCGTCGAAATAGCTCGACACTTAAAAACTCCTCCAGGCTGGCGATCTGTCGACAGATGGCGCCTTGGGTGAGTGAAAGCTCGTGTGCCGCCTTGGTAAAGCTCTCGTGGCGGGCCGCTGCTTCAAAACTGATTAGGGCGGTGGTGCTGGGAATTTTTCTGCGCATGTACGTTGTACTCACTCATAAAGCGCATCTGCGCGCTTTTTGGTCATTACGAAGTGAGAAATTAGCACAACCCTATGCGTAAACCTCGTTTGCCCTCTGCGGTTGCTCGGCCTAGGCTGCATCCACGACTTCTGTTTTCTTCCCCGAGGACTTATTCATGGCTGGCAAGGCAAGCTTCAACTGGATCGATCCACTGTTGCTGGATCAACAGCTCACCGAAGAAGAACGCATGGTGCGCGACAGCGCTGAGCAGTTCGCCCAGGACAAGCTGGCGCCGCGTGTGCTCGAAGCCTTTCGCCATGAAAAGACCGACCCTGCGATTTTTCGCGAGATGGGTGAAACCGGCCTGTTGGGCGCAATGATTCCGGAGCAGTACGGCGGCAGTGGCCTGAACTACGTCAGCTACGGGCTGATTGCACGCGAGGTGGAGCGTGTCGACTCCGGCTATCGCTCGATGATGAGTGTGCAATCGTCACTGGTGATGGTGCCGATCAACGAATTTGGCACCGAGGCACAAAAGCAGAAGTACCTGCCAAAGCTGGCATCGGGTGAGTGGATCGGCTGTTTCGGCCTGACCGAGCCTAACCACGGTTCTGACCCGGGTGCGATGATTACCCGTGCACGTAAGGTTGATGGCGGCTATAGCCTGACCGGCGCCAAGATGTGGATCACCAACAGCCCGATCGCCGATGTGTTTGTGGTGTGGGGCAAGGACGATGCGGGCGATATCCGTGGTTTTGTCCTGGAGAAGGGTTGGAAGGGGCTGAGCGCTCCGGCGATTCACGGCAAGGTCGGCCTGCGGGCTTCGATTACCGGTGAGATCGTCATGGATAACGTGTTTGTGCCCGAAGAGAACATCTTCCCGGACGTGCGCGGCCTGAAGGGGCCTTTCACCTGTCTTAACTCGGCACGCTATGGCATTTCTTGGGGGGCGCTGGGTGCTGCCGAGTTTTGCTGGCACACCGCTCGCCAATACACCCTGGACCGTCAGCAGTTCGGGCGGCCTTTGGCGGCGACCCAACTGATCCAGAAGAAACTGGCGGACATGCAGACCGAAATCACCCTGGCCTTGCAAGGCTGCCTGCGTTTGGGGCGCATGAAGGATGAAGGGACGGCGGCGGTTGAGATCACGTCGATCATGAAGCGCAACTCGTGTGGCAAGTCCCTGGATATCGCCCGTATGGCGCGCGACATGTTGGGCGGCAACGGTATTTCGGATGAGTTCGGGGTGGCGCGTCACCTGGTCAACCTGGAAGTGGTCAATACCTACGAGGGCACCCATGACGTGCACGCCTTGATTCTTGGGCGCGCGCAGACCGGTCTTCAAGCGTTCTATTAATAGGAGAACGGCATGGGCGCGCTTTCACATCTGCGGGTATTGGATTTGTCACGAGTGCTGGCCGGCCCGTGGTCCGGGCAGATCCTTGCAGACCTTGGGGCTGAGGTGATCAAGGTTGAGCGGCCGGGCAGTGGCGATGATACGCGGGCATGGGGGCCGCCCTTCCTTAAAGACGCCTATGGCGAGAATACCAGTGAGGCGGCTTATTACCTGTCAGCCAACCGTAACAAGGAATCGGTGACCATCGACTTCACGCGCCCGGAGGGTCAGAAGCTGGTGCGCGACCTCGCGGCTAAGTCCGACATCCTGATCGAGAACTTCAAAGTAGGTGGCCTGGCGGCGTATGGGCTGGACTATGAATCGCTCAAGGAGATCAATCCGGAGTTGATCTATTGCTCGATCACGGGTTTCGGCCAGACGGGGCCTTATGCGACGCGTGCAGGCTACGACTTTATGATCCAGGGGCTGGGTGGGCTTATGAGCCTGACCGGTCGGCCTGAGGGTGATGAAGGTGCTGGGCCGGTAAAGGTCGGTGTGGCGTTGACGGATATCCTGACGGGGTTGTACTCGACCGTGGCGATCCTGGCTGCGCTGGCTCATCGAGACCATGACGGCGGTGGGCAGCATATCGACATGGCGTTGCTGGATGTGCAGGTGGCATGCCTGGCCAATCAGGCGATGAACTACCTGACGACGGGTATGGCGCCAAAGCGCCTGGGCAATGCGCATCCCAATATTGTGCCTTATCAGGACTTTCCCACGGCTGATGGCGACTTCATCCTGACGGTGGGCAATGACGGGCAGTTTCGCAAGTTTGCTGAGGTGGCCGGGCAGCCGCAGTGGGCGGATGATCCGCGCTTCGCGACTAATAAGGTGCGGGTGGCTAACCGTGCAGAGCTGATTCCGCTGATCCGCCAGGCCACAGTGTTCAAGACGACGGCTGAGTGGGTGTCGCAACTGGAGCAAGTAGGCGTGCCGTGTGGGCCGATCAATGATCTGGCGCAGGTGTTTGCCGACCCGCAGGTCAAGGCGCGCGGGTTGGCGATGGCATTGCCGCATGCATTGGCGGGGATGGTGCCTCAGGTCGCCAGTCCGATGCGGTTGTCCAAGACGCCGGTGGAATATCGTAATGCGCCTCCTCTATTGGGAGAGCATACGGAGCAGGTGCTGCAGGGGCTGTTGGGGCTGGATTCGGCGAATGTGGCTGCGCTGAAGGCGGCGGGTGTTATCTGAGGCTGCTCTTCTATATAGGTAGATTGATCAAGAGGCATTGGTTTGGTTGTTTTTTGATCAAATCTGGCTTATTGATAGAGAAGCTAAATTAAGTGTTGACGGCGTTTTATATCTGTCTATAATTCGCCCCACTTCCGGCGCAGTCGAAACGGAAAACTCCTTGGTAAACAATGAGTTACGAAGTTTTCGGCAGCAGGTTGCTTCAGTTCATCGAAGCCAAAAGGGAGTTGAAAAAGAGGTGTTGACAGCAGCGTGTAACGCTGTAGAATTCGCCTCCCGCTAACGAGAGATCGTAAGCGCAAGTGGTTGAAGTTGTTGAAGAATTCTTCGAAAGCTTCTGAAAATAATCACTTGACAACAAATGAGGCTGCTGTAGAATGCGCGCCTCGGTTGAGACGAAAGATCTTAACCAACCGCTCTTTAACAACTGAATCAAGCAATTCGTGTGGGTGCTTGTGGAGTCAGACTGATAGTCAACAAGATTATCAGCATCACAAGTTACTCCGCGAGAAATCAAAGATGTAACCAACGATTGCTGAGCCAAGTTTAGGGTTTCTTAAAAACCCAAAGATGTTTGAACTGAAGAGTTTGATCATGGCTCAGATTGAACGCTGGCGGCAGGCCTAACACATGCAAGTCGAGCGGTAGAGAGGAGCTTGCTCCTCTTGAGAGCGGCGGACGGGTGAGTAATGCCTAGGAATCTGCCTGGTAGTGGGGGATAACGTTCGGAAACGGACGCTAATACCGCATACGTCCTACGGGAGAAAGCAGGGGACCTTCGGGCCTTGCGCTATCAGATGAGCCTAGGTCGGATTAGCTAGTTGGTGAGGTAATGGCTCACCAAGGCGACGATCCGTAACTGGTCTGAGAGGATGATCAGTCACACTGGAACTGAGACACGGTCCAGACTCCTACGGGAGGCAGCAGTGGGGAATATTGGACAATGGGCGAAAGCCTGATCCAGCCATGCCGCGTGTGTGAAGAAGGTCTTCGGATTGTAAAGCACTTTAAGTTGGGAGGAAGGGCAGTAAATTAATACTTTGCTGTTTTGACGTTACCGACAGAATAAGCACCGGCTAACTCTGTGCCAGCAGCCGCGGTAATACAGAGGGTGCAAGCGTTAATCGGAATTACTGGGCGTAAAGCGCGCGTAGGTGGTTTGTTAAGTTGGATGTGAAATCCCCGGGCTCAACCTGGGAACTGCATTCAAAACTGACTGACTAGAGTATGGTAGAGGGTGGTGGAATTTCCTGTGTAGCGGTGAAATGCGTAGATATAGGAAGGAACACCAGTGGCGAAGGCGACCACCTGGACTAATACTGACACTGAGGTGCGAAAGCGTGGGGAGCAAACAGGATTAGATACCCTGGTAGTCCACGCCGTAAACGATGTCAACTAGCCGTTGGAAGCCTTGAGCTTTTAGTGGCGCAGCTAACGCATTAAGTTGACCGCCTGGGGAGTACGGCCGCAAGGTTAAAACTCAAATGAATTGACGGGGGCCCGCACAAGCGGTGGAGCATGTGGTTTAATTCGAAGCAACGCGAAGAACCTTACCAGGCCTTGACATCCAATGAACTTTCTAGAGATAGATTGGTGCCTTCGGGAACATTGAGACAGGTGCTGCATGGCTGTCGTCAGCTCGTGTCGTGAGATGTTGGGTTAAGTCCCGTAACGAGCGCAACCCTTGTCCTTAGTTACCAGCACGTAATGGTGGGCACTCTAAGGAGACTGCCGGTGACAAACCGGAGGAAGGTGGGGATGACGTCAAGTCATCATGGCCCTTACGGCCTGGGCTACACACGTGCTACAATGGTCGGTACAGAGGGTTGCCAAGCCGCGAGGTGGAGCTAATCCCACAAAACCGATCGTAGTCCGGATCGCAGTCTGCAACTCGACTGCGTGAAGTCGGAATCGCTAGTAATCGCGAATCAGAATGTCGCGGTGAATACGTTCCCGGGCCTTGTACACACCGCCCGTCACACCATGGGAGTGGGTTGCACCAGAAGTAGCTAGTCTAACCTTCGGGAGGACGGTTACCACGGTGTGATTCATGACTGGGGTGAAGTCGTAACAAGGTAGCCGTAGGGGAACCTGCGGCTGGATCACCTCCTTAATCGACGACATCAGCTGCTCCATAAGTTCCCACACGAATTGCTTGATTCATTGAAGAAGACGATAAGAAGCAGCCCGAAATTGGGTCTGTAGCTCAGTTGGTTAGAGCGCACCCCTGATAAGGGTGAGGTCGGCAGTTCGAATCTGCCCAGACCCACCAATTTTGTGTGGGAAACGCCTGTAGAAATACGGGGCCATAGCTCAGCTGGGAGAGCGCCTGCCTTGCACGCAGGAGGTCAACGGTTCGATCCCGTTTGGCTCCACCACTACTGCTTCTACGTTATGAAAGCTTAGAAATGAGCATTCCATCAGGTTGATGATGAATGTTGATTTCTAGTCTTTGATTAGATCGTTCTTTAAAAATTTGGGTATGTGATAGAAAGATAGACTGAACGTTACTTTCACTGGTAACGGATCAGGCTAAGGTAAAATTTGTGAGTTCTCTTAATTGAGAAATTCGAATTTTCGGCGAATGTTGTCTTCACAGTATAACCAGATTGCTTGGGGTTATATGGTCAAGTGAAGAAGCGCATACGGTGGATGCCTTGGCAGTCAGAGGCGATGAAAGACGTGGTAGCCTGCGAAAAGCTTCGGGGAGTCGGCAAACAGACTTTGATCCGGAGATGTCTGAATGGGGGAACCCAGCCATCATAAGATGGTTATCTTACGCTGAATACATAGGCGTAAGAGGCGAACCAGGGGAACTGAAACATCTAAGTACCCTGAGGAAAAGAAATCAACCGAGATTCCCTTAGTAGTGGCGAGCGAACGGGGACTAGCCCTTAAGTGGCTTTGAGATTAGCGGAACGCTCTGGAAAGTGCGGCCATAGTGGGTGATAGCCCTGTACGCGAAAATCTCTTAGTCATGAAATCGAGTAGGACGGAGCACGAGAAACTTTGTCTGAATATGGGGGGACCATCCTCCAAGGCTAAATACTACTGACTGACCGATAGTGAACTAGTACCGTGAGGGAAAGGCGAAAAGAACCCCGGAGAGGGGAGTGAAATAGATCCTGAAACCGTATGCGTACAAGCAGTGGGAGCCTACTTTGTTAGGTGACTGCGTACCTTTTGTATAATGGGTCAGCGACTTATTTTCAGTGGCGAGCTTAACCGAATAGGGGAGGCGTAGCGAAAGCGAGTCTTAATAGGGCGTCTAGTCGCTGGGAATAGACCCGAAACCGGGCGATCTATCCATGGGCAGGTTGAAGGTTGGGTAACACTAACTGGAGGACCGAACCGACTACCGTTGAAAAGTTAGCGGATGACCTGTGGATCGGAGTGAAAGGCTAATCAAGCTCGGAGATAGCTGGTTCTCCTCGAAAGCTATTTAGGTAGCGCCTCATGTATCACTGTAGGGGGTAGAGCACTGTTTCGGCTAGGGGGTCATCCCGACTTACCAAACCGATGCAAACTCCGAATACCTACAAGTGCCGAGCATGGGAGACACACGGCGGGTGCTAACGTCCGTCGTGAAAAGGGAAACAACCCAGACCGTCAGCTAAGGTCCCAAAGTTATGGTTAAGTGGGAAACGATGTGGGAAGGCTTAGACAGCTAGGAGGTTGGCTTAGAAGCAGCCACCCTTTAAAGAAAGCGTAATAGCTCACTAGTCGAGTCGGCCTGCGCGGAAGATGTAACGGGGCTCAAACCATACACCGAAGCTACGGGTATCACGTAAGTGATGCGGTAGAGGAGCGTTCTGTAAGCCTGTGAAGGTGAGTTGAGAAGCTTGCTGGAGGTATCAGAAGTGCGAATGCTGACATGAGTAACGACAATGGGTGTGAAAAACACCCACGCCGAAAGACCAAGGTTTCCTGCGCAACGTTAATCGACGCAGGGTTAGTCGGTCCCTAAGGCGAGGCTGAAAAGCGTAGTCGATGGAAAACAGGTTAATATTCCTGTACTTCTGGTTATTGCGATGGAGGGACGGAGAAGGCTAGGCCAGCTTGGCGTTGGTTGTCCAAGTTTAAGGTGGTAGGCTGAGATCTTAGGTAAATCCGGGATCTTAAGGCCGAGAGCTGATGACGAGTTAACTTTTAGTTAACGAAGTGGTTGATGCCATGCTTCCAAGAAAAGCTTCTAAGCTTCAGGTAACCAGGAACCGTACCCCAAACCGACACAGGTGGTTGGGTAGAGAATACCAAGGCGCTTGAGAGAACTCGGGTGAAGGAACTAGGCAAAATGGCACCGTAACTTCGGGAGAAGGTGCGCCGGTGAGGGTGAAGGACTTGCTCCGTAAGCTCATGCCGGTCGAAGATACCAGGCCGCTGCGACTGTTTATTAAAAACACAGCACTCTGCAAACACGAAAGTGGACGTATAGGGTGTGACGCCTGCCCGGTGCCGGAAGGTTAATTGATGGGGTTAGCTAACGCGAAGCTCTTGATCGAAGCCCCGGTAAACGGCGGCCGTAACTATAACGGTCCTAAGGTAGCGAAATTCCTTGTCGGGTAAGTTCCGACCTGCACGAATGGCGTAACGATGGCGGCGCTGTCTCCACCCGAGACTCAGTGAAATTGAAATCGCTGTGAAGATGCAGTGTATCCGCGGCTAGACGGAAAGACCCCGTGAACCTTTACTATAGCTTTGCACTGGACTTTGAATTTGCTTGTGTAGGATAGGTGGGAGGCTTTGAAGCGTGGACGCCAGTCTGCGTGGAGCCAACCTTGAAATACCACCCTGGCAACTTTGAGGTTCTAACTCAGGTCCGTTATCCGGATCGAGGACAGTGTATGGTGGGTAGTTTGACTGGGGCGGTCTCCTCCTAAAGAGTAACGGAGGAGTACGAAGGTGCGCTCAGACCGGTCGGAAATCGGTCGTAGAGTATAAAGGCAAAAGCGCGCTTGACTGCGAGACAGACACGTCGAGCAGGTACGAAAGTAGGTCTTAGTGATCCGGTGGTTCTGTATGGAAGGGCCATCGCTCAACGGATAAAAGGTACTCCGGGGATAACAGGCTGATACCGCCCAAGAGTTCATATCGACGGCGGTGTTTGGCACCTCGATGTCGGCTCATCACATCCTGGGGCTGAAGCCGGTCCCAAGGGTATGGCTGTTCGCCATTTAAAGTGGTACGCGAGCTGGGTTTAGAACGTCGTGAGACAGTTCGGTCCCTATCTGCCGTGGACGTTTGAGATTTGAGAGGGGCTGCTCCTAGTACGAGAGGACCGGAGTGGACGAACCTCTGGTGTTCCGGTTGTCACGCCAGTGGCATTGCCGGGTAGCTATGTTCGGAATAGATAACCGCTGAAAGCATCTAAGCGGGAAACTAGCCTCAAGATGAGATCTCACTGGGACCTTGAGTCCCCTGAAGGGCCGTCGAAGACTACGACGTTGATAGGTTGGGTGTGTAAGCGCTGTGAGGCGTTGAGCTAACCAATACTAATTGCCCGTGAGGCTTGACCATATAACACCCAAGCAATTTGTTTCTCGAGAGAGCATCAGATTGCGGTGTGTGAAGACGAGATGAACCGAAAGTTCGACGCTCACAAAACACCGAAAGCTATCACATACCCAATTTGCTGAAGCGAAGCCGACTGGCTACGACTCAGTACCCGAATTTCTTGACGACCATAGAGCATTGGAACCACCTGATCCCATCCCGAACTCAGTAGTGAAACGATGCATCGCCGATGGTAGTGTGGGGTTTCCCCATGTGAGAGTAGGTCATCGTCAAGATTAAATTCCGAAACCCCTGATTGCTAACGCAATCAGGGGTTTTGTTTATGTAGAAGTCCATGAATTTCACCGGCACGTTGCAAGCGCAACGGACTGGTACACAGAATTTCTTGACGACCATAGAGCATTGGAACCACCTGATCCCATCCCGAACTCAGCAGTGAAACGATGCATCGCCGATGGTAGTGTGGGGTTTCCCCATGTGAGAGTAGGTCATCGTCAAGATTAAATTCCAAAACCCCTGTCTGCTAACGCAGACAGGGGTTTTGTCGTTTAGGGGGGATAATAATGCCCTGGCTGCAGACCGCCCACGTATACATCTGGGCCGGACAAAGGCACCTGACGACACCCACAAAAAAGCCGGCACCTGTAATCAGGTGCCGGCTTGTCAGAAGCTATAACGGATCAGAACTGATAGCTGACCGTCGCACTGACATTACGCTCTTCGCCCAGGTAGCAGAAGTTCAAGCTGGCACACGAAGCCACATAGCTCTCGTTGGTCAGGTTGTTGGCATTGAGCCTTACATCCACACCCTTCAAGCCGACCTTGCCCAGGTCGTACCCTACTGAAGCGTCAAACAACGTGTAGGCGGGCACCTTCATGGTGTTCTCGGCGTCCGCCCAGCTGTACCCCACATATCGCACCCCAGCGCCAAGTCGCAAGCCGTCCAGGGCTGTGCTATTAAATTTGTAGTCCGCCCATACCGACGCCATATGCCGAGGCGCCTGGGTTGGCGAGTTGCCTTTGTTTTCGATCAGATTGTCGGCGGAGCTTAAAGTACTCACCATCGACTTGGAGTATTTGATGTCGGTAAAGGTATAGCTGCCTAGAAGCTTCAGGTTATCGGTCAGTTGCACATGGGCTTCCAGCTCCAGCCCCTGGGAACGGACAGCGCCTACAGCACGATAGAAGTTTTCCTGCGGCAACTTGGTGGCCAGGTTCTCCTGGTCGATGCGAAACCACGATGCGGTAAACAGGTTGTCGGTTCCTGGCGGTTGATATTTCAAACCCGCCTCCCACTGTGTCCCGTTAGTCGGTGCCAGCGGGTTACCCGCACTGTCGGAATAGGAGTTCGGGTTGAAAGACTCCGAGTAGCTGACATACGGCGCCACGCCGTTATCAAACAGGTACAACGCCCCCGCCCGACCCGTCAGTTTGGTACGTTTGTCGCTGATCTGCGTACCCACAGGTCGACCCGCTTCAGCGATGCGGTTTTCATCCGACGTCTCTACCCAGTCCTGGCGCAGTCCCAGGGAGAATCGCCATTTATCCATTTCAATCAGGTCTTGAAGATAAACGCCTGTCTGCTCCAGTCGTCGCAGATAACTGGTCAGGTTGGCATTGCTGATCGCCGAATTGCCATAGACCGGGTTAAACGCGTTGATCGGTTGCAGTGAACCACTGGTCCAGTCCACCACTGTTTTACGCCGCTGATAATCCGCGCCCATCAGCACCGTATGTTTGGTTGCTCCGGTAAAAAATTCCGCCTGCAGCATATTGTCGATAATGAACGCATGCAGCTTTTCATCACCGCCGGAGTAATAGCGGTTCAGCTCATTGCTGGTTGGTGTGGTCCAGCCATAGGCATACACCTGGTCCAGCTTCACCTTGGAGTCGAGATAGCGGAAGTTTTGTCGCGCAGTAAATACATCGTTGAAGCGATGTTCGAACTGATAGCCAAACGACTGCTGGTCACGCTTGTACCCATCTACCCCCGGCTCGCCTTCGAAAAAGTGATTGGAGATACGCTGGCCATTGCGCTGGTGCAGTGCGCCGTCCGCCGGCATACCACCGTGATAACCACCCTCAGGGTCGTGCTGCAAATAGGCTTGCAGCGTCAGCGAAGTGTCTTCGGTAAAGTCGATGCTCACTGTCGGCGCCAGTGCGTAGCGTTTTTCTTTGGCATGGTCGAATTGTGTGTCGGACTTATCCGCCAGCCCGGTCAGCCGATAGGCAACGCGCTTGTCATCGTCCACCGGCCCGCTGAGATCAAAACCCATCCCGCGTTGCCCGTTGCTGCCGACTGTCGCTTGCACTTGATGGTAGGGCTCGTACAGCGGCTTCTTACTGGTCAGTGCAACCAGACCTCCAGGCGAGCTGCGCCCGTACAGCACAGAAGACGGCCCCTTAAGAATGTCCACGCGTTCAAGAAAGTACGGGTCCACCTGCATGGTGCTGTAAGTACCGCTGTCCCCCATGGACTTCAAGCCATCCAGGTAGATGTTGTCGACCGAGCCATCGTTGAAGCCGCGCATCGCCACATAGTCATAGCGATGGGTTGCGCCATAGGGGTTGGTCAGCACGCCAGGGGTGTAACGCATGGCTTGTGCCACGGTCTGAGAGCCCTGGTCGTCCATCTGCTCACGCGTCACTACGGAGACGGTTTGCGAGGTTTCCAGCAGTGCGGCACTGGTCTTCGTTGCGATCTGGCTGTGCGTCGCGTTGTAGCCGTCCATGCTGCCCAGCGCATTACCCAGGGCGAAGCCTTTGATGTCGGTGGTGGGCAACGTCAGCGTGCTGTTATGCGGCAGCGACTGCAAGACGAAGCTGGTGCCGTCCTGTGACGCAGCCTGCAATCCCGAGCCATCAAGCAGATGATTCAGGCCCTGCTCAGCGGAGTACTCACCGCGCAGCCCTGGCGACTCCAGGCCCTGAGTCTGCGCTGGCGTGCTGGCAAGCGTAATACCCGCCTGGCGGGCGAACTGATTGAGCGCGTCGCTCAGCGAGCCGGCAGGGATGTCGTAGCGCTGATGAATGCGCTCGCTGCCCGCTTGCGCAGCCATGCCAACCAGCGGAACCGCGCCCATGCCCATTGCCGTCGACAGTAATGCTACGCGTATGGCCTTGGCCAAAAGAGGGTAGGAGGAGTCTGGTGAATCGTTGAGAAAACGCACAGTCATGATCAAGGTCCGTAGAGGCCAGTAAGGCAGATAAAGAGGCTTACTGTCTAAGCCGGACTCCCGGAAAAAAGCCGCCAAAAAAACCTGAAAAAAGTCAGGCCAGACGTTCCAGGCTCACCCACCAACGTGTGCGATAGCGCACTTGAACGGGCAGTGTTTGCGCAACGATCGCCAGCAACTTGTCGGTGTCTTCCAAGCGGAAAACCCCTGATAGCCGCAAGTCGCCGATAGCCGCCGCACAGCCCAGGTAACCCTGGCGGTAGCGCCCCACTTCCGACACAAAGTCAGCCAGGCGCATGTCTCGCGTCACAATCAGCCCATCGGCCCAGGCGCCCATGTCCATGGTCAGCGGCGCAGACAGCGCGGCGTGCGTCTGGCTGATCAGATAGGTTTCCCCTGTGTGTACTTGCGTCGCCAAGCCATCGGCCGTATGCGGTGAATGGATAGCTACATTGCCGCTGACCACGCTCAAGCGTGTGCAATCGTTGTCTTGGCGCACGCTAAAGTGCCCATCGATGCCTTCGAGCAAGCCGTGTCGAGTGTGTACCAGCAAAGGCTCTGAACAGGGCGAGCCGCAGGTCACCAGAATTTCCCCGCGCAGCAAGGTGATCAGGCGCTGCTGCGCATTGAAGGCGAGGTTCACCGCACTGTCGGTGTTGAGTTGCAGGCGTGTGCCGTCGGGTAATTGCACGCTGCGCCGCTCGCCGGTAGCGGTCGCGAAATCGGACGTCCAACGCTGCCAGCCGGTCATGTCCCGGCTTATCCACGCCGCCGACCCGACCAACACAACACCAGACAATACCTTCAGTGCCCGTCGTCGGCCCAAGCCTTGTGCGACGTTTTCCAGTGCCGCATGCGCCCCAGGAATCGCCGCCATCTGGCTGTTCAATTCCCGTTGTAACGCCTGTACCCGTTGCCAAGCCAATTCATGGTCATGGTGAGCTTCACGCCAATGCTCACATTGCGCATGCAAGCGCTCATTCGCACGGTTGTTACGCAGGCGTAGCGCCCAACTGATCGCCTGTTTGACCACCTGCGGGTCTGGCCCGGAGCGCGCGGTGTTATCCATGGGCGTCAGGTTTCATAGCGCAGGACATAACAGTGATACAGCCCTTCAGCGATGTACCGCTCTACCGAGCGCAGCGACACGCCCATCTGCTGTGAGATCTGGTGGTGAGTCAGGCCATCGCACTGCGCCAGTAAAAATGCCTTACGCACCTTGGGCTTTAACCCGTCCAATAGACGGGCGACGTCCTCCAGTAGCTCCAACACCAACGCACGCGCTTCGGCGCTGGGTGCCAGCGCTTGCGGCAAGTGGGCGATGGACTCCAGGTAGGCCCGTTGGATTTCTTCGCGGCGCCAATGATCAATCACCAGGCCCCGGGCAATGGTGCGCAAAAAAGCACGCGGCGCCTTGAGCTCAAAGCGTTCGGTTTTTTGCAGCAGGCGCACGAACGTATCCTGCGCCAGGTCCGCAGCATCGGCGGCATTGCCCAAGCGACTGCGCAGCCAGGTGTTGAGCCAGTTGTGGTGGGTGCTGTAAAGCGTGTGTACAACACTTTCGCACGCAATGTAGTCAGTAGAGGGCATTCACACAGGCCTGGCCAAACGTTACAAATGATAATTAGTCGCATTGTCGGGGAGGCAGGAAAAATTTGCAACGCCGAACCCTGAGCGTCTACCGCTGGTCGGTTTCCTACTCAAAATAAGGATGCTTCTCACAAACTTCTAAGATTTCTCTTGGCGTGGCCGAAAGCCTGACGAGCCATGCGTGCACCGAAATAGAGCGGCCGTAGAGTCCGCCTATCCCGTTACATGGAATGTTCCACTCGGCACGCTCACCCCCCTTTGGCAAAAGAAGTCGATGAAATGAATCTCAAGTTCAGTCATAAAATTCTACTGGCCGCGTCAGGCGTCGTGGTTCTGGCCTTCGCGCTATTTACCCTCTACAACGATTACCTGCAGCGCAGCACCATCACACAAAACCTTGAGTCGTCTATCCAACAGTCGGGCGAACTCACGGCCAGCAGCGTGCAGAATTGGCTCAGTGGCCGCATCCTGGTCCTCGAAAGCCTGGCGCAAAACGTTGCTCACCAAGGCAGCGCTGCCGACCTGCCGGGGCTGGTCGACCAACCCGCGTTCACCTCGAACTTCCAGTTCACCTATGTCGGCCAAACCAACGGTGTATTCACCCAGCGCCCTGACGCCAAGATGCCCGACGATTACGACCCTCGTCAGCGCCCTTGGTACAAGCAAGCAGTAGCCGCCGATAAAACCATGCTGACTCCGCCATATATGGCGGCCGTTGGCGGGCAAATCGTGACCATTGCCCTGCCGGTCAAAAAGAACGGCGAACTGCTCGGTGTAGTGGGCGGTGACCTGAGTCTGCAAACGCTGGTGAAAATCATCAACTCGGTGGATTTCGGCGGTATTGGCCATGCGTTCCTGGTCAGCGCCGATGGCCAGGTCATCGTCAGTCCCGACCAGGACCAAGTGATGAAGAACCTCAAGGATATCTACCCTGGCACCAGCCTGCGTATCGAGAAGGTCAGCCAGGACGTTGTGCTCAACGGCCAGGACCGTATTCTGTCATTTACCCCGATCAGCGGTTTGCCGGGGGCGGATTGGTACATTGGCCTGTCGATCGACAAAGACAAAGCCTACGCTCCACTGAGTAAATTCCGTACATCGGCACTGATCGCCATGTTGATCGCCGTAGTGGCCATCGCCGTACTGCTCAGCCTGCTGATTCAAGTGCTGTTGCGCCCGCTGACCACCATGGGCGTGGCCATGCAGGACATCGCCCAGGGCGAAGGCGATTTGACCCGCCGCCTGGACGTGACCAGCAAAGATGAGTTCGGCGAAGTGGGCAGTGCGTTCAACCAGTTCGTCGAACGTATCCACGCTTCTATCTCCGAAGTGTCTTCGGCTACGCGTCAGGTGCACGACCTGTCCCAGCGCGTCATGGCGTCCTCCAACGCTTCTATCATCGGCTCAGACGAGCAAAGCGCGCGCACCAACAGTGTGGCAGCCGCCATCAACGAACTGGGCGCCGCCACCCAGGAAATCGCCCGCAACGCAGCCGATGCGTCGCAGCATGCCAGCGGTGCCAGCGAGCAAGCGGATGACGGGCGCAAGGTGGTGGAGCAAACCATCCTGGCCATGTCGGAACTGTCGCAAAAGATCAGCTTGTCCTGCACGCAGATCGAAACCCTGAACGCCAGCACCGATAACATTGGGCACATCCTTGATGTGATCAAAGGCATCTCCCAGCAAACCAACTTGCTGGCGCTCAACGCGGCGATCGAGGCTGCGCGTGCCGGTGAAGCCGGGCGCGGGTTTGCTGTAGTGGCCGACGAAGTGCGCAACCTGGCGCACCGTACCCAGGAATCGGCCGAAGAGATCCACAAGATGATCACTTCGCTGCAAGTGGGCTCGCGTGAAGCGGTGACCACCATGAACGCCAGCCAGGTCTCCAGCGAAGAAAGCGTTGAAGTGGCCAACCAGGCGGGTGAGCGTCTGGTCAGCGTGACGCAGCGCATCGTCGAGATCGACGGCATGAACCAATCGGTTGCGGCGGCTACCGAAGAGCAGACCGCCGTGGTTGAAACCCTCAACGTTGATATCAATCAGATCAACCTGTTGAACCAGCAAGGTGTCGTCAACCTCAACGAAACGCTCAAGGACTGCGATGCGCTCTCGCAGCAGGCCAGTCGATTGAAGCAACTGGTCGACAGCTTCAAGATCTGATCCGGCTTGGCAGGAGCGAGGCTTCTCGCTCCTGCTGATCAGTCGAACATCCGGCGCACATTCTCCAAGGCGCTGTCGGCGAAAGCCTGCGCAAACTGCTCAAACTCCGCCTGCGTTGTATCGACCGGCTCGCCAATCAGCGTCCAGGTCGCCCTGGCCTGTTTGGCTCCAAGCGCCTCAACACGCATTGCGGCCCATAAGCGCGCGACACCCAAGGTGTTGTAGAGCGTGGTCCACGTCATGCACATCGCTGCGTCGTCACGGCTGTTGAGTTGCTCAACGACGCGGTGCCCATCATGGAAAAATTTGCTGCGTAATGCGCCTACGCCGGTTCCCGTCATTTCGATGTGCGACAGGGCAGGAATGAAGGCATCAAAGCCTGCAAAGTTTCCCACCACACTCCACAGGCGAGCGGCATCGCACGCGACGTCAACAGACGCTACCAGCGGTGCGCCATTCGGGTTACGGATCAATGTATCGGGTTGCAGCGGTTTCATAAGGAGTCCTGAAGCAGGTCAGAGAAAGCCAATGGCCTTGAGGTGGTCGCAGCCTTTGCGCAACAGCGCAGGGTCTTTGCGCGGGTACTGTTCGCCCATCGCTGCCACACCCAGGCGTGCGTTGTCGTGACTAATCATCGAGACGTCGCTGATGTCTTCCGCGAGGTCATCCAGGTAAAAACCCAGTACGCCAAACAGCGCGTTGTCCGGCCCCACCGTTGGCAGCCTCTCTTGCCACTGCGCGACGTTCACCCGTTCGAAAACATGGCCGGCCTGGCTGAATGCATCCAGGTAATGGTCCCAGCTCAAGGGCTGCGGGTTATGCAGGTTGAAGACGTTTCGCCGCGCGGCGAATTGGCCGCAGTGGAACGCGATGAAACGGGCCAGGAAATCTACCGGCATCAGGTCAAAGTTCACCTTCATGCGCGGCGCCAGGCCCAACTGCAGCGACCCCTTGAGCATCAACATCAGGCGGTTGTTTTGCGGCTGGCAAACCCCGTTGAGGCTGTTGAACGCAATATTCCCCGGTCGATGAATATTCACCCAGGCACCTTGCTCGACCGCACGCCCCAATAGCCGCTCGGCGACCCACTTGGAAAGGTTGTAGCCATTCTTGAGGTAGAGCGGCAACGTGGCCACAGCCGGTGTTTCGAGGATGTGACCCTGAGCGTCGATGCTGCTGCAGGCTGACAGCGTCGAGATAAAATTGAAGACTTTCTTGCTGTGGGTTTCACACAGGCGCAGGCACTCAAGCACCGGTTCGACGTTATCCCTGGCGAGTGAGGCATAGTCCAGCACATGGTTGACCCTGGCGGCGTTGTGTACCAACACACCATGGTTTCGGGCGAGGTGGTCATAGACATCGCAGGCCAGGCCCAGACGCGGCTGGCTCATGTCGGCGGCATAAACCTGCACACGGCTCAGGTCCAGATGCTCCAGGTGGTACTCGCGCAGTGCCTGGGCAAACCGCGCTGGCGCCGAGTGCCCTGGGCGTTCACGCACCAGGCATGCCACCTCCCGTGCACCCTGCGCCAACAACGCTTCGACCAGATGCACACCCACGAAGCTGTTTGCACCGGTGACGATCACCTTGCGCGGATCGCCAGCGGACGTCTCCGGCAGGACTTCTACCTTCAGCGCCTGGGACGCGTCCTTTTCCATCTGGCATGACGGTGTGTAGGACGGTGCGGCGTCTTCCATGAGCAAGGCGAGCGAACGAATCGTCGGTGCTTCAAAAAAACGGTTCAAAGAAAGGCTGCGGCCAAACTGTTCGCGCAAACGCAGCAGCAAGGTCGACAGCAAGATGGAATGGCCACCCAGATTGAAAAAACTCTCATCAATGCATAGATCAACGCCAGGCACGCCCAACAACTCGCTCCATAGCGTCACCAGTTGCGTTTGCAGCGGCGTTTGCGCCGAGGCGCGGGCGATACGCGGCGTCGCGTGCCCGAGCGCCGTCAGCAACGCCTGGCGGTCAATTTTGCCATTGCCGGTGCAGGGCATTTCCGGTAGCTCTGTCCAGCGCTCGGGTTGCATGTAAGCCGGTAACCATCGCTGCGCATGCTGCTTCAGATCCGCCACCGTTGCGTCGGCCTCGGGCTGGGCGACAAACCCTGAAATCCGGCGGTCACGGTCGATCACCACCGCCACTTGGCGAAACAGCCGACTGCTGCGCAGGCACTGTTCGATTTCCTGGGGTTCGACGCGAAAGCCCCTGATCTTCACCTGATCGTCCCGTCGTCCGCCCAGCTCGATACCGTCCGCCGTCCATTTTGCCCGGTCACCGCTGCGGTAGGCCCGCAGCGCTTGGCCGCCCGGCAAAGTAAGCTCAACGAATGGGTTGCCGTCGGGCGGCGTCGCGGTCACATACCCCAGCCCTACGCCGGGGCCGGTGATGTACAGATCGCCCATTACCTGCTCATCCACCGGTTGCAGCGCCTCATCAAGGATCAGCACCTGGCTGTTGGCGATGGGGCGGCCTACATTGCGATTGCTGTCACCGGGTTGCAACGTCCGATGGCTGACCAGCACTGTGGTCTCGGTTGGGCCGTAGAGGTTGTGCAACTGGCACTGGCCAGCCAGTCGTTCGATCACATACGGCTCGCAGGCATCGCCGCCGGTCAACAGATGGGTCAGGCCCAAGGGCTGATCCAACGGCAGGATGCTCAGCAGCGCCGGCGGCAAAAAACCATGGCTGAGGCGCTGTCGGCGAATCAACTCGACCAGTTGCTGAGGGTCACGCCGCTGCTCTTCGTTCGGGACGATCAACTCGGCACCGGCGATCAGGGCCGGGAAGATATCGATCAGTGATGAGTCGAAACTCAGCGGCGAAAACTGCAGGACGCGGCTGTGTTCGTCCAACCCCAGGCTGGCGCCGGCCCAACTGGTGAAATGCGCAAGGTTGCCCTGGCTGAGCCATATACCTTTTGGCTGGCCGGTGGTGCCCGAGGTGAACAGCACCATGCACGGTGCGTCGATGTCGGGGCGACGTTGTATCAATGGCTGCGTGATGTCGGCGTAGATCGAGTCAAATTTGCCGACATTCAGTGTCGTGAACTGCTCGCGCAAAGGGTGTCGGCCGTCCTCCAGCAATACCTTGGCGCCGCTGTGTTCCAGCATGGCCTGCTGGCGTTGCGGCGGATGATCCGGGGCCAGTGGCAGATACACCGCACCGCAACCGAGGACTGCGAGAATACTGGCATACAACTCGACGGACTTTTCCAGGCACACGCCAACCACCGGCCTCTCAACGCCTCCCAGTAGAGGATGCAGGCGTTGCTGGATCGACAGGGCGCGAAGCTGCAATTGGCGGTAAGTCAGCACGCTGCCCGCGATGTTCAGCGCCGGGCGCTCGGCAAAGGCGTGCAGGCTGGCCTGCAACCGTTCGATCATTGGCACCTGGGCAGCCTGCAACAATGCTGGCTGGTCGGTGCGATTGAACCGATGCGCAAACGCCAGGGCGTCCAGCCCGTGCAAGCTGTGTTCAGGCCAGGTGTTAGTGGTGCTGCCGGCGGCAAAAAAATCTGCGTCCCTTGAGAACCCGCTGACCAGCGTGGCTGCCCACTCCACGAGTGAGTTTGTCGCCTGCCGGCGCAATCGCTGGCCATTGCCGCTGGGCTCCTCGGCAACGTTATGTACCGCCAGCACCCGTTTGTCACGGTCGTAGCCGCGCACCTGCAGCGCGGGCAGCCCGCTTTCGCACTCCGGGCCGATACCCAGTCGCAGGCTTAACCACTGGCTTGCAACACAGTGGGTGAGCGGCACTTGGGTGCCGTCCTCGATGAACAGGTCGAAGGGTTGCGTGGCGCAGACGTGCCCGTATGCTTCGAGCGCTTGTTTCAGCGCAATCAGGGCATGGCTGGTGCCGGCCCATCCAATACTCAGACGCCGCATGTCTGCCTCCCCGATTCGGGCAGGTAGTCGCTCAACGCGCGGGCGACGCTTGGCGTGTGCAGCACGCCGCTGTGATGCAGGAACCCCATGATATTGCCGAGCAGCGGGTGCTGGCGGGTGATGGGGAAGTGCAGGGCCGTGATTTCGTCGCGCAGTGCCTGGCGGATGTCGGTGCCTACGTCCAGGTGCTCGACAAGCTGAAGGTCGAAGCCTTTGTGCAGCGTGTTGGTCAGGTAGTGGGTCAAGAAGGTCGGCAGGACTGCGGCGATGCTGTCGCGGTCTGCCGGGCTAGCCGCCTGCCAGTAGAGACGCACCAGCTGCGTCCAGAACTGGGCGTGGCGCCCCTCGTCAAACAAGTGGTCGGCCATCAAGCCGCGAATGGAAGGTTTGACGCTGTCGTCCTTGGCAAACGCCGCTACGTCGTGGGTGACGGTGTTCTCGGCGATGGCCACGCCAATCAACGCCACAGCGTCGTGCAGGTGTTGCGGGGCAAGCGCCTGGGCGGCCGGCAAGGCCCGGCTCAGTTCGATTTGCGTGGGTAGCTCCAGCGGTTCTATGCCAGTGAGTCCAATGGTCTGTTGCAGGAAGTCCAACGCGACCAGCGCGTGGTAATCCTCATCGACCACGACGGTCATCGCATCGATGCGACAGGCAAGGGGGAAGGGCAGTGCGAAGCGATTCTTGGCAATGCTGCGGGCGGTCTTGTCGACGATCTCGGTTTCGAAGATCACCACGTCGTTGATGAATTTGTAGAAGCTTTGCGTCAGCACGAAGTCGCGCCACTCTGAGCAGTGCTCAACAAAAGTTGCACTGAGCACCAAGGGTTGGCGGCAGACCGGAAAGATCAATCGATCGTCGTTCTCCAGCAATCGCCGAGGGCGTGTGCGGATGGTGGCGCGGCGTTCCCAATCTTCGGCAAACGCGCGGTAGTCTGAGGTGTTCATGGTCGCACCTCGTATAGCGAGGCGTGTACGTCGTCCCAGAAACCGAGGCGGTTATCTATGGCACTCAGGGCGGTGTCCTGCGCCTGGTGTCGGCGTGCCAGGTCGGCACCGATCAAGCGCTCCAGCAACTGCTCCGCGCCCGGGCCATGATCCTGTGTGTCCAGTTCGATGTGACGGCTGAGGTAGTGACAGAAAAGCGGTGCCTGACGCGCCATGAACACGTCGCCTTGCAGAATGCGTTCGAACATCGACGGGATGACGCTCTCGCGACCATGCAGGAAAGCCGCCGCTACACAGTGGGTGGGTGCGTTAAGAGCGATCTGCAATGTGCTGCTGACAAAGCGCGCGACGCCAGGGCGCACATTGATCATTCGCATCGCCGTGTTTGCCTCGACGCCTTCGCGCTGCAGTTCAATGAAACGCAGGATGGGCGTGGTGTCAGCACCGGTTTCGGCCATCGCCTCCAGGTACAGCTCGAAGTGACTGCAGTGGCCACGTGCTGGATGTTCGTCTGACTCTTCGCCAAGCACGATTTCATTGATCAAGCGTGCGCTTTGCGGGTCAGCGGGCGGCAGCCAGGGTAGCTGCGTGCCCGTCAGGTCTTGCTGCAGGCGTTTAGCCAGGCTCATGAAGTCCCAAACGGCAAATACATGTTGTTCCATAAAAAGTTGTAACTTGTTAAGTGAAGTTATTTCTGCAAATAACGGATGACTGCATAGTTGTAGTTTTTTTTGTTCAAGCAAAAGTTGATGCATGGTTGACGCCTATAAGTTGTTGCGACTGCTTTGAAAACAGTGATGGGTTTTGTAATGGAAAGCGGATGGCCGGCGTTACGCCAAGCCACGCGTACAGCGCTAACCTGACATAGGTTTGCACTGCCGAGTGAAGTGTTCTTTTATGGGTGAACAATAATAATCTGATTAAACGTTTGGATAAACTGATGAAAGTATTAGATGGTTTTACCAGAAGAAGTTGGTCGTAAGTTAGTGGCGTTAAGGTCGGTGAGAAGTTTCGTTGGTAAGTGCAGGCTTATTGAAGAATCCCAGCGCGTCGTGGCGTAAACGTGGGGCACTTCCCGAGAAGAAAGATGCCCCATACCGTCAACTGGCAAGAAAGGGAGGTGTAAACCCTTACTGTGCGTTTTGCTTCGCAGCGTCCTCAAGGCTATTGAGGTAGGTATTAATGACCTCCATGCCGCGCATCAAGTGATTGCGTAGCGTCAGGATGCTCTCGTCGACTTTCTTGTGCACCACCAGGTTCAGCAATTCACGGTGATCTTCCTGGGACGTCTCGCCCAGGCCCATTGCCTCGAGGTTGAAGCGCAGAAAACGTTCCTCCTCATTCAAGCCGTGTTCAACCAGTTTGAGCAACCGCTGGTTGGGCGCCTTGCCATACAGCGCCATGTGGAACAGACGGTTGAGCCGGCCAATCTCGGCATAGTCACGCTCGCGTTCCAACGCAATGATGCAGGCTTCAGCTTCGGCAATGTCTGCGTCGGTGAGCAACGGAATCGACAGGCGTAGCGCTTCGGACTCCAGCAATATGCGCAAGGCATAGGTCTCGGCCGAATTGTCCTCGATCAACGGCGCAACCACGGCGCCTTTGTGGGTTACCACGTGGAGCAAGGACTGGGCTTCCAGCTGGCGCAAGGCTTCGCGCACGGGCATACGGCTGACGCCGAACAGGCTGGCCAATTCTTGCTGGCGCATCGCGGTACCACAGGGCAACCTGCCGTCGAGAATGGCATTGCGCAACGTTTCTTCAATAACGGCGCGTGCAAGATGGGCGGGAATAGGCCCGCTGATTTTGATGCTGCTTAAAGGGTTCGGCTTCTGCGTCACGGTTACGCTATCCTCCTTTCTTGAATGGAGTGTGTTTAATTGGATCCAAAGCACACTAGAGATGGGTCGCGCGCTTGTCAAACAGCCAAAGTTTCAGTTTGTAAGGGCTTACAGGCGGTACTTTGTGCGTCCCACAAGCGGCGTTTATAAACTCGAACCGCTTATGAATGATTGCACTGTGCCATTGTTTTTTGTTGATTGAAGCTTCACCATCCCTGAAATTCCGTTTCTCTTCACGGACTGAACGCCTTGGCGGTAAGTTTTATTCCCTCTCGAATTGTCGGCTGGCTACTTTCAGCGACTTTGCTCGCTGGCCTGATGCTCGGCGGGCTGCATGCCGATTGGGATTTCTCGCAGATCAGCCGCAAAGCCACGGCTCTGTACGGGCCGCTCGGCGAGGGCCAACAACGCATCGACGCCTGGCAGCGCCTGTTGGCGACTGAAAAGAAGGTCGACGAACAGGAGCAGCTCAAGGTCGTCAACCTGTTCTTCAACAAGCAAATGAGCTACGTAGAAGACATCGACCTCTGGCACGTGGTCGACTATTGGGAAACCCCCATCGAAGCGCTGTGGAAAGGTGCGGGAGATTGCGAGGACTACGCAATCGCCAAGTATTTCAGCCTGCGTCACCTGGGCGTCTCCAGCGACAAATTGCGCATTACTTACGTTAAGGCTTTGCGTCAGAATCGCGCGCACATGGTGCTGACTTATTATCCGACCCCCGACGCCATCCCGCTGGTGCTCGACAGCCTGATGGACGAGATCCTGCCGGCTACCCGTCGTACCGACCTGGTGCCGGTGTACTCATTCAACGCCGAGGGCTTGTACCTGCCGGGCGCCACGGGCAACAAGAGAGTCGGTGATACCAAACGCTTGTCGCGTTGGCAGGATGTGTTGAAAAAAATGCGTGCGGAAGGCTTCCCGGCCGAGCCTGCCAACTAGGAGTAACTGATCGGATGTCACTGTTCAAACAACTATTGATCGCAATCTGTCTGTTCCTGGTGGTCGCCTTCAGCGGCAGCTTCATGGTCAGCCTGGAAAGCTCGCGCACCCAATACGTCAACCAGTTGCGCTCGCATGCACAGGACGCGGCTACTGCGCTGGCGTTGTCGCTGACACCGAATATCGACGACCCGGCGATGGTGGAGTTGCTGGTCAGCTCGATTTTTGACAGTGGCTATTACGCCAGCATCCGCGTGGTGGACTTGGCCACCGACAAAACCATCGTCGAGCGCAGCGGCATTCCGGACAACAACGGCGTGCCCAACTGGTTCGTCAAACTGATCGGCCTGGAGCCGGCCGGCGGCGATGCGCTGGTCAACCGTGGTTGGGAGCAGGCGGCGCGCGTAGAGGTGGTCAGCCACCCGATGTTTGCCCTGGCCAAGCTCTGGCAAAGCGCCTTGGGCAGCCTGGGCTGGTTGCTGCTGTGCGGTGCGGTGAGTGCGGTGCTGGGTGCGTTGCTGCTGCGTCGGCAGTTGAAGCCGCTGGACTACATGGTCAAGCAGTCCCACGCCATCGCCCGCCGCGAGTTCCTCAGCCTGCCTGATCTGCCACGCACGCCGGAACTGCGGCGCGTGGTGCAGGCCATGAACCAGATGGTGGAGAAGCTTAAGGCGCTGTTTCAGGAGCAGGCCGAGCGCAGTGAAAAATTGCGCATCGAGTCCTACCAGGACAACCTCACCGGCCTTGCCAACCGGCGTTATTTCGAGATGCAGCTCAACGCCCGCGTGAGTAACCCGGAAGACACCAACTCCGGTTACCTGCTGCTATTGCGGGTCAAGGACCTGGCTGGCCTTAACCAGCGTCTGGGTGGCCAGCGTACCGACCAGTTACTGCAAGCGGTCGGCGAACAGTTGTTGCGCCAGTGCGAGCCTTACCCGGAAACCCACAACCTCGTTACCCGTATCCGTGGTGGTGAGTTCGCGGTGCTGGCGCCCGGGCTGGTGCGTGAAGAAGCGCTGCAATTGGCGCAGAACCTCGAAAGCACCCTGCTCAGCTTGCAGGCCACCAGTGCCAGCGACGTCACGCCGGTGGCCTACATTGGCCTTGCGCCATTCAACCACGGTGATTCGCCCCAGGCATTGTTGACCTTGGCTGACCAGGCTCTGGCCCAGGCCGAAGGGCAGGGCGACAGCAGTTGGGTGTGCCTGGACCACAGCGCCGCCGCCAGTGTCGGTGACGATCACCATGCCTGGCACACACTGCTGGACCAAGCCCTTACCAACCAGCGTTTTGAGCTGTACTTCCAGCCGGTCGTCGCCAGCCAGGACCCCCAATTGGTGCTGCACTACAAAGTACTGTCGCGTTTGCAGGATGACGACGGCCACACCATCCCGGCCGGGCGTTTCCTGCCGTGGCTTGAGCGTTTCGGCTGGACTGCACGTCTGGACCGACTGATGCTCGAGCACGTGCTCAAGCAGATGGCCAGTCATACACACAGCCTGGCGCTGAACCTCTCGGCCGCCACCTTGCAGGACGCCCAGGCGCTGAACCGGATTGTCGAGTTGCTGCGCCAGCACAGCAACCTCGGCCCGCGCCTGACCCTGGAAATCGGCGAAGAACAATTGCCCGAACAGGCTCTGCTGGAGCAGTTGACCCAGCGCCTGCGCGAGTTGGGCTTCTCCCTCAGCCTGCAGCGTTTTGGTGGGCGCTTCAGCATGATCGGCAACCTGGCGCGCCTGGGCCTGGCGTACCTGAAGATCGACGGCAGCTACATCCGTGCCATCGACCAGGAAAGCGACAAGCGCCTGTTCATCGAAGCGATCCAGCGCGCGGCCCACAGCATCGACTTGCCGTTGATTGCCGAGCGCGTGGAGACCGAAGGTGAATTGAAGGTAATTCGCGAAATGGGGATTTTCGGCGTGCAGGGGCAGTTATTTGGCGAGCCTGCGCCCTGGAAGTGATGCAAATCCAGGTTGAAGGTTGGCTTGTTGTGGCGAGGGAGCTTGCTCCCGTTGGGGCGCGAGGCGGCCCTGTTCTTGTGGCTTAAAAGAAGGGACTGCTACGCAGTCCAGCGGGAGCAAGCTCCCTCGCCACAGAAAGCCAGCTTGCACAGATACTCGGGCGATCAGATCAACCCAGTCTCTTCATCATTGATCAGATGGCTCAACCCACCCAGCGCTTCCCGTGCATGGTTACGGTCCATCAGCTTGGCCTGGGCCGCTGGCGGCAGGTCGGTCACGCTGATCACGCCCTTGCGGGTCAGTACCTGGATCAAGTCGTCCAGTACCCGAATCATCTCCAGGTCGCTCTGCTTGAGTTGCGCCAGGCTGGTTTCCACCACTTCATTGGCATACCAGGCCTGGATCTCATGGTGATCGGCCGGCAGGGTTTCGGTCGACTCGGCAAAGGCGGCGGCCTCCACGCGACTCAGCACTCCCTGTGCATCACGTTGCACGTAAAACATAAGAATCCCTCGAAAATGAGCCACACGCGTTCACCAGCATAGGTCAATGCTGTGTTTATGGTCGCGAGTATGCGATGCAACCGGCCGCCAGGGCCAGCGACGTATCGCCCAAGCCAATCGGCCGCCCTTGCGGACGGCCGATAAATCACAGCTTAGGCGGTGTGGTCGATCTTGATGGTTGGGTCGGCACCGGTGATCAGCGAGTTGATGCTGGTGTGCGACCAATCGTTGCCTTCCAGCTTGATCGTCACATCGGCATTGGCCAGGCCGCCGGCAGCGTTGAGCTTGCCTTCACTACTGATTTGCAGGGTCGACACGCCTTCTACCGTGGTGATCTTGAGGTAGTTGTCGATGGTGCTGTCCGTCTCACCTTTCAACAGATCCTTGAGATCGATCCGGTCGCCTTCCGAGGCCTTAAAGTCCTTGATCACGTCGTTGCCGAAGTCGCCCGCCTTCCATACGAAGGTGTCCGCACCCGAACCGCCGATCAGAATGTCGTTGCCCGGCCCACCGATCAGCGTGTCGTTACCTGTGCCGCCCAGCAGGATGTCATTGCCCTTGCCGCCGTCCAGCAGGTCGTCGCCGCCCTGGCCGAATAGGATGTCATCACCTGCGCCGCCCAGCAGCGTGTCGTTGCCGTCTTTGGCGCCGGAGACGTCGAAGTCCGCATAGTGCTCGGTGACGTACTGGTGCACGTTCGAGGTGGTCACCGCCGAGACGGCCACCCCGGTTTTCTGCGCCACAAAGGCCTGCAGTGCGTTGTAGCCCTCACCGGTAATCCCGCTGAAACTCACCAGGTCACCGAAGATGATGTCATTGCCGTCGCCACCACTGATGGTGTCGGCGCCTGGCAGCGTGGCTTCGGTGTGGCCGAGGATCGCGTTGGCCAGGTCCTTCGGATCGATGTTGCTTTGCGGCTTGCCGTCGGTGTCGTAAGGCTTGAGGTCGTTGAGGCTGACGTCGCTGTTGATACCGATGGCTTCAACCGCCGACAAGCCTTTGAGCAGCGCAAAACCGCTGTTGGCATTGCTGGTGGTTGACGAGTCGGTGCTGTTGCCGCTGCCGTTGAGGTACGAGACTTCAAACGTCCCGTCGCCCTGGGCATGCACGGTGCCGATAACGCCGTTGTCGTACCAACTGCCACCGCGGTATTGCACCCACTGGTGGACCTGGCCACGACTGTCGATCAACTGCAGGTTAGTGCCATTGACGTTGATGTTGAAGGTATTGCCCAGCACATAGTTGTTGGTGTTGATGTAATCGTCCAAGCGACCATCGGTGGTGTTGCTGCTATAGAAATCAACCACCACCGGGTTCGTCTGCTCGCCGCTTTGGTAGTAGGTTGGCTGGCCATCGGTGATGAAGTACGTCAGGTTCGTGGCACTTGTGTTACTGGTTGCCAGGTTACTCTGGAAGAAGTTCGCAGTGGCCTTGAACACGTCTTCATAGTTGGTACCGCCACCCGACACCATCGAGTCCAGCACGGACTTGAGCAACGTCAGTGCATTTGGATCGTTAAGGTTGATCGCGATCGACTTGTTCACCTGGGTATCGAAGTCCGCCAGGAAGATGTTCACGGTGCCCGAGGTGTTCGCGCCGAGGCTGTCTTTGAGCGAGTTGAACACCGACGTCAGCGAAGCTTTGGCCGCATTGACCGAAGCGGTGCTCATACTGCCGGAACTGTCGACCATGAACGCGATGTTGTAGTTCTTGCCCTGTACCACGTTCAGGCCGCCGATATCGGCCACGACGATGTCATTGCCATCGGTGCCGACAATGTTGTCGCTGCCCGAAGTGCCCGTCACCGAGCTGTAGGTCGCCGGGTACACGGTGACTGGCAACTGCGCCGTGGTAGACGCCGAACCGCCAATGCTTTCGGTGGAGGTCGACGTCACGGTCAGGTTGAACTGGCCGCTGTAGTAGGTCGGTGGCTTGATGGTCAGGGTGTTGAGGTCCCAACCGGTCACGTTGACTTCGCCCACGCCTTTGGTCGCCGTGAAGGTGTGCCCGGACGCGTCGGTGAGGACCGAGCCTGCCGGTACGCCGCTGATCTTCACGCTCAGGGTTTCCGAGCCGTCAGTGTCGGTCAGTGCGGTGGTCACCTTGGACAGTTTAACGGTGCCGTTTTCCTGGCCTTCATTGAGCTTGTAGCCCACGTAGTAACCGTCACCGTTGCTGCCATGCAGGTCGGAGACGGTCACACCGGCATTGGTCAAATCAGTGAGGCCGGTGTACAGCGGCACGGTGCTGGTGCTCAAGTTCTGAATCGCCCCGCCGTTGATCGACAGATTGACGTCAAAGCTGCCAGGCCCCGCTTGGTTGGCTTGGTAGATCTCGAGGCTGTAGTAACCGCTGACCGTTGGCGTAAACGAGCCGCTGAATTTGCCGCTGTTGGTCGCCCACAGTCCGCTGGCAATGTCTTTACCGCCAACGTTGACCACCACACTGTCATCGGCGACGCCGCTGAAGGTGTAGCTCTTACCAGCTTCCATGTAGATCAGGCCGGAGATCTTCGAGCCAGAGCCGGCGTTGACATTGTCGACAGACTCGACATTGGTGACGACACTGGTGTTGTTCGGCGTACCGGCGTTGTCGATGGCTTTTTTCAGTACGTCAGGTGCCGCGCCATTCCCGTTGGTGCCGAGGCCGGCAATGCTGTTCCAGCCCTGTTTGATCAGGCCGGTCGAGGCGACATTGTTATCGGCCACGTTCAGCGTAGGTGCATCGGCCACCGGTGTGATATCGACTTTCACCGTGGCGCTGTTGCCCAGGTCCTTGCCATCAGTAGGCTGGAACTTGAACTGCGCATAATCAGCCTGCTTGTTGCCAATGCCGGTGCCGCCATAACCGTCGGCGCCGGACTCGTTGGCGTTCGGCATAAAGCGCAACTGGCCGCCGTCGATCTGGGCCTTGGTGAAGGTCTGGTTGGCAGTCACGTTGGTCCAGGTGGTGCCATCCGCTGCCAGGTATTGCAGCTTGCCGGCCACCGGCAGGTCGGTGATCTTCACGCCCAGGCTGGCTTGTGGCGAGTCCACATCGGTCACGCCGAAGTTGGCCCAGGTCAGTGCCAGCGGCGTGTCTTCGGTGCCGGTCACGGCGCTGCCGGTGGCTACCGGTGGATCGTTGACCGCCACCACGTTAACGGTGGTGGTGGCGACGTTGGAGTAGTTGCCGCCATCGGTCACGGTCACGGTGATGGTCCGCGGCGTGGTGCTCGGGTCGTGGCTGTTGTTGGTGAACGTGATGTTCTGGATACGCTGCATGTAATCAGCCAGCGTCGCGCTGCCCGACAACGTCAGGGTGATGGTGCCCGTCTGGTTGTTGGTGCTGACAACGATGCCGTTCACGCTGTTGCCCAGGTTCAGTGCATCACCGGCCTGTGCGTTGGTCAGGGTGACCGTCGCGCCAGTCAGCATCGTGCTGTCCGGATCGGTGATCTTGATATCCGTGTCGGCAATCGACACACCCGGCCCGGCGGTGCCTTCGGTGAAGGTGGTTCGGTAGTCGGCACCGGTGGCGCCGCTGGAGTTGTTGGCATCCAGGTCGATGACCGGCGGTGCATCGTTGTCGATGATATTGGTGCTGACAGTGCCCTTGTCGATTACCAGATTTTCGAAATTGCCGCCGGTGGTCTTGTCGATGGTGATGACAATCTGTTCCGTCGGCTCGGTGATCTTGTCGTCGATTGTGGCGATGTTAAACGGCACGCTGCTGGCGCCGGCCGGAATCTTCACGGTGTATACGCCGTTGAAGTCCGAACCATCGGTGGCGGTGCCGCTGTACTTGAGCGTCACGGTCACATCGGTTTGCGCCGGGTTGCTCAGGGTCAGCGTGTAATGCGCAGTACCGCCTTCAGTCACCGAGGCGTCGCCGGTGATGCTGATGGTGGTGTTGTTGATCACATCCGTCACTTTGGTGGTGACGGTGCTGCCGTCGACGATCAGGTGTTCGTACTTGTCGCCACCGCTGACCACGCCGGTGATTTTGTTGTTCACATCGTTGGCGCCGACATACGCGTCATTAGGCGCAACAGCCGTGGTGGTGCTGCTGGACTTGCCGTTGCCGATAGTGATGGTCGAGCCGTTATCCAGTTTTACCACCAGATCGGAACCGACGTTGTTCACTGCCGCGCCGTTCTTGTCGACCAGCGATGCGGTGTAGGTTATCTGACCGCCTTCAGCGACGGAACCTGTGGCTTTGAGCACCACGGTCACATCATCGATGGTGTCGTTGATGGTGGTGGTTGCACCGCCCGGAGTGATGGTCACGCCTTCGAAGTTACCGCCGGTGGTACCGGTGATCTTGACGGTCTGGGTGCTCTTGTCGATGAACACGTCATCGCCAGGCGCCGCAACCGTCACGGAGCCCACCGTCGCACCTTGCTTGATGGTGATGCTCGAACCGTTATCCAGCGTGACGACCATGTCGGTGCCGGCCTTGTTGCTCAAGGTGGCGGTGTAGGTGATGGTGCCGCCTTCGTTGACGGCACTTGGTGCGGTCAGCGTGACGCTGGTGAGATCGGTGGTGCCTGGGGTATCGATGACTGTGGTGTTCACAGGCGTGGTGCCTGGCACCAGGTTCTCGAAGTGCGCGCCGCCGGTCACGTTGGTGATGGCGGTGGTAACGGTCTGGTCGCCTTTGTACACGTCGTTTGGTGCTACGACGGTGACGTTGCCGCTGGACTGGTTCACACCGATGGTGATGGTCTTGCCGTTATCCAGGGTCACGGTCAGCGGGTTGGTGATGTTGGTCACCAGCGCGCCGTTTTTATCCACAAGGCTGGCGGTGTAGATGATGTTACCGCCTTCGCCCACGGTAGTGGTGGCGGTCAGGACCACATCCACTTTGTCGATGGTGTCGTTGATCGTCGTAGTCGCACCGCCCGGAGTGATGGTCACGCCTTCGAAGTTACCGCCGGTGGTACCGGTGATCTTGACCGTCTGGGTGCTCTTGTCGATGAACACGTCATCGCTTGGCGCCGCAACCGTCACAGAGCCCACCGTCGCACCTTGCTTGATGGTGATGCTCGAACCGTTATCCAGCGTGACGACCATGTCGGTGCCGGCCTTGTTGCTCAAGGTGGCGGTGTAGGTGATGGTGCCACCTTCGTTGACGGCACTTGGTGCGGTCAACGTGACGCTGGTGAGATCGGTGGTGCCTGGGGTATCGATGACGGTGGTGTTAACAGGCGTAGTGCCTGGCACCAGGTTCTCGAAGTGCGCGCCGCCGGTCACGTTGGTGATGGCGGTGGTAACGGTCTGGTCGCCTTTGTACACGTCGTTTGGTGCTACGACGGTGACGTTGCCGCTGGACTGGTTCACACCGATGGTGATGGTCTTGCCGTTATCCAGGGTCACGGTCAGCGGGTTGGTGATGTTGGTCACCAGCGCGCCGTTTTTATCCACAAGGCTGGCGGTGTAAACGATGTTGCCGCCTTCGCCAACGGTGGTGGTGGCGGTCAGGACCACATCCACTTTGTCGATGGTGTCGTTGATGGTGGTGGTCGCGCCGCCCGGAGTGATGGTCACGCCTTCGAAGTTACCGCCGGTGGTGCCGGTGATCTTGACCGTCTGGGTGCTCTTGTCGATGAACACGTCATCGCCAGGCGCCGCAACCGTCACAGAGCCTACGGTCGCACCTTGCTTGATGGTGATGCTCGAGCCGTTATCCAGCGTGACGACCATGTCGGTGCCGGCCTTGTTGCTCAAGGTGGCGGTGTAGGTGATGGTGCCACCTTCGTTGACGGCACTTGGTGCGGTCAACGTGACGCTGGTGAGATCGGTGGTGCCTGGGGTATCGATGACGGTGGTGTTAACAGGCGTAGTGCCTGGCACCAGGTTCTCGAAGTGCGCGCCGCCGGTCACGTTGGTGATGGCGGTGGTAACGGTCTGGTCGCCTTTGTACACGTCGTTTGGTGCTACGACGGTGACGTTGCCGCTGGACTGGTTCACACCGATGGTGATGGTCTTGCCGTTATCCAGGGTCACGGTCAGCGGGTTGGTGATGTTGGTCACCGCATTACCGGACTTGTCGACGAGCGACGCGGTGTAAACGATGTTGCCGCCTTCACCAACGGTAGTGGTGGCAGTCAGCACCACATCCACTTTGTCGATAGTGTCGTTGATCGTGGTGGTTGCGCCGTTGCCTGCAACTTCCAGTTTCTCGAAGTTGCCGCCAGCAGTGTCAGTGATCTTGACCGTCTGAGTGCTCTTATCGATGAACACGTCATCGCCAGGCGCTGCAACAGTCACAGAGCCGACGGTGTCGCCAGCTTTGATGGTGATAGACGAACCGTTATCGAGTTTCAGGGTTACGTCAGTGCCGGCCTTGTTGCTCAAGGTGGCAGTGTAAGTAATCTGGCCGCCTTCGTTGACTTCGCTTGGTGCAGTCAGCGTTACGGTTGTGGTATCCGCAGTACCCGGTGTATCAGTCACTGTGGTGTTAACAGGCGCTGTGCCTGGCACCAGATTTTCGAAATGCTCGCCGCCAGTCACGCCTTTGATAGCGGTCGTTACGGTCTGGTCGCCTTTGTACACGTCGTTTGGTGCTACGACGGTGACGTTGCCGCTGGATTGGTTCACACCGATGGTGATGGTTTTACCGTTATCCAGGGTCACGGTCAGCGGGTTGGTGATGTTGGTCACCGCATTACCGGACTTGTCGACGAGCGACGCGGTGTAAACGATGTTGCCGCCTTCACCAACGGTAGTGGTGGCGGTCAGAACCACATCCACTTTGTCGATGGTGTCGTTGATGGTGGTGGTTGCGCCGTTGCCTGCAACTTCCAATTTCTCGAAGTTACCGCCAGTGGTATCAGTGATCTTGACCGTTTGAGTGCTCTTGTCGATGAACACGTCATCGCCAGGCGCTGCAACAGTCACAGAGCCGACGGTGTCGCCAGCTTTGATGGTGATGCTCGAACCATTGTCGAGTTTCAGAGTTACGTCAGTGCCCGCTTTATTAGAGAGCGTAGCGGTGTAAGTGATCTGACCACCCTCGTTCACTTCAGACGGAGCCGTCAGTGTCACGGTGGTGGTGTTATCAGTGCCCGGAGTGTCGGTGACAGTAGTGCTAACCGGCGTCGTACCTGGAACCAAATTCTCGAAGTGTTCGCCGCCAGTCACATTAGTAATAGCGGTAGTGACGGTCTGGTCGCCTTTGTACACATCATCTGGAGCGACAACTGTGACGTTGCCGCTGGACTGGTTCACACCGATGGTGATGGTCTGGCCGTTATCGAGAGTGACGGTCAGCGGGTTGGTGATATTAGTCACTGCCGCGCCGTTTTTATCCACAAGGCTGGCGGTGTAGATGATGTTGCCGCCTTCGCCCACGGTGGTAGTTGCGGTCAGAACCACATCGACTTTGTCGATGGTGTCGTTGATGGTGGTGGTTGCGCCGTTGCCTGCCACTTCCAGTTTCTCGAAGTTGCCGCCAGCAGTGTCAGTGATTTTGACCGTCTGAGTGCTCTTGTCGATGAACACGTCATCGCCAGGTGCAGCAACGGTCACGGAACCAACGGTGTCACCAGCTTTGATGGTGATAGACGAACCGTTATCGAGTTTCAGGGTTACGTCAGTGCCGGCCTTGTTGCTCAAGGTGGCAGTGTAAGTAATCTGGCCGCCTTCGTTGACTTCGCTTGGTGCAGTCAGCGTTACGGTTGTGGTATCCGCAGTACCCGGTGTATCAGTCACTGTGGTGTTAACAGGCGCTGTGCCTGGCACCAGATTTTCGAAATGCTCGCCGCCAGTCACGCCTTTGATAGCGGTCGTTACGGTCTGGTCGCCTTTATACACGTCGTTTGGTGCTACGACGGTGACGTTGCCGCTGGATTGGTTCACACCGATGGTGATGGTTTTACCGTTATCCAGGGTCACGGTCAGCGGGTTGGTGATGTTGGTCACCGCATTACCGGACTTGTCGACGAGCGACGCGGTGTAAACGATGTTGCCGCCTTCACCAACGGTAGTGATGGCGGTCAGGACCACATCGACTTTGTCGATGGTGTCGTTGATGGTGGTGGTTGCGCCGTTGCCTGCAACTTCCAGTTTCTCGAAGTTGCCGCCAGCAGTGTCAGTGATCTTGACCGTCTGAGTGCTCTTGTCGATGAACACGTCATCGCCAGGTGCAGCAACAGTCACGGAACCGACGGTGTCACCAGCTTTGATGGTGATAGACGAACCGTTATCGAGTTTCAGGGTTACGTCAGTGCCGGCCTTGTTGCTCAAGGTGGCAGTGTAAGTAATCTGGCCGCCTTCGTTGACTTCGCTTGGTGCAGTCAGCGTTACGGTTGTGGTATCCGCAGTACCCGGTGTATCAGTCACTGTGGTGTTAACAGGCGCTGTGCCTGGCACCAGATTTTCGAAATGCTCGCCGCCAGTCACGCCTTTGATAGCGGTCGTTACGGTCTGGTCGCCTTTGTACACGTCGTTTGGTGCTACGACGGTGACGTTGCCGCTGGATTGGTTCACACCGATGGTGATGGTTTTACCGTTATCCAGGGTCACGGTCAGCGGGTTGGTGATGTTGGTCACCGCATTACCGGACTTGTCGACGAGCGACGCGGTGTAAACGATGTTGCCGCCTTCACCAACGGTAGTGGTGGCGGTCAGGACTACATCTACTTTGTCGATGGTGTCGTTGATGGTGGTGGTTGCGCCGTTGCCTGCAACTTCCAATTTCTCGAAGTTACCGCCAGTGGTATCAGTGATCTTGACCGTTTGAGTGCTCTTGTCGATGAACACGTCATCGCCAGGCGCTGCAACAGTCACAGAGCCAACGGTGTCACCGGCCTTAATGGTGATAGACGAACCGTTATCCAGCTTCAGCGTTACATCAGTGCCAGCTTTATTGGAAAGCGTAGCGGTGTAGGTGATTTGACCACCCTCGTTCACTTCAGACGGAGCCGTCAGTGTCACGGTAGTGGTGTTATCAGTACCCGGAGTATCGGTAACGGTAGTGCTAACCGGCGTTGTGCCTGGCACCAAGTTTTCGAAGTGCTCACCGCCAGTCACGTTAGTGATAGCGGTAGTGACGGTTTGGTCGCCCTTGTACACGTCATCCGGAGCTACAACGGTCACGCTGCCGTTCGACTGATTCACACCGATGGTGATGGTCTGGCCGTTATCCAGGGTCACGGTCAGCGGATTGGTGATGTTAGTCACTGCCGCGCCGTTTTTATCCACAAGGCTGGCGGTGTAGATGATGTTGCCGCCTTCGCCCACGGTGGTAGTTGCGGTCAGAACCACATCCACTTTGTCGATGGTGTCGTTGATAGTGGTGGTTGCGCCGTCGCCTGCGACTTCCAGTTTTTCGAAGTTGCCGCCAGTGGTGTCAGTGATCTTGACGGTCTGGGTGCTCTTGTCGATAAACACGTCATCGCCAGGCGCTGCAACAGTCACAGAGCCAACGGTGTCGCCAGCTTTGATGGTGATGCTCGAACCGTTATCGAGTTTCAGGGTTACGTCAGTGCCCGCTTTATTGGAAAGCGTAGCGGTGTACGTAATCTGACCGCCTTCGTTGACTTCGCTAGGTGCGGTCAGCGTAACGGTAGTAGTGTTATCAGTGCCCGGAGTGTCGGTGACAGTAGTGCTAACCGGCGTAGTACCTGGCACCAGATTTTCGAAGTGCTCGCCGCCGGTGACGCCTTTGATAGCGGTAGTGACGGTCTGGTCGCCCTTGTACACGTCATCTGGAGCTACAACTGTGACGTTGCCGCTGGACTGGTTCACACCGATGGTGATGGTTTGGCCATTATCGAGAGTGACGGTCAGCGGGTTGGTGATATTAGTCACTGCCGCGCCGTTTTTATCCACAAGGCTGGCGGTGTAAACGATGTTGCCGCCTTCACCGACGGTGGTGGTGGCGGTCAGAACCACATCGACCTTGTCGATGGTGTCGTTGATGGTCGTAGTTGCACCATCACCAGCCACTTCCAGCTTCTCGAAGTTACCGCCAGTGGTGTCGGTGATCTTGACGGTCTGAGTGCTCTTGTCGATGAACACGTCATCGCCAGGCGCTGCAACAGTCACAGAGCCGACGGTGTCGCCAGCTTTGATGGTGATGCTCGAACCGTTATCGAGTTTCAGGGTTACGTCAGTGCCCGCTTTATTAGAGAGCGTAGCGGTGTACGTAATCTGACCGCCTTCGTTGACTTCGCTAGGTGCGGTCAGCGTCACGGTAGTGGTGTTATCGGTACCCGGAGTGTCGGTGACGGTAGTGCTAACAGGCGTAGTACCCGGCACCAAGTTTTCGAAATGCTCGCCACCAGTCACGTTAGTGATAGCGGTAGTGACGGTCTGGTCGCCCTTGTACACGTCATCTGGAGCTACAACGGTCACACTGCCGTTCGACTGACTCACACCGATGGTGATGGTCTGGCCGTTATCGAGAGTGACGGTCAACGGGTTGGTGATGTTGGTCACTGCCGCGCCGTTTTTATCCACAAGGCTGGCGGTGTAAACGATGTTGCCGCCTTCCCCAACGGTAGTGGTTGCGGTCAGAACCACATCGACCTTGTCGATGGTGTCGTTGATGGTCGTAGTTGCACCATCACCAGCCACTTCCAACTTCTCGAAGTTACCCCCAGTGGTGTCGGTGATCTTGACGGTCTGAGTGCTCTTGTCGATGAACACGTCATCGCCTGGCGCTGCAACAGTCACGGAGCCAACGGTATCGCCAGCTTTGATGGTGATGCTCGAACCGTTATCGAGTTTCAGGGTTACGTCAGTGCCCGCTTTATTGGAAAGCGTAGCGGTGTACGTAATCTGACCACCCTCGTTCACTTCAGACGGAGCTGTCAGTGTCACGGTAGTGGTGTTATCAGTACCCGGAGTATCGGTAACGGTAGTGCTGACAGGCGTTGTGCCTGGCACCAAGTTTTCGAAGTGCTCACCGCCAGTCACGTTAGTGATAGCGGTAGTGACGGTTTGGTCGCCCTTGTACACGTCATCCGGAGCTACAACTGTGACGTTGCCGCTGGACTGATTAACGCCGATGGTGATGGTCTGGCCGTTATCCAAGGTCACTGTCAGCGGATTGGTGATGTTGGTCACCGCATTGCCCGACTTGTCGACCAGCGACGCGGTGTAAACGATATTGCCGCCTTCACCAACGGTGGTGGTGGCGGTCAGAACCACATCCACTTTGTCGATGGTGTCGTTGATGGTCGTAGTTGCACCATCGCCAGCGACTTCCAGTTTCTCGAAGTTACCGCCAGTGGTGTCAGTGATCTTGACGGTCTGGGTGCTCTTATCGATAAACACGTCATCGCTTGGTGCAGCCACAGTCACGGAACCGACGGTGTCGCCAGCCTTGATGGTGATGCTCGAGCCATTGTCCAACTTCAACGTGACTTCAGTACCGGCCTTGTTGCTCAAGGTGGCGGTGTAAGTGATCTGACCACCCTCGTTCACTTCAGACGGAGCCGTCAGTGTCACGGTAGTGGTGTTATCAGTACCCGGAGTATCGGTAACGGTAGTGCTAACCGGCGTTGTGCCTGGCACCAAGTTTTCGAAGTGCTCGCCGCCAGTCACGTTAGTGATAGCGGTAGTGACGGTCTGGTCGCCCTTGTACACGTCATCTGGAGCTACAACTGTGACGTTGCCGCTGGACTGGTTCACGCCGATGGTGATGGTCTGGCCATTATCCAGGGTCACAGTCAGCGGGTTGGTGATATTAGTCACCGCATTACCCGACTTGTCGACGAGCGACGCGGTGTAGACGATGTTGCCGCCTTCACCGACGGTGGTGGTTGCGGTCAGAACCACATCGACCTTGTCGATGGTGTCGTTGATCGTGGTGGTCGCGCCGTCGCCTGCAACTTCCAATTTCTCGAAGTTACCGCCAGTGGTGTCAGTGATCTTGACCGTCTGAGTGCTCTTGTCGATAAACACGTCATCGCCAGGTGCAGCAACAGTTACGGAACCGACGGTGTCGCCAGCCTTGATGGTGATGCTCGAACCATTGTCGAGTTTCAGCGTTACGTCAGTGCCAGCTTTATTGGAAAGCGTAGCGGTGTACGTAATCTGGCCGCCTTCGTTGACTTCGCTTGGCGCGGTCAGTGTCACGGTGGTGGTGTTATCAGTGCCCGGAGTATCGGTGACAGTGGTGCTGACAGGCGTAGTACCCGGCACCAGATTCTCGAAGTGCTCACCGCCAGTCACATTAGTGATAGCAGTAGTGACGGTCTGGTCGCCCTTGTACACATCATCTGGAGCTACAACGGTCACGTTGCCGCTGGACTGGTTCACGCCGATGGTGATGGTCTGGCCGTTATCGAGAGTAACGGTCAACGGGTTGGTGATGTTGGTCACCGCATTACCGGACTTGTCGACCAGCGACGCGGTGTAAACGATGTTGCCGCCTTCACCGACGGTGGTGGTGGCGGTCAGAACCACATCCACTTTGTCGATGGTGTCGTTGATCGTGGTAGTCGCGCCGTAGCCTGCAACTTCCAATTTCTCGAAGTTACCGCCAGTGGTGTCAGTGATCTTGACGGTCTGAGTGCTCTTGTCGATGAACACGTCATCGCTTGGTGCAGCCACAGTCACGGAACCGACGGTGTCGCCAGCCTTGATGGTGATGCTCGAACCATTGTCGAGTTTCAGCGTTACGTCAGTGCCAGCTTTATTGGAAAGCGTAGCGGTGTACGTAATCTGGCCGCCTTCGTTGACTTCGCTAGGTGCGGTCAGCGTAACGGTAGTGGTGTTATCAGTACCCGGCGTGTCAGTTACGGTGGTGCTCACCGGTGTAGTACCTGGCACCAGATTTTCGAAGTGCTCGCCGCCAGTCACATTAGTAATAGCGGTGGTGACGGTTTGGTCGCCCTTGTACACGTCATCTGGAGCTACAACTGTGACGTTGCCGCTGGACTGATTAACGCCGATGGTAATGGTCTGGCCGTTATCCAGGGTCACGGTCAGCGGGTTGGTGATGTTGGTCACCGCATTACCGGACTTGTCGACCAGCGACGCGGTGTAAACGATGTTGCCGCCTTCGCCCACGGTGGTCGTTGCAGTCAGGACCACATCTACTTTGTCGATGGTGTCGTTGATGGTGGTGGTTGCGCCATCACCAGCCACTTCCAACTTCTCGAAGTTACCGCCAGTGGTGTCGGTGATCTTGACGGTTTGAGTGCTCTTATCGATGAACACGTCATCGCTTGGCGCTGCAACAGTCACGGAGCCAACGGTGTCACCAGCTTTGATGGTGATGCTCGAACCGTTATCGAGTTTCAGGGTTACGTCAGTGCCCGCTTTATTGGAAAGCGTAGCGGTGTAAGTGATCTGACCACCCTCGTTCACTTCAGACGGAGCCGTCAGTGTCACGGTAGTGGTGTTATCGGTACCCGGAGTGTCGGTGACGGTAGTGCTAACAGGCGTAGTACCCGGCACCAAGTTTTCGAAGTGCTCGCCGCCAGTCACATTAGTGATAGCGGTAGTGACGGTCTGGTCGCCCTTGTACACGTCATCCGGAGCTACAACTGTGACGTTGCCGCTGGACTGGTTCACACCGATGGTGATGGTTTGGCCATTATCCAGGGTCACTGTCAGCGGGTTGGTGATGTTAGTCACCGCATTGCCCGACTTGTCGACCAGCGACGCGGTGTAAACGATGTTGCCGCCTTCACCAACGGTGGTCGTTGCAGTCAGAACCACATCGACCTTGTCGATGGTGTCGTTGATGGTCGTAGTTGCACCATCACCAGCCACTTCCAGTTTTTCGAAGTTGCCGCCAGTGGTGTCGGTGATCTTGACGGTCTGAGTGCTCTTATCGATGAACACGTCATCGCCAGGCGCTGCAACAGTCACAGAGCCAACGGTGTCACCGGCCTTAATGGTGATAGACGAACCGTTATCCAGCTTCAGCGTTACATCAGTGCCCGCTTTATTGGAAAGCGTAGCGGTGTACGTAATCTGACCACCCTCGTTCGCCTCGGACGGAGCCGTCAAGGTGACCGTGGTGGTGTCAATCGAGTCGGTAATCGTGGTGACCGCAGGTGTAGTGTTCGGCACCAGGTTTTCGAAGTTGCCACCGGTCGCGCCAGTGATGGTGGTGCTCACCGTGCTGCCATTGACGTAGACGTCGTTCGGCGCAGTGTCGACCACCACGGTGCCGACAGATTCGCCCGCTTTGATAGTGATCACCGAGCCATCGCTCAAGGTGACGGTTACCGGGGTTTGCGCCGGATTGGTCAAGGTGGCGGTGTAGGTGATCTGCCCACCTTCGGTCACGGTATTGGTAGCCGTCAGCGAAACAGTGGTGGTGTCGAGCGAATCGGTAATCGTGGTGACCGCAGGCGTGGTGCTTGGTACCAGGTTTTCAAAGTTGCCGCCGGTTGCGCCGGTAATAGTGGTGCTGACGGTCGAACCATTGTTGTAAACGTCGTTCGCCGGGGTGTCGATCACAACGGTGCCGGTCGATTCACCCGCTTTGATGGTGATCACCGAGCCATTGCTCAAGGTGACAGTCACCGGGGTTTGCGCCGGGTTGGTCAGGGTGGCGGTATAGGTGATCTGGCCGCCTTCGGTGATCGCGTCGGTAGCCGTCAGCGAAACAGTGGTGGTGTCGATCGAATCGGTAATCGTGGTAACCGCAGGCGTCGTGCTCGGTACCAGATTCTCAAAGTTGCCGCCGGTCGCGCCGGTTATGGTGGTGCTGACGGTCGAACCATTGTTGTAAACGTCATTGGCCGGCGTATCGACCACAACAGTGCCAACCGACTCCCCGGCCTTGATAGTAATCACCGAGCCATTGCTCAAGGTGACAGTCACCGGCGTCTGCGCCGGGCTGGTCAGGGTGGCGGTGTAGGTGATCTGACCGCCTTCAGTCACGGTATTACCCGCCGTCAGCGTGACGGTGGTGGTGTCGATCGAATCAGTGATCGTAGTAACCGCAGGTGTTGTGCTCGGTACCAGGTTCTCGAAGTTGCCACCGGTAGTGCCGGTAATAGTGGTGCTGACAGTCGAGCCATTGTTGTAAACGTCGTTAGCCGGCGTATCGACCACAACAGTGCCAACCGACTCCCCGGCCTTGATGGTAATCACCGAGCCATTGCTCAAGGTGACAGTCACCGGCGTCTGCGCCGGGTTGGTCAAGGTAGCGGTATAGGTAATCTGACCGCCTTCGGTCACGGTGTTACCCGCCGTCAGCGTGACGGTGGTGGTGTCGATCGAATCGGTGATCGTAGTAACCGCAGGCGTCGTGCTCGGTACTAGGTTCTCGAAGTTGCCACCGGTAGTGCCGGTAATAGTGGTGCTGACAGTCGAGCCATTGTTGTAAACGTCATTGGCCGGCGTATCGACCACAACAGTACCAACCGACTCCCCAGCCTTGATGGTAATCACCGAGCCGTTGCTCAAGGTGACAGTCACCGGCGTCTGCGCCGGGTTGGTCAAGGTGGCGGTATAGGTAATCTGACCGCCTTCGGTCACGGTGTTGCCCGCCGTCAGCGTGACGGTGGTGGTGTCGATCGAATCAGTGATCGTGGTAACGGCAGGCGCAGTGCTCGGTACCAGATTCTCAAAGTTGCCACCGGTAGTGCCAGTAATTGTAGTGCTGACAGTGGAGCCATTGTTGTAAACGTCGTTAGCCGGCGTATCGACCACAACAGTGCCAACCGACTCCCCAGCCTTGATGGTAATCACCGAGCCGTTGCTCAAGGTGACAGTCACCGGCGTCTGCGCCGGGTTGGTCAGGGTGGCGGTGTAAGTGATCTGACCGCCTTCAGTCACGGTATTACCCGCCGTCAGCGTGACGGTGGTGGTGTCGATCGAATCAGTGATCGTAGTAACCGCAGGCGTAGTGCTCGGCACCAGGTTCTCAAAGTTGCCGCCGGTCGCGCCGGTAATAGTGGTGCTGACAGTCGAGCCATTGTTGTAAACGTCGTTAGCCGGCGTATCTACGACGACAGTGCCAACCGACTCCCCGGCCTTGATGGTAATCACCGAGCCATTGCTCAAGGTGACAGTCACCGGCGTCTGCGCCGGGTTGGTCAAGGTGGCGGTGTAAGTGATCTGACCGCCTTCGGTCACGGTATTGCCCGCCGTCAGCGTGACGGTGGTGGTGTCGATGGTGTCGGTAATCTGCGTAACGGCCGGGTTCGGGTCAATCGTCAGCACCAGGTTGTTGCCGCCGGTGGTGCCGGTGACGTTCACGCTGATCTGGCTTGGGTCGATGTACGGGCTGTCATTCGGTGCCAGCGGCACGTTGACGGTGCCGGTCAGTTGGCCGGCGGTGATGGTGATCACGGCACCGTTGGACAGGGTGATGCTCAGGTCATTGATCGGCGGCTGCGTGACGGTGGCGGTGTAGGTCAGCACACCACCAGCTTCAGTGATGGTCGGCGTCGCGCTCAGCGTCAGGGTCGACGTCTGCAAGACCAGGTTGCCATTGCCACCTGCGCCTTGGGCGCCGGTAAGTTGGGTCGTTGTCGCGGCGCCCTGGCCCAGTGGGCCGGTCGGGAAGCCGATCGTCGGGTCGACACGGCCAGCCGTCGCGTCCAGTACAACAAAGCTGTGGCCCCCGCCCGCAGCACCATTACCGGCAGCTGTCGCGCCGGCGGCGGTAGCATCCAGGTCGGTGGTCGGGTCGGCGCCCGCGACGATGGCTTGCTGCAGTTCGGCAACCGACGGCGCGGCGTTCTCGGCTGCAGCGGCCAGGTCGAGACTGGAGTCCGGCAGGTCGGCGCTCCACTGGGTTTCACGGCCCAGGTCCAACGTGCGGCCGTCGGCCAACTCAAGGCTTACAGCGCCGGACATGCCGGTGTCGACCTGGTCGCCTGCGAACAGGCGGTCACCTTCTACAAGGACACGGCGCGTCCCTTCCGGAGAAATAACGAAAACTTGACCAACAATGCTTTTGACGATGGCAACAACACTGCTCATTAAAGATTTCTCCGGCGATCCGTTTCTGATGAATTCCATGTGGCCACTCGCGGGGGTGAGGGCCAAACAGGAGGGGGCGTAGTCTAAGTAGTTACTGGCGTCAAATTATTGGCTAGATTTATTCGTTATCTAGTTTATGCCAAACTATTGACCTTCTGGTCGCCATCCTAAACAATTGGCCCCGTAATGTCACATTGATATTTATGCGGCGAACCGTCCTACATGTGTGAAGCAGTTCCGCTTTTTGAACTTTCCGACGTACGGTCATTACGGTAGCCATTATCCGACGCAGCGAGGCCAATCGCTGTGATTTGAGACAAGAAGTCCTGGGGAAATTTTTAATGCGTCTGCACCTGTTCAAGGCAATACCGTTCGTACTCGCCGCCGGTTTCGTACAAGCCCAAACATTGCCCCAGGCCATGCAGCAGGCGCTGGATGTGCATCCGGAAATCCAAGCCGGTGTGAACAGCCGTATTGCCGCCGATTACCAATTGCGCGCCGCTCAAGGTGGTTACTTGCCGCGCGTTGACCTGAACGCCGGTTACGGTCGTGAAGGCACCGACAACTCCACCACCCGGGCCGCCAACGGCCCAAACGGCAACCACTGGGACACGCTCAACCGCGGCGAGTCCAGCCTGCGCCTGCAACAGATGATTTTTGACGGCTTCGCCACTTCCAGCGAAGTCGGGCGTCAACAAGCCAACGTCAACTCCCGCGCTTATTCCTTGCTCGGCACCTCCGAACGCACCGGTTTGACCGTCGCCCAGGTTTACCTGGACGTGTTGACCCGCCGCGAATTCGTGCGCCTGGCCGAAGAGAACCTGCGCAACCACGAACGCATCTACGACCAGATCAAATTGCGCACCCAGCGCGGTGTCGGCAACGGCGCCGACCAGGACCAGGCCGAAGCGCGTCTGGCCCAGGCTCGCAACAACCTGATCACTGAGCAGACCAACCTGGCCGACTCACAGGTCAACTACCTCAGCGCCGTCGGCCAGATGCCCGACCAGCTTGAGCGCCCAGCGCCGTTCATGGCCATGCTGCCGGCCGACCTGAATGAAGCCCGTCGCCAGATGCTCGACAACAGCCCGATCCTGCGTTCGGCCGAGTCGGATATCTCCGCCGCCGAGAGCCAGTACGAAGCTGCCAAGTCGACCTTCTACCCGCGCTTTGATGCCGAGCTTGGTACCAACGCCGACAACAACGTGGCCGGCGACGCCAGCCACAGCAATGGTTGGGAAGCCATGGTGCGCATGCGCTTCAACCTGTTTGCCGGCGGCAGCAACAAGGCCGACCTGCAGTCCAAGTCGTATCAGGCCAGCCAAGCCCTGGATATCCGCAACAACGCCTTGCGCCAACTCAATGAAGAACTGGGCCTGGCCTGGAACGCCTTGAACAACGCCAACGCGCAGTTGCCGGTTGCCCAGCAATACGTCGACCACAGCACACGCGTGCGCACGTCTTACCAGCAGCAGTTCAGCCTCGGCCAACGAACCCTGCTCGATTTGCTCGACAGCGAGAACGAATTGTTCACCGCTTCCCGTCGTCTGGAAGAGATCAAGAACATTCAGTTATTTACTCAATATCGAATCAAGGCGACCATGGGCGAATTGCTCAAAAGCCAGGGAGTGGTCGCACCGATGGCGTCCGTCGTACAGAACGACGTGAAACCTAAAGTCCAACTGCCTGGGATGAATTGAGTCACCCCAATAGCCCCATCTGTTAGTCGAGAGTGCACCGCGTGGAATCCGAAGTCAGTCGAGTTCATCTCAGTCATGATCCACGCACGCTGCACGACGACCCGTTACTGGACGGGTTGTTGGCGCTCTGTGCCCTGCATCAAAAGCCCGCCAGCGCGGCCATGCTCACCACCGGTTTGCCGCTGCCGTCGCAACGCCTGAGTGCCGAGTTGCTGCCACGTGCAGCCGCGCGTGCCGGGCTGCAAGGGCGGGTGTTGCAGCGCAAGCTGGAGCAGATCCCGACGATTGCACTGCCGGCGCTGCTGTTGCTCAAGGACGGTCGCAGCACCGTGCTGGTGGGTTGGCAAGGTGAAGACCAAGCACGCATCCTGCTCAGCGAAAGCGACGGCGGTGAAGTGCTGATCAAACGTGAGCTGCTGGCCGACGACTACATCGGCAAAGTCTTCTTCGCCCAGCCGCAGCACAAATTCGACGTCAACCACGGCACCCTGATTCCTCGGGCGCGCTCGTGGTTTCGCGACACGCTCAAACGTTCGCGCTGGCTTTATACCGACGCCATTGCCGCGAGCTTTCTGATCAATATCATCGCCATGGCCGCGCCGCTGTTTGTGATGAACGTGTACGACCGTGTCGTGCCAAACCAGGCCACCGCGACCCTCTGGGTGCTGGCCGTGGGTATTTGCGGCGCCTACCTGTTCGATCTGGTGCTCAAAAGCCTGCGCAGTTTGTGCCTGGACCTGGCCGGCAAAAAAACCGACCTGATCATCTCGGCCACGCTGTTCGAGCGCATTGTGGGCATGTCCATGAAGTACCGCCCGGCACGGGTTGGCAGCTTCGCGCAGAATATCCATGAGTTTCAGAGCCTGCGTGATTTTCTCGCATCCTTGACCCTCACCAGCCTGATCGACCTGCCGTTTACTTTGCTGATTTTCCTGGTGATCGCCATCCTGGGCGGGCACCTGGTGTGGATCCCGGTGTTGGCGTTCCCGCTGGCATTGGGCATCGGTTATGCCCTGCAAAAACCGCTGGTGGCGACCATGGAACGGACCATGGCCCTGGCCGCCGAGCGTCAGTCGAGCCTGATTGAAACCCTCGCCGGGCTCGATGCGGTCAAGGTCAACAACGCCGAGAGCGAGCGCCAGTACGGCTGGGAGCAGACCATCGGCACCCTCAGCCGCCTTGAGCTGCGCGTGAAGTTGCTGTCGGGCCTGTCGATGAACATGACCTTGCTCATCCAGCAACTGGCTGGCGTGATCATGATCGTGTTCGGCGTGTACCAGATCATCGACGGCAACCTCAGCATGGGCGGCCTGATTGCCTGCTACATGCTCAGCGGCCGCGCCCTGAGCCCGCTGGCCTCGCTGTCGGGCCTGCTGACCCGTTACCAGCAAGCCAAGGTCACCATGACCTCGGTGGACCAGATGATGGAGCTGCCCCAGGAGCGCAATTTCGAAGAGCGCCCCATGAGCCGTCGCACTCTGCAAGGCGCCATCGAGTGCCGTGGCCTGAACTTCACCTATCCGAACCAGCAGAATGCCGCGCTGAAAAACATCAACCTGGTGATCAAGCCGGGCGAAAAAATCGGCATCATCGGCCGCAGTGGCTCGGGCAAAAGCTCCCTGGCCAAGCTGATTGTCGGCCTGTACCAGCCCGACTCCGGCGCCTTGCTGGTGGACGGGGTGGACGTGCGCCAGATCGACGTGAGCGAGCTGCGCCACAACATCGGCTACGTCGCTCAGGACATTCAATTGCTGGCCGGCACCCTGCGCGACAACTTGGTGTCCGGTGCGCGCTATGTAGAAGACGAAATGGTCCTGCAAGCCGCGGAATTGGCCGGCGTACACGAATTCGCACGCTTGCACCCACAAGGTTATGAACTGCAAGTGGGCGAGCGTGGGCAGAACCTGTCCGGCGGCCAGCGCCAGAACGTCGCCCTGGCCCGCGCGCTGCTGCTCAACCCGCCCATCCTGCTGCTGGACGAACCCACCAGCGCCATGGACAACACCGGTGAAGAACGCTTGAAACAACGCCTGCAAGCCGTGGTGCAAAGCAAGACCGTGGTGCTGGTGACGCACCGTGCCTCACTGCTCTCGCTGGTGGACCGCCTGTTGGTGGTCGACCGTGGGCAGATCCTCGCAGACGGCCCGAAAGCCGTGGTTATGGAAGCGTTGAAAAAGGGGCAGATCAGTGTTGCTTAACTCCATTAAAAGCGCGGTCGGCCGCTATTTCAAAGGCACCGACTCGCTGCAGGGCCAGCCTCTGCCTGAGGTCAACAAAGCGCTGATCGAAGATGCGCCGCGGGTTATCCGCCTGACCATCTGGGCCATCATCGCGTTCTTCGTGTTCCTGGTGACCTGGGCCGGATTTTCCAGCATCGATGAAGTCACCCGTGGCGACGGCAAGGCGATTCCGTCGTCCAAGCTGCAAAAAATCCAGAACCTGGAAGGCGGTATCGTCTCCGAGCTGTATGTGAAGGAAGGCCAGATCGTCGAAGCCGGCGCGCCGTTGATTCGCCTCGACGACACCCGGTTTGTCTCCAATGCTGGCGAAACCGAGGCGTTGCGCCTGGCCATGCAACTGCGCGTCGAGCGCCTGAGTGCGCAGGTGGATGACCGCCCGCTGAACATCCCGGATGACGTGCTCAAAGCCGCGCCCAGCCAAGCCGCCAACGAGCGCTCGCTGTATGAAAGCCGCCGTCAGCAATTAAAAGACGAAGTCGGTGGTTTGCAGGAGCAACTGGTTCAGCGCCAGCAGGAACTGCGCGAATTCACCTCCAAGCAAGGCCAGTACCGCAGCCAGTTGTCCCTGCAACGCCAGGAAATCAACATGTCCGAGCCGTTGGTGGCCCAGGGCGCGGTATCGCCGGTGGAAGTGCTGCGCCTCAAGCGTGCCGAGATGGAAACCCGTGGTCAGTTGGACGCCACCACCCTGGCGATCCCGCGCGCCGAGTCGGCGATCAAGGAAGTGCAGCGCAAGATCGACGAAACCCGTGGCAAATTCCGCAGCGAAGCCCTGACCCAGCTCAACGAAGCCCGCACCGAGCTGAACAAAGCCGAGTCCACCGGCCGTGCCCTGGAAGACCGCGTCAGCCGTACCCTGGTCACCTCGCCGGTGCGCGGCATCGTCAAGCAGTTGCTGGTCAACACCGTCGGTGGCGTGATCCAGCCGGGCAGCGACATGGTCGAAATCGTGCCGCTCAATGACACCCTGCTGGTAGAGGCCAAGATCCGCCCGCAAGACATCGCCTTCCTGCATCCCGGCCAAGAAGCTATCGTCAAGTTCACTGCCTATGACTACACCATCTATGGCGGCCTCAAGGCCAAGCTTGAGCGCATCGGTGCCGACACCATCACCGATGAAGACAAGAAAACCACCTACTACATGATCACCCTGCGCACCGACCGCAGCCACCTGGGCACTGATGAGAAGCCGTTGCTGATCATCCCGGGCATGGTGGCCTCGGTGGACATCATCACCGGCAAGAAAAGCATCCTCAGCTACCTGCTCAAGCCGATCATCAAGGCGCGGGCCGAGGCGTTGCACGAGCGCTGATCTTCGGTGCCTGTTGTGGCCTCATCGCAGGCAAGCCAGCTCCCACATTTGAATGTGTTCACACAACAAAATGTGGGAGCTGGCTTGCCTGCGACAGCGCCATCCGCTTCATCGCAAATCCAACCCTAAAGCATATCGATATTCGCTAACGGTATTTAAGCTTCCATTCTTATACCTATAAATTCACTCCCCTGTCCGACCGGGAGTGCCCTCATGTCCGCCACCTCTACTGTTCCAACAGCGACCCCAACCGCCCAATCCTTCGAGATTCGCCCACTGCCCGGCAGCGTCGGCGCCGAGGTCATCGGCCTGGACTTGTCCCGCCCGGTCAACGACACAGACTTCGCGCGCATCCACCGCGCGCACCTGGATCACCACGTCGTAGTGTTCCGCGACCAACGCATCACCCCCAAACAACAGATCGCCTTCAGCCGCCGTTTTGGTGTGCTGCAGATCCATGTGCTCAAGCAGTTCCTGCTGGCCGACCACCCGGAAATCCTGATCGTCTCCAACATCATCGAGAACGGCCAATCCATCGGCCTGGGTGACGCGGGCAAGTTCTGGCACTCAGACCTCTCCTATAAAGAGCTACCAAGCCTGGGCTCGATGCTGCACGCTCAGGAACTGCCCTCCGAAGGCGGCGACACCCTGTTCGCCGACATGCACAAAGCCTGGGATCAACTGCCCGAGCACCTGCGCAAAGCCGTGGAAGGCCGCAGCGCCGCGCACTCCTACACGGCGCGCTACAGCGAGACCAAATTCGAAGGCAACTGGCGCCCAACCCTCACGCCCGAACAGTTGGCTCAGGTGGCGGAAGTGGTCCACCCGATTGTGCGCACCCACCCGGAAAACGGTCGCAAAGCCCTGTTCGTCAGCGAAGGTTTCACCACCCGCATCGTCGGCCTGCCGGAAGACGAAAGCCGCGACCTGCTGGCCCAGCTCTACGCCCACAGCGTGCTGCCGCAGAACATTTACCGCCACCAGTGGCAGCCCCACGACATGGTGTTCTGGGACAACCGCTCGCTGATCCACCTGGCTGCCGGTTGCCCGAGCCACCTGCGCCGCAAACTGTTTCGCACCACCATCCAGGGCGATGCGCCTTTCTGATTCCCGGCAAGAGAGTTGACATGAACGCGCCCCTGCAAGGCCACGCGGCCAGCACCCTGAGTACCGCCAAACCGCTGTTGGCGGTGGACAACGTCAGCCTCGAATACCGCACGCCCGAGCGTGTGGTGCGGGCCACGCACCAGGTCAGTTTCGAAATCGACCCGGCCGACCGTTACGTGCTGCTCGGCCCTTCCGGGTGCGGCAAATCCACCTTGCTCAAGTCCATCGCCGGGTTTATCAAACCCTGTGAAGGCGAGATTCGCCTATTGGGGCAAAAGGTCGACGAGCCTGGGCCGGATCGCATCGTGGTGTTCCAGGAATTCGACCAACTGCCGCCGTGGAAAACCGTCAAACAGAACGTGATGTTCCCGCTGTTGGCTTCCAAGACCATCAAGCGCCGCGAAGCCGAAGAACGCGCGCTGCACTACCTGGAAAAAGTCGGCCTCAGTGCCTTTGCCGACGCCTACCCGCACACCCTGTCCGGCGGCATGAAAGCCCGTGTGGCCATCGCCCGCGCGCTGGCCATGCAACCGAAAATCCTGCTGATGGACGAACCCTTCGCCGCCCTCGATGCCCTGACCCGGCGCAAGATGCAGGAAGAATTACTGCTGTTGTGGGAAGAGGTGCGCTTCACCCTGTTGTTCGTCACCCATTCCATCGAGGAAGCACTGGTGGTGGGCAACCGCATCCTGTTGTTGTCGCCGCATCCTGGGCGCGTGCGGGCAGAAATCCACAGCCATCAATACGACCTGCACAGCCTCGGCGGTGTGGAATTCCAGGCGTCGGCGCGGCGTATTCATCGCCTGCTGTTCGATGAAGCGCCCGAGGCCGAACGTGAGTTGGGTTTCGCCGATATCCGCATTGCTTACTAAGGGGCCGAACCATGCGCCAGGAATTTGAAGTCACCCTCGAACCACTGCTCAGCGTCCCTGTAGAGCGCGAACTGCCCCTGCGCCAACGCCTGTGGCAGCAAGGCTGGCTGCGCAAGGGCTTGATCCTGATCGTGCTCGCGATCCTCTGGGAGGCGGTCGCCCGCTACCAGAACAACGACCTGCTGCTGCCGAGCTTTTTTCAGACCTCGCAGGCACTGTTCGACGGCCTGCTCAGCGGCGAACTGTTGAGCAAGGTCTGGATCTCGCTGGCAGTGCTGATCAAGGGTTATCTGATCGGCATTGTGTTGGCGTTTGCGTTGACCACCTTGGCCGTGTCCACGCAATTGGGCCGCGACCTGCTCAGCACGCTGACCTCAATGTTCAACCCGCTGCCGGCGATTGCCCTGCTGCCGCTGGCGCTGCTGTGGTTTGGCCTGGGGCAGAACAGCCTGATCTTTGTGCTGGTGCATTCGGTGCTGTGGGCGTTGGCGTTGAACACCTATTCAGGGTTTCTCGGCGTGTCCGAAACCCTGCGCATGGCCGGTCGCAACTACGGCCTCAAGGGCATGCGGTTTGTGTTGTTCATCCTGATTCCGGCGGCACTGCCGTCGATCCTCGCCGGCCTTAAAATCGGCTGGGCCTTTGCCTGGCGCACACTGATCGCCGCTGAACTGGTGTTCGGCGCTACCAGCGGTAAAGGCGGGTTGGGTTGGTACATCTTCCAGAACCGCAACGAGCTGTACACCGACAAAGTGTTTGCCGGCCTGGCCGTGGTGATCCTCATCGGCCTGCTGGTGGAAAACCTGGTGTTTGATACCTTCGAGCGGCTCACCGTAAAGCGCTGGGGCATGCAGCGTTAAATAGGAACGATTGCTCTTTGTCGGGTGTGAACCCGATAATGCCGGCCGAACCTGACGTCGCCCTGGCGTCAGGCATTCCCGGTAGAAGGATTTACGGCGATGCGGTTTTTTGTCTTGGTGACGGCTTTGTTTTTGTCGGCGTGGGCTTTTGCTCAGTTCACCCCGCAAGCGGTGTCGATGCCCAAGCCGACCTACCCATCCAACCTGATTGGCATCCAGGGGCATGCTCGCATCAGCCTGAAGATTCACAACGACGGCTCGGTCAGCGATGTCAAAGCGCTCAGTGCTACTAAGCCGGCTTTTGGCGAAGCCGCCGTAGCCGCAGCCACACTGTGGCGCTTCAAACCCTGGGAGGTGAGCGCAGACCAACCCGCCCATGTCGTGGCGCAAAACGACATGGTCTTCACGCCTACACAGTCCAGGGAAGAAAGCGTCCAGCTGAGATTCACCCAAACCACCTATCAATCCTGCAGCGCCTTGAACGAAGAAGTCAGCCAGTTCCAGCGTGAGCATCCCAACCGTCCTTTGATCGACATGAAGAGCTTTGCCATTACCCGAGTCGCGGTGATGTTTCCGGCATTGAGCGGCAAAAAGGACTACTACGAGGGGCTGTCCAAGGCGGACGACTTCGAAAAAGCCCTGCCGGATATCGTGCGCAAGTGCCAGGCCAACCCCAAAGCCGCTTTCGTCGACTTCCTGCCGCGCGGCACCAAGCTCTACCTGTAAAGCCTGCTAGGATTGCGTGCAATTCACTCCCCACTGCTCTTGAGTGCTTGGCATGCAACTACCGGACATGAACCTGCTCGTCGCCCTCGACGCCTTGCTCGACGAGGGCAGTGTGGTCGGCGCAGCGCGGCGGATGAACCTCAGCCCGGCGGCTATGAGCCGCACGCTCACGCGGATTCGCGAGGCGGTGGGCGACCCGATCCTGGTGCGTGCCGGTCGCGGCCTGGTGCCGACGCCCAAGGCTTTGCAGCTGCAAGGCCAGGTGCGCAACGTGGTAGAGCAGGCGGCGTTGCTGTTTCGCTCGGCGGACCAGGTAGACCTCAGCACCTTGCGCCGCCGCTTCAGCGTGAGGGCCAACGACTTTTTTGTCGGCGTGTACGGCGGTCGGCTGTTCGACACCATGGAGCGCATGGCACCGCTGTGCGAGCTGTGCTTTGTGCCCGAAGGGGATACCGACGACGACGCGCTGCGCGAAGGGCGCCTGGACCTGCGCGTGAGCAATACGCTGCCGGCCAGCCCGGAGGTGAAGGTACAGAATTTGTTTTCCACCACCTTCGTCGGTTTGGCGCGGCAAGATCACCCGCTGTTCGACGAAGAAATCACCGCCGCACGGTTTGCCAGTTATTCCCATATCAGCATTTCGCGACGCGGCATTGCCCGTGGGCCGATTGACACTGCGCTGAATGCCCAAGGCCTGGAGCGCCGCGTGGCCATGATCGCCCCAGGCTTTCACGGCGCGATGTTCATGCTGCCCGACTCCGATCTACTGCTGCCGGTGCCAAAGGAAGCCTTGCTGAGCGCCAACCGACTGAACCTGCCACTGCGCGCCTTCCCGCTGCCTATCTCCTTGCCGACGTTGGTATTGGCCCAATCCTGGCACCCACGCTTCGACAAAGACCCGGCCCATAAATGGCTGCGCGAGACCATGCGCGAGAGCTGCCATGCCACCTGGCTCGAAGCCCAGCCCAGCTGAAGTGCACTCGATCAATGTGGGAGCTGGCTTGCCTGCGATGGCGGTCTGACTGTGTAGGGATTCATTGCCTGACCCACCGCTTACACAACTTTTAAAGGCAGCCAATTACCCTCGCCACAACAACCCGCTTGCCACAGACTTCATGTTTACCCTCTTAGGATTGCGCCTGACGCAATTATAAGCTTCCAACAAGTAACTTTTTTGTCATGTATGCGCCCCCTTAAACTGCTCGGGTATTTTTAATTCCGAGTTGCGCGTTCATGACATCCCTCGCTGCCCCCGCTCTCCAGGCTGCAGCCAAATCTACTGCCCTGAGCCCACCTGTGTTCGGCCCGCGCATCATCATCGGCTTGGTCGGTGTGTTGTTGGCGGTGCTGGTCTCTGGTCTCAATGAGATGGTCACCAAGGTAGCCCTCGCCGATATTCGCGGTGCGCTGTTCATCGGCTTTGACGAAGGCACCTGGCTGGTTGCGGCCTACACGGCCACCTCCGTGGCGGCCATGGCCTTTGCGCCGTGGTGTTCGGTGACGTTTTCGCTGCGCCGATTCACCCTGTGCGCCATCGGCCTGTTTACCGTACTGGGCATCCTGTGCCCGTTTGCGCCGAACTACGAAAGCCTGCTGGTGCTGCGCACCGTTCAAGGCCTGGCCGGCGGTGCGCTGCCGCCCATGCTGATGACCGTGGCGCTGCGTTTCCTGCCGGCCCACGTCAAGCTCTACGGCCTGGCCGGTTACGCGCTCACCGCCACGTTTGGCCCGAGCCTGGGCACCCCGCTGGCGGCGTTATGGACCGAATACGTCGGCTGGCAATGGGCGTTCTGGCAAATCGTCGGGCCGTGCCTGCTGGCGATGGTCGCGGTGGCCTACGGCTTGCCGCAAGACCCGCTGCGCCTGGAGCGCTTCAAGCAGTTCAACTGGCGCGGCCTGCTGCTGGGTTTTCCGGCGATCTGCATGCTGGTGATCGGCCTGTTGCAGGGCAATCGACTGGACTGGTTCGAATCCGGCCTGATCACCTTTTTGCTGATCGGCGGCGGCGTATTGCTGGTGCTGTTCATGCTCAATGAATGGTCGCACCCCGTGCCGTTTTTCAAGTTGCAGATGCTCGGCCTGCGCAACCTGGCGTTCGCCCTGATCGTACTGGCGGGTGTGCTGATGGTGCTGACCTCGGTGATCATCATCCCCTCGAGTTTTCTCGCCCAGGTGCAGGGTTACCGACCACTGCAAACCGCGCCGGTGATGCTGTTGATGGCGCTGCCCCAATTGATCGCGCTGCCGCTGGTGGCGGCGCTGTGCAACCTGCGTTGGGTCGACTGCCGCTGGGTGCTGGGGATTGGTTTGAGCATGCTGGTGCTGTGCTGCATCGGCAGTTCGCACCTCACCTCGGCGTGGATACGCGACGATTTTTATGGCTGGTACCTGCTGCAGATTTTCGGTCAACCCATGGCCGTATTGCCGCTGCTGATGCTCTCTACCGGCAGCATCCAGCCGATGGACGGGCCGTTCGCCTCGGCCTGGTTCAACACCGTCAAAGGCCTCGCGGCGGTGATCGCCACGGCCGTGCTGGACACGCTGACCACCCAGCGTGAGCACTTCCATTCGACCCTGTTGGTGGACCACCTGGGCAACTCGCCCCTGGCCGACGGCGACGCGCCGGGCCTGGCGCAGCGCCTGCACCAGCAGGCGGTAGTGCTGACTTCTTCGGACCTCTATTACGTCATGGCCGGTGTCGCGGTGGCGTTGATCCTGCTGATTTTCTGGATGCCCACGCGGATCTTTCCGCCTCGCGCACCGACCTAGCCCCAAGGACTTCTCATGAAACGCAAAGACAAAATTGCCGTCTCCGTTATTGCTGTGTTTGCCGTCGGCGTGCTGGTTTATCTGGTCGCGCCGGGCGTGCTGGGCAGCAAGCGCCAGACCACTAACGACGCCTTCGTCGCCGCCGACTTCACGCTGGTGGCGCCGCGCGTGGCGGGCTTCATCAAGGAAGTGCTGGTCGAAGACAACCAGCGCGTCAAGGCCGGCCAGCTGTTGGCGTTGATCGACGACCGCGATTTTCGCGCTGCCGCCCAGGCCGCCGACGCCGACACCCTGGTCGCCCAGGCCCAGTTGAAGAACGCCACCGCGACCCTGGAGCGCCAAAGCTCGGTGATCGCCCAGGCTCAGGCCACTGTCGCGGCCGACCGTGCCGAAGTGGCATTCGCCGAGCACGAACTGAACCGCTACAACCACCTCGCCGGCGTGGGCGCAGGCACCGTGCAGAACGCCCAGCAAGCCAAGACGCGTATCGACCAGGCCACCGCAAACCTGGCCAAAGCCACGGCCGTGCTGGCGGCTGAACGCAAGCAAGTGGAAATCCTCACCGCCCAGCGTGACGCTGCCGACGGTGGGCTCAAACGCGCCCAGGCAGCGTTGGAAATGGCCAGCTACCAGTTGTCCTACACACGCATTGTCGCGCCGGTGGATGGCATGGTCGGTGAACGTGCGGTGCGCGTCGGCGCCTATGTGACGCCGGGCAGCAAGATCCTCGCGGTCGTGCCGTTGGCCGAGGCCTATGTGGTGGCCAATTTCCAGGAGACGCAACTGTCGCATATGCATGCCGGCCAAGCCGTAGAACTCAGCGTCGACAGCCTCGACGGCGATTTGCTCAAGGGCCACCTGGAAAGCCTGGCACCTGCTACCGGCGTGACCTTTGCGTCGGTCAGGCCGGACAACGCCACCGGCAACTTCACCAAGGTGGTACAGCGCATTCCGGTGAAGATCATCCTGGAGCCGAACCAGCCCCATATTGAACGCCTGCGCGTGGGCATGTCGGTGCAAGCCACAGTCGACACCCGGCCAGTCGCGCAGTCGCGTGAGGTGGCCCAGCAATGAAGCCATTTGCCTGGCTCACCTTGAGCCTGATCAGCCTCAGCGCCTGCACGGTCGGCCCGGACTTCCAGCGGCCCCAGGGCCCGCAAGTCACCCAGTGGAGCGAGCCGCAGGGCCGTCAGGCCGCCAGCCACGCGGTGACCGACCCTTTGCAGGAGCGCTGGTGGGACGTGTTCCACGATGCAGAACTCTCGGCCCTCACGCGCCGAGCGCTCACCGATAACCTCGACCTGAAACTGGCCAGCAGCCGCCTGCAACAAAGCCGCGCCGTGCGTCAGGTGACCACTGCCGAGCGTTATCCCAACGTCAACGCCACTGGGGATTACCTGCGCCAACTTAACAGCGGCAAAGGTTTGAGCGACCCGTCGAACCGCAATGGTCAGTCGGCTTACAACCAGTGGGACATGGGCTTTTCCGCCGCCTGGGAGCTGGACTTCTGGGGCCGCGTCAAACGCGAAACCGAAGCCGCCGACGCCACCCTGCAAGTCGCTGAAGATGACCGTCGCGCCGTGTTGCTGTCGGTACTCGCCGAAACCGCCCAGGACTACGTCCAACTGCGCGGCGTGCAGAACACTCGCGCTGTCACCGAGCAAAACCTCGAGGTCGCCCGCCACAGCCTCAAGCTCTCGCAACTGCGCCTGGCCGACGGCGTGGCCACTGACCTGGATGTGGCCGAAGCCGCCGCCCAGGTCGCCGCCATCGAAGCGCGTTTGCCGGACTTGCAGCAGCGTCAGGACCAACTGATCAATGCCCTGAGCCTGCTGATGGGCGAGCCGCCGCAAGCGCTGCATGCGCAATTGTCCAAGGACGCTGCGGTGCCGCAAACCCCGCGCCAGGTCGCCATCGGCTTGCCCTCGGAACTGGCCGAACGCCGCCCGGACATCCGCCAGGCCGAAGCGCGCCTGCATGCGGCCACCGCCAGTATCGGCGTGGCAAAAGGCGACTTTTACCCGCGTATCACCTTGTCCGGCAGCCTGGGTTCCCAAGCCCTGCAACTCTCGGATTTCGGCTCCTGGGGCTCACGTGCGTTTGCCTTCGGCCCGCAGTTCAGCCTGCCGTTGTTCAATGGCGGGCGCCTGCAAGGCATGTTGAATTTGCGTGAAGCCCAGCAACAGGAAGCGGCGCTGGCGTACCAGCAAACCGTACTGCGTGCCTGGCATGAGATCGATGACCAACTGACCCGCTACAACGCCAGCCAACTGCGCCGCGACAGCCTCGCCGAAGCGGTACGCCAGAACCAGATCGCGTTGAGCACCGCACAACAGCAGTACGTCGAAGGCGTGGTGGATTTCGTCAACGTGCTCACCGTGCAAAGCGCGCTGCTGGCCACGCAGGAGCAGTGGGTAGAAAGTTCCACCGGCGTGTCGCTGGCGATGGTGGGGCTGTACAAGGCGTTGGGCGGTGGTTGGGAGTCCGTCTACCCCCCTACAGCTGCCATTCCGGCAGGCTGAACATAACCCAATGTGGGAGCGGGCTTGCCCGCGATAGCGGTAGTTCAGCCAACGTTATGTTGACTGACGCACCCTCATCGCGGCATAGGTATCTACACAACTTTTGAAGGCCGCCACTTTCTCCTGTGGCGAGCAGGCTTGTCCTGCGTTGGGCCGCGAAGCGGCCCCAAACCCTGACACTAAGTACTTTCAGAAAAATTGCAGTGCCTTTACTGGGGCCGCTTCGCAGCCCAACGCAGGCGGTGCGACGATTCGACAAGCCTGCTCGCCACAACAGCCCACCTGCCACAGACTTCGTGTTAACCAGTTGTGTAGATTCCTATGCTCATCGCGGGCAAGCCCACATGGAATATTGCGTGATTAAGGGTTCTGCAAAAACACTACATACCCCCTGAACCATTCACTCCCTTTCAAATACCCCGGCTCTTCCCACACGCCGCCCTGAATCAGCCCCACCTTGAACGGCAGCCCCAGCCGGTTCATGCGTGGCAAATACGCCGCGTAATCCGGGATGCTATGGCGCCCTTGGTAGGTCTGGACCACCACTTCATCCACCACGCCTTTAAGTTGGGCGATGGCGGCGGGGTCGGCGTTGCTGCTCCAGTCCATCAAGCCGGTAATGCTCAGGCGCAGGTCGGCAGGCAGGCGTTGGCGCAGGTCGCGCAGGAAGCTTGTGTATTCGTGCAGGTATTGGGTGCGGGCGTCGAAATCGATCTGGATGCCGACCACCGGGTTGCCCGCATCGCGCCAGCGTTGCACCTGGCCGAGCAGTTGGCTGTAGACGCGCTCGGGCCAGTGCAGGGTGTGGGCGCGGTACACCACCCAGACCTCGCCCTGGGTGATGCGCGGTACGCTGATGCCCTGGGCGATAAACTGCACACCCAATTGCGGCGCACGGCGCGTGGAGTTGATCTGGCCCTGGAGGATGTACAGGGTTTTCGCTTGCTTGAGCACCGGCTGCGGCGTGACCCCGCTCCACAGCCAGAAGGCGTCGTAGTCGCGGGCGTCAACGCCGGCAAAGGCCGGGCTTGCCAGAAGCAGCAAGCCTAGCCACAGGTGTTTCACCAGTAGTACTTCAGCGACTGCGCCCACTCGGTGTCGGCAAACCCGGTTTTTAGCTGGCGGAACCAGCCTTTGCGCACGGATTTATCCACGTCTACACCGCCGCAGCCGTTATAACCGGCCCGCGCATAGCAGTTGATCGCGCGGAACAGCGCGTAGGCTTTGTCGTTGTGCGGCGCCTTGGGGTTGGCGATGACCTGGCGGTAACCGTCGAGGCGCGAGAAGGTCTCGCCCTTGAACAACGAGGCGGTGCTGCCCAGGCTGCCGGCGGCGCGCACTTGGTCCAGCGGCATGCCATCGAGGTTGTTGCGCAGGATGAACTCACCCAGGCAGTTCAGGCCCTTGGGGTTTTTCCCATCGGCCTGCAGGGTGCTGGCGATTTGCGCAATGCTCGGGCAGGCGTAGCCGGACTCCGCCTTATCACCGTTCCACTGGAACAACTGCAGCGAACGGCCATCGCCATAGACATAACCCAGGCTGGTGCTGAGTTTGTCGGCGGGCGCCGATGCCGGCAGTTGCTTGAGGTCGTCGGCGAAGGTGGCGTACTGGCCGCGCATCAGGTCTTTGTACAGCAGCACAAACTGCGCGGTGGCACGCTCGACCGGGTCACTGGCCTGGCTGATCTGTTGGCGCAACAGGTCCTGGCCTGCGATGTTGCGCAGCAAGATGTAGCGCACCTGCTTGGCGCTGATCGGCGAATCGCTGGCGAACACGTTGGCCAGTTGGTCATTGCGCTCGTAGTTCATCGCTAGCGCCAGTTCCAGCTGGTCGCGCTGCAAGGGTTGCTTGGCCAGGGACAGCAGCTTCAGCCACAGCGCTTGGGCGCCTTGCCAATCCTTCTTGGCTTCCAAAGCAAGGCCGCGCAGGGTTTGCTGGCTGAAGGCGAAGTAGTCGAGGCTGGCGGGCACGTCCTGGGGCAGCAGCTTCAAGGTGCTGTCGGGCTGATGTTCGACGTACAGCGCAAACGCCGCCTGCACGTAGTCGTACAGCGCCGGCTCCTGGGCAAACACCGGTTTTTGCGCATCCAGGGCCGCGCGGCTGAGCTGCGGCGGGTTGCCGGCGCGCATCCACATCAAGTCGTTGACGGCCAGCATCAGTGGGTTGGCCGAAGGTTTTTGGGTGGCACTCAGCAGCTTGTTGTCGGCTTCCTGCACCAGCTCGTCCAGCGACACATTGCGCTGTTTGGCGCTCAACTGCGCGGCCAGGTCGTTGGCCAACTTGTCGGTATCGCCCGCCAGCCAATGCACCCGGCGCAGCAGGCCCTGGGCAGAGACAGCGTATTCACCCTGTGGATAAGTTTTCAGGTACAGGTTAAAGCTGGTGTCTGCTTTGGCCAGCACTGACTTATCCACATGCTCCAGTTGCGGCATGCCGTACTCGTCGAAGGCGTTTTCCTGGGCCTGGTTCAACTCGGTGCGCGCGATCATGTAGAACGCGGCTTCCTTGACCCACGGCAGGCTGCCGGCGGCGGCGGCGACAAAACCGCGCTGCGCATCAGCGAAACGGCCACTGTAGAAGTCACCGGCGGCTTGCAGGTAAGTGCGCAGCTCGCGGCCGGCGGTGGACTTGATCTGCTCCGGGTCACCCAGGCTGGCGCCGTCCCAGGTACAGGCGGCGAGCATCTGTACACGTCCCTTGGCCAGCAGCTGGCGCTCCGCTTCGGGCACGTCGGCTTTAACCACTTGGCTGATAAACGCCGTGGCACTGCTTTCATCATTGCTGCGGCAGCGGCTGCCTTCGCCGGTCAGGAAGGCGTCACCCGCCGCCTTGTCGCCTTCACGCTGAATGCCCAGTGGCGCGAGCAACTCGTCGAGTTTGCTGGGTGTGGGCGCCACGTTAGTTTTTTCGTCGGTGGCGTCGGCTACCGGGGTCAGGCGGTACACCGGGAACGGCACCGGACCGAAGCCTTCTTCCAGGTCGGTCTCGCCCAGCGCGTTAGGCGTCAGAGGTGCCACCTGTTTATCCGCCAGCAACAGGCGCAGGTTGACCCGGCTGTCATTGCCCGGGCTCAGGAAGGGCAGGTTGCTGCACCCTTCAAGGCTGTCGCGTGAGACCCGCCAGTCGGGGTAGCACGAGTCATCGCCGCTGGCCTGGGCCTGGAAGGAAAGGCTGGCGAGCAACGCCAGAGCCAAGGGTGAGAGAAAACCGATGCGCATGACGTGTCCTTGATCCTGAGTCCTTTGAGGGAGGCAATAATAGCTTGATCCGGCAACTGCCTAGGTGAGGACTTACACAAATCGCTGATTTGTCCGATTCCAGCAGCGAATCAAGGGTTTTTGTCCTAGAGTGGCGGTCATTCACGCATAGGCTTGTTTGCCGGCCAAAAAGGCAATAGCAGGGGAATCGAGGTGCGACGGTCTGTGGTAGAGCAAGATGAAAAGGTGGCGGCATTGCCCGCATTTGATCGCGTCGCAAGTAGCTGGGACAGTGCCGGTTGGATCAGCCGTCTTTGGTGGGTGCCCATCCTGGCACTGGCCGTCGCGCTGCGTTTTTATAGCCTGACGGCTGCAGCAATCTGGGGGGACGAAGGCTCTAGTCTGTTACTCAGCGAATACGCTGCCGATGACCTGTGGTTTCACGCGGCCCACGATGTGCACCCGCCACTGTACTTTTTCATGCTGCGCGGCTGGATCGAACTGTTCGGTGACAGTATCTGGTCGATTCGTAGCATGAGTGCGATTCCCGGCGCGATCGCCGTGGGCGTGGGCATCTGGTTGACGCGGCAACTGTCTACCCGACGTGCCGCCGTGCTGGCGGGTATCCTGCTGGCGCTGCTGCCCACGGCGGTGCGTTACAGCCAGGAAGTGCGCATGTATTCGCTGCTGGGCGTGTGGCTGTTGGGCGCCACGCTGGCGCTGGTGTACTGGGTGCGCCAACCAGAGCGCACGCGCTATCTGGTGGCGTATGTCGTGCTGATGAGTGCCGGTTTCTATACCCATTACTTCACGGCCTTGTGTGTGCTGGTCCACTGGGCGTATCTGGTCTTGCTGAGTTCAGCCCAGGCTTCCGGCCAACGTTTGCTCAAGCGCCCGTCGTGGTGGGTGGCCAATGCCGCCATCGTGGTGATTTACCTGCCGTGGTTGCCGAACTTGCTTGGTCTGGTGCAACACGCCGAACAGCTCAAGGTGGGTGGTGACATCGGCTGGGAAGATCCGGTCAACCTGTTCTCATTGCCGTCGATGATCTGGCAATTCATCGTTCAGGATGAAGGCATTGGCTTCTGGCAGCCGCTGTTCTGGGTGTTCCCGTTGCTGCTGATCGCTGTGGTGGGCGTTACTGCCTGGCAGGATCGCGACCGCTATCGCCCGGCCAGCCTGCTAGCGCTGTTTTTCCTGTTGCCGCTGCTGCTGGTGTACGGGGTGTCATTCATTTCCCCGGTGTTCATCGAGCGTTATCTGACGGTGTACGCCATGGGCTTGCCCATCCTTTTGGCACTGGCCATTGATCGCTTGCCGACACGATTTTCATGGTTGGGCGCCGCGTTGTTCGTGTTGTTAGTCGGTATTGAGCTGGTGGGGCTCAAGAACAACTTCACCATCGATGAACATGACCAGTTCAACGTGCCTGTGGAATTCGTCAATCGTAATTACCAGGAAGACGACCGCATCGTTCTCAGCGACATGATGTGGTACCTCAGCTACGTGTATTACGACCAGACAGATGCCCAATTGCAGCTCTACACACCGCCCAAACCCGACGGCACGCCGACCCGGCCGAACGCCTACGGTTTCGGCACGCTGGTAGACCAGGATGGCGGGCGCATTTATCTCGACCGCCTGTCCGCGCTGCCCGCCGATACCCGCCGTGTGTGGCTGATCAGCAGCAACGAAGCGCCCGACGATTTCGCGCCCTTACCTGAAGGCTGGCGTGAGTTGAGCCGTCAGGATGGCGGTGGTGCGAGGGCGCGATTGTTCGTGCTGTGCAACGGGGCGCAGCCGCAACCTGAAGGTTGCCGCTAGACTCAATTAAGTCTTTTTTACCTGGAGCCCGCCATGGAATCGCCTGTGCACAGCTTGCCATCACTGTTCAAACAGCTCGGGCTGCCGGAAGACCCGGTCAGTATTGAGAAGTTCGTGGCAGTGCATTCGCCGCTTAAACCGGATCTGAAGTTGGCAGATGCCTTTTTCTGGACTGCCAGCCAGAAAGCGTTTTTGCGTGAAGAAATTTTGGAGGATGCGGATTGGGCTGAGGTGGTGGATGAGCTGAATCTGTTGTTGCGGGAAGGGCGCGGGGTGTAAGGGCCGATCGTTCCCACGCTCTGAACTGACCCCCAAAGGTTGGACACAACCTTTGGGGGTGTCATGGGTAAGTACACAGAGCAAGTAAAACTGGCAGCAGTGCAGGACTACTGTTCCGGTAGCGCGGGTTTGAGGGATGTGGCACACCGTCACAATGTGGATTTTTCATCCCTTCGCCAGTGGGTTGCGGCCTATCAGGTGCATGGCGCTGCCGGGCTGAAACAGAAAAAGCTGCAGCGCTATAGCAACGACTTCAAACTGTCTGTTTTGAAACGTATGCGTAAGGAACAGCTGTCCTATCGGCAGACGGCGGCCTTGTTCGACATCCGCAGGTTCGGCATCATCGGCCTCTGGGAGCGCCGCTATGATGAGGGCGGTTTTGATGCCCTTACCAAGCAGCCTAATAGAGCCGGACGTCCGAAAAAAATGCCAACCACCATTCCTCCTGTTCAACCCGACTCACCCGATGATGAGTCGCGCTCACGCGATGATTTGCTTGCCGAGGTAAAGCAGTTGCGGATGGAAAACGACTACCTAAAAAAGCTCGATGCCTTGGTTCAGGAGAAGAAACGAGTAGCGCAGCAGAAAAAGCGCGAATCGTAATAGTACTGAGGCCGCGGCACTCTCTCGAAAGCCTGCTGAAGTTCGCCGGTTTGGCACGCAGCACCTTTTACTATCAGCAAAAGGCGCTGCAAGCGGCTGATAAGCACGCTGAGCTGAAAGACAAGATTCGTTCGACGTTCGATGAGCATAAGGGCCGGTATGGCTACCGCCGGATAACGGCTGCGGTACGAAGCGCTGGTCATCTCGTCAATCACAAGACGGTTCAGCGACTGATGGCGCAGCTTCAGCTCAAGAGCTTGGTGCGTGTGAAAAAATACCGAGCTTACAAGGGTGAGGTAGGCAAGGTAGCGGCAAATCTTTTGAGGCGTGAGTTCGAAGCTCCGTCACCCAATCAAAAGTGGGTAACCGACGTTACAGAGTTCAAAGTTGGAGGCCAGAAGCTTTATCTGTCGCCCGTTTTGGATCTGTACAACGGCGAAATCATTTCCTATGAGGTTGCCAGAAGGCCGCTGTTCGATATGGTTGGGAAGATGCTCAAAGGTGCATTCAAGCGGCTTCAGCCGCATGAAAAACCGGTTTTGCATTCTGACCAGGGCTGGCAGTATCGAATGCCCATTTACCTGCAGGCTCTCAAAAAAAGCTCCGTGACGCCGAGCATGTCGCGCAAGGGTAACTGCTACGACAATGCGGCCATGGAGAGTTTTTTCGGCACACTGAAGTCAGAGTTTTTTTATCTGAATAAATTTAACGACCTTGATGAGCTTCACGCTGGCATCGACGAGTACATCCAGTATTACAATCACTCGCGTATCAGACTGAAGCTAAACGGCCTGAGTCCTGTTGAATACAGAACTCAGGCCGCTCAGGCATAGATGGGTAAACGTCCAACTTTGTGGGGTCAGTTCACTCTGCGTGGGAACGATCAAAACGCTATCTGGAGGGGGATGACAATTGGCAGCAGGGTGGGAAATCCTGGCATTGGCAGCCTGTAACACCGGACACAGCGTATGAATACAAGGATGCGAAACAGTGACGCGCAAGCAGGTCTTTTGGTTTTGGGGAGTGATGTATGCCATTTATCTGGTTCGCTATTGGGTCACCAATGCGGTGGAGGGGCGAGTTCCTTATTTGAGCGATATCGAGAGCGCATTATGGGTTTTGCGTGACCACAGCCTGCTGCAGATTTACACCTTTGGCTTTGTCATGTTGCTGCAGATCTCGATAGTAGCGTCCTGTTTTTTACTTCTTCTCAGTAGTCAAAAGGTCCGCTGGCTTGTTTACCTTCAAACCCCGTTACGGTTAGTTTTTTTCATCCCTTCAGTTTCTCTTCTGCTTATAGGCGCTCAGTTAGTCCCAGGCTACAGCGTGGTGGTGATGGCGGTGCTAGTCGTCGCGTCCGAGGCAATGAAGGTTTGGAGTGTCTGGCGATGGGGCAAGGAATCTGACGTTTCCAGCACTCGGCGGTAGTCAATAAGCCAGTTGCACAGCCTCAACCATCCCCCCTATAGTTCGCCCCGTCGCCGCACATCGGCGATCGGATTTGGCGATCCGCATTCTATGACGCGTTACAGCGCTCTAACTCCGTGTTCTCCGCTTGGCGGATACATGAGTTCTATGGCGGCTGTGCGCGGGAGATCTTCGGATCTGCCGGGTTTCATAGATAACCGGTTCGCCAACCTGCGTACAGCTGCCACCCATACTCGTTTGGCGACGGGGAAGGGTGGTCAAAATCTTATCTATGAGGCTTTATCGATGGACCAATACAAACCGCTTCAAACCAATCCCACCAGCGTTCCCGTTCTGGCTTTCAACACGTTTGCGCCCTCGCACCTACTCCATGAAACAGCCCGCAGCCGCGCGCGTATCGGTACCGAGCTGTTGGAAACGCTCAGCGCAAAAACGGACAGCCAGAACTTTCATCACCTTGTCACCGCAGCATTAGTCTCGCTGCGCGATGGCTTGGACATGATGGGCGAAATCCAGCGCCGCCTGGATGCTCAGGCCGAACAGCCAGTCTGAGGCCAACACTGAACTAAATGTGGGAGCTGGCTTGCCTGCGATGGCGGTGGTTCAGTCAACATCGACCTCGACTGATCTACCGCTATCGCAGCATAAGTATCTACACAACCGGTTAACACGAAGTCTGTGGCAGGTGGGCTGTTGTGGCGAGCAGGCTTGTCGAATCGTCGCACCGCCTGCGTTGGGCTGCGAAGCGGCCCCAGTAAAGGGCTGCAATTTTCCTGAAAGAACTCAGCGTCTGGGTTTGGGGCTGCTTCGCAACCCAACGCAGGACAAGCCTGCTCGCCACAGGAGAAATTGGCTGCCTTCAAAAGTTGTGTAGATACCCATGGCTATCGCAGGCAAGCCAGCTCCCACAGGTGCTTTGTTCTGCCGGAAATCTAACGTTCGCGCTCAAACCCGCTTTACTTACCCCAAAACCCCCCCACCCATCCGCAAAAGTGTTTCAAAACTTGACGGCTTTGGATCCATCCACCATATTGATAGTTAGCAAACTAACTGTATGCGAAAAATCCAGTGTCCCAAACCCTCAAACAACTCCATATGAACCTCAGCAGCAGCATGGTGGTGGGCGCCCGTAACTGGCGCAAAATCTGCCAGACCACGCTGGTGAGCTACGGTATTTCCGAAGCCTGCGCCGTGCCGTTGCTGATGATCGGCCGCTTGGGCGACGGTGTGCACCAGGTGAAAGTGGCCCAGGCCTCCGGCATGGAAAGCCCGTCGTTGGTGCGCCTGCTTGATCGTCTGTGCCATGACGGTTACGTGTGCCGCACCGAAGACGTCCACGACCGTCGCGCCAAGGCCTTGAGCCTCACCCCGCGCGGCCGTGAGCTGGTGCAAGCGGTGGAAGTGCAATTGGTGCGCCTGCGCCAGGAAGTGCTGGCCGACATCGCCCATGGCGACCTTGAAGCGGCGTTGCGTGTGCTGCGGGCCTTCGAGGCGGCTGAGGCGACCTCTTGAACGGATTTTTTACCGGCATGCCGCCAGCCCGTGACTGGTTCTACGGCGTGCGCACCTTTGCGGCGTCGATGATCGCCCTGTACATCGCCATGCTCATGCAAATGCCGCGTCCGTATTGGGCGATGGCCACGGTGTATATCGTCTCCAGCCCGTTTGTCGGCCCTACCAGCTCCAAGGCGTTGTACCGCGCCGTCGGCACCTTCATGGGCGCGGCGGCGGCGGTGTTTTTTGTGCCGATGTTTATTCAGACGCCGTACCTGCTGGTAGTGATCATTGCGCTGTGGACCGGCACCTTATTGTTTTTGTCTTTGCACCTGCGTACCGCCAACAGCTACGCGCTGATGCTGGCCGGCTACACCCTGCCGCTGATTGCCTTGCCGGTGGTGGATAACCCGCTGGCGGTGTGGGATGTGGCCGAGGCGCGTACCGAAGAAATCTTCCTCGGGATTGCCGTTGCGGCCATCGTGGGCGCGATGTTCTGGCCGCGGCGCCTGATGCCGGTGTTCGACGGCTCGGTGGCCAAGTGGTTTGCCGATGCTCAGGTCTACAGCCAGCGCTTTCTGACCCGTAACGTTGCGCCCGAAGAAATCAGCACCTTGCGCGGCGGCATGGTCGCTACCTTTAACACCCTGGAATTGATGATCGGCCAGTTGCCCCACGAAGGCGCACGGCCGCAAACGGTGCGCAACACCAAGGAACTGCGCGGGCGCATGATCCACCTGCTGCCGGTGATCGACGCGTTGGACGATGCGGTCTACGCGATCGAACACCGGGCCCCGGAGTTTCTCGACCGGTTCACGCCGTTGCTGCAAGAAGCCAACGCCTGGTTGGAGAGCACCACCGAGCAGGCGCCCCTGGAACGCTGGCGCGTGTTGCGCGACAAGATCGACGCCGCGCAGCCACAGGGCGAAGCGCTGGACGACCGCCACACGCTGCTGTTCTCCAATGCCCTGTATCGCCTCGGCGAGTGGGTCGACCTGTGGCAGGACTGCCGCAGCCTGCAAGCCGCCATCCAGTGCGAAAGCCAGGACACCTGGCGCGCCGTGTACCGCCACTGGCGGCTGGGCCGGCTCACGCCGTTCCTCGACCGTGGCCTGATGTTCTACTCGGCGTTTTCCACCGTTACCGCGATCATCGTCGCCTCGGTGCTGTGGATATTGCTGGGCTGGACCGACGGCGGCAGCGCGGTCATCCTGGCCGCCGTGGCGTGCAGCTTCTTTGCCTCCATGGACGACCCGGCGCCGCAGATCTACCGGTTCTTTTTCTGGACCGCGATGTCGGTGTTGTTCGCCAGCCTGTACCTGTTTCTGGTGCTGCCCAACCTGCACGATTTTCCGATGCTGGTGTTGGCGTTTGCGGTGCCGTTTATCTGCATCGGCACACTCACGGTGCAGCCGCGTTTCTACCTCGGCATGCTGCTGACGCTGGTCAACACCTCCTCGTTTATCAGCATCCAGGGCGCCTACGACGCGGACTTCCTCAACTTCGCCAACGTCAACCTGGCCGGGCCGGTGGGCTTGCTGTTCGCCTTTGTGTGGACGCTGATCGCACGGCCGTTCGGCGCCGAATTGGCGGCCAAACGCCTGACCCGCTTCAGCTGGCGCGACATCGTCACGCTCACCGAGCCTGCGACCCTGGCCGAACACCGGCACATGGCCGCGCAAATGCTCGACCGCCTGATGCAGCACCTGCCGCGCCTGGCCCTGATCGGCCAAGACACCGGCAGCGCCCTGCGTGACTTGCGTGTGGCGCTCAACCTGCTCGACCTGCTGGCCTACTCGCCACGCATCTATGGCGTGCCACGGGTGCTGCTTAACCAAGTGGTCGAAGGCGTAGGCGGTTACTTCAAAGCCTGCCTCAAGGCGGGTGAACGCTTGCCCGCGCCCAGTGGTCTGCTGATGACCCTCGACCGCACCCGCCGCGCCCTCAACGGCCAGGGCAAGCAAGACGAAGAAGACACCCGCCTGCATCTGCTGCATGCATTGGCCGGCCTGCGCCTGTCGTTGCTGCCGGGCGTGGAATTTATCGACGGCACCGAGCGGGAAGCGCCGTTACCTGATGGAGCGCCTTTATGATCGGTGATCTGGATATCAGCGGGGTGTTCCTGCCCACGCTGCTGGTGCTGATGGGCATTACGTATGTGTTGTTTCTGGTGGTGCACGGGCTGTTGACGCGCATTCACTTCTATCGCCTGGTCTGGCACCGGGCATTGTTCAATGTGGGGCTCTACGCGCTGTTACTGGGCGCCGTGGACTCACTCAGTCGATACCTCATGACATGAAAAAACCTTTTTTGACCATCGGCCGTGTCGTCCTGACGTTATTGATAGTGACCTTCGCTGTCGTCGTTGTGTGGCGCATGGTCATGTATTACATGTTTGCACCCTGGACCCGTGACGGGCATATCCGTGCCGACATCGTGCAGATCGCCCCGGACGTGTCCGGGTTGATCCAGCAAGTCGACGTACGCGACAACCAGTTGGTGACCAAAGGCCAGGTGCTGTTCGCCGTCGACCAGGACCGCTTCAAGCTGGCCCTGCGCCAAGCCCAGGCCGCCGTGGCCGACCGCCAGGAAACCCTGGCCCAGGCCAACCGCGAGTACAAGCGTAACCGTGGCTTGGGCAACCTGGTGCCGAGCGAGCAGCTGGAAGAAAGCCAGTCGCGCGTGGCCCGTGCCCAATCGGCTCTGGCTGAGGCGCAAGTGAGCGTGGACGCTGCCCAACTGAACCTCGACCGCTCGGTGATCCGCAGCCCCGTGGACGGCTACGTCAACGACCGTGCACCGCGCAATCAGGAGTTCGTCACCGCCGGGCGCCCGGTGCTGTCGGTGGTCGACAGCAACTCCTTCCACATCGACGGCTACTTTGAAGAGACCAAGCTCGACGGCATTCATGTCGGCATGGCCGTGGATATTCGCGTGATCGGCGACAACGCCCGTCTGCGCGGGCATGTGCAGAGCATCGTCGCCGGTATCGAAGACCGCGACCGCACCAGCGGCTCCAACCTGCTGCCCAACGTCAACCCGGCGTTCAGCTGGGTGCGCCTGGCCCAGCGGATTCCGGTGCGCATTGCCTTTGATGACGTGCCGGCGGATTTCCGCATGATCGCCGGGCGCACGGCCACGGTGTCGATCATCGGCGATAAGGTCAAAGACGGAGAAAAACCATGAAGCAGCTGCTGGCAACCGCTGCGCTGGGTTTGCTGCTGTCGGCCTGCCAGGCGGTAGGCCCGGATTACAAGCTGCCGGAAACGTCCGCCATCAACCGTGGCGACCTGCAAGGGCAGCTCGCGGGCGAGGGCAGCAACGTGGTGTCGGCGCCGGTGCCGGCCGATTGGTGGAAGCTCTACAACGACCCGCGCCTGGACGAATTGGTGCGCCAGGCCATGGCCTCCAACACCGATTTGCGCGTGGCCGCGGCCAACCTGCAACGCGCGCGTTTCCAGACCCAAGAGGCTGAATCCGCAGGCGGTTGGAGTGCCGGCGCCAAGGCGGAAGCCCAGCGCCTGCAAGAGTCGGGCGAAGCGTTTTTGCTGACGGAAAAAGTCCCGGTGGCCAACATCGGCAGCGCCAGCATCAGCACCTCCTACCAGTTTGACCTGTTCGGCACCTTGCAGCGCGGCATTGAAAGCGCCCAGGCCAGCACCGATGCCGCCCAGGCCGCCGCTGATATTGCGCGCATCACCCTGGTGGCGGATGTGGTGCGCTCCTACACCCAGGTATGTGCGGCCAACGAAGAACTGGCGATTGCCAACGAGTCCCTCGACCTGCAAGGCCAGAGCACCCAGCTCACCCAGCGCCTGCGCGACGCCGGGCGCGGTGACGAAACCCAGGTGACCCGCTCGCAAACCCAATACAAATCCTTGCGTGCCGAGATCCCGCGCTATCAAGCATCACGTCAGGCAGGCTTGTTCCGTTTGTCGATGCTGCTGGCCAAACCGGTGGACCAGTTGCCCGCGGGCACCGGCACTTGCGCCGAGCTGCCGCACATCGCCCAATTGCTGCCGGTGGGCGACGGCGCTGCGCTGCTCAAGCGCCGCCCCGACGTGCGCCAGGCCGAACGCCAACTGGCGGCGGCCACCGCACGTATCGGCGTGGCCACCGGCGCGTTGTACCCGGACATCAGCATCGGCGCCACAGTGGGCACGGTCGGCATTCTTGACGACCTCGGCACGCCCGCGACCAACCGCTGGGGCTTTGGCCCGCTGATCAGCTGGACAGTACCGACCAACGGCGCTCGCGCACGTATCCACGAAGCCGAAGCCGCGACCCAGGGCGCCCTGGCGCATTTCGACGGCGTGGTGCTCAATGCCATCCGCGAAACCCAGACCGGCCTTGCGCAGTACACCGCACAGCTGCAACGCCGCGACGCACTGGCCGATGCCGGTGCTTCCGCCAAGCAAGCCTCGGAGCAGACGCACCGCTTCTTCCAGGCCGGCCGCGCCTCGTTCCTGGCCGACTTGCAAGCCACGCGCACCTACACCGATGTGCGCGCGCAATTGGCGGCAGCCAACACGCAAGTTGCCATGAGCCAGATCGATCTGTTCCTGGCCCTGGGTGGCGGTTGGGAAAGCGGACGAACGCAGGCGTCACAACCCGGCAAACCCTGAGCGAAAAGCTATGCTTTGACAGGCGGGCCACCCTGATGGCTCGCAGGTCAAAGTTCGCGTTTGCTCATGGGGATTCCAATAATGAAAAACCCTTATGCTCCCGCATTCTGGTGCGTGCTCTTCGCGCTAGTGTTGTTATCGGCTGCCTATTTCTACGGCGTCATGCTTGCCCACCAACTCGACAAAGCCATGGTGTTTCTCGACAGCGCCTGCCTGGTGATCGGCACGTTGTCCATCGGCGTGGTGGCCTGGGCGTCTTATCAAAATCAACGGGTGAAGCGAAAGCTGCTTCAACAAGGCAAGACCCGCGTGGCGATCTGGGACACCAAGGTCGCGCTGCGGCGCGTCGAAACCGTGTTCGACCGCTATTTCTGGGGCAGTTACTGGCAGCCTGGGCGCACTTTCCAGGAAGTCATGGGCGAGCTTACCGGCACGCCGCTGGAAAAAAGCCTCGAAGCCCTGAAAAAACAATGTGTGCTGCTCGACCAGCAGGTCGCCGACGGTAGGCATTGGCTTAATAACGCACGGGAATTGTCCGACGTGGCCACACAAATGGCACGAGAGCGCTACCAGTTGGACTTCTGCGACCCCAAGGCCGATACCCCCAGCAACGCCGTTATACACCGCGAGTTTGAGGTGTTGGTGTACACCTGGACCGCACGCTTGAAGAGTTTTGATCACCAACTCGATGAGGTTGAATTGGAATACTCGTGAACCAACCGCTGACCTGACCCCTCTGAAAAGCTGGGCCGTTTTCGGCCGCCAGTGCTAATCTTCCCCCGTTTTCGGCGGGTTTGAGCCAACCCCTTCTGGGGTTCAAGGAAGACAGCCCACTTCTCACAGGATTTGATCAGGTCACTTCATGAATAAGCCAGCAGTTGTTTTTTTGGGTTTCGTTGTCGCCGTCGGCGCCATCAGTGTAGGCGGCGCCTGGTACACGGGTAAGCAACTGGAGCCGGTGTTGCAAACCGCGATCCAGAACGCCAACAAAGAACTGCAGACCTCCATGGCCGGCGTCGATGGCACCGTGAACCTGGAGCTGGTGTCCCTGGACCGTGGCCTGTTCAGCAGCACCGCGCACTATCGCCTCAAAGGCCAAGGCAGCGTGTTCGGTGAAGAAAACCCGAACCCCGAACTGCTGTTCGTCGACCATATCGAACACGGGCCGCTGCCGTTCTCGCGCCTGGTGACGCTGAAATGGCTGCCGGTCATGGCCACCAGTCACTATGAGCTGGAGAAGAACGCCACCACCGAAAAATGGTTCGCCGCCAGCAAAGACGTGTCGCCGCTCAAAGGCGTGGCCAATATCGGCTACAACCGTTCGGTCGATGGCAACGTCGAATTGCAGCCGCTGGACATCAAGGACGACAAGTCCTCGGTGAGCTTCTCCGGTGCCAACCTGGACTTCGACAGCAGCGCCGAAGGCCAGAAGGTCAAGGCCAGCGGCTACATGAACAGCCTTAAAGTCTCGGTGATCGATGCCAACGGCCAGCCGCTCGAAGCCGAACTGTCCGGCCTGACTGTGGCCAGCAACCTGGAGAAATCCACCTTCGGTTTCTACACCGGGCAAAACACCGTTGAGCTGACTGACACCAAAGTCACCTTCGGCCCGCAGAAAGCCGTGCTGACCCTCAAGGGCTTCGAGCAAAAAGACACCAGCGAAACCAAGGACAACAACCTGGCAGGCCGTGTCGACTACAAGATCGACGAAATCGGCTACCAGGGTAAGCCTGTCGGCTCGGCGGCCATGGCCCTGAGCATGAAGAACATCGACATACCGGCCATGCTGGTGCTGACCAAGCTCTACCAGGACAAGATGCAGCCGGTGCAAGCCGCCGCTGCTGCCGGCCAACCGGTGCCTGAGCTGCAACTGACCGAAGCCGAGCAGACCCTGGCCGAGGCCAACGTCAACCAGGTGCTGGCCGCCAAGCCGCAAGTGGCGGTGGAAAACCTGTCGCTGAAAACCACCCACGGAGAAAGCAAATTCAACCTGGTGGTCGACCTGACCAAACCCACCTCGATGGAACTGCCGCCGGTTGAGTTGGGCAAGCAAGTTATCGCGCTGCTGGATGCCAACCTGACCCTGTCCAAGCCGATGATCGGCGACGTCGCTGCTCTGCAAGCTGAAGTAGGCGGCGTGACCGACCCTAAAGCCATCGAGCAGCAATCGCAGATGGCGGCTGAGATGGTCAGCGGCATGGCCGTCGGCACGCAACTGGCAACTCTGGTGGGCACCGACGTGGTGTCCAAACTGCACTACGCCAACAATGAAGTGACCTTCAACGGCCAGAAGATGACCGTGGAGCAATTCATTGGTTTTGTGATGGCTAAAGCGGGTGCGGTCAGCGGCGCGCACTAATTCTGTTAGATCTAATTGAAGTAATCAGACTGTGAAGCGCACTTTTTGTGGCGAGGGAGCTTGCTCCCGCTGGGCTGCGTAGCGGCCCCGAAACCTGACACAGCGACCGCCTTGAAAAAGCGGTCGTTTGAATGGGGGCTGCCCTGCAGCCCAGCGCGAGCAAGCTCGCTCGCCACAACGAAGGTGCTTGCAGACTCACACTTATGGCCGCCCCTGCAATTCTGAACAATTGTTTTGAATTAGCCTTTCCCCTACATTCCTAAGGGATAGTTCCTACAGGAAAGCTAGGCCGGGTCACGAGACGCCGGCACCCTGATGCGTTTCGCTCAGGACCACCTATCGTTACAGCTTTCCGTGTGTAAGGAAGCTCACGATATGCTGCGAACACTACCCATCAGTGCTTCAGGCCGGTTGCGTCTGCTCATTGGGGCCGCCTTATGCAGCCAATTGCTGACGCCCAGCCTTGCCTTCGCCGACCCAGCCTATGACGCCCTGATTATCCAGGCGCGTAACGGCAACTTCACCCCCGCGCTGACCCAATTACGCCAACTGCCGCCTGAACGCCAGACACCAGGCCAGATCAGTGATCACCTGGTAATTGCCGGTTGGGCAGGGCAAGACGCCGAAGTGCTGAAGGTGTACGAGGCTCAGGGCAAAAATCGCAACCTCACCACCCAGGCGCTGGCCACGGTGGCGCGTACTTATCGCAACCAAAAGCAGTGGCCACAGGCCCTGGCGGTTTATCAGCAAGCGCTGCTGCGTGAGCCGGGCAATATCGACCTGCAACTGGGCCAGGCGCTGACCCAGGCCGACGGCGGCCAGGCCACCACAGCCGTGCAGCGCCTGCGCGCATTGGTGGCGGCGCAACCGAATGACCCCAACCGCCGCATGGCCCTGGGTTATGCGCTGACCCGCGCAGGCTTGAACTACGACGCGTTGTTCGAGTTCGACCAAGCCTTTACCCGCGCCGGTGACAAACCTGAAGTGGTTCGCGAATACATCGTCGCCCTGCAAAAGGCCCGCCTGCCGGAGCCGGCGCTGCGCCTGTCGGCCCAGCACCCGGGCCTGCTCGACGCGGTGACCCAGCGCCGCCTCGAAGGTGACCTCGCCGCCGAGCGCGTGCGCATGGCCGAGTTCGCCACCCGCACCGAAAAAGAACGCTACGTGGTTGCCGACCGCGCCCTCAATGACTACGACAAACTGCTCGCGCGCTGGACCCCGGACCCAAGTGCCCATGATGATGTGGTGCGCTGGCGCATCGACCGCCTGGGTGCCCTCAAGGCGCGGGCACGCACCGCCGATGTGATCCGCGACTACGAAACCCTCAAGGGCGAAGGCGTGCAATTGCCGACCTATGCCCTGCGTTGGGTCGCCGCGTCTTACCTCGACCAGCGCTTGCCGGAAAAAGCCGAGCCGTTGTACCGCCAGGTGATCAGCGCTGCCGATGCTGAGCCCGATGACCGAGTCGAAGACACCACGGCCCTGTTCTACACCTTGCAGGAAAGCGACAAAGGCGCCGATGCGCGCGAAGTTGCCAACAGCCTCGCCACTAGCCAGAAACCTCGAGTCGAACTCAAGGGCCTGCCCATCGGCAACCCCAACGACGCCTGGATGGACGCGCAACAGCTGTCGGCCCAGGCCGGTGTCTATGGCGGCGACCTGTCCGGCAGCGAAGCCGGCTTGGACGCGCTGGTGGCCAAAGCCCCCGGCAATGTCGGCCTGCGCCTGGCCCAGGCTGACATGTATCGCGCCCGCGACCTGCCACGCCGCGCCGAGGGCATCCTCAAGGAAACCGAAGCCCAGACCCCGCGGGATATCGGCCTGGAAGTCAGCCAGGCCTACACCGCCATGGACCTGCAGGAATGGCGGCAAATGGACGTGCTCACCGATGACGTGCTGGCCCGCAACCCGGACAGCCGCCAAGTGCAGCGCCTGAGCCGCCTGCGGGATGTACACGACATGGCCGAGCTGCGCGTGGAGGCCTACACCGGTAAAAGCTACGGCGGCGGCAATAACAACGACGCCGGCGCGGTGGCCGGCAGCCGTGACTGGGGCATCGAAAGCGTGCTTTACACGCCGCCTATCGATGAAGACTGGCGCCTGTTCGCCGGTGCCGGCTACGCCACCGCCGATTTCAGCGAAGGCACCGGCCAGCACCGTTGGCAGCGCGTCGGTGTGGAGCGCCGCACCCGCGACATGACCCTGGAAGCCGAAGTCTCCAACCATTCCTATGGCTATGGCTCCAAGCAGGGCGCGGCCGTGTCGATTGCCCGCGACATCAACGACAACTGGCAGTACGGCGGCAGCCTCGGCTACCTGCTCACCACCACGCCGCTGCGGGCGTTGAATGCCGATGTTACCGCCAACGGCGGCAGTGGCTTTATTCGCTGGCGCGCGAATGAAAGCCGCGAGTGGAAACTGGCCCTGAGCCCGTCCCACTTCAGCGATGGCAACAACCGCTTCGAAGCCGTACTCACCGGCCGCGAGGGCATCTACAGCGCGCCGGGCGTGCAGGTAGACCTGGGCCTGGAAGTCGGCACCAGCCACAACACCAAAGAAGACACGGTGTACTTCAACCCCAAATCCGACTTCACCGTGTTGCCCACGGTCACGGTCAATCATGTGCTCTATCACCGCTACGAGACTCAGTGGAGTCAGCAGTTCCAGCTCGGTGCAGGTACGTACAGCCAACGGGATTACTCCACCGGTGGCGTCGGTTTGATCGGCTATGGCCAACGTTTTCGCTGGAACGATGTACTCGACGTGGGCGCCAACCTGAGCTTGATCAGCCGACCTTATGACGGTGATCGCGAACGCGATCTGCGCTTGCTCGTCGACCTCACTTACCGTTTCTAAAAGAGCCTGACCATGACCGTCCTTTACCGTTGCCTGTTGGTCCTGGGTGTAATGCTGGCCAGTGCCTGCGCCCAGCAACCCGCGCCCTTCACTCCACCCGCCGAGCGGCCGATAGCGGCCAACGAAGCGCCGTGGCCGAAAAACCATTTCCTGGGCATTGCCTACCACGACGTCGAGGATCGCGACCCCGACCAGGCGGTGGTGGCAGTGCGCACCGAGCGCTTGATCGAACAGCTGGCGTGGTTGCGCGAAAACGGCTACCAGGCGGTCAGCGTCGACCAGATTCTGGCGGCACGCAACGGCGGCCCCGAGTTGCCGCCCAAAGCCATCATGCTCAGCTTCGATGACGGCTATTCGAGCTTCTACACCCGCGTGATGCCGATTCTGCGCGCCTATCGCTGGCCGGCCTTGCTGGCGCCGGTGGGGTATTGGATCGACACGCCGCTCAATCAACCGGTGGACTTCGCCGGCTCGCCGCGCCCACGTGGGGAATTCCTCACCTGGCAGCAGATTCGTGAAGTGTCGCAGTCGGGCCTGGTGGAAATCGCCGCGCACACCGACAACAACCACAAAGGGATTTTGGCCAACCCCCAGGGCAACCTGGAACCGGCGGCGACCAGCCTGCGCTTTGACCCGGCCACCGGGCGTTATGAAGACCAGACCAAATTCGATGCGCGCATGCGGGCTGATGTTGCGGCGATCACTGACAAGATCCGCAGCGTGACCGGCAAGGCGCCTCGTGTATGGGTATGGCCGTATGGTGCCGCCAAAGGCACCTCGCTGGCGATTGTCGGCGCGCAGGGCTACCAGATGGCGCTGACCCTGGAAGACGGCCTCGACAGCCTCGGCAACCTGATGAACAGCCCGCGCTTTTTGGTGGCCTCGGACCCGGACGGCGAACACTTCGCCAACAGCATGGTGGCCGTGCAAACCCAGGCACCGCTGCGGGTGCTGCACGTGGACCTCGACAACGTTTACGACCCCGACCCGGCCCAACAAGCGCGCAACCTCGACCAGCTTGTACAACGGGTGGTCGACATGGGCGCCGGCACTGTATTCCTGCAAGCCTTCGCCGACCCCAAGGGCGATGGCCTGGTGCATTCGCTGTACTTCCCCAACCGCCACTTGCCGGTGCGCGCCGACCTGTTCAACCGCGTCGCCTGGCAGCTGCGCACCCGTGCCCATGCCAGCGTGTATGCCTGGATGCCAGTGCTGAGTTTCGCCCTCGACCCCAAGCTGCCGCGTGTGACCCGCTGGGACCCGCAAACCGGCCAGGTCGGCACCGACCCGGACCAATACAAGCGCTTGTCGCCGTTCGACCCGCAGGTGCGCAAGATCATCGGCGAGATCTATGAAGACCTGGCCCGCAACAATGCCATCGACGGTGTGCTGTACCACGACGACGCCGTGCTTTCCGACTTCGAAGACGCCAGCCCCGCGGCGCTCAAGGCTTATGCCGCCAACGGCCTGCCGGGCAGCATTGCCGCGCTGCGTGCAGACCCAGCAGTGATGCAACGCTGGACGCGCTTCAAGAGCCGCTACCTGATCGACTTCACCAACGAGCTGACCGCCAAGGTCCGCGCCATTGGTGGCCCGCAGGTGCAGACCGCGCGCAATATCTTTGCCGAGCCGATGCTCAACCCGGCCAGCGAAGCCTGGTTTGCGCAGAACCTTGATGACTTCCTCCAGGCCTACGACTGGACCGCGCCCATGGCCATGCCGTTGATGGAAGGCCAAGAGCTGAACACCTCCAACGCCTGGCTGGAAAAACTCGTCGCCACCGTTAAGGCACGCCCCGGCGCGCTGGAAAAAACCGTGTTCGAGCTGCAAGCCAAAGACTGGCGGACCAAAGCAGCGCCGGATATCAATGGCGCGCAAATGGCCGAATGGATGGGCGTGCTCAAACGCCAGGGGGTCAAGAGCTTTGGCTACTACCCGGATAACTTCCTGGAAAATTCGCCGGACCTGAAGACAGTTCGTCCGGCCCTTTCCAACCAGTGGAACCCTTGATCATGTTCGACAGAATCCTGGCTTTATTCGTGTTGGCGTTGGTGTTGGGTGTGCCCCTGGGCCTGATCTTCCTGGTCACCGGGCAGTTCCTGATGGACTTCGTGTTTTTCTACCCGCTGTTCATGTCGGCGCTGTGGATCGCCGGCGGGCTGTACTTCTGGCTGCACTGGGAGCGGCATTGGCCGTGGAAGGAAGACACGCCGGCGCCGACCCTGGCCGGCAACCCGCTGATCTCGATCATCATCCCTTGCTACAACGAGGGTGATAACGCCGCCGACACCATTCATGCCGCACTCGGCCAGCTGTATCCGAACGTTGAAGTCATCGCCGTCAACGACGGTTCCAGCGACAACACCGCCGCCGTGCTCGATGCCCTGGCCCTGGAAAACCCGCGCCTGCGCGTGTTGCACCTGGCGCAAAACCAAGGCAAGGCTGTGGCCTTGCGCATGGGTGCCGTGGCGGCGCGCAGTGAGTACCTGGTGTGCATCGACGGCGATGCCTTGCTCGACAAAAACGCAGCGGCCTACATGGTCGCGCCGATGCTCGACAACCCGCGCCTGGGCGCCGTGACCGGCAACCCACGCATCCGCACACGTTCTACCTTGATCGGCCGGGTGCAGGTGGGTGAGTTCTCCTCGATCATCGGCTTGATCAAGCGTACCCAGCGCGTGTTCGGGCGGATCTTCACGGTGTCGGGTGTGGTGGTGGCGTTTCGCAAGAAAGCGCTGGACCGCATCGACTACTGGTCCACCGACATGATCACCGAAGACATCGACGTGAGCTGGAAGCTGCAATTGGACCACTGGGCGATCTTCTACGAGCCCCGTGCCCTGTGCTGGATCCTGATGCCCGAAACCGTAGGCGGCCTGTGGAAACAGCGCCTGCGCTGGGCCCAGGGCGGCGCCGAGGTGCTGTTCAAGAACATCCGTGGCATCTGGCAATGGCGCCATCGCTACCTGTGGCCACTGCTGTTCGAATACTGCCTGTCCACCGGTTGGGCCTTTACCTTCCTGCTGTCGGTGATCTTCTGGGGCTTGGGCAAGTTCGTGGTACTGCCGCAGGCGATTGCCGTGGATTCTTTGGTGCCGCCGGCCTTTACCGGTCTGGTACTGGCGATGGTGTGCCTGCTGCAGTTTGCGGTGAGCATCCTGATCGACCGGCGTTATGAGAAAGACCTGTGGAAAACCCTGTTCTGGACCGTGTGGTACCCGATGGTGTTCTGGCTGGTCAGCCTGTTCACCACCCTGGTCAGTTTTCCCAAAGTGCTGTTCAACCAGCACCAGAAACGCGCGCGCTGGGTCAGCCCGGACCGCGGCATCAAACCCAGTGAAGAGGAGGCGTGACCATGAAGCTGGTCAGAACTCGCCAAAACACCGTGATGTGGATCATCGACGTGCTGCTGACGCTGCTGGCGTGGGGCGGGCTGATCTGGCTGCTCGCGCGTGGCATCAGCGCCATGCTGGAAACCCATGGCGGCCCGCGTATTGAGGCGCCGATTTTCGCCGCGCTCAATACCTTGCAAATCTACCTGTGGATCGCCTTGTTCAACGCGGTCATCCTGATCAGTTGGGCGCGTTATCAACAACGCCGTGGGCGCAAATTCGCCCAGCGCCGCGCCGAGGCCAATGCGCTGAGCGACAAACACCTGAGTGAGAGTTTCAATTTGGGCGACGGCCACTTGGAGCAGTTTCGCAAGCCGGGTGTGCTGGTGATCCACAACGACGAAGACGGCGGCGTGGAGGATGTGAAGTCGCACGTGTCCCGCGACGTGGAGCGCCCCGGCCTGACCCTGGTGCCCGGCGCGGAAAAAGGCAAAGACGCCGGCTAGAAAATCCGAAAGACACCAAAAAGATCGTTCCCACGCTCCGCGTGGGAATGCATCCTGTGACGCTCCGCGTCACCCTAGGGCTAATGTCACCGGGACGCGGAGCGTCCGAGGCGGCATTCCCACGCAGAGCGTGGGAACGATCCTGAGGCAATAATCCGATAAATGGGATCCAACTCACAAAACAGCCGCGAACTTTTCGTCATTCTCCTGCACTAACCTAACTCGGCAAGTAGTTGATGGCTAAATAATGGCATTTGCTCAAACGTTTGCCGAATGACTATCAAAAAAGTTGCCGCTGGTCGGAATAAAAGTTTTAACCACCGCCGCTATCTCTTTTTGATAATTTTTTGTTTTTAATAATCAATGCGTTGCGGATGTAATAAGTACGAATGTGCAACTGTCCCGGTTTCTTGGGCCAGCGCTAGTTCGATGGTAGTTTGCCGCCCCTTGATTTTCGATGGATCGAACATGTCTTTTTTATCGCCACGGACTCGGTACTTGTTGTGCACTTTCATGCTCGCCTGCTTGAGCCTGAATACGGCCACTGCCGCCCCTACGCCTGGGGATCAAGACCTGATCCGCGATCGGCAAAACCGCCTGCTCGAAGAGCAAAGCCGGCGCCTGCAGGAGCTTCAGGACCTGCCCGGCAAAGAAGCCAAGCCCCAGGCACCGGCTACGCCTGCCGACACCCGTTGCTTCCCGATCAAAGACATCGAACTCAAAGGCGCCGACAGCCTGCCTGCCGGCGACCGCACGCTGCTGCTCAAACCCTATATGGGCCAATGCCTGGGCGTCTCGCAGCTCAATGAGTTGCTCAAGGTCATCACCGACTATTACATCGCCAAAGGCCGCGTCACCAGCCGCGCCTACTTGCCGCAACAAGACCTCTCCAGCGGCCATCTGCAGGTGTTGGTGGTCGAAGGCAAACTCGAAGCGGTGCGCAGCGCCGAAGGCAGCAACGTCACCGAGCGTGAACTGGCCATGGCGTTTCCCGGCAAGGTCGGTGAGGCGCTGAACCTGCGCGAGGTCGAGCAACTGGTGGACCAGCTCAACCGGTTGCCGTCCAAACAGGCGCAAATGGAACTGACCCCCGGCAAGCAAGTGGGCGGCAGCGACGTGGTGGTCAAGAACACCCCGCAAAAGCCCTGGCGCGCCAGCCTGTCGCGCAACAATGACGGGCAACGCAGCACCGGCGAGCAGCAATGGGGCGCGGGCCTGGAGTGGGACAGCCCGCTGGGCCTGGCCGACCAACTGGTGCTGCGCGGTGGCCACGATGCCATCAGCGACCACCAGAAAACCTCGAAAAACACCCTGCTCTACTACAACGTGCCGTGGGGCTGGTGGAACTTCACTTACACCTATAGCGAGAGTGATTACCGCGCGCTGGGTTACACCGACACCTTCAAGTTCAAGCAGTCGGGCGACAACCAGAACCACCAGTTGCGCGCAGAGCGCGTTATTCACCGCGATGACGTCAGCAAAACCTCGCTCAACGTCGGCCTGGCTCATCTGCGCACCAACAACTACATCAACGACGCCCAGCTCGAAATCAGCAGCAACCGCCTCAGTGAGTTGCAGTTTGGCATCAACCACGGCCGACGCATCGGCAATGCCTTCGTCAACATCGACCTCGGCGTACAGAACGGCATCGGCGCCTTTGACGCCCAGCGCGACGACCAGCACCGCGACCAGTTCGGCAACCTCACGCCCACCCCGGATTACCGTAAATACACTGCCACGGTCAGCTATTTACAGCCGTTTCTCCTGTGGGGCGAGTCGTTCAGCTTCACCAGCCTGGCCACCGGCCAACGCAGTGAAGACGTGCTGTTCTCGCCGCAGCGCATCAGCCTCGGCGGGTCGTCGTCGGTGCGCGGTTTCAAGGACCAGCAACTGTCTGGCGACAGCGGCGGCTACTGGCGCAACGAAGTGCGCTGGGCGCGCCCGGTCACCCTGGAATGGCTGCGCCCGGCCTTCGCCGAATACGGCACCAGCCTCGGTTACGACCAGGGCGTGATCCGCAACGACCGTTACAACGGCGACAACCACGGCCGCGTTTCAAGCAACTCCGTGGAACTGTTCGCCCGTGGCAAATACGTCAGCACCAGCGTGACGTTTGCCCACTCGTTAGAAAGACCTGGAGTGGTGACGGAGCGTGAAGCGCCGATCTACTTCCGAATGGATTTCTTCCTGTAATTCAACGCCCCGCTGCAACGAGAATTTGACCATGGATGTTCGCCACTTTGCCTTTCTGGCCCGCCAACCTTCTGCTGCGCTGAAGCCGCGAGACGCGTTCTTCGGCCTGCCCAAGCGCGGCCTGGTACTGATCCTGGCCAACGCGCTGTTCTGGCAACCGTTGCTGGCCCAGGCCGAAGGCATTGTGGTGAGCAACCCGGCCACCAGCGTCGGCCAGGCGGGTAATGGCGTGCCGGTGGTGAACATCGCCACACCCAATGGCAGTGGTTTGTCCCATAACCAGTTCAAGGACTACAACGTCGGCCCCAACGGCGTAATCCTCAACAACGCCACCGGCGCGCTGCAGAACACCCAATTGGGCGGTTACATCGTCGGCAACCCCAACCTCAAGGGCGGCGCGGCGAACGTCATTCTCAACGAAGTCAACGGCGGCAGCCCGAGCCAGCTGCGCGGTTACACCGAAGTGGCTGGGCAGTCAGCCAAGGTTATCGTCGCCAACCCTTACGGCATCACGTGCAGCGGTTGCGGGTTTATCAACACGCCCAACGTGACCCTGACCACCGGCAAGCCGATGATGGACAACGTCGGTCGCCTGGACCACTACCAGGTGGACGGCGGCGCCGTGACCATTGATGGCGAAGGCCTGAACGCCAGCAATGTCGACCGCTTCGAAATCATTACCCGCACGGCCAAGATCAACGCGCAAATCAACGCTCGCGAACTGGCCGTTATCGCCGGGCGCAACGACGTCGACGCCAAAAGCCTGAAAGCCACCGCCCGTGCCGACGACGGCAGCACCAAGCCCGAGCTGGCCATCGACTCCAGCGCCTTGGGCGGCATGTACGCCGGCGCAATCAAACTGGTGGGCACCGAAGCCGGTGTGGGTGTGAAACTCGACGGCACGCTGGCGGCCAGTGGTGGTGATATCCAACTCGATGCCAATGGGCATTTGAGCATGGCGCAAACCGCCGCCAGCGGCGCGGTCAACATCAACGCCGCAAGCCTGGACGCCAAAGGGCCGGTGTATGCCGGTACCGCCCTTAACGTGAACACCCAGGGCGACCTCACTAACCGCCAGAGCCTGGCCGCCCGTGACCGCATTGCGCTGTCCAGCGGCGGCACGCTGACCAACGGCGACATCATCGAAGCCGGCGTCAACGCCGACAACACCCGCAACGCCACGGGCGACGTGAGCCTGCGCGGCAAGGCCGTCACCAACACCGGTGCCAGTGTGATTGCCAGCCGCGCGTTGAGCGTGGATGCCCAAGCGTTGAACAACCAGGGCGGCACACTGGGTGCCAAACAACACACCCAAATTACCGCTGCCACAGTCGACAACCAGAACAAAGGCCGCATTCTCAGCAACGGCGGCCTGGCCATCACGGCCGATCGCCTGCAGAACACCCAAGGTGGGTTGGTCACCAGCAACGGGCCGCTGACCGCCGTCGTCGGTGAGGTGCATAACCAGGGCGGTGAACTCTCAAGCCTCGACACCGCAACGCTCACGGTCGCGACCCTCGATAACGTCGCAGGCCTCATCACGGCGGGCAATGCGCTCAGCCTCAACGTCGGCAGCCTCAACAACCAAGCCGGGTTGGTCACCAGCCAAGGCACGGTGAGCGTGGCCGGTAATAGCCTCGACAACCGCCAAAAAGGCTTGGTCGCAGGCGTGGGTGGTGTGCAGGTCAATGTCGTCAATATCGACAACCGCAACGGCGAGCTGTCCAGCCGTTCGGGCGTTGTGGTGACTGCCACGCAATTGGATAACAGCGACGGCGGGTTGCTGATTGCCGGTGGCGGCGCAGGTTTGAATGTCGACCAACTGCTCAACCGCAACCAGGGTTTGATCAGCAGCGAAGGGCTGCTGAGCATCTCGGCGCGCACGCTGGCCAACGGCGGCGGTACGCTCTCCAGCGCCGGCCCGCTGACGCTCAGCGCACTCGACGCGGTGGATAACCGAGGCGGGCGCCTGGTCACCGACGGTGGTCTGATTCTCAATGCCGCCAGCGTCGACAACAGCCAGAACGGCACCTTGAGCGCGCGCCAGGCCCTGTCCCTCGGCACCGCCGACCTGAACAACCAGCAAGGCGGCCAGATTACCAGCGCAGAGGCCCTGACCCTGGACCTCAACCGGGGCGAGTTCAACAACCAGAACGGCCTGATCAACGCGCCGCTGTTGATGCTCAACAACCTCAAGAACGTGCATAACCAGGGCGGCGAAATCTCCAGTAGCCAGGCGTTCACACTCACCGCCGACAACCTCGACAATAGCAGCGGCAAACTGCTGAGCAACGCCGCGCTGACCCTGCGCATCGGCCAGGCCCTGGCCAACGTCAAAGGCATGATCGCTGCCGCCTCGGTTGAGGCCCACGCCACCGACCTCGACAACAGCGGCGGCACCCTCACCAGCCGTGGCGACACGCTGCTCAACGTGGCTGGCCGACTGACCAACCGCGACCAAGGCCTGCTCAACGCCAGCAATACGCTGACACTCAACAGCGCCGCGCTGGACAACCAGAACGGCTCGCTGCTGGGCAGCGCGATTGCCCTGGAGTTCGGCACCGCCACCGGCGACCTGAACAACACCGGTGGCCTGATCACCACCGCCGGCAACCTCACCATCAACCACCTGCGCGACCTCAGCAACCAGGGTGGCGAACTCTCCAGCGCGCAAACCCTGAACCTTAGCGGCCGCACGTTGAACAACAGCAACGGCAAGCTGATCAGCAATAACCTGCTGGTGCTCAATGCCGAAAACCTGATCAACCAGAATGGCCTGATGTCCGGCTGGCAGGGCCTCACCGTCAGCGGCGCGAACCTGGACAACCGCAACAGCGGCACCTTGTCCAGCCGTTACGGCGACCTTAACGCCACGCTGACCGCCAACCTGCTCAACAGCGCAGGCGGCGCATTGGTGAGCCAGAAAGCGCTGACCGTTAATGCCGGCGAATTGGATAACAGCAACAAAGGCGTACTCTCCAGCGCGGCCGGGCAGACGCTGACCGTCGGCGGCTTGCTGAACAACGCCCAGGGCGGCGTGATCGACAGTGGCGCGGCCCTGAGCCTGGCTACGCAAAACCTGGACAACAGCGCCGGCAGCATCAGTGGCGGCACCGCCACCACCCTCGACCTGCTCGCGACCCTGACCAACACCAACGGCAAATTGGCCAGCGGCGGCCCGCTGCTGATCAGCCGCGCGGCGCAGATCAACAACCAGGGCGGCCAGATTGCCAGCCAGGGCCTGTTGACCCTGCTGACCGGCGGCCTGGACAACCGCAACCGTGGCACCCTGGCCGCCAACGACCGCTTGAGCCTCACCGCCAGCGGCCTGGTACAGAACGGCAACGACGGCTTGATCTACAGCCAGAACGCCGACCTGCTGCTCACCGCCAACCGCTTGGACAATGGCAAAGGCACCGTGCAAAGCCAGGGCGGCATGACCGCCAACGTGGCCGACACGCTGGATAACCAGAGCGGCAAACTGATCGCCCAGGCCGGTGACCTCAGCGTCAACGCCGGCAGCCTCGACAACCGTGGCGGCACCCTCGCCAGCCTCAAGGCCGCGCTGCAAACCCAAGTGGTCGGCGTGCTGCGCAACGGTTACGACCTCAACAACAACCGCCAGGGCGGCGTGATGCAGGGGCAAAGCCTCAACCTGCAAGCCGGCAGCGTGGACAACTATGGCGGTCGCATCGCGGCGCAGGGCGGCAACGCACTGGTCACCACCGGCAACTTCGACAACCGCAACGGCGGGCTGTATGCCAAAGGCCTGATGCGCGTGGTCGGGCATGACTTCGATAACAGCGGCGACAACGACGGCCAGATCGCCGGCCAACAGATCGACCTGGACCTGAGCGGCGCACTCAATAACCGCCTGGGCATCATCGAAAGCGAAAGCACCCTGAAGGTGCGCGCGGCCAGCCTCGATAACCAGACCGGGCGCCTGCGTGCGCTGGGCACGGCGGGCACCACCGAATTTGCCATCGGCAGCCTGTTCGACAACCGCAACGGCGTGCTGGAAACCGCCAACAACGACCTGACCCTCAACGCCGGCAGCTTCCAGAACCTGGGCGGCAACGTACTGCACGTGGGCACCGGCAATTTCGGCATTGCCCCGGCCAACCTCAACGACGTGGGCGGCAGCCTGGTCACCCGTGGCGACCTTACCATCACTCAGGGCAACTGGACCAACAGCAGCGTGATTCAGGCCGGGCAACTCACCGTCAACGTCGACACCCTTGACCAGACCGCCACCGGCCAACTGCTCGGCGCCCGTCGCTTTGTCGGCAATGGTGCCAACTGGACCACCCACGGCCTGATCGCCAGCGACGGTGCGCTCGATCTGACCTTGAGCGGCGCGCTCAACAGCAGCGGGCGCATCAGCAGCCTGGGCAACCTCAACCTCAGCGCCGCACAGGCCAACTTGAGCGACACCGCCAGCATTGCCGGCGGCGGTGTCACCACCGCTACCATCGCCGGCACACTCAACAACCGTGGGCGCCTCACCGCCGCCACCGACCTCGTGGTCAACGCCGGCACACTCAACAATTACGCGACCCTGGGCAGCGGCCAACGACTGGTCGCCACCACCGGCACCTTGCTCAATGACCACGGCCTGATCTTCAGCGGCGGCGACATGAGCCTGCGTGTGGACGCGCTGAACAACAGCTACGCCGACGTCTACAGCCTGGGCAACCTGAGCGTCGACCGTGACGGCAAGGGCGGCCTGGCCAGCAGCATCCTCAACAGCTCATCCACGATCCAGAGTGACGGCAACCTCAGCTTGTCCGCCAACTCGATCAAAAACCAGCGGGCGGTACTCGACGTCAACGATGCGGGTGTCTACACCGCCTCGGCCACCGAAGGCACCTGCATCGAGTACGTTAACGCCGGTGACTGCCATGCGGGCGGCACTCCGCGTAACTACGTGTGGGAGTTGGTGACCCGCGACAAACTGGAAGTCACCGCTGCCAGTGCCGGTTCAAGCATCACCTCCGGCGGCAACATGACCTTGGCCGGCGGCGACCTGCTCAACAGCAGCAGCTCGATCGCGGCTGGCGGTAACTTCACTGCGCGCCTGAACAACCTAGTCAACACCGGCATCGAAACCGGCGAGACCGAGACCTATCGTCTCTTCACCTCCACGCGCACCAAACACCCTGGCGGCTGGTTCAGCGCCGCCGCCGCCCTCACCAACAAATACTGGTACAAAAGCGCCGGCTACAACCCCAATGACCTTGGCGGCCTGGAAGCCACCGTGGCCAGCTTTGTCGGCATGATGGAGAGCGAGCGCACCCAATTCGGCAAAGTCACCAAAATCGCCAGCGATGACCAACGTTACGCCGCCGTGATTCAGGCGGGCGGCGCAGTAGACGTCAAGGCCCAAGCCGGTATCGACAACAGTGTGGTACGCCTGGGCTATAGCTACATCGGTGCGGGCGCCAAAACCACCACCGACGCTACGGGTGCCAGTGGCGCAGCCGGTTACTCGACCCGCGTCACCCTCAACCAGCAACTGCCGCCGGACCTGGCCCAACAGCAGATCAACCCGCTGAGCCTGCCCGGCTTCACCTTGCCAACCGGCCAGGGCGGGCTGTTCCGCCTCAGTGGCCAGAGCGCCAGCGCGCCTGCCAGCACCGGCCCGCAAGGCTGGACCTTGGGCGGCGGCAGCGTCGACCGCACGCCGGTTACCGGCCCGGTCGTGCCCGGCAGCGGCACCTCGGCCGACGGCGTAGTGATCAACCGCGTGCAAGGCCTGCCAGACAGCCAGTTCGTCTCCAACCCACAGAAATACCTGATCGAAACCAACCCGCTGCTGACCAACCTCAGCCAGTTTTTAAGCTCCGATTACATGCTGTCCAAACTGGGCTACGACCCGGACCAGGCACAAAAGCGCCTGGGTGACGGCCTGTATGAACAGCGCCTGATCCAGCAAGCCGTGATCGCCCGTACCGGCCAGCGCTTCATCGATGGCCAGACCAGCGACACAGCGATGTTCAAGTACCTGATGGACAACGCCATCGGCACCAAACAGGCGCTAAACCTGGCCGTAGGCGTGAGCCTCACCGCCGAGCAAGTGGCGGCCCTGACCCACGACATCGTGTGGATGGAAAACGCCACCGTCGCCGGCCAGCAAGTGCTGGTGCCCGTGCTCTACCTGGCCCAGGCCAACAACCGCCTGGCGCCCAACGGCGCACTCATCACCGGCAGCGACCTGAACCTGGTCAGCGGCACCGACCTCAACAACGTCGGCACCCTGCGCGCCACCAACAACCTCGCCGCCAGCGCCGGGCGCAACATGGTCAACAGCGGCCTCGTGCAAGCGGGCAACCGCCTCGACCTGCTCGCCGGCAACAACCTCACCAACCGCGCCGGCGGCATTATTGCCGGGCGCGACGTCAGCGTGAGCGCAGTGAATGGCGATGTGCTCAACGAACGCATCGTCACCAGCCACCAGAGCAGCAGCGGCTACCGCACCGAGCGCACCGACTTCGTCGACAACGCCGCCCGCATCGAAGCCGCCAATACCCTCACCCTGCAAGCCGGGCGCGACGTCAACAGCACCGGCGGCGCCTTCAAAAGCGGCGCCGACCTGGGCGTTCAAGCCGGGCGTGATGTAAGCCTGGCCACCGCCGAACAACGCAACGCCAATGCCGTCAGCACCTACATGCGCAGCAGCAGCGCAAACCAGTACGGCACTGTGATCGAGGCCGGGCGTGACTTCCAGGTGGTGGCTGCGCGGGACATCAGCGCCATCGGCAGCCAGTTGAATGCCACGCGTGATCTGGCGCTGGTAGCCAAGGGCAATGTGAACCTGGCGTCGGCGGCGAATGAACAGCATTCGGCGTTTAATTCCAAGAAGGTCACCAGCCAGGAAGACCACGTTCAGCAAGTGGGCACCTCCCTGGTGGCCGGTGAGAACCTCTCCCTGAGTGCCGGCAACGACCTCGTGGTCAGCGCCAGCCGTGCGAGTGCCGGCAAGGAAGCCTACCTGTACGCAGGCAATGACCTGGCGCTGAACGCCGCGCAAGACAGCGACTACAGCTATTACCGCAAAACCAAAACCAGCAAAGGGTTGCTGTCCAGCAGCCAGAAAACGCGCATCGACAGCAGTAACCAGATCAGCCAGCAGGGCTCTTCCATCAGCGCTGATACCGTGGTCGTGCGTGCTGGCCGTGACATCGGCACTACCGCCAGCGACGTGGTTTCCACCAACGCCACCAGCCTGATTGCCGGGCGCAATGTGGTGATTGATGGGGCGACGGAAACCTTTGAACAAAGCCATTCGTCCTCGACCAAAAAATCGGGCTTGATGAGCAGCGGCGGCATCGGCGTGACGTTGGGCTCAAGCAGCAACCAGAACACCTTCACCAGCAGCACCGAAACCACCCGGGTCAGCAACATCGGCAGTGTGCTGGGCAGCGTGGATATTCAGGCTGGCAAAGACCTGACCATTCGCGGCTCTGACGTGGTTGCTGGTAAGGACATCAGCCTGGTTGGGCAAAATGTCAGCATCCTGGCTTCCGAGAACAACAACCGCAGCGAGCAGACCTCCAAAAGCAAAACCAGTGGTTTGACCCTGGCGTTGTCCGGCACCGTGGGCAGTGCGGTGGACTCCGCTTATAAGACCGCCAAGGAAGCCAAGAACGAGGACGACGGCCGTCTCTCGGCGCTGCAAGGTGTGAAGGCAGGGTTGACGGGCGTGCAGGCGTGGCAAGCGGCGCAGCAGAATGGCGGCATGACCGGTGCTAACGCTTCGCAATTTGTGGGGATCAGCATCTCCCTGGGTTCGCAAAAATCCGATTCCAAACAGACCCAGGAGCAGACACTCAGCCAGGGCAGCAGCCTGACGGCCGGCAACAACCTCACCATCGTGGCGGACGGTAACGGTACGCCTGGGGCCGCAGGTGATATCCATGTTCAAGGCAGCAAGCTTCAGGCCGGTAATGAGATGCGGCTGGCGGCGGAGCGCGATATTCGCCTGGAAGCTGCGGCGAATAACCAAAAACTTGATGGCAAAAATAGCAGCAGTGGTGGTGCGGTAGGTATCAGCCTAGGCGTGGGTTCCGAAGGCGGCGGCCTGAGCATTTTCGCCAATGCCAACAAAGGCACCGGTAACGAGAAGGGCACTGGCACCACCTGGACGGAAACAACCCTGGATGCGGGCAAACAGGTCAGCCTGATCAGCGGCCGAGACACCGCCCTGAAGGGCGCGCAGGTCAGCGCAGACAAAATTACCGCTACTGTGGGGCGCGACCTTACGCTGCAAAGTCTGCAAGACACCGATAACTACAAGTCCAAGCAGACGGATGTGAGTGGCGGCGTCAGCTTCGCCATCATCGGCACCGGTGGCAGTGCAAACCTGAGCATCAGTAAAAGCAAGATCGACTCCAACTACCAGAGTGTGCAGGAGCAAACCGGCCTGTTCGGCGGTAAGGGCGGCTACCAGATTGACGTAGGCAACCACACGCAACTCGATGGCAGCGTGATCGGCAGCACAGCCACGCCGGACAAAAACCGCCTGAGCACCGGCACGCTGGGATGGAGCGTTTTAAAGAACAAGGCTGAGTACACAAGCCAGTTGCAGAGCGCCAGTGTGAGCAGTGGCGCAAGCGGAGCGAACGCCTTCATCAGCAACCTGCCCTCCGGCAGCTTGATCGCGTTCAATCATGGCGACAGTGACAGCGGCACCACCTCATCGGCCATTTCCAACGGTACCCTCGACATCCGCGACCCTGCTAAACAGCAGCAGGACGTTGCAACGCTGAGCCACGATGTTGAACACGCCAACGGCAGCATCAGCCCGATCTTTGATAAGGAAAAAGAGCAGAAGCGCCTGCGCCAGGTGCAGTTGATTGCGGATATTGGTACTCAGGCATCGGACATCGTTCGCACGCAAGGTGAGATCAACGCCGACAAGGCTGCACGCAAAGAGCTCGCGCGTCAGGGTAACAAAAATCCTACCCCGGAGCAGGTGCAAGACGCACGTGCTTATAAAGACGCAATGGAAAAGTACGGCACCGGCGGCGACTACCAGCGTGCCGCTCAAGCTGTGACGGCGGCCTTGCAAGGTCTGGCGGGTGGAGACATTGGCTCAGCACTGGCTGGGGCATCTGCACCGTACCTGGCGAATCTTATCAAGCAGACGACTAAGGGTAATGATACCGCCCGAATTATGGCGCAGGCGGTGCTCGGAGCCGTGGTTGCGCAGGCCCAGGGTAACTCGGCGGGTGCAGGTGCAGCAGGAGCAGCCACGGGCGAATTGATTGCAGCGCAGTTGTATCCAGGTATCGATCATGCGGATTTGACGGAGGAGCAAAAACAAACCGTTTCATCACTCTCAACCCTGGCGGCCGGATTTGCTGGCGCGGCGGTAGGCGGCGATTTTGGCAGTGGTGTGGCGGGTGCGCAGTCAGGTCGTACTGCGGTGGAAAACAATGACCTGGGTAGTCGTTTACTGGCTGAAAAGCTTTATAGCGACTACGTGGCGAAGAGTTGCAATGGGTTACCGGCTGACGTATGCCGTTCCAATTACAGCAAAGGCATCATGGCGAATGGCGGTAATCTCGTTGTCGGCGCGCTGGCAGTCACTGGAGTAGGCGCAGGGGTCGTATTACTTGGCCCCGAACTGCTAACGGTATGTGCCTTGAACCCAGCCCTTTGTACAGAGCTTGGAATAGCGGGTGCTGAAATTCCTTTCGGTGCTGCAACGGCGGGTGGTGCGGCGCTAGGCGTGGGAGGATTTGGGAGTCTTGCGGCGAAGGAAATAGCTGCAACAGCAGATGCCGCTTCTGCAGCGCGAACGGCTGAAGGTGCTACAGAGGCCATTCTTAAGGAGCGCATAAAAAACCCGCTCACAGATGACAACGCGTTTGCGGTCATTGATGTCTTCCGCGATCACAAACAGGGTATGGATAAACTGGGTGACTACATACCGGTGCGTGGTGATAATTTTGGAACCGTTGCGGTTGTGGAGGTTAATGGACAAAAAGTCTTTGGTGTAAACTCATCTGCATTGATTAATGACGCGGATAAGAATCTGGCACGGCAATGGCGTGACAAGATGGGATTTAACCAAGGAGAGGGGCAGGTGGTCTTCCATGCCGAGGCGTACTCCCTGATGCGTGCTTATGAGAAGACAGGCGGAAATCTCCCCGCTCAGATGACTTTGTATGTTGATCGGCAAACGTGCGGTAACTGCAAACAGTATCTACCTGAACTAATGCATGAGATGAAGATTGACACCCTGAATTCAACACATAAGTGCAACGCTCACCCCTGCATAAACTTCGTACGGCGTCTTCCAGCCCAGGCGTTTTCGCGGGCGTAAATTGATCTTCGTTACCACGCGACTGACCGCCTCGACGGTCAGCTTGCTGAAGTCGCCGCCCTTGGGAAAATACTGCCGGAGCAGGCCGTTGGTATTTTCATTAGTGCCTCGCTGCCAGGATGAATAGGGTTCTGCAAAAAAGACTTGGCACTGGCTCCGATGCGCAATGCGTTCATGCCCGGCAAACTCCTTCCCGTTATCCAGCGTCAGCGTGTGAACAGCATGCCCCTTGAGCAACAGATTGATCGCCCGCGTTACCTGCCGGCGCGTCCTGCGCTTGACCGGATAGGCGCTCAGGTAGCCGCTTTTACGATCAACCAGCGTGACCAGATTGCCGCCTACGCCATGCACCGTGTCACCCTCCCAATCACCTAGACGCTCGCGGGCTTCGACCTCAGCAGGGCGCTCGGTTATCGATACGCGATTACGCAACTGTCCGCGCCGGTCGTGGCTTCCGTAGCGTTTTCGGTACAGCTTCCTGCGGTGCCGCAAATACTTGTATAACTCGCCACCTGCGTGTTTGTCGGTGGCGATAAACCGATAAATCCACTCGTGACTGACCGCGCGCTCCGGCTGCTCTTGCTTCAGGCGCTGAGCAATCTGCTCCGGGCTCATACCGTGTTTTAGCCAGAGCGGCAGATAATGGCTGAACCACGTTAATGGCTTGCAGTGCTTGCGCGCCTGCGCTCGACGGGCATCACTTTCATGGGTCGCAGCAACCGCTTTGTAGGTCTTCTGGGAGCTGTTGCGGCGAACCTCACGACTGATCGTCGAGGGATGTACGCCAACCTGTTTCGCGATGCTTGCCTGGCTTTTTCCGGCGCTCAGACCGGCCTCAATCTGGTAACGTTGGCCCTGAGTCAGCTGCCGGTAATGCGTAGTCATCTGCGCTTGAATCCTTCGGTGTGAGAGCCTGGATTCTACCGGTGGCTGACTCTCTGCCTATCGTTTCAAACGTTGCACTTATTCTATGAATTCAGGCACTGTAAATGTGGTAATAAAAAATGGCCAAAGAGTTACCATTGATTCTAGAGCTCGGTAGAGGTAGTAATGTCTGAATTCAAGTGTATTTTTCTAGATCATGACGTTGATGCAGATCCAGATTTGGAGTTTTATGCTGACTTTTTTTTAAACTATCAATCTGCGATGTGGCAGAAAGGGTGCGGCGATGGTGTTTTTAGTTTTGTCAGTGAAGAAGGCGACAAGTCTGAGCTTTCAGTTTTAGAGAACAAAGAACTCGGGATTTCTGTCAGATACAATATAAGGGCAGCAAATGAACGCAGAGGGGCTGAATTTTACTCAGTAGGCGATCAACAAAAAATGAATCAGGTTGAGGACTTTGGAGAGGACCAATTCGTTCCTGCTGGCTCATTTTTAGAACCGAAAATAGCATGGCTCGCAGTTGAAGATTTTTTTAAAAAACCTCTAGTTAAATCACATCGAATAGTGTGGTTGCACTCTGAAGATATTTCTTGGCCAGATATTTGACGGAGAGGAAAAGGGAAATAGGGGTCAGACCCTGAGGGATCCCCACAAATTTACCCTAAGCTCTGCGCTTGATGGCACACCTCATCACGCAGAGCCCGCTCCACTATTTCCAAGTGTCCTCGGCCTCCAAAATCTGTGCAGCTTCGCCAGTATTCCAAGCCTAGTCGCCACAATGAGAGCACTCGCTTTTCTTTGACGCTGTTGCTTTGGTAGCGTCGTTCCAAACCGCTTTCTCGTGCCAGCAGCCCTGTTAAAAAGAGAAGGTAGTTGGCCAATGCAGCAATCAACAACAACACCTCAATGCGCTTTGGACAATGGCTTCGATGCAGATTCAGGCCTAATCCCAGGTGCTCACTTTTTACATCTCGGAAGCCTTCTTCGATCTGCATACGGCGCTTATAAATCGCCACGATTTTTGCTGGGTTCCACTCGCTTTGCGACAAATTACTGGCAAGCAACCACGGCTCGCGCTCGCGTCTGGCGGACTGGCGGTTTAGCTTGCTTCTAGCTATTGAGCCTGTAACGCGTTGGTGTTTGCGGCCCTTGGCTGAGTGACGGAGGCAATACAAATCGAGGAAGTGATGGGCGCTACGCGTCATCTCAACACAGCCTAACGACTTAGGTGATGAGGTGGTCAGGGGATCCCTCAGGGGCTGACCACGTTTTTTGAATGAGCCGGCGCATATCGGTACGAGGTTCCCATGACACGTGAGGTTCAGATGGCAGGTTTAGCGGTAGTCGGATGGCGGTTGGTGCAGGGGTTGTGCCTGCTGCTGATGTTCGTCAGTGCAAGCGTTTGTATGTTGGCGTGGGGCTCCTTCGACAGCTCTACCGCCGGCGCTTTCGGAGCGGCGCTGGGCGGTTTCCTGATGTGTGGCATTGGGCTGCTGTTCGCATTTGTGTTCGAGCGCTTGCGCACGCCTCGGGCCACGGCGCGCTACATGGCGACGCGTGTGGCCGTGGTTCTGCTGCTGGCAGCGGGCGCGGTGTACTTGGCCGACGCGGTATGGCTTGCGCCTGAGCGCGACGCGCTCGACGCGAATTTGGAAGGGGCGACCTGTGGCAAGTACACCGGCACCATTGTGAAAGGCTGGGAGCAGATTTGCGCCGGGAGGAAATAGGGGGCGATTGAAGGAGTAAAGGTTTTGGACGCGAGGCCGTAAAATGAATAACTATGAGAGTGCTGTACTGGTTCTTGAGGAGATGGCTACCTTGCTCGATATGGCGGGAATTCGGGACTGGGCCGAAGGCCTGCGGCGAGTCGGTAGCTATAGTGAGTCTGAAGCGACTGTTTTATATAGTGCGGTACTAAGGATGTATGGTGGTAGTGGTTCCTTAAGCGATATTGTGCTTTATCACGATGGTAAACTTCTAAAGGCAGAGAATGACAGATTTGATGAATTGCGCTCTAAGCTGTATCTAATTTGCCGTTGAGTAGAGAAAAGATAAAATAGGGATAAGATCCTGAAAATAGTGAGAAAAGGGGGCAGGCCCTGAAGGATTCCCAATTTTTCTTACGAAAAATCAAGAGGTTGGAATTATTAAAGGTGGTGCGGGCCTAAGTATTCGTCAGTTCGAAATTTTCCGTAAAATTAAAGATGGGAGTTCGATTCCTAGAGGTAAAGTGGCAGAAAGCTTTGGCCTGAAGCCGGGTGTGCTGTTAAAGGAACAAGGGTATCCTAATGGCATTCCTATTGAAATTATGAAGTTTCCGGGTGCCAAGTAATGAAAGAAAAAGATGTGGTTTCAATCTTGAAGGAACAGGGCTGGACTTGTAGCAAAGATGAAGTTGGTGATTATTTTTGCGTCACTGACGTCGGAGGGGCTCAACTTCAGGTCATCCCATCGGTCGGTAAGCGCTCGGACCATTTTCGGGTTTCGCTTATGCCCTCCATTTCCTCAAAGGAATTCTCGGAGGCCGCTTCTTTTATAATGGGTAATGACGGTAGTAATGCTCCGATCATAGTTAGTAATGAAGCTCCGGAGAAATTGTCTAGTTTTTCTGGCGATGATGTTATTCGGCTGTCTGAGAAGGCGTTGTCTTGGGCTCGCTCTCAGAGTATTGACGAGGGGTTGAGCGCTTATAGAGTGCTACCAACAGATGCTAAAGGTGCAATGCCAGTTCGCCATTTGGCGGCTCTAGCACTGGCTGGTGATACGGTACGTCTGGATGAATATAAACAGAGCTTTGGGAATGGCGACAGGCTCGGATTTGTGCCTTACATTACCTCCGATATGATTGATAGAGCACTGATGATAGCTAAAAAAATAAATAGAGGAAATAGTGGTCTGACCCTGAGGGATTCCCGATTTTTCTTACAAAAAATCAAAAAGTTGGAATTATTGAAGAAGCCTGCATCAGTCGGCAACTTGGTTTGCACCACACAAAAACAGGGAAATAGGGGTCAGACCACGTTTGAGCTTTTTAGAGTTCAGTGAGGTTGTTCTTTAAAAATAGGGTTTATTTTTTGGAAAAATAGGGTGGACCACGGTTTTACTTTTTTAGAGTTTTGTAGGGAAAAGGGAAAAAGGGGACAGATTTATTTAATTTTCTGAGTCCTTTGTTACTTAAATAAATCTGTCCACTTTTCCGCCCTTTTCATTCGCGTCGAAGAGTTATTCGAGTATGGAACCAAAAAAAGCGGGGTTATGGTTGTGAGCAACTCAGCATCAATTATATCGGATGTGGCAATTGACGAAGACACTTTCGCTGATTTTCTCCACGCTGTAGGTGGAATCGTCAGCGCGGGTAAACGTAGTCGTGGAGTATTGAGCTGGGATGAGGCCACTTTGTATGTGTCATTACTTACCTACGAAAAGCTCATAGGTTTTTATGATGCGCAAGATATTCTCGATTGGGAATCTTTGTTGGGTGCCACGCCGAGGACAATGATTGAAATACAGTTGGGACACTCAAAAAGGTCGATAGAGATGTATTTATGGTTGGCGTACGAGTTTGGTAAAAAATGGAATTGTGTTGTTGATGATGTTAATTCTGTGACCATTAAGTACTCTGAAATCTGTGACAGGTATATAAGATCGAGCGTGAAATAGGGGCAGGCCATTTTCTGTTTGATGGTGTAAAGGAGTAGTGACAAGCCACCTTTAATATTCAAGTGTAGTTTGCCCCTACTCACTGCCTCACCGTTAACAGGGCAACTCGTCAGCCGCCCTGTCGCGGTCAGTTGACGCTGTTAAGCCTGCGAATAATGACATCCAGCAAATCACACCCATCCCGCAGCGGTATAGCCAGTAGTTGGGCGAAGTCTTGAAGCACCACAGCATCGCTGCTGAGCTGTTCGCGGAAGGCCAGGTTTTCCAACAGTTGCGTGACGGCGCGAATCCGGTACGCGGCGGCGTCGTGGAGTACGTCGAGGGGTGCGCTGGTGTCGATAAGCAGAGCGGGGACGGTGCAGTCGTGGCCCGTTAGGGGCATGTATTGGTTCATTTTCAGTACTCTGTTGGTGGATTAAGCCACCACGCATTCGTCGCCAAACGAATGGGTGGCAGCTGTACGCAGGTTGGCGAACCGGAACAGAGTAACCGGCAGACCCAAGGGTCTCCCGCGCACAGCCGCCATAACATGCACAGCTTTGCGGGTGCAAAAACACCTGCATAGAAGCGGGTTGCTTTTGCACTCTGTTGTCAGGTCGCCAAACCTGATCGCCATATGGGCGACGGGCCGGACTATAAGCCCCCCACCCAAACCCACGCAAGGCACCAACGCCCTGACTCAACCCCCTTTCGCCGATCCCCAACCCCACCATCCCCAACGCATTCCGCCGTCCGCTCACGGATATCAGGCAAACCCTCGGTAGTTTGGGGAAGCGTCCTACCGCAAAAGGAACCATTTCCCTCAAGCCCGGGTCTTTACCCCGCCCACCCGCAACCGGTCGGGCTGCATGGACTGCAGCGTTTTTAAAACGACATTAAGGATTAATGTGAACTTCGCCTCCCCAATCCCTTTTCTGCCACCACCGGCTGCGGTGCGATTGCTCGCGCCTGCAGTTCAGCAGGGCGCCTTGGGGGAATGCATTCGGATCATCTGATCCCTCGCTCAGCACACCTACGGCCGCCGGGCGTATTGGCGGCTTTGACTGTAGTTCATGGAGTTTGAAATGAAGCGCAAGCCGTTCCAGAAAACCCTGCTGGCCCTGATGGTCAGCGCAGGCGCCGCACAGGCCAGTGCCGTGGAATTTGATGTGAGTACCGGCCAGAACGCATGGTCGTACCAGACCTTCAACGAGACCGTGACGCTGGTGGGCACACGCAATATCGTCGCCACCGAGCGCAAGACCGACGGCGCCAGCGTGGCCGATACCAACATCCAGGGCGCGTTGATCAACTACGCCAATTTCAACCTGGATGGCAGCGGCCGCAATGTGCGCGGGTTTGTGGTGGATGGCGCGCTGGATTCAGACCTGCGCAACCGGGGCGGCACCATCACCGGCGGTATCGTTCAGGCCGGCACGATCAACATGGTCAACCAGATCTGGGCCGAAGGCTTTGAAGTGGGCGCGGCCATGGTCGGCGGCAATGTGGTCAACACCGGCACGATCATCGCGGTCGATGTACCGGGCTCCGGGCCGGAAAGTGACGCAGAAGGCATCTACCTGAATGGCACTACGGTTGCCGGCGACGTGATCAACTCGGGCCTGGTGGATATCACCTCGTACTACGGGTATGGCTTGATTCTGGACACCCACAACAACATACCGGTGACGGTCGGCGGCAAGATCATCAACGCCGGGATTATCCGCGTCACGGGTGAGGAAGCGTTGGGGATGGTGATTGAGACCGAGACCAACCCCCTGCGCATTGAGAACACCGGCCTGCTCTCGGTCACCGGTAATCAATCACGGGCGGTGGAGATATACGAAGGCACCCTTGATAAGCTGCTCAACACGGGCACCATCGAAGCCAAGGGCAGCAACGCGAGCGCTATCAGCCTGCGCGGGGCCACGTTCACCAATGATTCGCCGGTCGGTGCGCGGGGCATCATCAACCGAGGCTTGATCAGCGCTGACAGCACGGCGATCCTGGTGAAACCTGTCGACCAGACTTCGCCCTTCGAGATCAACCAGCAGGCCGGGGAAATTCGCAGCAGTTCCGGGGTGGCCATCGACGGCGGGAACCTGGCTTCGCTGATCTGGACCGGTGGCCGCATCCAGGGTGACGTGCTGGGGGTTAACTCGGTGAACATCGGCGGGCAAGCGGATTTTACCGGCAGCCGTATCAACGCGCCGGTGTCGGTTAACGCCGGTTCCCTGAACCTGTCGGCGCCCGGCACGGTAATGAGCCGTGAGCTGTATGTGGGCAGCGGCGCAGGTGTGGACATGCGCCTGGGCAGCCAAGTGGTGCCGACCACGCCGTACCTTACCGTCAATGGCCCGGCGACTTTTGCCCTGGGGTCGCACATTACCGTCAGCGCCAAACCCGGTGACTTCACCAGCACGCCTGCCGCCACGCAATACACTCTGTTGCAGGCCGGCAGCCTGCAGAATAACGGCCTGACGGTGGCCAGCGCGTCGTCGTTGCTTAACGTGCTCAGCTACTCGGCTGACGCGCAGACGGTCAAGGCCGTGGTGAGTGTGAAGAGCGATCAGCAAGTGCGCAGCATGCTCGCCAGTGTAGGCACTGCCGAGCCGGCTGTGGCGGCGGTCAACACCCTTAAAAACCGCGTGCTCAGCCAGCTCGATACCCAGGATGCGGTGTTCCAGTCGGTGGCCAATGCACCCTCGGTGCAGGCGCTGGCGCAGGTCGGCGAAGAGCTCAAGCCGGACGTTAACCGTGGCGCGCTGGACGTGGCGTTGTCGGGGCAAAGCGTGGTCAATGGCGCGATCTTCAACCGCCTTACCGACCAGCGCGAAGGCCATCAAACCGGCGGCGTGTGGGTGCAGGGTTTGAGCAGCAACATGGACCAGGATGGGCGCGGCGGCAATAACGGCTACTCGGCCAACAGCAGCGGCATGGCCGTGGGTGTGGACGGTCGTTTGAACGACACCACCACCCTGGGCGTGGCTTACAGCTACCTTAATTCCAACATCCATTCGGACCTGGGCAATAAGACCGACGTCGAAGGCCACGCGCTGTCGCTGTATGGCAACTGGGCGCTGCAAAACTGGTTTGTGGATGGCAGCCTCAGCTACGGTCATAACGACAACGACAGCAAGCGCCATGTGGCGGGCACCACGGCCAAGGGCAGTTATGACAGCAATGTGCTGTCGGCCAGTGTGATCGGCGGCTACAGCTTCAAGCCATCGCAGGCGGTGGTGATCGAGCCACGCGTGGCGGCGCGTTATGCCAATGTGCGCATGGACGGCTACGACGAGAAGGGTTCTTCGGCGGCGCTGAGCACGCGTTCGCAGCGTTATGAAGTGGGTGAGTTGGGCGCTGGTTTGCGTTTGGCCGGTAACTTGCCGATGGGCGCAGGCAGCCTGCAACCGGAAGCGACCTTGATGGCGTATCACGACCTGATGGGTGATCGCGTCGCGCAAACCTCCAACTTTGTGGCGGGTGGTGCGGCGTTCACCACCACTGGCGCGTCGGTGGCGCGTGACAGCTACGAGGCGAGTGTGGGCGTGAACTATCAGGTGTCGGACTTCACCGTGGGCGCCAGCTACACCCGCCAGGCGCGCAGTGGCTTTGACGCCGATGGCGTGATGCTCAAAGCGCGTTACGCGTTCTAAGCCCCAGCGCTGATCGTTCCCACGCTCTGCGTGGGAATACCGCCCTGGACGCTCTGCGTCTGCTTTTGAGGCCGTGACGCAGAGCGTCACCGTATGCATTCCCACGCGGAGTGTGGGAACGATCAGTAACACCACCAAACCCCTGTGGGAGCGGGCTTGCCCGCGATGGCGGTGGGTCAGTGAATAAATCCAGTGACTGACACACTGCTATCGCGGGCAAGCCCGCTCCCACATGTGGATGTGCGGCGCACCGTAGCCCCGGAATAATCCCCGCCCCTCAAGTGTTCATCTTACTGAACAGACCATTCTCCGAGGCCTACCTGCATGAACCGACGTCCTGATAACACCTACGTGCTGGTCGCGGGGGCGTGGCATGGTGCCTGGGTTTGGCGCGATGTGATACCGGTGTTGCGCGGCATGGGGCACGCGGTGAGCGCACCGACGTTGAGCGGTTTGGGCGAGCGTCGTCACACCGCCGATGCGTGCGTGGGCCTGGGTACGCATATCGAGGATGTGGTGGCGCACATCGTGATGGAGGACTTGCACGCGGTCACGCTGGTGGGCTGGAGTTATGGCGGCATGGTCACCACGGGTGTGGCGGCACGCTTGCCTGGGCGGATCCAATCGCTGATCTACCTGGATGCATTCGTGCCCGAGCCGGGCAAGGCACTGGTGGATTACGTGCCCGCCGAGCGCCGCCCAGGGCTGGAGGCGTTTAAGAACCATGACGTGCCGATCCCGGCCTACCCGCCTGAGGTGTTCGGTATTACCGACCCGGCCCTGGTGGCTTACATCACCCCGCGCTTGGCGCCGCAGCCCTGGCGAACCTTCTTCGAACCGCTGCATGCCGCGCCGCCGCCGGCGCACATTCCGACCAGCTATGTGTATTGCGAAGGCTACCTGGGCAGTGGCTTCGGGCAGTTTTACAACCGCTTCAAAAATGACCCGCACGTGCGCACGGCGGTGCTGGGCAGCGGGCATCACTGCATGTTGCTCGACCCTTTGGCCACCGTCGAAATGCTCGTGAGCCTGGCCTGACCTGGCAGTAAAGGGCCGTTGCCGTTGGGCGGGGAACGCCCCCGCAGCAACGAAACCGCTTGAGTACACAGGGCAACCCCGTAAAATGCCGCGCACTGGATACACGGCATTTTTCAAGGATGAATCAAGCAATGCGCCTCTCTGCTTTTCTCCCTGCCACCCGCCTCACCGCGGGCCGCACGTTTCAACCGCACTGCTGCGAGGCAGTCACCCTTCCTGATACCGCTATTGGCGGGCTCGACACTTTCCATGTTGAGGCTGCGTGCAAACGCGCGCGCGCTTTCAGCAAAATCTGATTGCCGCGACTTCGTTGATAACTTACATAACAGCCCTTTGCGCTGGTTTCATCCCTAGGAGCACTCTGTGAAAACACTGTCCAAAATCCTGCTGTCGGGCCTCACCGCCGCAGCGCTGCTGAGCGTGGCCGGTTGCGCCACCGAGAGCAACCGTGCGATGCCGGTGGAGCAAGTTGCCAGTGCCCACGTCGCCTATTCCGGCGTGCGTGTGCCGATTGCCGTGGGCAAGTTCGATAACCGCTCCAGCTACATGCGCGGCATCTTTTCCGACGGTGTTGACCGCCTCGGCGGCCAGGCAAAGACCATCCTGATCACCCACCTGCAGCAGACCAACCGCTTCAGCGTGTTGGACCGCGACAACATGGGCGAAATCTCCCAGGAAGCCGCAATCAAAGGCACCGTGCAAAAGCTTAAAGGCGCTGACTACGTGGTGACCGGCGACGTCACCGAATTCGGCCGCAAAGAGACCGGCGACCGCCAGCTGTTCGGCATTCTTGGCCGTGGCAAGACCCAAGTGGCTTACGCCAAAGTCGCGCTGAATATCGTCAACATCAGCACCTCCGAAGTGGTGTATTCCACCCAGGGCGCCGGTGAGTACGCGCTCTCCAACCGTGAAGTCATCGGTTTTGGCGGCACTGCCAGCTACGACTCCACGCTCAATGGCAAGGTTCTGGACCTGGCCATGCGCGAAGCGATCAACCGCCTGGTAGACGGCATCAACGCCGGCGCCTGGAACCCGCGCAACTAATAACAACAACGCCAAGGAGCACTACACGGATGAGCAAGGCAGTTAAGTTGGCGCTGATGCTGACAGCAATCGCGACGGTCGCCGGGTGCCACACGGCGCCCCAACCCCTGTATCAATGGGAAAGCTACCAGCCGCAGGTTTACGAGTACTTCAAGGGCGAGCCCAAGGAAGCGCAGGTGGAAGCCCTGGAACGCGATCTGCAAAAGATCAACGCCAGCGGCCGCAAGGCCCCGCCGGGTTACCACGCGCACCTGGGCATGCTGTACCTGAGCATGGGCAAGGATGACCAGATGGTGCAGGAGTTCCGCACCGAGAAGGCATTGTTCCCTGAGTCCGCTGCGTACATGGACTTTTTGCTGAAAAACGCCAAGGCTGGAGTTGCCACTAAATGAACCTGTTAAAACTCACCGGCGCCTTGCTGGCCCTGGCATTGCTCGGCGGCTGCGCGGCGCCCAAGACCATTGATTACACAGCGTTCAAACAGGCTCGGCCGAAGTCGATCCTGGTACTGCCACCCATCAATGAGTCGCCGGAAGTGCAGGCCTCCTACAGCCTGGTTTCGCAGGTCACCTACCCGTTGGCCGAAGCCGGTTACTACGTGTTGCCGATTGCCCTGGTGGACGAAACTTTCCGCCAGAACGGCCTGACCACCGCCAACGATATTCAGGGCGTGGCGCCGGGCAAGCTGCATGACATTTTTGGTGCGGACGCGGCGCTGTACATCACCATCAGCGACTACGGCACCAAGTACATGCTGATCTCCAGCGACACCTCCGTGACCGCCTCGGCCAAGCTGGTGGACCTGCGCACCGGCACCACGTTGTGGACCGGTTCGGCGCGTGCTTCCAGCGAGGAAGGCAATAACAATGGGGGTGGCCTGGTGGGCATGCTGGTGTCGGCAGCGGTGAAGCAGGTGATCAACAGCTCCACCGATGCGGCGCACCCGATTGCCGGTATTGCCAGTGTTCGCCTGCTGTCGGCGGGGCAGCGTACCGGCATTTTGTATGGCCCGCGTAACCCGAAGTACGGCACCGACTGAGTGCCTGCTCGATCGTGAACGGCCTTTGCTGACTGCTCAGTTCAGCAAAGGCTTCGCGGCTCGGGTATGCATGGGTTGCAGTCAGCTCACTAGCACATCCCCTGTCCTGATCAATTGCGTACTGGTCACCACGAAGTCGGCTGTACGGTTGCCGGTCAAGTCGATGGAGATGAAGTAGAGCTGGGTCTGCGGGTTGAAGCCTAAGATCGTGTCGCCGATACGCCCGCTGAACGCCTGGACGGGCTTGAATTTCGCGTTGGACCTTCGCTCCAGCCCGCTCAGGTCAATCTTGTCGGTGCCGCTGTTGAAATCCATGATGACGTCGGGGTTTGCAGGCGTGGAGTCGCTGGCGTGGTTATAGACGAAACTGTCGGCGCCGCCGCCGCCGCGCATGCGGTCTGCGCCTGCCCCACCGGTGAGCCGGTTATCGGCGGCGTTGCCGATCAGCACATCATGGCCTGAGCCACCGATGGCATTTTCGATGACGACACCGCGAGCGATCGAGACGTTGCCTCGCCCATTGCCCACATCAGAGAACGACCCTGCCCTGAGGTTAACGACTTGGTTGGTGCGGTAACCCGATACGTCCAGTGTGTCGTTGCCGGCGCCGTCCCATATGCAGAAATAGGCTGCATCCTGTGCGTTTCTCAGGGAGTAATAGTCCCTGCCGGTATTGGAGTTGAAGCCATAGGTGTTGTTTTCTCGACGCGTTTGGTAATTGGCACCGTAAAAGTGTTGGATAGCACTGATGTCGTCCATCATGGGGGCCAATGGCCTGTCTTTTGCGCTTTTGCCACTGTCCTCAGCCGTGTAGTAGCTCATGAGGGCATGGGCTTTGGAGTCTTGTGCATACACCCGCGCAGAACTGTTGGGGTCACCCCTGTTGTACTCACCCGGGTGAAGCAGGCCGAGGGCGTGCCCGATTTCGTGGGTTAGGACTGGGCGTTGCACTGCGTACGGTTTGTAACGTGTATCACCGGCTTGGCTGTCCTCATCGCGCGTGTGAGGATATTGGCCGGCGGCATAGTCGACGCTGTCGGATATTCGAAAGGTCAATCGCCCTTCCGCCTGGCCACCATTTTCAGTGAAGGTCAGGTTGGCCGCGTCGGCCCAGGATTGGAGGGAGCGCCGGGCATCTTGTTTCTGGTGGTAATTGAATTCCATACCTCGCTCGCGAGTGAAGTAATAGGAAACCTCGGTCTTATTGTTTTGGTTCCAGTCCTCCCATTTTTTTGTTTCTCGTGTGAGCTGCCAGACAGCCTGCTCTTTATTAAACGACGGGCTGTTGACGTTGCCTATGTAGGGGTCATCCGGGCGTTGAGTCGGGTCATAGTTGCCCCTATTGCGGTTTTGTTGTGCGGCGGGGGGCGCAAAGTACTGACGTTGGCTGGGCGCGGTAGGTGGCGGCAACCGTGAAGGTTGAGTAGAGCCTTGAGCCGCTGGGGCAACAGGCGGGTAAGGGTGATGCAAGGGTGTTGTTGGGTTTATTCTCAAGGTACTAATCCTCACTGGGTATGTGCAGTATTGCTTTTGGTAAGTTGGCTAATTCCATCCGCCAAGAGGGAAATTGCCTGCGTTTAAATCCATTTAAAAAGGTTAATATGTGTCTGGGTAAAACGCTGTACGGACTTCTCCCGAATGGCGCGCAGCAGTTGCCTGGCTGCTTGGTCGGTGGTGTAGGACACCAAGGGTGTGTGCTTTACTGCGCCGGGTGGTTGATCGGCTGGGTCAAATATTGCACGCGCCGTATAAGGCTTGTTAATGACAAAGTGCATCTACTCAAATCCTTTTAATGGGCGAGCGCAGGCGTGAACGTTAAAGTTCATGGGTAACGGCATCCCTCTAAGGGCTGACAGGTTTAAACCCTGGGGTTACGCTCTGTGTGACAATAAACTGGCAGTGCTTTTAACGTTTTAAGTCAAGCCCATGATGTCCTCTGGCTTTATGGGTTGGGTGCTTTTAACCAGAAAGTCGGTCCGGCGCTTACCCGTCAAGTCCACGCCCACAAAGTATCGACCATTGTGTGAGTTAAACTTAACTACGGTATCGCCTACACGGCCTGTGTAGTCATCAACAAGCCGCAGCGGTATGCCGGTATTCTTAACCAGCTCGGTGAGATTTATCTTGTCTTTGCCACTGATAAAGTCATCAATCAAGTTGGCATTGTGATAGGTCGAATCACTGGCTTTTTCGTAAGTGTGTGTAATTGAACGATGGGGCAGGCGGGTTGGCGTGAATGCGGATCGGGTACTCGAGGCGTCAGGCTGTTGATCATGGCCTAGGGTGTTTGCGGAGCCGACAATATCGTTTGCTTTGACTTGCCCATAGGTGCGTATCAGCAGGTCGGCTGTGCCGTTGCCCGTCAGGTCAATCGCCACGCTGCCCTTGCCGCTTTGTTCATCGTAGGTGAGCACCGTTTCACCGGCCTTGCCTGTCATCTGGCGGACGAAGGCCAGGGTGCCGACATTGGCGTCCTCCATGGCCATGGACACATTGATTTTGTCGGTGCCGCTGACAAAATCCATAAGCGTGTCGGGGTTCTCGGGCGTGGAGTCACTCGCACTGTTGTAGTCAAACGTATCCGCGCCGCCGCCTCCGCGCAGCCGGTCACCCCCCGCGCCGCCTGTGAGTCGGTTATCGGCATCGTTGCCAATCATCGCGTCGTCGCCTGAGCCACCGATGGCATTTTCGATGACGACACCGCGAGCGATGGACACGTTGCCCCTGAGCCCGCCTATGTCGGAGTACGAGCCGGCCTTGAGGTTAATGGTCTGGTTGGAACGGTAGCCGGACACGTCCAGGGTATCGTTGCCGCCCCCGTCCCAGATGCAGAACACTGCGTTATCCCGATTAGAATTGAGGGTGTAGTAATCGCGCTGGCTGTTGGAGTTGAAACCGTAGGTGGTGTCGCCCTGGCGGGTTTGACGATTGACGCCATAGAGCGCCTGAATGGCGGAAATATCGTCCATCATTGGTGATGTTGGTTCGACGCCGCCATGGTTTTTGCCGCTCAGTGATGCCCCGAAATAGCTCATGACACTATGAGCCTGGGAATCCTGTACGTGGCGCCTTCGGTAGTTGTCGATGTCGCCATTGTAGTTGCCAGTATGGAACAGCCCCAAGGCGTGACCTGTTTCATGAATCAAGTTGTGGCGCGTGACCCTGTTGGGGTTATACCGGGTGGTGCCTCCAAGGCGATGGTCGCTTGGGTAATGACCAAATGCGCTGTCGACTTGGTCCGATATGCCAAATTTTATTTGGCCCTCTTCGCGTCGCTCATTCTCCTCAAAGGAGAGATTGGACACATCGCTCCATGACTGCATGGCCCGTCGTGCCATTTCTCTCTGGCGCTCATTGAATCGCCAGGGGGCGCTGTTGAACGAGTAGGAAACAGCGACATTGCCATCGCCATTTTGGTCATTCCACTTAACGTTTTTCCGAGTGAGATTGCCGATGGCCTCGCGCTCATCTAAAGAGCGCATTTTCAAGTTGGCCGCAAAGGGATCGTTGGGGCGCAGGGTTGTATCTTTACCATCCCAGTTGCGTTTGGTCGGGATGTCGGATGTCTGGGGATGGGTTGTCGTGGTTGGGTTAAATGGCTGCCAGGTCGATGGCTGAATGGGGGGCTGTACGAGTTTTCGTACGAATTTCCGTACGAACGGGTGTTCAAGGAACGGTTGGACGAAGGGCCGGAAGATCGAATTTTTGAAGAAAGGATGGGTAAAGGCCTGAGCAGGCGAGCCAATATCGTTTTGGCTGTAGGTTGGTTGCGGGAAGACAGGCGGGCGAAAGTCGACTCTCATAAAAATAATCCATGTTCTTGCTGTGGGAAATACTCCTTTTGTTGGGAAAGTGCATGTCCGTGCGCTGGAAATACCTTCGCACCCTATAAGTTGATTTCCAATAGGGTATTTATTTATAGAATGTGTCAATTGTCTGGTATGACACTGTTTGCAATGGCTGTTATGTTTATTTGTTTTTAAACATGATGTCGGCGGGGTTGGTTCCCTAGGCGCTGCTCGCCTTGTTGCAAGTTTAAATTTCGATCTTGTTTAATGTGTTTTTTTGGAAAGATAAAATTGCTTACAGAGTGAGTTCGTTGGTTAAAAGTATTACGGAGTTTCCCTGTGACAGAAAATTATTTCGGACTCCGCACTGCTAAGTGTACTACAGCACTCGATGTCTTTATCTGACGCGCGATGCCGCAGTGTTCTGTAGGCGAAGCCTGTTGTACGTTTAAATCTTGAGCGTTAACCCGAACCTGAAGTGTTTTGCGTCTGAGCCTATGAACGGATTATTTACTGTTGAGGTTCTGCGCCATGTCACATGCTCGTTTAGTGTTGCGCCCCATTGCCTGCAGCGTTGCGATTGCCGCACTGGTCTCGCTGGTCGGCTGTGGGCTTTCCTCGTCTGGAGGGGCGACCAAGCCTCCTATGTCAACGGCCGCCGCGCCTCATGCTGAGGGTGCCCTGAGCAAGCAGGCTGCGATGCCCGTGCTGATGGCCGCGCCAATGCCCATGCACGACGCCGTGGCGTTGGCGTATCGGGCTGCGCCTCAAGAGCGCTACCAGGATCTGCCCGACAACCCGGTCTACAGCGTTGCACAAACCCCGGTCTCGACCTTCAGCGCCGACGTCGACACCGGCAGCTACGCCAACGTGAGACGTTTCCTCAACCAAGGGCGGCTGCCACCTGACGGCGCCGTGCGACTAGAGGAAATGCTCAATTATTTCCCCTATGACTACGCGCTGCCCACTGATGGGTCGCCTTTTGGCGTGACCACCGAAGTCGCCGCCACGCCGTGGAACCCGCACACGCGACTGCTGCGCATCGGCATCAAGGCGTCCGACCGCGCGGTGGCAGACCTGGCGCCAGCCAACCTGGTGTTTCTGGTGGATGTGTCGGGCTCCATGGACCGCCGAGAAGGGTTGCCGCTGGTGAAAAGCACGCTGAAATTGCTGGTCGACCAGCTGCGTGATCAAGACCGTGTGTCGCTGGTGGTCTACGCCGGTGAGTCGCGTGTGGTGCTTGAACCCACCAGCGGGCGCGACAAAACCAAGATCCGCAACGCCATCGACCAACTCACTGCCGGCGGCTCAACGGCAGGCGCCTCGGGCATTGAGTTGGCTTACCAGATGGCCCGTGCCGGCTTTATAGAGAAGGGCATCAACCGCATCCTGCTGGCCACCGACGGTGACTTCAATGTGGGCGTCAGCGACTTCGACAGCCTCAAGCAGATGGCCGTCGACCAGCGCAAAAGCGGCGTGTCCTTGACCACCCTGGGTTTTGGTGTGGATAACTACAACGAGCACCTGATGGAGCAACTGGCCGATGCCGGCGACGGCAACTACGCCTACATCGACAACCTGCGCGAAGCCCGCAAAGTGCTGGTAGACCAGCTCAGCTCGACCCTGGCGGTGGTGGCGCGGGATGTAAAGTTGCAGGTGGAATTCAACCCCGCCCAGGTCAGCGAATACCGCTTGCTGGGTTATGAAAACCGCGCACTCAAACGTGAGGATTTCAACAACGACAAGGTCGACGCCGGTGAAATTGGCGCCGGGCACACCGTGACCGCGCTGTACGAAATTGTGCCCAAGGGCGAGAAGGGCTGGTTGGAGCCGTTGCGTTACGCCGCCGCGCCTGCGGCCGAAAACACCTCCGCTGAACTGGCCATGCTGCGCGTACGCTACAAACCAGCGGCGGGCGGTGCCAGCCAACTGATCGAACGGCCTATCCGCAACGAAACCACCCCAGCCAGCGCCGACCTGCGCTTCGCGGCGGCAGTGGCCGCCTTCGCCCAACAGCTCAAGGGCGATGGCCGCTACACTGGCAGCATGAGTTTAAAGGACACCGCCGCACTGGCCCGCTCGGCACGCGGTGATGACCCGTTCGGGTTGCGCAACGAGTTCGTGCAACTGGTGGAAGTGGCGCAGAGCCTCAAACACTGATCCCGAACATGGCAACAATCAACTGTGGGAGCTGGCTTGCCAGCTCCCACAGTCAATGTGTATCGATCCATCGAAAGGAGTTCGCGACCTACATGGCCGTAACAGATGAATCACCCAGCGACGAATCGCTGCTGGCCCGTTACCGAACCGGCGACGCTGCCGCGTTCGAGGTGTTGTACGCGCGGCACCGCCAAGGCCTTTATCGGTTCCTGGTGTCACTGAGCAATAAGGCCGAACTGGCTGAAGAGGTGTACCAGGAAACCTGGCTCAGCCTGATCCGCAGCGCCACCCAGCCACAGGGCCGGGCGAGTTTTCGTACATGGCTATTCCAGATTGCCCGCAACCGCCTGATCGACCACTGGCGCAAGCACGGCATCCACAACCCCTTGCACGACAGCTACGACGAACAACTGCACGCCCAGGCCGACGACAGCGCCGGCCCTGAGCAGCAACTGAGCCTGAGCCGCGACCAGGCGCGCCTCGACGCCGCTTTGCAAGACCTGCCCGAAGACCAGCGCGAAGTCTTCCTGCTGCGCCTGCACGGCGACCTCGAAGTGCCGCAAATCGCCGCCCTCACCGGCGCCCCGCTGGAAACCGTAAAAAGCCGCCTGCGTTACGCCCAGCAGAAACTGCGCCGCCTGCTGGCCGAGGAGATACTCGTATGAACCACTCCCCACACACACCTGACGACGAGCTGATCCAGCATTTTCGTCAACACAGCACCGGCGAACCGCCAGCGTCCCTCGATGCCTTCATCCTCGCCACCGCCCGCCGCGAAGCCCCCAAGCCGCAACCCAGCCTGTGGCAACGCTGGCTGCAAGCCTGCCGCCAACCGCGCTGGCAAATGGCATTCGCCACTGTCGCCGGTGTGGCACTGATGATCGGCGTGGTGATGCGCGTGCCCGTGTCGCAGCCGGAGATATCCCCCGCGACATTTTCCGCGGCGCCAGCCCCACAGATGTATGCCGCGCCTGCGCCCGCACCCATGGCGCGGATGGCGGTCGCGCCGAGGGTAGAGTCTGCACCGGTTCAGGCTGAAATCGCCGGTGCGATGGCGGATGCACCCGTGGCGAAGCTGAGCAAACGCGCGCCGGTCGTTGTGCCTTCGTTGGAGGAAGGTTTGCAGGAGATCGTGAGCCTGCGCGTGGCGGGGCAAGCCAAAGCGGCGGATGAAAAGCTGTTGGCGCTGCATGAGCGCTTTCCCGAGGAGGATTTGCCGGCGCGGTTGGAGGCGTTGCAGAAGCGATAAATGCCGTCAAAAAAGCCCGCCACCGATTACTCGGTGGCGGGCTTTTTAATGGAATCTTGAAAACAACTTGGCCAAAAATGTGGGAGCGGCGGGCGCAGAACTCAAGTCAGGCGCAAAAAGTGTGGGAGCTGGCTTGCCTGCGATGGAGGTGGGTCAGTCAATACATCATTGCCTGAACGAGCGCTATCGCGGGCAAGCCCGGCTCCCACATTTTTGATCATCGTTTGCCTGGAAAGGCGCTGTGGGGGAAATGGGCACAGATTTATTTACGCTCCAAGTCAACTATTCGGATAGTGCTGATGCTTGAAGCCCAGGACATACAAAAAAAGCCCACAAAAAAGCCCCAGCTCTTTCAACCTGGGGCTTTTTCATCTGTATCTGGTGCACCCGGCGGGATTCGAACCCACGACCCCTGCCTTCGGAGGGCAGTACTCTATCCAGCTGAGCTACGGATGCTTGTGCGGGCGACATCATACCCATGTCGACCTTGGGCGTCCATGCTGGTCTTTGGCCGTTTATGGGTAGGAATTTGCTGCCAAGAGGCTCTACGCCGGGTATCAGTGATCGAAAGGTTGGAACCCGGCCGAAACACGCTGATCAGAAAGATTCGGCAAATGCGCCGTTTTCGTTCTTTTTTTCGAACAGACTATTGCCCTGTACCCCCATTGATCCTAGGATTCGTTTGAGATTTCAAACGCTCTGTCTCCCGTGCGCTATTTCACTTATCTCTCGCACTGGGTGATTTCCCTGACGGCAGCCCACAAGGCGCCTTTCAACAACTCTAATTCGCTCCGCGTGCGCGCGGTGCTGTTAAGGAAAGCCGACATGCAGCTCAAAGATACCCAGTTGTTCCGCCAACAAGCCTTTATCGATGGCGCTTGGGTCGATGCGGACAACGGTCAAACCATCAAGGTCAACAACCCGGCCACGGGCGAAATTCTTGGCACCGTGCCGAAGATGGGTGCGGCCGAAACCCGCCGCGCCATTGAAGCCGCCGACAAGGCTCTGCCGGCCTGGCGTGCACTCACCGCCAAGGACCGCGCCAACAAGCTGCGTCGCTGGTTTGAGCTGATCATCGAGAACCAGGACGACCTGGCGCGCCTGATGACCCTGGAGCAGGGCAAGCCGCTGGCCGAAGCCAAAGGCGAAATCGTCTACGCCGCCTCGTTCATTGAGTGGTTCGCTGAAGAAGCCAAGCGTGTCTACGGTGATGTGATTCCTGGCCACCAGCCGGACAAGCGCCTGATCGTGATCAAGCAACCGATCGGCGTTACCGCGGCCATCACGCCGTGGAACTTCCCGGCCGCGATGATCACCCGTAAAGCCGGCCCGGCCCTGGCCGCCGGTTGCACCATGGTGCTCAAGCCGGCTTCGCAAACCCCTTTCTCGGCGTTCGCCCTGGCTGAATTGGCCCAGCGTGCTGGCATTCCAAAAGGCGTGTTCAGCGTGGTTTCCGGCAGCGCCGGTGATATCGGCAGCGAGCTGACCAGCAACCCGATCGTGCGTAAGTTGTCCTTCACTGGCTCCACCGAAATCGGTCGTCAGCTGATGGCCGAGTGCGCCAAGGACATCAAGAAAGTCTCGCTGGAACTGGGCGGCAACGCGCCGTTTATCGTGTTTGACGACGCCGACCTGGATAAGGCCGTCGAAGGCGCGATCATCTCCAAGTACCGCAACAACGGCCAGACCTGCGTGTGTGCCAACCGCCTGTACATCCAGGATTCGGTGTACGACGCGTTCGCCGAAAAACTCAAAGTCGCCGTGGCCAAACTCAAGATCGGCAACGGTCTGGAAGAAGGCACCACCACTGGCCCGCTGATCGACGAAAAAGCCGTGGCCAAGGTTCAAGAGCACATCGCTGATGCCCTGAGCAAAGGCGCCAAGCTGCTGGCGGGTGGCAAGGTGATGGAAGGCAACTTCTTTGAGCCGACCATTCTGGTCAACGTGCCCAAAGACGCTGCTGTCGCCAAGGAAGAAACCTTCGGCCCACTGGCGCCGCTGTTCCGCTTCAAAGACGAAGCCGAAGTGATCGCGATGTCCAACGACACCGAGTTCGGCCTGGCTTCCTACTTCTATGCGCGCGACCTGGGCCGTGTGTTCCGTGTGGCCGAAGCCCTGGAATACGGCATGGTTGGCGTGAACACCGGGTTGATCTCCAACGAAGTGGCGCCGTTCGGCGGCATCAAGGCTTCGGGCCTGGGCCGTGAAGGCTCCAAGTACGGGATCGAGGATTACCTGGAAATCAAATACCTCTGCCTGGGCATCTAAGCTCGGCAAGAGATTGCAGTAAACGCAGAGGGCACGAGAGCGCTGACCCTTTACGTGTTTGAAGACGTTATTCGTAGTGGCCGGGAAAGCTGTGGCAGTCGATCATCGCATGCTGCCGTAGTTGCCTCCCCGCCACGTATTCCTTGGACCACGCCACCCGATGAGTGGCGAATGAGGACTTTATGAGCAAGACCAACGCATCCCTGATGAAACGCCGCGAAGCCGCTGTACCGCGCGGTGTTGGCCAGATTCACCCGATCTTCGCCGAATCCGCGAAGAACGCCACCGTGACCGACGTTGAAGGTCGCGAGTTCATCGATTTCGCCGGCGGTATCGCCGTGCTGAACACCGGCCACGTGCACCCGAAAATCATCGCGGCCGTGACCGAGCAACTGAACAAGCTGACTCACACCTGCTTCCAGGTACTGGCCTACGAGCCGTACGTGGAGCTGTGCGAAAAGATCAACGCCAAGGTGCCAGGTGATTTCGCCAAGAAAACCCTGCTGGTCACCACCGGTTCCGAAGCGGTCGAAAACGCCGTGAAAATCGCCCGCGCCGCCACTGGCCGTGCTGGCGTAATCGCGTTTACCGGCGCTTACCACGGCCGCACCATGATGACCTTGGGCCTGACCGGTAAAGTCGTGCCGTACTCGGCCGGCATGGGCCTGATGCCAGGCGGCGTATTCCGCGCACTGTTCCCGAACGAACTGCACGGCGTGAGCGATGACGATGCAATCGCCAGCATCGAGCGCATCTTCAAGAACGATGCCGAGCCGCGTGATATCGCTGCCATCATCATCGAGCCGGTGCAGGGCGAAGGCGGTTTCTACGTTGCGCCTAAATCCTTCATGAAGCGCCTGCGCGAACTGTGCGACAAGCACGGCATCCTGCTGATCGCCGACGAAGTGCAAACCGGTGCCGGCCGCACCGGTACGTTCTTCGCCATGGAACAGATGGGCGTGGCTGCCGACCTGACCACCTTCGCTAAATCCATCGCTGGCGGTTTCCCGCTGGCCGGTGTGTGCGGCAAGGCTGAATACATGGACGCCATCGCCCCAGGTGGCCTGGGCGGCACTTACGCCGGTAGCCCGATTGCTTGCGCTGCTGCGCTGGCGGTGATGGAAGTGTTTGAAGAAGAGCACCTGCTGGACCGCTGCAAGGCGGTTGGCGAGCGCTTGGTGACGGGCCTCAAAGCCATTCAAGCCAAGTACCCGGTGATCGGTGAAGTGCGTGCCCTGGGCGCGATGATCGCGGTGGAGCTGTTCGAAGATGGCGACAGCCACAAGCCAAACGCGGCTGCTGTGGCTTCCGTGGTGGCCAAGGCGCGTGACAAGGGCCTGATCCTGCTGTCCTGTGGCACCTACGGCAACGTGTTGCGCGTACTGGTGCCGCTGACCTCGCCGGACGAGCAGTTGGACAAAGGCTTGGCGATCATCGAAGAGTGCTTCTCCGAGCTGTAAGCGGATACTGACTTGATCGACAGAAAAAACCCGCCTCGGCGGGTTTTTTTGTGCCCGATGCAGCACATTCAGGCCATGTTCATTGTACGTAGGCGGTGTGATTGACTAAGGTGCAAGCATTGCCGATGGAGCGTGCTGGATGACTGCTGTTGATTTACCCGCTGTACCCCGCGTGTTAATTGCCGAGGCGGACCCTTGGTCGCGGGACCTGCTCAAGCAAGTGTTGTTGAATGTGCGCTGCGACGCGCGGCTGGATGTGTGTGCCGATGGCCAGGAAGCGGCCACGCTGTTGCGAGACAAAACCTACGACCTGATCCTGGCGGATTGGGAGCTGCCGGGCGTAGATGGCCTGAGCCTGCTGCGCAGCGTGCGCCAGAAGCGCCGTTCGCTGCCGTTTATTCTGCTGAGCAGTCGCAATGACAGCGCCAGCGTGCGCGAAGCCTTGCCCCTGGCGCCCACCGCGTACCTGACCAAACCCCTGAACATGGAAGGCCTGACCCAACGCCTGCAAGACCTGCTGCTCAATGAAGGCGAAAGTGTGTATTGCGAGATACCACCGCTGGCGCCGGGCATGACCTTGCCGGCCTTTCTGGAGCGCCGCCGCGAAGCGTCCGACGGCGCGCCGCTGCGAGTGGATGTGAAAGCCGCCGTGCAGCACAGCCTCGCCCCGGAAGGTCTGGACCTTAAGCAACTGGAAGATCAGGTAAAAACCGACCCGCAAATCACCGCTGTATTGATCGCCGCCGCCAACAGCGCCGGGCATCACGGCACGCCGGTGCAGACCCTGGCCGCTGCACTGCAAAAGCTCGCCGCCGGGCAGAGCATGAACCTGATTCTGGGCCTGGCGCTCAAGCACAACGTAGTGTTGGGTGACCCGGCGTTGGTGGCCTACGCCGAGCGCTATTGGCAATTGTCCCAGGACACCGCCGAATACGCCCGCCGTCTGGCGCGCATGCTGGAGCTGGACCACGAACGTTGCTACTGCGCGGGCATTCTGCATCGGCTGGGGGACTTGGCCCTATTACGCTGCCTGGAAGACTGGCGCCTGGGTGGTGGGGCGCTGGATGACGAAGTGATTGGCGAATCCCTGTTCACCTTTGGCGCCGCTTACGGTTCGGCGTTGCGCACGCGCTGGCGCTTGCCGCTGGAGTTGCGGCAGTTGATTGCGGCGACCTATTCACTCGAAGGCGGAGTGTATTCGCGCGATGCGCTGGTGGTGAACCTGGCGGCGCAGATGGCGCGCTTGACCGAGCATGAGGGGTTGGAAGCATTGGCCAAGGGCAAGACCGCGCGGTTGCTCAAGGTGGGCTTGTCAGAGTTGATGCGGGTGCGCAAAGCCTAGCTGGCCACGAGGTTCAGGTCTGGGAGCAGGCTTGTGTGGGAGCCGGGCTTGCCCGCGATGGCATCGACTTGGTATAGCCGATAGACCGAGGTGCCGGCATCGCAGGCAAGCCAGCTCCCACACAAGCCAGATCTCCCACAAGCCAACTCCCACACACGCCGATTCCCAACCAGGCCGATTCCCACAGGTTGATTGAGTGCTAGCCTTCTATGACGCGGTTTTTGCCTTGGCGCTTGGCCTCATACATCGCTGCATCAGCCCGTGCGAACAGGCTGTCCAGGGTTGAGTCGTCTTCGCGCAGGTTGGCCAGGCCTTGGCTGACGGTCACCGTAAAGTCGCGGCCTTCAAAGCTGAAACTCAGGGCCTGGATTTCCTTGCCCAGCCGCTCGGCCACCTGCAACGCCATCTGCGGGGCACAGCCGGGCAGCACGGCGGCGAATTCTTCGCCGCCAATGCGTCCGAACAGGTCGCCACGGCGCAGCACGCCGCGACCGCTCTCGGCGATACGCCGCAGCACCTGATCGCCTTCCAGGTGGCCGTAGCTGTCGTTGACGTCTTTGAAGTCATCGATGTCCAGCAGCAGGAACGCCAGTGGCGCGCCTTGGGCGCAGGCGCTGTCGAAAGCCTGGTTGGCGCATTCGAAAAAGTGCCTGCGGTTGCTGCTTTGGGTCAGCACATCGGTGGTGGCGAGTCGGTGCAGCTCCAACTCCATATGCTTTTTTTCGGTGATGTCTTCGGCCATGCCCACCACAATCACCGGCTTGCCGGGTTCGACCTGCTGGTTGATATAGCATTTGTCACTCAGCCAGCGAATCTGCCCATCGGCGGTGATGATGCGGTACTCGCGGTCCTCCACGGCGCCGTCTTCCAGCACGCGGGCCAGGCTGTGTTCGGCGTAGTCGAGGTCCTCGGGGTGAATGCTGTTGCGCCATTCGCGGTGGTCGGCGAGCAGTAAACCTGCTGATCGGCCAAACACCCGTTCGTAGGCCGGGCTCACGTACAGCACGCGACGGGTTTCCCAATCGATGGCCCACAGCACGGCATTCACGCTGACCAACAGCGAGCTGAGCAGTTGTTCGCGCTCACTCAGCCGTTCGACTTCACCCTGGGCATGCATCAACGCCAACAGGGTGGCCGCCGCAGCCGGGCGTGGGTGCTCAGCGACAGGGGCATCGGTTGAATAGGGCTTTTCGGGAACCATCGGCACAACTCTCTCTGGGCACGCCGCAGGATGGAGCAGCGGTCAGTACAAGGGCCACCATGATGGCGAAGTGTTCCTTGAGAGAGGGGAATTGCGGTGAAGTTCCGTGAACGGGCTGACTAAGAAATGGCGTCAGAAACCAGTATGCAGAGCGCGGGCTTACTGTGGCGAGCGGGCTTGCCCCGCGTTGGGGCGCGCAGCGGCCCCAATAAAAACACCGCGTTCTGCCAGGCAGGGCGCGGTGTTTGGTTTTAGGGCTGCTTCGCAGCCCAACGCAGGGCAAGCCTGCTCGCCACAGCAAACAGGCTCACCACTAGACCGGGTCAGACCGTTGCAGGGCGCAGCGAGTAGGTCTTCAACTGGTGGGCAAAATCGCGCAGGGACTGAATACCGCTGGCCTCAGCCTCATGCACCCATTCCTTGATTGCCGCCAGCATGTCGTGGCCATTGGTGCTGGTCTTGAGCCAGATCTGCTGCAACGCCAGGCGCTTCTCGTAGATCACGGTCAGTGCGTGGCTGTGTTCGAGCATGCTCTGGATGCGCACGTGATGGCGGTCATCCAGCAGGCTGGTTTCACGCGACAGCAGGCGCTTGGCACGGTGGAACTGGTGGCGTACCGAATGATCGACTTTTTCCAGCTCCTGCTTGACCAGTGGGCCGATCACCAACTTGCGGTACTGGGCCATGATCTGGAAGCGGTTGTTGAGGATCGCCATGGCGGTGTCCATGTCCAGGTGGCCTTTGCCTTCCACGCGGTGGGCAATCGGTGCGACGCGCTGCACCTTGGCCAGGCGCAGGAAGCTGAACACCTTGATCCATGCCCAACCCAGGTCGAATTCCCACTTCTTCACCGACAGCTTGGCCGAGTTCGGGTAGGTGTGGTGGTTGTTGTGCAGCTCTTCGCCGCCGACGATGATGCCCCACGGCACCAGATTGGTGGCGGCGTCACGGCACTCGAAGTTGCGATAACCGACCGCATGGCCCAGGCCGTTGATCACACCGGCGGCCCAGAACGGGATCCACATCATCTGGATCGCCCAGATGGTGATGCCGATGGTGCCGAACAGCAGCAGGTCGATGACGCCCATGATCGCCACGCCCAACAGTGGGTAAGGCGTGTAGATTTTGCGCTCGATCCAGTCATCCGGGCAGTTTTTGCCGTAGATGCGCAGGGTCTCGGGGTTCTCGGCCTCGGCGCGGTACAGCTCGGCGCCTTTGCGCAGCACGGTGGACAAACCCTTGATGACCGGGCTGTGCGGGTCGTCGACGGTTTCGCACTTGGCGTGGTGCTTGCGGTGGATGGCGGTCCACTCGCGGGTGTTCTGCGCCGTGGTCAACCACAGCCAGAAGCGGAAGAAGTGTTTCAGGCCGGCATTGAGCTCCAGGGAGCGATGGGCTGAATAACGGTGCAGATAGACCGTGACCCCAACAATGGTCACGTGGGTCATCAACAGCGTGACTGCCACCAGTTGCCAGGCTGACAGGTCAAGAAAACCGTTGTACCACATAGGCTGTATGGCCCTCAGATAAAGAAAAAAACAGCTCACGCATTATCACTAAGCCTACAGAGAAAACCAGCCGCCCTTTCAGATAGGAGTGACTGGATGTTTCTTATTCTATAATCCGCAGCCTTTGTAGGGCGATTTTGTTTTTTGGGTAAGGATTACTGACCATATGCTGTTTTCGTACCGAGGTGCCCTGCGTGTGGGGCTGGTATACCTGCTGGTTTCCATTGTGTGGCTCCAGCTCAGCAACCAGCTATTGATCAACTTTCTCGATGACCCGAGGCAGTTAGGGCGCTGGCTGCAGGTGCGCGGCTATGTGTGGGTGGCCCTCAGCGCGGCGGTCATTTACCTGATTTGTGCGCGTTTTGCCCGCACCCACCGGTTGCAGCAACCCTTGAAAGAAAACCACGAACGCCTGCAACAGGCTGCCGCCGTGTTTGATTGCACCCGCGAAGGCGTACTGGTCACCGACGCCCAAGGGCTGATCGTGCATGTGAACCGGGCCTTTATGGAGATCACCGGCTACAGCCGTGAGGACGTGATGGGCGAACGGCCGAGCCTGTTCAAGTCCGGGCGCCATTCGTCGAGTTTTTATCAACAGATGTTCCAGACCCTCGAACGCACCGGCGAATGGAGCGGCGAAATCTGGAACCGGCGTAAAAGCGGTGAGATTTATCCACAGTGGCAAACCATCCGAGTTATCCACAATGACCAAGGCCAGGTCAGCCATTACGTCGCGGTGTTTTCTGACATCAGCGCCATCAAGGACTCCGAGCACGAACTGGCGCACCTGGCCCACCACGACCCGCTCACCGACCTGCCCAACCGCCTGCTGTTCACTGACCGCGCCGAGCAGGCGTTGGCCTCGGCGCAAGTGCACAAACGCGGCTGCGCACTGCTATTGATGGACCTGGACCACTTCAAGATCATCAACGACAGCCTCGGCCATAACGTCGGTGACCAGTTGCTCAAGGCCGTTGGCGAGCGGTTAAAAGGCCTGTTTGGCCCCGGCGTGACCCTGGCGCGCCTCGGCGGCGATGAGTTCGCCGTGCTGGCCGAAAGTTGTCCACAGGTGGTGCAGGCTGCCGCGCTGGCGCAGCGCATGCTCGACGCGATGAAAGAGCCGTTTGTGTTCGACGGCAACCAGTTGTTTATCAGCGCCAGCATCGGCATCAGCCTGTTTCCCAGTGATGCCCTGAGCGCCGAACAACTGCTGCGCAATGCCGACTCCGCGCTGTTCAAAGCCAAGAGCGCCGGCCGCGAAGGTTATGCGCTGTACACCGAAGAACTGACGGCCCACGCCCAGCACCGCGTGGAAATCGCCAGCGAACTGCGCCGCGCCCTCGATCAGCAAGAGCTGCGTGTGTACTACCAGCCCGTGCACGATCTGCAAGACAGCCGCCTGGTCGGCGTCGAGGCCCTAGTGCGCTGGCAACACCCGGAGCGCGGCCTGGTGCCGCCGGGTGAATTTATCCCGATTGCCGAGCGCACCGGGCTGATTGCCGACATCGATGCCTGGGTGATGGACCAGGCCTGCCGCCAGATGGGCCAATGGCTGGCCGATGGCGCGCCGTTGAGCTTTATTGCGGTGAATGTTTCCAGCCGTTTGTTTGCCCGGCGTGAACTGTATGAGCAAGTCGCCCAGGTGCTGCACACCACCGGCCTTGACCCGGCTTATCTGGAGCTTGAGGTCACCGAAAGCGCCGTGATGGAAGACCCCGAAGTTGCTCTTGAGCAACTGCACCGCCTGCGCGAACTGGGCCTGCGCTTGGCGATCGATGACTTTGGCACCGGTTATTCGTCACTGCTGCGCCTCAAACGCCTGCCGGTGCAGAAGCTCAAGATCGACCAGGGGTTTGTCGCCGGGCTGCCGTGGGATGAAGACGACGCGGCGATTGTGCGCGTGGTGATCGCCTTGGCAAAGAGCATGGGCATGCAGGTGCACGCCGAAGGCATTGAGCAGGTGGAGCAGGCGCGGTTCTTGTTGGAGCAAGAGTGTGATTTGGGCCAAGGGTATTGGTTTGGTCGGCCGGTGCCGGCGCAAGAAATGGATTGGGCCAGGTCACCCGTTATCCGCATGTGAAATACAGGCCAATGTGGGAGCCGGGCTTGCCCGCGATGAGGCACTATCAGTCGAAATATTCAGTGCCTGATGCACCGCCATCGCGGGCAAGCCCGGCTCCCACAGGGTTGCGCGGTGCCTGGGTATCAGTATTTTCACGGCCAAAACCTTCGCAACCCCACGTCCTGTCAGAAAATTCTTTCTGGTTATATAAACATTCTTAAATAGTATTTTTAAGAATATCCGCGCTTATCTACTATCGCCCTCACGCCGCAAGCAGTGCCGCCACTGCCAGGCACTATTTATTTCAGGAGCGAGACCATGAGCGCATCTCTACGTAGCGTCGACGGCCAGGACGAAGCAGCCATTTTGCGTGAGATCCAGAGCGCCTTGCGCGACCTGCGGTTTGGCGCGGTGGAAATCACTGTGCATAACGCCCAAGTGGTACAGATCGAACGCAAGGAAAAATTCCGTTTGCAGAACCCGGGTAACAAACCGAGCTAAGCGACAACGGCGATTCGCATGCTAGACCCGCAACTATAAGAAAAAGCCAACACCCAAGAATTTTCAGGAGCTTCTATGTCGTCGATTCGCCGTTATGCCCTGGCTGCACTGGCCAGTGCCGTGTTTGCCGGTTCCGCCGTTGCCAAGGACTACGAGTTGCTCAACGTCTCGTATGACCCGACCCGTGAGCTGTACCAGGATTACAACGCTGAGTTCACCAGCTTTTGGAAACAGTCCCACCCTGGCGACAACGTCAAGATCCAGCAATCCCACGGTGGCTCGGGCAAGCAAGGCCGTGCGGTGATCGACGGCCTGCGCGCCGACGTAGTGACCCTGGCCCTGGCCGGCGACATCGATGAAATCGCCAAACTGGGCAAGACCCTGCCGGAAAACTGGCAAACCCGCCTGCCGGATGCGAGCACCCCGTACACCTCGACCATCGTGTTCCTGGTGCGCAAGGGCAACCCTAAAGGCATCAAGGACTGGGGCGACCTGATCAAGAAAGACGTTTCGGTTATCACGCCTAACCCGAAAACCTCCGGCGGTGCGCGCTGGAACTTCCTCGCCGCGTGGGCCTACGGCCTCAAATCCGGCGGCAGCGAAGCCAAGGCCCAGGAATACGTAAAAGAGCTGTTCAAGCACGTGCCGATCCTCGACACCGGCGCTCGCGGTTCGACCATCACCTTCGTCAACAACGGTCAGGGTGACGTGTTGCTGGCCTGGGAAAACGAGGCGTTCCTGGCACTCAAAGAAGACGGTGGCGCCGACAAGTTCGATATCGTTGTGCCGTCCCTGTCGATCCTAGCGGAGCCGCCAGTGGCCGTGGTCGACAAAAACGCCGAGAAAAAGGGCAATACCGAGATCGCCACCGAATACCTCAAGCACCTGTACAGCCCGGCTGGCCAGGAGATTGCGGCGAAGAACTTCTACCGCCCACGCGATGCGAAAGTCGCCGCCAAATACGCCCAGCAGTTCCCGAAACTGGACTTGGTAACTATCGACAAAGACTTCGGCGGCTGGAAAACTGCCCAACCGAAATTCTTTAACGACGGTGGCGTGTTCGACCAGATCTACACGGCGCAGTAAGCCAAATTACCTGTAGGAGCCCGCCTTTCGGCGGGGGCCGGCTTGTGTGGGAGCTGGCTTGCCTGCGATAGCATCACCAAGGTGTGACTGACACACCGAGGTGCCTGCATCGCAGGCAAGCCAGCTCCCACAGAAAGGCAGTGGTGTTTACCCTTTAACCAAGGACTCTTATGTCGCGTCGTATTTCCCCCGTCATACCCGGCTTCGGGCTGACGCTGGGCTACACCGTGGTGTACCTCAGCCTGATCGTACTCATCCCCCTGGCGGCGATGTTTGTACATGCCGCTCAACTCACTTGGGATCAGTTCTGGGCCATCATTAGCGCACCGCGCGTGCTGGCGGCGTTAAAACTGAGCTTCGGCACCGCGTTCGTCGCGGCGATCATCAACGGCGTGATCGGCACACTGCTGGCGTGGGTGCTGGTGCGTTACACCTTCCCCGGCCGCAAGATCATCGATGCGATGATCGACTTGCCGTTTGCCCTGCCCACCGCCGTGGCCGGTATTGCCCTCACGGCGCTGTATGCACCGGCAGGCCTGGTCGGGCAGTTCGCGACCGACCTGGGCTTTAAAATCGCCTACACCCCAATCGGCATCACCCTGGCTTTGACCTTCGTCACCTTGCCCTTCGTGGTGCGTACGGTGCAGCCGGTGCTCGCCGACATCCCGCGTGAAATCGAAGAAGCTGCCGCCTGCCTGGGTGCCAAGCCCTTACAGGTGTTCCGCTACATCCTCGTACCCGCATTACTGCCCGCCTGGCTGACCGGCTTCGCGCTGGCCTTCGCCCGTGGCGTGGGTGAGTACGGTTCGGTGATCTTCATCGCCGGCAACATGCCGATGAAAACCGAGATTCTGCCGTTGCTGATCATGGTCAAACTCGACCAATACGACTACACCGGCGCCACCGCCATCGGCGTGATGATGCTGGTGGTTTCCTTCGTCCTGCTGCTGCTGATCAACTTGCTGCAGCGGCGCATCGAAACCCCATAAGGAGGCGCGGAACATGTCCCAATCGTCTATTTCCGCCGCGTCCTCGGCCAACGCTGCCCGTCGTGGCAGCGCGGTGTCGCGTCGCATCCTGATCACACTTGGCTGGCTGGTGTTCGCGCTGTTCCTGCTGCTGCCGCTGTTTATCGTGGTATCCCAGGGCTTGAAGAACGGCCTCGGCGCGTTCTTCACGGCGATCCTTGAGCCGGACGCACTGTCGGCACTCAAGCTCACGGTGATCGCCGTGGTGATTTCGGTGCCGCTCAACCTGGTGTTTGGCGTCAGCGCCGCGTGGTGCGTGAGCAAGTACTCGTTCCGTGGCAAGAGCATTCTGGTCACGCTGATCGACCTGCCGTTCTCGGTGTCGCCGGTGATCGCGGGCCTGGTCTACGTGCTGATGTTCGGCGCCCAGGGCTTCTTCGGCCCGTGGCTGCAAGACCATGACATCCAGATCGTGTTTGCCCTGCCGGGCATTGTGCTGGCGACCATCTTCGTAACGGTGCCGTTCGTGGCCCGTGAACTGATCCCGCTGATGCAGGAGCAGGGCACCCAGGAAGAAGAGGCCGCGCGCCTGCTGGGTGCCAACGGCTGGCAGATGTTCTGGCATGTGACTGTGCCGAACATCAAGTGGGGCCTGATCTACGGCGTGGTGCTGTGTACCGCGCGGGCGATGGGTGAGTTCGGCGCGGTGTCGGTGGTGTCCGGCCACATTCGCGGCGTGACCAACACCTTGCCGCTGCACGTCGAGATCCTCTACAACGAATACAACCATGTCGCCGCGTTTGCCGTCGCGAGCCTGTTGCTGATCCTGGCGCTCTTCATCCTGCTGCTCAAGCAGTGGAGCGAGAACCGTATCAACCGCCTGCGCAACAGCGCCGGTGAGGAATAAGTCATGTCGATCGAAGTCCGTAATGTCAGCAAGAATTTCAACGCCTTCAAGGCCCTGAACAGCATCAATCTGGACATCCAGAGTGGCGAGCTGGTGGCGTTGCTGGGCCCGTCCGGCTGTGGCAAGACCACCTTGCTGCGCATCATCGCCGGCCTGGAAACCCCGGATGACGGCAGCATCGTGTTCCACGGTGAAGACGTGTCCGGCCACGACGTGCGTGATCGCAACGTCGGCTTTGTGTTCCAGCACTACGCGTTGTTCCGCCACATGACCGTGTTCGACAACGTTGCCTTCGGCCTGCGCATGAAACCGAAAAACCAGCGCCCGAGCGAAAGCCAGATTGCGGTCAAAGTGCATGAGCTGTTGAACATGGTGCAGCTTGATTGGCTGTCTGATCGCTACCCGGAACAACTCTCCGGCGGCCAGCGCCAGCGTATCGCCCTGGCGCGCGCCCTGGCGGTAGAACCCAAAGTGCTGTTGCTGGACGAACCCTTCGGCGCCCTCGATGCCAAGGTGCGTAAAGAGCTGCGCCGCTGGCTGGCGCGCCTGCACGAAGACATCAACCTGACCTCGGTGTTCGTGACCCACGACCAGGAAGAGGCCATGGAAGTCGCCGACCGTATCGTGGTGATGAACAAGGGCGTGATCGAGCAGATCGGCTCACCGGGCGAAGTCTACGAAAACCCGGCCAGCGATTTTGTGTATCACTTCCTGGGTGATTCCAACCGCCTGCATCTGGGTGAAGACAAGCACGTGCTGTTCCGCCCGCATGAAGTGTCGCTGTCGCGCCATGAGCTGGAAGATCACCACGCGGCGCAGGTGCGCGATATTCGCCCGCTCGGCGCCACCACTCGGGTGACGCTCAAGGTCGAAGGCCAAAGCGAGTTGATCGAGGCCGAGGTGGTCAAAGACCACGACAGCCTGACCGGCCTGGCGCGTGGCGAGACCTTGTTCTTCAAGCCCAAGGTCTGGCAAAAAGCCTGACCCTCAGATCGTTCACTCTGCGTGGGAACGATCATGTGGGAGCTGGCTTGCCTGCGATAGCATCACTACGGTGTGACTGATACACCGAGGTGCCTGCATCGCAGCGGTGCGACGATTCGACAAGCCAGCTCCCACATTCAGACCTTGCTTGGCTTCAGATCGCGGCGTTCTACCGGGCCGGACCGCGCCTCAATCTGCTCTTTAAGTTCCTGCCGCAACCCCAGCACAAACGCCAACTCCGCCACCACAAACAACGGCCCCACAATCAGCCCCGACACGTCATCCACAAACGCCGGTTTTCTGCCTTCGTAGTAGTGCCCGACAAACTGAATCACCCAGCCCACCACAAACATCCCGATGCCGCTGCTCAGCCACACCAGCGTGCTCTGCGCCGCCAGCGCATGCCCGGCCCACACCGACAAACCCATCAACAGCGTCATCAGCACGCCCAGCGCCAGTTCCAGGCGCAAGTAAAACCACGCCGAAAACAGCGCGAGTAGCACCGCCGGCGATATCCACAGGCTGCCGACGGCCCATTCCGGGCGCGACAACAACACCGCCACGGCGACCACAATCAACGGGATGCCGACAAAGTGGCTGGCGATATTGCGCGGGTCGCGGTGGTAGGCGGCGTATTGGCTGAGGTGGTCGACGAGGCTTTTCATTGTTGTTCCTCCTGTAGGATGCTTGATCATGCCCTGCCAGCCTGCGATTGACTGTCAGCTGGGCGACAATCTTCGGAGTGCTCATGGACACAGAGAAATGGCGTACTCGCTTGGCCGGCGGCCACTGGTTCAGCCACCTGCCTGAGCCTTTTCAGCATAGCCTGCTGGCCCACGCCCGGCTGCGACAGCTGGCGGCGGGGCAAACCCTGTTCAAGCGTGGCGACCCGCCCTGTGGCCTGTACGCGGTGCTCGACGGCGCCTTGCGCATCAGCGCGGTGAATGAACACGGCAAGGAAGCACTGTTGAGCCTGGTGGAGTCACCCTTTTGGCTGGGTGAGATATGCCTGTTCGACGGCCTGCCCCGCACCCATGACGCCTGCGCCGTCGGGCCTTGCACGCTGCTGCAAGTGCCACAACAGGCACTGCTGAATATCCTCAATGAACACCCGCAGTACTGGCGCGACCTGGCGTTGTTGATGAGCCAGAAACTGCGCCTGAGTTTTATCAATATCGAGCAACTGAGCCTGATGCCGGCCTCGGTGCGCCTGGCCCATCGTCTGTTGATGATCGTCGAGGGTTACGGCGAGGCCGAGTATTCAAAAAGTGTGCTGCAACTGCCCCAGGAAGACCTGGCCGCGATGTTGAGCCTGTCACGCCAGACCACCAATGCCTTGCTCAAGGACCTGCAGGCCCAAGGCATCGTGCGCCTGGGTTACGGCGAGATCGAAATCCTCGACGCCCGGCGACTGCGTGAGGCGGCGCACACCTGAGGGTGTTAGCCTGCAAGCCTGATTAATCGAGGTGTGTTATGCGCGTGCTGTTAGTGGAACATGAATCCGAAGAGGCACAGCGGATGGCCCAGGGCTTGAACGAGGCCAGTTACAGCGTCGAAGTCGCGGCCAATGGCATGGCGGCGTTGCGCCTGGTTGAAAGCACTGAGTACGACCTGGTGATCCTGGATGTGATGCTGCCGGGCTTGAATGCCTGGAAGTTGCAGCAGGCGATTCGGTTGAAGGGTGAGACGCCGATGTTGTTCCTGACCACACCCGGTGGCATTGAAGACCGCTTGCGTGGGTTGGAACTGCATGAGGATGATTATTTGCTCAAGCCGTTTGATGCCAAAGTGCTGGTGGCGCGGGTGAAAAAACTCTTGCGGCGTGGTCGCTGAGCCACCGCTATCGCAGGCAAGCCAGCTCCCACAGTTGGAATGCATTCCCCTGTGGGAGCTGGCTTGCCTGCGATGAGGCCCGACCTAGCGCAACCCATCGCGAAACTGCCCCGGCGTCATCCCCGTCCAGCGCTTGAACGCTCGGCTGAAACTGCTGGTATCGGCAAACCCAAGCAAATAACTGATCTCGGCCAATGAGCAGTGCGGATCACGCAAGTGCAGCAGCGCCAGGTTCTCGCGGCACTCGTTAAGCAACGCATCAAACCGACAGCCTTCATCCGCCAAATGCCGCTGCAAGCTGCGCAGGCTCAGGTGCAACGCCTGGGCGATGCGCTCGGCACTCGGCTCGCCCTCCGGCAATTGTTCCTCGATCGCCCTGCGCACCTTGCGTTCCCAGGTCAGTGCTTGCAACTGTGGGCGCTGATTGATCCGAGACTTACTGCGCCTGATCTATCGCTTTCGCGAGCAAGCCCGCTCCCACATTTAACGGTGTTCACACATCAAAATGTGGGAGCGGGCTTGCTCGCGAAGAGGCCATCAAGAACACCAAACATCCCTCTAACGCAACCCATCGCGAAACTGCCCCGGCGTCATCCCCGTCCAGCGCTTGAACGCTCGGCTGAAACTGCTGGTATCGGCAAACCCAAGCAAATAACTGATCTCGGCCAATGAGCAGTGCGGATCACGCAAGTGCAGCAGCGCCAGGTTCTCGCGGCACTCGTTAAGCAACGCATCAAACCGACAGCCTTCATCCGCCAAATGCCGCTGCAAGCTGCGCAGGCTCAGGTGCAACGCCTGGGCGATGCGCTCGGCACTCGGCTCGCCCTCCGGCAATTGTTCCTCGATCGCCCTGCGCACCTTGCGTTCCCAGGTCAACGGTTGCAACTGGGCCAGGGTGCGTTTGAGCACGGTTTCGTTGTGCTCGGCCAGCTCGGGGTTGGCGTCGTCCAAGTGGCTGTCGAAATCCCGTGCGGCGAACTCCAGGCGGTCTTCCTCGGCGCCAAAAAACACCGGCGCGCGGAATACCGCATGCCAGGGCTTGGGATCGGCCGGTTCCGGGCGGCGCAGGTACACCGCCAACGGCGCATAGTCGCGGCCCAGGCGGTTGCGACAGGTGCGCACGTAAATCGCCGCAAACGCATCAATGGCTTCCAGCGCCGGCGCCGGGCTGTCGGGCGGTTGCAGCAGGCGAAAGTGGTAACGCTCGCCCTCTGCACTAAGCTCCAGGGTCAGGGCATCGCTGACCACCTGGTGATAACGCACGATGCGCTCGAACACCTCACGCAAGCTGCCGCTGGCCACCAGTGCATAACCCAGCGCGTGAAAGGTGGTGGGGCTGACGAACCGCGACACCCGCAACCCAATCGCCGGGTCGCCGCTGGCCTGCACCGCCAGTTCCCACAGGCGTGTGGTGGCCGACAGCGGGTAACGCGCATTAGGGTCGTCCATCTGCTGCGGGTCGAGCCCGGCCTCGATGCACAGCGCGGCGCTGTCCAGGTTGAGGGCGTCGAGCTGCTTGCGCAGGGCGCGGGTCCAGCTGGCGAGAGAAGTGGGTTCAGTCATGGTGATTGGCGCTTGCGGTCAACAGGTTGGCGTCCGGGGCTAGCATCCGGCCCGATCGCTTGGGGCAGGATGGACATATCACTTAACAAGAGGATGGGAGCATGGACGGTACTTCTGCAAGTCCCCAACAGATGAACGCGCAACAGCGCTCAGCAAAAATCCGCGAAGTGGTGCTCGCCGAAGGCCTGCGGTTGCGCCAACAGCACCCCTGGCTGCTGCATCAGGACGCGTTGGGCGCGGGCATCCTGGCCTTTGCCTTGCTCGGCATGCTTGGCTCGGCGGCGCTGTATATCACCGGTCATATGGCCTGGTGGGCGTGCCTGCTGCTCAACGCCTTCCTCGCTTCGCTGACCCACGAACTGGAACACGACCTGATCCACAGCATGTACTTTCGCAAGCAGCGCGTGCCCCACAACCTGATGATGGGCCTGGTATGGCTGGCGCGGCCGAGCACCATCAACCCGTGGATACGCCGGCACCTGCACCTTAACCATCACAAGGTGTCGGGCACCGAGACCGATATGGAAGAACGCGCCATCACCAACGGCGAGCCGTGGGGGTTCGCGCGGTTGCTGATGGTGGGCGATAACCTGATGTCGGCGTTTATCCGCATGCTGCGGGCCAAGACCTGGAGTCACAAACTCAAGATCCTCAAACGCTCGCTGCTGGTGTACGCACCGCTGGCGCTGCTGCATTGGGGCGCGTGGTATGTGTTCCTGGGCTTTCATGCCGCCAATGGCATTGCCAGCCTGATGGGCGCGTCTATCGATTGGTCAACCGGCACTGTGCAGATGATGCAGGTGATCGATATCGCCGTCGTGGTGATCATCGGGCCCAACGTGCTGCGCACCTTTTGCCTGCACTTTGTCAGCTCCAACATGCACTACTACGGCGATGTGGAACTGGGCAACGTGATCCAGCAAACCCAGGTGCTCAACCCCTGGTGGATGTGGCCGTTGCAGGCGTTCTGCTTCAATTTTGGCAGCACCCATGGCATCCATCATTTTGTGGTGAAGGAGCCGTTCTACATCCGCCAGATGACCGCCAAGGTGGCGCATAAGGTGATGCGCGAGATGGGTGTGCGCTTCAATGATATCGGCACATTTACTCGCGCCAATCGGCTTGAGCGCCAGGAACGGCCGGACGCCGAACTGGCGTTCAGCAAGCAATAAACGCCAGCGGCAGGTCGCGGATCTGTTCGCGCAGCGGCGGCTGGTAGTGGTCGTCGCTGATCAGCTCATGCAGCAGCTCTTCGCGCAGTTGGTGGAATTCGAAGCTGCTGCGCTGGCGCGGATGGGGCAGGGCGATGTCCACCACCTGCTTGATGCGCCCGGGGCGCGGCTCCATCACCACCACGCGGTCGGCGAGAAAAATCGCTTCTTCCACATCGTGGGTCACCAGCACCGTGGTGATTTTGGCGCGGGCGCGAATCGCCAACAGCTCATCTTGCATCTGCTGACGGGTCAGCGCATCGAGGGCGCCGAACGGCTCGTCCAGTAGCAGAATGCGCGGGCTGGCCACCAGGCCACGGGCGATTGCCACACGCTGCGCCATGCCGCCGGACAGCTGATGCGGGTAAGCGCGGGTAAAGTCGGTAAGGCCCACCAATTCGATAAAGTCACCGATGCGCCGGTTGCGCTCGGGCTCGCTCAACGGCTCGTTGACCAGGCCCAGGCCGATGTTTTCTGCGACGGTCAGCCAGGGGAATAACCGGTGTTCCTGGAACACGATGCCGCGTTCGCCGCCGATACCCTTTACGGCGTGGCCGTCCACCCGAATCTCGCCACGAAACTGCGTATCCAGCCCCACCAGCAGGCGCAGCAGGGTGGATTTGCCGCAGCCACTTGCGCCCACAATCGCGACGAACTCGCCTTCGGCGATGTCCAGGTTGAATTCACGAATCGCCTCCAGCTCAAAGCCGTCGACGTCAAAGGTCTTGCCCACATGGTTGAAGCTGACGATAGGTGCGTTCATGCGTGTCTCCAGCGCGTGGCGCGGGTTTCGATGCGTTGGCCGATAAGGTTGAGCGTGGCGCCGGTGAGGCCGACCAGCAGCATGCCGCTCATGATCAAATCCATTCGCAGCAGCTGTTGGGCGCCGATCATCAGGCTGCCGATGCCGCCGTTGGATGGCATGAAATATTCCGCGCCGATGGTGCCCAGCCAGGCATAGATCAGGCTCAGGCGCAGGCCGGCGAAGATCCCCGCCGCCGCGCCCGGCAGCACCAGGCGGCGCAGGCGCTGGAACAGGTTCAGGCGCAGCACTTGCGCGGCTTCGCGCAGCTGTGGCGACAGGTTCAACACGCTGCGCTGCGTGGCGATAAACAGCGGAAAAAACGCCGCCAGGGCGATAAACACCCACTTGGCCAATTCACCCAGGCCGAACCAGGCGGTGAGTAATGGTACCCAGGCGAAAATCGCGATCTGGCGCAGCGCGGCCAGCGTCGGCCCGAGCACTCGCTCGCTGCGTCGCGACAAACCCAGCCACAAACCCATGGCAAACCCCAGGCTGCCGCCGAGCAACAAGCCTCCCAGCGTGCGGCCGAGACTTTTGCCCAAGGCGCCGGACAGGCTGCCATCCAGCACGCCGGCGGCGGTGGTTTGCAGCACGGCCCATGGGCTGACCAGAATATTCGGGTCGACCCAAGCGAGATCCGTCGCCACCTGCCACAACGCCAGCAAGAGCAGCGGCAACAACCACGGTTGCAGGCGTTGCCACCCTTGATAACGCGGGCCGCGGCGAATCTGCGCAGTGGCCGGGTGCGGCCAGTGCACCCATTTGCGGTCCAGCCAGCCGATGCCGCGATCCATCACCACGCCCAACACACCGATGACAACGATGCACACGAAGACGATATCGAGCATGAACAACTGGCGTGCCCAGACCATCAGGTAGCCGATGCCTTCGCTGGAGGCCAGCAACTCCACGGCCAGCAATGAGGTCCAGCCCGCCGCCAGCGCCAGGCGCACACCGGCCATGAAGGCCGGCAATGCAGCGGGCAGGATCAGCCGACGAATCAGCAGGTGGGTGGGCAGGCGCAGCACGCGGGCAGCTTCACGCAGGTTGGGTTGCGCGTCACGCACGCCGACCAGCGTGTGCAGGGTGACGGGCACCACAATCGCCTTCACCAGCACCACCAGTTTCAAGGTTTCGCCGATGCCGAAAAACACCATGAACAACGGGATCCAGGCCAGGGTTGGCACTTGCGACAACGCGCTGAACGTGGGGAACACCAGGCGTTCGGCGCGCGCGCTGAAACCTAATAGCGCGCCCAATAAGGCTCCCGCGCCGATACCGGCCAACAGTCCCCAGAACAAACGCTGCAAGCTGATCGCCAGGTTGCTCCATAGCTCGCCGCCGGCCAGTTCCACGGCGCTGCTCCACACCAGTGAAGGTGCGGGCAAAATTTGCTCGCTCATCCACTGATGACGGCTGGCCAACCACCACAGCGCAAACAGCGCCAGCGGCAACAGCCAGGGCAGCAAACGCTCACTGAGCAAGGGCCAGCGCGGCGCGGGGGCTGATAGAGGCAGGCTCAACTGTGAAGTGCGGGCCATGGCGGACCTCCCTCGGCGTTATGTGATTTCGATCTTATAAAAATGGAATCAAGATGATTGTGAGATAAGAAAAATCATTTAAAGCCTCTGCCCAGCGCGCATCCAATGCATTCGAAGAATATTTTTGATGCTGTTTATGCATACGCCGCTGGAGCCAGCGTTTCTGCACGCATAGTCCAAAAAGCTATTAAATTGTGAATTTATAGTATTTAAAGTTTTGCTCGGGCTATGCCTACTTTCTGCTCCCCAGGCGACCGTCGCCCACCAGGAGCTGCGCTTATGAAACTGCCTTTCAAACGTCTGATCAGCCTGTTCGCGGGCACCGCGCTGGCCGGGTTGGTACACGCCGCCGACCTCAAGGAAATCCGCATCGCGGTGCCTGACCTGAGTGCCGGCAGCCAGCACAGCGGCGGCGGTATAACGGATGTATTGCGCGAGCAGCAGATCTTCGAAAAGGCCTTTGCCGACCAAGGCATCAAGATTCAATGGAATTACTTCAAGGGCGCCGGTCCCGTGATCAATGAAGCCTTCGCCAATGGCCAAGTGGACCTGGCCTACCTGGGCGATCTGGCGGCGATCATCGGTCGTTCCAGTGGGCTGGACACGCGTTTGCTCAGCGCCACCGCGCGTGACATCAAACAGTACCTGGGCGTGGTGCCGGGCTCGGGGATCAAGACCTTGCAAGACCTCAAGGGCAAGCGTGTGGCGGTGTTCCGTGGCACGGCCAGCCAGTTGTCTTTCGACAGTGCATTGGCCAGCCAGGGCTTGAATGAAAAGGACTTGAAAGTCATCAACCTGGATTTCAATGCGGCTGGCGCGGCATTGGTCGCCAAGCAGATTGATGCGACTTGGGGCGGTTCGAACCTGACGGCGTTGCAGGCCAAAGGGCTGGCGGAAATACCGCTGACCACCAAGGACCTCGGCGGTGCCGGCAGCGTCCAGGCGGTGCTGGTGGGCAGCAAACAATTTGTCGATGAACACCCTGATGCGGTAGCCAAGTTGCTCAAGGCCCAGCAGCAAGCGGTGCAATGGTTGACCACCGACAGCAACAAGCAGGCCTATATCGAGTTGGTGTCGGGGCGTGCCAGTTATCCGCCGGTGATCCTGACCAACGATCTGAAAGACCAGCAGCTCAGCGAGATTTTCCCGGCGACGCTGGATCCGGTGTTCCTGGGCAAGTTGCAGGGCGCGGTGGACTTGGCGTCCAAGGAACGGCTGATTCGCAAGTCGTTTCAGGTGAGTGACTGGGTGGCGCCGAACCTGGCGGCGGCGGGGCTCTGAGAATTTTGGTGGCTGGGATATTGCTATCGCAGGCAAGCCAGCTCCCACAGGGGAATGCATTCCAACTGTGGGAGCTGGCTTGCCTGCGATGAGGCCCGTCAGACCGCCACACTCACTTCCTGCCTGTCGACCTCCACCAGCGTCTCGATCATTGCCTTCGCTGCCGGCGACAACCTCGACCCCGTGCGGCTGACAATCCCGCAGCGCGCACTCATGGTTTCCATGTTCTGCGGCAGGTTGCGCCAGTGCAGCAGCACCAGCGACCCCTGTGCGATGTCCTCGGCAAAGGCTTCCTCGGTGCCCACGCCGATGGCATTCGATTGCAGCACGATTTTTACCAGCGCCGGGAAGTGTTCCGTCTGAATGCTGGGTGAAAAATCCATGCGCCCACTCAGGTTCGCCAGCAGTTTACGAATGCCCTGGGAGATCAGCGGCGAGGCCAGCGGGTAGTCGAACATGTCGTTGGTCGACAGGCTGTCCTTGGCCAGCAACGGGTGCCCTGGGCGGCAGAAAAACACGCCGCGCTTGGGTGTCAATGCGCGGGTCTGGAAGTTCGGGTCGGCCTCGAACTGGCGGATATCGGCGATAAAGAATTCGATCTCTTCGCGGCTCAAGGCGCGGCTGAGTTTCTCCCAGTTATCCACCTGGAAACTGGTGCGGATTTTAGGGTGTGCGCCGATAAACCGCGCCACTGCATCCGGCACCAGTTTTACCGCTGGTGCCGGGCCGCAACCGAAGCGCAGGTCGCCGGCGTCGAGCTTGGTCATGCGCGTGACTTCACTGCTCAGCAGCGCCGCGCCGTGTACCAGTGTCAAGGCATGTTGCAGCACCACCTGGCCCTCTGGCGTGGGGCGCAGGTCCTTGTGGCCACGGTCGACCAGCACACAGCCGAACTCCTGCTCCAGCCCTTGGATGCTGCGGCTGAACGCCGGTTGGGTGATGCCCATGGCGTCGGCTGCGCGCACGAAACTGCGGTGTTCGTTGAGGGCGATGAAGTACCGAAGTTGGCGAAGATCCATATGCTTTCCCGGCATTTGAAAAATAGGTCGAAGGCATTTGCGACCGTGGGAGCTGAGGTTTTAAATGCAAGCTCTTATTCCGTCAACGAAGCATTGATTCATTTGCTAGATCCAAATTGCATATGAATAGAGCGTTGCAGGAAAGCATCCCACCATCAGCAGGCACATGAGGGTCATCACAATGAGCAACGCCGCATTAGCTGTTCAACCCGTCGCCCAGGCGCTCGACATCCATCCGGTGGCCGGCCGCATCGGCGCCGAGATCCGTGGCATCAAACTCTCCGGTGACCTGGACGCCGCCACCGTCGAGGCCATCCAGCAGGCGCTGGTGCAGTACAAAGTGATTTTCTTCCGCGAACAAACCCACCTTGATGATCAGAACCAGGAAGCCTTCGCGCACCTGCTCGGCGAGCCGATCGCACACCCGACGGTGCCAGTGCGCGACGGCACGCGTTTCCTGTTGGAGCTGGATGGCGCCCGTGGCCAGCGCGCCAATTCCTGGCACACCGACGTGACCTTCGTCGATGCCTACCCGAAAGCCTCGATCCTGCGTTCGGTGCTGGCGCCAAAGTCCGGTGGCGACACGGTGTGGGCCAACACGGCCGCCGCCTACAACGACCTTAGCGTCGACCTGCGCGCACTCGCCGACAACCTGTGGGCGGTACACAGCAACGAATACGACTACGCCGGGCGCAAGCCGGATGTGTCGGTAGAAAAGCTTGAGGAGTACCGCAAAATCTTTACCTCCACCGTGTATGAAACCGAGCATCCAGTGGTGCGTGTACACCCGGTCAGCGGCGAAAAAACCTTACTGCTGGGCCACTTCGTCAAACGCCTCAAAGACTATTCACAGACCGAATCGGCGCAGCTGTTCAACCTGCTGCAAGGCCACGTCACCCGCCTGGAAAACACCGTGCGCTGGCGCTGGAACACCGGCGACGTGGCGATCTGGGACAACCGCGCCACTCAGCACTACGCGGTGGACGACTACGGCACCCAGGAACGCATCGTGCGTCGGGTCACGCTCAAGGGCGATGTGCCGGTGAGTGTGCAAGGGCAGCGCAGCCAGACCACCAAAGGCCTCTAAGCGTAAGTAGATTCAAATGTGGGAGATGGCTTGCCTGCGATGCAGACACCTCGGTGTATCAGTCATACCGAGGCGATGCTATCGCAGCGGTGCGACGATTCGACAAGCCAGCTCCCACATTTGGTTTTGTGGTGTTTACCAGACGCCGATTTTCACTACCTTTTCCGCCTCAGGCTCACCGTACCGGAACCACTGGCCACGCGAATCAACCTCTGCATGGCTGATGGTGGTGCGCCGCTTTAACCCGCGCAGCCACTCGAACAGATAACCCAAGTGAGTTTCGCGCACTGACGCATATGCGGGGTCCTCGCCTAAATCGTTCACTTCCTGCGGGTCATTCTGCAGGTCAAACAGCTGTGGACGAAAACCGTCATAGGCCAGGTATTTCCAACGCTCACTGCGCACCATGGTCATGCGGCAGCGGTCGATAGGCTGCGCCAGGCGCTCGCGGGCCGGAGCCTGGAAGGCGTAGTCGTATTCGGCGATGGCGTAGTTGCGCCAGGTGATGGGTTCGCCGTGCAGCAGCGGGATCAGCGAGCGGCCTTCCAGGCGATGGTCTGCGGCGGGCAAGCCCAGGGCATCGAGGAACGTTGGCAGCGCGTCGATGGTTTCCGCCAGGCGCTCATCCACCGTGCCACGGCTGATATCGGCACTGGCACGCGGGTCGCGCACGATCAGCGGAATGCCCACCGCAGGCTCCAGCAAGAACTCTTTTTCGCCGAGGAAGTGGTCGCCGAGGAAGTCGCCATGGTCACTGGTGAACACGATCAGTGTGTCGTTCCAGCGGCCGTTGCTTTGCAGAAAATCGAACAGCCGCCCGAGTTGATCATCGACTTGTTTGATCAGGCCCATATAGGTTGGAACCACCGTGAGCCGCACTTCATCAAGGGAAAAATTCACGCTTTCCTGATGCTGACGGAACGCCTGGTAAACCGGATGATCGCTGGAGTGCGCAGGTTGAATCGGCGCCTGGATATGCTCGGCGCCATACAGTGCGTGATACGGCGCCGGGGCGATGTAGGGCCAGTGCGGCTTGATGTATGACAGGTGCAAACACCACGGCTGCTCGCCTTGTTCAGCGATAAAGTCGATGGCGCGGTCGGTGGTGTAGACGGTTTCCGAATGCTCCTCTGCTACTCGAGCAGGCAGCCCGGCGTTGCGCATATGCCAGCCGCTGAGTACCTCACCGTTTTCGCCGGCAGCGGCGTTGGCCCATTCATGCCATGGGTTGGTGCCGTCGTAGCCGTACTCGCGCAGGTACTGAGTGTAGGGCGCAGACTCGCGTTTTTCTGCGAACAGCGGGCTGTCGGGGTAGATGCCGTCATGGCGCAAATAAGCGTCGAAGCCCACCTCGTTGAAAGGCTCGGCCTGCGGGCTTTCAGGGTCGATATTCAGGCGCTGCAACGCCTCCAGGTTCGGCGTGGCGTGGGTCTTGCCCACCAGCGCAGTGCGGATGCCATGGGGGCGCAGGTAGTCGCCGATGGTCAGTTCTTCCAAGGGCAGCGGCACCGCGTTCCACGCCACCTGATGGCTGCTGACATAGCGCCCGGTGTACGCCGACATCCGCGACGGCCCGCAAATGGTGCCCTGGGTGTAAGCGCGGCTGAAACGCACACCAGCGGCGGCGAGGCGGTCGATATTTGGCGTGTGCAAATGCGCGTGGCCGTAGCACGACAGGTAATCGCGGCGCAGTTGATCGCACATGATGTAGAGCACATTGCGCACGGGGTTGGGTTGAGACATGGGGCTTCACCGGACAGAGGAAAGGTGAAGGTTTTCGCTGTTCGGGTGGTGGGCTGGCAAGTGCATTTGAGGACTGGGTTTTATGCAGGGAATGCATGGGTGTTGCTACTGGCGTTATCGCAGGCAAGCCAGTTCCCACACTTGAAATGCGTTCCCCCGTGGGAGCTGGCTTGCCTGCGATAGCGCCCGCTCAGACGGCGACATTCTCCAGCGCACACACATCCTCATCCAGCTCATCAATCTGCTTGATCTGCTCAATCATCGCCTCTGCCAACGGCGACAGCCGATACCCCGCGCGACTGACAATCCCATAGCGCGTATAGCGCTCCTCCAGATCCTCCGCCAGCCCCTCAATCTTCAAACACACCAACTCGCCCCGCGCCATATGCAGCACATCGCTGTTGGCACTGACGATGCCGATCGCATCCGAGCGCAGCACCACACCCATCAGGCTGTAGCCGTTTTCGCACTCCACATTGGGCAGGTAATCCGGCCGGCCGCTGAGGTCGACGATGACTTTGCGCAGGTTCGGCGGGCGAATCGTCACCGCCAGCGGGTAGCTCATCAACTCGGCGGCGCTGACGCTTTCGCGCTCGGCCAGCGGGTGCCCGGCGCGGCAGCAGAAGTACCAGCGCCGCGCACGCAGGCGGTAGGTGTGGTAGTCCGGGTTGGCTTCGAAGTGGCGGGTGTCGGCGACGAAAAATTCGAACTCTTCGCTGAGCAGGCGCTTGCTCAAACTTTGCCAGTCATCCACCTGGAACTGCACGCGGGCCTTTGGGTAGCGCCCGATAAAACTGCCGATGGCACGCGGGATCAACCCGGCAGCGGGCGCCGGGCCGCAGCCGAAGCGCAGTTCACCGGCTTCCAGGCCATTGAACTGGCTGATCTCGTTGGCCAGTTGCTGCGCGCCGCTGACCAGGCGCCGTGCATGTTCGAGCAGCACCTGGCCCTGTTTGGTCGGCGCCAGGTCCTTGCGGCCACGGTCCACCAGTTGGCAACCGGCACTGTGTTCCAGCGCCTGGATGCTGCGACTGAACGCCGACTGCGACAGGTTCACGGCCAACGCTGCCGCGACAAAACTGCGTTGCTCGGCAAGGGCAATGAAGTGGCGAAGTTGGCGTAAGTCGATATGCATTTTTCACATCAAAAATATCCGGGAAATGCATTGGCTATGCATTAGGTCGACTCCTTATAAAGGCTATCTCTTATGCAGTAAATGTTCGATAAAACATAAATAAATAACTTTTGGGAATATCTATTGATGGATATTTCCGGGTTTCGGAGCCGCTTATGAGTCTGTTGAAGTCCTTGCCCCTGGCCATGTTGGTGGCCGGCAGCACCAGTTGGTCGCCGACCCAGGCCGCCGAAACACCTGCGCCTGCCGGCAAGGGCGAAAACGCCAGCGGCCAGCTTGAGACCGTCACGGTGACCGCCCGGCGGCGCACCGAAAGCGCCCAGGAAGTACCGACGCCCATGAGCGTCATCGGCGGCCAGGCGCTGGAGAGCCAGCGGGTCTACCGCATTCAGGATTTGCAGCAACTGGTGCCCAGCGTCAACGTCGCCTACATGCATGCGCGCCAGTCCAGCGTGTCGATTCGCGGGTTGGGCAATAACCCGGCCAGCGACGGCCTGGAAGGCAGCGTGGGGCTGTATATCGACAACGTGTACCTTGGGCGGCCGGGCATGGCGGTGTTCGACTTGATGGACATCGAGCAGCTCGAAGTCTTGCGCGGCCCGCAAGGCACCTTGTTCGGCAAGAACACCACGGCGGGTGTGATCAATATCAGCACGCGCGCGCCGAGTTTTACCCCGGAGCGCAGCATCGAAACCTCGTTGGGCGAGGACGGTTATTTCCAGACCAAAGGCACGATTTCCGGCCCGCTCACCGACGATCTGGCGGGGCGTTTTTCGGCCTATCGCACACGCAGCGATGGCGACATCAAAAACGAATACGACGGCCATGATCTTAACGGCGGCTCACGCCAGGGCTTTCGCGGGCAGTTGCTGTACAAGCCCAGCGACACCTTCAACCTGCGCTGGATCGGCGACTACAACGAAGAAGATTCCAGCGCCGGCACCCGCGTGCTGTACAGCACCGGGCCGACCATCAATGGAATCAATCTCTATCAATCCCGGGCAGCAGCGGCAGGCGCAACCCTGGTGGACGGCACGCACCGCAAGGTCAACCTGGACAGCGACCAGCATGTCACCGTGTTCCAGGGCGGCACTTCATTGGAAGCCAACTGGACGTTGCCGAGTGACTTCACCCTGACCTCGGTCAGTTCGTATCGCTGGTGGAATTTCACCCCGCGCAATGACGATGGCCTCAACGTGCCGGCGTCGTATAACGCTGGCGTGTCGGTAGAGGATAAACAGTGGTCCCAGGAATTCCGCCTGGCGTCACCTACCGGTGGTTTCTTCGACTATGTGCTGGGCGCCTACTACTTCGGCAACTCGCTGGATAACAAATCCTTCGCCTATTACGGGCCCAAGGCGGACATCTGGAATGGCACGCCGACCGGCGCGCTGAACGCTGTGAGCAGCGTCGGCAACGGGCATATCCGCACCGACAGTTTTGCCCTGTTCGCCCAAGGCACCTGGCACCTCACCGAGCGCCTGGATTTCACCGCCGGTGTGCGCGGCACTTACGAAGAAAAAAGCGCCTGGGTCAACCGCAATGCGCCAGTGGGTGGCGCTGCGGTCACCGGCGCCGCTGCCACGGCGCGACGTGGACGCACCGGCGCGTATGACTCCGACGATCTCAACCAGTACAGCGCCACGCCGTCGGGGCTGCTCAATCTGAGTTATCACTTCAACGATAATTTGCTGGGCTATGCGACGTTGTCCCATGGCGAGAAGTCCGGCGGGGTCAATTTGGTGGTGGGTTCTGCGCCGACGGCTGGAGCGGATTCACTGCTGGTGGGCACCGAGCGCGCCAACAACGCCGAGTTGGGGTTTAAAAGCACGCTGTGGGACCGCCGCCTGCTAATCAATGCCAACCTGTTCTGGACCCAGGTGAACGGCTACCAGACTAACGCCTACGACCAGGAAAACCGCGTGCAATACCTGACCAACGCCGGTTCCGTGCGCTCGCGCGGCGTGGAAGTGGAAAGCACGCTGGTGCCGATCCGGGGCCTGACGTTGAATATCAATGGCTCGCTCAACGATGTGAGTTACCTGTCGTATAAAGATGCGCCATGCCCACCGGAAGTCAGCTTGCGCCCGGGTGCGCCTGCCTCCTGCGACCTTAGCGGCCACCAAGTGGTGGGCGCGTCCAAGTGGATCGCCAATGCCAACGGCGAGTACAAGTGGAACCTGGATAACGGCTTCGAACCTTACGTGACCGCCAGCTACGCATTCCGCTCCAAAGCGGTAGGCACGGTCGAGGATTCCGACTATGGGCAGATTCCGGCCTACGCGGTGGTCAACCTCTCTACCGGCCTGCGCGGCAACTACCAGCAGGGGCAGTGGGATGTGTCGTTGTGGCTGAAAAACGCCTTCGACAAAACCTACTACACCACCCTGTGGACCGGCGGCAATGGCGGCTACGAAGGCTTGCTGGGCACGCCGCGCACCTTAGGCGTGACTGGGCGCTACGACTTCTGAACCAGTGCGATAGGTGGCCGGGCTGAACACCCGCGTCACCACCAGCATCGCCAGCACCGTGACCGTCAGCACCACCCAGGCGCTGACAAAGTTGCCGGTGAGTTCGCGCAACCAGCCAGTCAGCCATGGCGAAACCGCGTTGATCAAAAAGCCCACGCCCTGCACGAAGGCCGCCAGTTGCCCGGCCTGACGTGGGTCGCGATGGTGGTCGAGGGTCAGCAGCAGGCTTAGGGCGAAACACGCGCCCAGGCCAAAACCACACAAGGCGACCCACAGGTGGGGATACTCGAGCGGTGCGAGGATCAGGCCGAGGTAGCCGATGGTCTGTGCCAACAGGCTGATGCCGAGCAGCGGGCGACGGTCGATACCGCGTTGTGCCAACACAGGCATTAGCAGCGCAGCAATCACCTGGAAGATGGTCATGAATGCCAGCAACGAACCGCTCGGCAACACGCCCCAACCCAGTTGCTGGTAGTAGGCCGGCAGCCACGCGACCATGCTCATATAGCCGCAATTCACCAGCCCGAAATACAACGCCAGCAGCCACGCCCGACGATTGCGCAGCCCTTTGAAGGCGGGCGTGATTTGCAGGTTTCTCGCCGCGCCCAACGGCAGCCAGGCCCACAACAATAACGCCCCAAGCGCCGGTAAAAGCCACACGCCGAGCCCCGCCTGCCATTGCTGAAAATGCGTGGCCACCAGCGGGCTGAGCAACGCCGCCAGCCCGCCGCCAGCCATCAACGAAGCCGAGTACACGCCCATCGCCACCGGCACGCGGTGATGAAATTCGCGCTTGATCATCGCCGGTACCAACGCCTGGATCAGCGCCACACCGGCGCCGCCCAGCAACGCGGTGACCAACAGCGCCGCTGCCTGGCCCATCAACCAGCGCGCCAGGCACGCCAGCAGAATCATCATCAAGCCCAACGCGATGCCGCGCCGCTCGCCCAGGCGCGCTTCCACGCGCACGCCAACCAGCGCCACCAGGCCCATGCACACCACCGGCAGGCTGGTGAGCAGGGCGCTGCTCTGGAAGCTCAGGCCGGTAGCTTGGCGGATCTCGCCGAGCAAGGGGCTGATGGAACTGAGGATGGGACGTAGGTTGAGGCCGAGGACCACCAGCAGCCCCCAGCCGGCGAGTTTGCTCATGAATGAAGGGTTAAGCGGCATGCATGACCTGCGGGCGCACAAAAGGGGCATGAAGTATGGAGAGTCAGCGATACATATTGAAGTTAAATGTCCCCCCATATGCTTGTCTGGGCGTATAAAGCAACTTCAAGGCGGCAGCCCACGGGTTTGGCCGGTAGCCCACCCTGCCGTAATGATCTTTTCTGCCATTGAGTACGGTGACGACGTGGTCGTTTTCGGCCATGACCCCAGGTGCGCCGTTGATCAAATCTTGTGCATTAGTGTGCTGAACATAATTTGCCAGTCCCAGACGGTTCAGCCCTTCTGCGGTATGTTCCCAGGTGTCCAGGCTGTGCACCGCAGCTGTAAAGCCACGTGCGGCATAGCCATCATTGTTTTCTAGCTGTGCCCGCTTGGCACTCACGGCATACATGAAGTTGGCTTCGTTGAGTATCTTCTGGTTGTTGCCCCTAAACCCTGAATGTCTGGTTGCGTGTGCAAGTTCATCAAATGTCACATGGTAGACCTTCCTGGGGTTGTCTCTCATCCTGACGTCAAACCCGCCGTAAGTTCTTTGTACCGAAAAGTACACCTCATTGGGGCCGCCAAAGCGTTGCATTGCGGCTTTTATTCCCGCAACGGTGACGCAATTCATCGTGCCCCATTTTTGCCAGAAACCATCTAGAAGCGCTGCTGGGGAGTAGGGGCCGTTGGCTTGAGGCTGGACGCTCCGTTCCTGTCTACCTGAGGCATGTGTGCCAGGCGAGTAAGCTGCTGGATTGAGGGGCGGGTGATATGCATTTGTATTGCTGAACCGGGAGTTGATAGTCATGAGGTCCTCTGCCCTGTGTGATCTCCCCATCCAAGGAGCCGTCAGGTGTGTATGCATTTTGACGCGCTATCCAGGCATGTCGGTATAGCGCTGGGTGGTTCATGGTGGGTTTTGGTTCCGATAGTGTGTTTGAAAAAACGCTGTTATCCAGCAGATCTGGGATCTGTCCTACGCTTGCGATGCGCTACCAATCGACGGAAAAACCATGCCTCTGGTGAATATTTTTTATGCCTTAAAAGCATCGTTATTCAACGCCTGCGCTACACGCTACGCCGGCCGTGGCTTTGGCGTTTCAGCGTGTTTCTTTTATTCAAATTTGATCTATGTATAACTTCAAAGATTACTTTAAGAGATAAGCGTCTAGCCCCGATGATTCAGCCCTCGACGGCCGCTTTGGCAGGCCTGTCGGTTTTTTTGTGTGAAAACCGTAGGGAGTGAATCAATGGGCAATGTCCAGACCGCCGCCAGTGCACCCGAGGCGCAGTGGCGCCAGGCACCGGGTGGTGAGTTGGTCGACCTTGGCCGGCCGCACCGCGCGCCGTTGGGGCAGTTGCGATTACAGAAAACCCCGAAGCGTTTTTCGAGCCGTCGCGAGGGGATTCTGCTCGGGTTGCTGGTGTTGGCCCTGCACGGTGCGGTGATCTATTGGGTGAGCCAGAAGCCCACGCCGGTGCTGCCGATTGTGCCGCCGGAAATCCCGCCGATGACCATCGAATTTTCCCAGCCGGCACCGCCGGTGGTGGAGCCGCCTCCGCCTGTACCGCCACCACCGCCGCCACCTGTGGTTGAGCCACCGCCGCCGGTTGTCGATGAGTTGGCCGCCAAGCCTGCACCGCCAAAACCTGTTCCAAAACCCAAACCAAAACCGGTGCCGAAACCAGAACCCAAGCCTGTGCCGAAAGCGGTCGAGCAACCGCCTGCGCCACCGACGCCTGCGCCTCCTGCTCCGCCAGCACCGGCTGCTCCACCGTCACCCGCACCGGTAACACCGGCTTCAGCCAACGCCGCGTATTTGAAGAACCCGGCGCCGGAGTACCCGTCACTGGCCCAGCGCCGTGGCTGGGAAGGCACGGTGTTGTTGCGCGTGCATGTGTTGGCCAGCGGCAAGCCGGGTGAGATCCAGATTCAGAAAAGCAGCGGACGCCAGCAACTCGACGACGCCGCACTGACCGCCGTAAAGCGTTGGAGCTTTGTGCCGGCCAAGCAGGGCGATGTGGCCCAGGACGGCTGGGTCAGCGTCCCGATCGATTTCAAGATTCACTAACTATTCGGCAGCGGTGTGTTGGACACGCCGCCACCTGCACAGAGGGAAAACATCATGGCATTAGCATCTCCACTTGAATCCATCGAAAGCGCGGTGATCTGGCTGCTGGTGGTCTTTTCGGTCGCCACCTGGGGCCTGGCGTTATTGAAGGGCGTGCAGTTCGGGCGCCTCAAGGCGCAGGATCGCAAATTCCACAAACAGTTCTGGGCGGCGTCGAGTCTCGATTCCGCCGCTGAATTGGCCGAAACCCAGCCTGGCGCCGCTGCCCGTGTGGCCCAGGCCGGTTACGCCGCGATCCAGGTCGGCGATGCGCCGCACGCGGCTGACCTGAGCCAGGCGATCAATCACCAGGACCGCCTCGAACGTGCCCTGCGCCAACAGATTGTGCGTGAGCGTCGCTCCCTGGAAACCGGCCTGGCCGTGGTCGCCAGTATCGGCAGCACCTCGCCGTTTATCGGTCTGTTCGGCACCGTGTGGGGGATCATGGAAGCCTTGAAAGGTATCAGCGCCGCCGGTTCCGCCAGCCTGGAAACCGTGGCCGGGCCGATTGGTGCCGCGCTGGTTGCCACCGGTGTTGGTATCGCTGTCGCGGTGCCGGCGGTGCTGGTCTACAACTACTTCCTGCGTCGCCTCAAACTGACGGCGGCCGACCTGGATGACTTCGCCCACGATTTCTACAGCCTGGCGCAAAAGAATTCCTTCCGCGTGCTGCTGCACCCTGCGCTGACCAAAAGCGCGGCCGGCAACCCGCAAAAAGTGAAGGAGGCGTCCTGAAATGGCCTTCTCCACGCAAGACAGTGATGAGGTGCTGAGCGAGATCAACGTTACGCCGCTGGTGGACGTGATGCTGGTGCTGCTGGTGGTGTTTATCGTCACCGCGCCGTTGTTGACCAACTCGATCCCGATCAACCTACCCAAGACTCAGGCAGTCGCCCCGATGGAGCAGAAAGACCCGCTGGTGGTGAGCATCGACGGCGCCGGCAAATTGTTTATCAACAAGGACGAAATCCAGCCCGACCTGCTCGAATTCAACCTGCAGGCGGCCAAGGCCAAGGACCCGGAGGTGCGGGTGCAGCTGCAGGCTGATGATGGTGTGAATTACGGCGAAGTGGCGCGAGCCATGGCGTCTATCGAACGCGCGGGCATCACCAAGCTGTCGGTGATTACTGCACGTTAGTGTTAAAACCCTCGACAATTTTTTGGCCGTCTCCTTGGCAGGGTGCGGCCTTTTTTTTGCCGGGAAAAAAACCTGACCGTGGGAACCTCATTCGATCTTGTTCCACTCACTGTAGGAAGTTTCGCCGGCAAGGGGCCAATGCTCAGTCAGGTTCTATGAAAAGTTTGCATGGACGCGACGGTTTTTCAATGTGGACCGTCGGCCCCGATTTTCCCCCTACAGAATCGGTATCCCGTTATGCAAAGAGTTAGACCCAAGCTCGGTTTGTCATTGAACACGTTGGCGGCCCCACCCCCACCGAAAAAAAACGCGTCCGCTGAACTGCACGGCATGTCCCGAAATGATGTCGCCGCGAGCACGCAAACCCGTTTTGCGTTGAATCATGGTGCGCCCACGTATGACGTGGCCATACGCGGGCGTGGTGAGCAGCATGCCGGTTGGTCTGCGTTCAACCAGTCAGCGTTGACCGGCACAGATGCGTTTATTCACATGGACCGCGTCAGCCCCAAAAGCCAGGGCGATTTTGCCGGTGATAAAATCCATCTCAGTGTCGCGCCGCAACACGTAGAAGCTGCGTTTAACGCGATTGCAAAGATCCTGCAGGCCGAAGACAGCCCGGTGGATAAATGGAAAGTCACTGATATGAGCCGCATGCACGCGAACATGTCCCCCGAGCAACAACGGGTGACGCTGGGTGCGCAGTTTACGATTTATGCCAAGCCTGACCGCCCGGACCACACCTATAGCCCGCAGTACATGGGCAAACTGCGCGGTATGATCAAGAGTGTTGAAAACGAACTGCAACACGCAGGCGTAGCGCCCAGCAGCAATCGACCAACCTCTGACGTGTCGCCTCAGCACTGGCAATTCGCGTCCTATCGCAATGAGAGAAACAGCGAGCGAGTGGGCTCGCCCACTCGAAACCAAGGGCTGGAACACGAACCGTTTTTTCAGCTTGTCGCTTTTCCTGACGCGTCTCCCACGTCTGCCAGCTCAACGCGTTCGCATTCATCCCTCCTGCCGCCGCCGTGGAACAGAGGCTAGATAAGGTTGGCTGGGTGAAAGACCGTTGCCATTGATGCGAAACGCCGTACCTTCTCGGCGCGGCGTTTTGGTTATTAATAAATAGCTTCTTATTCCTTAACGAATATAAAACCCGTCCCTATACTGTTCAGCAACGTTAAACGCTGCAGGAGGGCACACCCATGCACAGCGAGTCGATTCGTTATCTGATCGTGCCGGGCTGGCAAGGATCGCCAGAAGATCATTGGCAAAGTCATTGGCAGAACAGCTTGCCCAACAGTGCGCGGGTGGAGCAGGCCGATTGGCTTACCCCGCGTCGCGAGGACTGGGTGGCCGCACTAGCCGAGGCTATCGCCGCCGACAGCACGCCGGTGATTCTCATCGCGCATAGCCTCGGTTGCATCACCGTGGCCCACTGGGCGGCCACGGCGCCGGTGCATTTTCTGCGGCAGGTGCGCGGCGCTTTGCTGGTGGCCCCGGCGGATGTCGAACGTCCAGCCTGTGCCCCGGCCTTGCGTAACTTTGCGCCGATACCCACCGACCTGTTGCCGTTTCCCAGCCAAGTGGTCAGTTCCGACAACGACAGCGCTGTCAGCGCCACTCGGGCGCTGGAACTGGCACGTAACTGGGGTGCTGAAGCCGGCATTTTGTCCGGTGCCGGGCATATCAATGTGAAGTCCGGCCACCAGCGTTGGGAGCAAGGTTTCGCCTACCTTTATCGCCTGCAAAATCGCCTGGAACATCACGCCCGGCGCAGTGCATAAATTTTTTCAACGCCCCGTCCCTGAGTGGATTTGGGGCGGGAGCCTGCCATGAGTCATGACACCTTTGGCCAGCCATTGCTGACCTTTCCCGATGCCGAAAAAAGCCCGCTGAGCATCCGCGCCAAGGCGCTGGTGTTCGTCGACCCCCGCTCACGCCAACTGCGTGAAGAGCTGGAAAGCCTTGCGCCGCGTGCGTTGCCGGTATTGATTCGCGGTGAGACCGGCAGCGGTAAAGAGCTGCTCGCACGGCATATTCACCGTGGCAGCGATCGCACCGGGCTGTTTGTCTCGGTCAACTGCGGTGCCATCAGCCCCACCTACGCCGACGCCGAATTGTTCGGCTATGCCGCAGGCAGCCACAGCGGCGCAGCCAGCAGCCGCGCCGGCTGGTTTGGCTCGGCCAATGGCGGCACCTTGTACCTGGATGAAATCGGCGACTTGCCGCTGCCGATTCAGGTGAAACTGCTCGCCGCCCTGGAAAACCACGAAGTCACCCGTGTCGGCGCTCATCAGCCAAGCCCGGTGGATGTACGGCTGGTTGCGGCCACCAGCATCGACCTGGCCCAGGCTGTGGCTGCCGGCAAGTTTCATGAGCGCCTGTTCCATTACTTGAGCGAAGGCCAGCTCGACCTTCCGGCCCTGCGCGAGCGGGTGGGCGACATCTTGTCGCTGGCTGAGTATTTCCTCGGCATCTACAGCCAGCGCCTGGACCTGCCGGTGCCACTGATCAGTGACGCCGCCCAACGTGTGCTGGAACATCACAGTTGGCCGGGCAATACCCGCGAGCTGGAAAACGTTATTCACTTTGCGCTGTTGGTAAGCAGTGGCGATGAGATTTTGCCCGAGCATTTGAACCTGCCCGCCGCAGGCTCGCCGCTGGAACAAGTGCGGCGGATCTTCGCGAGTGCCAGCGCCGCCGAGCAGCAAAGCTTGCTCAGCTTTTTGAATGAACAGCCGCTACATGAACAAAATGGAATATCAACTTGAATAAAAGATATTGTTCGGGAATAAAAAATATAGGTATTGTCCATCCCACGCCGCGATAGCACTTCGCTGGCACACCATAAAAAACGGTCGTCAGAGACGCCCCGGAATTTCGATAAGGACACTGCATGAAAAAGGTTCTGTTGTTTACCGCACTGGCGGCTGCCCTGACTGCAAGCTTCGCCCAGGCCAACGAGAAACTGGTGGTAGCGGCTACCCCGATCCCGCACGCGGAGATCCTTGAGCTGGTCAAGCCGACCCTGGCCAAAGAAGGTGTGGACCTGCAAATCAAAGTCTTCACTGACTATGTGCAACCCAACACCCAGGTTGCCGAGAAGCGTCTGGACGCCAACTACTTCCAGACCCTGCCGTACCTGGAAAACTTCAACAAGGGCAAGGGCACCAACCTGGTCACCGTGATTGGTGTGCACGTTGAGCCGATCGGCGGTTACTCGAAAAAGATCAAGAATATTTCTGAACTCAAAGATGGCGCCACCGTAGCTATCCCGAACGAAGGCTCCAACGCCGGCCGTGCCCTGTTGCTGCTGCAAAAGAACGGTCTGATTACGCTGAAAGACCCGACCAATGCACTGGCTACGCCGAAAGACATCGCCAGCAACCCGAAAAACCTGAAATTCAAAGAGCTGGAATCGGCGCTGCTGCCACGTGTGCTGGACCAGGTTGACCTGGATGTGATCAACACCAACTACGCGCTGGAAGCCGGCCTGAACCCAGCCAAAGACGCGCTGATCATCGAAGACGCCAAGTCGCCGTACGTGAACTTCCTGGTGGCGCGCCCGGACAACAAGGACAGCGACGCCATCCAGAAACTGGCCAAAGCCCTGACCAGCCCGGAAGTCAAAGCCTTCATCGAGAAGAAGTACAACGGCGCGGTAGTGCCTGCGTTCTGATGTAGACCAAACCCCCTTCAAGGTTTGAACGCCGACGGCTACTGCAGCGTCGGCGTTTTTTTATGCCTGAAACACCATCAAACCTTGTGGGAGCTGGCTTGCCTGCGATAGCGGTCTGCCAGTGACAAATAAGTTGGCTGACCCACCGCCATCGCAGGCAAGCCAGCTCCCACATTTGGATCTTCAGTGGCTCAGATATCGCGGCTATTGATCGCCCGACGCAACGCCACCAGCCACTTCACCAGCTCCTGCGGATCTATCGGTTTAGCTTGGTTCATCATTCATTCCTTCGAATCCAGACCCAGCAACCATAGCCGCGACCCGCCAAAGCCGCGAATCCGCCGGTTATCTTTTTGGGTGATATCAATATGCTATTTGGGTATTTAAATTTTACTTTTTATACCTTTAAAGTTCGCGCTACCCGGCGTTACCCATGCCGGAACGGACAGCGCCCGCCGCATTACCCCTGCGGCGTCATGGACTCAAGATGACCTTCGATTTCGCTTTTATCCTCAGCACCTTGCCGGCGTTTCTCAAAGCCGTGGGGGTGACGCTGCAAGTGGGCTTGATCGCCATTGCCACTTCCTTGCTGGTTGCGCTGATCAACGCCGCACTGCTGGTGTTTCGCACGCCCTATCTGTCACGCCTGGTGGCGCTGTATGTGGAGCTGGCGCGCAATACACCGCTGCTGATCCAGCTGTTTTTCGTGTACTTCGCACTGCCGGCCCTGGGCTTCAATATCTCCGGGTTCTGGGCGGCGATCATCACCATGACCTTCCTCGGCGGCGCCTACCTCACCGAAGTGCTGCGCGCCGGGGTGGAAGCGGTGCCGCTGGCGCAGATCGAGTCGGGCAAGTCCATCGGCCTGTCGGACTGGCAATTGCTGCGTCATGTGATCCTGCCCCAGGCCGGTATCCTCAGCCTGCCGGCGCTGTTTGCCAATTTCATCTTTTTGCTCAAAGAGACCACCGTAGTGTCCGCCGTGGCGGTGCCGGAGATTCTCTACACCACCAAGAGCTACATCGCGCTCTACTACAAAACCTACGAAATGCTCGCCGTGCTGACGCTGATTTGCGTGTTGCTGTTCTTGCCGCTGTCGCTGCTGCTCAGCCGCCTGGAAAGGAGGCTCCAGCATGGCCAGTTCGGGTCTTGAATTGTTGTGGGTGTCGTTGCCGCAACTGGGCAAGGGCGCTGCACAAACCCTGTCGATATCGTTTTTGAGCATCGCCTTCAGCACCGTCGGCGGCGTGTTGTATGGCGTGTTGCGCACCTTGAATAACCGGCTGATCAACGCGGTGCTGCGGGTTTACCTGGAGCTGTTCCGGGCGATCCCGGTGCTGGTGTGGTTGTACTTGCTGTTTTTCGGGCTGCCGATTTTCTTTGGCCTGAGCATTCCCAGTTTCTGGTGCGCTGTGCTGGTGCTGTCGCTATGGGGCGCCAGCGAGGTCGGCGAGGTGGTACGCGGCGCACTGCATTCGCTGCCACGTGGCCAGCGCGAGGCGGGGCTGTCGATTGGTTTATCCGACCCGCAGCTGTACGGCTACGTATTGCTGCCCCAAGCCCTCAAACGCATGACGCCGCCGACCATCAACGTCTACACGCGCATCATCAAGACCAGCTCGCTGGCGGTGCTGATTGGCGTTGTGGATGTGATCAAGGTCGGCCAACAAATCATTGAGCGCACCTACGAGTCGGTATTGATCTACGGCGTGCTGTTCCTGTTTTTCTTCTTTATCTGCTACCCGTTGTCGGCCGCCTCCAAGGTGCTGGAACGGCGCTGGGGCCAGGCATGAGCGCATTGATCGAGTTCCAGGGTTTCAACAAATTCTTCGGCGAGGCGCAGGTGCTCAAGGGCATCGACCTGAGCGTGCAAAGTGGCGAAGTGGTGGTGATCCTCGGCCCCAGCGGCTGCGGCAAAAGCACCTTGCTGCGCTGCCTTAATGGCTTGGAAGTCGCCCACAGCGGCAGCCTGCGGTTTGCCGGCAAAGAGTTATTGGACAAAAACACCGACTGGCGCCAGGTGCGCCAGGACGTGGGTATGGTGTTCCAGAGCTACCACCTGTTCCCGCACATGAGCGTGCTCGATAACATCCTGCTCGGCCCGTTGAAAGTGCAAAAACGCGACCCGCGTGGGGCGCGTGAGCAGGCGGAAAAACTGCTGGCACGTGTCGGCCTGGCTGATAAGCGCGACGCCTTCCCGCGACAGCTGTCCGGCGGCCAGCAGCAACGCATCGCCATCGTCCGTTCGCTGTGCATGAACCCTCAAGTCATGCTGTTTGATGAAGTCACCGCCGCCCTCGACCCGGAGATGGTCAAGGAAGTGCTGGAAGTGATCCAGGGCCTGGCCCGCGATGGCATGACCCTGTTGATTGTCACCCACGAAATGGCCTTCGCCCGCGCCGTCGCCGACCGCGTGGTGTTTATGGAGGCCGGCCGCATCCTCGAACACAACACCCCCGAGGCATTCTTTACGAACCCGCAAACCGCACGCGCGCAGCAGTTCCTGGAGAAGTTCTCCTTTGTTTCAACACTGCCCAAAAAGACCAAGGAATTGGAGCTGATATGAAAAAACTACTGCTGCCACTGTTTGCCGTTGCCTTACTGGCCGGCTGCGATAAAAAGGCCGAAGAGCCCGCCAAACCCGTTGCTGCTGCCAGCTACATCGACAAGATCAAAGCGCGCGACAAGTTGATCGTCGGCGTGTTTACCGACAAACCCCCGTTTGGTTTCGTCAACGAAGCGGGCCGCTATGTAGGGTTTGATACCGACATTGGCCGCCAATTCGCCAAGGACCTGCTGGGCGATGAAAACAAGGTCGAGTTCGTAGCCGTCGAGCCGGCCAGCCGTATTCCGTTCCTGCAAAGCGACAAGGTCGACCTGATCCTCGCCAACATGACCGTGACGCCGGAGCGCAAGGAAGCGGTGGACTTCACCAACCCTAACTTGAAGGTCGCTGTGCAGGCGCTGGTGCCGAATGACAGCGCCGTGAAAAGCCTGGATGACCTGGCCACCCGCACCACCATCGTCACCACCGGCACCACCGCCGATATCTGGCTGACCAAGAACCACCCGGACTGGAAACTGCTCAAGTTCGAGAAAAACTCCGAGTCACTGCAAGCCCTCTCGGCCGGGCGTGGTGATGCTTACGCGCAAGACAACCTGGTGCTGTTCAGCTGGGCCAAGCAGAACCCTGGCTACCGCGTGCTGGAAGAGAAACTCGGTGATGAAGCACCGATTGCGCCGGCGGTGAAGAAGGGCAATATCGAACTGCGCGACTGGGTGAATGCGGAGCTGGCGAAGTTGGGCGAGGAGAAATTTTTGCTCAAACTGTATGACCAGTACGTGCGTAAAGAACTCAGCGATGACACCAAGCCTGAGAGTGTGATTGTTGAAGGCGGTAAGTGGCAGGGCTGATTATGTGCTGACTGCTCTACCGCTATCGCAGGCAAGCCAGCTCCCACCTTTGAATGTGTTCGCAAATCAAAATGTGGGAGCGGGCTTGCCCGCGATGAGGCCGGCCCAGTCATCTCTTATTCCGGCCAATGCCAGGCCGGCCCATCCAGAATCCCCTGGCCGACAATCTGAGTCTGCCCCAGCACCTTCTCCAACACGATGCAATTGCATTGCTCATCCTGCTGCAACGCCGCAATCAGGCGGCTGGCGTGCGACACCACCCACACCTGGCACTGCGTCGAGGCCTGGATAATCAAACGCGCCAACGCCGGCAATAAATCCGGGTGCAGGCTGGTTTCCGGCTCGTTGAGTACCATCATGGTCGGCGGCCGTGGCGTCAGCAGTGCCGCGATCAGCAGCAGGTAGCACAAGGTGCCGTCTGACAATTCCGCTGCCGACAAGGGCCGCAGCAAACCCTCCTGATAAAACTCAATCGCAAAACGCCCGCCTTGCAACGGCTCGATATTCAACCGTGCGCCGGGGAACGCATCACTGACTGCGCGCTGCAACGCCTCGGGGTCGCCGATTTCGCGGATGGTCTGCAATGCCGCAGCCAAGTCGCGCCCATCGTGATGCAGTACCGGCGTGCGCGTGCCCAGTTGCGGCTGGCGCACGGGGGCGTCCACATCGCTGCGAAAGTGATCATAAAAACGCCAGCCACGAATGCTTTCGCGCAGCAGCAACACTTCCGGCGAGCCACGCAGGCTGCCGACCTGATCGAAGAGGCTGTGGTAATTGGGCGTGTGCTGGGCCAGTACATCCCAGGCGCGGCCATCACGGGAGCGCACCATGGGTCCGGAGCGCTGCACCAGCAGGCTGGCCGGGCGGTAGACGTGACCGGCCCAGATGCATTCTTTCTTTACCTCCGGGTCCAGTTGGAACGCGGAAAGGGTCTTTTCCGGCAACCCAAGGGAGATTGCGTAGCTGAAGTCCTCAGCGGCAAACCCCAGGCGCAGGCGTTTGACGCCCTGGCGCACGGTTGGCTCAACGGCCACCTCGCCATTGCGCATGCGTCGGCTGACGTTCTCGGGCCCGGCCCAGAAGGTCGAATCCAGCCCGCCTTCGCGCGCCAGAGCATTGATCACCCCGCCTTGGGCGGTTTCCGCCAGCAGGCGCAAAGCGCGGTACAGGTTGGACTTGCCGCTGCCATTGGGGCCGGTGACCAGATTCAACCGGTCCAGCGGTACCACCAGTTTGTTAATCGAGCGGTAGTTGGCCACCGCGAGGGTCTTGAGCATGTGTATTTAGTCGGCGTGGGAACCCTTGGAGTATGGGATGCTCAATGCAGATAAGGAACCCTGATCTAAGCTCACAGTCGCATACTCACTGTCACATCGCGTCACGCAAAAGGAGCCTGCATGGGCGGTCGTATTTACACCTGTATTTTCGCACTTGGCCTGCTGACGCTGCTGAGCGGTTGCGGCCAGGAAAAGACCGAGCCCAAGGAACATTCGCGGGTGTTTGTGCAGACCGTGCAGCCCGCGGATTTTGCCGCCGCCGTGACGCTGACCGGCGATATCCAGGCTCGCGTGCAAACCGATTTGTCGTTTCGTGTGGGCGGCAAGATCATCCAGCGCATGGTCGACGTGGGCGACCGCGTGACCGCCAAGCAAGTGCTGGCCAAGCTCGATCCCAAGGATTTGCAGACCAACGTCGATTCCGCCCAGGCCCAGGTCGTGGCCGAGCAGGCGCGGGTCAAGCAAACCGCGGCCGCCTTTGTGCGCCAGGAAAAGCTCTTGCCCAAGGGCTACACCAGCCGCAGCGAATACGACGCCGCCCAAGCCGCGCTGCGCAGCAGCCAAAGTGCCCTGGCCGCTGCCCAAGCCCAATTGGCCAATGCCCGCGAACAACTCGGCTACACCGCGCTGATCGCTGACGCCCCTGGCGTGATAACGGCGCGCCAGGCCGAAGTCGGCCAGGTGGTGCAGGCCACCGTACCGATTTTCAGCCTGGCCACCGATGGCGAGCGCGATGCGGTGTTCAATGTCTATGAATCCTTGCTGGTGGAGCCGCCGCCCGATGCGCCGATTACCGTGAGCCTGCTGGACAACCCGAGCATCAAGGCCGTGGGTAAAGTGCGTGAAGTCACGCCCGCCGTGGCGGCCAATACCGGCACCGTGCAAGTCAAAATCGCCCTGCAATCGTTGCCCAAAGGCATGCAGTTGGGTTCGGTGGTCAGCGCCACGGCCAACGGCCCGGCCAAGGCCAGTATCGAGCTGCCGTGGTCGGCGCTGACCAAAGACCTCAACGAACCCGCCGTGTGGCTGATTGACGGCGACGGCAAGGCGCAACTGCACAAAGTCACGGTAGCGCGCTACCTGACCGGCAAAGTGATCATTGGCGATGGCCTCAAGGGCGGCGAAAAAGTCGTGGTGGCTGGCGGGCAATTGCTGCACCCGGGCATGATCGTCGAGATCGCCCAGCAAGGAGTCCAGCCATGAAGCGCCTGACGGCATTGCTTGCCGCCAGCCTGTTGCTGGTCGCTTGCTCCAAAGAGGAAGCGCCGCCCGAGCCCGTGCGCCCGGTGCTGTCGATGCAAGTGAAGTCCGAAGACCAGGAAACCCTCGGCCGCTTCGCCGGCACCATCCAGGCTCGCTACGAAAGCAACCTGGGGTTCCGCGTGCCTGGTCGTATCGCGCGCCGCGCCGTGGACGTTGGCGCCGAAGTGGAGAAGGGCGCCTTGCTGGCAGTTCTCGACCCCACCGATCAGCAAAACCAGTTGCGTGCCGCCCAAGGCGACCTGGCCCGGGTGCAGGCGCAGTTCATCAACGCCCAGGCCAACGCTCGGCGCCAGCAGGAACTGTTCAATCGCGGCGTCGGTGCCCAGGCCCAGCTGGATGTGGCGCAGACCGACCTGAAGACCACCCAGGCGACACTCGATCAAGCCAAAGCCTCGGTCAACCAGGCTAAAGACCAACTCAACTACGCCGAACTGCGCACCGACCACGCCGGTATCGTCACCGCCTGGAATGCCGAGGCCGGCCAAGTGGTCAGCGCCGGCCAGCAAGTGGTCACACTGGCGCGTCCGGACATCAAGGAAGCGGTGATCGACCTGCCTGCCGGGCTCGCCGAGCGCCTGCCGCCGGACGTGGTGTTCCTGGTTGCCGGGCAACTCGACCCAAACGTCAATACCACCGCCATCGTGCGCGAAATCGAACCTCAGGCCCAAAGCGCCACGCGCACCCGTCGTGCGCGCCTGACCCTGGCCGAGACGCCACCTGCGTTTCGCCTTGGCACGGCCATCAGCGTGACCTTGAGCAGCGCCATCGCACCGCGTATCGAATTACCGTTGACTGCTCTGCAGGAAGTCGACGGCAAGACCCGCATCTGGTTGCTCGACACCCAAAGCCAGACCGTGCAGCCGCGTGACGTCACGGTGATCAGCCGTGATGCCAACAGCGCCTTGCTCAACGGCGGCGTCAAACCCGGCGAACGCATCGTCACCGCTGGCGTGAACAGCCTGAAACCCGGGCAAAAAGTCAAAATCGACGAGGGCAGCCCGCGATGAAAGGGAGCTTCAACTTATCCGACTGGGCCCTTAAGCATCAGTCCTTCGTTTGGTACCTGATGTTCGTCGCGCTGCTGATGGGCGTGTTCTCCTACATGAACCTGGGCCGTGAGGAAGACCCATCGTTCACCATCAAGACCATGGTGATCCAGACCCGCTGGCCGGGCGCGACCCAGGAAGAAACCCTTAAGCAGGTCACCGACCGCATCGAGAAAAAACTCGAAGAACTCGACTCCCTTGACTACGTGAAGAGCTACACACGGCCGGGTGAATCCACGGTATTCGTCTTCCTCAAGGACACCACCAGCGCCAAGGCCATCCCGGAGATCTGGTACCAGGTGCGCAAGAAGATCGACGATATTCGCGGCACCTTCCCCCAGGGTTTGCAGGGGCCGTCGTTCAACGATGAGTTCGGTGATGTGTTCGGCTCGGTCTACGCCTTTACCGGCGACGGCCTGTCGATGCGCCAACTGCGTGACTATGTGGAGCAGGTGCGCGCCGAAATTCGTTCGGTGCCGGGGCTGGGCAAGGTCGAGATGATCGGCCAGCAGGACGAAGTGATTTACCTGAACTTCTCCACGCGCAAACTCGCGGCGCTGGGCATTGATCAGAGGCAAGTGGTGCAAAGCCTGCAATCACAGAATGCCGTGACGCCCGCCGGGGTGATCGAGGCCGGGCCGGAGCGAATTTCGGTGCGCACGTCCGGGCAATTCGCCTCGGAAAAAGACCTGGCCAACGTCAACCTGCGGCTCAATGACCGCTTTTATCGGTTGGCGGATATTGCCGATATCAGCCGTGGCTACGTCGACCCGGCGCGGCCGATGTTCCGCTTCAATGGCAAGCCGGCGATTGGCTTGGCCATCGCCATGCAGAAGGGCGGCAATATCCAGTCGTTCGGCAAGGCACTGCACACGCGCATGGACGAGCTGACCGCCGACCTGCCAGTGGGCGTCGGCGTGCATAAGGTTTCCGACCAGGCCGAAGTGGTGGAAGAAGCCGTCGGCGGCTTTACCAGTGCCTTGTTTGAAGCGGTGATCATCGTGTTGGTGGTGAGCTTTATCAGCCTTGGCATGCGTGCCGGCTTGGTGGTGGCGTGCTCGATTCCACTGGTGCTGGCGTTGGTGTTCGTGTTCATGGAATACAGCGGCATCACCATGCAGCGGGTGTCGTTGGGCGCCTTGATCATTGCCCTCGGCCTGTTGGTGGACGACGCAATGATCACCGTGGAGATGATGATCACGCGCCTGGAAAAAGGCGAAACCAAGGAGCAGGCGGCGACTTACGCCTATACCTCCACAGCCTTCCCGATGCTCACCGGTACGCTGGTGACCGTCGCCGGCTTTGTGCCAATCGGCCTCAACGCCAGTTCGGCGGGCGAGTACACCTTCACCCTGTTCGCGGTAATTGCCGTGGCCATGTTGGTGTCGTGGGTGGTGGCAGTGCTGTTTGCGCCGGTGATTGGCGTGCATATCCTCAGTGCCAAGGTAAAACCGCATAACGCTGAGCCTGGACGCATCGGCCGTGCCTTCAATGGCGGCATGCTCTGGGCCATGCGCAACCGCTGGTGGGCCATCGGCATTACCGTGGGCCTGTTTGTGGCCTCGGTGTTCTCGATGCAGTTTGTGCAGAACCAGTTTTTCCCGTCCTCGGACCGTCCGGAAATCCTGGTCGACCTCAACCTGCCACAAAACGCCTCGATCAATGAGACGCGCAAGGCCGTCGATCGACTCGAAGCGATCATTAAGGACGACCCGGATATCGCCCGCTGGAGTACCTATATCGGCCAGGGTGCGATTCGTTTCTATCTGCCTCTGGACCAGCAACTGGAAAACCCCTACTACGCGCAGTTGGTCATCGTGAGCAAAGGCCTGGAAGAGCGCGGCGCCTTGATTGCGCGCTTGCAAAAGCGCCTGCGTGATGACTTCGTGGGCATCGGCAGTTATGTGCAGCCGCTGGAAATGGGCCCGCCGGTGGGGCGGCCAATTCAATATCGCGTGTCGGGCAAAGACATTGATCAGGTGCGCAAACACGCTATCGAACTGGCGACCTTGCTGGATCAAAACACCCACCTGGGCGAGATCATCTACGACTGGAACGAGCCGGGCAAAGTGCTGCGCGTGGACATTGCCCAGGACAAGGCGCGCCAGCTCGGGCTGTCGTCGGAAGACGTGGCGCAGTTGATGAACAGCGTGGTCAGCGGCGCCTCGGTGACCCAGGTACACGACGATATCTACCTGATCAACGTGGTCGGCCGCGCCGAAGATGCCGAGCGCGGTACGCCGGAAACCTTGCAGAACCTGCAGATCGTCACACCCAACGGCACCTCGATTCCGCTGCTGGCCTTCGCCACCGTTCGTTATGAGCTGGAGCAGCCGCTGGTATGGCGTCGCGATCGCAAGCCGACGATCACCATCAAGGCCTCGGTGCGCGATGAGATGCAGCCCACGGACCTGGTGAAACAGCTGGCGCCGACCATCGACAAGTTCAGCGCTGGCCTGCCAGTGGGCTACAAGGTGGCCACCGGCGGCACCGTCGAAGAAAGCGGCAAGGCCCAAGGCCCGATTGCCAAGGTGGTGCCGCTGATGCTGTTCCTGATGGCGACCTTCCTGATGATCCAGTTGCACAGCGTGCAGAAGATGTTCCTGGTGGCCAGTGTCGCGCCGCTGGGCCTTATCGGCGTGGTGCTGGCGCTGATTCCCACCGGCACGCCCATGGGCTTTGTGGCGATTCTCGGCATTCTGGCGCTGATCGGCATCATCATCCGCAACTCGGTGATTCTGGTGACGCAGATCCACGAATATGAAGTGGCCGGCTACACACCGTGGGACGCGGTGGTGGAGGCCACCGAGCACCGGCGCCGGCCGATCCTGCTCACTGCAGCGGCGGCCAGCCTGGGCATGATCCCGATTGCGCGGGAAGTGTTCTGGGGGCCGATGGCCTACGCGATGATTGGCGGGATTATTATTGCGACCTTGCTGACGCTGCTGTTTTTGCCGGCGCTTTACGTGGCCTGGTACAAGATCCGCGAGCCGAAGCAAGAACATCAGGGGAAATAGCGGCGCTGCTTAAATCGCCATCGCAGGCAAGCCAGGTCCCACATTTTGAGGTGTGAATACCTTCAAATGTGGGAGCTGGCTTGCCTGCGATAGCGTCAGACCAAACAACCAACCTCTACGCCTTGCGCCACACACTCGCCAACCAAGGCTGCTGCTCTCGCGGCAACCCGGCGGGTCGGTAGTAATGCTCCAACTCCACAAATCCCGCCGCCGTCAGCAAACCCCGCCACGCTTCCAGGTCGTGATAAGACCCGTACCGAGGCCCATTCCAGCCTTCCTGATTCTCACCCCGAGGGTTGGAACTGAACAACACACCACCCGGCTTCAGCGCCCCATGCAACTGCTCGAGCACCCGTGGCAGTTCCTGTTTGGGAATATGAAACAGCACCGCATTGGCAAACACCCCATCAAAGCGCGCGGCGGGTAAGTCCAGCTTCAGGAAGTCCTGCTGCAACACCTCACAACCGCTGTCTTCACGCGCCATCTGTGCAAAGCGTTCAGAGCCATCGAGCCCCACGGCGATATGCCCCATGCGCGTAAACGTGCGCAAATCCCGCCCTGGCCCGCAGCCGAAATCGAGCACGGTGAACGGCGCCGAACCCTGGATATGCCGCAGCAGGGCGTCGATGTTCTGGCTCACATCGTGGTCGCGGGTGCCTTCACGGAAGTCTTCGGCGACTTTGTTGTAGTGGTCGAGGGTGGTGGTGGTGATCTGGTTGAGGTCGTCGGGGGCGAGTTTCATGGCCTGGTTTCGGGAGGATTGAGGTGAGGCTGACTATACGCCATGGCAGTGTTTAAAAAAAAAGCGGATGTGTTTAAGACACATCCGCCGTCCTTTTTACGCGGCACTCAATCCCTTACCCTATTAGGTTCACCAGCGTCCACGCGCCGAACAGGTGGTCATTACGGCCGCCTGAAGCAACTCCAAGGTTTTGCCAATGGTAAAACACGGCCGTTGCGGGGTCTGTGGTGACACCAAACCAGTAATGGCGAGTCACCGGCAGGCGTACGCCATACACGCGTTGCAAATCATAGACACCATCCCAGCCCACTTGCCTGTTACCGGTGTTAATCCACGCCAGTGCTGCGGGGAAATTGGTCTGCGTTTCGTTAATCACCAAACGATACACCTGGCTGACGTTGACGGTGCAGGACACCGTGTTGCCTGCCGAGTCGGTCGCATCAATAATCGTTGTACCCCAACCCATGCCTACCACCAAACCGCTGGCATTGACTGATGCGATCGTAGGTTTGCGAGACGCCCAAGTCACTTTGCCTGTCCCTCCGCTGGCGATCAATGTAGCCGTATTGCCATTGGATTCCAGCCCCGTCTTTGGCCAGCCGGGGACTTTGATAGAAAGCCCGGACAAGTTAATCGTGGAAGCATTTAACTTAAGTGGGGTGACCAAGTTATACGTCGTTGTCCGCAAGGCAGTCGCATTACTGCCATCGAGTCTCACGCTACCGGTGATCAAGATCTGTGTGTTAGGCGTCACAGTGTCCAGCCAGCTTCGGTTCACTTCTTTATCTTTTATACCGTTAATGGCTTGTTCTGCATCGATTGCAAACTCGATATTCAGCGGGGTTATGTCTTTGGCTTTTAGATCAATTGACACCCGTTGGCCTTTGATCATCAGAGGCCATGTCGCTAAGCTCGCCAGCACTTTGATATTGCTTTTAATGTTGAGGTCGATTGTGCCGTTATTGGGGATATTGTTGAGTAACACCTGTGGAAGGTCCCCTTCGCGCAGCGGTTGCACCGTCACCTCCTGAGGCGCAGAAGTAATCGGTTTGGTGCCAAAGGTGGTCACGGTGTACCGCATTGTCATGACCTTGTTGACCATCTTCGCCAGGATGTCGTCGCTGATCGGGAAGTCGATACGCCCCGTGCTTACACCGTTCTGCGCTGTAATCGTGGCCAATGTCCCGTCCGGGAAAATGATTTCCGGAGTGAATTTTTGCTCAGGTCTCATCCCTGCCACCGACACTGTCAAAAAAGCCTTTTTGGCATGGTCTGGCGCGTAGACGGATATTTTTCCCCCCGGTATGTTGGCAAAGGCCGGTGCGGGTTGGGTGGTTGCGATAGCTTCAACAACGTAGTTGTTTTCTTCAAACAGCATCGCTACGTTTTTGTCCCCTGAATTCGTCAGGTTCACCCAGCACTTGATGTTCAGGCGCGAGCGGTCTTGAAGACGAAGCAGGTTTTCCACGGGTGCGGCCAGGGAATAGCCCTTGGAAATATGATCCGCCGTGACTGTTCCGTCGATAAAGCTATCGGTGTAGGGCGTGCCATCGACGAAAGTACCGGTCAATTGCAGAATCACATTATTGCCGACGCTGATCAGGTCCCACGGCAGCACTCGAATGATGGCTTTATCCGTCAGCCTATAGAGCTGCAATAGCATCTCGGTAGCGCCTGCGTCGACGATAACCGGTGCCGGCCGGTACTCAAGTGGTTTGAGCAAGAACGACTTGGGCTCGGAGGTGAATGTGGTGTGCCCACGGATAAAGCTGTACCACACGCTGATCTGGTTGCCGTCCTTGCGAACGCCCTTGGAAATAACCTGTGGATCGATCAGGGCAGAGAAGTTTTTGCTCTTCGGATTCCACACCGCCGGTACTTCGGCGGTGCTGAGGTTAAACTTCCCGACCCAATGAACAGTCACTCGATCCTGAGCGCTGGCGTTGGTGAAATTGGCCAATACGGTGGCGCCTTTGATCACGGCTTTTGGCAGGATTTCGTACTGCAGCGGGCCGGCTTCAAGCACTTCGGCCGGATCGAGTACCGGCCTCTTGCCGATGGTGAGATAAGCCACTTTGGAGCGAGAGACAACAGGCGGAGTTCCTGACTGCGATACGCGGTACTTGAAGCTGATTTGGGCGTCCTGGTTGTTGTCCACCAGCCTGCGTTCCAGCGGGTAAAGGATGAATGGAAGGTTCTTGCCTTCGGTAGCGCTGTTGATACTGAAGGTGCCAGTGGCCGAGCCCGCCGAATTCATACCCGTCCAGCTCCAGTTGAGTGTGTCGCCCTTGCGTGAGTAAGAGAAAGGAAACGTTACCAGAAACTCGTCGTCATGCAGGCTTGCTGAGTCGATGAAACCGTCTGTGGCCAGTTGAACAATCGGTGCATCCAGTTCCTCGATCCACTTGCCGATCTGGACGTCCAATTTCTCGGACGTGAGGAGGGATGCCGAAGTGCCCTCGCCTTTGTCAACGGTGTAGTAAATCTGCACGCGTTTGCCTTCAAACGTTTTTAGCGTTTCCTTGGTCACGCGACGCGTTCCACCCTCGGCTCCCGCAAATTGCGTGTCTTCGTAAATGAGGTTGCCGTCAGTGGCAACGATCAAAAATTTTTCCTGAAAATTAGGGCTGTAGGGGAAGTAGCGAGGTATCGTTGCGTTAGTGTCTTTGTCGCTGGTCAGTATCCCCGCCAGCAATCCGGCGATGGTCACTGCCGGCAGCGACACTGGCAGCCCCCCCACGTTAACCAGGGCGCTGCCCGACGTTCTCAATACCACCCCAGCGGGGGTATGCGACTCGTACGCCAACCGGAATCGCCCGTTGGCCAAGGATTTGAAGAGATCGTAGGTGAGTGGAATCCTCAGTGTGCTACCCCGGCCGCTGTCTGTCACGGGCGGCAAGCGCACAACCTTGGTTCCCCCATCTTCTTGCAGCAGCGTCACGATGCCCGTGATCATGTTCAGAGGCCTGGGTATGGGGGACGCGCGCAACGGAGTGACCTCCATCTCCAGCAAGGCCTGGCTGTCGGCGCTCAGATCAAGATAATCCGCGGGTTCGCCATTTTTGAGAAAGTAGGGGAAAACCAACAAACTTGGGTCTTTTTCCGAGATCAGTTTGTAGCTTTTGGAAAACTGATAATCACCTCCGGGGCTGTTGCCCACGACATTCCTCACCGTGAACACGACTTCTATCTCGCCATTTGGAATGATCTGGCTGAGCACCTCCGGGCCGATTTTCACTTTGATCGGCCCAGGCCCTTTGGCTTCTTTCTCGGTCAACTGGTATTCGGTGCGGATACCTCCAACGAAGATGACGTAGACATCGTTTTTGCGCGCGTTGAGGGGCTTGTCGATCAGGCAAACGAATCCTTGCGCGGCGATGTCGCTATCAATGATCGAGCCCATGGGCAGATTTTCGATCGACAGACTAAGCCCGCTGTGCCAAGGCTTTGTGACCTCCTGATCAAACCCGGCGGGATGGGTAGGTATGATCAGTACTTTTTCAATGGGGGAGTAACTGTTCTGCAAACTGCCGGCGCGTCGGACTCGACCGCGTATCAAGACTTCGCCGCTCGGCACTTGATTTATTGACAGTAACGCTTTCGCTTTTACGTCGAGGAGAACATCCGATGCGATGGGGCTGTTCATGTCGTTGAGGTAGAGCATGTACTCGTCACCTGCAGCCATCCCAATCCATGGGGGAAATACGAATCTGGCCGGAAACAGATGTCGGATTCCCATCCCCCAAGCGGCGGCTTCATCCTCCCTTGGTTCAGGATCTGTGCCGAAGGGGGCCTGGAGTCGAACGGCAGGCGTATACGAAGTCGGTGGTTGTAGGTCTTCGTCGGAATCCGGAGGTAGGCTGGACATTGGTATCCCCTTACTCGTAATACGCGCCCCGATGGCGCGCAGGTAAACGAGATATGACGCCTGGGGGCTTGACATCGTCTAGCTGTCAAAGTTGACAGTGTCGACGGGCGGTGCGGCAATAGACGTGACGGTCAACTTGCGAGGGAGTCCCTTGGTTTCAGCGCTTGTTCAAACCCCGCGCCAACCGATCCCCACCCAACTGAATCACCGCCACCAACACCACCAGCAGCACAATCACCGTGAGCATGATCTGCGTATCAAAGCGCTGATACCCATACCGATACGCAATGTCCCCCAAGCCTCCAGCCCCAATCGCCCCGGCCATGGCCGACGAGTTGATCATGGTCACCAGGGTAATCGTAAAACCACCCACAATCCCCGGCAGCGCTTCGGGCAACAACACATGCCAGATAATGTGCCAGCGCCGGCAGCCCATGGCCTGTGCGGCTTCGATCAAACCATGATCGACCTCACGCAAACTCACCTCGGCAATCCGCGCAAAGAACGGTGTGGCGGCGATGGTCAGCGGCACCACGGCGGCCCACACGCCATAGGTGGTGCCGACGATCAGCCGCGTGAACGGGATCAGCGCGACCATCAGGATCAGAAACGGTATCGAGCGGAACAGATTGACGAACGCCCCCAGCACGCGGTTCAGCGCTGGTGCCTGGTAGATGCCACCTTTGTCGCTGGTGACCAGGAACACCGCCAGCGGTATCCCCACCAGCAATGCGATCAGCGATGACACGCCAACCATCAACAAGGTGTCGATGGCGCCCTGTAATAAGCGATCAAACCACATAGCCCAGCACCTCCACCTGTTGTGCCCACTGCCCGGCGCGGATGCGTAGTGCTTCGGCGTTATGCGGCGAGCCATTCACTGCCAGCAACAATTGCCCCAGGGCATGCCCCTGAATGCGTTCCACACCGCCTTGCAACAAGCGCACGCGCCCGCCGAGGGCGCTGAACAGTGCGGCCAGGTCCGGTTCGTCTGCGGCGCTGCCGGTGAACTGCAAGCGCAATACCAGGGCCGCGTCAGCCGAGGTCTGGGTGAGTTGCAGGCGGTTTTGCAGCTCTGGCGGCAAGCCGTGTTGCAACGGCGCCAACAGGGTTTTGCTGACCTCGTGCTGCGGGTTGCCGAACACTTGCCACACCGGGCCTTGTTCGACGATGCGCCCGTGTTCCAATACCACCACGCGGTCGCAGATATCGCGAATCACCGCCATCTCGTGGGTGATCAACACGATGGTCAGGCCCAGGCGCTGGTTGATCTCGCGCAACAGGCCGAGGATCGACTGGGTGGTTTCCGGGTCGAGGGCCGAAGTGGCCTCGTCGCACAACAAAATCTGCGGGTCATGCACCAGCGAACGGGCGATGCCCACGCGCTGTTTCTGCCCGCCGGAGAGTTGCGCCGGGTAGGCTGTGTGCTTGTCCTTGAGGCCGACCAGTTCCAACAGTTCCCGCACCTTTTGCTCACGCTGCGGCTTGGGCACTCCGGCGACTTTCAGCGGCAGTTCGACGTTCTGCCACACGGTCTTGGCCGACATCAGGTTGAAGTGCTGGAAGATCATGCCGATGCGCCGCCGCAGCGCCACCAAGCGGTCTTCGTCGAACTCCCCGATGTCCACCTGATCAATCAGTACGCGGCCGCTGCTGGGTTGCTCCAGGCGGTTGATGGTGCGGATCAGCGAGGATTTACCGGCGCCGCTGCGGCCGATAATGCCGAACACTTCACCGTGCTGGATCGCCAGATCAATGCCTTGCAGGGCATGCACGGCGCCGTCATAGGTTTTGCCCAGGTTGATAAAACGCACATGGGCGCGGTTCAGGTCCGGGTGCAACTCTGTCTGCTCGGCGTCCCTGGGCGGCGTGCCCAGGTCGCGCAGTTGGGCGTGGGCGGCGGTCATTTTTTATCTTCCCAGCCGACTTGGTAGAGTTTGCCGAGGGATTTATCCAGCGCCGCACGTACCATTGGTGAGTGCTGGTAAATGTCGACGAACTTGATCACGCGCGGGTCGGTTTTGCTCTTGGGCTGGATCACAAACTGGATCACGTATTCCGGGTGGTCGAGGCCGTCGAACAGCAGCGCCGACTCGGCATCGAAGGTCTTGGACAGGCGGATATAGGCCGGGTAGCCCTGCACCAGATCGGCGTCGTCATAAGCGCGCACCAGTTGCACGGCCTCGACTTGCAGGATCTTGAGCTTTTTCGGGTTGGCGATGATGTCTTCTTCGGTGGCCTTGTAGCCCACGCCCGGTTTGAGGCTGATCAGCCCGGCCTTGGCCAGCAATTGCAGACCGCGACCGCTGTTGATCGGGTCGTTGGCAATCGCCACGCTGGCGCCTTGGGGCAGGTCGTTGATGTTTTTGTACTTCTTGGAATACAGCCCGACGTTATTGATGATGCCCGGTGCATACGGCACCAGGTCAAAACCGGCGGCGGCCTTGGCGTTTTCCAGGAACGGAATGTGCTGGAAGTAATTCACGTCGATATCGCCGGCGGCCAGGCTGACGTTGGGCGCGATCCAGTCGGTGAATTCCACCAGCTCGACTTTCAGGCCTTGCTTGCCGGCTTCAGCGACGGCGGCTTCGAGGGGAATCGCGAAGGCGGCGGTGGTGCCGATTTTCAGCGGTGCGTCGGCGGCGAAAACGGCCGAGCTAAACAAACCGAAGGCCAGGACCAGTGCTTTGACTGGGTGGGAGAGCAGGGTTTTTTTCATAATCGATTTCCAGTCATAAGGTAATGGATAAGAACAATGCGGTCACTTGTGGGAGCTGGCTTGCCTGCGATAGCGGTCTGTCAGCCACATATGTGTTGCTGGCCCACCGCCATCGCAGTCAAGCCAGCTCCCACAGTTTTGGTTCAGTGTCGGTAGGTGGAGCCGGTATGTTGTTCGGGTAGGCGAGCGCCAGCGTGGAAGACTTTTTCGCGCAGTGTTCCCTGCTCATAAGCCGTCTTGTACGACCCACGCTTCTGCAACTCCGGCACCACCAGATCGATAAAGTCGACGTAGCTTTCCGGCGTCACGATGCGCGTCAAATTGAAGCCATCCAGCCCCGTCTCGCTGATCCAGGATTCCAGCTCATCAGCCACTTGTTCGGGCGAGCCAACCAAAGTGATGTAGCGTCCACCCAAGGCGTGCTGTTCGAGCAATTTGCGCCGGGTCCAGTCGTTGTTTTGCAGGTTCTTGGTGGCCGACTGGATCGCATTACTCTTCACGTACTGGATCGGTTCGTCGATTTCGTATTGGGCAAAATCAATCGCCGTGGACGCCGAAAAATGCGCCACGCCAGCCTCCGGGCTGGCGTAGCTCAAGTACTCGGCGTGCTTGGCCCAGGCCAGTGCTTCGGTGGCGCCAACAATCACGTTAAGCCCCATGAACACCTTGATGTCATCCGGGTTGCGCCCGGCCTCGACGGCACTGGCGCGCACCTTGTCCACTTGGATTTTGGTCGCAGCCTTGTTCTGGCCGCTGATGAACACGCACTCGGCATGTTGCCCGGCGAACAGCAGGCCACGGTCCGAACTGCCGGCCTGAAACAACACTGGCGTGCGCTGCGGCGAGGGTTCGCACAGGTGATAACCCTCCACCTGATAAAACTCGCCGTGGTGCTCGACCTTGTGCACCTTGCCCGGTTGCGCATAGACCCGTTGCTTGGGGTCGTTGAGCACCGCGTCGTCTTCCCAGCTGCCTTCCCAGAGTTTGTACAGCACCTGCAGGTACTCATCGGCCTGGTCATAGCGGCGGTCATGCTCGACCTGCTCGGTCAGGCCCATGGCCTTGGCCGCGCTGTCGAGGTAGCCGGTGACGATGTTCCAGCCGACCCTGCCACGGCTCAGGTGATCGAGCGTGGACATGCGCCGGGCGAACAGGTACGGCGGCTCGTAGGTGAGGTTGGCGGTGAGGCCGAAACCGAGGTTTTTGGTCACGGCGGCCATGGCCGAGACCAACAGCAACGGGTCATTGACCGGCAGTTGGATCGACTCTTTGAGCGGCACGTCGATAGCGTTCTGGTACACGTCGTACACGCCGACGATATCCGCGATGAACAAACCGTCGAACAGCCCGCGCTCCAGGGTTTGCGCCAGGTCGGTCCAGTATTCGACCGTTTTGTAGTGCGTCGAGGTGTCCCGTGGGTGGGTCCACAGGCCGTGGTTGATATGCCCGATGCAGTTCATGTTGAAGGCATTGAGCAGGATTTTTTTCTTGGTCATTCAGATGGTCCCCCGCAGTGGTGGGTTTTCATCGTTGAGGTAGTAATTGCCCACCGCGTGGTATTTCCAGCGCACCGGGTCGTGCAGGGTGTGCACGCGGGCGTTGCGCCAGTGGCGGTCGAGGCCGTGCTCGGCCAGGGTCGCCTGGCTGCCGGCCAACTCGAACAAGGTGCTGCCGGCAGCCAGGGAAATTTCCGTGCTCAGGGCGCGCACTTCGGCGACAGCAATCGAGGCTGCTGCGACGGTCTGGGCATTGCTGTCGGCCTGGGCGCGGTCGAGGTATTCACCCGCGCGCTCCAGCAAGGCCTCGGCGGCGTGCAGGCGAATGCTCAAGTGGCCGAAGCTCTTGAGCGTCAGCGGGTCTTCGCTGGCCTTGTCGTTGCCGGCGTCGATCCACGGGCGGGTTTTGGTGCGCACAAAGTGCAGCGCATCTTCAAAGGCGGCGCGGGCAATGCCGGTGTCGATGGCGGCGTGAAGGATCTGCGCCAGCGGGCCGACGGTGGTCGGGCGCTCGAAGGCGCTCTGGAACGGGATCACGTCATGGGCTGCCACCCAGACGTTTTCGAACACCACTGAACCGCTGCCCGTGGTGCGCTGACCGAAGCCACTCCAGTCGTCGATCACGCTCAAGCCCTCGCTGTTGCGGGGCACAAACGCCAGTTGCTGCACGCCGTGTTCATCCACCACCGAAGTAGGGATGCGTTGAGCGTAGATCGCACCAGTGGAGTAAAACTTGCGCCCGGTGATGCGAAAACCATCGCCATCGCGGGTGATGGAGGTGACGCGGTCATGGGCGGTTTTGGTGCCGAGTTCCGCCAAGGCGTTGCCGAAGCGTTGCCCGGCGAGTACTTCGGCGTACAGGCGCTGTTGCTGGGCGGGGCTGCCATTCACGCGCAGCACTTCCAACGCATAAAAATGGTTTTGCGGGATCTGGCCCAGCGAGGCGTCGGCCTGGGCGATCAGGGCGATGACTTTGGCCAGGGTGACGTTGGAAACGCCGGCGCCGCCGTACTCCTTGGGCACGCTGATACCCCACAGGCCGGAGCGCGAAAACACGTCCAGTTCAGGCAAGGGCAGGCGGCGTTCGCGGTCGCGCTGCGCGCTGTCACGGCGGAAGTCTTCGGCCAGGTCGCTGGCGACAATAAGGGCTTGTTCGTCGCTGGTGATGACCGCGACGTTAGGGGAAAAAGTCATGGGTTTCTCCAGATGTCTGGTCGGTCAGATCCAGGAATGTCGAGCAGGCAAAGTGCCGTTCAGTCGATAGGCGCCGATGGCGTGATATTTCCAGCGCACCGGGTCGTGCAGGGTGTGTACGCGGGCATTGCGCCAGTGGCGGTCAAGGTTGAATTCGGCGAGGGTTGCGCGGCTGCCGGCGAGTTCGAAGAGCTTTTCGCTCACCAGCAACGACACTTCGGTGGTCAGCACCTTGGCTTCGGCCACGGCAATCGAGGCGCGGGCGGCCGAGTGCGCGGTGATCGGTGCGGCGCTGACCTCGTCCAGCACCTTGCCGGCTTTGCGCAGCAGGGCTTCGGCGGCGTGCAGTTCGATTTTAAGTTTGCCGATATCGGCGATCACATACAGGTCATCGCTGGCGCGTTCGACCTTGGCGTCGATCCACGGGCGCGAGCGTTCGCGCACGAAAGCGATGGTGTCGTCCAGCGCACCACGGGCGATGCCGGCGTCGATGGCGGCCTGGATCAGTTGCGAGACCGCGCCCTGGATATTCGGGCTTTCGCCGAGGCGCCAGTTGTCGACGACCAACTCTGCGTCCACCGGCACCTGGTCGAGCAGTACCGTGCCGCTGGCGGTGGTGCGTTGGCCAAAGCCCGACCAATCGTCAACGATGCGCAGCCCTGGCGTGCCACGGCGCACAAACGCCATGACTTGCTTGCCGTCATCGTTCAGTGCTTTTACCGCGACCCAATGCGCGAACAAGGCGCCAGTGGAGTAGAACTTCTGGCCGCTGATCACATAGCCGTCATCCTTGGCAGTGAGGCGCGCCTTGAGTTCCAGGGTGTTTTTGGTACCGCGTTCGGGGCCGCCATTGCCTATTCGCCAGCCGTCGAGCACGCTCTGGAACAGCTGCTTTTTCTGGCGCTCGGTGGCGGTGCTTTGCAGCAGGTGCAGAATGCCGAAATGGTTCTGCGGGATTTGCCCGAGGGCCGGGTCCGCCGCGCTGATGATCGCGAACACTTCGGCCAGGGTCACGAATGACACTTGCGGGCCGCCGTATTCACGGGGAATGGAAATACTGCCCAGCCCGCTGCGGGTGAACTGCTCAAGCTGCGACCAGGGCAACTGGCGCTGTTGGTCGCGTTTAGCCGCTTGCAGGCGCGCGGCCTGGGCCAGCTCATGCGCCGCGCTCAACGCCTGGGCGTCGTTGCGCAGCACCGTGGCCGGCAACAGCAGTGGGGCTACGTCCAGATCACTCTGGGGGTGTGTTAGAGCCAAGTTAGACATCAACGCCGCTCCTTGGCTGCACGTAATGCCCTGGCGTTATGCACCGGGGTAATTCTGACCATACCGACCTCGCATTCAATGAAATAGAAACAAAAAAATCAGAGATGTCCGGTGGTCCGGTACATATACCCTAAGCGTGTTAAATCTTTAAATAAACTAACTTCTAGGAATATGCATAGAAGGGCTGTCACCCAGGTTCGCAGGGGGAACCGGGCTGACGCGGTTGATAGATCGTCGTGGCGCTGGCTGGCCGGGCTGGCGGCTGTGGCGCGCAGGTGGCGATATTCAAGGTGCGCACTGGCGCCCAGCGCGAATTATTGCCGACCCGATCGAGAATGCAGTACGTCACGTCCAGGCGGCTGTCGTCGCCTGCTTCGATAATCATGGCCGACGGCACCCACACCTGCACCGGCAGACCCACGCCTTTGGCCTGGATTTGCGGCAGGTCCAGGCGCACGTCGCCCCAGCGCAGGGTGATGGCATCGCCCGTGGCCATGTTCAGGTAGGGCTGGATGGTCAGCGGAATGCCGCGCCTTACCTGGCCGCCGTTGACGCCATAGCGCCGGATGGTTTCGGGCAGGCCCACAGGGGCGAGGTTCTGGTTTTCACCGTCCAGCAACGCAGAAGGGTGGCCACCGGGGTAGCAGGTCTTCACGGGCACCTGGGTGAGGTCTGAGCGTGCCGGGCCGTGGCCGACTTGCATGACTTGGTAGTGAACCCGTGCCGTGCCATCCTGAATAAAACTTTCGGGTACACGCAGGCGGGTCGGCGTGCCGACCTTGCACGCGGTAATCCGACGTGAGTCGGCAAAGCAGTTGTTCCAGAACAGCTCGATCAGGTCGCCCTCGTCCATGCCAGGGTAAGGCGCGATATCCACCTGCAATTGGCTAGCGGCGAGGGCATTGATGCCGTATCGATTCGCCTGGGGCAGGGTCGGGGCGGTGAGCGTGGCCTGGGGTGCGGTGCGCGTCATAAGTAATCTCCTTGATGCAGCCAGCAGCAATCGTTCCGGCGCCCGTGGCGCGATTGCGCGCTGGGTGCCGAAAGGAACGATTCAGTGAGTAGCCGGGATAGGATCCAATCCTCTGAGCGCTAGATAAGAGGGTTGGCTGGCAGGCGTCAATGGCGGCAAAAGGCTAAACGGCGAATTGAAGCAGATTCAGAAAAGGCTGACGGGGCGGGGGATTTTAAGGCGGGTTTGGCGGGGTGTTTTACCCATGGCTGGGAGGGTTTTGTGTAGGACTGTGGTGAGGGAGCTTGCTCCCGCTGGAGTGCGAAGCGCTCCCAGGATTTTGGGGCCGCTGCACAGCCCAGCGCAAGCAAGCTTCCTCACCACACTGCAAGCCAGTCAGTGGGCTAAAAACTTACTCAAAAACTGCTTGGTCCGCTCTTCCTTGGGGTTGGCAAACAGCGCCTTGGCTTCGCCTTGCTCCACGATCACGCCTTTGTCGAAAAAGATCACTCGGTTGGCCACATCCCGGGCGAAGCTCATTTCGTGGGTGACGATGACCATGGTGCGGTTTTCTTCAGCCAGGCTGCGGATGGTCGCCAGCACTTCGCCGACCAGCTCCGGGTCGAGCGCCGAGGTGGGTTCGTCAAACAGAATCACCTCCGGCTCCATGGCCAAGGCACGGGCAATCGCCACGCGCTGTTGCTGGCCGCCGGACAAGCGCCGCGGGTAGGCATCTTCCTTGCCTGCCAGGCCGACCCTGTCCAGCAGTTTGCGCCCCAGTGCGATCGCCGCCTCGCGTGGCATCTTCTTGACCACGATCGGGCCTTCGATGACGTTTTCCAGCGCGGTGCGGTGCGGGAACAGGTTGAAATTCTGGAACACAAAACCCACGTGCTGGCGCAAGCGCCGCACCAGGCCTTGTTGCTGGTTGAGCGGTTTGCTGCTGTCTATCTCGATATCACCGACCTTGATGCGCCCGCTGGTGGGTTCTTCGAGGAAGTTCAGGCAGCGCAGCAAGGTGGTCTTGCCGGAACCGCTGGGGCCAATGATGGCGACCACTTCGCCTTCCTTGACCTCCAGGTCGATGCCGTTGAGTACCACCTGACCTTTGAATTGTTTGGTCAGTTTTTCAACCACGATCATGCTCAGGACTCCAGGTCATGCCGGTTGACCCGGTCTTCCAGGCGATTTTGAAAGTGCGCCAGGATGCTTGCCAGGATCCAGTAGATCAGGGCAGCGGAGAGGTACATGGTGAAGATTTCGAAGGTACGCGCCGACACCAACTGTGCCTGGCGGAACAACTCCGGCACCTGAATGGTGGCGGCCAGCGCCGTGTCCTTGACCAGCGAAATAAAGCTGTTGCCCAGCGGCGGCAAGGCCGTGCGCATGGCTTGCGGCAGAATGGCCCGGCGCAGGGTCTGCGCGCGCGTCATGCCGATACTGGCGGCAGCCTCCCATTGGCCACGCTCGATGGAACTGATCGCGGCGCGCAGGATTTCACAGGCGTAAGCGGCCATGTTCAGCGAAAAGCCGATCATGGCCGCCGGGATCGGATCCAGCTCGATGCCCACTTGCGGCAAACCGTAGTAGATCAAAAACAGCTGCACCAGCAAGGGCGTGCCGCGAAAGAACGACACATAGACTCGGGCGGTCCAGCTCAGGAGCTTGAAGCGAGACAAGCGCATCAAGGCGAGGCCGAAGCCCAGCAACAAGCCGAAAAACATCCCGCCGAGGCTAAGAATCACCGTGTAGTACGCGCCCTTGAGCAGAAAGGGCGCGGAGTCCAGCGCGAGTTGGAAACCTGCTTCCATTATTCAGTGACGTCAGCGTTGAAGTACTTCTCGGACAGCTTCTTCAAGGTGCCATCGGCGCGCAGCTTGTCGAGGGCCTTGTTCACCGCGTCGAGCAGTTCCGGCTCGCCTTTGCGCAGGGCAATACCGGCTTCCTGACGGGAGAAGGCATCACCGGCAGCAGCAGTGTCCGGGGCTTTCTTGGCGTACTCCAGAGCGGCCAAACGGTCGATCAGGATGGCGTCGATACGGCCAATGCGCAGGTCCTGGAACTTGGTGGGGTCATCGTTGTAAGTCTTGATGATGGCTTTAGGCTGGTTGTCCTTGAGCCATTGCTCATAGTTGGTGCCCAGGCCCACACCGACTTTCTTGCCGGCCAGGTCGTTGGCGGTCTTGATGCTGTCGACGTTTTTCTTCAGTACCAGTGCCTGGATACCCGACACGGTGTATGGCTTGGAGAAGTCATACTTCTTCTTGCGTTCTTCGGAGATGGTCACTTGGTTGACCACTGCATCCAGGCGCTTGGATTCCAGGGCGGCGAGGATGCCGTCCCACGGCGTGGCCTGCAGCTTGACCTTGACGCCCAGCTCTTTGGCCAGCGCTTCGGACAGCTCGACTTCAAAACCGCTGAGCTTGCCGCTTTCATCGACAAAGCTGAACGGTGGGTAGGTGCCTTCCAGGCCGATCTTGATCTCGCCGGCTTTCTTGATGGTGTCCAGCTGCTCGCCGGCGATGGCTTGGCCCATCAGACCAGCCCCGAGTGCCAAGCCCAAAGTGCCAACCAGCAACGTGCGACGCAATACAGAAATAGTCATGAACAGCCCCTGTGTTTTTTATGTTGAGCGAAGCAGGTGACGCAGTAGTCGTATCCTGCCTTAAAGCGCGGTGCGCGTCTTCGCCTACGGCGCGACTATAAAGCCAGTTTTTAAGACTTGAAAATAATATAAAATTAATTTGATATTCTTTTGTGGAATATACAGCTGATCTAATGTGGGAGCTGGCTTGCCTGCGATAGCGGTCCGCCAGCTACAGATGTGCTGACTGATCCACCGCTATCGCAGGCAAGCCAGCTCCCACATTTTGATCCGTGTTTATTCAGTTAAACACGGAGTCATACGCAAACAACGCCGGTGCCCCGCCGGTGTGCAGGAAGATGATCGGGCCGTCCTCAAACCGCTGACGCCCGATGCCATCGAGCAAACCGGCCATGGCCTTGCCGGTGTAGACCGGGTCCAGCAGCAAGCCTTCCTGGCTGGCTAACAGCTTGACCGCCGCCAGGGTGCCGGCGTTCGGTTCGCCGTAGCGCGGGCCGAAATATTCGTCCCACAGGATCACTTTGAAGGCTTGCGGAATGCCCACGCCCAGCAACTCGGCGGTGCGTTCGGCCAAGCTTTGTACCTTCGGGAACTGGGCTTCTTCGGTGCGCGACACGGTAATGCCCACCACCGGCAGGTTCGGCAGCACTTCACTCAACGCCAGCGCGAGGCCGCTATGGGTGCCCGCGCTGCCCGAGGCCAGCACCACGGCGGCGAACTCAATGCCGCTGTCTTGGATCTGCCCGGCCAGCTCCAGCCCGGCGCGCACATAACCCAAGGCACCCAAGGCATTGGAGCCACCAATAGGCACGAGGTAGGGCTTCTTGCCGTTGCTGCGCAGCCGGTCGGCGAGGGCGTTGAGTTGGTCGTCGACGTTATCGAGGTTCTCGACCAATTCGACTTTGGCGTCGAACAACTCCAGCAGCAGGCGGTTGCCGTTGCCCAGGTAGTTGGGGTCTTCGGTGCCGGTGGGGTTTTCCAGCAGCGCCACGCAGCCCAGGCCAAGCTTGGCGGCCAGCGCGGCGGTCTGGCGCACATGGTTGGATTGGATGGCGCCGGCGGTCACCAGGGTGTCTGCACCTTGGGCAAGGGCATCGGCGGCCAGGTATTCAAGTTTGCGCAGCTTGTTGCCGCCCATGGCCAGCGGCGTGGTGTCGTCGCGCTTGACGTAAATGTCCCTGCCCAGCCAGGCCGACAGCCGCTCGAGTTTTTCCAGGGCAGTGGCGCCGCCCAGCAGTTCCAGGCGGTTAAAACGGTCGAGCTGTTGTTTGATCATGGCGACGTACAGTGGCTAAGGGATGGGGCGACTATAGGCAGGCACTTTTCAACCGGCAACCGCCAATCGCTTATGTCGGATAGTTCTTAGCATCACACCATTGGTTCTTAAGGGCGGCCAGGGTGCATACCGTAAAGTGATGGCCATATCGTCAGGAGTGAATACTGTGAGTGAGCGTTCCAGTCATTGGCAATTGCAGACCATCGTCAGCCAGCTGCGCAGCGCCCGGGATCAGTGGCGAACGCGCAATGGCCGCCTCAGTGGCGAGCACGGTGGCCGTGAGTTGCCGTCCCGCGAGGCGGTGGCGCAGATTCTTGAAGCGCTGTGCGGCGCGCTGTTCCCGATGCGCCTGGGGCCGGTGGACCTGCGTGAAGAAAGTGAAGATTTTTACGTCGGTCATACCCTCGACGTCGCCCTGAATGCCCTGCTGGCCCAGGCCCGCCTGGAGCTGCGCTACGCCGCGCGCCAGGGCGCCAAGGATGACAGCGAGGTCGACGCCCTGGCCATCCGGCTGATCCAGGACTTCGCCCTGGCCTTGCCTTCACTGCGCAGCCTGTTGGACACCGATGTGCTCGCCGCCTACCACGGCGACCCGGCCGCGCGCAGTGTGGATGAAGTGCTGCTGTGCTATCCGGGGATTCTGGCGGTGATTCACCATCGCCTGGCGCACCATCTATACCGCGCCGGGCTGCCGTTGCTGGCGCGGATCAGTGCAGAGATTGCTCACTCGGCCACCGGCATCGATATTCACCCTGGTGCGCAGATCGGTCCGAGTTTCTTTATCGACCACGGCACTGGTGTGGTGATCGGCGAGACCGCGATCATCGGCGAGCGTGTGCGCATCTACCAGGCCGTGACGTTGGGCGCCAAGCGCTTCCCGGCGGATGAGGACGGGCAGTTGCAGAAAGGCCATCCGCGCCATCCGATCGTTGAGGATGACGTGGTGATCTACGCCGGGGCGACGATCCTGGGGCGCATCACCATCGGCAAGGGCTCGACCATCGGCGGCAATGTGTGGCTGACCCGCAGCGTGCCGGCGGGGGCGAACATCACGCAGGCGAATTTGCAGCATGACGACGGCGCGCAGAAATAGTATTTGAGCCGCACACCGATCAATTGTGGGACCCGACAAGCCAGCTCCCACAGGGTTAACCGCATTTCAAATTAGACCCGTAATCGCTGAACGATTTACCTCTCTCGCCCGTCATACCAATCCTTGAGCTAGTGTAGGAATTGTCTACCACTCAGCCCTGCGATTAGTCCCAAACCGCCTACCTATGTTTAACTTGAATGCTCGTTCAAGTTAAACCCGGTGGTTCGCTGCCCGCTCACAACAGGAGGCTTACCTTTGCTGAGTCCGTTATTTACAGCCACATCACACACCTTCGGGGTGCATCGTTCATGAGTGCATCGTCCACCCCATCCAGCGGCCTGGTGCGCATGAATGCGCCGGTTTTCTACTTTGCCGCAAGCTTCATCCTGCTGTTTGGCATCACTGTTATCGCGATTCCGCAACAGGCCGGTGCCTGGCTGCTGGCCGCACAAAATTGGGCGGCCAATACGGTCGGCTGGTACTACATGCTCGCGATGACGCTGTATCTGGTCTTCGTGGTGGTCACCGCGCTATCGGGCTACGGCAAGATAAAACTCGGTGCCGACCACGACGAGCCCGAATTCAGTTATCTGTCCTGGGCCGGCATGCTGTTCGCCGCCGGGATCAGCATCACGCTGTTTTTCTTCTGTGTCTCCGAGCCATTGACGCACCTGGTGCAGCCGCCCCAGGGCGCGCCGATGAATGCCGATGCGGCTCGCCAGGCCATGCAGATTCTGTTTCTGCACTGGGGTCTGCACGGCTGGGGCGTGTTTGCCTTTGTCGGCATGGCCCTGGCGTACTTCGCCTACCGGCATAACCTGCCGCTGGCGCTGCGTTCGGCGCTGTACCCGCTGATCGGCAAGCGCATCAACGGCCCCATCGGTTATGCGGTGGACGGTTTCGGCATCATTGCCACGGTGTTCGGCCTGGGCGCCGACATGGGTTTTGGCGTGTTGCACCTCAACTCCGGTCTCGACTACCTGTTTGGCATCGCGCATACGCAGTGGATTCAGGTTGGCCTGATCACCTTGATGATGGGCGCTGCGATCCTCGTTGCCGTCGCCGGCGTCGACAAGGGCGTGCGAGTGATGTCCGACATCAACATGCTGCTGGCCTGTGCGCTGCTGCTGTTTGTGTTGTTCGCAGGCCCCACCCAGCACTTGCTCAACACCCTGATCCAGAACATCGGTGACTATCTCGGCGCGCTTCCAACCAAGAGCTTCGATGTGTACGCCTACGACAAACCCAGCGACTGGCTGGGCGGTTGGACGGTGTTCTACTGGGCCTGGTGGATCGCATGGTCGCCGTTCGTGGGCCTGTTCATCGCGCGTATTTCCCGTGGTCGGACCATCCGCGAGTTCGTCTTCGGCGTACTGTTGATTCCGCTGGGCTTCACCCTGGCGTGGATGTCGATTTTCGGCAACAGCGCCATCGACCAGGTGCTCAACCACGGCATGACCGCGTTGGGCCAGTCGGCCATCGATGACCCTTCGATGAGCCTCTACCTGCTGCTGGAAACCTACCCTTGGAGCAAGACGGTGATCGCCGTTACGGTGTTTATCAGCTTCGTGTTCTTCGTCACTTCGGCGGATTCCGGCACCGTCGTGCTGTCGACCTTGTCGTCCAAAGGCGGCAACGCCGATGAAGATGGGCCGAAATGGCTGCGGGTGTTCTGGGGGGCGATGACGGCGCTGGTCACCAGTGCCCTGCTGTTTGCCGGCAGTATCGACTCGCTCAAATCGGCAGTGGTGCTGACCTCGTTGCCGTTCTCGCTGATTTTGCTGCTGATGATGTGGGGGCTGCACAAGGCCTTTTACCTCGAATCGCAGAAGCAGATTGCCCAGCTGCATTCGCTGGCACCGGTGTCGGCTGCGCGCAAAGGCCGAGGTGGTTGGCGCCAGCGTTTGAGCCAGGCCGTGCACTTCCCGTCACGCGATGAGGTGTACCGTTTCCTCGAATCGACGGTGCGCCCGGCGATCGAAGAAGTGACGGCGGTGTTCGTCGAGAAGGGCCTGAATGTAGTGACTCAGCCGGACCCGTCCAACGACAGCGTCAGCCTGGAAATCGGGCATGGCGAGGAGCATCCATTCGTTTACCAGGTGCAGATGCGCGGCTACTTCACGCCGTCGTTTGCCCGCGGTGGCATGGGCTCCAAAGAGATCAACAACCGCCGTTACTACCGCGCCGAAGTGCACTTGAGTGAGGGCAGCCAGGACTACGACCTGGTCGGCTACACCAAGGAGCAGATCATCAACGACATCCTCGACCAGTACGAGCGCCACCTGCAGTTCCTGCACCTGGTGCGTTGACCCACCGATCGTTCCCACGCTCCGCGTGGGAATGCCGCCTGGGACGCTCCGCGTCCCGCCGCAGAGATGACGCAGAGCGTCAATGGATGCATTCCCACGCAGAGTGAACTGACCCCCAAAGGTTGGACACAACCTTTGGGGGTGTCATGGGTAAGTACACAGAGCAAGTAAAACTGGCAGCAGTGCAGGACTACTGTTCCGGTAGCGCGGGTTTGAGGGATGTGGCACACCGTCACAATGTGGATTTTTCATCCCTTCGCCAGTGGGTTGCGGCCTATCAGGTGCATGGCGCTGCCGGGCTGAAACAGAAAAAGCTGCAGCGCTATAGCAACGACTTCAAACTGTCTGTTTTGAAACGTATGCGTAAGGAACAGCTGTCCTATCGGCAGACGGCGGCCTTGTTCGACATCCGCAGGTTCGGCATCATCGGCCTCTGGGAGCGCCGCTATGATGAGGGCGGTTTTGATGCCCTTACCAAGCAGCCTAATAGAGCCGGACGTCCGAAAAAAATGCCAACCACCATTCCTCCTGTTCAACCCGACTCACCCGATGATGAGTCGCGCTCACGCGATGATTTGCTTGCCGAGGTAAAGCAGTTGCGGATGGAAAACGACTACCTAAAAAAGCTCGATGCCTTGGTTCAGGAGAAGAAACGAGTAGCGCAGCAGAAAAAGCGCGAATCGTAATAGGACTGAGGCCGCGGCACTCTCTCGAAAGCCTGCTGAAGTTCGCCGGTTTGGCACGCAGCACCTTTTACTATCAGCAAAAGGCGCTGCAAGCGGCTGATAAGCACGCTGAGCTGAAAGACAAGATTCGTTCGACGTTCGATGAGCATAAGGGCCGGTATGGCTACCGCCGGATAACGGCTGCGGTACGAAGCGCTGGTCATCTCGTCAATCACAAGACGGTTCAGCGACTGATGGCGCAGCTTCAGCTCAAGAGCTTGGTGCGCGTGAAGAAATACCGAGCCTACAAGGGTGAGGTAGGCAAGGTAGCGGCAAATCTTTTGAGGCGTGAGTTCGAAGCTCCGTCACCCAATCAAAAGTGGGTAACCGACGTTACAGAGTTCAAAGTTGGAGGCCAGAAGCTTTATCTGTCGCCCGTTTTGGATCTGTACAACGGCGAAATCATTTCCTATGAGGTTGCCAGAAGGCCGCTGTTCGATATGGTCGGGAAGATGCTCAAAGGTGCATTCAAGCGACTTCAGCCGCATGAAAAACCGGTTTTGCACTCAGACCAGGGCTGGCAGTATCGAATGCCCATTTACCTGCAGGCTCTCAAAAAAAGCTCCGTGACGCCGAGCATGTCGCGCAAGGGTAACTGCTACGACAATGCGGCCATGGAGAGTTTTTTCGGCACACTGAAGTCAGAGTTTTTTTATCTGAATAAATTTAACGACCTTGATGAGCTTCACGCTGGCATCGACGAGTACATCCAGTATTACAATCACTCGCGTATCAGACTGAAGCTAAACGGCCTGAGTCCTGTTGAATACAGAACTCAGGCCGCTCAGGCATAGATGGGTAAACGTCCAACTTTGTGGGGTCAGTTCAGAGCGTGGGAACGATCAAATGCCCGCAAGCCCGCGTAATTAAAGGCTTTCTTAAACTTAATTTCATTCGTGAACTAAGTGTTTTGACTCCGAACTGTCATCTGGCCACTGCGTAATTGTGTGAAGCGTTTGACGCTTTCATTTCAGAACAGTGACGGAGACCGGTAACAATGAAGACGTTAATAAGCCCCATGGTGGGTGCCGCCATGGCGAGCTTTATGCTGTCCGCCCATGCCGATTTTATCGACGACAGCCACGCCGACGTGACCCTGCTCAACCGCTATCTCAACCAGCAAGGTCGTGATGTGGTGGGCAGCAATGCCAAGGCGCATAGCGTGCGGGATTGGGGCCAGGGTTTCGAGTTCAACTTCAAGTCCGGCTACACCGAAGGCCCGGTAGGTTTTGGCCTGGACTTGCAGGCGTTTTACGGCTTGAAACTCGACTCCGGCGGCGACCTCAACGACAAGGATCACCAGGGCCGTTACCCCGGCAGCATGTTCCCGTTGGACAACGGCAAATCCGCCGACCAGTTCGGTGTACTCAGCCCGACCTTCAAGATGCGTTTCGCCAAAGATGAACTGCGGGTTGGCACGCTGTATGGCAACAATCCGGTACTGGCCAACACCGACGGCCGGCTGTACCAGCAGACCAATACCGGCGTGCAACTGGTCTCCAAGGACCTCAGCGACTTCACCTTCACCGGCGGCGATATCTTCAAGACCAAGATCCGCAACGAAACCGGCGACCAAGGCATGATCACCGCCGGCGGCACCCGAGAAAGCGATCGCTTCCTGTTCGGCGGTGCGGATTACACCGGAATCCAGAACACCACTGTGAGCCTGTGGTACTCCAACCTTGAGGATTACTACCAGCAGTTCTTCCTTGGTGCCAAGCGCCATGACGCGTTGTCCGTGGGCGCCATCGACACCGACGTGCGCGTGTTCCGCAGCCTTGGTGTAGGCGCCAACGCCGACGGCGATAAAGACTTTACCGGCGCCGGTCTGTATGGCGACGGCACCAGCAAAGGCCGCATCAACCAAACCACCGCCAGCTTGCTTGAGAGCTACAGCCTGGACGGTCACACCGTCGGCCTGGGCATTCAGAAAAACAGCGGCGACAGCGATTTTCCGTACCTGGATTCCGGCCTCAACAGTGGCGACAACCGCCAAGGCCCAGGCTCAGGCGCCGACACCCCGGCGCTCACCAACATGCAGTTGAATAAATTTCAACACGCCGGTGAGCGCACCTGGCTTGCGCAGTACAAGTATGACTTCGGTAAGCTGGGCCTCACCGGCCTGACGTTCTCCGCTGCCTACGCCCACGGCGATGACATCCGCACCGTGCAAGGCACCACCAGCGAGTGGGAACGCAACATTGCCGTGGCTTACCAAGTACCGACCGGCACCCTCAAGGGCCTGGGCGTGACCTGGAAAAATGCCCACGCCAGCCCGGACATTACCGGTGCCACCGTCCAAGATGAAAATCGCTTTTATGTCAGCTATGTCGTTCCACTCTGGTAGGAAATTGCTGTAGAACGGAACGGCAGGCTTAAGCGATTCAGCTGGTTAAAAGGCCTGGGAATAACCTTATTCCCGGGCCTTATTTGCCTACGTCCAAGAGAGGATTCGATGACTTACATTGCTGCCGAAAACCGCTATGAATCTATCCCGTACCGCCGCGTAGGTCGCAGTGGGTTGGTGCTGCCGGCACTGTCCCTGGGGCTGTGGCACAACTTTGGCGACAGCACCCCGATCGATACCCAGCGCGCCCTGCTGCGCACCGCGTTCGACCTGGGGATCAACCACTTCGACCTGGCCAACAACTACGGCCCACCGTATGGCAGCGCCGAGATCAACTTCGGCCGTTTGCTGCGCGAAGACTTCAAGCACTACCGCGACGAGCTGATCATTTCCAGCAAAGCCGGCTGGGACATGTGGCCCGGCCCTTACGGCCAGGGTGGCGGTTCGCGCAAATACGTACTGGCGAGCCTGGACCAGAGCCTGCAACGCCTGGGCGTCGACTACGTGGATATTTTCTACTCCCACCGTTTTGACGCCGACACCCCGCTGGAAGAAACCGCCAGCGCCCTTGCCACTGCCGTGCAGCAGGGCAAAGCGTTGTACATCGGTATCTCGTCTTATTCCGGGGTAAAAACCCGCGAAATGGCGGCGCTGCTGCAAGAGTGGAAAGTGCCGCTGTTGATTCACCAGCCGGCCTACAACCTGCTCAACCGCTGGATTGAAAAAGACCTGCTGGACACCACCGATGAGCTGGGCGCAGGGGTGATTGCTTTCACACCACTGGCCCAGGGTTTGCTCACCGACAAGTACCTCAACGGCGTGCCGGCCGATGCGCGGGTCAACCGCCCAGGTGGCGGCTCGTTGCAGGCCAAGCACTTGTCTGAAGCCAACATTGCCCATGTGCGCGGGTTGAATGAAATCGCCAAGCGCCGTGGCCAGAGCCTCGCGCAACTGGCCCTGGCCTGGACCCTGCGTGACCCACGGGTGACCAGTGCCTTGATTGGTGCGAGCCGCCCGGAGCAGATCATTGAAAACGTCGGCGCGTTGAAGAACCTGAGCTTCAGTGCAGAAGAGCTGGCGGAGATTGATCGGTTTGCGCAGGAAGGCGGGATTAACCTGTGGGAAAAACCATCCACTGCTGAATAAGCCGGCACAACTCGGTCCCACATTTTGATCTTCAGAGTGGCACATTCACTCGGTAGTACTCGGTCAATGTGGGAGCCGGGCTTGCCCGCGATGGCGGTGGGTCAGTCGATGAATGTATGGGCTGGTCCGCCGCTATCGCAGGCAAGCCCGCTCCCAACTTTTGATCTTCGGTGTGGCAAATTCACTCGGTTGTACGCGGTCAATGTGGGAGCGGGCTTGCTCGCGATGGCTGTGTGTCAGTCGATGAATGTATGGGCTGGTCCGCCGCTATCGCAGGCAAGCCAGCTCCCACATTTTGATCTTCGGTGTGGCAAATTCACTCGGTCGTACTCGGGTCAATGTGGGAGCGGGCTTGCCCGCGAAGGCGGTGGGTCAGTCGATGAATGTATGGGCTGGTACACCGCTATCGCAGGCAAGCCAGCTCCCACATTTAGATTTTCAGAGTGGCAAATTCACTCGGTTGTACTCGGGTCAATGTGGGAGCCGGGCTTGCCCGCGATGGCTGTGTGTCAGTCGATGAATGTATGGGCTGGTACACCGCTATCGCAGGCAAGCCAGCTCCCACATTTAGATTTTCAGTGTGGCAAATTTACTCGGTTGTACTCGGTCAATGTGGGAGCGGGCTTGCCCGCGATGGCTGTGTGTCAGTCGATGAATATATGGGCTGGTACACCGCTATCGCAGGCAAGCCAGCTCTTATCAAACAAAAAATAACTCATTGTTTTTGCTCTTAAAAATTAAGCCGCTTCAATCAGCTGCAACCCCAACTTTCGCGCCTTGCGTTCCAGGGCGCGCAGTTGTCGGTCTCGGCTACGTTCTTCAAATTCCTCCATTCCCTTCTCAACATAAGGCTGACCTTTGGTCAGCATCGCGTAGATCAGCCGTGCCAGTTGATGAGCTGTCGCCTTGATGGCACAACAGGTGTCCATCCGGGTCAGGCGCGCTCGGTGGCTGGCACCGATAAAACTTTTATCGTTGCGTGCAATAGAGGCAGCTTGCTTCAGCGCTTGCGCAGCTCGATTAATCACTTTCACCGTCTTTCCAGGAAGGGGTTTTCCTCCCGAAATTCTCGTCGGCGGTGCAAGGCCTAGCCACGAACAGAAGTGCTGCGAAGTCGGAAAGCGTGATAAATCCGCCCCAATTCACTGGCCAAAACCAACGCCGTGTCGATTCCGATGGTTGGGATTGCGGTCAAATCCACGCCCATGACCTTGTTCAGCGCGCGATGCAAAATCAGTTGCTGCTCATTTGAGCGGTGTGGGTTGCGCAGTGTTTTGCTGGGCGGAACAACATCCGCCTGAAGAACGGGTAGTCGCTCCAGTGCCTGCGCAATGGCTTGATCACACTCGCCAATCTGTTTTTCCAGAAAATCATAAGCTGCCAACTCCTGACTCAGCGCATGCAAATGCTCGGCTCGCCAATTACCGCGCAAGCTGCGGGCGACAGTGGCCTGGTCTGCTTTGACGCGCTTGTCTCTGAGCATGGCGAGTACTTCGGGGTCCCGTTCGCCTTTAACGATTGCTCGCAAAATGCTCATGCCCGTCACCCCGGCAATGTTGCTGATGACCTGAGCCAGCTGGATGTTCATTTGGACCAGCGCCTTTTGCATCCGATTAAGCGCTTTGGCTTGGTCACGCACCTTATTGCCACGCTGACGGACCAGTGAGCGCAGTGAGCACACTTCGTCCGAGGGCCGAAAAGCGCCTCTCAACAGGCCGTGCGTCATGAGCTGAAGAATCCACTGGCAATCCAGTACATCGGACTTTCGTCCGGTAATTTGTCGAGTCGCGCGGGAGTTAACGAGATAGACCTCAAAACCTCGTCTATCCAGTATCTCGAAAAGTGGGATCCAATAAACGCCGGTCGCCTCCATCGCCACCATCTTGACGCCCATGGACTCAAACCAATCGGCCATGGCGTGCAAATCGTCGGTGAAGGTTGAAAACCTTTTAACCGGGTCATCGCATTTCGTCGGATCAACGGCAGCCAAATGTTCACCGCCGCCAACATCAACGGCAGCGCAGTCAGGGTGAATAACTTCAAACCGTTTTTGGTTCTTGCGCGTCATGACAATTCCTCGCAGGATTGAATGACGCGGGCGGGGTACACGGTGGCGAGCGGATTCACTCTCTTATACGTGGTCACAGCTAGCTGTGCCGACAATGACTCCACGCCGATACCGTGCAGGCCACTCTCCCACTCGGGTGCTGTCACACCAGTGCTGGTTACGGCCTTTGCCCCGCCCGCGTTCTTCAACCTTACGATGAACCAGTTTGATGCGCGACAGCGCTACATCGAAGAGGTGGCGGGGCCTCCCACATTTAGATTTTCAGTGTGGCAAATTTACTCGGGCGTACTCGGTCAATGTGGGAGCCGGGCTTGCCCGCGATGGCTGTGTGTCAGTCGATGAATGTATGGGCTGGTCCGCCGCTATCGCAGGCGAGCCAGCTCCCACATTTGATCTTCATTGATTCAGAGGCTCTGCCTGGCTTAGAACGGTACGTCGCCCAGGATCGTGGCGCGATGCATCACGCGTCGTTGCGGCCGGTAGTCATCCACGGCGTAGTGCTGGGTCACGCGGTTATCCCAGAACGCTACGTCGTTCTCCTGCCAGCGCCAGCGAATGGTGAATTCCGGCCGCGTTGCGTGGGCAAACAAAAGCTTGAGTATTGCCTCGCTTTCAGCCGGCTCCAGTTCGTTGATTTTGGTGGTGAAACCGTCACTGACAAACAAAGACTTACGCCCGCTGACCGGATGCGTGCGCACCACCGGGTGTGACAGCGGTGGATTCTTCTTGCGAGTCTCTTCCCAGCGCACCAGGTCTTCGGCGGTGTTGCCAAAGCGCTCCAGGGGGAAGGATTTGGTGAAGTCGTGAGTCGCCGTCAGGCCATCGAGCAGGCGTTTGAAAGGCTCCGACAAGGCTTCATACGCCGCAATGCCACTGGCCCACAACGTGTCGCCACCAAACGCCGGCAGCAGCTTGGCGCTGAGTACTGCACCGAGCGCAGGCGTCGGCAGGAAGGTCACGTCGGTGTGCCATACGGCGTTGTCGCGCACGTCGGTCACGGCGGTGTCGAGGATCAGCACTTCGGGCTGCTCCGGCACATTGGGGTAGATCGGGTGAATATGCAGGTCGCCAAAATTCGCCGCAAACCGCGCCTGTTGCTGCGGGGTAACGGCTTGGCCACGGAAGAACAGCACCGAGTGGCTGAGCAGCGCCTGCTCAATGGCGTCACGTTCTTGGAGGCTCAACGGTTGGGTGATATCGACGCCACTGATCAGGGCGCCCAAGGCGGTGCTGATTGGCGTAACGGTCAGGCTGCTCATGCGGTTCTCACTCAATGTGCCTGGCCATGCCAAGGCACTAATTTGCGCTGCAGGGCACGCAGGCCCATTTCCATGGCGAAGGCAATCAGGGCGATCACTAGAATCCCCAGCACTACCACGTCGGTGACCAGGAACTGCGCCGCTGACTGCACCATAAAGCCCAGGCCGCTGGTGGCGGCGATCAGTTCGGCGGCAACCAAGGTCGACCAACCCACACCCAGGCCGATGCGCACGCCGGTAAGGATGTCGGGCAGGGCGCTTGGCAGGATCACATGGCGAATCAACTGGGCGCGGGTGGCGCCCAACGACTGCGCGGCACGCAGCTTGGCCGGGTCAACCGTGCGCACGCCGGTCGCGGTGGCGATGGCGATAGGCGCAAAGATCGCCAGGTAAATCAGCAACACCTTGGACAGCTCACCGATGCCGCACCAGATCACGATCAGCGGCAGGTAAGCCAGGGGCGGAATCGGCCGGTAAAACTCGATCAGCGGGTCGAGGACGCCACGGGCAATGCGGTTGGAACCAATCGCAATCCCCACTGGCACGGCGGTCAGCACCGCAAAGCCCAGGCCCAGGCCGATGCGCGTGAGGCTTGCACCCAGATGCTGCCACAAGGTGGAATCCATATAGCCCGTGGTCGCCAGCAGCCAGCCTTTTTGCAGCACGGCGGATGGCGGCGGCAGGAACAAGGGTTCAATCAAGCCAGTGGCGGTAACGGCCCACCAGAGCGCCAGCAAGGCGACCAGGGTGAGTACGCTGATCCAGCGCGTGCTCAGGCTGCGACGTACCGCAATCACCTTGTGCGCTTCCGGCTTGGCGGCCGTGGCGGGAAGTTCGTAGCTGCTCATGCGGACACCTGCCGTTGCGAGAACACTTTGCCCAGCACGTGTTCACGGGTTTCGATAAAGCGCGGGTCGGACTTGATCGCCCGCGCCGATTCACCGGCGGCGTAGCGTTGACCGAAGTCCAGGTGCAGGCGCTCGACGATCTGGCCTGGGTTGGGCGCCAACAGGATCAGGTCGGTGGCGAGAAATACCGCTTCTTCAATGTCATGGGTTATCAGGAACACTGGCTTGGCCGTGCGCCGCCAGACTTGCAGGAGCAACTCCTGCATCTGTTCGCGGGTGAAGGCATCGAGGGCGCCGAAAGGCTCGTCCATCAGCAGCACGCGTGGGTCGGCCGCCAGCGCGCGGGCCAGGCCGACACGCTGTTTCTGGCCACCGGAGAGCTGCCAGATACGGCGGCTGTCGAAACCGGCCAGGTCGACCAGCGCGAGCATTTCCCGGGCGCGTACTTCGCGTTGTGCCTTGGGCACACCGGCCAGTTCCAGACCAAAGCCGACGTTGGCAAGAACGTCCTGCCAAGGCAGCAGAGCGTCATCCTGGAACACCACGCCGCGTTCGGCGCTCGGGCCTTTGACCGGCACGCCATCGAGGGTGATGCGCCCGGCAGAAGGTTCGACGAAGCCGGCAATCAAGTTCAACAGCGAAGTCTTGCCACTGCCGGACGGGCCGAGGGCCACCAGCAATTGCTGAGGCCCAAGGTCGAGTGAAATATCGGACAGTACCGGTTCTGTGGCGCCTGGGTACTGTGCGCTGATGCGCTCCAGTTGTAGCAAGGCCATCGCGATGAACTCCTTGAATCAGTTAGTGATGAACTTGGCGCTGACGTAAGGGGCGTAGTCCGGCAGCACGGCGTCGACTTTGCCTTGTTCCTTGAGGAACGCTGCGGTGTCGGTGACAGCCTTGGTGGTCGGTGCGCCCAGCAGGGTCACTTGGTCAGCGGCCAGTGGGTAGACGTTGCCTTGCAGCAGCAGTGGGATATCACTGGCCTTGGCACCGGAGAGCTTCACCAGTTTGTCGACGTTGCCTTTGTCGGCCAGCCAGGCCTGTGGGTCTTTGCGGTAGGCGGCGTAGGCGTCGAGGGTGACTTTGGCGAAGGCGGTGACGATTTCCGGGTGCTTCTCGGCGAAGTCTTTGCGCACGATCCAGGCATCGAAGGTGGGCGCGCCAAACTTGGCCAACTCGCCGGAGGTGATCAGCACTTTGCCGTTTTCCTTGGCAACGCCCAGGGCCGGGTCCCACACGTAAGTCGCGTCGATATCGCCGCGCTTCCACGCTGCAATGATTGCCGGTGGTGCGAGGTTGAGGATGGTCACTTTGGAAGGGTCGATGTTCCAGTGCTTCAGCGCGGCCAACAGGCTGTAATGGCCGGTGGAAACGAAAGGCACGGCAATCTTTTTGCCGACCAGGTCCTGTGGGCCGTTGATCCCCGAACCATTGCGCGCTACCAGCGCTTCGGCGCCGCCGATCTGGGTGGCGACCAGGAAGGTTTCAACCGGCACTTTGCGCGTTACCGCAGCGGTCAGCGGGCTGGAACCGAGGTAGCCGATCTGTACGTCGCCAGAGGCGATGGCGGCGATGATGTCGGCGCCATTGTCGAATTTGCGCCAGTCGATCTTGGCGTTGGTGGCTTTTTCATAGGCGCCGTCGGCCTGGGCGACTTTTGCTGGGTCTACGGTGGTCTGGTAGGCGATGGTCACATCTGCCGCCTGGGCAAACAGGCTGGCACCGGCCAGGGACAATGCGGCCAAGAGGCGCAATGGGGTAAGCAGTTTCAAGGGGAAGCTCCTCAATCAGGCGGCCGAGGGTCGGCGTGTGAGGAGACTAAATGATCTAAGAACTCGAAAATAAATAACATTTTCGAATTAGCTTATGAGGAGAAGAGTGAGCGCAGGTCTTCAACCCAATGAAGACAAATGTGGGAGCTGGCTTGCCTGCGATAGCATCACCTGGGTATCACTGATACACCGAGGTGTTTGCATCGCAGGCAAGCCAGCTCCCACACAATCCAGCGTGGTGCCTTAGTTACTGATCGCCAGAATGCTCGCCTGGTACGACCCGACAAACACGTCAAAGTCGCCCACTTCGTTCTGCTCCAGCTCCGCCTGTTGTGCCAGCGACTTACGCGCCAGCTCTTCAAAGCGTGCCTGCTCCTCGGCCGGTAAAGGTTCCTTACGGAAGTGCGCGGCATGCACCTCACTCTGATGCAGGGAGAACTGCGCAAAACTCTCTTTGCGTTCGGCCATCGCCGCCAGCACCTGGGCAGATGGCGTCAGGGAAGCGTCCTTAACCTTCGCCAGCTGAGCGTCCAGCGCCTGGCTGTGTTCGGTGATGCCATGGCTCTGATCCAGCAAGGCCGCCAGCGGGGCGATCTGCTCCAGCAGCTCGGTGGCCCATTCCTTCATGTCCACCGCCTGGCCTTCACGCTGCAATTGCAGGCCGGGGCGACGGCCTTCCTTGACCACACTGAGGAAGTTGGAGGTGGCATTGCCGCACTCGTTGTTGGCGAACAGCGGGCTGTCGTTCAACGCGCAGTACAGCAGGAACGCATCGAGGAAGCGTGATTCCGGCAGGTCGATGCCCATCGGCAGGAATGGGTTGATGTCCAGGCAGCGCACTTCGATGTACTGGATGCCACGCGCCATCAGCGCCTGGATCGGGCGCTCGCCGGTGTAGGTCACGCGTTTGGGGCGGATGTTGGAGTAGTACTCGTTTTCGATCTGCAGGATGTTGGTGTTGAGCTGCACCCACTCACCATCCTTATGGGTGCCGACTTCGACGTAAGGCGCGTACGGCGTTGCCACCGCTTCACGCAGGCTGTCGGTGTAGCTGCTCAAATCGTTGTAGCACGGCGTCAGGCCGGCTTGGGCGTTGCTCTGGTAACCCAGGTCGCTCATGCGCAGGCTGGTGGCGTACGGCAGGTACAGCGTGTCGGCGTCCAATACTTCCAACTGGTGTGAACGACCGCGTAGGAAGCCCGCGTCCAGGGCCGGTGAGGCACCGAACAGGTACATCAGCAGCCAGCTGTAGCGGCGGAAGTTACGGATCAGCGCGATGTAGGCCGTGGACTGATAGTCGCGGTCGGTGCCGACGAAGCCTTCAGTCTCCTTGAGCAACGTCCACAGCTGTTCCGGCAGGGAAAAGTTGTAGTGGATGCCGGCGATGCACTGCATGGTCTTGCCGTAGCGCAGGGCCAGGCCCTTGCGGTACACGTACTTGAGCTGGCCGATATTGGAGGTGCCGTAGTAGGCGATCGGAATATCTTCCTCGGCCGGCAACGGGCACGGCATCGAAGGGCTCCACAGGTACTCGCTGCCGAGCTTGCTGTAGGCAAACCGGTGGATCTTGTCCAGGCTGCTCAGGGTATCGGCCGGGTTGGGCAGGGCGGGAGTGATGAACTCCAGCAGCGATTCCGAGTAATCGGTGGTGATCAATTCATTGGTCAACGCGGCGCCCAGGGCTTCGGGGTGCGGCGTTTGCGCCAGGCGACCCTCACCGGTGACGCGTAGGCATTCACGCTCGATGCCGTGCAAGCATTGCTCTAGCAGGGAGAGGTGTTCGCGCTTGCCGAGCAGGGCCAGGCGGCGGTTGAGAAGTTCGCTCAAGTTGGATTCCTTCACGCGTCAGTCGCCCCAATATGGGGGTGGGCAGGACGGTCTACAAGGGTGAAGTTGAAACTGGCGTTATCGCCTGGTTTTGAGTCGATTTGACCCGCTTTGAAAAAGCCTACTTCACTCCATGAGTTGGGCTATAGCGCAGCAAGAAAATTCCGACGCTGTTGTCGCAGCGCCGAAATTAACTCAAATCGAGGGCGGGGAGCTAGAGGACAGCGAAGGTGCCTTGCGCTTTTGCGACAAGTCTTTCGCCTTGATACACATCGGCTTCGACCACCAATGTGCGTCTGCCGGCGTGAATCACCCGGCTGGTGCACAGCACATCACCGTCTTCGACGGCGCGGATATAGTTGATCTTGCACTCGATGGTCGCGCTCTGTTGGTCAAAACCATGGGCGCTGGAACAGGCCAGCCCCATGGTGATGTCGACCAAACTGAAAATCGCCCCGCCATGGAGCTTGCCCGCGCGGTTGCGCAGCTGCGGCTCCAGGGTCAGGGCCACCTCGGCAACGCCCTCGTCCAGGCGTTGCAGGCGGCAGCCGATCAGCTCGCTGAACGCGCTCTGGGTCAAACCGGCCGGGATCTCCATCAGCGTTTCTTCAACTGCTTGGCGTTGGCAAACAGCGACGCCATGGCGTTGTTGCTCGGCGCGGCAGTGGCAGTGGGCTCTTTACGCGGGGCATTGCCCTGGGACTGGCGCGGTGCCGAGCCTGGGCGTGCACCACGGGCGCCGTCGATTTTCTCGCCGGGGGTGTCGCTCATGCGCATCGACAGACCCACGCGTTTGCGCGGGATATCGACTTCCATGACCTTGACCTTGACCACGTCACCGGCTTTTACCGCTTCGCGCGGGTCCTTGATGAACTTCTCCGAAAGCGCAGAGATGTGCACCAAACCGTCCTGATGCACGCCGATATCCACAAAGGCGCCGAAGTTGGTCACGTTGGTGACCACGCCTTCGAGGATCATGCCCGGCTGCAGGTCCTTGAGGTCTTCAACGCCGTCCTGGAACTCGGCGGTCTTGAACTCGGGACGCGGGTCGCGGCCAGGTTTTTCCAGCTCTTGCAGGATGTCGGTGATGGTCGGCACACCGAAGGTTTCGTCGGTGTACTTCTTCGGGTCCAGGCGCTTGAGGAACGCGGCGTCACCGATCAGCGAACGGATATCGCGGTCGGTCTCGGCGGCAATGCGTTGCACCAGCGGGTAGGCTTCCGGGTGGACCGCAGACGAATCCAGCGGGTTATCGCCGTTCATGACGCGTAGGAAACCGGCGGCCTGTTCAAAGGTTTTTTCGCCCAGGCGTGCGACTTTTTTCAGCGCTGCGCGGGTTTTGAACGCGCCGTTCTCGTCACGGTGGGTGACGATGTTCTGCGCCAGGGTAGTGTTCAGGCCGGAGATACGTGCCAGCAGCGCGACCGAGGCGGTGTTTACATCCACGCCCACCTTGTTCACGCAGTCTTCCACCACTGCATCCAGGCCGCGCGCCAGTTTCAGCTGCGACACGTCGTGCTGGTACTGGCCGACACCGATGGATTTAGGGTCGATCTTCACCAGCTCTGCCAGCGGATCTTGCAGGCGACGGGCAATGGAGACGGCGCCACGAATCGACACATCGAGGTCCGGAAATTCCTTGGAAGCCAGTTCCGAGGCCGAATACACCGAAGCACCGGCCTCGGAGACCATGACCTTGGTCATCTTCATGGCAGGGTATTTTTTGATCAGCTCGGCGGCCAGCTTGTCGGTTTCACGGCTGGCGGTACCGTTGCCGATGGCGATCAGGTCCACGGCGTGCTTGGCGCACAGGGCGGCCAGGATGGCGAGGGTCTGGTCCCACTTGTTGTGCGGCACGTGCGGGTACACGGTGGCGTGGTCCAGCAGCTTGCCGGTGGAGTCGACCGCCGCAACCTTACAGCCGGTACGCAAGCCTGGGTCGAGACCCAAGGTGGCACGCGGGCCGGCCGGTGCGGCCAGCAGCAGGTCGTGCAAGTTGTGGGCGAACACGTTGATCGCCTCGGTTTCGGCGCCGTCGCGCAGCTCGCCGAGCAGGTCGGTTTCCAGGTGGGTGTAGAGCTTGACCTTCCAGGTCCAGCGCACGACTTCACCGAGCCACTTGTCCGCCGGACGGTTCTGGTTCTGGATGCCGAATTGTTGACCGATCATGCCTTCGCACGGGTGCATGGTGCCGGGCAGTTCGTCGCCGACTTTGAGCGCGGAGCTCAGAATGCCCTCGTTGCGACCCCGGAAAATCGCGAGTGCGCGGTGCGACGGCATGCTCTTGAGCGGTTCGTCGTGCTCGAAATAATCGCGGAACTTGGCGCCTTCTTCCTCTTTGCCGGCGATAACGCGAGCGCTGAGAATAGCTTCCTGCTTGAGGTAGGTACGCAGTTTTTCCAGCAGACCGGCGTCTTCGGCAAAACGCTCCATGAGGATGTACTTGGCACCTTCGAGGGCGGCCTTGACGTCGGCGACGCCTTTTTCGGCATCGATAAAGCGTGCAGCTTCGGTTTCCGGGGCCAGCGAAGGGTCGTTGAACAGACCGTCGGCCAGCTCGCCCAAACCGGCTTCCAGGGCGATCTGGCCCTTGGTGCGGCGCTTCTGTTTGTACGGCAGGTAAAGGTCTTCGAGGCGGGTCTTGGTGTCGGCAAGCTTGATGTCGCGTTCCAGTTGCGGGGTCAACTTGCCCTGTTCCTCGATACTGGCGAGGATGCTGATGCGCCGTTCGTCGAGTTCTCGCAGGTAGCGCAGGCGCTCTTCCAGGTGACGCAATTGAATGTCGTCGAGGCTGCCGGTCACTTCTTTACGGTAACGGGCGATGAAAGGCACCGTAGAGCCTTCATCCAGTAGCGCGACGGCCGCTTCGACCTGTTGTGGGCGTACACCGAGTTCCTCGGCAATGCGGCTGTTGATGCTGTCCATAAAACCACCTGAAATTCTTGAAAGCAGCTCGCAGGCCCGGAAAACAAGGCGTTGCGAGGCTGGTTGAGCGGCGCCAGCGGCACCGCTGCCTGGGTCAAAAGGCTGCCTATTGACCCTCGAAATCGGGAAATTGCTGCCCAGCGCTGAAAAAACGGCTGAGGCTGCAAACAGTAAAGTCTGACAGTGCCCTGCGTGAAGGCGCCGCATTATAACCAGCGTTCTGCCCTTGGGGGGTACTGCGCCGGTGGTTGTAGGACGCGGGTTCGCTGGCGGTGGAGGAAAAATCTGCTAACAATGCACACGGTGCGTAAAACGGCAGCTACGCCATAATGCGCGCCGAGATAAGAGGAGCATCTAATGAGCAGCACTGCACAAACTGCTGAAGGCGAAAAAATTCTCATCGTTGACGACGATCCGGGGCTGAGCAGCCTGTTGGAGCGTTTTTTCAACTCCAAGGGCTACCGTGCCCGCGCGGTGCCGAACACCGAGCAGATGGACCGCCTGTTGGGGCGTGAAGTATTCAATCTGGTCGTACTCGACCTGATGCTGCCCGGCGAAGACGGCCTTACCGCCTGCAAACGCCTGCGCGGTGCGAACAACCAGATCCCCATCATCATGCTGACTGCCAAAGGTGATGAGCTGAGCCGCATCAAGGGCCTGGAGCTGGGCGCTGATGATTACCTGGCCAAGCCGTTCAACCCTGACGAGTTGATGGCCCGGGTCAAAGCCGTATTGCGTCGCCAGGCACTGCCGGTGCCGGGCGCACCAGGCAGCGAAGACGAGAGCGTCACCTTTGGCGAATACGAGCTGTCACTGGCGACCCGCGAGCTTAAACGTGGCGAAGAAGTGCACATGCTGACCACCGGCGAGTTCGCCGTGCTCAAGGCACTGGTGATGAACGCTCGCCAGCCGCTGACCCGCGACAAGCTGATGAACCTGGCCCGTGGTCGCGAGTGGGACGCCCTGGAGCGCTCCATCGACGTGCAGATCTCGCGTCTGCGCCGGATGATCGAGCCGGACCCGGCCAAGCCGCGGTACATCCAGACGGTGTGGGGCGTGGGTTATGTGTTTGTGCCGGATGGCACTGCAACCAAGTGACCGATGACTTGCAGGGGCGGGCATCCCGGCGTTTGACTCCATGAGGGTCGACGGGATGCCCGGTGTCTGCAATTCTGCGAGCGCCGCTCGTTCCTGCAAGGTGTTTAGCTGTCTCCTATGAAAACCCCGTTGTGGTTCCCGCAAAGTTTTTTCTCTCGCACCCTTTGGCTGGTGCTGATCGTCGTTCTGTTTTCCAAGGCGCTCACGCTGGTTTATCTGTTGATGAACGAAGACGTGCTGGTAGACCGGCAGTACAGCCACGGTGTCGCCCTGACACTGCGTGCCTACTGGGCCGTTGATCCTGAAAACCGCGAAAAGGTAGCAAAGGCTTCGACGCTCATTCGAGTCGACGGCGCTGGTGTGCCCGAAGGTGAGCAGCATTGGCCTTACAGCGAGATTTATCAGCGTCAGATGCAGGCTGAGTTGGGAGAGGACACCGAGGTACGCCTGCGCATGCATGTTTCACCTGCACTCTGGGTCAGGGCCCCGAGTCTGGGAGATGCCTGGATCAAGGTACCCCTTTATCCCCATCCGCTGCGCGGGCAAAAAATCTGGAACGTGTTGGGCTGGTTCCTGGCCATCGGTTTACTTTCAACCGCTTCCGCGTGGATTTTCGTCCGACAACTCAACCAACCGCTTAAACGCCTTGTGTTTGCCGCCCGCCAACTCGGGCAGGGGCGCAGTGTGCGCCTGCCGATCAGTGATACGCCCAGTGAGATGACCGAGGTGTACGGTGCCTTCAACCAGATGGCGGAGGATGTCGAACAGGCCGGGCGCGAACGCGAGCTGATGCTGGCGGGCGTGTCCCATGACTTGCGCACGCCACTGACGCGTTTGCGGCTGTCCCTGGAGTTGATGGGCAACCATAACGACCTGACCGATGACATGGTGCGCGACATTGAGGACATGGACGCGATTCTCGACCAGTTCCTGGCGTTTATCCGCGATGGCCGTGATGAGGTGGTAGAGGAAGTCGACCTCACGGACCTGGTGCGTGAGGTGGTGGCGCCCTACAACCAGAATGGCGAACAGGTGCGCATGCGCCTGGAGCCGATCCAGCCGTTTGCATTGCGTCGGGTGTCGATGAAACGCCTGTTGAACAACCTGATCGGCAACGCCTTGCATCACGCGGGATCAGATGTGGAAGTGGCCGCCTATGTATCCGGCGACAGCACTGCGCCCTACGTGGTGTTGAGCGTCATGGACCGTGGTACCGGCATTGACCCGGCGGAGCTGGAAGGTATTTTCAACCCATTCACCCGTGGCGACCGTGCGCGGGGCGGCAAGGGTACGGGGTTGGGGTTGGCGATTGTGCGGCGAATTGCTTCGATGCATGGCGGCAATGTTGAGCTGCGCAACCGCGAAGAGGGCGGCCTGGAAGCCCGGGTGCGCTTGCCGCTGGGCTTGATGTTGCCTAGAGACGCGGTCTAAAAAACAACATCAATCAAATGTGGGAGCTGGCTTGCCTGCGATAGCGGTGGGTCAGCAAACCATTCGTTGACTGATACACCTGCTATCGCAGGCAAGCCAGCTCCCACACTGTTTTGCGGTGTTTGGTAGGTTGAGCTTATTCAGCCCTTGCCCTTGGTCCGGGTCATATTCGGCCCACCATTCTTCTCCAGATGCTGAATGATGATCCCCGCCACATCCTTGCCGGTGGTGGTCTCGATTCCTTCCAGGCCCGGCGATGAGTTCACTTCCATCACCAGCGGGCCGTGGTTGGAGCGCAGGATATCCACACCTGCCACGGCCAGGCCCATCACTTTGGCGGCCCGCAGCGCGGTCATGCGTTCTTCCGGGGTGATCTTGATCAGGCTTGCACTGCCGCCACGGTGCAGGTTGGAACGGAATTCCCCGGGCTTGGCCTGACGTTTCATGGCGGCAATCACCTTGTCGCCGACCACAAAGCAGCGGATGTCCGCACCGCCGGCTTCCTTGATGTATTCCTGCACCATGATGTTCTGCTTGAGGCCCATGAACGCCTCAATCACCGACTCTGCGGCAGTCGCCGTCTCACACAGCACTACGCCGATACCCTGGGTGCCTTCAAGCACCTTGATCACCAGCGGCGCGCCGTTGACCATCTCGATCAGGTCGGGGATGTCATCGGGGGAGTGGGCAAAGCCGGTCACCGGCAGGCCGATACCCCGACGCGACAGCAATTGCAGGGAGCGCAGCTTGTCCCGCGAACGGGCGATGGCCACCGATTCATTGAGCGGGAACACGCCCATCATTTCGAACTGGCGCAACACCGCGCAGCCGTAGAACGTCACCGAAGCGCCGATGCGCGGGATCACCGCATCAAAACCTTCCAGCGGTTTGCCCCGGTAGTGGATCTGCGGCTTGTGGCTGGCAATGTTCATATAGGCACGCAACGTGTCGATCACCACCATTTCATGGCCACGTTCGGTGCCGGCCTCGACCAGGCGGCGGGTGGAATACAGACGCGGGTTTCGCGACAGCACAGCAATCTTCATGCAGCACCTGGGGCAGAAATAGTAGAGACCGGGAACACCGGCTTGTCTTGAACGTACTTGACGCCGGGACTGACCACCAACTGGCCGTCAATCAGCGCCTTGGAACCCAGCAACAGGCGGTAACGCATGGCCTTGCGACAGGCCAGGGTGAATTCCACCCGCCATACTCGGTCACCCAGTGCCAGGGTGGTGCTGATTACATACCGCACCTGCGCATGGCCGTTGGAGCTCTTGATAGTTTTCATCGTCACCAGGGGCGCTTCGCAGCGACGATGGCGCAGTTGCACCACGCTGCCCAGGTGCGCAGTGAAGCGCACCCACTTCTCACCGTCGCGCTCAAAGGGCTCGATATCGGTGGCGTGCAGGCTCGAGGTGCTGGCACCGGTGTCGATCTTCGCGCGCAGGCCAGCCACTCCCAGATCGGGAAGAGCCACCCACTCGCGCAGACCCACAACGGTCAAATGGTCAAATGTCTTCAATATGGGTAACCGGTCAGTTCGCCCAGGCCTGAGGGGAAACCTCGGCCAGGGCTTTGAATGCAGGCCTGGCGAACCAGTAACCTTGCATCAGAAATATTCCGCAGTCGGACAGAAAGTCGCGCTCGCCGGTACTTTCGATACCTTCGGCAATGACAGTAACGCCCAACTGCTCACAGATTGTGACAATCCCCTGGACGATTACCTGACGGACACGATCCTGGTCGACATCGCGAATCAGCGCCATGTCGAGTTTGATCAGGTCAGGTTGGAAATCGGCCAGCAGGTTCAGCCCCGAATAGCCCGCCCCGAAATCGTCGATGGCGGTCTTGAAGCCGAATTCGCGGTATTCACGCAGAATATTGGTCAAATGGCGATAGTTATCTACATGCTCGTTTTCCAGCGTTTCGAAAATCAGCCGATCCAGCGGGAAATTATGCGCGCGGGCCGCCTCCAGAGTGCTGCGAATGCACAACTCCGGCCGGTACACGGCATTGGGCATGAAGTTGATCGAAAGATAACTTTGCATTCCCAACGCGGCGGCTCCCGCAATCGCCTGAGTACGGCAGCGTTGGTCAAAGCGATAACGGTTGCTGTCGTTGACCTGGTCCAGCACCGACAGCGCCCCTTCACCGTGAGTACCGCGCACCAATGCTTCGTGGGCAAAAATCGACCGGTCGCGAAGGTCTACGATAGGCTGGTAGGCGAAGGAAAAATCGAAACCCAAGGCTTCGCTTTGCTGGCAACCTACGCAACGCTGGTTGGGCGAGGTGAGTGAAATGGGAAAGTCGGTCACAGCGTATCCTCGCGAAAACAGGGAGTGCCTGGCGTATCTTAGGTGAGGCTTGGGATTTATGCGTTGAAGGGATTCAACGGTAAAGTTGCGACATTTTTCAGAGCGAGGAATTCAAGTGGCTCAAAAGCAGGAAGAGGAAGAAAAGGTCCGTTTGGACAAGTGGCTGTGGGCCGCGCGTTTTTTCAAAACCCGTGCGCTGGCCAAGGCGGCCATCGAGAGCGGCAAGGTGCACCATCGCGGCGAGCGCTGCAAGCCGGGCAAGGAACCGCGCGTCGGCGACGAGTTGCAGATTCGTACAGGTTTTGACGAAAAGACGGTTGTCGTTCAGGCGCTTTCCGTCGTGCGCCGTGGCGCCCCAGAAGCGCAGGCGCTTTACGCCGAGACCGAAGCCAGCATCGCCAAGCGCGAAAACGCGGCGGCCATGCGTAAGGCCGGGGCTACGGGCATGACCACTGACGGCAAGCCAAGCAAGAAGCAGCGGCGTGATTTGTTCAAGTTTCGCGGCAGTGGCAATGATGATTAATGACACGGATCTTCCTTCAAAAGGAGATCAAAAATGTGGGAGCAAGCCAGCTCCCACATTAGGACTGCGGTGTTACGCGGCTATGCGCATGACACTCAACCGCCCTATGACTGGCAGCTTCCCGAGCAACCCGAAAACCGGCGCTGTCACCCGCATCAGCAACCCCGACACCTTCGCCGCAAACGGCGTGAAATACCCCCAACCCAACGCCAACAACGCCAGCAATACCCCGCCGATGTAGTCGTCCTGGCCCCAATGCGCGCCCGCCACCAGCCTCGGCATCATGAACAACAGGGCCAGGCCCCAGATCACCACTACTTGGGTAAAACGCTGGGCAAACACTGTCATGAACATGCCCCAGATCAGCAGCACCGACGCATGATCGCCCGGGAAGCTCTGGCTGGAACGGTCCTTCAGCTCCCAGGTTTTCTCCAGGCCCGGGAAATAATCACTCATATGAATTGCGCCGCTGATCACCATCGACGGGCTGTGGTGCTGCCAGCCCATTTGCGCCGTAAGCTTGGAAAACAGCATGCGGATAAACAGCAACAGCAGCAGAATGCTCAGAAAACCGAAAAACGCCTGGCGTACGTGAATGGCCTTGAACACCCAGTCACCGCGAATCAGCAGCGTCAGCAAAATCACCCCGACCACCGCATCAAACGGTCGCAAACTGGCCACCGCCCACACATGCAACCACGTCGAATTGCTTGCCAGTGGGTCATTGAGCAGATGAAACAGCCATTCGTCGAAAACCACACACAGCATCTGTCCCGTGGGCCACAGCCAAAAACACAGCAGCCCGATAGCGACTAGATTGCAAAAGGCCCACCCCCGGAGGTTCCACCTGGCTTGGAACAAACCCGGATTGTTCATAAACTGTCCCTCTTCGCTCTGTAAAAACGCACCAAAAAGGTGCCAAAGCGTTTAATTCTATAAACCTTGTAACCAATTTGTCATCAATTCAGATACCCAGACCTATGACTGATCTACCGGATACCGACTTCACCCAACGCTTCATCTTCGATGAGAACGACGCCCGCGGCGAACTGGTCTCGCTGGAGCGCAGCTATGCCGAAGTCCTCGCCAAGCACCCCTATCCGGAGCCGGTCGCGCAACTGCTCGGTGAACTGATGGCGGCGGCCTCGCTGCTGGTAGGCACTATGAAGTTCGACGGTTTGCTGATCCTGCAGGCCCGTTCCGAAGGCCCGGTGCCGATGTTGATGATCGAGTGCTCCAGCGAGCGCGAAATCCGTGGCCTGGCCCGTTACGAAGCCGACCAGATCGCCCCGGACGCGACCTTGTCAGACCTGATGGCCAATGGCGTGCTGGCGATCACCGTCGACCCGACCGAAGGCCAGCGTTACCAGGGCATCGTCGACCTCGACGGCGAAACCCTATCGGACTGCTTTACCAACTATTTCGTGATGTCCCAGCAGGTCGGCACCAAATTCTGGCTCAACGCTGACGGCAAGCGCGCCCGTGGCCTACTGCTGCAGCAACTGCCGGCCGACCGCATCAAGGACGACGATGAACGCACCGACAGCTGGCGCAAACTGACCGCCCTGGCCGGCACCCTGACGGCTGAAGAACTGCTGGGCCTGGACAACGAAACCATCTTGCATCGCCTTTACCACGAAGAGGCCGTGCGCCTGTTCGACGCCCAGGGCCTGCGCTTCCGTTGCAGTTGCTCGCGTGAGCGTTCGGCCAATGCCTTGGTCAGCCTGGGCCTGGAAGATGCGCAGGATCTGGTGGTGGAACATGGCGGCAATATCGAGATCGACTGCCAATTCTGTAACCAGCGCTACCTGTTCGATGCGGCCGATGTAGCCCAATTATTCGCCGGCGCAGGCATCGACACACCCTCCGACACCCGCCACTAAAACGTTTAAGCACAGGTAAATCACCTGACAAACGCCGGATTAGCGCAGTTCTGACGGGAGGGCCCTACTCTTTTTGGGCTTTTCTGGCATAATCCGGCCCACTTTTTTCGCGGTAGTAGTGCGCAACTTTCTACTACAAAACGTTTGGAGCACTCGGCCATAGGCCGACGGGGAACCTCATGACGCAAGCCAATAACGCCGTATACACCGATCTGAGTGTTGACGATCTGGTCAAAGAAGCCCTGCAGCGCGGTGAAGGCGTGCTTGCCGATACTGGCGCGCTGGTCGTAGAAACCGGTCACCGCACCGGTCGTTCGCCGGTTGACCGTTTCATTGTTGAAGAGCCTTCCACCCAGGACGCAATCGCCTGGGGCCCGATCAACCGCAAGTTCCCGGCCGACAAGTTCGATGCCCTGTGGGCTCGCGTCGAGGCATTCAACAACGCGCAAGAGCATTTCGTTTCCCATGTTCACGTAGGGGCTGCAGAAGACCACTACCTGGCCGTGAAAATGACCACCCAGACTGCCTGGCAGAACCTGTTCGGTCGTTGCCTGTTCATCAACCCAGCCCAGTACAACCCGGCCGGCCGTGATGAGTGGCAAGTGCTTAACGTCGCCAACTTCGAATGCGTGCCAGAGCGTGACGGCACCAACTCCGACGGTTGCGTGATCCTCAACTTCGCACAGAAAAAAGTGCTGATCGCCGGCATGCGTTACGCCGGTGAAATGAAAAAAGCCATGTTCTCGGTGCAGAACTTCCTGCTGCCGGCCGCCGACGTGCTGCCAATGCACTGCGCCGCCAACATCGGCGAAGCCGGCGACGTGACCCTGTTCTTCGGCCTGTCGGGCACTGGTAAAACCACCCTGTCGGCCGACGAAAGCCGTTACCTGATCGGTGACGACGAACACGGCTGGGGCGAAGGCGTGGTGTTCAACATCGAAGGCGGTTGCTATGCCAAGTGCATCGACCTCTCCGAGAAGAACGAGCCGGTTATCTGGAAAGCCATCAAGCACGGCACCGTGCTCGAAAACGTGGTGATCGACGATGCCAAGCACGCCGACTACACCAACGTCAGCCTGACCCAGAACAGCCGCGCCGCTTACCCGCTGGAGCACGTTGCCAAGCGTTCCGAGAAGAACCTGGGCGGCGAGCCAAACGCTGTGATCTTCCTGACCTGCGACCTGACTGGCGTACTGCCGCCCGTGTCGATCCTCAGCGAAGAACAAGCGGCTTACCACTTCCTGTCCGGCTACACCGCTCTGGTGGGCTCGACCGAAATGGGTTCGGGCAGCGGCATCAAGTCGACCTTCTCCACCTGCTTCGGCGCGCCGTTCTTCCCACGCCCAGCCGGTGAATACGCAGAACTGCTGATCAAGCGCGTGCGCGGCTTCGGCTCCAAGGTCTATCTGGTCAATACCGGCTGGACCGGCGGCGGCTACGGCGTCGGCAAGCGCTTCAACATCCCGACCACTCGCGGCGTGATCGCAGCGATCCAGAGCGGCGCGTTGATCGGTGCTGAAACCGAACACCTCGACACCATCAACCTCGACGTGCCTTTGGCCGTACCGGGCGTTGATACCGGCCTGTTGAACCCACGTAACACCTGGGCTGACAAGGCTGCCTACGACGAAGCGGCGAAAGCGCTGGCCGGCCTGTTCATCGAGAACTTCAAGAAATTTGAAGTGAGCGATGCGATCAAGGCGGCTGGGCCTAAGTTGTAAGGTTCGGTTGTTGTGAAAAAGCCGCCCTCCGGGGCGGCTTTTTTGTGGGCGAAAGGTTAGATGGCGATATGCAAAACTACGGCGCCGACCAGCACCAGTGCGACACCCACAACCTGCACCGCCGACAACCGCTCCTTGAAAAACACGAACCCCAGAATCGCCGCAATCCCACCGGACAACGTACTGATCACCGTCACCACCGAAACCGAGCCCGCCATCGCACCCCACGAAAATGCCGAGAACCCACCCAGGTTCATCAAGCTCGCGCCGGTCAAGGTCGCGCAGTTTTTCAGCGGCGGGATTTTCAGGCCGTCCTTGATCTTCAACACCATCACCACCAGCACACACAGGCCCACCAGGTAACCCAGCCACAGCATGGTGATCGGCCCCAACGCCGGAAGTGTGTAGCGGCCCTGCAGCCAGAAGCTGGTGCCATACAGCAAGGCCGCGAGCATGGCGTAGGCGATGGACTGACGCGGGTTGTTGTGGGGCGTGCCGTTGTCCTTGTGGATGCTGGACAGGATCACACCGATTACGCAGAGGCCGATGCAGCCGAGTTGGATCAAGTTGATGTGTTCGCCGCTGGCCCAGGACAGCAAGGTGGTGACTACGCCGTAGGACGTTACCAAAGGCGCAACGATGGCGGCTTTGCCCAGGGCGAAGGCCTTGGACAGTGCCAGCGCGCCGGAGACGGTGAGCAGGGCGGCGGTGATGCCCAGGAGCCAGACGCTCAACGGGGCATTCAAGGATTTGAACAGGAAGGCCGGGAAGATCACCAGCAACAGGGTCATGATCAAAAAGCCAAGGGCTTGGCCGAAATACACCGCGCGTTTAACGCCTACGGCTCGGGCGTTGAGGCCCACGAGAAAGTCCGTGCCGCCCCAGAGGAGAGCGGCCAGCAGGCCCATTATTACGTCCATGTAAGGTCCTTGTTGTTGTGTCAGCAACTTCAGTTGCCCGCGATGCAGGCGACTCGGTCTGTCAGTAATACCGAGGTGATGCCATCGCAGGCAAGCCAGCTCCCACACCGGTATTCGGTGGTCTTGGGATCAGCTCAGGTTTTCCAGGGTTTGCGTATCCCAGCTATGGGTCTTGATCGCCAGGTAGAGCATGCCGATGGTCAGCGGGACTTTGTCGCCCCGGCCCTTGGCGCGACGTTTGAGGAACACATCGAACACCGGCGGTTTGAAGTAACGATAAGCATCGTAGTCGCCCAGGTCGAGGGCAAACTCTTGTTCCATCGCTTCCATCAATTGCTTGGCCTCGGCGCCGTCGCAGCCGAGCTCAAGGTTGATTGAGGTTTCGAGGCGCAGGGTCTTGTGCTTCGGCAGGCCGATTTCTTCGTGCAGCAGTTGCAGAAGCTGCTGCATCACGGGGTCTTCGGGGAAGTTGGGGGCCAGGTTCATGGTGGGGGCACGCAGGAGTGGGTGAGGGGGATGGTTGCGGTGGCGGCGGTATTTGTTTCGGGTAAACAACAGACGAATGCCGATAATAAAGGCGAATGTCGGAAGACTGTCGAATTGTAATTCGCTTAGCCAGGAGGTGGCGACGATTAGAAGTGTTGATCCGGTTACGATGAGAGCCAGCCCGAACCATTTTCTGAGCTCGGGATGCTTCAACTTACTATCGAACAGGACAGTAAGGGCAATAAGAATGAGGAGCGAGCCCCAAGAGCTGTAGTCGACCATCGTTGAGTCCTTTCGATGTTCACGGTTTTTACCGGGACAGTTGAGAGGTCACTAGTTTCGGTCATGTGAAGGGAGGTTATGTAGAGGGCTGGGCAGGTGTTTTGATCAGTTTGGGAAGAGGACTACGCGGCGTTTGCCTGCTTCCCACAAAGCTTTCCGGCATTTGCGGTTTGACAGTGATTTTTTTGGTAACACCCACCCAATGTGGGAGCCGGGCTTGCCCGCGATGGCGGTGTGCCAGGTATGGAAATATTGCCTGACATCCCGCCATCGCGGGCAAGCCCGCTCCCACAGGTTTAGCTCAGTGGTTGGCTTGGTTGTGGTTGAGTGTCGACTGCCGGTTGCAGTTGAACGTGCTGCGCTGCTTCCAGCAGATCACAACCATCCTGCACCAGCAGATACAGGGCATTGATGATGTGGGAAATGTCTTTTAGGTCGGCGTGTTCGTAGGTCAGGCAGGTGAAGGTTTCCAGTAAGTGGTGGCAGCGCGGATGCGCTGGTGTGCAGCGCACTGGATATCTTCGGCGGCGGCTTCGGTGTGGATGAGGAGTGGGTGGGTGTCGGTGAAGTTGGTGCGTAACTGACGATAGCGATTCATCGTTTCAAGTATTTGCATTTGAAGGTACTCGGTTTGCTGTTAGGTAACCGACATCACCGTGGCCAAACGGTGGGTGGCGGACTGTGCGCAGGTTGGCCAGCCGGAAACAGCAATCCGGCACGTCCGAAGACGTCCCACACACAGCCGCCATAACAGTGCTTTACGAGACGATAGACGTTCGCAAAGCATGTAGTGGCACTTGTGTGCGCTGTTTTCGAGTGACCAAACCCGATCGCTGACTTGGCAGCGATGGGCCAAACCTTAGAAGTGGACGTTATTTCGAGCAATAAACAGATGGTTTAAGTAGTGGTGATCAGATCGTTCCCACGCTCCTGCGTGGGAATGCCTCCCGTGACGCTCTGCGTCACCAGTGCCGAAGGCTGAATCCGGGCGCGGATGGCGGGACGCGGAGCGTCCCAGGCGGCATTCCCACGCAGAGCGTGAGGAACGATCAGTCAGGACGAGGTCATAAACCCTATTGGGATCAACTGGGCATAGAGGGTGGATGCCTTGACGATAGGCAGCGCATTTGCGGCGAAGTATTCGGGCGTTTCAACGGCATGCACGGCCAGTTGCTCGGAGGTGGGTTTTGGCGCAGCTGCACAGCCCAGCAAGGGCATTGCGAGGAGCAAAGAAAGCGGTGGCACGCGAGACATTCACGACTCCTTGTCGGGGCTTGTATTCAAGCGTGCTACTGTCTGCATTTTTGCGCGGTCTTGCTGGTTTTCTCTGTATTAGTTTGTAGCGTTTATCCCCGACCGTTTACCGATCGCTGGTCTATGTTTTTGACTCGTTCAGCGGTCAATGGAGTGACAGCTTATGCACAACACCCTCCAACAGGTCTTTGGTTATCCACAGTTTCGTTTGGGCCAGGAAGCCGCGATCAGCGCGGTGCTGGCCGGTCGTTCGGCCGCGGCTATTTTTCCCACCGGCTCGGGCAAGTCTTTGTGTTATCAGCTGTCGGCGGTGCTGTTGCCGCACCTGACGCTGGTGGTGTCGCCGCTGTTGGCGCTGATGCAGGACCAGTTGGGTTTCCTGCAGCGCCATGGCATTTCGGCCGGCAGTATCGATTCGGCGCAGAGCCGCGAAGACGTCAATGAGGTGATGGCCCGTGCGCGTTCGGGTGAGCTGAAGATCCTGATGATTTCCGTGGAGCGCTTGAAGAACGAGCGCTTCCGTAACTTCCTGCAAAGCGTGCAGATTTCGCTGCTGGTGGTCGACGAGGCGCACTGCATTTCCGAGTGGGGCCACAACTTCCGTCCGGACTATTTGAAGCTGCCGGACTACCAGCGCCAGTTCAATATCCCACAAGCGTTGCTGCTGACGGCTACAGCCACGCCCAAGGTAATTGCCGACATGCAGGCCAAGTTTGCGATTGCGCCGGATGATGTGATCACCACGGGCTTCTACCGGCCCAATCTCAACCTGCTGGTGGAGCCGGTGAGTGGCTACGACAAACGCCGGCGCTTGGTTGAATGGATGAACGAACGGGCCAACCAGCCCAGCATCGTCTACGTCACCCAGCAAAAAACCGCCGAGCAGATTGCCGAACACCTGACCCGCAATGGCATCCAGGCCGAGGCGTATCACGCCGGGTTGCCCCACGATAAACGCGAGGGTATCCAACAGCGTTTCATGGGCGGGCGCTCCAATTGCATCGTTGCCACCATCGCGTTCGGTATGGGCATCGACAAGAGTGACATCCGCAACGTGGTGCACTTCGACCTGCCCAAGTCCATCGAGAATTACAGCCAGGAAATCGGCCGCGCCGGGCGTGACGGGCAGCCGTCCGATTGCCTGGTGCTGGCCAACCGCGACAGCCTCAATGTGTTGGAAAACTTTGTGTATGGCGACACGCCGGAGCAGGAGGGCATTCGCCGTGTACTGGAGGAGTTGCAGGCGGCGCGAAGCGAGGGCCAGTGGGAGTTCCTGTTGAGGTCGCTGTCGGACCACAGCAACATCCGCGAGCTGCCGCTCAAGACGCTGCTGGTGCAGTTGGAACTCAAGGGTGTGATCGCACCGCGTTATGCGTTTTACGCCGAATACCGCTTTAAGTACCTGATCGAACCCGAGGCGTTGCTGGCGCGGTTTTCCGGCGAGCGGCAGCAGTTTGTCGCGGCGATCATCCAGGTGTGTAAACGCGCCAAAACCTGGGCGACGGTGGATTTCGATGCGCTGTACCAACAGCACAATGCCGAGCGCAGCCGTGTGGTGAAGGCGCTGGATTACTTCCAGGAGCAGGGTCTGATCGAGCTGGAAAGCAAGCAGATGACTGAGGTCTACAGCCTGCTCGATACCGACTTTGATCCGCGGGTGCTGAGCGCCGAGTTATACACAGGCTTCAAGCACCATGAAGTGACGGAAGTGGCACGGATCCACGCCATGCTCGAGCTTTTTGCTACCGAGCATTGCCTGGGGCAGCGCCTGGCCAAGTACTTTGGCGATGAAAATGCCCCTCAACGCTGCGGGCATTGTTCGGTATGCCACGGCCACGTCGCACATTTGCCGCCGCCGCCGAGTTTGCCGCCACTTGTGGATAAAAACTTCATGGAGCTGTGCGGTGATTTTATCCACAGGCATCATGAGCACACCATGAACCTGCCAGAAGCGGAACGGCTGACGCGGTTTCTCGGCGGTATCAGCGTGCCGCTGTTTACCAAGCTGAAGGCGCGGGCCATATCGGGGTTTGCGGCGCTGGAGGATTACCCTTACGCCGAGGTGCGTGAGTGGGCGCAAGCCCACCTGAATGACTTGTAAACCCACTTTCCAGAGAACCGCCCATGCCTGACTCAATGCCGCAACGCGCCGATTACCGTCACTTCCAGCCGATCATCACGCGTTGGCACGACAACGATGTGTATGGCCATGTGAACAACGTCACCTACTACAGCTTTTTCGACACGGCGGTGAATACCTACCTGATTGAAGAAGGTGGGCTGGATATTCATGACGGTGAGGTGGTGGGGTTTGTGGTGAGTTCGGCGTGCGATTATTTCGCCTCGATCGCGTTTCCGGATCGCCTCGACATCGGCCTGCGCGTGGGCAAACTCGGTAACAGCTCGGTGCAATATGAGTTGGCGGTGTTCAAGGCCGGCGAGGTTGAAGCCTGTGCGGCGGGGCGCTTTGTGCATGTGTTTGTGGATCGGGCGTCGAACCAGCCGGTGGCGATTGCGGGGAAATTGCGCGAGGCGTTGGAGCGGTTGGTGGTTTGAGGCCCTTTTTCATGCAATGAAAGTCAAATGTGGGAGCTGGCTTGCCTGCGATAGCGGTGGGTCAGGACGCACATCTAATCCTGACCCACCGCTATCGCGGGCAAGCCCGCTCCCACACTGGTTATTCAGTGTTCTTTAGAACTTACCGATGACGGTAGTGGTGCTTGTTCTTGCGATGCCCATAGGCATGCCCGCGTCCACGGTGGTCATCACGGTCATAACGACGGTTATCGCGCCCGCGGTAGCGGCGGTCATCGTCATTGCTCTTGTTGCCCATGTAGTTGCCCAGCGCACCACCTGCACCACCGCCGGCTGCTGAGCCGACCAGTGCACCGGTGCTGCCGCCAACACTGCGGCCCACGACGTTGCCGCCGGCTGCGCCCAGTGCGCCACCAATGGCGGCTTCGCCACGGCTGCGTTTATCGGCACCCACCGCACTGCCGCCTGCGCCACCCAGCGCGGCGCCGATGGTCGAACCGGTGTTGCCGCCCAACTGCTGGCCGACAACCGAACCTAGAACCCCGCCCAATGCGCCGCCCACACCGGCTTCGGTGGTGCCACCGGCCATGGCTGCGCCACTGACCAGGCCAAGGGACAACAAGAGAATCGAGGAGAACTTCATAGAGAGACCTCAAGAGGATGACGGCGCGATCCTGAGGTTGTATCGAGGCGCTGACAATCGAAAACCGACCGGTGGTACAGGTTGTATACAATTCGCTAAGTTGCTGTTTTGTATAGGGAACTTAAGTCAATTTTGTGAGTCTTTAACTACTTCGGAACGGCCGCTTTTATGCAAAAGCGGCCTTTTTTGTGCCTGAGTAAAACTGCCGGCATTGTTCTCTTGTGGCGAGGGAGCTTGCTCCCGCTGGGTTGCGCAGCGACCCCAACATTATTGCGGGCGCTACGCACCCGAGCGGGAGTAAGCTCCCTCGCCACGATGGTTTCTGCTTAGGCTGAGCGGGCCATGATCAAGCCACTGTCGCTCGCCGCTTCCAGGCAAATCGCCACGAACTTCGACGTCGGCGTATGGCTGCCATCCCCTGTGCTTTCCAGCGGCACCAGCGGGTTCACTTCCGGGTAGTACGCCGCCGCCTGGCCTGCCGGAATATCAAACGCCAGCAAGGTAAAGCCCTTCACGCGGCGCTCGCGGCCATCTTCCCACAGCGACACGATGTCAGCCTTCTGCCCCGGCTTGAAGCCCAGGCGGATGATGTCGGCTTCGTTGACGAACAGCACGTCACGCTGGCCTTTGACCCCACGGTAGCGGTCGTCCAGGCCATAAATAGTGGTGTTGTACTGATCGTGGGAGCGCATCGACTGCATGATCAGGTCCGGCACCCGGCCTGTGGCGTGGGTGCGTTCGTGGATCAGGTCTTTGGGCAGCACGTTCGGACGGAAATTGGCGCGGCCCGACGGCGTGTTCCAGCGGCGTGCACCGGCGGAGTTGCCCAGGTAGAAACCGCCTGGGTGCTTGATACGTTCGTTGAAGTCCTTGAAGCCTGGGATGGTGTCGGCGATCAGGTCGCGGATGCGCCCGTAATCGGCCACCAGCCAGTTCCAGTCCACCGGCTTGCTGCCCAACGTGGCGGCGGCAATCCCGGCCAGAATCGCCGGCTCGGACTTCATCAGCTTCGACAGCGGCTGCAGTTGGCCATTGGAACCGTGCACCATGCTGAACGAGTCTTCCACTGTCACCGCTTGCGGGCCGTCGGCCTGGATATCGATGTCGGTACGGCCCAGGCACGGCAGGATCAGCGCGTCTTTGCCGTGCATGAGGTGGCTGCGGTTGAGCTTGGTGCTGATCTGCACGGTCAGGTCGCAGCTGCGCAGGGCTTCAAAGGTGCGCGGGCTGTCTGGCGTGGCTTGGGCGAAGTTGCCGCCCAGGCCGATAAACACCTTGGAGCGGCCTTCGAGCATGGCGTGGATCGCTTCGACCACGTTGTGGCCGTTGGTACGCGGCACCTGGAACTGGAAGCGCCGCTCCAGCGAATCCAAAAACGCCACCGGCGGGCGTTCGTTGATGCCCATGGTGCGGTCGCCCTGCACGTTGCTGTGACCGCGCACCGGGCACAGGCCGGCGCCTGGGCGGCCGATGTTGCCGCGCAGCAGCATCAGGTTGGCGATTTCCTGGATGGTCGGCACCGAATGGCGATGCTGGGTGATGCCCATCGCCCAGCACATGATCACGTTTTTGCCTTTGGCATACATGCGCGCCGCCTGCTCAATCTCGACCAGGCTGAGGCCGGACTGCGCGACGATTTCATCCCATGAGGTGTCGTCGATCTGGCCCAGGTACTCCAGCACATTGACGCTGTGTTCATTGAGGAAGTCGTGGTCGAACACCGCCTCTTTGCCTTCGGCCTGTGCCTGGCGCTCCCACAGCAGCAGGAACTTGGCCATGCCGCGCAGGATCGCCATGTCGCCACCCAGCGCCGGGCGGAAGTACGCGGTGTTGGTCGGCTTGTCGCCGTTGGTGAGCATTTCCAGCGGGTGTTGCGGGTGCTGGAAGCGTTCCAGGCCACGCTCTTTGAGCGGGTTGATGCACACCACCTGCGCGCCACGTTTTACCGCTTCGCGCAGCGGTTCGAGCATGCGCGGGTGGTTGGTGCCGGGGTTCTGGCCCCAGACGAAAATCGCATCGGCATGTTCGAAGTCATCAAAGGTCACGGTGCCTTTGCCGACGCCCACGCTTTGCGCCAGGGCGACGCCGCTGGCTTCGTGGCACATGTTCGAGCAGTCGGGAAAATTGTTGGTGCCATAGGCGCGCACAAACAGCTGGTACAGGTACGCCGCTTCGTTGCTGGCCCGGCCCGAGGTGTAGAACTCGGCCATGTCCGGGCTTGGCAGGGCATTGAGGTGCTCGCCGATCAGGGCAAAGGCGGCTTCCCAGCTGATGGCTTTATAACGATCGGTCTCGGCGTCATAGCGCATCGGCTCGGTCAGGCGGCCTTGGTATTCCAGCCAGTAGTCACTCTGCTCCAGCAGGGCCGTAACGCTGTGTTTGGCGAAGAAGGCCGCGTCCACGCGGCGCTTGGTGGCTTCCCAGTTGACCGCTTTGGCGCCGTTCTCGCAGAACTTGACCATGCCGCTTTCCGGCGAGTCGCCCCAGGCGCAGCCAGGGCAGTCGAAACCGCCGTTCTGGTTGGTCTTGAGCATCATGCGCAGGTTTTTCATGGCGTTGTCGCTGGTCAGCCAGGCCTGCGCCACGCTGATCAGTGCGCCCCAGCCGCCGGCCGGGCCTTTGTAAGGCTTGTAGCGCGGGGTCGGGGTTTGGTCGGCTTGGTGATGCATGCTCATGGCTGGTTCTCCATCGCAGGGCTGTAGACCCGCGGCGCACTTTTCTGCGGCAGGTGGATGAGATTGAGGTTGTGCCGGCGCGCCCATTGCAGGGCCAGGCCGGTGGGCGACGACAGGCTGACCAGGGTCTGGATGCCTGCGCGCAACACTTTTTGAATCAATTCGAGGCTGCAGCGGCTGGTGACAATGGCCAGGCCGCCGTCGGTCGGAATTTTTTGGCGGATCAGCGCGCCGATCAATTTATCCAGGGCGTTATGCCGGCCGATGTCTTCGCGGCCCATCAGCAACTCGCCCTGGTCATTCATAAAGACCGCCGCATGCACCGCGCCGCTGTATTGGCCCAAGGGTTGAAACGCGCTGATACGTTGGCGCAGGCCGTCGAGCCATTCGGCTGGCGGCAAGGGCGCACCGGGCAGCACTTGCAGGTCCGGCAGCGCTTGTTCTACGGCTTCTACGCCGCACAGGCCGCAGCCGCTGGTGCCGGCCAACTGGCGGCGCTGTTGCTTGAGGTTCCAGAAGGCGCGGCTGGAGATCTGCACTTGAGCGTACTGGGCAGAGCCTGTGCCACTGAGTTTCAGATCATAAATGTCGCTAACGTCGGTGATAATGCCGCTTCCGATGCTGAAACCGACGATAAAGTCTTCCAAGTCGGTGGGCGTCACCAGCATCACCGCCTGGCTGATGTCGTTATAGGCAATCGCCAACGCCACTTCTTCGGCCAACGCAGTGCTGGCGATTTCAGTGTGTTCGAGATTGCAAAACTGGTAGCTCTGGCTGGCGGCTGGCGCGGGCGTTTCGAGGGCAGGCGCCGCGCAGACTGGGCGCTTGGCGTTCATGGGGCAGTACCACCGAGGGAATGATCAATCTTTAGACTAGGCGCGACAAAGGGTCGCGTCTAATCGGCTGTACTGATCTATTGATAGATGGCGTCGATCACGGCGTCTGTTGTGGCCTTATTCCAGGCAGCGCGCAGGCTAGCGTGTTTGGGTCTTTGGTTGGCTTGGAACCCAAGTCTGTAGGACTGGTCTAGTCTTGGGCATCTGGAACTTAAATCCCAAGGAGAGCGCACCATGAGTATTTTTAGCTTTGTTAAGGAAGCAGGCGAGAAGTTGATTGATCTGTTGACGCCGGGTAATGCCAATGCTGGCGAAGAATTGAAAAAGCATATCGAAGCGGTAGGGCTGGGTAACCCGAACGTTCACGCCACCGTCGACGGTGACAAGGTGACGATCACCGGTGAAGTTGCCAGTCAGGAAGAGAAAGAAAAAATCCTTCTGGCGGCGGGTAATATCGCGGGTGTTGCCAGCGTGGATGACCAGATTACTGTGACCGGCCCCGCGGTCACGGCCGCTCGTTTTGTTGTGGTGAAAAAAGGCGACACCCTCAGCGCGATTTCCCTGGCGGTGTACGGCAATGCCAACCAGTACAACAAAATCTTCGAGGCCAACAAGCCGCTGCTTAAAGATGTAAACAAAATTTACCCAGGCCAGACACTGCGTATTCCTGAGTAATACACCGGCCTAACTGTGGGAGCAGGTATATGTGGGAGCTGGCTTGCCTGCGATAGCATCACCTCGGTATCACTGATACACCGAGGTGCCTGCATCGCGGGCAAGCCCGGCTCCCACACTGGCCAGTTCCCACATTTACATTAGAGCCCAGCAATCAGATCTCGGTAATCATCGACTGCCGCAAACTCCCCCGTGTCCTTTGGCCCCTTCTTACTGTCCGGCTCTTTGACCGCCAGCAAATGCCCCACGCCAAACTCGCGCGCACTGCGCAGGATCGGCAAGGTGTCATCAATAAACAGGCTGCGGGCTGGGTCGAACTGGATGTCGGCTTGCAAGGCATCCCAGAATTGCTGGTTTTCCTTGGCGAAACCGTAGTCGTGGGAGCTGATCAACCGCTCGAAATACGGTGCCAGTTCAATCCGCTCCAACTTCAATGACAGCGAATCACGATGGGCGTTGGTGATCAAAATCACACGCTTGCCGGCCTGTTTGATCGCCGCCAGAAAGGTGTCCGCGTCCGGGCGCAGGGCGATCAGGTGCGCGGTTTCCAGTTTGAGTTCGCGTACCGGAATGTTCAGCTCGGCACTCCAGAAGTCCAGGCAATACCATTGCAATTGTCCGGCGTTACGCTCGAACAGCGGCTGCAACTCCATGTCGGCCATGGCCCGGCTCACGCCGTGCAGCTCGGCGTAGCGCTGTGGCAGGTGCTCCATCCAGAAGTGGTTGTCGAAGTGCAGGTCGAGCAAGGTGCCGTCCATGTCCAGCAGGACGGTGTCGATGGCGTGCCAGGGCAAAGAGGGCATGGGGCGTTCTCATGTAAGTAAAGATATCCGACACAGACAATCGGAAAAGCCACGGTATAGTAACCCGATCACGCCAAGGAGCCGCTTATGCGCCAGAAACCCACCGTCCTCGCCCGCGAAATAGTCGCCAGTAGCCGTTTGTTCCGCGTGGAGGAAGTGCAATTGCGCTTTTCCAATGGCGTTGAACGGACCTACGAGCGCCTGGTTGGCCGCGGTGCCGGTTACGGCGCGGTGATGATCGTGGCGATGATCGATGCCGACCACGCTTTGCTGGTGGAAGAGTACTGCGGCGGCACCGACGAATATGAATTGTCGTTGCCCAAGGGCTTGATCGAACCTGGCGAGGACGTACTGGCGGCGGCCAACCGCGAACTCAAGGAGGAGGCCGGTTATGGTGCGCGTCAGTTGGAGCACATTACCGAGCTGTCCTTGTCGCCTGGTTATATGAGCCAGAAAATTCAGGTGGTACTGGCCACCGAGCTGTATGAAGAACGCCTGGAAGGCGATGAACCTGAACCGATGCGCGTGGAGCGCGTCAACCTGCGCGAGCTGTCGATGCTGGCGCAAAACGAGCAGTTCAGTGAAGGCCGTGCATTGGCGGCCCTGTATTTGGTACGAGACCTGTTGACCCAGCGTGGAGCTTTTGTCGCATGAGCGAACTGTTTTTAGGCCATCCGTTTATTGCCCCTGTGATCGAGCTGGCGCGCCAGGCGGGTGAGGTCATCCTGCCGTATTGGCGTGCGGATGTGGCGGTCACCTCCAAGGCGGATGATTCGCCGGTGACGGCGGCCGACCTGGCGGCTCACCACCTGATCCTGGCGGGCCTTACCGCCCTGGACCCGAGCATTCCGGTGTTGTCCGAAGAAGACGCCGATATCGACCAGAACGTGCGTGCCGGCTGGCAGCGCTGGTGGTTGGTGGACCCGCTGGATGGCACCAAGGAATTTATTTCCGGCAGCGAAGAGTTTACCGTCAACATTGCGTTGATCGAACAAGGCCGCGTGGTGTTTGGCGTGGTATCGATGCCCACCAGTGGCCGCTGCTACTTCGGTGGCGCGGGCCTGGGCGCGTGGCGCTCGGACGTGAGCGAGGCGCCCAAGCAGATCCAGGTACGCCAGACCCCGGCGGCCGGTGAGGCCTTTACCGTGGTCGCCAGCCGCCGCCATAGCAGCCCGGAGCAAGAGCGCCTGCTCAGTGGCTTGAGCGAAGGCTTGGGTGAGCTGAAGCTGGCCAATATCGGCAGCTCGCTGAAATTCTGCCTGCTGGCCGAAGGCAGTGCTGATTGCTACCCGCGCCTGGCGCCGACGTCGCAGTGGGACACGGCTGCGGCCCAGGGCGTGCTGGAAGGGGCGGGTGGCGAGGTGCTGGAGTTGAGTGGTGCGCCGTTCAGCTATCCGGCGCGGGCTTCGTTGCTCAATCCGTTCTTTCTGGCGTTGCCGGCCAAGGCCGCGTGGCGTGAGCGCCTGTTGACCCTGGCCCGCTCTTAAGGCCACAACAGGTCAAAATGTGGGAGCTGGCGTGCCTGCGATAGCGGTGTATCAGTCGATAGTTGATTCGACTGACACGGCCTCATCGCAGGCAAGCCAGCTCCCACAGTTGTTTTGTGTTGTGCAGGCAGTTAGCGGTGCAGGACGTATTGGCCAGTAAAGTTGACTGCTCGTTCTACACTGCCCTCATTCACAATCCACGTCTCCAGCGCCAACCGTGCCCTACCATAGCGCTGGTACGTCGCCACAAAGCGCTTCCACACCTTGTCTTCCGGCGCGGCGCAAATGGCAATCGCATCCTGGGTCACTGGCAGCGGATAACTGATCTGCCCTTCCTGAATCACGATATGCCCGTCTTCAATCCCGTCTTCGCGCAGCTTCAGGTGCAGCCAGCCCCAACCCGCCAACACGGCGCCGCAATAGAGGCTGCCGCCAAACATGGTGCTCTTGTGGTTGATATTGGGCTGCAGAGGCAGGTGCAACTGCAGTTGGCTGTGTTGCCAGTCGAGCACCTTTAGGCCCATTTCCCGGGTGAGGGGAATGTCGTGGTGAAGGATCGATTCCAGGTAGCGGCTGTCGCGGTTCATGGCGGTCTCTTGGCGGGTCATTCGTCGTCGGCGCTGTGGCTGGCGCTGTCGGCGAAGTTCAGGCCGTGCTTGCGCAGTTTGTCGTGCAGAGTTTTGCGTGGGATGCCCAAGGCTTCGGCGAGGCTGCGCACCGAGCTGTGGGGGCGGGTCAGCTCGGCGGCGATCAGGCTTTTTTCGAACTGCTCGACCTGATCGCTTAAACCGCCAGAGGTTGACGTCAGCACGCCTGCGGCGGGGTTGTCCGCCGTGGCATCGAGTGCCAGCTCCAGCCCAAGGGCAAAGCGCTCGGCTGCATTTTGCAGTTCACGCACATTGCCCGGCCAGCTGTGGCGCAACAGCAGGGCGCGTTGGCCCGGTTGCAGCTCGTGCAACGGCAGGCCATGGCGGCTGCTGGCTTCGTCGGCAAAATGCTGGAACAACATCAGTGCGTCTTCACCGCGCTCGCGCAGTGGCGGAATGCGCAGCGGTGCAACGTTGAGACGGTAATACAAGTCGGCCCTGAAGCGTCCCTGGTCGGCGGACTGGCGCAGGTCTTCCTTGGTGGCGGCGATGATGCGGATATCCAGTGGGATCAACTGATTGCCACCCAAACGCTCGACCACACGCTCCTGCAACAGGCGCAGCAGCTTGACCTGCACGTCCAGGCTCATGCTTTCGATTTCATCCAGGAACAACGTGCCGCCATTGGCGAACTCGAACTTGCCGATGCGGCGTTTCTGCGCGCCGGTAAAGGCGCCGGGCTCGTGGCCGAACAGCTCGCTCTCCACCACCGATTCCGCCAGGGCGCCGGCGTTGATCGCTACAAACGGCCCGCTGCGGCGGCTCGACAGGTCGTGCAGGGCGCGGGCCACGACTTCTTTGCCGGCGCCGGTTTCACCGAGGATCAGCACGTCGGCACGGGTCGCCGCCAGGGCGCCGATCTGCTCACGCAGGCGCAACATCTGCGGCGAATGCCCGACCAGGCGCGTGCTCAATTGCTGGCGATCACTGAGGGCCAGGCGCAGGCTGCGGTTGTCCAGCACCAGGCGGCGCAGGGCCAGTGCGCGGCGCACGCTGTCGAGCAGGGCATCACTGGCGAAAGGTTTTTCGAGAAAGTCATAGGCCCCGGCGCGCATGGCCTGCACCGCCAGCGGCACATCGCCGTGGCCGGTTATCAGCAACACCGGCAGGTCCGGGTCCTGGCCGTGCAGTTCGGCCAGCAGCTCCAGGCCGTCCATGCCGGGCATGCGGATATCGCTGACCACCACGCCCGGCCAATCGCGGGACAGGCGCGCCGTGAGGCCCGTGGCTTCGCCCAGGGTCAGGACTTTCAGCCCGGCCAGGTCCAGGGTCTGGCACAGGGCCTGACGCAAGTGTGGATCGTCGTCGATCAACACCACCTGGATCTGGTTATCGATACTCATACACTGCGGTCCTCGGACGGTTGCAGACTTACGCCCGGCGAGCCGGCACGCAATTTCAGGGTTAACAGCGCGCCGCCTTCCTTGTGGTTGGCGAACAACAGTTCGCCGCCAAAGGCACGCATCAAAGTGTCACAGATCGCCAGGCCCAGCCCCAAGCCCTGGGTGCGGGTCTTGGTGGTGTAGAACGGCTCGCTGGCGCGGCCCAGGGCTTCCATGCAAAAACCTGGGCCGTTGTCGCGAATGTACAGGTTGACGCCCTGTTCGGTGGTTTGGGCACTCAACCACAGTTTGCGCGGCGGGCCTTTTTCGGTGAGGGCGTCGAGGGCGTTGGCCAGCAAGTTGCCGAGCACCTGGCGCAGGCGGGTTTCGCCGGCTTGCACCCACAAAGTCGCCTCGGGCAAATCGCGGATCAACTCCACCTCCATCGAACGCCGCCGCTTGGCCAGCAACGCCAAGGCATCGTCGAGTGCCGGTTGCAGGGCCACGCTTTCCGGGGCGTGGCGGTCGCGGCGGGCGAAGGCGCGCAGGTGCGCGATGATCGAGGCCATGCGACCGGTCAGTTCGCTGATCAGCTTGAGGTTGCCACGGGCGTCGTTGGTGCGCTCGTGGTCGAGCAGGATCTCGGCGTTTTCCGCGTAGCTGCGGATCGCCGCCAGCGGCTGGTTGAGTTCGTGGCTGATACTCGCCGACATGGTGCCCAGCGCCGACAGCTTACCGGCCTGCACCAGGTCATCCTGGGCGCGCACCAGTTCCTGCTGGGCGTGTTCACGCTCCAGCACTTCCTGTTTGAGGCGGCGGTTGAGGCCTTCGAGGTCGCTGGTGCGCTCGATCACACGCGCTTCCAGCTCGCGGCGGGCCTTGGCTTCGAAGGCGATGCGCTCCAGGTAATGGCGACGGCGCTGCATCATCAGACCCAGCAGCAACATCAGCACCAACAGCGTCGCACCACCAACGGCCACTACGGTGCGCACCGGGCGATTGATCAGCGAGCGCGGCGCGAGGATTTCCACGGTCCAGCCGGTCTCGGCGATGGCCGTGGATTGGCGCAGCCACGCCGTGGTGTTCAGCGCCAGCGGTTGCGGGTCGCGGGTCGGGTAGGGCTGGATGGCGATGATTGCCTGGCGCTCTTCTGCCGTGAGCGGTCGGGTCGCACGGAAGCGCCATTGCGGGCGTGAGGTGAGGATGACCACGCCGTTATGGTCGGTCACCAGCAGTTGCTCGGGGGTTTTGCCCCACAGGCTTTCGGTGTGGTCCAGGTCGACCTTGACCACCAGCACGCCGATTATTTTTGCGCCGTCACGCACGGCGGCGGCGAAGAAGTAGCCGCGTTTGGCCGAGGTGGTGCCCAGGCCGAAAAACCGCCCCAGGCGCCCGGCCATGGCTTCGCTGAAATAGGGCCGGAACGAGAAATTGCGGTCGACAAAACTGTCCTGCTTGTCCCAGTTGGAGGCGGCGAGGGTCTTGCCGGTGGTGTCCATCAGGTACATCACTTCCACCCCGGCCTGGGCGGCGACGTCCTTGAGCAGCAGGTTGGCGTTGGTCAGGTTGGCGCTGACGTGGGGCGCGTCCAGCGCGGTGCGCAGGGCCGGCAAGTCACCGAGGATCTGCGGCAGCACTTCATAGCGGTGCAGGGTGCCGAGCAGGTTGGCGACGTACAGGTCGAGGGTCTGACGGTTCTGCCCGGCCAGTTCGCTGCGGTAATAGCGCTCGGCCAAGTGCTCCAGCGGCCACAGCAGCGGTGCCAGGCACAACGCCAGTAAGGCGAGGCTGCGCCAGCGAGGTCTACGCGGGAGGGGTGGAGTCATGGGAGTCATGCGCCTGTGGGGACAGGCGCATTATGCCTAGGGCCGGCGTGCAAGGCACTCGCCGGTCATGCAAACAGATCGGCGTCTGCCAAGGCCTTGCCGTTCTGATCCTTGGCGGACAGGGTTGGCGTGCCCTCAAACTGCCAGTCAATCTTGAGTGCCGGGTCGTCCCAGCGAATACAACGCTCAGCCGAAGGCGTGTAGTAGTCAGTGGTCTTGTAGAGGAACTCGGCGTAGTCGCTGAGCACTACAAACCCATGGGCGAACCCCTCTGGAACCCATAGCTGGCGGTTGTTTTCGGCGGACAGACGCACGCTGGTCCACTGGCCGAAAGTAGGCGAGCTGCGGCGGATATCCACCGCCACGTCCAGGACCTCACCGGCGGTCACCCGCACGAGTTTGCCCTGGGTGTTTTCTATCTGGTAGTGCAAGCCGCGCAGCACGCCCTTTTGCGAACGGGAGTGGTTGTCCTGCACAAACTCCAGTTGCAGGCCGGTGGCTTGGGCAAACGCCTTGGCGTTGAAACTCTCATAAAAAAAGCCACGCTCATCGCCAAATACCTTCGGCTCGAGGATCAATACTTCGGGCAGCTTGGTCGCGATTACATTCATTGGTTTCCCTCGCCGGGTGAACAGGTCGTGTGATCAGAACTTTATGCGATCAGGTCTTTTGGGTCGGTATTGCCCAGGCGCTCGCCTTGATAGCTGCCGTCCTGGACCCTGCGGCACCAGTCCAGGTTATCGAGGTACCACTGCACGGTTTTGCGCAGGCCGGTTTCAAAGGTTTCTTCCGGGACCCAGCCCAGGTCGTGTTCGATCTTGCTCGCGTCGATCGCGTAGCGCTGGTCGTGGCCCGGGCGGTCTTTGACGAAGGTGATCAGGTCGGTGAACTTCTCCACACCGGCCGGGCGCTGTGGCGCCAGTTCTTCGAGCAGGCCGCAGATGCCGCGCACCACGTCGATGTTCTTCTGCTCGTTGTGACCGCCGATGTTGTAGGTCTCGCCCACCACACCTTCGGTGACCACTTTGAACAAGGCGCGGGCGTGGTCTTCGACGAACAGCCAGTCGCGAACCTGCAGGCCATCGCCGTAGACCGGCAGCGGCTTGCCGGCGAGGGCGTTGAGGATCACCAGCGGGATCAACTTCTCAGGGAAGTGGAACGGCCCGTAGTTGTTCGAGCAGTTGGTCAGCAGCACCGGCAGGCCATAGGTGCGCTGCCAGGCGCGCACCAGATGGTCGGAGGCGGCTTTACTGGCCGAATACGGCGAGCTGGGTGCATAAGGCGTGGTTTCGGTGAACAAGTCGTCCACACCGTGGAGGTCGCCGTACACTTCGTCGGTGGAAATATGGTGGAAACGGAACGCGCTCTTGGCCGGTTCCTCCAGGGCCTGCCAATAGGCTCGTGTGGCTTCCAGCAGGCTGTAGGTGCCGACGATGTTGGTCTGGATAAAGTCCGACGGGCCGTCAATGGAGCGGTCGACGTGCGACTCGGCGGCCAGGTGCATGATGGCCTGTGGCTCAAAGCGCGCCAGCACGGCGCTGACGGTGGCCTGGTCGATGATGTCGGCCTGCACGAACTCATAGCGGCTGTTGCCGGCGATGCTGGTGAGTGACTCCAGGTTGCCGGCGTAGGTGAGTTTGTCCAGGTTGAGCACTTCGTGCTCGGTGTGTTGAATCAGGTGACGAACCAGGGCAGAACCGATGAAGCCGGCACCGCCGGTGATGAGAATGCGCATTCAGAGAGCCTTTTTTCCAAGACAGACATTAAGCCAGAGCATAGCTTGAGTTGCGCAACGGGGCGGCGCAAGCGTGCGGCGGTGTGAGGGGGTTGCCTTCTGCCCTCGGGTAATGGCGATATAGACGCTTAAAAAAACCGAGGTCGTCACAATGTTGCTCGCCACGTTGATCCATCGCGCCAATTTGCCTTGCCCATACGTAGACGCACAGCAGGCGGCACAGCTGCTCGAACACTATTACGGGCTTACCGGCACCTTGCACGCACTGGGCAGCCAGCAAGACCTCAACTACCGCGTCGACAGCGAGCGCGGCCGGTTTGTATTGAAAATCTGCCGGGGTGATTACGCCGCAGTCGAGTTGCAGGCACAGCACGCGGCCTTCAACGCGCTGCAGGCGCATGCGGATGTTCGCGTGCCCAAGGTCATCAAGGCGCTCAGCGGTGACGAGTTACTCACCGTGGCGCTGGGCGGGCAAACCCTGCATGTGCGCCTGCTGGATTACATCGAGGGCCAGCCTTTGACCCATCTGCCGCATCTGGGCCGTGCGGTGATCGCAGGCTTCGGTGACCTGTGTGGGCGGATGAGCCAGGCGCTGGCCCCGTTCACCCATCCGGGCCTGGAGCGCACCCTGCAATGGGACCCGCGCCACGCCCAGGCGCTGATTACCCACCTGTTGGGCACATTGGAAAACCTGCCCCAGCGCACGGCGCTGGAGCAGGTGGCCGAGCAGGTCGGCCGCCGCCTGCAGCCGCTGGCCGAGCACCTGCCATGGCAGGCCGTGCACATGGACATCACCGATGACAATGTGGTGTGGCAGCGTGATGCCCAGCGGCATTGGCAGGTTCAGGGCGTGATTGATTTCGGCGACCTCGTGCACACCTGGCGCATTGCCGACTTGTCAGTGACCTGCGCGGCACTGCTGCACCATGCCGACGGTGATCCCTTCGCGATGTTGCCGGCGATCCAGGCGTTTCACGCGGTCACGCCGCTGGCGCGTGCAGAGTTGCAGGCATTGTGGCCGCTGATAGTCGCCCGCGCCGCGGTGCTGGTGCTCAGCAGCGAACAACAGCAACGCCTGGACCCGGACAATAGCTACTTAAAGAAAAACGCCGAGCACGAGTGGGAAATTTTCCATGTGGCGACCTCAGTGCCCTTCGAGTTGATGGACGCCGCCATTTTGAGTTGCGTCGGTGAAGCGCTCACGCCGCTTGCCGATCAAGACTTCGCACCGTTACTGCCAGGCTTGGTGGGCCGTGAGTTCGCGTTGATTGACCTGGGCGTTCTCAGCCCGCATTTCGAGGCGGGCAATTGGGAGGCGCCCGGCATCGACCGGCGGTTGCTGGATGAAGCCGCAGCGTTGCATGGGCTGGCGGCCAGCCGTTACGGGCAGTATCGGCTGTCGCGGACCTGCGCCGACAGTGCCGTGGAGCCGGACACTTTTCCCCTTCATGTGGAATTGCACCTGCCCCATGGCACCGTGCTGGAAGCGCCCTTTGCTGGCACGTTGCGTCACGGCGACGACGGTGTGCTGTGCGTACACAGCGCCGCGTTGAACCTGCGTTTATGGGGTGTGACCACGGCCCTCAAGGCCGGCGCGGTGCTGGTGGCAGGACAAGTCCTGGGTGAGGTTCACGCGCCGCTTACCGTGCAGTTATGCCGTGTCGACCTTGAGCCGCCGTTGTTCTGCACGCCGTCCCAGGCGCAGGCCTGGCAGGCCCTTTGCCCGTCGCCGGCGACGCTGCTGGGGTTGGCCTGTGATGCGCAGCCGGAGCTGGACCCCGAAGCGCTGTTGGCGCGGCGCGATGCCAGCTTCGCCCGCTCGCAAAAGCACTATTACGTCGACCCGCCGCGCATCGAGCGCGGCTGGCGCAACCATTTGATCGACATGCAGGGCCGTTCTTACCTGGACATGCTCAACAACGTCGCGGTGCTTGGCCATGGCCACCCGCGCATGGCGGCGGTGGCGGCGCGGCAATGGTCATTGCTCAATACCAATTCGCGCTTTCACTACGCGGCCATTGCCGAGTTTTCCGAACGTTTGCTGGCGCTGGCACCTCAAGGTATGGACCGGGTGTTTCTGGTCAACAGCGGCACCGAGGCCAACGACCTGGCCATCCGCCTGGCGTGGGCCTACAGCGGCGGGCGCGACATGCTCAGCGTGCTGGAGGCCTACCACGGTTGGTCGGTGGCGGCGGATGCGGTGTCCACCTCGATTGCAGATAACCCGCAAGCCCTGAGCAGCCGCCCGGACTGGGTGCACCCGGTGACCGCGCCGAATACCTATCGCGGCGAGTTTCGTGGGCAGGACAGTGCGGCCGATTACGTGCGCAGCGTGGAACACAACCTGGCGAATATCGCCGCGAGTCAGCGCCAACTGGCAGGGTTTATCTGCGAGCCGGTGTATGGCAATGCCGGTGGCATTTCGCTGCCGCCGGGTTATTTGCAGCAGGTGTACGCCTTGGTTCGCGCCCAAGGCGGCGTGTGCATTGCCGATGAAGTGCAGGTGGGTTACGGGCGCATGGGCCACTTCTTCTGGGGGTTTGAAGAGCAAGGCGTGGTGCCGGACATCATCACCATGGCCAAGGGCATGGGCAATGGCCAGCCGTTGGGCGCGGTGATCACCCGCCGGAAAATCGCCGAGGCACTGGAGGCCGAAGGGTATTTCTTTTCGTCCTCAGGCGGCAGCCCGGTGAGTTGCCGCATCGGCATGGCCGTGCTGGATGTAATGGAGGAAGAAAAGCTGTGGGAAAACGCCCAGGTGGTGGGTGGGCACTTCAAGGCGCGCCTGGAGGCGTTGATCGAGCGTCACCCGTTGGTCGGCGCGGTGCACGGGTCCGGCTTCTACCTGGGGCTGGAGTTGGTGCGTGATCGGCAGAGCCTGGAACCGGCCACTTCCGAGACGGCGCTGCTGTGTGATCGCCTGCGCGAGTTGGGGATTTTCATGCAGCCGACCGGCGACTACCTCAACATCCTCAAGATCAAGCCGCCGATGGTGACGTCTAAACGCAGCGTGGATTTCTTTGTCGACATGTTGTCGAAAGTGCTCGATGAGCAATTGTAGGTTGTCGATTGTTATCGGCTAAATGTTGTCATATTTGTCTACTATGATCTTTTATCACTTTTAAAGCCGATTTTTATCCGTTATAAAGTCGGCCTTCACCCCATCCGGAGTCTTGAACGCCATGACCACCCTGCACAGCACACCTCGCGCCGATGGCTTCTACATGCCCGCCGAATGGGCGCCGCAAACCCAAACCTGGATGATCTGGCCCGAGCGCCCGGACAACTGGCGCCTGGGCGGCAAGCCGGCGCAGGCCGCGCATGTGGCGGTGGCCAAGGCCATTGCGCGCTTTGAACCGGTGACGGTCGCGGTGTCTGCCGGCCAGTACGAGAACGCCCGTGCGCGCCTGGATGTGCCCAATATCCGCGTGGTCGAAATGTCCAACGACGACGCCTGGGTGCGCGACACCGGCCCGACCTTTGTGATCAATAACAGCGGCGAAGTGCGTGGTGTGAACTGGGATTTCAACGCCTGGGGCGGCTTTGACGGCGGCCTGTATGCGCCGTGGAACCGCGATTCGCAGGTGGGCGGCAAGATCCTCGAGATCGAGCGCGCACCGCGCTACCGCACCGAAGGCTTCGTGCTGGAAGGCGGTTCGATCCATGTCGACGGCGAAGGCACCGTGATCACCACCGAAGAGTGCCTGTTGAACCGCAACCGCAACCCGCATCTGGACCGCGCGGCTATCGAAGCGGTGCTGCGTGACAATTTGGCGGTGGATAAAGTCATCTGGTTGCCGGACGGCCTGTTCAACGATGAAACCGACGGCCATGTGGATAACTTCTGCTGCTACGTGCGCCCCGGCGAAGTGTTGCTGGCCTGGACCGATGACCCACAAGACCCCAACTACGCGCGCTGCCACGCCGCCATGGCCGTACTGCAAAGCAGCACAGACGCAAAAGGCCGCTCGTTCACAGTGCATAAAATGCCGATCCCGGGCCCGTTGTATGCCACCGAAGAAGAATGCGCCGGTGTCGATCCGGTAGACGGCTCGCAGGAACGTAATCCCACTGTGCGCCTGGCCGGTTCCTACGTGAACTTCCTGATCGTCAACGGCGGCATCATCGCGCCGAGCTTCGACGACCCGTTGGACAGCCAAGCCAAAGAGATCCTGCAGAACCTGTTCCCACAGCACGAAGTGGTGATGGTGCCGGGCCGCGAACTGTTACTGGGTGGCGGCAATATCCATTGCCTGACCCAACAACAGCCGGCACCGCACAAAAATTGAGTGCGGTTGTAACAGCGTTTGAGTGAACGCCAAGCGCTACCTGTTTATAGTGCTTACAGCAAGCCCGCAGCCTGGCTAGGTTGCGGGCTTTTTTGTGTCCGAACGCCTATAAACACGGGACATTGGCATAGCTCTTGTATCGGTGTTGCCACAGTGTCCCAAGGTGATGACTGCACAGTTCTGTCACAAACCTTGAGTAAGTTAGCCGCTCACGCAGTAGGAGAGAGCGCTGAAATGAATGCCGATATCAACCTGATCTACACGCGCCCGTTCCACCCGACGCGGGTTAGCGGTGATGCGATCCATGCGCTGGCGCTGTGGTTGAAGGCAAACGGCTCGCGACAGGTGAGACAGCAACAGCCTGATGTGCGCAGCGTGATGAGCGAACGCTACCCGGCGGGGTTGTTCAGTGAGGATGAGCTGCTGGCGTTGTGCGAACTACTGAAAACCTGAAGACCACTGAGATCAATTGTGGGAGCTGGCTTGCCTGCGATGGCATTCTGTCAGTCAGCGACTTTCCAGCAGATGTACCGCTTTCGCAGGCAAGCCAGCTCCCACATTGACCGCGTGAAATTTAGAAGCTGTAGGTGCCTGTCACTACCAGGCTACGTGGCTCGCCCGGTTGGATCTGCGCTGCGCTGGTGGCCGAGGCGTAGTAGTTTTTGTCCGCGATGTTGTTCAGCGCCGCGCGCACGTCCCATTCTTTCTGGCGGAACCCGGCCAGCGCATCCCAGCGGCCATAACCTGGCAGCACCACGGTGTTGAGGTTGTCGGCGTAACGGTCGCCCACCAGGGTCAGGCCGGTTTCTGCGTACCAGCCCATCTCCGGTTTCCAGGTGATAAACAGGCTGGCGTTACGCTTGGCGACGTCGCTGATGCGTTTGCCTTCAAAGCCGTTGTTGTCCTTCACCACCTTGGCATCCTGCAGGCCGATGCCACCGCGTACGTACCAGTTGCCGACGACTTTGCCGGTGGCGGTCAGCTCCACGCCGCGTGAGCGTTGTTCGCCGGTGAGCAGGGTGATGGTGCGGTCCAATGGGTCGCTGGTGCGGCGGTTGTAGAGTTCCAGCTCGTACACGGCCAGGGTGGTGCTCAAGCGGTCTTCGAGCCAGTCGCTTTTAACGCCGATTTCCTTTTGCTTGGTCAGCTCGGGGCTCAGGTCGTTGACGGCGCCTGCGGCATTGGGGGCGATGCCGATCAAGCCGCCGCCAGCTGGCGAGAAGGTCTTGCTCCATGAAGCATAGAACGAGTGGTGTTCCAGCGGCGTCCAGACCAGGCCGATGCGCGGGCTGGTGCTGCGGCTGTCGACCGCCTGTTGGGTGTTGAGCAGCTTGCTGGTGGTGTCCACTTCAAAGTAGTCGTAGCGCAGGCCGGCCAGCACTTGCCATTGATCGTTGAGGCGCAGTTGGTCCTGCACGTAAAGGGCGCGGCTTTCGACTTCGGTGTGGTTGTTGCTGGAAACACTCATGCGGCCGGTGTGGCTCAAGTGGCGGTTGGGCTGGTTGAGGTCCAGGCCAGGCACGGCTTGGCCGCCACGGTTGGTGGCGGTGGCGCTGTACAACTTTGGATCACGGCGCTGGCTGCCCAGCTCCAGGCCGGTGAGCAGGCGGTGCTCCAGGCCGAAGGTGTCGAAACCGCCTTCCAGCTCAAGGTTGTTGAACACGTTGCGAGTGTTCAGGTCTTGTTGCCAACGTTGGCGCGAGACTTTGTTGGTTTTTGGGTCGTAGCCGACCTGGTAGGTGTTGTCGAAATCGCTGTCGAGCTTGAACACGCCGAGGGTGTGGCGCAGCTGCCAGTTGGCATTGATTTCGTAGGCCAGCTTGGAGCGCAGGGACTGGGATTTATCGTCGATGTAATCGCGGCTATCGAAGTAGGTCGTGCTGCGACTCACATCGGCCGGGCGGCCGTTGACCCCGGGAATGCCACGGTCCGGCGTGCGGTTGTAACGGCTGTATTCGTATTGCACCAGCCAGTTCAGGTCCGGCGTCAGTTGCCAGCTCATCGACGGCGCGAACAGTTGGCGATTGCCGCTCACACCGTCGCGAAAACTGTTGTTGTCCTGGTTGCCCATGTTCAGGCGCAGGCTGATGTTATCCGTTGGGTCGGTGCTGAGGTCGGCGTACAGGCTGCGCAAATCCTGGCTGCCGCCTTGGGCTTCGATGCTGGATGTGTGGCCCGCCTGGGGCAGTTTGCTCACGCGGTTGACGATCCCGCCCTGGCCGCCGCGCCCGTACAGTACGGCGGCCGGGCCTTTGAGGACTTCAATGCGCTCGATGTTATGCAGGTCGCGCACGTACTGGCTGTCGTCGCGGATGCCGTCCAGGTAGAAGTCATTGCTCGCGTCAAAACCACGAATACGCAGGCTGTCGAAGCGCGTATCGGCGCCGCTGCTGACGTTGGGAATGCCGCTTAACGCCTGGCCCAGGTCGTTGGTGCCGTAGGAACGCAGGCTTTCGGTTTTAACCGAGTCGATGGCCTGGGGCACGTAACGCACCGAAGTGGCCGTGCGGGTGGCGGTATTGGTCTCCTTGACGCGCGGGTCGTCTTCATCGGCTTCGGCGCTCACCGAAGTTTCAGGCAAGACCGTGGCGGCACAGGCAAAACCGGCAGACAGCAAAACAGAAAGCCCAAAAGTGATGGGCGTCAGGCGAGAGGCAGGCATGGGGAATAGATCCAAAAGTGTTGGAAAAAGAAAAGCGCGCGAATGGTAATGCTTTGCATTTGCGCAAGTTATCTATTCCCAAACATACCTTCGCTAAAAATGTTACATGATGTGTTTTCTTGACGAATCAGACGATTTTTCAGGCTCGAGCGAAGGCCCTGGAATGCATCGCTTAGAATTATTTCGCCTAAATTCAGACGATTCACGAAATTGACACATAGTTCAACGCGCGCATAGGATTGCGCCCAACGCCTGTGGCTCACCGCCATGACTCATCCAATAAAAAAAGGCCCGCGGCAGTTCAGTCGTCCGCGGGCCTTATTTTTTTGGGGAAAGTCGACACCAGAAAAGCGACACGGAGCCTGGTGTCACAGCGCGTACTCAACCAGTAATAAGGAATATAAGAAATGTTGAAGCAACGGATGAGTCTGATCGCTCTGGGGATTTTGAGCGCATCGACAGCAATGGCTAACGACCAGGAGCAATCCAAGGGTTTCGTGGACGACAGCCACCTGAACATCGCAGCACGTAACGCCTACATCAGCCGTGACTACAAAAACGGCAAGCAAGACAAAGCCGAATGGGGCCAGGGCTTCATCGGCAAGTTCGAGTCCGGCTTCACCCAAGGCACCGTCGGTGTGGGTGTGGACGTGATCGGCCAATACGCTATTCGCCTGGACGGCGGTAAAGGTCGCAGCGGCGCTGGCGGTATCGACTTCTTCAAGCAAGGCGATAGCGGCGAAGCAGCCAACGACCTGGCCAAAGGCGGCGCAGCCGTCAAGGCGCGCATCTCCAACACCGTGATCAAATACGGTCAGCAGATGCCAGCCGTGCCGGTCCTGCAATATGACAACTCGCGCCTGCTGTCGGAAACCTACGAGGGCACCTCGATCGTTTCCAAAGAGATCGCCGGCCTGCAACTGGACGCTGGTCACTTCACCAAGGAAGCCCGCAAGAGCGCCGAAGGTTCCGACAGTGGCGCGCTGAAAAGCATCGACTACATCGGTGGTAGCTACAAATTCACCGAAAGCCTGTCGGCCGCGTTGTACGCCTCCAACATGCAGGACGTGCTGAAGAAGCAATACGTCAACGTCAACTACGTGCTGGCCCTGCCAGAAAAGCAATCGTTGACCTTTGACTTCAACGGCTACAAAACCAAGCTGGACCGCAGCTTCGCCCTGGAAAACCAAGGTGATGCGGACGCCCGCGACAACAAAATCTGGAGCCTGGGCGCTACCTGGGCTGTTGGCCCGCACAGCTTCACCCTCGCTCACCAGCGCAGCACCGGCGACACCGGCTACCTGTACGGCGGCTACCGCAACGCTGGCGGTGTCGGCGACGGCGGCAATACCATCTTGCTGGCCAACTCCTACTGGTCCGACTTCAACGGCAAGGACGAGCGCTCCTGGCAAGCAGGCTACGGCCTGGACTTCAGCGCCTTCGGCGTGCCTGGCCTGACCTACAACATCGCTTACGTGCGCGGCACCAACATTGACGACGGTTCCAACCGTGGCAGTGGCACCGAGCGTGAAATCTTCAACCAGTTCAAATATGTCGTTCAAAGCGGCCCAGCCAAAGACCTGAGCCTGCGCGCTCGTGCGTCGTGGTTGCGCGTCTCCAACAACGCCAGCAACTACAACGTAGGCGGTAACGAAATCCGTCTGTTCGCCGACTACCCGATCAACGTTTTCTAATTGATCGCACGTCGCGCCTGATTCCAGGCGATAAAAAACCCCGACTGGTTCGGGGTTTTTTTATGCCTGCGTGTTGATCGTTCCCACGCTCTGCGTGGTAACGCCTCTTGGGACGCTCCGCGTCCCGCAGTCAACGATCAAAGGGTTGTTTTTTATCAGTTTTGCGGACGCCAGCGAGTGGCGTCCAATCGCGTAGATGTACCGTGAGAACTTGTTACATCACATCACTAATGTAGTACTCAAACCCCCATTTATCTCGCCTCAGCGCACGCCTAAATTGACCCCACTGCCGGCCCATCACCCCGATGCCCGCCCATTGGAGTCACCAGCATGCCCTTCGTGAGCCTGCGCATCACCCGTGACGGCGTGACCCCTGAGCAAAAAGCCCAGGTTACCGCCGAGTTCACCGAAACCCTCGAACGCGTGCTCAACAAGCGCCCGGACCTGACCCACATCGTCATCGAAGAAATAGACACCGATAACTGGGGCTACGCCGGCGTCACCACCACCGAATACCGCAGATCCCAAGCCCTTACCGGAGAAACACAATGAGCAAAGTCGTGATCATCACCGGCGCCTCCCAAGGCATCGGCGCCGCCGTGGTCCAAGCCTACCGCGCCCTCGATTACCGCGTGGTTGCCACCTCGCGCTCGATCCAGCCATCCACCGACCCTAACATCCTCACGGTGCCCGGCGACATCGCCGACCCGGCCACCGCCCAGCGCGTCATCCGCGAAGCGCTGGTCACCTTCGGGCGTGTCGACAGCCTGATCAACAACGCCGGCATCTTCATCGCCAAACCCTTTACCGCCTACACCCAGGACGATTACGCCAACGTGCTGGCAGTGAACCTCAACGGCTTTTTCTACATCACCCAACTGGCCATCGCCGAGATGGAAAAACACGGCGCCGGCCACATCGTCAATGTCACCACCAGCCTGGTCGATCACGCTATCGACGGCGTGCCTTCGGTGCTCGCCAGCCTCACCAAAGGCGGGCTGAATGCCGCGACCAAATCCCTGGCGATTGAGTACGCCAAACGCGGTATTCGGGTGAACGCGGTAAGCCCGGGCATCATCAAGACACCGATGCACGGCGAAGACACCCATGCGGCGCTGGGGCAACTGCACCCGGTGGGGCGTATGGGTGAAGTGAGTGATATCGCCCAGGCGATCACCTACCTGGAGAGCGCCGGGTTTGTCACCGGCGAGATCCTGCACGTGGACGGCGGGCAAAGCGCCGGGCACTGATACACCGGCACGCCCGGCCTAACCTGGCCGGGCGTTATCATCCCGAGGCGAGCGCCCGAAAAAGGCTTTATAGGCCCGACTGAACGCGGCCTCGGACTCATAGCCAATCGCAAAACCCACCTCGCCGATGCGACCTTCCTGCTTGGCGAGCATGCTTTTGGCCAAGGTCAGCCGCCATTCATTCTGATACCGCAACGGCGAGCGCCCCACCAACGCGCTGAACCGCTCGCAGAAATTGGAACGCGACATGCCGGCCACCTCCGCCAGCGCATCAATGCGCCACTGCTGGCCCGGCGTTGCATGAATAGCCCTCAGCGCCCGCGCGATACGCGCATCCGACAACCCGCCCAGCCATCCCGACGCAGCCCCTTGCTGCACCCAAGTGCGCAGGATGCGAATCACCACCAAATCAATCAGGCGGGAAATCATCAACGCCCCGCCCGGCTGCGTGTCATGGGCCTCAAGCAACATGAAATGCAGGATGCCTTCGGCCCAGGCGGCGGCTTCGGTGTGCCGAATATGAATAAGCCGGGGCAGGGCAAACAGCATCGCCTGGAAACTGCTCGCGTCGAACCAGAACCGACACACCACCACACTGGCCGGCCCATCGCACGCCGTCAGCGTGATGCCCGTGGGGTTGTGAGGCAGCAACAGCACATCGCCCTGTTGCAGCGTACTCGGCGCGTGGCCGCCGCCCTCCAGTTGTAACTGGCCTTGCTGGAGCACGCAGATATGCGCGCTGTTTTCATCCAGTTCGAGCGGCTGCTGATCGGCCAGCGTAGAGGAATACACCCGATCACCCGTCAGACGAATCTGCGCCAGCACCTGCGACAACAGATCGCCCTTGGCCAGCCCCTCCAACTGCATTTCCGGATGAATGATCAAGTTATCGAGGGGATTCATCATGTCTACCCGGCCACGCCTTCACTAAGCTGATCCCCAGATCATAACGCGCCGACGTCATCGCGATAAACGTTTCCAGCGCGGCCCGTTTATGCACATCATCCACCCACACGGGACACATACAATGTTCGGAATCTCCCCCCTCGGCTGGCTCCACACCCTCGGCAGCCTGCCCGCCATCCCGCTGGCCGCCTACATGTTCATCCGCCACGGCCGCATCGTGCCCCGCTCAACACCCGGCAAGTTCTACCTGGCATCAATGCTGATCGGCGCCTTCAGCGTATTCCTGGTCGCCAAACAGCCAGTGAGCAACATCATAGGCATCATCACCCTTGCCCTGCTCGCGGCCGGATATGCAGTAGGGCACATAACCTGGCTGGGCCGCGCACGCGCGTACCTGGAAACAATCTTCCTGAGCCTGACCGCATTTTTCCTGATGGTACCCACCGTATCCGAAACACTGCGCCGCGTGCCCGACGGACACCCGTTCGTGACAGACCTGCAATCCCCCGTACTGCTCGGCGCACAAGGCAGCCTCGCGCTGGCGCTGGTCATCGGCGTGACTGCGCAGATGATCTACCTGCGCAAAAAAGGCGGCCAATTCGCCTAAAAGCGCTTCCAGCCGAGTCATTCACAACAAACAACACACACCCTGTGGCGAGCGGGCTTGCCCCGCGTTGGACTGCGCAGCAGTCCCATTTCCGCAGCCACCTCCCAACCCACCGCGAGAAAAGCCCGCCCGCCACAGTTGAAACGACCCGTTCAAATGTGGAAGCCAGGCTTGCCCGCGATAGCGCCCGCCCGGCCGCCCCGTTTACCCCTTACTGCTCAGCATTACAGGGCGACGCCAACACCTTCACCACATCATCAATCACCGCCTTGCTCATCTCCTGCAAATAATGCGACGCCCAGGCATAACGGTCCGTCTCCTTCATCATCGCCGCATCCTCTGCGAGCAACTTGGCGACGTGGAGCAAATCGGAAACGTGGTGCAAGGCTTCATGCAGGGAAACGCCGCTGTTGACGCGGAACAGAGGTTGGTCGGAGTGAAAGGAGAAAGGGGTGACGCCGAGGGTGGTGAGGGTGGGTGGATTTGTTGCGGTCATTGGTGGAACTCCCATATTTATTGAGAGCAACACGTTCGTTGTGAAAACGAATGCGTGGCGCTGTTGGCGCCTGCATCAAATCGGGTTCTCAGGCCCGGTCGCTGGGTGGCGACGGGGGGAGGTTAGCGTGGTAAGGGGTGGGGAGCAATCGGGAAAATTGATGGGTTGTTTTTTTCGGTCGGGTCGGGTGGTACGGATTGGTGGCTGGGGAAATTATTGGTTTTATGAGGGCAGCATAATTATTGGCTAGCCATAATTTTGGATAAAGCTTGGGAGGCGAGGTGAGGGTGGCTTTTGGTGGGCCGGTGGGTTTGGAGAGTATGTCTACCGAGACTGACGTTGAGCTGAGTAAGGCGTCATAGAAATCGATATTTGGACTGAGGCAGGCAGCCCGAGATTTTAAGTGTGCACACTTTTTGGGCATTTCGGCCAAAACGGTGATCTGACTTTTTGTGGTTTCCCAAAGCCCAGAAACCACAAAGCCTCGCATTGCGAGGCTTTGAGATATGGTGCGGCACCAGGAGTCGAAAATTCTCACAACTAATTGATTTTTAAGTATTTTACTTCTATAGGCGCGTACTTCTATCTCTAAAACTATCCTCAGGCGCCCCCTCTGATGATTAACGAGTCAAGGAAAGCTAAAACAAGAACTTAGGGAATTACACTGCCTCGAGGTTTCGATATCGCAGACCCTCATAGTCGGATGATGGAGGGCACGACCCTACCGCTTAGGGTAAGCGACAGCACATGACCTCGTGTAAAAGGCAAAGCTCGATACTCTTTCAATTTGAGCTGACTGCTATAAATGCGTGGGAAGCGGCCATGGCGGAAAATGGCCGGAAGCTGAAAACAGTGCTAAAGAAATTTTAGCAAAAAAGCCCGGCAAGCGATTGAGCTTACCGGGCTTTCTATCTACATCAGTGAGGCTTGGATGGTGCGCTGTCGTCCGTCAGGTCGAGCGTACCTTGCTCACCGGCTCCTTCTGGTTGCTTCGCCTTCCGAACTTCATCTACCTCAAAGCAGAACGCGGTTTTACCAACCTCGTGTGCGAAAAGGCGTTTGCCGTTGCGGAGGGTAATGAAGGGTCTGCAAATCAAAGTCATACGGATTCTCCAAGAGAACCCGGAAGTACTTGCGACACTGCAAATGCCGCTAGTCAAGCAGGTGTTGTAAAGAGATCGATATGTACGTAGAATCTCTTCCCGAGTATGGAAACCTGACCTCCGGGTTTGTTTTCTAATTGTGCTTTGGAGTTCTGCAAAAACATCCATTGCACGGTTCAAATCGCCTGCCAATGCTGCAAACATTGGTGGGCTTTTTTGTCGATAAAAAAGCTATCGGCAATTATAATTATCCTGTCATATCATCTTGCCGTCAACCCTTCTCCTCTAATTTTCCCTTCGTTTTCAGGCCGTTGGCTCAGAAGTTGAGATTTTTTCACTCAGACGTCAAAAATTGGCTGCGCTGGGTCGCTTCGCAAGCTCACATAGTCAGCCTGCCATCTGATCAGGTTTAGCGACTGACCATAGGTCAGCGCCTCATCGGATATCACGTTGATTTCTGTCAGCTCGATCCATTCCCAAGCCTGATTCGCGCCTGTTCTGCAGCGGCTCAGAAAAAGTTCGTCGATGGCCTTTGCTGCAGCCAAGGCTGCTTCTTCCGCAGTCTCAGGATCTTCGTCGGTTTTGTAGAGAACCAAGATCGCGAGCTCGTAAAGATCGTCCGATCCTTCTCGGGTTCTCTCCGTCCCCTGATCAACGTCAAAGAACACTGCTGGAATGTGGTTCCCGGACTCTTTAAAAAGCCTGGCAAGTCGATCGGCAACCTTTGTATCTCGCAGCCTGCGGTCAAACTCGTCCGGGAACGATGATCGGCGATATCTTGCTGCTAGCCAGCGCTGGAAGATGCTTCGTTCCTGGCCGTTCATCAAGGCAGCCCGAGTCGGCTCGTAGGACACAAATGCCTTGGACGGATCCTTATGCTCCTTCTGAACCCTAACCCGCTTGCTTGCATCGAATTCGCAAAGTAAGTGCTCGTCCGTGCCAGTCAGTTCGATATGTAGGCGCCTCGCGGTTTTGCAGTGCGTATAGTTCCCATCAAGTTTGTCCGTCAGGACCTTCCCTAAAATGAGCTCCACCTCCGGTTCGCCGTATGCTAGCTGCGCAAGGTCGCAATCATGCGTGGCGACGGCTGCGATGATTTTTTCCTGGTCATCGCCGTCGATGGTGATGCCGAGCTGGGCGAGTGTTTCGCTATCGACAATATAACCTTGTCGCCACGGTGTTGATCGACTCCAGCTCACCATCAACTGCTACCTCATGCTCTGTCTTGCAAATGGGGTGAGCCGATCGACGCGAGATCTACGGCGGCCCGATTTCGAGTTTTCAGTCTCGAGTCCATTGCTGCACGTTGTGCGCCTTCCTTTTGAGCCATAGCGATGAGTTTCCCAGCTGCCTCTACACCCGACATGCCTCCGGCAACAGCTTCAAATAGAGATTTGCCGCCTGGGAGCTTCCGCTTGGCGTTCACTTGTCCTGCTAGCGGATGGGCCACGATACGATCGGCCGCTGCGGCCAGTTCGTAGAGCAGGGCTTGGTTGCCCTCTGAGATGTGCTCACCGGCTTGCCAGTTATAAATCGCCTGCCTCGAAACTCCGAAGATCAATGCCAATTCGGTCACCGCTGGTTTCAAGGTGTTGCGTACGTAAGACATAGCTTCTGCGGTTGTCCGTGGGGCAGTTGTTTGCTCATGCTTGGCGATGCCTTGAGCCGATTCTTTGTATTCCTTGCTAGCCCGGTTCTCGCGAGGTTGGGGTTGTGGTGACAAGGTTCCAAGGCATAGTGCAAAGGCAACAGTCAGGCCGTAGCCCCAAGCCAGTGCTGCGCTGCCTGCCGTGCGCTTGACCTTCTCTCGTTCGGATTCGAGATGCCGGCTTGCTGCATTAAATGATCGGTTTGCCATTCCCGGGTTTGGAGATGGCGCGTACATTGTGCTCATAGGTTAACTCCATGCTTTCCGTGCGTAGTCCGTCACAGTCGCGTTGAAGAACAGCTCAACGAGGTCGTGAAGGTGTTGAAACCTATCTTTGATTTCGGTCGAGTCGTACTTTCGGCGCTCGGAAAAACTGGCGTCGACGTCAACGGTTGCGTGCTGACCATTGAGTCCTCTGAAGCGCTCGCCAACTTTGAGCGGATCTGGCAGCAGGTCTGGTGGAAAGCGCAGTTCGCTGTTCTGGGCAACCACCCGCGAGACCACCTGCCCTATGCTTGGGATGGTGGCCGACGACTCGGCAAAAGAATGATTGTAAGTCAGTGGTTGCCCTTCGAACTGGTACATCTGGTTGAGATCGAGCGAGGCTGGTGTTCCCCACACCTCTCGAGCAAGGTACTGCTGTAAGGTTTCCCCTTCAGCAGGTACTACAGCATCGAGGTACCTCAGGCCTAAGCGCTCAAAATAAGCGAGACCGTCGACCGCTTCCTCCAGAATGCTCAAACCCCGTTCCAATTCAGCATAGAACTTCGGAAAGGTCTCGTATTCAGTGCAGCGAAACGAAAGCGCACTCGGCTCCATCAGAAAGCCTTGAGTACCTTCGAGGTTGGAGAACGTATAGCTTTCGATCTGCTGTACGCCCGGCTGGAAAGGCTGCGTGTCATCCCCGCCTGTAATAGCACCAAAAGAGAATTGCATCTGCTGAGCGCTTTTGAAATCAGGGTAACCAGCCTTGCGCATCCGCTCCTGAATAGCCGGAAGGTAAGCCTTCAGTGACAGCAGTGTGTTGTGACGCACCTGGCCGATGGTGAAGTAGACTGGGGCGTTTGCGTATTTCTTTCCCATTTCGATTACTCAGCTTGACACTTTGATTGACAGTTTACAGCTAGGTTTACACTCTAGCAAGCGGATGAGTGTCCGCTGTGTCTAGAGCTCGACATCAGCGCTCATCAAGGGGAGCTGACTGATGCCTACGCAAAAAGCCACTAGTCAAGGTCAGTTGCTTTTGGGTTGATTGCTATCGGTATCAGGTGCCACTTAGAGATTGAAAGTCCATGACGTCTGTAGGCGCTGAGCGAGCAGTCGGACGGTAAGCAGGTAATAGTAACGAGTCGCTTCACTACGCCCAGCTAGCCGATGGTCCATAAACCAAATTAGGTGTTTTCTCTGCCAGCTCCATGGCGTCTCTCGCCGCCATCGCGCTGCGATCTCGGCGCTAATAATCCTGGCTTGCCGCAAATGCCGCTGCTGCGTTGCATGCGATCCAGTCAGCACGCCACCTAGGAACATCTCCATATCAAACGCCTTACTCATGTCCGTCCTCCAATATAGGCAGCGGCAACGTCGATCCGACTGTGCCCCAGTTCTTTGCTGATCTGCATGCGAGCCTCACAGTCAAGACGCCGATCCACGGCATAGCACTGACCACCATTAACCGGCGCTTGGTGCTGGGTAATTTGCTCATAGCGCTCACAAGCAAACGCCGCCCGTAGCTCGTGAAAGCCTTTGAGGTTGTGCTTATGGAGAAGGTCCCGCGCGGGACGGACGATTTCCCGTTGGAAATCGAGGTATCTTTCATTCGGCGCAAGCAGGTTGTGGCTGCCGCGGGGTGAGACCTGTTCGGCGAATCTCAAAGCTTCGTGAATATGATCATCCACTCTGATCCAGCGAGGTGCCGAGGCACCTGAGCGCCCCCCTTTGGTGCCATCCTGGATGTTGATCTTGCCGTAGTGTTCGGCCTCACGTTTTAAGCGCGGTAAGTCGGCCAAAATGGCCTCGCGCAGGCGCATTCCGGTGGCCCGCGCTAACTGAGCGATGGCCGCGGCACGAGAGTGCTGTTCGCTGAGCGTCTCGACGATTCGCATCAGGTGTTCGCGATCCTGGCCTTGTGGAGCTGTCGTGCGGATGGTGGTGCGCTGCATTCCCAGCGCTTTGCTCGGACTCGGCACTTTCACGTACTGATCACCGCGAAGCGCCGCCATGGTTCGGTTGACGCTGGACAATCGATTTTGTGCGGTGGCGATGGAGAGGTCGCCGCGATCGACCAAGTGACGCAGATGCGCCACGTAATCCGCCAAGATCTGACGATCTACCTGTCGTGCATCGTTGAGTCCTGGTCCATCGTCTGAGCGGCACCAGCGCACGAATGCCTGCCAACGATCACAGTGCGCTTTAACGGTCCCGTAGTGCCCGCCACCGAACATGTCTCTCAGCGCTTGCGGCCCGGCATAGCTCAGTTGCCGGCCATAGCCAAAATTGCGCCCATCTCGTCTGCCCACCAGCGCCATGATCAAACTCCTCTCGAAGCCAAAACTTTTAAAACTTTCCCCACGTCATCCCGCCAAGAATGTTGAGTGTTATCAGGGATCAAGGCCCCTGCGACCTGTGAGGGTTGTCCATTAACGCGGGACTGGCGGCTCCTTACGACCGGGAGCGTGGGCATCTCATGATCTGGCCTCCTGAACACTTCCGAAGAAGTGGGCGGGTGGAGGCTGTGCTGGCTGACGAAACCAACGCCGCGAGATCCTGAGTCGAGTGAAGGCAGTGATGTGATGACCGGGGCATGCCTGACTGTCAGTCAGGTTCAGTCCATTCCCTGGGCTGCGACACCATCATCTGCATCGCTGTTGCTGGTGACTTCGGTGTTTGTCACGCCGATTGTCACGAGGGGGAATGCCGCAAAGCCTTGTACGAGTTGGGCTGCAGCAGCGGTAGGAGCGCCCGTCTCTTTCCGGGAGAAAGAGACGGGCGCAGGTTGGCGCAAGGAAATGGCCAAGCGGATAGGTTGCTGCAGGGCAGCTATGAAAGGGGTGAGTTGCCGCAGTGGGCACTCTGATAGAAGTAGGCATCCATCACATCGCTGTGACTGTGCGAGCCACCGGACGCTAATCGCACTTTGGGAGAACCACCACCGTGTGGCGTAGCCTTGAAGGTTCTGGCTACCTGGGTTGCTGTCGACGACAGCGCTTTGCTCGATCTTTTCTACGCCTGTGGATAATTTGGGTCAAGGCCCCAATTTTCGGGAGTTCTGCGGCTGTGGATGAAATTATCCACCGGTGGAAATCCGTGGTTTTCCACAGACAGTTGCGTGGGCTTTAGATTTTTTAAGTGAGGTCCATCCAAACAGGGCGGCTTTGCAGCCCTGTTTGGATGGACCCGCGTGGCAGAGCAGATTGCGAGAGCCTTACGGATGTACGCTTACTTTACTGCGGCACTTTAAAAGCCAAAGTAGTGTTAGCACCGTCGGCCAAAATAACGTGTTGAGAACGTCGTGAGCGCTTGCCTGCCAGCGCCAGTACCCGAAGCTTCCAATATCGTCTCGCCGATCTACCCACTCGCCTGCACACGCAATGATGAAAACAACCAGCCAGCCAAGGTATGGCCTGAATCGTCGGGTGCCAACGATCAACGTCAAATAGACCGCCATGCCCAAATAGATATGCAGCGCGTCTTTTGACAGTCCGGTTGCCGACACAATGGCGAGCTTGATGCTTTGTGCGGTTGAGATATCCATATCAACTCCTCCTCTCTGCGCCAATGCCAGGCTTCGCCTTTATGCGAGTAACGTTATCTCCAATCTGGTTGGCGAATTCGTGTGGAGTGACATGCTCCTGTCGGTTGGCCTCCAGGTACCGACTCCACCAGTTCATGATCAGCCTGCGTTCCTCAATGAATTCGGCCTTGTGGATGTAAGCGGCGCGGACATTGTTGCGTTCCTTGTGGCTCATCTGCCGTTCAATGGCTGTCTCGGACCACAATCCTGACTCGATCAGTGCGCTGCAGGCCATCGAACGAAACCCATGTCCGCAGATATCGGTTTTGGTGTCGTATCCCATCGTCCGTAGCGCGTTGTTCACGGTGTTTTCAGACATGGGTTTCCAGGGCTTGGCATCGCCTGCAAACACCAGGTCGAATTTACCGGTGAGTGCGTGGATCTGTTCAAGCAAGGCCACTGCTTGCGGCGATAAGGGTACTAAATGGATATCCCCTGCCATCTTCGTACCCCTTGTGGAAAAGGCTACTCCCTCCAACGCGGGTCGAGTGTCCGGGATTTCCCAGACGCCGCGCTTAAGGTCGAACTCGCTCCATCGGGCGAAGCGCAGCTCGCTGGACCGTACAAACACATGGAGCGACAGCATCACCGTCAGACGGGTAAGTGCCCGGCCTTTATAGGTGTCGATCCGCTCTTGCAGTTCCGGCAGTCGCGATAAGGGTAGAGCGGGGCGATGGATCACCCGCGGGGCTTTGATCAAGCCTTCGAGGTCGTAAGCAGGGTTTGCGGTGATAAGCCGGAGTCGCTTTGCCTCGCGCATGATGCTCTGCAGGTAGTTTTGTACCCTTAAAGCAACGTCTATCGTTCCGCGCTTCTTGATCGCTTCCAAGGGCTGCATAAGGTCATGGGTGTCGAGATCAACAATGGCGCGTGCGCCGATCAGCGGGAATACGTGGGTTTTTAGGCGGCTCATCACTGTCTTGGAATGGCCTGGTGCCCACTTGGCCGACATTTCTGTGTGCCAGTCCAGCGCAACGCTTTCAAAGGTTCTGCCTTTGATCACGGCTTCCGCCTTGGCTTGGTGCTTGGTCTCTATGGGATCAATGCCATCCGCCAGCATTCGCTTGATCTCCAAGCGCTTGCGGCGCGCATCGGCGAGGCCAATGACGGGGTAGTTGCCGAACGAGGTCAGTCCTTCCCGTCCGTCAGGTTTGACGTAACGGAGCCGCCAGCCTTTGCGGCCATTGGGTTGGACTAGGAGGTAGAGGCCGTCGCCGTCGAAAAGCTTGTAGGCGCGGTCGGTGGGCTTGGCTGAGCGGCAAGCCGAATCAGAGAGTGGAGCAGTGGTGCGCGACATAAGGGTACTCCCTTTTATCGAAGTGACCTGTATCCCAAACTCTACCCTTAAAACGGTTGGAATCCACCAGTTTCTGACGGAAACCGATGGAACGCCAAAACGAAAAAACCCGCCAGAAGGCGGGTTTTTCGGGGGTTCTAGAGATTTTGAAAGCCTTCTCTGGAACCTTGTATGGTGCCGGCACCAGGAGTCGAACCCGGGACCTACTGATTACAAGTCAGTTGCTCTACCAACTGAGCTATACCGGCGTGTTAGGGCGACGATTATAGCGATTGCCAAGCTTCTGTAAACCCCTGAATTCTGACTATTTTTGCAGATACCAAGGTTTTTTTACGCTCGCTGCTTTTTCCTACCCTCGTGAGCCTCAAATCCGACTCAATTGCCGTCGCCACACTGGTCGGTAAATTTCATGTACGCCAACACCTGCGTCTCGCCTTTGGCGTTCAGGTACGTCATGCGCGCGTTCACCACCCCGCATCCCGAGCGGGTGTCTTCGGTGGTCGACAGTACGCGCTGAATATCCGGCTTATGGCTTGCCTCGGCATGGGCGGTGAAGGTCAAGCCAAGCAGGGTGGCGGTGATTAGGGTTTTCCAGTTGTTGGTGTTCATGGTGTTGGCCTCGCAGGTGCAATGGTGGGTGAGGCCATTGAATGCCGGGAAGGTATCCGGGCTGTGTCGCGCAGGGCGGGTTTTGTTTCGTTGTGTATGGCGTGTGGATCTGTGTACTTGTTGATACGAACGGCGAGCTTGCATTGGTTAAAAAACACACAGTGACCGCCTAGTGCGTTGTTTTATAGAGGTATATCTCCTTGCAGAGGAGGAGCCATAAAAATGGCGCCATGCCGCTCATCTGAAAGGTTTTGGATACAAACACCAGAATACTGACACCATCACTGTGATATCACACAATGCGGCCCAGTTATTCATTGGCCCAACAGGGAGGAGCAGCCAGTGGGGCGTGCAGATCACATCACCAAGCTATATACCGCGCTGGCTGAGCCTTGTTTGCGGGAGTCGCAGGTGGCGGTGCCTTTTCAGCAGTTGCTGCATCAGCTGAATCAGGGCACTGCGCCCTATCGTCATGAGGCGGTAGAGGGGCCGCATGGCGTGGTGTATACGGATGCGGTGGCACCCAAGGTCGTGGTGGTGGTTTCCGCCACCGGCGGTGTGGGGCGCAGCACGTTGGCGGCCGCGCTTGCCAGTGGTTTGCAGCGCCAGGGCCACCCGGCGCTGGCGTTGGAGTTGGACCCGCAAAACGCGCTGCGCCATCACTTGTGCCCAGGCTTTGATGTGCCCGGTCTGGGCGCTACCAGCCTGCTTAATCAAACCTGGCAAGCGTTGCCTAAACGCGGCTTTGCCGGCTGCCGCCTGGTCACCTTTGGTGAAACCGATGCTGTGCAGCAGCAAAGCCTTAATCGCTGGCTCGGCCAGGACCAGGCATTTCTCGCAAAGCGCCTGGCCGGGTTGGGGCTCAGTGCGAGTGACACGGTGGTGATCGATGTGCCGGCGGGTAATACGGTGTACTTGAGCCAGGCGCTGTCTGTGGCTGATTTGGTGTTGGTGGTGGTGCAGCCGGATGCCGCTTCGTTTCGCCGTTTGGCCAAGATGGACGAGGTGCTTGCGCCCTACCTTGCGGGGGAGGCGCCGCCTCAGCGGTTTTACGTGATCAACCAGGTCGACGCCGGCCATTCTTTTAGCGAGGACATGGCCGGAGTGTTCAAGCTGCGCTTGGGCGATGCCGTACTCGGCACCGTCCAGCGTGATGTTTCGTTCAGTGAGGCGCAGGCCTATGGGCGCGACCCGTTTGACCCTGCGTTGAACAGCGGCGGCTCCCAGGATGTGAGTGCGTTATGCCGGGCGCTGAGCGTTCGGATGCATTTATCGAGCAATGGCCATTAAATTGACCATTTACCGCTTGTCTAAAAAATGATCAGTTAAAACAGCAAAATAATGACACTTTCCCGCGCCTGTCACAGAATGCTTCACTAAGACGCCCATAATAAGACCTGCGGTAAGTGCCTGCTTGCCGACCTTCACGTCTTTAGCTGCGTCGTGAGGAGCTGCCCATGAGCCTTAGCGAAGAGCTGTTGACGTTGTTCGGCAAGAACGTCAGCCACGATGCCGACGGCATCAATGCACGCATGCACTTTTTTGGCAGCGTGCCCGCAAACGAAAACACCCATCCCCAATCGACTCATCCAGCAGCGCTGCGCCCCAAAGTGGTGGCGTTGGTGTCGATCAATGGCGGTGTCGGCCGCAGCACCCTGGCCACGGCGTTGAGCAGCGGTTTGCAGCGCCATGGCGAGTCAGTGGTGGCGCTGGACCTGGACCCGCAAAATGCCCTGCACCATCACTTTGGCGTCAGTGGCACCTTGCCGGGTGTCGGCCGTACCAGCCTGGAGCATGGGCAGTGGAACTCGCTGCAGCAGCTTGGCTTTGCCGGTTGCCAGGTCATTACCTTTGGCGATATCGACATAGAGCAGCAGGAGAACCTTGAGCGCTGGCTCAAGCACGAACCCAGCTGGTTGGCGCAGCGCCTGGCGGCCCTGGGTTTGAGTGAGCGGCAGACGGTGATCATCGATACGCCTGCGGGTAACAACGTCTACTTCCATCAAGCGCTGAGCGTGGCCGATGTGGTGCTGGTTATTGCCCAGGCGGATGCTGCGTGCCTGGGCACCCTTGATCATCTGGATGTATTGCTCGCGCCGCACCTGGAGGGTGAACGCCCGCCTGTGGTGCATGTGGTGGTCAACCAAGTGGATGAGAGCAACGCCTTTAGCCTGGATATGCTGGAGGCGTTCAAACAGCGCCTGGGCAAAGCGCCGTTGGAGGTGCATCGCGATATGGCGATCAACGAAGCGCTGGCGTTTGCGGCCGACCCGTTGGACAACGCCACAAAGCGGCTGGCCGGCGACGATATCAACGAGATTTGCCGCGTGCTGAAGGCACCGAAAAGAACCGCCTAAATCGCGCTTTATGCCCTTAGCGCCAGATGCTTATGCACAATCGGTTGGTCGGGCCTGTCACCAAACAGCCATTTTGTGGAGCCGTTCTCAACACGCTGCAACTGCCTGTTTTGTGTGCGTTTTATTTTGTGAACAAAAAATGACCAGGGTGGGTTTTGGTCTGTAGCGCTGATAGCTACGGACTCTGTAAAGAATTCATCAACAGAGTTATCCACAGGGCGCGTGTAGGAAGTTTCGCCCCTTAATCGCGCTCCGCCAGCACCATCAAGTTGCGCGGCGTTAGCGTGGGTTCGCAGAAGGTGCCTATCTCAACCTTGTAGCCCTGTTCTTTCAAGAACAGCGCGCGATCCAAGACCAGCCACAGTTCCAGCGGCCGCCGAAACAATCCCCTGACTAACTCCAGGTTGCGCACCTCGGCCAAGCGCTGCCAGCCGTGTGCTTCCAGCGCCGCCCAAGCCTGTTCACCTGTGGATAAATCCTTTAGACGCGCCAGTTCCTGGCAGTAGTCAGCGAAGGGTTTATCCAGCCAGCTGGCGGGCAGGGACGGCGTGGGCAGGTACTCATCGCAGCCACGCAGTTCGCGTTGCAACTGATCAAAGCCCAGGCGCCGGGCCATGGACGTGTCCCGTTGCTGGCGCACGCGGTTGCCGGCAGTGACGGTTTCGCTCAGGGGTAATCCCAAGTCGTCGACCGAAAGCTGTAGTTGCGAGGCGCGCCCGGCGATCGACAACGCTTGGTAGCGCTCGGCACCGATGCGGTTATAGCAACAAGGTGCCAGCGCCAGGCGTTTGCAGCCCGCTGCACTGGCCACGTGCAAGAGCCGCACATGCAGGTCGCCGCAGGCATGTAAGGCGACGGGCGTGTGCTCGGCACTGATTGCCACATCGGCCATCACGTCTTGCAGGCGATGGGTCACGGCCAGGCCGTGATGCTCGCTCAAGGCCTGGCCGGAGGCGATCAGCGCCGGGTCGTATTCAAGGCAAGTCAGTTGTTGGCCGGGTTGCAGCAAGCGCCGGCCGAGGTGGCCTTTGCCGGCGCACCAGTCCAGCCAATGCAGGGGTGTTGCGGCAAAATTCAGTGCGGCACCGAACGCCTCGATTTGCTGCCATTTGCGCCCGGGCACATCCACGTTCAGGCGATGGCGGGCAGGCTCCAGCGCGTGTGCGGGTAGCTTGCCCACAGCGCTCAGCTGCGCTGCCTGAAATGCCAGCTGTGGAAAAGGCGCAGGCGCCGGCAGGTCATACGGGTGGTTGTGACAGGTTTCGGCATCGGCCAGCGAGCGCTGGCGCAGCCACTGGGCCAGCTCGGGGTGCTGGTGTTCCCAGGGTAGGTGCCGGTGCGTAAAGGGCCGTGGTCGCCACAGCCCTTGGTGCTCGACTAGAAACGCATCCAGCGCCGCGAAGCGTGCTTCAACGTCCCTGGCAAGCATCGACGCGCAGCCAGCGTTCGAGCAGTTTGAAGCCGCGCACCAGGATGTAGGCCATCAGCAGGTAGAACAGCCCGGCCGCGAAGAAGATCTCCACCGGTAAGTAGGTGCGGGCGATGATGGTGCGCGCCATGCCGGTCAGTTCCAGCAGGGTGACGGTGCTAGCCAGTGCGCTGGCCTTGAGCATCAGGATCACTTCGTTGCTGTACGCCGGCAGGCCGATGCGCGAGGCACGCGGCAGGATGATGTAGAACAGCGTCTTGGGCTTGGACATGCCCAAGGCACGCGCCGCTTCGATCTCACCCGGCGGGATGGCCTGGATCGCGCCGCGCAGGATCTCGGCGATATAGGCGGCGGTGTGCAAGGTCATGGTGGTCGTGGCACACCAGAACGGATCGCGCAGGTACGGCCACATGAAGCTCTCACGCACGGCATCGAACTGCGCCAGGCCGTAATAAACCAGAAACAACTGCACCAGCAGCGGCGTGCCACGGAAGAAGAAAATATAGGCGTAGGGCAGGGCGCTCACGTACCAACGGCGCGAAGAGCGCGCGATACCCAGTGGAATCGCCAGCAGCAAACCGGCGATCACGGCGATGGCCACCAGTTCCAGGGTCAGGGTTGCGCCTTGGGCCAGTTTGGGCAGCCACTTGATGATCACGGCCCAGTTCAGGCCCAGGTCGAAGTGCGACAGCCAGCTGTAGTCACCGCTCATTGGGTGCTCCTTGCAAAGCCGCGGGCGGCGCGTTTTTCCAGGAAGTACATGCCGGTCATGGCCAGCACGGTGAGGCCCAGGTACATAAAGGCCGCGACCATAAAGAAGGTGAACGGCTGCTTGGTCACGGTCACGCCGATCTGCGCGTGACGCATGATTTCTTCAAGGCCGATCACCGACACCAGCGCAGTGTCTTTCATCAGGATCATGAACAGGTTGCCCAGGCCCGGCAGGGCGATGCGCCACATCTGCGGCATGATCAAGCGGGTGAAAATCCGCACCTTCGACAGGCCCAGCGCCACACCGGCTTCGCGGTGGCCCTTGGGAATGGCGAGAATCGCACCGCGGAACACTTCCGTGGCGTACGCGCCAAAGCACAGGCCCAGGGCGATAACCCCAGCGGCAAAGGCGCTGAGGGAAAGGTCGGGGTTGCCAAAAAACTCGCCCAGGGCACGCATCAGGTTGACGGTGCCGAAGTAAATCAGCAGCACCCACAACAGCTCGGGAATGCCACGAACGATGGTCGAGTAAGCACCGCCCAGCCATTGCAATGGCTTGTACGGTGAAGTCTTGGCCAAGGCGCCGGCAAGGCCCAGCACCAGCCCCAGGCACAGGGCCGTGAGCGCCAGTTTGACGGTCATCAGCGCGCCAGCGGCAAGCGCCGGGCCGAATCCGTAGAGATCGAAATTCATGGTGTTTTCATATCGCGGCAGGCATTGCTGAAAGCCGGCGCGCTACTAGTAGAAGCGCGCCGGTCAGGCCGTTCAGATCATTCGATGCTGAACGGGAAGTACTTGTCGTTGATCTTCTTGTAGGTGCCGTCTGCCTTGATCTCTGCCAGGGCTTTGTTCAGGCGCTCGCGCAGCGGGTCGCCCTTGCGTACGGCGATACCGATCTTGTCGCTTTCTACCACCGGGTCGCCTTTGAACTCATAGGCCGAACCGTCTTTGCTCTTGAGCCATTCGTACTGCACGTACTTGTCGGCGAGAATCCCGTCCAAACGGCCGGAAGTCAGGTCGAGGTAGGCGTTTTCCTGGGTGTCGTAGAGCTTGGCGGTGGTGTCCGGCAGCTTGTCTTCCAGGTAAGTACCGGCCAGCGTCGCGCGCTGTGCACCGATAATCTTGCCCTTCAGGTAACCGGCGTCGGTCTTGAAGTCGGCTGTGGCTTTAGGTGCGATGAACTGCAGCTTGTTGGAGTAGTACGGGTCGGTGAAGTCGACGGCCTGCTTACGCTCATCGGTGATCGACAGCGAAGACACCAGGAAGTCGAACTTCTTGGCGTTCAGGGCCGGGATGATGCCGTCCCAGTCGGACACGTACACTTCGCACTTCTCGACTTTCATCTTGGCGCACAGGGCGTCGCCGATGTCTTTGTCAAAGCCCACGACGTTGCCGCTGGCGTCTTTATTGTTGAAGGGCGGGTAAGCCGCTTCGATCCCCATTTTCAAGGTCTCTGCCATGGCCGTGGCGCTGAACGCCATCGAAACGGCCGCGGCCAGAAGGAATTTTTTATAGTTCTGCATGCATGTTGCTCCGTTAGCGGTTGCTGGACATGAATTGTTTGCAGCGCGCCGAAAGCGGGTTTTCAAACACCTGCTGTGGCGATCCTTGCTCTTCGACCAGGCCCTGGTGCAGGAACACCACTTCACTGGAAACCTGACGGGCAAAGCCCATTTCATGGGTGACCAGCAGCATGGTGCGGCCTTCTTCGGCCAGTGCGCGGATCACATTAAGTACTTCCTGGACCATTTCCGGGTCAAGCGCCGATGTCGGCTCGTCGAACAGGATGACTTTGGGCTGCATGGCCAAGGTGCGTGCAATCGCCGCGCGTTGTTGCTGGCCGCCGGACAGTTGCGCCGGGTAGGCGTGGCGCTTGTCGCTGATGCCGACCTTGGCCAGCAAGGCTTCGGCTACTTCGATCGCCTCGGCCTTGCTCTGGCCGAGCACACGGCGGGGCGCCTCGATGATGTTGTCGAGGATGCTCATGTGCGGCCACAGGTTAAAGTTTTGAAACACAAAACCGATTTCGCTGCGCAGGCGGTTGATCTGTTTGCCGTCGGCGGCCATCAGCTCGCCGTTTTTCGCAGCCTTGAGCTTGAGTTCTTCACCGGCCACCAGAATCTGGCCCTGATGTGGGTTTTCCAGCAGGTTGATGCAACGCAAAAAGGTGGACTTGCCGGAACCGGAGGAACCCAGGATCGAGATCACGTCGCCGTCGCGGGCGGTCAGCGAGATACCTTTGAGTACCTCCAGCTCACCATAGCGTTTATGCAAGTTGCGGATTTCAAGCGCGGGCGCGGCCTCAGCCATGTGCGGTCCTCATTGTGTTCAGTGCATTCTTGCTGTTGGGCCGCCTTCCTGGCGAGGCGCCAAGCTAGCATAGCGTTCGGATGGCAGCCAACAGCGCTGCGGACGGTTAACGGGTGGTCTGCGGCAAGGTGTCGCATCGGCACAGCAGCGTGTCGCGCTATCAACAACCTACAGACGTTCGAACCCGATAAATCCACAGGCTTCGCGTAAAAAAGGGCGCGATGGTGCCAGCTTTGGCCGGGTGTTGGAAGGGTTAACCGGGCAAACGGTCCTTAACAGCCCTTTTATGGAGCGTCACGTACTTTTTGTGTGTGTTTTTGGTGCGTATTTTCGTGCCGCAGGTGGGTCGCACGGTAACGCTATAGCGGAATGCCATTGTTCTCAACGACTTGCGTGAGCTGATGAATTGTCCTACAGCCCGCGTCAATCGCGGGTCTGTAATATTTTGGCGCAAATCTTGCGTAAAAAATAAAGAACGCCCCGTTGGATTCTTTTCACGAGAAAGCGTGCAGGCCGGGCGGACCGTTTTCGCAATTCCTCGCAAAGGTGTGTCAATGAGTAGTACGCAAAGCTCCAATGACCTCGAACAGGGGCTCAAACCGCGTCACGTCACCATGCTGTCGATTGCCGGCGTTATTGGTGCCGGTTTGTTTGTCGGCTCCGGCCACGCGATTGCAGCCGCCGGCCCCGCTGTACTGCTGGCTTACGCCGCTGCGGGCACGCTGGTGGTGTTGGTGATGCGCATGCTCGCCGAAATGGCCGTGGCCTCGCCGGACACCGGTTCGTTCTCCACCTATGCCGACCGTGCGATCGGTCACTGGGCCGGTTTCACTATCGGCTGGTTGTACTGGTGGTTCTGGGTGTTGGTGATTCCACTGGAAGCCAACGCCGCTGCGACCATCCTGCATGCCTGGTTCCCCGATGTGGCGATCTGGGCGTTTACCTTGATCATCACCTTGCTGCTCACGGCCACCAACCTGTTCAGCGTGAAGAACTACGGTGAGTTCGAGTTCTGGTTTGCGCTGATCAAAGTCGTGGCGATTGTGGCGTTTGTGATCCTTGGCCTCGCGGCGATTTTCGGCTTCCTGCCGACCAGCCAGGTCAGCGGTGTCTCGCACTTGTTCGACACCCAAGGCTTTATGCCTAACGGCATGGGCGCGGTATTGGCAGCGATCCTGACCACCATGTTCTCGTTCATGGGCACCGAAATCGTCACCATTGCAGCGGCCGAATCGAAGAACCCTGGCCAGCAAATCACCAAGGCCACCAACTCGGTGATCTGGCGGATTGGTTTGTTCTACCTGCTGTCGATCTTCATCGTGGTGTCCCTGGTGCCTTGGAACGATCCGACCCTGGCGGCGGTAGGTTCTTACCAGACCGTGCTTGAGCGCATGGGCATCCCGAATGCCAAGCTGATCGTCGACCTGGTGGTATTGGTTGCCGTGACCAGCTGCCTCAACTCGGCGCTGTACACCGCTTCGCGCATGCTGTTCTCCCTGGGCCGTCGCGGTGATGCACCGGCCGTGGCCAAGCGCATCAACAAAAGCGGCACGCCTTACTGGGCCGTGTTGCTGTCGACCGGCGCTGCGTTCCTGGCGGTATTCGCCAACTATGTGGCGCCAGCTGCAGTGTTCGAATTCCTGCTGGCCAGCTCCGGCGCCATTGCACTGCTGGTGTACCTGGTGATCGCCGTGTCGCAACTGCGCATGCGCCAGAAACGCACGGCAGCGGGCGAGAAGATTGTCTTCAAGATGTGGCTGTTCCCCGGCCTGACCTACGCGGTGATGGTGTTCATCGTCGGCACGTTGACCATCATGCTGTTCCAGGAAGCCCACCGCGTCGAGATCATCGCGACCGGCATTCTGAGCTTGCTGGTGGTGTTGGCTGGGCTGTTTGTGGCGAGCCGTCGCAAGGCGCAGAAGGCAGGCGCTGCGGTGCTCAATTGATGTGATGAACTGCGGTGCCAAAAGCGCCGCAGTTCAAAAAAGTGTGGGAGCGGGCTTGCTCGCGAAAGCGATGTGTCAGTCGCCAGATGTGCTGGCTGATCCACCGCATTCGCGAGCAAGCCCGCTCCCACAGTTGTTTTGTGTCGGTCAGATGAATCAGCCAAAACCACTGAACCCTGTGGGAGCCGGGCTTGCCCGCGATGACGGGCTGGCAGTCGATAAATGCCTCGCCTGACATGCCCCCATCGCGGCATAGGTATCTACACAATTTCTGTTGAACACAACGTCTGTGGCAAGTGGGCTGTTGTGGCGAGCAGGCTTGTCCTGCGTTGGGCTGCGGAGCGGCCCCAGTAAAGGCACTACACTTTTCCTGAAAGAACTCAGCGTCTGGGTTAGGGGCTGCTTTGCAGCCCAACGCAGGACAAGCCTGCTCGCCACAGGAGAAATTTGCTGCCTTCAAAAGTTGTGTAGATACCCATGCCCATCGCGGGCAAGCCCGCTCCCACATTTTGTTTTGTGTCAGTCCTGGGCGTTGGCCAGCGCCTGGGAGGCCGCCACGTAATCGGCCTGGAACTGCGGGGATTCAATCCACGCCAGCGCCGCGGCTTCATCCTCGGTGTCCGTTGCCCACTGGCGATATTCGATCAGCGCCGCCAGGATAAAATCTGTCGCGTCTTCTTCGCCTTCCTGCTCCAGCACCACGGCCAGCAGCGGGTGCGCCAGGAATGCCGCACACAACGCCTGCTGGCTGGTTTCGCCGGCGGCGCGCATCTCGACAAACAACTCGGTCAAATCCACCGACTTAAGGTCAATGCGGCTGTCGTCGCCAGCGAACGCATCCGGCTTGGTCGCGACGGCGCGCTGGGTGCGGTTTTGCTTGGCCTTGGCCTTGGCCCGGTGGGCACGTTTTTGCTGCTTGTTCGGCGAGGCCATGGGCTCAACGTCCTTGGGTACTTAATCGGGGTGGGGTATTGAAGCGCAGGTTGGGGGAAATCCCAAGGGAATCTAGACGCGCTGACCGGGTGTGCTTGGCGCCAGCTCGCCCTTCTGCAGCCATTGCAGCGCAATCGGCCACAACCGGTCCTGATATTCACTGCGAAAAAAAGCGAAATGCCCGACGGCTTTTTCGCCGATGTCCTCGGGCGCGATTCGCAGATGAGTGCGCGCGCTGTTTTCAAAATAGCCCAGCAGTCGCTCAATAGCCGCCACTGTGCCAAACGGATCGTCGGTGATGCTGATAGCCAGCAACTGCGCCTTCACCCGGGCAAAGGGCAGCACGCCCAGGCCGCGCCCGCTGGGGCGCGTTTCATAGCGCGGTGTCGGCATGCTCCAGTCGCGCACCACGCCTGCCGGCGTGTCCTCCAGCCAGCCCATGCGCTTGCCTGGGAAATATCCGTACAGGGCTGTCACCAGCGGCATCACCACGTGCCATTTGGCAAACATGCGCCAGCGCCCGCTCGCCGCGTAATCGCGCCAGTACGCAAACTGCGCGCCGACGGTCACGATGCGCCGAATCGCCGCGCCGGAAGCACCGAGCCCTGCCGCGCAGCCCCCAAAACTGTGGCCGACCACATCAATCGGCTGCCCCGGAAACTCCCGTTGCGCACGTTGCAGCATCGCCTCGAAATCCAGCACGCCCCAGTCCGACCACGACGCCTTGAAGCCTCGCAACGAGCCGCTGCGGGATTCGCCGATGCCGCGATAGTCGTAGGTGATCACGTCGAAGCCGTTGGCAAACAGATAGTCGGCGAAGCGTGAATAGTGGCGGCAGCAGACCGAGGTGGCGGCGTTGATGATGACGACCGGGCGTTCGAGGTCGGTGCGCGGGTGGCGCCAGGTGAAGCCGCCGATTGGGTAGCCGTCGGCAGCGAGTTCCTTGAAGGGATCGCCGTGGCCTGGTTTGGAGTTGATCGCAGCCATTCGCAAAGAAGCGTCATTCAAGTTCATCGTTTATCGGCCCGTGCCTGTTTTTATTTTTTTAGTAACAGTTGTTCAGTTTGCCAGCACTTGTGCCCACTCTGACAGTGCTACTAATGTTCGGCACTTACTGATAACGCCACACATCCGAGAGGAACGACAGCAAACCATGGAGCGTTTAGACTGGCAGGTACCCATTACGGAGGTCTCTATGAGCATTCCCCTTTCTCCCATCGTTTCGGAATTTGAAACCGAGGAGCAGGCTGCCAGTTATGACCTTTGGTTCCGCGCCAAAGTGCAGGCTTCGATTGATGACCCACGCCCGAGTATTCCGCATGACGAGGTCATGGCTGAAATGCGAGCTTTGATTGAGTTGAAGCGAAAAGAGCGTGATGCGAGTTGAGTGGCGGCCTGAGGCGCGGGCTGAACTCAGAGCAATTTTGAATTATATCGTTGAGCACAATGTTGCTGCGGCCAGTCTTCTGAACGAAGCCATTGAGGCTGCGACAACGGCGCTTCCTCAGCATCCTTACCTGTACCGCTTGGGGAGGGTCTCGGGCACACGAGAAATTGTTGTGCATCCCAATTATCTGGTGATTTATCGCATTACAGATTGGATTGAGATACTGACGGTACTCCATGCTCGCCAGGAATACCCCTGATACGCGCCCCACTTTTACCACTCGACCTCCCGCCAGTAGATGCCTAGGCTTGCACCTTTGCGATCGACTCGAGCGTCCTCATGACCCGCGACACCCTCGAACACAACCAGATCCCGATCTACTTCGTCGCCGTGCTCCTGGCGGCCGCATTTGGCGTGTTCGTACCCTTGTCAGCCCAAGGGCTTGGCGTGTTGGTCACGCCTGCCATTGCAGTGCTGATGTACGCCATGTTCCTGCAAATTCCGTTTCTGGACCTGCGCCAGGGCCTGGGCAACAAACGCTTTATCTGCGCATTGCTGCTGGCCAATTTCATTCTGGTGCCCTTGCTGGTGTGGGCGTTGACCCGAGGCCTGGTGGAGCGCCCGGCGTTGCTGGTGGGCGCGTTGCTGGTGTTGCTCACGCCGTGTATCGACTATGTGGTGGTGTTTACCCATATCGGCAAGGGTGACTCGCGGCTGATGCTGGCGGCGACGCCGGTGCTGTTGTTGCTGCAACTGGTGCTGCTGCCGGTGTACCTGAGCTTCATGATGGGCGCGCAGTCCGCCGTGGTGGTGGCGGTGGGGCCGTTTGTCGAGGCGTTCCTGTTGCTGATTGTGCTGCCGATGGTCCTGGCGGTGTTGACCACCTCCCTGGCGCGGCGCTCAAGCATTATCAAGTGTTGGAACAGCGCCTGGGCGTGGCTGCCGGTGCCCGCGATGGCGCTGGTACTGTTTGTGGTGATCGGCTCGCAGATCAATTCGGTGGTGCGTGATATCGCGTTGTTGTTGCCGGTGATCCCGGTGTACCTCGGCTTCCTGTTGCTGGCGCCGCTGATGGGCGCGCTGGCTGCGCGGCTGTTTGCGTTGCCTGCTGTGGCAGCGCGGGCGGTGACCTTCAGTGCTTCGACGCGCAACTCGTTGGTGGTGCTGCCACTGGCCTTGGCGCTGCCTGAAGATGTGCGCGGGCTGGCCGCGACGGCGGTCATTGTGCAAACCCTGCTTGAGCTGGTGGGCGAGCTACTCTACATCCGGCTGATTCCCGCGCTGGTGTGGCGCGCCGGTCGATAGATCCATAAATACTCGGATTTGTTCAGGCGTCATTCAGGGGTGGAGTCGGCACCATGGAGTCGGCGTACCCTACCTGAAAGGACATTCGATGGATCACCGCAGCCGTTATCGCCTGGAGTCGCTGGGCCTGTTTCTGATCGCTTTATTGCTGTTTACCTTGGGCATCTGGGACGAGCAACCCCAAGGCTTTGACGGGCGCTGGGCGTTGTTCATGCAGGAAATGTTTCGCCATGGCGCGAGTCTTTTCCCTACCACCTACGGTCAGCCGTACCCGGACTATCCCGGCACTGCGACTTTCTTCAGTTTTGTGTTTGCCCGCCTGTTCGGCGCGCCGAACCACCTGGCCAACGTGCTGCCGACGGCTCTGGCTGCAGCGGGCATGATCGCCCTGATTTATCGCTTGCTGGTGCCGTTCAGTCGGCCTTGGGCATTGCTGACGGTGCTGCTCACGCTGCTCACCACCCAATTACTCGACAAGTCGCGCTCGGTCTGCCTGGACCTGATGGTCGCGTTGTTATGCGTAGGCAGCTTCTACCTGCTGCACACGGGCGAGCGTCTCGGGTCACGGCTTCGACAGTTGGCCGTATTCCCGCTGTTGGTGCTGGCCTTCGCGATTCGTGGGCCTCTAGGGCTTATCGAGGTCTGCGGCGTGGTCTGCGTTTACTGGGCGCTGGGCCGGCCGGGTGAGCGGGTCAAGCAGGTGCTGATCCATGGTTTTGTCGGGCTGGCGTTGCTCGGGGCCTGCTGGTGGGCGTTGATGAAGCTGGCGCGGGTCAGCGGTGGCGATGCCTTTGCCGATGAGGTGTTCAGGATGCAAGTCAGTGGGCGCCTCGACGAGTCCGGCGAGCCGTTCTACTTCTACTTCAAGCTGAGTTTGTACCGTTACTTCCCGGTGGTGCCGTTGGCGTTGGCGGCGATGATCGCGTTGCGTCATCGCTGGTCTGAGCGCTGGGCCAACGAAGACGTGCAAATGGTAGTGCGCCTGGCGGCCTGTGGCCTGATGATCTTGCTCGGGCTGTCGGTGCCGCACTTCAAACGCGCTTACTACATTCTGCCGATGGTGCCGATGTTTGCCGCTGTCGCGGCCTATGGGCTGCTCCAGGCGCAAAACTGGTTCGTCGGCGTGCGCCGCTGCTACGAATGGCTTGTCGTGGCGCTACCGGCGTTGTGCCTGGTTGTGTTGTTTATCTGCCGGCACACCTGGCAGAAGCACGGTTACTGGCCCGACGTGTCGCTGCCGCCGTTGATTGGCGTGTGGGTGGTGCTGCAAGTGGCGGCGCTGATTGCCTGGCGTCGCCCAATGCGCCTTATATGGCTCAGTGCGATCGCCCTGGCGGCGCAATGGTTGCTGCTGGTGGTGGTGATCGATCCAGCCAAGGACCTGCAATACGACACCCGTAAGTTTGTCAGCCAGGTAGAGGCACTGCGCGCGTCGCAGCCGGGGCCATTGGTGTTTGTCGACCTTGGCCGCGACACCTGGGCTATCCGCTACATGATGAACCTTACGCATGATGAGCAACCGCTGTTCGTCGCCGGTAACGAGCCTGAGAAGCTCGCCACCCTGCCGCGTCCATCCTGGGTGCTGGTGCCGCGCAAAGAAGCGGCATTGCTCAAGGGCACGCCGATGGAGCAGCAGGCACCAAACTTCGAAGGGCGGCTTAACGACAACCCGCTGATGGTGTTTCTACTGAAGTAGGCAGGCGCCTACTTGCACTGGTAGCCCTCGGGCATCGTCACGGTGTAGTTGCGCTGCACGCGGTCCTGGAAGTTGAGGTTCTGCAGGCCCTGTTCGACCAGGAAGGCTTCGATCTTGGCGGCCTGGCAGTCTTCGTTGTAGGACATCACCCGCAACACGTACACCGCGCGTCGGCTCACTTCGTCACGCGCGGTGGCGGTGAAGGTGGTGAGCGTGGTGTAGCCGGTGCGTTCCGAGGTGCCCACCGGGCCGTAGGTGGTGTTCGGCTTGCTGGTGCAGGTCAACTGGTCGGCTTTCTTTTTGTTCTTCTTGCACTCGGTGGTGGTGCTGGTGGGCACCTGGCCGTAATCGGTGGCGGTGTAGCGGTAAGTGACCTGCTTGCTGTCGACATCCAGGATGATGGTCATTTTGATCGGCCCGTGGTTCTTGGGCAGGCTGGCATCGGTGTACACCTCGCGAAAACCCTGGTCCTTCATGGCGCTGACCATGTCCCGCAGGTAGTAGCGGGCATTGAGCGTGTTTTGCGCGCTGCCGCCCACGGATGTGGTCACCAGCACCAGCGCCTGTCGATCAAAGTGATAGTCCGGATCCGGTGTTGCGTTGATCGAGACATCCATTTGTGTGGCGCAGCCACTGAGCAACGCCGTCAGCAGCAACAGCGCGCAGAACAAGTACCGGTTCATCAAATAACTACCTTGCAACAGAAAATTCAGTAACAGCTAAACGATCGAGCAGCGGGATAAATAACCCTCGGGTGTGGATCAGGTGGGGCGTTGGCCCGCGGCCACTAAATCGCAGGCAATAAAAAACCCCAAGGAATCATCTTCGCTTGGGGTTTTTCGGTATTTTGGTGCCCAGAGACGGAATCGAACCGCCGACACGGGGATTTTCAATCCCCTGCTCTACCGACTGAGCTATCTGGGCAACGGGGCGCATTAAACGGGTTTTTCAGGGGGTCGTCAAGCAAGTTTTCAAAAAATATTTAATTATTACCGTCGCTTACGTGCCGACCCCGGTTTTTGATCAATTATTGAGCAGGCGGCACGTAGCCGTCGGCCTTGGCGTAATCCTCGCCGGAAAAGAACTTGTCCATTTCGCCCGCCAGGTATTTACGGTCTTCGGCGTTCATCATGTTCAGGCGTTTTTCGTTGATCAGCAGGGTCTGGTGTTTCAGCCAGTCACCCCAGGCTTGGGCAGAGATATGCTCGAAAATATCCTGGCCCTTGGCACCTGGGTACGGAGGGCGTTCCAGGCCTGGCAGTTCTTCTTTGTACTTGCGGCACGTTACGGTGCGGGTCATGACGAAACTCCTGCGTTCAATACGTCGGCCGCGCGCTTCAGCAGTTCTTTCACCGGGGCGGCAAGGCCCAGGCGCGGCGGGGTGGCGAGGTTATACCAGAGCCAGTCGGCCTCGGCCACGTGATGGGCAGATTCCTCCACCTGCACCAGCCAGGGCTCGATGGCCAGCTGGAAGTGGCTGAAGGTGTGGATCAGCCCCGGCAGCGGCTGTTGCTCGCCCAGTCCCAGCGCGTGTTGGTGGGCGAGGTGTTCCAGGTCTTGCAGGTCATCGAGTTCCGGCAAGCTCCACAAACCGCCCCACAGGCCCGTGGACGGGCGACGGTACAGCAGAATCGCGCCCTCGGCGTTAGCCAGCAGCGGCATCAGCGTGCGCTTTTGCGGGATGGTCTTGCGCGGCTTGGGGATCGGATAGCGTGTTTCCAGGCCGAGCATGTGGGCTTCGCAGCCTTTTTCCAGCGGGCACAGCAGGCAGCTTGGCTTGCTGCGCGTGCAGAGCGTGGCGCCCATGTCCATCATCGCCTGGGTGTAGGCGTTGACGCGATCGTGGGGCGTAAAGCGCTCAGCGGTGGCCCAGAGCTGTTTCGCGACCTTGGGTTCGCCTGGGTAGCCCTCTTGCGCGGTAAAACGCGCCAGTACGCGTTTGACGTTGCCGTCCAGGATCGGCGCGCGCAGGCCCATGCTCAAACTGGCGATGGCGCCGGCAGTGGACAAGCCAATGCCGGGCAGCTCAGTGAGCTTTTCCACATCCTTGGGGAATTCACCCCCGTATTCAGCAACGACAATCTTGGCGGTCTTCTGCAGGTTACGTGCGCGGGTGTAATAACCCAGGCCGGTCCACAGGTGCAGCACTTCATCTTCCGGCGCGGCGGCCAGGGCTTCGACCGTCGGCAAGGAAGCCATGAACCGGTCGAAGTAGTTGAGCACGGTGCTCACCTGGGTCTGTTGCAGCATGATCTCCGAGACCCACACCCGGTAAGGCGTGATGCCCTGTTGCCAGGGCAGGTCATGGCGACCGTGGCGGTCGTACCAGTCCAGCACCGCCTGTGAAAACTGCTCGTTTCTCATCGTTTGAACAGGCCTTTAAGGGCGTCTTTAAGCTGCGGATTAACCTTGTCGAGCTTCTCTTCGATTTTGTCGCTGAGCTTGTTGCCGGCGGCTTTGATGGCGACTTGGGTCAAGCCGTCCTTGTCCAGGCGGCAAGCTTTGGCACCCAGCTCCAGCGGGCCACGGCAGCGCAGCGGCACTTCGATGTTCTGGAAGTTGGCGCCAACCTGGCAGGCCGGGTCCGGCACGTCGCGTTGGTCGCCTTCGACGATGATGCCAACGCGGTAGTCCATGCCCAGCACACGCAGGTCGACGTCACCGTTGCCGTTGACCGCCAGTCCCGGGATGCGCACTTTCAGGTCCGGGTTACTTGCCACGCCGTTACGGAAGTTAAGCGTGCCGCGCAGCTCCTGGAACGGTGTGTCCTTGCCCTGTGGCGTGGCGCTGAGGGTTTTGCGGTTGAGCAAGGCAATGCCGGTGCACAGTTGCTGTTCAATATTGGCATTGAGCAGCGCGCCGTTATTGATCACAAAGCTGGCGGTACCGTTGAGGCTGTCGATCAGCGCTTTCTGGCTGTTGCCACGGCCGCTGAGGTTGCTGTCCAGAGTGACCTGGCCTTTGACCGGCGGGTTTTGCCCCTGGGCTTGCAGGATGCGTTCAACCGGCACTTGCTTGATGTGGGTTTGCAGCGCCAGCAGCGGGATGTCCTGGCGCACATCGAGGGTGCCGTTGGCCTGGAAGGTACCGTTGTAGAGGCCGCCGCTCAACGTGTCGAGTTTGAGCTGGCCGTCGGCGCCGGAGGCTTTGAGCGCTGCATTCTGGATCGGCAGCTTGCTTAAGGTCAGTTGCCCAAAGGCCAGGTCGGCGTTTACGTCCAGGGCGCGCAGGCGGGTCAGTGGCAGCAGCTTGTCGGTGCTCCACGCGCCTTTGGTTGGAGCTTCCGGCAGTGGTGTGGTGCCACCGGCAGCCATGGCGCCAGCTTCGCTGTTCTGCACTTCGGCTTGGCGGGCGGCGGTTGCACCTTTGGCCGATTCGGACTTGGCCGGCAGGTAGTTGTCGGCATTGAAGGTGTCGCCCTTGAGCTGCACGCGCAGGGCTTGCTTGGCGAAGTCATCCACGGCGATGCGACCGGTGAAGGTGCTGCCGTCGAGTTTCAGGTTCAGGTCTTCCAGTGCCACGCTGGTCGGCGTGCCCTTGAGGCGGCTGACCAGCTCGACCTTGCTCAGGCTGCCGTCAGCCATGGGCGGCAGTGGGTGGCCGACGCTGTCGAGGAATTTGGCCAGGTCAAACTGAGCGATCGATAAAGCGCCGCTGAGTTGCGGGGTTTTGTTCAGGTCATTGACCTTCAGTTCGCCCAAGGCCCGCAATTGGTTGGCGGAGAGCTTGAGGTTGGTCCATTCGGCGATGTTGGCCGCCAGATCCACCAGCAATTGGCCCTGGGTGGAGAAGGTCACGGTCTTGCCTTGCAGCGGCTCGCCGGTGGCTTCGCCGCTGAGTTTCATGTCTTCGAACTGGTAGCGCTGCAGGGCACGCTGGATGCGCAGGTTGCCGTTCAGTTCGGTTTTGACGCGCATCAGTGGCTGGTTGCTGCCCAGGAATGCGGTGAGCTTGAGTGGAATGCTCGCGCCTTCGTGCACGGCACCGGCGCTCAGTTGGATGCTTTCAGCGCTGAACTGTTTGCCGGTCTGCTCATCGTTGTATTCAACGCGGGCGTTGTTGATGGTCAGGCTGTCGATGTCCAGGCGGATCGGCTTGGGCGGCTTTTCCGGTTCAGGCTCGGCAGGCGCTTGCGCTGGGGCAGGGGCGCTGGCCGTTTCGGTCGCATCCGGCACGTTCTTGCCGATGTCTTCCCAGTTGCCATGGCCTTGCTTGTCGCGATTAAGGCGCAGGTTCAGGCCTTCGACACGCACGTCGCTCATCTGCACTTCGCGGCGCAGCAACGGCAGCACGCGCACTGACAAACCGAGCATCTGCAAGTCGGCGAACGGTTGGGTCGGGGCAGTGAGGGTCGCTACGCTGGCTTCATGCAGCTCAAGGCCCAGCCACGGGAACAGGCTCCAGCCGATATCGCCATTGAGCGTCAGCTCGATGTGGGCCTTGTCGCGGGCAATCTGGCGAATCTCGTCTTTGTAGTCGTTGGGATCGAAGAGGTGGGTCAGGGCAAAGCCCAGGGCCACAATGATCAGCAACAGCCCGAGGAGTACCAGACCCAGGATTTTGCCGAACGCTTTCATGGGCGAGTCCTTGTATGTCGATTTCAAAATTTAGCCGCAGAGTATAACGCCCGGAGGCCTGCGTCAGTTCACGCATCGTTACATTGTATCTAGCGGCGGCAAAATCGGATTTTTACGCCAGACAGATCAGATTGAGTGAAAAAGGTGATGTCAGTTTGGTTTTTCTGTCATCCACTGGTGCTAATCTTCGCGGGTTCGTCTGTCGTCTGCGACACAACGTCGCGCTTAAAAGGAGCTTTACTCAACAACAACGGCCAACGCTCTGCGTGCAAGGTCGAGGGAGAGAGCGCCTGACGGACACATACTAATAACTGGGGGAAACACCAATGAGCACTAGCACTGCGGCCGGTAGTACAGCCGCGCAGCCTGCGTTCCTGTCCAAGGAGCGCATTATCGCCAAGCCCGGGTTCAACCGCTGGCTGGTTCCGCCGGCCGCCCTGGCCATCCACCTCTGCATCGGCATGGCCTACGGGTTCTCGGTATTTTGGCTGCCGCTGTCCAAAGCACTGGGTATCACCGCGCCGGTCGCCTGCGCACCGGACATGAGCTTTATCGCGCAAGTCTTCTCGTCCCAGTGCGACTGGCCCATCTCCATGCTGGGCTGGATCTACACCCTGTTCTTTATCTTCCTGGGTTGCTCGGCAGCCATCTGGGGCGGCTGGCTGGAACATGCCGGGCCACGTAAGGCGGGCGTTGTATCGGCGTTGTGCTGGTGCGGCGGCCTGTTGATCTCGGCGCTGGGGATTTATACCCACCAGATCTGGCTGATGTGGATCGGCTCCGGCGTGATCGGTGGTATCGGCCTGGGCCTGGGTTATATCTCGCCTGTATCGACGCTGATCAAGTGGTTCCCGGACAAGCGCGGCATGGCTACCGGCATGGCGATCATGGGCTTCGGCGGTGGCGCAATGGTGGGTGCACCGTTGGCCGCAGCGCTGATGGGCCATTTTGCCTCGCCAACCAGCGTGGGCGTGTGGCAGAGCTTTGTGGTCATGGCCGTCATCTACTTCGTGTTCATGATCGGTGGCGCACTGTCGTACCGCGTGCCGCCGACCGGCTGGAAGCCTGAGGGCTGGACCGCGCCGGCGAAAAAAGCCAGCAACGCGATGATCACCCACCGTCACGTGCACGTGAACGTGGCGTGGAAAACCCCGCAATTCCGCCTGGTATGGCTGGTGCTGTGCCTGAACGTGTCCGCCGGTATCGGCATCCTCGGCATGGCTTCGCCGCTGTTGCAGGAAGTGTTCGGTGGCAAGTTGCTGGGTGTGGATGTGCCGTTCGGTCAACTGGACGCGGGCCAGTTGGCCTCTATTGCGGCCATCGCTGCAGGTTTCACCGGTCTGTTGAGCCTGTTCAACATCGGTGGCCGGTTCTTCTGGGCGTCGTTCTCCGACTACCTGGGCCGTAAAAATACCTACTTCGTGTTCTTCGCCCTGGGCTTTGCCCTGTATGCGCTGATCCCGAACCTGGGGCACCTGGGCAACGTGGCGCTGTTTGTGGCGGCGTTCTGCATCATCCTGTCGATGTACGGCGGCGGTTTTGCGACCGTGCCTGCGTACCTGGCCGACCTGTTCGGCACCCAGATGGTCGGCGCGATCCACGGTCGCCTGTTGACTGCATGGGCGGCGGCTGGCGTGCTGGGCCCGGTGTTGGTGAACTACCTTCGCGAATACCAGCTGAGCATTGGCGTTCCGCGCGCTGCGGCTTACGACATCACCTTGTACATCCTCGCAGGCCTGTTGGTGCTGGGTTTCCTCTGCAACCTGCTGGTGCGCCCGGTGGCCGACAAGTACTTCATGACCGACGCCGAGCTGGCTGCCGAACAGGCGCTGGGCCATGACAAAGGCGCCGATGCCAGCACTTCGCTGGAGTGGAAAGCCGCCCCAGGCAGCAAACCATTGGCGATTGCCGCCTGGCTGGTGGTGGGTATTCCGTTGGCGTGGGGTGTGTGGGTAACCCTGCAGAAAACGGCGGTACTGTTCCACTAACACCGCAAAACCCTTGTTGAAGGGGGGGTTGTTGTGGCGAGGGAGCTTGCTCCCGCTGGGTCGCGAAGCGGCCCCAACCGAGTCACCGCGTTGTTTCAGGCAGATTGCGGTGACTGGCTTTGGGGCTGCTGCGCAGCCCAGCGGGAGCAAGCTCCCTCGCCACATAAGCCTTCCCGCGCTTGTATGCACATGTCTATCCTCGACACTCCATCAGTCTTATCCCCTTCGATGTTTCTGTTTAGCGCCCGCGCCCCTATAATGGCTGCCTTTTTCGCCCAATGATTTTGCGGAGCTGGTGATGGCCGAACGTAAGGTATCCGTCGAGCGCGACACTCTGGAAACCCAGATCAAAGCCTCGATCAACCTGGATGGCACCGGAAAGGCCCGATTTGATATCGGTGTACCTTTTCTTGAGCACATGCTGGACCAGATCGCACGCCACGGGCTGATCGACCTGGATATCGTCAGCAAGGGCGACCTGCATATCGACGACCACCACACGGTGGAAGACGTAGGCATCACCCTAGGCCAGGCATTTGCCAAGGCCATCGGCGACAAGAAAGGTATCCGTCGCTACGGCCACGCCTATGTCCCGCTGGACGAAGCGCTGTCGCGTGTGGTCATCGACTTCTCCGGCCGCCCAGGCCTGCAGATGCATGTGCCGTACACCCGCGCTACCGTGGGCGGCTTCGATGTCGACCTGTTCCAGGAGTTTTTCCAGGGCTTCGTCAACCACGCACTCGTCAGCCTGCACATCGACAACCTGCGCGGCACTAACACCCACCACCAGATCGAAACCGTGTTCAAGGCTTTCGGCCGCGCACTGCGCATGGCCGTAGAGCTGGATGACCGCATGGCCGGGCAAATGCCCTCGACCAAGGGCGTTCTGTAATGCAGACGGTCGCGGTTATCGATTACGGCATGGGTAACCTGCACTCGGTGGCCAAGGCACTCGAGCACGTGGGTGCCGGCAAGGTGCTGATCACCAGCGACGCCAATGTGATTCGCGAAGCCGACCGGGTGGTGTTCCCCGGCGTCGGCGCGATTCGCGATTGCATGGCCGAGATCCGCCGCCTGGGCTTTGACAGCCTGGTGCGCGAAGTCAGCCAGGACCGCCCGTTCCTCGGCATCTGCGTGGGCATGCAAGCCTTGCTCGACAGCAGTGAAGAGAACGGCGGCGTCGACTGCATTGGCCTGTTTCCTGGCCAGGTGAAGTTCTTTGGTAAAGACCTGCACGAAGACGGCGCGCACTTGAAGGTGCCGCACATGGGTTGGAACGAAGTCAGCCAGACAGTCGATCACCCGCTGTGGCACGACATTCCGGACCTGGCGCGTTTCTACTTTGTGCACAGCTACTACATCAATGCCGGTAACCCGCGCCAAGTGGTGGGTGGCGGGCATTATGGCGTCGATTTTGCCGCAGCGCTGGCCGACGGTTCGCGCTTTGCCGTGCAGTTCCACCCGGAGAAAAGCCATACCCATGGCCTGCAATTGCTGCAGAACTTCGCCGGGTGGGATGGTCGCTGGTAATGGCCAAGAAGCCGAAGCCGCCGATCTTGAACCTCACGCCCGAACAGGAGCGTGAGGCTACCGACAAGATCAAGCGTTTCATGGAGGACCGTTTCGAGCTTAAGTTGGGCTCGTTCGAGGTCGCCGAGATTCTTGAGTTGTTCACCACCGAAGTGGCGCCGCACTATTACAACAGGGCGATTTTCGACACGCAGACGCTCCTTAAAGAAAGGTTCGAAAGCATCGAAAGCGACCTGTGGTCGCTTGAGAAACCCTGATTTCCCAAGCATTGCTGAATATCGAATAAGGTTTGCCAGATGCTGATTATCCCCGCTATCGATCTCAAGGACGGCGCTTGTGTACGCCTGCGCCAAGGCCGCATGGAAGACTCCACCGTGTTCTCCGATGACCCGGTGAGCATGGCTGCCAAATGGGTAGAAGGGGGCTGCCGTCGTCTGCATCTGGTGGACTTGAACGGCGCCTTCGAAGGCCAGCCAGTCAATGGCGAAGTGGTTACCGCCATCGCCAAGCGCTACCCGAACCTGCCGATCCAGATCGGCGGCGGCATCCGCTCCCTGGAAACCATCGAGCACTACGTCAAGGCTGGCGTGAGCTACGTGATCATCGGCACCAAAGCCGTGAAAGACCCGGCCTTTGTCGCCGAAGCCTGCCGTGCGTTCCCCGGCAAGGTGATTGTCGGCCTGGACGCCAAAGACGGTTTCGTCGCCACCGATGGCTGGGCTGAAATCAGCACCGTGCAGGTCATCGACCTGGCCAAGCAGTTCGAAGCCGACGGCGTGTCCGCCATCGTTTATACCGACATCGCCAAAGACGGCATGATGCAGGGCTGCAACGTGCCGTTCACCGCAGCGCTGGCCGCCGCGACCAGGATCCCGGTGATCGCATCCGGTGGTATTCACAACCTGGGTGACATCAAGTCGCTGCTGGACGCCAAGGCGCCCGGCATCATCGGCGCCATTACTGGCCGCGCGATCTACGAAGGTACTTTGGACGTCGCCGAAGCCCAGGCTTACTGCGACGCCTACAACGGCTGAGGACTGACCATGGCGCTGGCCAAACGCATCATCCCTTGCCTGGACGTCGACAACGGTCGCGTGGTCAAGGGCGTCAAGTTCGAGAACATCCGCGATGCCGGCGACCCGGTGGAAATCGCCCGTCGTTACGATGAGCAAGGTGCCGACGAGATTACCTTTCTCGACATCACCGCCAGCGTCGACGGCCGCGACACCACATTGCATACCGTCGAGCGCATGGCCAGCCAGGTGTTTATCCCGCTGACCGTGGGCGGTGGCGTGCGCACCGTGCAAGACATCCGCAACCTGCTCAATGCCGGTGCGGACAAGGTCTCGATCAACACCGCTGCCGTGTTCAACCCGGAGTTCGTCGGCGAAGCCGCGCAGCACTTCGGCTCGCAATGCATCGTGGTCGCCATCGACGCCAAGAAAGTCTCCGGGCCGGGCGAAACCCCGCGCTGGGAGATCTTCACCCACGGCGGTCGCAAGCCCACCGGCCTGGACGCGGTGGAATGGGCGATGAAGATGGAAGGTTTGGGCGCCGGTGAGATCCTGCTGACCAGCATGGACCAGGACGGCATGAAAAACGGTTTCGACCTGGGCGTGACCCGCGCCATCAGCGATGCGCTGGGCATCCCGGTGATCGCCTCCGGCGGCGTTGGCAACCTGCAGCACCTGGCCGACGGCGTGATCGAAGGCCACGCCAGTGCAGTGCTGGCGGCGAGCATTTTCCACTTTGGCGAATACACCGTGCCTGAGGCTAAAGCCTATATGGCCGCGCGCGGTATCGTCGTTCGCTAAACGCTGCTGGACACCCTGGCAGGCGCGGGGCACTCTCTGCGCTTGCCATGGATTCCGGTAGCCTTCATGTTCAAGACTCTTCTGCTTGCCCTCGCCAGTACGTCCATTCTGTTGACGGGTTCGGCTCACGCCGAGGAACCGTCCGACGCCTCCCTGGTGTTGCTGACGGAAAACTTCCCGCCCTACAACATGGCGAAAAACGGCAAGAACTTCGCCAAGGAAGAAAACATCGAGGGCATCGCCGTCGATATCGTGCGCGAGACGTTCAAGCGTGCCGGCATTTCCTACAACCTGACTTTGCGTTTTCCTTGGGAGCGAATCTACAAACTCGCCCTGGAAAAGCCCGGTTACGGCGTCTTTGTGATGGCGCGCCTGCCGGACCGCGAAGCGCTGTTCAAATGGGTCGGCCCTATCGGCCCGGATGACTGGGTGATGCTGGCCAAGGCCGACAGCAAGATCGAGCTGACAGACCTTGAACACGCTCATCGTTACAAGATCGGCGCCTACAAGGGTGACGCCATTGCGCAGACCCTGGAAAAACAGGGCCTTAACCCCATCGTTGCGCTGCGTGACCAGGACAACGCGCAAAAACTGGTGGATGGGCAGATCGACCTGTGGGCCACCGGTGATCCGGCGGGCCGTTATCTGGCCCGCCAGGTTGGGGTGACCCAGCTGAAAACCGTGCTGCGCTTCAACAGCGCCCAGTTGTACCTGGCGCTGAACAAAGACGTGCCGGATGAGGTGGTGGCCAAGCTTCAGGCAGCACTCGACCAGTTACGGGGTGAGGGTGGTGTCGATCAGATCATGGCCCGTTACCTCTAGTTCGGGCTCTGTTCGAGGCGCTTCTACCGGTGGAGGCTGCTCCTGAGGTAGTGCGTCGGGCAGTACCTCGGCGTTTGGATAATCGCTCATGTAGACGTTGTCACCGTTGGTATAACTGGCGGTGCTTGAAACCTGGCTGCCGTCCTGTCGCAGCAGGCGGTATTCGCTTTGGACAAGGTACGCCGCAACGGCTTTTTGCGGCGGAACATAAGTGATGATTTCCAGCGAAGAAGGCTGGTTCCAGCCTTTCGCCGAGCGCTGCGTGTGTGTGAAGTCGCGATCCAGGTGCGCCGAAAAACTCAACTCGAAGAGGTGTTCGCCCACCGGCCACTCTTTGCCCAGGCCGATGCTGGTGTTGGCCGTCAGTGCCTTGGCAGTCCCTTCTACTTCACCTTTTGCAGCCGTCCACATGAATGGCTGACTGGTAGCTTCAGTGTTGTGCCCAAAACCGACGCACAGGTGGCGGTCCGTGCGTTCCAAGAGGTAGGTGGGCGATGCCTGAAACTGTTCCATCACAGCCATCTCCGGGTCTTTGACACAGAACCATGGCAGCTCGCACACCTGAGGCGTGTAGGCGGGTTCATCACTGCCCGGGTTTTCGTACCCGCTGAGCGCGGGCGGTGGCGGCAAGTCGTGCAGCTGCGCTGTCAATGTCAGACGCAGTGAATAGGCCTCAAGGTTTGGCCTGGCATAGCTGCCATTGCCGATAAAGGTGCCGGGGGCGAGGTATATTTCGCCGGCGGGTGCATCGGGAGGTGTCACCGACCAGAGGCTCAGGTCGTTGGCGGCGCCGCTGCCTTTATCGTCCCAGATCAGTTCGCCCGTTTGAGCGGCCATCACCAAGTCTTCTCGCACGCATCGCACGGCATGGCGTGAGGGTTTGTCGTAGTCCACGCCGTACACCAGCCCCATTGCCACATAGCCCTCTGGCGGCAGCGGGCGCCAGATGGACGCATTGCTCAGCGCTCCGGAGCCTTCATCCTGCCACACCAGTTGATAATCGACGGGCGCACGCAGGGCTGTGCCATCGACGTTGTTCACGTCGCTGACCACGGCGACAACGTTGCCGTGGTTGATATTGCGATAGTGGTTGACCGCAATATCACCCAAGGTAAAAAACGGTCTCAGGGCATCGGAGGCGGTGCTCGGCCGCCAGAGGCCGACGGCTTTATGCGCGCCCGACCCCTTGTCGTTCCACAGCGGCAGAAACTCGCTGGTAAAGCTGATGAGCAGGTCATTGAATTGCAGAGGCTTCATGGAGGGCTCTCCAGTTGATGGGAGCGTCAACTATCGAGCAGGGCAGTCGGTACCGAGCGGTAACTATCTACGCGCTGGAAGATACGTACCGTTTTTGCCGTGTGCCGCCATGGCCTGGTTGCTGCGCACACTGATCATCAACTTGATATCAATCCAGTCGATGCCCTGGGCCTTGAGCTTGGGCAACTCACGCTCCAGTACCGCCAGGGTTTGCGGGTAAGGGTGGCCGATCATCACCACCGAGCCCTGTTTGTGCGCCAGCTTGATCGCAGTTTGCAGTTGCGTGCCAATCGCCGCCTCGGTGCGTTCGTCATCCAGGAACACATCCCGCGACACATGCGCCAGCCCGATCTTCTGCGCCTCGGCGGCGGCGACGGTCTGCGCGCTGGTGCGGCTGTCGACAAAGAACTTGTTGCGCCGTTGCAGCTCGGCCATCAGCCACGCCATCGCCTCTGGCTGGGCGGTCATGCGGCTGCCCATATGGTTGTTGATGCCAGCGGTATAGGGCACGGCCTTGAAGGCGGCGTCCAGGCGTTTGCCGAGTTCTTCGATGGGCAGCTCGGGGTGCCAGGCGAACGGGCCGGTGGCCGGGTCCATGGGCATATGCAGGATCACGATCTTGCCGGCCTTGTGCGCCTCACGGGCGAATTCGGCGGCGTGGGGCGTGTCGGGCATGATCGCCGTAGTCACCGGCCCAGGCAGGGCCAGCACGCGACGGTCCCGAGGCAGGTTTTGCCCCAGGTCGTCGATGATCAGGGTCAGGTAGGCTTTTTGCGGCTCGCCGGCCGGCGTCGCGTGGGCGACGCCGGCCAGGCTGCACAGCAGAGCGATGATCAGGGCAAAACGCATATCAACGGCTGCGCGTAATGCTCAGGCCTTTAAGCAGGCTCAGCGCCTGAGCCAGTTGGTAGTCGTCGTCCTGCGGCATCGGCTTGGCTTTGGTGGCGCTGCCGGTCGGCTGGTCGGCGCCGCCGTTGCCATTGCCCAAGTGACCTTGCAGGTCGGCCTCTTTGTAGTACTCGCTGTCGACCTCGTTGGTGATCTTGGCCCTGCGTACCTCGATATCCGGCACGATGCCCTGGGCCTGGATCGAGCGACCGTTCGGCGTGTAGTACAGCGCTGTGGTGATCTTCAGGGCGCGGTCGTTGTTCAGCGGCAATACGGTTTGCACCGAGCCTTTGCCGAAGCTGGTGGTGCCCATCAGCACGCCGCGTTTCTGGTCTTGCAGGGCACCGGCGACAATTTCCGACGCCGAAGCGCTGCCGCCGTTGATCAGCACGGCCAGTGGCACGCCTTCGCTCAGGTCATGGCCGGTGGCCGAGAAGCGCAACTCGGAGTTGGCGATACGGCCCTTGGTGTAGACGATCAGGCCTTTGCTGATGAAGTGGTCGACCACTTCCACCGCCGACTGCAGCACGCCGCCTGGGTTGTTACGCAGGTCGAGCACGATGCCGTTGAGCTTCTTGCCGTTGTCTTTGCGCAGCTTGGCCAAGGCCTTGGCCACTTCGTCGCCGGTCTTGACCTGGAACTGGGTGATACGGATGTAACCGTAGCCCGACTCCAACAACTGGCTCTTCACGCTCTTGACCGTGATGGTCGCGCGGGCCAGGGTCACGTCAAACGGGTTGCCGCCGTCGCGCACCAGGGTCAGGGTGATTTTCTGGCCGAGCTTGCCGCGCATCTTGTCGACGGCTTCGGTAATGGTCTGGCCACGGGTCGGCTGGCCGTTGATCTTCACGATCAAGTCGCCGGCCTGAATGCCCGCCTTGGACGCAGGCGTGTCATCAATCGGCGAGACCACTTTGATCTGGCCATCTTCGGAGCCGACTTCGATGCCCAGGCCGCCGAACTCACCGCTGGTGCTCTCCTGCAGCTCGGCAAAATCCTCCGGCCCCAGGTAAGCGGAGTGCGGGTCGAGGTTGCTGAGCATGCCCTTGATGGCATTTTCCAGCAGGGTCTTGTCGTCTACGGGTTCGACATAGGCTGCCTTGATCCGGTCCATGACCTCGGCAAAGGTGCGCAGCTCGTCCAGCGGCAGCGGCGCCTTGGTGGTCGCAGCGGTGGCGGCGGGTGCAGCCTGGTCGGCAAAAGCCAGAGGCGCGCCGATCACCAGGGCGATCGTCAGGGCCAGCGAAGTGAGGCGGGACAAATGCAGCATGTCGAACGAACTCCTAATGTAGGTGCAGCCCTATCCTTGGGAACGGCACCATTGTGCAGGGTCGCTCGGGCGGCCCTGCTGACGAATAGCGAAGTACAGCGCCGGGGTGTCCTGGCCACCACTGTTACCGACAGTGGAGATGGATTCACCGGCTTTTACAACATCACCTGCCGACTTGAGTAATGTCTGATTGTGGCCGTAAAGGCTCAAATAGCCATTGCCATGGTCAAGAATCACCAACAAACCGGCGCCGCGCAGCCAATCGGCAAAGACCACACGGCCACCGTGAACAGCGTGGACCTGGCTGCCGGCAGCGGCGCTGATCATCACCCCATCCCACTTGGCGCGGGTGTCATCGCCACGGGTTTCACCAAAGCGTGCCAGTAGTCGACCATCAACTGGCCATGGAAGTTTGCCGCGGGCTGAAGCAAAAGGGCCGCCGAAGTTCTCGCCGGAGCTGGAAACCAGCGGCCCAGGCGCTGCACGCGCCGGTTTACGCGGCGCCGGCGCGTCCGTGGTGGCGGCCAGCTCGGCTTCACGCTGGCGCTTTTTTTCTGCTTCCTGCTGGGCGATCAGCGCTTTTTGCCGCGCTTCTTCGGCCTCACGTGCCTGGCGCGCCAGGGTTTCTTCGATGGTTTTGAGCACTTTGCCCAGGTCAGCCTGGTCTTGCTCACGGGCTTGCAGCTTGGCGTCGCGGGCCTTCACGTCATCGTTGAGCTTGGCCAGGGCTTGCTGGCGCTCTTTGCGCACCTTGTCCAACTGGTCGCGCTGGGTGTCGAGGGCGGTTTTCTGGTCCATCAGTTGCGACTGCTGGTCGGCGATTTCCTGCTCGACATTGGCCAGCTGGCGCAGGGTTTCATTAAAACCCTTTAATTGCGCCAGGCGCGCCTTGCTCAAGTAGTCGTAGTAAGTAAGGGTGCGCGCAAATTTCTCGGGGTTCTGCTGGTTGAGCAACAGCTTGAGGTATTCCTGGCGGCCGCTCTGGTAGGCGGCGCGGGCCTGAATCGCGATCAGGCGTTGCTGTTCAACGCGTGCGCTCTGGAGTTTTTTTTTCTCAGCGTCGAGTCGCTCCAGTTCCGACTCGCTCTTCTTTAATTCTTTTTGTAGCTCCTGGACTTGCTTCTCAAGCTTGCCCATCTCGGTTTCCGTGCCGCGCAGGTCTTTCTGCACCCCGGATTTTTCTTCCTGGAGCTTGCCGAGCAGTTTTTTCAGCTCGGTAATGTCCTGACGCGTAGCGTCCAACTGTTGTTGGGTTTGTGCGCGCTCATCGGCAAACGCCGGTTGGAGCAAGCAGACTAGAGCGAGGGTAATCAAGGCGCGAAGCATAGAGGCGGGCGACACCAGGGAAAGGGACGGCCTAGTATGCCCGCCAAGCGCCGCAAAAAAAACGCCCAATTCGGACTGGAGAGCAAGATATCTCACGGACGCCACATGCAGATGTGGGAGCTGGCTTGCCTGCGATAGCGGTGTGTCAGTGAACTGTGTAGTCGACTGGCAGAATGCTATCGCGGGCAAGCCCGCTCCCACACTGGTTTTGTGGTGAGGCTGGGATCAGACCAGAATCGAAGTACCGGTCATCTCTTTCGGCTTCTCCAGCCCCATCAGCTTCAGCATGGTCGGCGCCACGTCCGCCAGCACGCCGCCTTCACGCACTTTAAGGTCGCGTTTGCCGACGTAGATGAACGGCACCGGCTCTGTGGTGTGCGCGGTATGGGCCTGGCCGGTGGATTCGTCGGACATCTGCTCGCAGTTGCCGTGGTCGGCGGTGATCAGCGCTTCGCCGCCGACTTTTTCCAGGGCATCGACGATGCGACCGACGCACAGGTCCAGGCATTCCACGGCTTTAACGGCCGCTTCCAGGTTGCCGCTGTGGCCGACCATGTCACCGTTGGCGTAGTTGACCACGATCACGTCGTAACGCTGGTGTTCGATGGCATCGACGATTTTGTCAGTGACTTCCGGCGCGCTCATCTCTGGCTGCAGGTCGTAGGTAGCGACTTTTGGCGACGGGATCAGGATGCGTTCTTCACCCGGGAACGGCTCTTCGCGGCCACCGGAGAAGAAAAAGGTCACGTGGGCGTATTTTTCGGTTTCGGCAATGCGCAGCTGGGTCTTGCCGTTTTTCGCCAAATAGTCGCCCAGCACGTTTTCCAGACTGCCCGGCGCGAATGCCGAAGGGGCCGGGATGTTAGCGGCGTATTGGGTGAGCATTACGAACTCGGCTTTCGGCTGGCGCGCACGCTCGAAATCCTTGAAACCGGCGTCAACGAATACGTGGCTCAGTTCACGCGCACGGTCGGCGCGGAAGTTCATGAACACCAGGGCGTCGCCGTCTTCGACTTTGACCGGCTCGCCGATGGTGGTGGCTTTGACGAATTCGTCGCTCTCGCCACGTGCATAGGCGGCTTCCAGGCCTTGCTGGGCAGTGGCGGCGTGAAACTCGCCCTGGCCTTCCGCGATCAGGTTGTAGGCCTGGGCGACACGGTCCCAACGGTTGTCACGGTCCATGGCGAAGTAGCGGCCAACCAGGCTGGCGATACGGCCCTTGCCGAGGGCGGCGAAGGTGGCGTCGAGCAGTTCGATGGACGATTGCGCGCTTTTTGGCGGCGTATCACGGCCATCGAGGAAGGCGTGCAGGTAAATCTTGTCGGCACCGCGCTTGAAGGCCAGCTCAGCCATGGCGACCAGGTGATCCTGGTGGCTATGAACGCCGCCGTCGGACAGCAAGCCCATAAAGTGCACGGCCTTGCCGGCGGCTACAGCTTTATCTACCGCCGCGCAGATGGCTGGGTTCTCGAAGAACTCGCCGTCGCGGATCGATTTGGTCACACGGGTGAAGTCTTGGTATACCACTCGTCCGGCGCCGAGGTTCATGTGGCCGACTTCCGAGTTGCCCATCTGGCCGTCCGGCAAGCCTACGTCCATGCCGGAACCGGAGATCAGGCCGTTGGGCACGGTGGCGGTCAGGCGGTCGAGTACCGGCTTCTTGGCCGAGTACACGGCGTTGTCGTGGTGGCTTTCACTGTGTCCGAAGCCATCGAGAATTATCAGGACCAAAGGTTTAGGCGTAGTAGTCATAGATCCTCTCGCGGCGGTAATAAAGGAAGACAATTGAAAAGGGAGTCGCAGTTTAAAGCGAAGTTCCGACCACGTCACCGCTTTACGGGGGTTGGCCGCCCCTGACGGCTGTGTATACTTACCGCCATTTTAACGCCCTGGAACCTCCTTGATGGTTGATCACCTGATTGCATTTGCCACTGCCCACTACCTGCTCGCGGGTGCCTTCGTCATCCTGCTGGCGCTGCTGATCGCTCATGAAATGAGCCGCGGTGGCCGCAGCCTGAGCACGTCGGAGCTGACCGCACTGGTCAACAAGGATGAGGCCGTTGTCGTGGATATTCGCCCGGCCAAGGATTTTGCCGCCGGCCACATCGTTGGCGCCCTGAACATCCCGCAAGACAAGCTGATCGCGCGCTTGCCTGAGCTGGAAAAACACAAGGCCAAGACCATTATTCTGGTCGACGCCCAAGGCCAGCACGCCGGCACCCACGCCCGCGAGATGCTCAAAGCCGGTTTCACCGCCGCCAAACTGTCCGGCGGTATCGGCAGCTGGAAGGCCGATAACCTGCCGCTGGTGAAGTGATATGAGCCAGGTTGTCGTTTACTCCAGCGATTATTGCCCTTACTGCATGCGGGCCAAGGCCCTGCTTGAGAAGAAGGGCATTGCTTTCGAAGAGATCAAGGTCGACGGCAAACCCCAAGTGCGCGCCGAAATGACCAAGAAAGCGGGGCGCACGTCCGTGCCGCAGATCTGGATCGGCGACAAGCATGTCGGTGGGTGCGATGACCTGTTCGCTCTGGAGCGCGCCGGTAAACTCGATGCGCTGCTGCTCGTCTGACTCCTAAACCCTAAAAGACCCCAAGATCAAGAAGGATCTGCGATGACTGACCAACAGAACACCGAAGCAGCAGAAGCTCAAGGCCCACAGTTTTCGCTGCAGCGGATCTACGTGCGTGACCTGTCGTTCGAAGCGCCGAAAAGCCCGGCCATCTTCCGTCAGGAATGGACCCCAAGCGTTGCGCTGGACCTGAACACCCGTCAAAAGGCTTTGGAAGGCGACTTCCACGAAGTCGTGCTGACCTTGTCCGTGACTGTTAAGAACGGTGAAGAAGTAGCCTTCATCGCTGAAGTGCAACAGGCTGGTATCTTCCTGATCCAGGGCCTGGACGAAGCGTCCATGAGCCACACCCTGGGCGCGTTCTGCCCGAACATCCTGTTCCCGTATGCCCGTGAGACCCTGGACAGCCTGGTCACCCGTGGCTCGTTCCCTGCGCTGATGCTGGCGCCGGTGAACTTCGATGCCCTGTACGCGCAAGAGCTGCAGCGCATGCAACAGGAAGGTTCGTCGACTGTTCAATAAGTCGATGCGGTAAAAAAATGTGGGAGCTGGCTTGTGTGGGAGCTGGCTTGCCTGCGATAGCATCACCTCGGTTTATCTGAATGACCGAGGTGTCTGCATCGCAGGCAAGCCAGCTCCCACAGAGGCCTCCTCCCACATTTCGTTTATGCGTTACTTGAAGCCGAGCTGGCGCCAGCCTTCGTAAACCGCGACGGCCACAGTGTTGGACAAGTTCAAGCTGCGGCAACCCTCGCGCATCGGCAAACGCAGACGATGGCCATCGGGCAAAGCATCAAGCACCTCCGCCGGCAGGCCACGGCTTTCCGGGCCGAACAGGAAGGCGTCGCCTTCGGCAAAGCTGGCATCATGAAACGGTCGCGAGCCCTTCGTGGTGAACGCGAACAGCCGTGGGTGGCCCAGGCTTTCCAGGCAGCTTGCGAGGTCGGCATGGCGCTTGAGCGTGGCGTACTCGTGGTAGTCCAGCCCGGCGCGGCGCAGGCGTTTGTCGTCCATGTCAAAGCCCAGCGGCTCGATCAAATGCAGGTGGCAGCCACTGTTGGCGCACAGCCTGATAACGTTGCCGGTATTCGGCGGAATTTCTGGTTGAAAAAGGATGACGTGAAACATGCACGGCTCCGAAGGCAAAGATGCGCTGCATTCTACCCCTGAAGACGACCCAAGGCCGAAGCTATTGCCACGGGTGATGGGCTCTTTGGCGATTGTTGGGCTGATGGTGGGCCTGATGATCGGCCGCCTGACCACGCCCGACCCGGTTGAGTTGCAGCAGGTAGAAATAGCCGCGGACGGCATAGTGGTGTGGTTCAACAGCGAACCCAAGCTGCACGGCGAACACGTCGATGGCACCGTTGCTGTGCTGTTCGACGCGCAAGGCAAGGCTGCCAGCGGGCAACTCAAGGTCAATGAGAGGGACGTGAATTGGCGCATCCGCAAGACCGATGGCGGCTTGCTGCTGAACCTGGTGGCGGCTCGGGCGTTGCACGGGGAGTGGAAAGGCGAGAAGGCCGATGGCCGCTGGCGGCTGCAGATCCATCTGCGCGAAGAATAAAAGAGGGAATCCCCGGCCTGCCTGTACCAAGGTTCCCAAAACGGGCTGGGGCTATGGGCGCTGTGCCGCATAAGCCCCGGGTGTAAAGAAGGGAGTTCCCGGCCTGCCTGTACCAGGGCTCCCAAAACGGGGTGAAGCCTTGCAAGGCTTCGGTGTTAAAGAGGGAATCCCCGGCCTGCCTGTACCGAGGTTCCCGAAACGGGTGTGGGGCGCGACGCGATCCGCATCAAGCACCCCGGGTGTAAAGAGGGGATTCTCGGCCTGCCTGTACCAAGGTCCCCGAAACTGGGTGATGTAAGGGTTATTGCAGGGCGCGTGCCAGAAGTTGCAATGTGTGCCAAAAAATTACGCTAGAAAGCGCAAAGCCCCGGAATACGGGGCTTTGGTGTTTTTGGGATTTAATCTTTTCTTAATTCAGCGAGTGTTTCAGGCCGGCTGGATGTGCGCGATGCTAGTTCATGGTGCATTGAAGCGGTGCACTCCACCTGATCATTCCCACGCTCTGCGTGGGAATGCACCGTGTGACGCTCCGCGTCACCAGTGCACAGAACTGAATTTGCGGTGAGGCTCGGACGCGGAGCGTCCGGGGAGGCGTTCCCACGCAGAGCGTGGGAACGATCAGCAGTTAGGCTTCATCACCCTCATCATCATCCCCACCATCGACCTTCATCCCCAGCTCCTTGATCTTGCGCGTCAGGGTATTGCGGCCCCAACCCAGCAATACCGCAGCATCGCGGCGGCGGCCGGCGGTGTGCTTCAGGGCGGTTTCGATCATGATGCGCTCGAACGCCGGCACGGCGCTGTCCAGCAGGTTCGACTGGCCGCGTGCCAGGGCCTGGTCGGCCCATTGGCGCAGCGCCTGTTCCCAGTTGGTCACCGGGGCCGAATCCTGCGGCAGGCTCAACAGCTCCGGCGGCAGGTCGCTGATGTGTACTTCGCGCCCGGACGCCATCACCGTTATCCAGCGGCAGGTGTTCTCCAGCTGACGCACGTTGCCCGGCCACGGCAGGTTCTTGAGGTATTCCTCGGTCTCGCTTTTGAGCAGCTTCGGCTCCACCGCCAGTTCTTGCGCGGCGCGGCTGAGGAAGTGGCGGGCGAGGGTCGGGATGTCTTCGCGGCGATCCGACATCCGAGGGATGTGGATACGAATCACGTTCAGCCGGTGAAACAAGTCCTCACGGAATTTGCCCGCGTGCACCAGGGTTTCGAGGTTCTGGTGCGTCGCCGCAATGATGCGCACATCGACCTTTACCGGCGTGTGCCCGCCGACGCGGTAGAACTCACCATCTGCCAATACGCGCAGCAAGCGTGTCTGGGTATCGGCCGGCATATCGCCGATTTCATCCAGGAACAGCGTGCCGCCGTCCGCCTGTTCAAAGCGCCCGCGACGCAGGTTGGCCGCGCCGGTGAACGCGCCTTTTTCATGGCCGAACAGTTCGGACTCCATCAAGTCCTTCGGAATCGCCGCCATGTTCAGCGCGATAAACGGCGAAGCCGCCCGTGGGCTGTGACGGTGCAGCGCGTGGGCCACCAACTCTTTACCGGTGCCCGACTCGCCGTTAATCAACACGGTGATGTTGGAGTGGCTCAAGCGCCCGATGGCGCGAAACACTTCCTGCATCGCCGGTGCTTCACCGATGATTTCCGGGGTGCGGGTCAGGGCCGGCGGGGCTTCCTGGCTTTGTTGTTCCTGGGCGTGCTGGTTGGCGCGCTTGACCAGCGCCACCGCCTCGTCCACATCGAACGGCTTGGGCAGGTATTCAAAGGCACCGCCCTGGTAGGACGCGACAGCGCTGTCCAGGTCCGAGTGCGCGGTCATGATGATCACCGGCAAACGCGGGTGCTGCTCGCGGATGCGCGCCAGCAAGTCCAGGCCACTGGCGCCGGGCATGCGGATATCGGAGATGATCACGTCCGGCTGCTGGCGAGCCAGGCGGCTCATCACCCCGTCGGCGCTGTCGAAGCTCTGGGTGGTCATGCCTTCCTGTTGCAAGGCTTTCTCGAGGACCCAGCGGATAGAACGGTCGTCATCGACGATCCAGACAGTTTCACTACGGCTCATGTCGTGGGGGCTCCTTGTTCCAATGGCAGGAAGATCGAGAACGTGGTGTGGCCGGGATGGCTCTCACATTCGATCAGGCCCTGGTGCTGGCTGATGATGTTCTGGGTAATGGCCAGGCCCAGCCCGGTACCGTCCGGGCGGCCGCTGACCATGGGAAAGAAGATGGTTTCCTGCAGTTCCGCAGGAATGCCTGGGCCGTTGTCGATGATCTCGACTTTGGTGACCAGCCGATGGCGCACATGGCCGATGGTGAACTGGCGCAGAGCGCGGGTGCGCAGGCTGATGCGGCCCAGGCGCAGTTCGTTCTGGCTGCTGATGGCCTGCATGGCGTTGCGCACGATATTGAGTACCGCCTGGATCATCTGTTCGCGGTCGATCAATACGTCGGGAATGCTTGGGTCGTAGTCGCGCACCAGAGTGATGCAGCCTTGGCTTTCGGCCTCGACCAGCTGGCAAACGCGCTCCAGCACTTCGTGCACGTTGGTCATCGCCAGCGACGGCAACTTGTTGGAGCCGAGCATGCGGTCCACCAGGTTACGCAGGCGGTCGGCTTCCTCGATGATGACGTTGGTGTAGTCCTTGAGGTGTTCCTCCGGCAGCTCACGGGCCAGCAATTGCGCCGCGCCACGAATGCCGCCGAGCGGGTTTTTGATCTCGTGGGCCAGGCCGCGCACCAGCATTTTGCTGGTTTCCTGTTTGGACAGCTGCGCTTCTTCTTTGGTGATGCGCAGCAGACGGTCGCGCGGGTGTACTTCGAGCAGCAGCAGGGTCGCGCCGTTGCTCAGGATCGGGGTCACGGCGTAGTCGACGGTCAGGGTCTGGCCGGTGAGGGCGGTGAGCATCGCTTCGCGCTTGGTAAACGGGTGCGCCTGCTCCACGGCCTGGCGCAAGGAACTCAAGGCCTCGGCCGACTCGGTGAACAATTCGCTGATGAACTGCCCATGGCTGCGCTGGCCGCTGATGGCCAGGAGCATCTCCGCCGCCGGGTTCATGTACTCAAGACGCAAGTCGTCGTTGAGCAGGATGGTCGCGGTGGTCAGGTTGTCGAGTAACAAACGGTGCAGTGCATCGCTGATGGTCATCGGGACCTCTTTTGGAGCAAGGCGCGGGCTTGAGGCACACGCTGATACAAGGAAAATGCAAAAACCAAACCAAGGCTCCGAAAAGAAGCGTTAAACCCCTGAAATAAGGGTTTTAGGCGCGAAACTGTGGCGTTCTGCCAGCTGGCTCGGGAAGAATCGAACCAAAATGGGCTGGATGGGTGGGAAGTGTGCAGGCTGTCGCACCAATATAGTGCGGTTTTGGAAAGTCTGTTCAGGAAGTGAGGGCTGTCGAGAAACTGTCTGGAGGAACTGGGTCAATGTGGGAGCTGGCTTGCCTGCGATAGCAATGTTGAATGTGCCGCCGCTATCGCAGCGATGCGGCGTCCCGACAAGCCAGCTCCCACAGTTTTGATTGGGTTGGCAGGCTTTAACCTTTGTAGATGCACAGCTCGGCAGTGGCGCGGATCATTGCCAGTTGGCGCAGCGGATCATTCAGCGGCTCATGCACGGCGGCAGCCAGCCACTGCGGGCACTGCGGGTCGGTGCGCTGCGGGGTGAAGTCGGCCAGTTGCTGCAGCAGGGTTTTTTGCAGTTGGTCCAGCTGCGGCCGAATCTGCTTCACCAGATCCGGGCGCGGGTCGTCCGGGGCTTTGCCCTGGAACTGCCAGTCGGACAGGTGGGTGTATTGCACCAGCTTATTGGCCTCTATCTGCGCAGAAAAAAACTGCTCAGCGGCGGCGGGGTCGAGTTTGTAGCCGGGCGCCTGGGCCGCCACGCTGGCGATCACCTCTTGTTCGCGCTTTTTGTCCTCTACGGGCTTGTGGCTGTCCCATTTGCTCAGGGCTACCTGATCGGCAATCTCCAGGCGCTCGGCGATGCTGTTGAGCAAAGGCTCCAGAGTGGGCGGCGCTGCGCTGGCACTGACGCTGACAAATAACAGAGCGAACACAAGTCGATGTTTCAAAGCGGATCTCCTGTGGGAGCTGGCTTGCCTGCGATGCGGGCAACTCGGTACAGCAGGTATACCCAGCGGATGCCATCGCAGGCAAGCCAGCTCCCACATTTTTAATCGGGTTGCAGGCCTGCAGTGGCGTCAGCCAGAGGCTACCTTAACTTGCGTGCTTGCCTACAGGTGCGCCAGAATCCGCCGGCTTGTACGGCTGGCTTGTCGTCTTTAAGGTTGCTCGGTCGCTGCTCATCAGCGATCAGGTTTAGTAGCCTGAGGGTTAAGTTAAGTCGTACCACTCCGACCTTTATGGCGGCTGTGCGTAGGGCACCTTCGGGTGCGCCGGCTTTTGCTTAACTTCCCCGGTCTACTAACCTGCGCATAGCTGCCACCCTATCGTTTAGTAGCGAGTCGATGGCGGCCTCATTCGAGGAAGTTAAGACATGTTCAAAGCAACCCCAAATCCGCCTCCATCCGTCTTCACTATCGACCCCGACAGCGACGACGAATCCCTGCTGATCAACAGCGTCGAAGCCTTTACCTCGGTCAGCACCTTGTTGCTTGATTTGTCCGAGGCGCTGGAAGGCAAACATCGCGATACCGTCCTGGCGATTCACCAGCTCAGTGCCCTCGGCACCTTGATGGTGGGCAAACTGCTCGACCGCCACGCCCCGGCTCGCTAAACGCCAGGCAAAAAAAAGACCTCCCGAAGGAGGTCTTTTTCGTTACGCCGCGTTAAGCGGCGCTACCGGATCAGCAGCTGTAGTACAGCTCGTATTCCAGTGGGTGTACGAAGGTGCGTACTTTGATTTCTTCTTCGCTTTTCAGCTCGATGTAGGCATCGATGAAGTCGTCGCTGAATACGCCGCCTTTGGTCAGGAACGCACGGCCCTTGTCCAGCTCTTCCAGGGCTTCTTTCAGGCTGCCGCACACTTGTGGGATCTCTTTGGCCTCTTCAGGCGGCAGGTCGTACAAGTTTTTGTCGGCGGCGTCGCCTGGGTGGATCTTGTTCTGGATACCGTCCAGGCCAGCCATTACCAGCGCAGCGAAGGCCAGGTATGGGTTGGCTGCCGGGTCCGGGAAGCGAGCTTCGATACGGCGAGCGCGAGGGCTGGACACGTAAGGAATACGGATCGAAGCGGAACGGTTACGTGCCGAGTAGGCCAGCATTACCGGTGCTTCGAAACCTGGGACCAGACGCTTGTAGGAGTTGGTCGACGGGTTGGTGAAGCCGTTCAGGGCCTTACCGTGCTTGATGATACCGCCGATGAAGTACAGGGCAGTGTCGGACAGGCCGGCATAACCTTCGCCAGCGAAGGTGTTCTTGCCATCTTTGGCGATGGACAGGTGAACGTGCATACCCGAACCGTTATCGCCGTACAGTGGCTTAGGCATGAAGGTAGCGGTACGGCCGTAGGCATCAGCCACGTTGTGTACGCAGTACTTCAGGGTCTGAACTTCGTCAGCCTTGGCTACCAGGGTGTTGAACTTCACGCCGATTTCGTTCTGGCCGGCAGTCGCCACTTCGTGGTGGTGAACTTCGATGACCAGGCCCATTTCTTCCATGGCGTTGCACATGGAGGTACGGATTTCGTGGTCGTGGTCGAACGGCGGAACTGGGAAGTAACCACCTTTGACGCCTGGACGGTGGCCTTTGTTGCCGCCTTCGATGTCCTGGTCGGACATCCACGAACCTTGTTCGGAGAAGATTTTGAACATGGAGCCGGAGATGTCGGACTTGAACTTGACCGAATCAAAGATGAAGAATTCTGGCTCCGGGCCTACGAATACGGTGTCGCCGATACCGGTCGACTTCAGGTATTCCTCGGCACGCTTGGCGATCGCACGTGGGTCGCGGTCGTAGCCTTGCATGGTCGAAGGCTCGATCACGTCGCAGACGATGATCAGAGTTGGGTCTTCGGTGAACGGGTCGAGTACGGCAGTGCTGTCGTCCGGCATCAGGATCATGTCGGAAGCTTCGATGCCTTTCCAACCGGCAATGGAGGAACCGTCGAACATTTTGCCTTCTTCGAAGAAAGCATCATCCAGCGCGTCGCGAGCCGGCATGGTCACGTGGTGCTGAGTACCTTTAGTGTCCGTGAAGCGCAGATCAATCCATTTAACGTCATGATCTTTGATGAGTTGAACCGACTTCGACATGGTGTCCTCCGGGTGGCTTCGGGCTGGGGTAGTGGAGTTAGCCCTTAGAATGTGGGTGATGCCGGCGCGAATACTCGACCAAGGCAACCTGCCTCACAAGAGAGCAAATTGCATGCCAGTGCGCCAACATGGCCTTTTTGCTTCAAAATGGCCCCTATAACGGTGCAATCCGCTGAAGCGGAATAAATAACGCACTGCAATGTAGCGTTAATTTGCGCAAATGACCCGTTTTGGTGCGTTGCGCCTGTGATGCATATTAACTGGTTAAACCTTGAGCGATTTCCGCTATAATCCGCGCCCCCCTTTTTCAGCAGGCCCGGCGCGCGCTGTTTCCATGAAATTAATCGTAAAAGTCTTCCCCGAGATCACCATCAAAAGCCGACCGGTACGGACGCGTTTCATCCGTCAGTTGGCCAAGAACATCCGTGCCGTGCTCCGCGACCTGGACCCGGCTGTGGTGGTGAATGGCGTGTGGGACAACCTCGAGCTGGAAACCCGCATTACCGACGCCAAAGCCTTGAAGGACATGACCGAGCGCCTGAGCTGCATGCCGGGCATCGCGCATTTCCTGCAGGTGGATGAATACCCGTTGGGCGACTTCGACGACATCACCGAAAAGTGCAAACAGCACTACGGCGAGTCGCTGGAAGGCAAGATCTTTTCGGTGCGCTGCAAGCGTGCCGGCAAGCACACCTTCAGCTCCATGGATGTAGAGAAATACGTCGGCAGCAAGCTGCGTCGCGAGTGCGGCGCCGCCGGAATTTCCCTTAAAGCGCCGCAAATTGAAGTGCGCATGGAAATTCGCGACCAACGGTTGTTTGTGATCCACAGCCAGCACAACAGCATCGGCGGCTACCCGCTGGGCGCACTGGAACAGACCCTGGTACTCATGTCCGGCGGTTTCGATTCCACGGTGGCGGCCTACCAGATCATGCGCCGCGGCCTGATGAGCCACTTCTGCTTCTTTAACCTGGGCGGGCGTGCACACGAATTGGGCGTGATGGAAGTCGCGCACTTTATCTGGAAGAAGTACGGCAGCTCCCAACGCGTGCTATTTGTAAGCGTGCCGTTCGAGGAAGTGCTGGGCGAAATTCTCGGCAAAGTCGATAACAGTCATATGGGCGTGGTATTGAAGCGTATGATGTTGCGCGCTGCGTCCCGAATCGCCGATCAGTTGCAGATCGACGCGTTGGTGACCGGTGAAGCGATCTCCCAGGTGTCCAGCCAGACGCTGCCCAACCTGTCGCTGATTGATTGCGTCACCGAGAAGCTGGTCTTGCGCCCGCTGATCGCCAGCCATAAGCAGGACATCATTGACCTGGCAGAAGAAATCGGCACGGCCGACTTTGCCAAGCACATGCCTGAATATTGCGGGGTCATTTCGGTGAACCCCAAGACCCACGCCAAGCGCAACCGCGTGGAGTATGAAGAACAACAGTTTGATATGGCGATTCTTGAGCGTGCGCTTGAGAACGCCAAACTGGTCCCGATCGATCGTGTCATCGATGAATTGGGCCAGGATGTGCAAATCGAAGAAGTCAGCGAAGCCCTGGCCGGCCAGATCGTCGTCGACATCCGTCACCCGGATGCCGCCGAGGATGAGCCGCTGGAAATCGCTGGCATCGACGTGCAAGCGCTGCCGTTCTACGCATTGAACGCGCGTTTCAAGGAACTGGATAACAGCCGTCAGTACCTGCTGTATTGCGACAAAGGCGTGATGAGTCGCCTGCATGCCCACCATTTGCTCAGTGAGGGGTATGCCAATGTGCGCGTTTATCGACCGAGCTAAGAGCCCGGGGCTGTTTGCCTGTGGCCTGCGTCACCGGCCCCCCGACTCTGCCGTCAAGCTGTAACGGCAAGGCCTGACTCTACTGTTAATCGCTGCCACGACCTGTCAGCACACCGAATCCTCTGATCGAGATACACAAGTGATCGAAAATCTACGTAACATCGCCATCATTGCTCACGTTGACCATGGTAAAACCACCCTGGTAGACAAACTCCTGCGTCAATCCGGCACCCTGGAGCGCAACGAGCTCAACGACGAGCGCGTGATGGACTCCAACGACCAGGAAAAAGAGCGCGGTATTACCATCCTGGCTAAAAACACCGCTATCAACTGGAACGGCTACCACATCAACATCGTGGATACCCCGGGCCACGCCGACTTCGGCGGCGAAGTAGAACGCGTAATGTCGATGGTTGACTCCGTTCTGCTGCTGGTTGACGCTCAAGACGGCCCTATGCCGCAAACCCGTTTCGTGACCAAGAAGGCTTTCGAAGCCGGCCTGCGTCCGATCGTGTGCATCAACAAGGTTGACCGTCCAGGCGCGCGTCCGGACTGGGTTCTGGACCAGATTTTCGACCTGTTCGACAACCTGGGTGCTACCGAAGAACAGCTGGACTTCCAAGTCATCTACGCTTCGGCCCTGAACGGTATTGCCGGTCTGGAACACACCGCCATGGCGGAAGACATGACCCCGCTGTACCAGGCAATCGTTGACCACGTTCCACCACCGAAGGTTGACCGTGAAGGCCCGTTCCAGATGCAAATCTCGGCACTGGACTACAACAGCTTCCTGGGTGTTATCGGCGTTGGCCGTATCGCTCGTGGTAGCGTCAAGCCGAACACCCCGGTTGTCGCCATCGGCGCCGACGGCAAGAAGCGTAACGGCCGTATCCTGAAGCTGATGGGTCACCACGGTCTGCACCGTATCGACGTTGAAGAAGCTTTCGCTGGCGACATCGTTTGCGTGAGCGGTATGGACTCGCTGTTCATCTCCGACACCCTGTGCCAGCCGGACACCGTCGAGGCGATGAAGCCTCTGACCGTTGACGAGCCAACCGTTTCCATGACCTTCCAGGTAAACGACTCGCCTTTCTGCGGTAAAGAAGGCAAGTTCGTGACTTCCCGTAACATCAAGGAACGTCTGGACAAAGAGCTGCTGTACAACGTTGCTCTGCGCGTTGAAGAAGGCGACTCGGCTGACAAGTTCAAGGTTTCCGGCCGTGGTGAGCTGCACCTCTCGGTACTGATCGAAACCATGCGTCGCGAAGGCTTCGAAATGGGCGTTGGTCGTCCAGAAGTGATCATCCGTACTGTTGACGGCGTGAAGCAGGAACCGTTCGAAAACGTCACCATCGACACCCCTGAAGAATCCCAGGGCAAGGTCATGGAAGAGATGGGCCTGCGTAAGGGCGACCTGACCAACATGGTGCCGGATGGCAAAGGCCGTGTACGTCTGGAATACAACATCCCTGCTCGTGGTCTGATCGGTTTCCGTAACCAGTTCCTGACCCTGACCAACGGTGCTGGCATCCTGACCTCGATCTTCGATCGCTACGACACCATGAAGTCCGGCGACATGTCCGGCCGTCAGAACGGTGTTCTGGTATCGGTAGAAACCGGCAAGGCGCTGACCTACTCCCTGGAAACTCTGCAGGCGCGTGGCAAGCTGTTCGTTGAACACGGTCAAGAGATCTACAACGGTCAGATCGTTGGTCTGAACAGCCGTGACAACGACATGGGCGTTAACCCAACCAAAGGCAAGAAGCTCGACAACATGCGTGCTTCGGGCAAAGACGAAACCATCGCTCTGGTCCCACCTGTTCGCTTCACCCTGGAACAGGCCCTGGAATTCATCCAGGACGACGAGCTGTGCGAAGTTACGCCTAAGTCGATCCGCCTGCGTAAGAAGATCCTGGACGAAGGCGAGCGTACCCGCGCTGCCAAGAAAGCCAAGAACTGAGTTAACTCAGGCTGAATGAAAACGCCCCCGGTCGAAAGGCCGGGGGCGTTTTTTTATGCCTGCAGTTTTTGTGGTGACTGTGCCGGCCTCATCGCGGGCAAGCCCGGCTCCCACATTTTGGATCTGTGAATACATTCAAATGTGGGAGCTGGCTTGCCTGCGATGAGGCCCTTGAGGGCACTACAAAATCCGGATCAGAACTTGTCGAGGGTCCGGAACTTGGTCTCGCGCACCACTTCTTTGGGCTTATACGCGCAATACCCCGGCCGCGGCCCGATTTTCGGGTGGTTGCGGCAAGTATCCGGGCGCTTGTCATAAATAGTGCAGAAGCGCGTCTTACGATCCAGGTACAGGCAGTCGTTGTTGCTCATGCGCTGCAGGGTAAAAATTTCCGACTTGGAATTGAAGCGCTCGACGATGCCTTCCTTCTGCAAACGCTTGGCGATGTTCTTCGGCGGGTCGCCGCGCTCGAACTCATCGACGATGCCAATGCGGATAAGGTCCTTGATCTTCACCTCGACCGGCAGCGTGCAGCAGCTGGACACGCAGCCGCCGCACATGTGGGCGGAATATTTCTGCCAGGTCTCGAGACGGTCGAGTTCCGCGGCGGCGATCAGTTGAGGCTTCATCAGGGTTCCAAGGTGGGGCTGTATCCGGGCGCGCGATCATACCGGGATTGGTGGTTTTTTGAACAATATTTTGCAGATTTCATCTCCAACGGTGCAGGAGGAGAAAGCAGGCACGGCCCCTGCATCAATTTCCCTCAATGGTGAATGAGTTAAAAAACTGCCGAACCAGCACGTCTACCGTCTGTCAGACCGACTAGGCTCTAGCAACTCCTTCAATCTCGCCCGAGGTCGCACCGATGTCTCAGGAACCGCTTGCACGAGAAGCAGAGGTAGCCGCATTCCGCGATGCTGTCTTGACCAAACTCACCTACGCGGTGGGCAAGGACCCGGATCACGCCTTCGACCACGACTGGTTCGAAGCCATTGCCCTGGCCGCCCGCGACCAGATGGTCGACCACTGGATGAACCACACGCGGCGCATCTACCGCAAAGGCCAGAAGCGGGTGTATTACCTCTCGCTGGAATTCCTGATCGGCCGTTTGCTTTACGACAGCCTGAGCAACCTGGGCGTGTTGGAGATTGCCCGCGAAGCCCTGTCCGAACTGGGCGTGGACCTGGAGCGCATCCGCCTGCTGGAGCCCGACGCGGCGCTCGGCAACGGTGGCCTGGGCCGCCTGGCGGCGTGCTTTATGGAAAGCATGTCGACCTTGGGCATTGCCGGCCACGGTTATGGCATTCGCTATGAGCACGGTCTATTCCGTCAGGCAATCGTCGACGGCTGGCAGCAAGAGCAGACCGAGCGCTGGCTGGACTTCGGCAACCCGTGGGAATTCGAGCGCGCCGAAGTGATCTACCCGATCGGCTTTGGCGGCAGCGTCGAAACCCTGGCGGATGCCTCCGGCAAGATGATTCAGGTGTGGACGCCTAATGAAACAGTCCGCGCAGTAGCTTACGACACCCCAGTGGTCGGCTGGCGCGGTGCCAGTGTGAACACCCTGCGCCTGTGGCGCGCCCGCGCCGTGGAAGACCTGCACCTGGAGCGCTTCAACGCCGGTGACCACTTGGGCGCCGTCGCCGAAGTGGCCCGCGCCGAAAGCATCTCCCGAGTGCTTTACCCGGCCGACAGCACCGAAGCAGGGCAGGAACTGCGTCTGCGCCAGGAATACTTCTTCGTTTCGGCCTCGCTGCAAGACTTGCTGCGCCGCCACAAAAACATGCACGGCTCGGTACTGAGCCTGGGCGAACACGCCGCGATTCAGCTCAACGACACCCACCCGTCCATCGCCGTGGCCGAGTTGATGCGCCAACTGGTCGACCTGCACGACATCCCGTGGGAAGCCGCGTGGGATGTAACGGTTGAAACCCTTTCCTACACCAACCACACCTTGTTGCCCGAGGCATTGGAAACTTGGCCTGTCGGCTTGATGGAACGCATGCTGCCTCGGCACATGCAGATCATCTACCTGATCAACGCCCAGCACATTGATTCGCTGCGCGCCAAGGGCATCCACGACTTTGACGTGTTGCGTGCTGTGTCGCTGATCGAAGAAGACAACGGCCGCCGTGTGCGCATGGGTAACCTGGCGTTCCTTGGCTCCCATAGCGTTAACGGCGTTTCCGGGCTGCACACCCAGTTGATGCGCAGCACGGTGTTCTCCGAGATGCACAAGCTGTACCCGGAGCGCATCAACAACAAAACCAACGGCATTACCTTCCGCCGTTGGTTGTACCAGGCCAACCCCAAGCTCACCGAGATGCTGGTGGAAGCGCTGGGCCCGGACATTCTCGACACCATGGAAACGCGCCTGACGGAGTTGGAAACCTTCGCCGAGAAACAGGCATTCCGCAAAGCCTTCGCCGAGCAGCGCCTGCACAGCAAGCGCGCGCTGGCCGAGATCATCCACGAGCGCCTGGGCATTTCGGTGAACCCGGCGGCGATGTTCGACGTGCAGGTCAAGCGCATCCACGAATACAAACGCCAGTTGCTCAACCTGCTGCACACCGTGGCGCTGTACCAGGCCATTCGTGCCGAGCCGGGCACAGACTGGGTGCCGCGCGTGAAGATCTTTGCGGGCAAGGCGGCTGCGAGTTATCACCAGGCCAAGTTGATCATCAAATTGACCAACGACATCGCCCGCACCGTGAACAACGACCCGACCGTGCGCGGTTTGCTCAAGGTGGTGTTCCTGCCCAACTACAACGTCAGCCTGGCGGAAAGCATCATCCCGGCGGCGGACTTGTCGGAGCAGATTTCCACCGCCGGTTTTGAAGCTTCAGGCACCAGCAACATGAAATTCGGCCTCAACGGCGCACTGACCATCGGCACCATGGACGGCGCCAACGTGGAGATGCACGAGCGTGTGGGCGCCGAGCATATGTTCATCTTCGGTCTCAGCGCCCAGCAGGTGGAAGCGCGTAAGCACGCCGGTGAGTTCAACGCCGGGCCGGATATTGCCGCCTCCCATCGCCTTAACGATGTGCTGCAAGCGATCCGTGGCGGGGTGTTCTCGCCGGATGATCCGGGCCGTTATGTAGGCTTGATCGACGGGTTGATCGACTACGACCGCTTTCTGGTGTGCGCTGACTTTGACGCTTACTGGGACGCCCAGGCGCGGGTTGAAGCGCATTGGCACGATTCCAAGGCCTGGTGGCGCTCGGCGGTGCTCAATACGGCGCGCATGGGCTGGTTCAGCTCGGACCGCACCATCCGCGAATACGCCACCGAGATCTGGAAAGCCCTCGACTAAACACCGCAAGACCCCATGTGGGAGCGGGCTTGTTGTGGCGAGGGAGCTTGCTCCCGCTCGGTTGCGTAGCAGCCGCGGCTATTGCGGGCGCTGCGCACCCAAGCGGGAGCAAGCTCCCTCGCCACATAAAGCATCTCCAACATTAGCTTGGCGTCGATATACTAAGGCTCGGTTCGCTTAGGGATATCGACCATGCAATGGATCTTCATGCTGATTGGCCTGGTGCTCGGCTGGGCGCTCGATGAGTCGTTCTCCGACGCCGGCATCGGTGCATTGCTGGGCTTGGGCATTGGCCAGGCGATTTGCCTGGCCAGGCTGTCGGCCCAGGCGGACCAGCAAGCGCGTCAGTTGGAAACCACGCAGAAGGCGTTGATTGCCCTGGGCGATCGCCTGCGGCAATTGGAAGTGCCTACGCCGACCAGCAGCGCGACCGTCGAACCGCCCATCCCCGAACCCACACCTGTCACCAAGCCGCCCGAGCTGGTCTGGGAGCTGCCTGCCGAACTGGCACCTGTCGCCATGGTTGCCGAACCGAGCCAGCCGCTGCCGGATGATGTGTGGGTTGCCACACCGCGCCCTCAACAACCCGTCACCCCGCCTGGCCCCAACCTGATCGAGCGCGCCATCCGCGGCGCCCGCGATTGGCTGTTCGGCGGCAATACCGTGCTGCGCGTTGGCGTGGTGCTGTTGTTTCTGGGGCTGGCGTTTTTGCTGCGCTATGCCACCGAAGGCGTGGTGGTGCCGATCGAACTGCGTTACGCCGGGGTTGCTGGCGCCGCCATCGCCTTGCTGGGCCTGGGCTGGTGGCTGCGGCTGCGCAACAGCAATTACGGGCTGATGCTGCAAGGCACCGGGATTGCCGTGTTGTACCTGACGGTGTTCGCCGCGATGCGCCTGCACCCACTGATTGACCCAGGCGCCGCGTTTGCCTTGTTGGTGGTGATCACGGTGTTCTCGGCGATCCTGGCAATCACCCAGGACGCTCTGGGCCTTGCCTGCGCGGCGGCGTTGGGTGGTTTTGCTGCGCCTATCCTTGCTTCCACCGGCGCCGGTAACCATGTGGCGCTGTTCAGTTATTTCGCCCTGCTCAATGCCGGCATTCTCGCCATCGCCTGGTTCAAGGCCTGGCGCGTGCTCAACCTGATCGGGTTTTTCGGCACCTTCGGCATTGGTTTCGCTTGGGGCATGCGCGCTTACACGCCGGAATTGTTGTGGAGTACCGAGCCGTTCCTGATCCTGTTTTTCCTGATGTACCTGGCCATCGGCCTGCTGTATGCCCGGCGTAAATTGCAGGCGTTGGGCGACGCACCTCAAGAGCGTGACGCGCTGCTGCGCTGGTCGGCGGCCAAGGGCGATTATGTCGACGGCAGCCTGCTGTTCGGTCCGCCGCTGGTGGGCTTCGGTTTGCAGTTTGCGCTGGTGCAGCATATGGAGTTCGCCGCCGCGTTCAGTGCACTGGGCCTGGGCATTATCTATATGGTTCTGGCGCGACTGCTGCAGGGTGGACGCACTTTGCTACTGGCCGAAACATGCCTGGCGCTAGGGGTGATCTTTGCCAGCCTGGCGATTCCGTTGGGCCTTGATGCGCGCTGGACGGCGGCTGCGTGGGCGGTTGAGGGCGCGGGGATCTTCTGGTTGGGCATGCGCCAGCATAAAACCCTGGCGCGGGCGTTCGCCCTGTTGCTTCAGCTGGGATCGACGCTGATCTTCCTCAGCGAGCTGCGCAGTGGCACGGGCACCTTGTTGCAAGGGCTGCCACTGGGGGCGTTGTTGCTCGGCGTTGCGCTGCTGTTTACCTTTTACCAAGTGCATAAATCGCTGCCGGAGCACAGCCGAAATTGGGAGCGCCAAGGTGCGCCGTGGCTCGCCGCCCTTGGCCTGGCGTGTGCGTACCTGCTGCCGGCGTTGTTGCTATCGACACAGGGCAGCGTTATCAGTTGGGCGCTGGCTGGCCTTGCGACGGTTTGGGCGGGGCGATTGATCGAGTCCAAAGCGGTTGTGCGCTGCGGTGTTGCGGTGCAACTGCTTGCCGGCATGCTGTTTGTGCTCGACCCGGTGGCCAATGTGTGGACGCCATTGATCATGGCCGTCGCCGCCCTGACCAGCGCCTGGCGCTTGCCACGTGGGCACCTGTCGCATGTGCTGTTGGCCTGGGGCGTGGCCTGGTGGGCGCTGGCCCTGGCCGATGAAGTGTTGCGCTCGGCGCCTGTGGCCTTGCACGCCACGCTGTTGCTGTTGGCGGCTGCGTTGAGCGTAGCGCTCTGGACCGTGCTGGCGCTGCGGCTGCGATGGGCGGCGTTGGGCGCGGCGTGCACGTTGCTGATGCCGGTTGCCGGTCTCGTGTTGGCGGGCGCATGGAATGAGTACTACCACCCCGCGGCAAATTTTGCCGCGTTGGCCTGGGTCGCGGTATTTGTCGTACATGGCGTGTCGCTGCGACGCTTGGCGCAACTCGTCGAGCCGCGTCCCTTGAGCATCGCCCATGTGTTGGGTTGCTGGCTGTTGATCGGCGTGCTGGCGCTGGAGCTGCGTTACGGCCTGCTGTTGCTCTCGGATCACTACAACGCCTGGCGCTGGTTGGGCTGGTCGATCTTGCCAAGCCTGTATCTGGTGCTGGCGGCTTCACCGCGCAGTTGGCCGTGGCCGGTGTCGGCATACCCGCGTGAATACCGCGTGCTGGCGGCGCTGCCGTTGGCGGTATTGATGCTCGCATGGTTCTGGCTGGCCAATACGTTCAGCGACGGTACGGCCGAGCCGTTGCCATATATACCGCTGCTCAACCCGTTGGACCTGGGGCTGCTGTTCGCGCTGCTGGGTATTTACGTGTGGTCGCGCACTGTGGCGCCGCAAGCTGAGCGGCTTGCCCAAGGGGTCGTGGGTGTTTCGCTGTTTACCTTTTTTACCGCCTTGGTGATGCGCACCGCCCATCATTGGGGCGGTGTGCCATTTGACCTGGATACGTTGCTGGAATCGATGTTGGTGCAAGCCAGCCTGTCGATTGTCTGGACCCTTATCGCCCTAAGCCTGATGATCGGCGGCCACCTGAGCAATAGACGCGAAGTGTGGCTGATCGGCGCAGCGCTGATCGCCGTGGTGGTCGCCAAGTTGTTCTTTGTCGAACTGAGCAACCGTGGCGGTCTGGCGCGGATCGTGTCGTTTATCGGCGTGGGCGGGTTGTTGCTGGTGGTGGGCTATTTTGCGCCGCTGCCGCCCAAGCGCGCCGAACCTGTGACTGCAACCGAGGGAGCGTCTTCTTGATGGGCAAGCTGAGTCTGAGCGGGTTGGCGGTATGGCTGGTGTGTTCGGCGGTGTACGCGCAGGAAGGTCCGGCCGACTTCACCACGCACGCACCGCTGGCCGTGAGCGGCAATGGCCCCTGGTATCGCCTGGAGCTGCCGCTGAGCGTGCAATTGGCTGCGCGCCAGGCTGACCTGAGTGATGTGCGGGTATTTAATGCCGCCGGTGAACCACAGGCGTATGCGCTGTCGCGCCAGTCTGCGCAGCGCACCGAAAGCCGCGACGTAACGGATGTGAAGTGGTTCCCGCTGTACGCTTCCGACACCCGTGACAGCGTGCCGGATGTGGTGATGAAGGCCACCGCCGAAGGCACCTTGCTGCAAGTGCTGCCGCCCAAGACCGGCGCGCAAGTGTTGCGTGGCTGGGTGCTGGACGCCAGTTCGATCAAGGCGCCGTTGCAGCAGTTGAGCCTGGACTGGAGCCGCGAGCAGGACGGTTTCCAGCGTTTCAGCATTGAAGCCAGCGATGACTTGCAGCACTGGCAGGCATGGGGCGACGGGCAAGTTGCGCGGTTGTCGTTTGCCGACGAGCGTGTCGAGCAGCATGACGTGAGCTTGCCCGGGCAATCGGCGCGTTATCTGCGCCTGGTGTGGCAAGGGCAGGCGGCGCCGCAGTTGACGTCGGCCAAACTGATCAGCGCGACCCGCAGCAGCTTGCCGCTGCCGTTGGTGTGGTCGCAACCGCTGTCGGGCACGCGGCTCAAGGCCGGTGAATACAGCTGGCAGCTGCCAACAGGGCTGCATGTGGAGCGCTTGCGCGTCGAGCTCAAGCAGCCCAACACGCTGGCGCCCGTGACGTTGGCGGGGCGGCGCGAAGCCAATCAGGCCTGGCAGCCGTTGAGCAATGGTGTGTTGTATCGCCTGGCCCAGAATGGCCAGGACGTGGTGCAGGATGAGTTGCAATTGCCAGGCGTGGCCGTAGGCGAACTCAAGTTGCAAGTGGACGAGCGCGGCGGCGGCTTGGGCGTGGACGCGCCGGCATTGCGTTTTGCTGTGCGCGCCACCCAGTTGGTGTTCCTGGCGCGCGGTGAGCCGCCGTTTACCCTGGCGTTGGGCAACCCATCGATAAAGGCCGCGAACTTGCCGCTGTCGACGCTGATTCCCGACTACAGCGCCGAGCGTATCAAGACCTTGGGGCAGGCCACGGTCGCAGGTGAGGTGATGGTCAAATCGCCTGCGATTGCCGCTTCGCCCCAAGCGAGTACGCACTGGAAGAAGCTTGGCCTGTGGGCGGTGCTGCTGCTCGGTGTGGCAGCGCTGGGGGCGATGGCCTACAGTCTGTTGCGCAAGCCCCAGGTCAAACCGTGAACTCTATTGGGGTTAAATCCTCTGATTAGAGGAAATAACCCTCGACTCGCGTTAAACTGCGCGGGTTTTTAAGCCCCCCATTTTCCGGAGCCTTCCATGTCCCGCGTTACCCTGAGTCGCTATTTGATCGAGCAGACCCGCAGCAACAACACGCCTGCCGATCTGCGCTTCCTTATCGAAGTGGTGGCGCGTGCTTGCAAGGAAATCAGCCACGCCGTGTCCAAAGGCGCACTGGGTGGTGTTCTGGGCAGCATGGGCACTGAAAACGTCCAAGGTGAAGTGCAGAAGAAGCTCGACGTGATTTCCAACGAGATCCTGCTCGAAGCCAACGAATGGGGCGGCCACCTGGCCGGCATGGCGTCCGAAGAAATGGACAACGCCTACCAGATCCCGGGCAAATACCCGAAAGGCGCGTACCTGCTGGTGTTCGACCCACTGGACGGCTCGTCCAACATCGACATCAACGCACCGGTCGGCACCATCTTCTCGGTACTGCGCTGCCCGAACGAATACCTGAGCCAGAACGAAGCCTTGAACGAAAAGGCCTTCCTGCAGCCAGGCACCGAGCAGGTTGCTGCCGGCTACGCCATCTACGGCCCGCAGACCATGCTGGTGCTGACCCTGGGCGATGGCGTTAAAGGCTTCACCCTGGATCGCGAAATGGGCAGTTTCGTATTGACCCACGAAGACATCACCATTCCTGCTTCCACCCAGGAATTTGCGATCAACATGTCCAACCAGCGCCACTGGGAAGAGCCTGTGACCCGCTACGTGGGCGAGTTGATGGCCGGCGAAGAAGGCCCGTTGAAGAAGAACTTCAACATGCGCTGGGTTGCTGCGATGGTGGCTGACGTACACCGCATCCTGACCCGTGGTGGCCTGTTCATGTACCCACGTGACAGCCGCGAACCTTCCAAGCCGGGCAAGCTGCGCTTGATGTACGAAGCCAACCCGATGTCGTTCCTGGTTGAGCAAGCAGGCGGCGCGTCCACCGACGGCCACCAGCGCATCCTCGACATCCAGCCGGAAGGCCTGCACCAGCGTGTGGCAGTGTTCCTGGGCTCGAAGGAAGAAGTTGAGCGTGTGACGGCTTATCACAAGAAGTAAAAATTTGTGGTGATCAAAAAGCCCCGAAATGCTTACAGCGTTTCGGGGCTTTTTTGTTTACTGGATAAGGTTTTTCAGCAGCAGTGCCTGCAAGTTTTTTCGAGTGTCGGCGATGATGTGGACATAGATGGTTTGTTCACGGATTTCGTAGATGATCCGGTTCATGCCACTCACCACTTGGCGATACTGGCTCATAGTCAGCCGCTCGATTTCTTCCGGTATCGAGCCTGCATAAGGCTGAGTTTCGAGGCGGCGCATAGCTTGTTTCAGCGCTTCAAAGGTCGTTTGCCAGGTTGAAGCAGAGAATTGTCGAATGAGGTATGACTTGATGTCTTTAAGGTCCTTCTTTGCTGAGTGAAGAATCACAACCCTGAACGTCATTGAGCGTCGTCCTTGTCCAGCTCTGCGAATACGTCCTCCATATCCTCAAACCGACCTGATTCAATCTGACGATTACCCAGAGCCAAGAGCTTTAATAAGGCCATGGTTTCCGCCTGTTCTTCAAAGCTCTTTACGTCCATCACCACCAGCTTGGCCTCACCGTTTTGAGTGATAACCAGCGGTTCACGGCTCTCTGTGAGGGTTTTGACAATCTCGGCCGTATGGCTTTTCAGGTAGCTGATCGGTTTTATCTGGGATGAGAATTTCACGGGTAAGCCCTTGCTCGAAGTTGGACCGATATTAGTCTTTATTTGGTCTTGTCGTAGCGCTGGACTGATGAAAGGTTGAGGTTTTACGTTCGAAAAGGCGCTGAAAAGGACCGCTGCGCAGAAAAAAGAAATACCACCCCCCATCGGGAACCAGACACCCCTTTTCCCTTCTAAGCTTCTGGCAGATACCCCAGCTGCTTTGTCTCTCCAGGAGCTTTTCCATGTCTTTACGCCGTCTCGCCTTGCTGGCTTTTTGTGTGCTGTTAGCCGCGTGCAGTAAGGTCAATCAAGAAAATTACGCGAAGCTGTCGGCTGGCATGGCCAAGGCCGAGGTGGAGTCGCTGCTGGGTAAGCCGACCGATTGTTCCGGTGCGTTGGGTATGTCCAGCTGCACGTGGGGCGATAAAAACAGCTTTATCAGCGTGCAGTACGCCGGTGACAAAGTTCTGATGTTTTCCGGGCAAGGCCTGAAGTAAACCGGGGCGCGAGCCTGCGGGAGAAGAAGAATGATGCGTTTTGTTTTGTTCCTTTGCGCCAGTCTGTTTTTGGCGGGCTGCGCCAGCCATTCTGGCGATGATCTGCAACCCAAGACCGCGAGCAACGTCAACCTCAAGCGTTACCAGGGCACCTGGTATGAGTTGGCCCGATTGCCGATGTACTTCCAGCGTAACTGCGCGCAGTCCGAAGCCCGTTACACCCTGTTGCCGGATGGCGACATGTCGGTGTTTAACCGCTGCTTGACCACAGAGTGGAAGTGGGAAGAAGCCAAGGGCACGGCCACGCCGCAAGTGCCGGGCAAGACCGACAAGCTTTGGGTGGAATTCAATAACTGGTTCACCGCGCTGTTGCCGGGCGTTGCCAAGGGTGATTACTGGGTGCTGTACGTGAGTGATGACTACAAGACCGCCATCGTCGGTAGCCCGAGCCGGCGTTATATGTGGATCTTGTCGCGCACGCCGACGGTGAGTGCCGACACCCGCGAAGACCTGCTGAGCAGGGCGCGCCAGCAAGGGTATGACACCACGCGATTGATCTTCCGCACGTCGGACAAGCAGATGGCGAAGACTTCGCAGTAACCTGAGGTCACCCTCAACCCAATGTGGGGGCTGGCTTGAATGGGGAGCTGGCTTGTGTGGGAGCTGGCTTGCCTGCGATGCAGACACCTCGGTGTATCCGTTACACCCAGGTGATGCTATCGCAGGCAAGCCAGCTCCCACATTTGTTTTGCATTGTTTTTTAGCCGAGTAGATTCCTCAGAACGTGGGTGAACGCCCGGCTGCTTTCTTCTTCGCCGGCATGATGCCCATCGCGCACCACCCACTTGCCGTTGACCAGCACATCGCGCACTTGGCGATCACCTCCGGCGAACAGCCAGCGATTGAGAATGCCATCCTCGGTCGCCGTCGCCAGGTACGGGTCATTGCCATCCAGCACAATCCAATCTGCCCGCTTGCCAACTTCCAGCCGACCAATCGGCTGCCCCAACGCTTGGGCGCCGCCGTCGAGCGCGGCATCAAACAGGGTGCGGCCAACCATTGGCTGATCACTGCGATACAGACGGTTGCGCCGCTGGTCGCGCAGGCGCTGGCCATATTCGAGCCAACGCAATTCCTCCACCACGCTCAGTGACACATGGCTGTCGGAACCGATACCCATGCGCCCGCCTTGAGCGAGGAAATCCACCGCCGGGAAAATTCCGTCACCCAGGTTGGCTTCGGTGGTCAGGCACAAACCGGCGATTGCCCGGCTCTTGGCCATGCGCGTGACTTCATCGGCGTCAGCATGGGTGGCGTGTACCAGGCACCAACGCTCATCCACTTCAACATTGTCATACAGCCATTGCAGCGGGCGCTTGCCGCTCCAGGCCAGGCAGTCGTCGACTTCCTTTTGCTGCTCGGCGATGTGGATATGCACCGGGCATGCTTTATCGCTGGCGGCCAACACAGCGTTGATCTGTTCGGGTGTGACGGCACGCAACGAGTGGAAGCACAGGCCCAGTTGCTGCGCTGGCTGCGCGGCCAGAATGGGCTTCAGGCGCGCTTGCAGGTCCAGGTAATGCTCGGTGCTGTTGATAAAGCGCCGCTGGCCTTCATTCGGCGCCTGGCCACCAAAGCCTGAATGGGTGTAGAGCACCGGTAGCAGCGTCAGGCCGATACCGCTGCTGGCGGCCGCCTGGCTGATCTGCCGCGACAGCTCCGTGCGATCGGCATACGCCTGGCCGCTGACGTCGTGGTGCACGTAATGAAACTCGGCCACCGAGGTGTAACCGGCCTTGAGCATTTCTATATACAGCTGGCGGGCGATGACCTGCAGTTGTTCCGGGTTGATCTTGCCGACCATGCGGTACATCAGGTCGCGCCAGGTCCAGAAACTGTCATTCGGGTTGCCGGCCACTTCGGCCAAACCGGCCATCGCACGTTGGAACGCATGGGAATGCAGGTTGGGCATGCCCGCCAGAACCGGGCCTCTGAGCCGTTCGGCGTGGTCTGCGCTGGCATTGGGCTCAACGTGGGTCAGCACACCATCGGCGCTGACTTCAAAGCGTACATCGTTGGCCCATCCATTAGGCAGCAGCGCGCGTTCGGCAAAGAAAGCGGACATGATCAAGGCACCCCGGTCGTGTGTTTATTTGTATATACATATACAGACGTTTGCCTGCTCGGTAAACTCCGGCAATCTATGCATCTTTTCCCCCTGCAAGGATTCCCTGTGCCGACTCCGCCTGCCAAGTCTTCGCTGGCTGCCCACATGGACGAAAGTCCGGCGCCCTTGTATGCCCGCGTCAAACAGATGATCAGCCAGCAGATCCTCAACGGCAACTGGCCGCCGCATTACCGTGTGCCGTCGGAGAGTGAACTGGTCAACCAGCTTGGTTTCAGTCGCATGACCATCAACCGCGCCTTGCGTGAACTGACCGCCGAAGGTTTGCTGGTGCGCATGCAAGGCGTCGGTACCTTCGTTGCCGAGCCCAAGAGCCAGTCGGCGCTGTTTGAAGTACACAACATTGCCGATGAGATCGCCTCTCGCGGTCATCGGCATACCTGCCAGGTTATTCACTTGGGCGAAGAGGCCGCCGGCTCCGAGCGCGCCGTGGCCCTGGAAATGCGTGAAGGCGGGCGGGTGTTCCACTCGTTGATCGTGCATTTCGAAAACGACATACCTGTGCAAATCGAAGACCGCTTCGTCAACGCCCTGGTTGCGCCGGAATACTTGCAGCAGGATTTCACCCAGCAAACGCCGTACGCCTACCTCAACCAGGTCGCGCCACTGACCGAGGGCGAGCATGTGGTTGAAGCCATCCTCGCCGACGCCGCCGAGTGCAAGCTGTTGCAGATCGAGCCGAGCGAGCCGTGCCTGTTGATTCGCCGCCGCACCTGGTCCGGCCGCCAGCCGGTCACCGCCGCGCGTTTGATCCACCCCGGTTCCCGTCATAGCCTGGAAGGACGTTTCAGTAAATGAGTGCAGTGAAAGTCTGGCGCGCCAGCGATTACATTCGCATGCCGTGGAAAAACGGCGGTGGCAGCACCGAAGAAATTACCCGTGACGCAGGCACTGGTCTGGATGGCTTTGGCTGGCGCTTGTCGATTGCCGATATTGCCGAGTCAGGCGGGTTTTCTACCTTTGCCGGCTACCAGCGCGTGATCACCGTGATCAAAGGCGCGGGTATGGTGCTGACCGTAGACGGCGAGGAACAACGCGGGTTGTTACCGCTGCAGCCGTTCGCCTTCAAGGGTGACAGCCAAGTGTCCTGCCGCCTGATCACCGGGCCGATCCGCGATTTCAACCTGATTTATTCGCCTGAGCGTTACCACGCACGGTTGCAGTGGGTGGATGGCGTGCAGCGGTTTTTCAGCACGGCGCACACGGTGTTGGTGTTCAGCGTGGCGGATGAGGTGAAGGTGCTGGGTGAAAAGCTCGGCCATCACGATTGCCTGCAAATCGACGGTAACACTGGCTTGCTGGATATTTCCGTCACCGGCCGCAGCTGCATTATCGAACTGACCGCACGCGGTTAAAAAACTGTGGGAGCTGGCTTGCCTGCGATGGCGGTGAGTCAGTCAGCTCATCTGATGTTGACACACCGCTATCGCAGGCAAGCCAGCTCCCACATTTGCTTTTCATTGTTCATAAGAGCTGTTTCCAGCCGCGCACCAATTTGTTACCGAACGCCCCAGCTTGGCGCAATGCCAGGTGGTGAAGAACAATTCCCCCGTCCGCAAACTCCCTCTGTAAGAAATTTAACCAGGCCTGCAAGCCTTAATTTCCGAGGCTTTCACACGCCTCCCAAAAAAATCTCACCCGCTCCCTCACCAAGTTGGCCGCTTGATTGCATATGCTTGTACATACAAGTAAAGATGTGTGCGTAAGACTCTCCTTCGCACCATCAATGTTCGCGCACCATGCCGAGGAGTCCAGCTGTGACCGATTTTTCGAAAGCTAAGCCTACAAAATACCGTGACGTCGAAATCCGTGCCGCCCGCGGTAACAAGCTCACCGCCAAAAGCTGGCTGACTGAAGCACCGCTGCGCATGCTGATGAACAACCTCGACCCGCAAGTGGCCGAGAACCCGAAAGAATTGGTGGTGTACGGCGGTATCGGCCGTGCGGCGCGCAACTGGGAGTGCTACGACCAGATCGTTGAGAGCCTCACCAACCTGAATGACGACGAGACCCTGCTGGTGCAATCCGGCAAGCCGGTCGGCGTGTTCAAGACCCACAGCAACGCCCCGCGCGTGCTGATCGCCAACTCCAACCTGGTGCCGCACTGGGCCAGTTGGGAGCACTTCAACGAACTGGATGCCAAGGGCCTGGCCATGTACGGCCAGATGACCGCCGGCAGCTGGATCTACATCGGCAGCCAGGGCATCGTGCAGGGCACCTACGAAACCTTCGTCGAAGCCGGCCGCCAGCATTACAACAGCGACCTCACCGGCCGCTGGGTCCTCACCGCCGGCCTCGGCGGCATGGGCGGCGCTCAGCCGTTGGCTGCAACCCTGGCTGGCGCCTGCTCGCTGAACATTGAGTGCCAGCAGGTCAGCATCGATTTCCGCCTGGCCAGCCGCTATGTCGACGAGCAAGCTACCGACCTCGATGACGCCCTGGCCCGCATCGCCAAATACACCAAAGAAGGCAAGGCCATCTCCATCGCCTTGCTGGGCAACGCGGCCGAAATCCTGCCGGAACTGATCAAGCGCGGCGTGCGCCCGGACATGGTCACCGACCAGACCAGCGCCCACGACCCACTCAACGGCTACCTGCCGGCCGGCTGGACCTGGGACGAATACCGCGCCCGCGCCAAGACCGAACCGGCTGCCGTAATCAAGGCGGCCAAGCAGTCGATGGCCGTGCACGTCAAAGCCATGCTGGAATTCCAGCAACAAGGCATTCCAACCTTCGACTACGGTAACAACATCCGCCAGATGGCCCAGGAAGAAGGCGTGGAAAACGCGTTTGACTTCCCAGGCTTCGTGCCGGCCTACATCCGCCCACTGTTCTGCCGTGGCATCGGCCCGTTCCGCTGGGCTGCGCTGTCCGGCGACCCGCAAGACATCTACAAGACCGACGCCAAAGTCAAAGAGCTGATCCCGGACGACGCGCACCTGCACAACTGGCTGGACATGGCGCGCGAACGCATCAGCTTCCAGGGCCTGCCGGCACGTATCTGCTGGGTTGGCCTGGGCCAGCGCGCCAAGCTCGGCCTGGCGTTCAACGAAATGGTACGCAGCGGCGAGCTGTCGGCGCCGGTGGTGATCGGCCGTGACCATCTCGACTCCGGCTCGGTCGCAAGCCCCAACCGCGAAACCGAAGCCATGCAGGACGGCTCCGACGCCGTGTCCGACTGGCCACTGCTTAACGCCTTGCTTAACACCGCAAGCGGCGCGACCTGGGTTTCGCTGCACCACGGCGGCGGCGTGGGCATGGGCTTCTCTCAGCACTCGGGCATGGTGATCGTCTGCGACGGCACCGACGAAGCGGCTGAGCGCATTGCCCGCGTACTGCACAACGACCCCGCCACGGGTGTGATGCGTCACGCCGATGCCGGTTACCAGATCGCCATCGACTGCGCCAAGGAGCAGGGCCTGAACCTGCCGATGATCAAATAACTCAATGTGGGAGCGGGCTTGTGTGGGAGCTGGCTTGCCTGCGATGCGGGCGACTCGGTCTCTCAGCAGAACCGAGGGGATGCCATCGCAGGCAAGCCAGCTCCCACAGTAGAACCCGCAATCTGCACACCCAGAACAATCCATCAGAGGTTGAAAAACATGGCTGCAAATGACACCACCCCGTTGATCGAAAGGCGTTCGATCGACTACATCCCGGAAGCGGAAAGACACGGTCGTCTATTGAGCCAGTTCACCCTGTGGTTGGGTGCCAACCTGCAAATTACTGCAATTGTCACCGGGGCCTTGGCCGTGGTGCTGGGCGGTGATGTGTTCTGGTCGTTGATCGGTCTGTTGATCGGTCAACTGCTGGGCGGCGGCGTCATGGCGTTGCATGCTGCGCAAGGCCCGCAGCTGGGTTTGCCGCAAATGATCAGCAGTCGCTTGCAGTTTGGCGTGTACGGCGCGGTGATCCCGCTGGTGCTGGTGTGCCTGATGTACATCGGCTTCTCGGCCAGCGGCTCGCTGCTGGCAGGGCAAGCAGTGGCGCAGTTGCTGCACGTTGAGGATTGGGTGGGCATCGTGCTGTTCGCCGGGCTGATCATGGTATTCACCATTTTCGGCTACCGCGTGATCCACGGTATCGGTCGCGTCGCCAGCGTGCTTGGCGTGGTTGCATTCATTTACCTGTTCTACAAATTACTGGCCGGTAACGACGTCGGTGCCTTGCTGGGGAACAAGCATTTTTCCCTCAGCAGTTTCCTCCTGGCGATTTCGTTGTCGGCGTCCTGGCAGATCGCGTTCGGCCCGTATGTGGCGGACTATTCGCGCTACTTGCCACGTAGCACCGAAGCCAAGAAAACCTTCTGGGCCGTGGGCCTGGGTTCGGTGATCGGGGCACAGGCGTCGATGGTCTTCGGCGTGTTTGCAGCGGCCCTGGCCGGTGCGCAGTTCGCCCACCATGAAGTGTCGTTTATCGTCGGCCTGGGCGGCACCGGCATTGTCGCGGCGCTGCTGTACTTCAGCATCGCCTTCGGCAAAGTCACGGTGACCACGCTAAATGCTTACGGCAGCTTCATGTCCATCGCGACCATCATCAGCGGCTTTCGTGGCAGCCGGCACATCTCGAGTGCGGTGCGCTTGCTGTACATCTTCCTGATGGTGTCGATTGCCGCCGCGCTGGCGTTGCTGGGCAAGGACTCGTTCCTCAAGGACTTCTCTGCGTTCATCCTGTTTCTGCTGGCGTTCTTCACACCGTGGAGCGCGATCAACCTGGTGGATTTCTACTGCATCACCAAAGAGCGCTATGACATTCCCGCGCTGTCCAACCCCAATGGCCGCTACGGCCGCTGGAACTGGATGGGCATCAGCATCTATGTGTTCGGCGTGCTGATCCAGATGCCGTTTATCTCCACGCATTTCTACACCGGGCCCCTGGTCGCCAGCCTCGGCGACACCGATATCTCCTGGATCATCGGTTTGGTGGTGCCTGCCGCACTCTATTACTGGGCCGCGAAAAAGTGGCACAGCGCAATTCCCGAACACCTGATCCTGCCGGTAGAGCAGGGCGCTGCACCAACGACAAACGGGCTGGCTGCACAGGCCTGATGGGACGTGGACAGGGCAGGACGCCTACTGACTGCCGTAATCCATTTCAAGATTGGGAGCGTCACAACAATGAAGATGAATAAAACCCTGCTGGCCACCTTGTTATCTGCAGGCTTGCTGGCCTCTGCCGGCGCCGAGGCGGCGGGATGGTGCGAATCCGGCAAGCCGGTGAAGTTCGCCGGGCTGAACTGGGAAAGCGGCATGTTGCTCACCGACATCCTGCAAACCGTGCTGGAAAAAGGCTACGACTGTAAAACCGACAGCCTGCCGGGCAACTCCATCACCATGGAAAACGCCCTGAGCAGCAACGACATCCAGGTTTTCGCCGAAGAGTGGGTAGGCCGCAGCGAAGTCTGGAACAAGGCCGAGAAGGCCGGCAAAGTCGTTGGCGTTGGCGCGCCCGTTGTGGGTGCCGTCGAAGGCTGGTACGTGCCGCGTTATGTAATTGAGGGCGACGCCAAGCGCAAGTTGGAACCCAAGGCGCCGGACCTGAAAAACATTGCCGACCTGGCCAAATACGCCTCGGTGTTCAAGGACCAGGAAGAACCATCCAAAGGCCGCTTCTACAACTGCCCGGCCGGCTGGACCTGTGAGCTGGACAACAGCGAGATGCTCAAAAGCTACGGCCTGGAAAGCACCTACACCAACTTCCGCCCTGGCACCGGCCCGGCGCTGGATGCCGCTGTGCTGTCGAGCTACAAGCGTGGCGAGCCGATCCTGTTCTACTACTGGTCGCCAACTCCGCTGATGGGCCAGGTCGATCTGGTCAAGCTCGAAGAAAAACCCGGTGTGGATAAACGCGTGAGCATCAAGGTCGGCTTGTCCAAGACCTTCCACGAACAAGCGCCGGAACTCGTTGCGGTGCTGGAGAAGGTCAACCTGCCGATCGATCTGCTTAACCAGAACCTCGGTCGCATGGCCAAAGAGCGAATTGAGTCGCCAAAACTGGCGAAAATTTTCCTCAAGGAACATCCTGAAGTCTGGCACGCATGGGTGAGCGACGACGCAGCCAAGAAAATCGACGCGGCCTTGTAGGTCAAGCGTGTCCGGCTACCCTGAGGGGCTAGCCGGGCACACGGCCACAACCCACTGGATCGAGAGCACGATATGTTTCCTGAGAGTTTTACGTTTTCCATCGCCGACTGGGTCAACGGTTGGGTGGACTCACTGGTCACCAACTACGGTGATGTGTTCCGGCACATCTCCGACACGCTGTTATGGGCCATCGTCAACCTGGAAGGCTTGCTGCGCGCAGCGCCCTGGTGGCTGATGCTGGCCATTGTCGGCGGTATTGCCTGGCATGCCACCCGCAAGTTGGTGACCACGGCGGTGATCGTCGGTCTGCTGTTCCTGGTGGGCGCGGTTGGCCTGTGGGACAAGCTGATGCAAACCCTGGCACTGATGATGGTCGCCACGGTGATCTCGGTGCTGATCGGTATTCCATTGGGCATTTTGTCGGCGCGCAGCAATCGCTTGCGTTCGGTGCTGATGCCGCTGCTCGACATCATGCAAACCATGCCCAGCTTTGTGTACCTGATTCCGGTGCTGATGCTGTTTGGCCTGGGCAAGGTGCCGGCGATTTTCGCCACGGTGATCTACGCCGCGCCGCCGCTGATTCGCCTCACCGACTTGGGCATTCGCCAGGTCGACGGCGAAGTCATGGAAGCGATCAATGCCTTCGGTGCCAACCGCTGGCAGCAACTGTTTGGCGTGCAACTGCCGCTGGCGCTGCCGAGCATCATGGCGGGTATCAACCAGACCACCATGATGGCGTTGTCGATGGTGGTGATCGCCTCGATGATCGGTGCGCGTGGCTTGGGTGAAGACGTGCTAGTCGGCATCCAGACCCTCAACGTTGGGCGTGGCCTCGAAGCCGGGCTGGCGATTGTGATTCTTGCAGTGGTCATCGACCGCATTACCCAGGCCTATGGTCGTCCACGGCATGAGGCGAGCAAATGACTACTGTCAGCAAAATTGAAGTTAAAAACGTCTTCAAGATCTTCGGCAACCGCTCCAAGGAAGCCCTGGCGATGGTTGGCCAGGGCAAGACCAAGGACCAGGTGCTGGCCGAGACCGGTTGCGTGGTCGGCGTGAACGACCTCTCGCTGAGCATCGGCACCGGCGAGATCTTCGTGATCATGGGCCTGTCCGGTTCCGGCAAATCCACCTTGGTACGCCACTTCAACCGCCTGATCGACCCCACCAGCGGCGCGATCCTGGTGGACGGCGAAGACATTCTGCAACTGGACATGGAAGCCCTGCGTCAATTCCGTCGCCACAAGATCAGTATGGTGTTCCAGAGCTTCGGCCTGCTGCCTCACAAGAGCGTGCTCGACAACGTCGCCTACGGCCTCAAGGTGCGCGGCGAAACCAAGCAGGTGTGCGCCGAACGTGCGCTGCACTGGATCGAAACCGTGGGCCTCAAGGGCTACGAAAACAAATACCCGCACCAGCTTTCCGGCGGCATGCGCCAGCGTGTTGGCCTGGCCCGCGCTTTGGCGGCCGACACCGACATCATCTTGATGGACGAAGCCTTCAGCGCCCTCGACCCATTGATCCGCGCCGAGATGCAGGACCAGTTGCTGGACCTGCAAAAGACCCTGCACAAAACCATCGTGTTCATTACTCACGACCTCGACGAGGCGGTGCGCATTGGCAACCGCATTGCGATCCTCAAGGACGGCAAGCTGATCCAGGTCGGCACGCCGCGCGAGATTCTGCATTCGCCGGCGGATGAGTATGTGGACCGGTTTGTTCAGCGCCGGGCGGCGGTGGTCTGATCCGGATCTTGTGGTGAGCCGGCTGGCGCCATCGCAGGCAAGCCAGCTCCCACAGGGGAATGCATTTCAAAGGTGGGAGCTGGCTTGCCTGCGATAGGGCCAGTGAAGCTGCACAAGCATTGAAGAAGGTATGAAGATGTCCCAGGCAACAAAAATCATCATCGCCGACGCTCCACTGCGTTGGCAGGACGTGGTCGCCGTCGCCCGCCACGGCGCCGTGCTCGAACTCTCGGGCCACGCCTGGGCACGCATCGACAATGCCCAGGCCATCGTGCAGCGCATCGTCACCAGTGGCGAACGCGCCTATGGCGTGAACACCGGCCTGGGCGCGCTGTGCAATGTGTCGCTCAAGGGCGAACAACTCAGCCAGTTGTCGCGCAACACCCTGCTGAGCCACGCCTGTGGCGTCGGCCCGGTGCTGAGCGACGAGCAGACCCGCGCGATCATCTGCGCAGCCATCATTAACTACAGCCACGGCAAATCCGGCCTGCACCCGCAGGTGGTGCATTCGCTGCTGGCGTTGCTCAACCATGGCATCACGCCGCAGGTGCCGTCCCAGGGTTCGGTGGGTTACCTGACCCACATGGCCCACATCGGCGTGGCCTTGCTCGGCGTTGGCGAGGTGAGCTATCGCGGCCAGATCGTGACGGCGCACGCCGCATTAGAAGCCGAAGGTTTACAGCCTGTGGTGCTCGGCGCCAAAGACGGCCTGTGCCTGGTCAATGGCACGCCGTGCATGACCGGCCTGAGCTGCCTGGCCCTTGCCGATGCGCATCACCTGCTGCAATGGGCTGACGTGATCGGCGCCATGAGTTTTGAGGCCCAGCGTGGCCAAATCGATGCCTTTGACGAAGCCATCATCGCCCTCAAGCCACACCCAGGCATGCAGCAAGTCGGTATCAACCTGCGTGCCTTGCTCGATGGCAGTGAAGTGATCGCCAGCAGCAAAGGCATCCGCACCCAGGACGCGCTGAGCATCCGCTCGATCCCGCAGATTCACGGTGCGGCGCGTGATCAGGTGGAACACGCCACGCGCCAGATCGAGACCGAACTCAACAGCGCCACCGACAACCCGCTGGTGCTCGGCACGCCGGACAACTACCGCGTGGTGTCCCAGGCCAACCCGCATGGGCAGTCTGTGGCGCTCGCGGCCGACATGCTCGCCATCGCCATGGCCGAAATCGGCTCGGTGGCCGAGCGTCGCCTCGACCGCCTGATCAACCCGCATGTCAGTGGTTTGCCGGCGTTCCTGGTCAGCAACCCTGGGGTCAACTCCGGGATGATGATCGTGCAGTACGTCGCTGCCTCGCTGTGCGGGCAGAACCGCCAGCTGGCGCAACCAGCGGTGCTCGACAATTTCGTCACGTCGGGCTTGCAGGAAGACCATCTGAGCATGGGCACGAATGCCGCGCTCAAGCTGCATCAGCTGTTGGCCAACGTCACGCAGATCCTCGCCATTGAGTACCTGCTGGCGGCCCAGGCGTTCGAGTTTTTACAGGACCAGCGTTTCGGTGCGGGCACTGACAGTGCCTGGCGTCTGTTGCGTGAAAAAGTCCCACCTTACGAGCAAGACCGCTGGCTGGCGCCGGACATCGCGAGCGCCGCCGCGCTGCTCGAGGACACCGCTTTGCTGCACCACGTATTACCTAATTTGCACTAAGAATAATTCACAAGGAGCATGAATGTGACTGCGCTAAATTTGATTCCAGGCCAACTGAGCCTTGCCCAACTGCGGGCCATCTACCAGCAGCCGGTAACCCTCAGTCTGGATGACAGCGCCACGGCGCAGATCGAAGCCAGTGTGGCCTGCGTGGAGCAGATTCTCGCCGAGAACCGCACCGCCTACGGCATCAACACCGGTTTCGGCCTGCTGGCCTCGACCCGCATCGCCAGTGAAGACCTGGAAAACCTCCAGCGTTCGCTGGTGCTGTCCCACGCCGCCGGCGTCGGTGAGCCGATCAGCGATGCGCTGGTGCGGCTGGTCATGGTGCTCAAGGTCAACAGCCTGAGCCGTGGGTTCTCCGGGATTCGCCGCCAGGTGATCGACGCGCTGATCGCACTGATCAACGCCGAGGTGTACCCGCACATTCCGCTTAAAGGTTCGGTCGGTGCTTCCGGCGACTTGGCGCCATTGGCGCATATGTCACTGGTGCTGTTGGGCGAAGGCAAGGCGCGCTACAAGGGCGAATGGCTGGAAGCCACCGAAGCGCTGAAGGTTGCCGGCCTGACGCCGCTGACGCTGGCGGCCAAAGAAGGCCTGGCGTTGCTGAACGGCACCCAGGTGTCCACCGCTTATGCATTGCGCGGCCTGTTCGAAGGTGAAGACCTGTTCGCCGGTGCGCTGGCGTGCGGCGCCCTCACCGTCGAAGCGGTATTGGGCTCGCGCTCGCCGTTCGACGCACGTATCCATGCCGCCCGTGGCCAGCGTGGGCAGATCGACGCGGCTGCGGCCTATCGTGATCTGCTCGGCGAAAGCAGTCAGGTGTCCCAGTCGCACCAGAACTGCGACAAGGTGCAAGACCCGTATTCCCTGCGTTGCCAGCCGCAAGTCATGGGCGCCTGCCTGACCCAGTTCCGCCAGGCCGCCGACGTGCTGGTGGTAGAGGCCAATGCGGTGTCGGATAACCCGTTGGTGTTTGCTGCCGAGGGCGACGTGATTTCCGGCGGTAACTTCCACGCCGAGCCGGTGGCCATGGCTGCCGACAACATGGCGCTGGCTATCGCAGAGATCGGCTCGCTGAGCGAGCGTCGTATCTCGTTGATGATGGACAAGCACATGTCGCAACTGCCGCCGTTTTTGGTCGGCAATGGCGGGGTGAACTCCGGCTTCATGATCGCCCAGGTCACCGCTGCGGCGCTCGCCAGTGAGAACAAGGCGCTGGCGCATCCCCATAGCGTGGATAGCATCCCGACGTCGGCCAACCAGGAAGACCACGTGTCCATGGCCCCGGCTGCGGGCAAGCGCTTGTGGGAAATGGCTGAAAATACCCGTGGCGTACTCGCCGTTGAGTGGCTGGCGGCATGCCAGGGCCTGGACCTGCGCGACGGTTTGAAAACCTCGACCAAGCTGGAAAAAGCCCGTGGACTCCTGCGCGACAAAGTGGCGTTCTATGAAAAGGACCGCTTCTTCGCCCCGGACATCAACGCCGCCAGCGAACTGCTCGCCAGCCGCTGCCTGAATGAGCTGGTGCCGGCCAAACTTCTGCCGAGCCTCTAAGCGATCTAAAGGACGGCATGCTCTCTGTGGCGGGGAGCTTGCTCCCGCTCGAGTGCGAAGCGCTCGCAAGTTTTTGGGGCTGCTGCGCAGCCCAGCGCGAGCAAGCTCGCTCGCCACAAAAGCCCGTCATGCTCAGGCTTTGAATTTTCTCGGGATAAAAATAACTAGGGAAGAGAAATGCACCAGCAAGAAAAGGGTTTGAAACGCGGGCTAAGCGCCCGACATATTCGCTTCATGGCACTCGGTTCCGCGATCGGCACCGGGTTGTTCTATGGTTCCGCCTCCGCCATCCAAATGGCCGGCCCTGCTGTGCTGCTGGCCTACCTGATCGGCGGCGCCGCCGTGTTCATGGTGATGCGCGCCCTCGGTGAAATGGCCGTGCACAACCCGGTGTCCGGCTCCTTCGGCCAGTACGCCAGCACCTATCTGGGGCCTATGGCCGGGTTTGTGCTCGGCTGGACCTACGCGTTTGAAATGATCATCGTCTGCCTCGCCGACGTCACCGCTTTTGGTATCTACATGGGCTTCTGGTTTCCCGAGGTTGCACGTTGGGTCTGGGTGCTCGGCATCGTGTTTTTGATCGGCGGCCTGAACCTGTGCAACGTCAAAGTGTTTGGCGAGATGGAGTTCTGGCTGTCACTGCTCAAGGTCGGCGCCATCGTGGCGATGATCCTCGGCGGCTTCGGCATCATGCTGTTCGGCATTCATTCGGCTGGCGAAACTGAGGCCAGCGGCCTGAGCAACCTGTGGGCGCATGGGGGCTTCATGCCTAACGGCATCGGTGGCCTGATCGCCTCGTTCGCGGTGGTGATGTTTGCATTTGGCGGCATCGAAATCATCGGCATCACCGCCGGTGAAGCCAAAGACCCGCAGCGCGTGATCCCCAAGGCGATCAATGCGGTGCCGCTGCGCATCCTGCTGTTCTACGTGCTGACCCTGTTTGTGTTGATGGCCATCTATCCGTGGCCGCAGATCGGCAGCCAGGGCAGCCCGTTCGTGCAGATCTTCAGCAACCTGGGCATCGGCTCGGCGGCGACTATCCTCAATATCGTAGTGATCTCGGCCGCCGTTTCGGCCATCAACAGCGACATCTTCGGCGCCGGCCGCATGATGTACGGCCTGGCCCAGCAAGGGCAGGCGCCCAAGGGTTTTGCGCAGCTGTCCAAACACGGCGTGCCGTGGATGACCGTACTGGTGATGGGCGCGGCGTTGCTCGGCGGCGTGGTGCTCAACTACCTGATCCCGGAAAACGTGTTCCTGCTGATCGCCTCGATTGCCACCTTCGCCACCGTGTGGGTGTGGCTGATGATCCTGTTTACCCAGGTCGCCATGCGCCGCTCGATGACCAAGGAACAGGTGGCCGAGCTGAAATTCCCGGTGCCGTTCTGGCCCTATGCGCCAGCGGCGGCCATCGTGTTCATGTTGTTCGTGTTTGGTGTGCTGGGTTACTTCCCGGACACCCAGGCCGCTTTGCTGGTCGGCGCCGTGTGGATCGTACTGCTGGTGCTGGCTTACCTGCTGTGGGTCAAACCCGCCGCCGGGCAAGCAGCCAAGGTCCATTACGACCCGGCTTTGTCTCATCGATAACTTAGGGAGGCGTTGATGAAAACGCTTTGGCAACACTGCCACGTCGCAACCATGGCCCACGGCAAGTACTCGATCATCGAGGATGCCGCGATGGTCACCGCCGATTCGCTCATCGAGTGGATCGGCCCGCGCAGCGAAATACCGACGGCGGATTACGCCCAGGTGCAGGACCTGCAAGGCGCGTGGGTCACCCCCGGGCTGATCGACTGCCACACCCACACGGTGTTCGGTGGCAATCGCAGCGGCGAATTCGAGCAGCGCCTTGAAGGCGTGAGCTACGCCGAAATCGCCGCCAAGGGTGGCGGTATTGCCAGTACCGTGCGCGCTACCCGCGCCGCCACCGAAGATGAATTGTTTGCCAGCGCTGAAAAGCGCCTGCGCAGTTTGCTGCGTGACGGCGTGACCACGGTGGAGATCAAATCCGGCTACGGCCTGGACCTGGTCAACGAGCGCAAGATGCTGCGGGTTGCGCGGCGCCTTGGCCAAGCGTTGCCGGTGAGCGTGCGCGCCACGTGCCTGGCGGCCCACGCGCTGCCGCCGGAGTACAAGGACCGAGCTGACGACTACATCGAGCACATTTGCGCCGAGATGCTCCCGGCCCTGGCCGCCGAAGGGCTGGTGGATGCGGTGGACGCGTTCTGCGAATACCTGGCGTTTTCCACCGAGCAGGTGGAGCGTGTGTTCAAGGTCGCGCAGCAACTGGGCTTGCCGGTGAAGCTGCACGCCGAGCAGCTGTCTTCCTTGCACGGCTCCAGCCTGGCGGCGCGTTACCACGCGCTGTCGGCGGACCACCTGGAGTTCATGACCGAAGAAGACGCCATCGCCATGGCCGCGTCCGGCACTGTCGCGGTGTTGCTGCCGGGCGCGTTCTACTTCCTGCGTGAAACCCAGTTGCCGCCCATGGATGCGCTGCGCAAGCACGGCGTGAAAATCGCCATCGCCAGTGACCTCAACCCCGGCACCTCGCCGGCGCTGTCGGTGCGCCTGATGTTGAACATGGCTTGCACCCTGTTCCGCATGACCCCGGAAGAAGCCCTGGCCGGCGCCACGCAACATGCGGCCACTGCGCTGGGCATGGGCGATACCCATGGTTCGCTGGAAGTAGGCAAGGTCGCGGATTTTGTCGCCTGGCAGATTGATCGCCCTGCCGACCTGGCTTACTGGCTGGGCGGCGAACTGGATAAACGCGTCGTGCGCCATGGCGTCGACGTCACCGTCTGAGGAGTGTTGTTGTGGATAAGGTTCTGAACTTCAAACAAGGCCGTGTGCCGCTGTTGATCAGCATGCCCCATGCCGGTTTGCGCCTGACACCTGCGGTCGAAGCCGGGCTGATCCCCGAGGCGCAAAGCCTGCCGGACACCGACTGGCACATCCCCACGCTGTATGACTTCGCCGAGGCATTGGGCGCCAGCACCTTGTCGGCCGAGTACTCGCGATTTGTGATCGACCTGAACCGGCCGTCCGACGACAAACCGCTCTACGCCGGCGCGACCACCGGGCTGTACCCGGCGACCCTGTTCGACGGCGTGCCGTTGTTCCGTGAAGGGCAAGTGCCGTCCGAAGAAGAACGCGTGAGCTACCTGCAAAAGATCTGGGGGCCGTACCACCGCACCCTGCAAGAAGAACTTGCCCGGCTCAAGGCCGAGTTCGGCTATGCCTTGCTGTTTGATGCGCACTCGATCCGCTCGGTAATCCCGCACCTGTTCGAGGGCAAGCTGCCTGACTTCAACCTCGGCACCTTCAACGGCGCGGCGTGTGACCCGGAACTGGCCAGCCAGCTGGAAGGCATCTGCGCTCAGCATCCGCAGTTCACCCATGTGCTTAATGGGCGCTTCAAGGGCGGGCATATCACCCGCCACTACGGCGACCCGGCGCAGGATATTCATGCGGTGCAATTGGAATTGTGCCAGAGCACGTATATGGAAGAGGTTGAGCCGTTCCGGTATCGCACGGATCTGGCTGAGCCGACGCGGGTGGTATTGAAGCAGTTGCTGGAAGGCTTGTTGGCCTGGGGGCAGAGGCGTTACGGCTGATACCGCTATCGCAGGCAAGCCAGCTCCCACATGTTGATCTGTGAACACATTCAAATGTGGGAGCTGGCTTGCCTGCGATGGGGCCTTTCGGGTCGCCCCAGTGCAACTGCCGGTCGCCACAGTTCGTGTCAGCAAAGGTCCCGCTGGGTAAGGTTGTGGGTACGGCGCGCCAGACGCCACTCCCCACAATAAAGCTGCCGAGTGAGACCTCATCCATGAAAAGACTGTTGTTGATCCTCACCGGTGCCGCTCTGATCAGCGCCAACGCCATGGCCGCAGAACCTGCTTCCTGCAAAGCCGTCCGCATGGGCGTGGTCAGCTGGACCGACGTCATCGCCACCTCCGGCATGGCCGACGTACTGCTCAACGGCCTGGGCTACGACAGCAAGCAGACCAGCGCGGTGCAGCAGATCATCTTTGCCGGCATCCGCGACAAACGCCTGGATATCTTCCTCGGCTACTGGAAACCGGCGATGGACAACAACATCGCGCCGTTCCTGGTCGCCAAACAAGTCAAAGTCTTCGACACGCCCAGCCTCGCCGACGCCCAAGCCACCCTGGCCGTGCCGCAGTACGTGGCGGATGCCGGGCTGAAGACGTTTGCCGACATCGCCCGCTTCAAAGACAAGCTCGGCGGCAAGATCTACGGTATCGAGCCGGGCAGCGGTGCCAATACCGATATCCAGAAGATGATCGACACCAACCACTTTGGTCTCGGCGGCTTCAAGCTCGTCGCCTCCGGTGAAGCGGGCATGCTCGCGGCGGTGCAGCGCGCGGTCAATCGCAAGGAATTCGTGGTGTTCGTCGGCTGGACCCCGCACCCGATGAACATCAACATGAAAATGGCTTACCTCACCGGCAGTGAAGATGTATTCGGCCCGGACGAAGGTCGCGCCACGGTTTCCACCGTCACCGCACCGGACTTTGCCGAACGTTGCCCCAACGCCAACCGGCTGTTGGCAAACCTGACCTTCACCGCTGCCCAGGAAAGCCAGTTGATGGTGCCGATTATGGAGCGCCAGTCGCCGCAGGATGTGGCCAAGCAATGGTTGCGTGACCACCCAGAGGATTTGCAGCGCTGGTTGGCCGGGGTTACGGCGTTTGATGGCAGCGATGGCGTGGCAGCAGTGCAGGCCAGCCTAAACCCTTAAGCCAGGCCCGGTAGATCAAACAACGCAGAAGAACTGTGGGAGCTGGCTTGCCTGCGATGGCGGTGTGTCAGTAAATGAACAGGTGACTGACACACCGCTATCGCAGGCAAGCCAGCTTCCACCTTTATATCGCCATTGTCAGGGATATTGCGCATGTATCCGATTTCGCCGCAGCTTGCCGCCTTCATCGCCAAAACCGAATCCTTCACCAGTGACGACCCCTCGCTGGCAGGCTTACGCCACAACTACGACCGTATGTGCCAGGCCTTCACGCCACCCAAGCCTGAAGGGCTGCAAGTCTCGGACTTCGCCTTGGGCGGCGTAGGCGTGCGCAGTTACCTACCCACGGCACCAGCGCCGACGCAGGGCTGGCCCTGTCTCCTTTATATGCACGGCGGCGGCTGGGTGGTCGGCGGGTTGGGCTCCCACGACTTCATCTGCTTCGAACTGGCCAACGCGCTGCAAATACTGGTGATCGCCATCGATTACCGCCTGGCGCCTGAGCACCCGTTCCCGGCGGCCTACCACGACTGTCGCGCCGTATGGCAGGCAATCCAGGCCGGACAGGCGCCGCACGCTATCAACCGGCAACGTCTGGTGGTGATGGGCGACAGCGCGGGCGGCAATCTGGCGGCGGCGCTGTGCCTGGGCCTGCGTGACGATGGCCAGCCGCTGCCCGAGGCCCAGGTGCTGATTTACCCCGGCCTGGGTGGGCCGGCCGATTTGCCCTCGCGCCGTGACTGCATGGACGCGCCGTTGCTCAGTACTGCCGATACCGACTGCTACCTGGCGTTGTACCTGCAAGGTACGGGCGCGCCATCGGCCTATGCCATGCCTTTGCTGGCGGAATATTTCGGCGGTTTACCCAAGGCGTTGATCACCGTGGCCCAGTTCGACCCGTTACGCGATGACGGCATGCTCTACGCCGAGCGGCTGCAGGCGGCGGGCGTGCAGGCTGTGCTGTATCCCGGCAAAGGTCTGGTCCACGGTTGCTTGCGCGCGCGTGGCCAAGCCCCGGAGGTGGATCAGCTTTATAACTATCTGCTGCATTACCTCAGGAGCGAAGGGCTGACACAGGTCTAAGTATTCAAGGACATGCTCATTGCGCAATTCGGGTTTATGATGCCAGACGGCAAGAATAATAGACGTCCCCTCAGGGATGAACCCGACACCCTACGGAGCGCGCAATGCAGACTTGGTACCCGCAGATCAAACCCTACGCCCGGCACGATCTGGCAGTCGATGACACCCACACACTGTACGTCGATGAAAGTGGCTCCCCCGAAGGTTTGCCTGTCGTATTCATCCATGGTGGCCCCGGCTCCGGTTGCGACGCCCAGAGCCGCTGCTATTTCGACCCGAACCTGTACCGCATCGTGACCTTCGACCAGCGTGGCTGCGGGCGTTCCACGCCGCGCGCGAGTCTTGAAAACAACACCACCTGGGACTTGGTCGCCGACCTTGAGCGCATCCGCGAACACCTGGGCATCGACAAGTGGGTGCTGTTTGGTGGCTCCTGGGGCTCGACGCTGTCGCTGGCCTATGCGCAAAGCCACCCCGAGCGCGTGCATGGGCTGATCCTGCGCGGCATCTTCCTGGCCCGCCCGCAGGACATACACTGGTTCTACCAGGAGGGCGCCAGCCGCATGTTCCCGGATTACTGGCAGGACTACCTTGCCCCAATCCCGGCGGACGAGCGCCACGACATGGTCGCCGCCTACCACAAGCGCCTCACCGGCAACGACCAGATCGCCCAGATGCACGCGGCCAAGGCCTGGTCCGGCTGGGAAGGGCGCATGCTCGGCCTGTGCCCGAGCCCGCAGCATGTCGAGCGTTTCTCCGAGCCGCAGCGCGCTTTGTCGATTGCGCGTATCGAGTGCCACTACTTTACTAACGACTCCTTCCTGGAGCCCAACCAACTGATTCGCGATATGCACAAGATCGCCCATCTGCCTGGAGTAATCATCCATGGCCGCTACGATATGATCTGCCCGCTGGATAACGCCTGGGAGCTGCATCAGGCCTGGCCCAACAGCGAGCTGCAGGTGATTCGCGAGGCCGGCCATGCCGCGTCCGAGCCGGGCATCACCGATGCGTTGGTGCGCGCGACCGGCGAGATGGCACGGCGCCTGCTTGATCTGCCGCCAGAAGAAGCATGAAGGGCCTGTTGCAACGGGTGCGTGGCGCCCGAGTCGAGGTCGCGGGTGACGTGGTCGGGGCGATTGATCAGGGTTTGCTGGTGCTGGTCGCCGTCGAACCTTCAGATACGCCCGAGAGTGCCGACAAACTTTTGCACAAGCTGCTTAACTATCGGGTGTTCAGCGACGATGAGGGCAAGATGAACCTCTCGTTGAAGGATATCGGCGGCGGTTTGCTGCTGGTGTCGCAGTTCACCCTGGCGGCGGATACCAAAAGCGGGTTGCGGCCCAGCTTCTCCACAGCGGCCCCACCGGCTCTGGGAGCGGCGCTTTTTGAGCACTTGTTGTTACAAGCGCAACAATTGCATGGCAAGGTGGCGTCAGGGCGTTTTGGCGCTGATATGCAGGTCCATTTGGTCAATGATGGCCCTGTGACATTCCTCTTACAGACATGAATGTATTAAAAACGACTTTAATGCCTAAAAACGCAGGGTTTCACTGCAAATACTTCGTTATCCCTGATGCGTTGTATCGCGGGCTACTAGATAATCGCGCGCTATGGGGATCAGCGTAAATTGGTCCATTTTTGACTTAGGTAGAGACTTGTCCGACAAACCATTGGGGAATCATTTTGCCCCAGGGGAGTCGGAACAATGCTCGCCAACCTGGCATATAGATAGCTGGCCGTTGGTTTTTTGATCTGTTTTCGGCGAGGGTTGCTCGTGATTGTTAGTCCCTGTAATGCACCAAAATTGTCTGCTAAACGGTTACGAAACGCACTGGTAACGGGCTCTGCCCTGTTTTGCCTGTTCGGCGCGGGTCAACTGTGGGCATTCAGTCTGGATGATGTGTCGGCCAAGGCAAAAGAGCTGGCCGGGCAGAAATACGAAGCTCCGCGCAGCAATCTGCCGAACGAATTTCGCGAAATGAAATTCGCGGACTACCAGAAGATTCGTTTCCGCAACGAAAAAGCCGAGTGGGCCGATCAGAACACACCGTTCAAGCTGTCCTTCTATCACCAGGGCATGCACTTCGACACGCCGGTGAAAATCAACGAAGTGACCGCCGACAGCGTCCAGGAAATCAAGTACGACCCAAGTCGTTTCGATTTCGGCGACGTGAAATTTGATCCTAAAGCCACCGAACAACTGGGTTATGCCGGTTTCCGTGTGCTGTACCCGATCAACAAGGCTGACAAGCAAGACGAAATCATGACCATGCTCGGCGCCAGCTACTTCCGCGTCGTCGGCAAAGGCCAGTCCTACGGCCTGTCGGCCCGTGGCATGGCGATCGACACGGCATTGCCGTCTGGCGAAGAATTTCCGCGTTTCACCGAGTTCTGGATCGAGCGTCCAAAACCGGGCGAGAAACAGCTGGTGATCTTCGCCCTGCTGGACTCGCCACGCGCCACCGGCGCCTACCGCCTGACCCTGCGCCCTGGCACCGACACCATTGTCGACGTCAAGTCCCAGATGTTCCTGCGTGACAAGGTCAGCAAACTGGGGATCGCCCCGTTGACCAGCATGTACCTGTTCGGCGCGAACCAGCCGTCCAAGGTGCTCAACTACCGCCGTGAACTGCACGACTCCAGCGGCCTGTCGATCCATGCCGGCAACGGCGAGTGGATCTGGCGCCCACTGAACAACCCTAAACACCTGTCGGTCAGCAACTTCGCAGTCGAAAACCCGCGTGGTTTTGGCCTGCTGCAACGTGGCCGCGACTTCAGCCACTACGAAGACCTGGACGACAACTACGACAAGCGCCCAAGCGCCTGGATCGAGCCTGAAGGCGACTGGGGCAAGGGTTCGGTCGACTTGGTAGAGATTCCGACCGCCGACGAAACCAACGACAACATCGTTGCGTTCTGGAGCCCGGCCGAGTTGCCGAAAGTTGGCGAACCGCTGGATGTCAGCTACCGCCTGCACTGGACCATGGACGAGAAAGACCTGCACCCGGCCGACAGCGCCTGGGTCAAGCAGACCTTGCGTTCCACCGGTGATGTGAAGCAGTCCAACCTGATCCGCCAGCCTGACGGCAGCGTGGCCTACCTGGTGGACTTCGAAGGCCCGTCCCTGAAGAACCTGCCACCGGATGCGCCAGTGCGCAGCCAAGTGAGCGTGGGCGACAACGCTGAAATCGTTGAAAACAGCGTGCGCTACAACGAGCACACCAAAGGCTGGCGCCTGACCCTGCGCATGAAGATCAAGGACGCAGGCAAGCCTACCGAAATGCGTGCTGCGCTGGTCGAAGACATCGTGAAAGCTGAGCCTGAGAAGGTTTCGACCCAGGTGCTCAAGGCCGACAAGCTGCTGGCCAAGCAACACGAAAAACAGGCCAAGAAAGACGCCAAGGAAGCGAAAGACAAGGACGCCAAGCAGCCAGATGCTGCCCCTGCCAATCCGGAGCCGGAAAAGACCGAACACGTCCTGACCGAAACCTGGAGCTATCAGTTGCCTGCCGATGAGTAATTCTCAAGCCACGCCAGAGACTCTGTCCGAGTACCTGGCGCACCTCCCGATGACCGCAGAGCAGCGCGCCGAACTGGCGGGCTGCACCTCCTTCAGCGAGCTGCATGAACGCCTGTCGTCAAAGACTTTCGACGCACCCACCGAGGCTGCCCAAGCCTCGGTCGGCCGTCGGTTGACCCTCAATACCGCCGAGGAGCTGCAAGACGCCGAGATGCTGGCGCTTGACGCCAACGGTCGGGTTTGCCTGAAGGCCACGCCGCCGATCCGTCGGACCAAAGTGGTACCGGAGCCGTGGCGCACCAATATCCTGGTGCGCGGTTGGCGCCGGATGACCGGTCGCACCAACCCTCCGGCGCCGCCGAAGGACGAGCGTGTACTGCCGGCTGCGCGCTGGCGTACCGTGGGGTCGATCCGCCGTTACATCCTGTTGGTGCTGATGCTCGGCCAGACCATTGTTGCCGGCTGGTACATGAAAGGCATCATGCCGTACCAGGGCTGGTCGCTGGTCGACTTCGACGAAATCCGCAACCAGACCCTGCTGCAAACCGCTACCCAGGTGCTGCCTTACGCCCTCCAAACCAGCATCCTGATCATGTTCGGGATTCTGTTCTGCTGGGTCTCGGCTGGCTTCTGGACTGCGCTGATGGGCTTCCTGGAGCTGCTGACCGGCCACGATAAATACCGGATCTCCGGTAAAAGTGCCGGTGACGAGCCGATTCCAAAGGACGCCCGCACCGCGCTGGTGATGCCGATCTGCAACGAAGACGTGCCCCGGGTATTTGCCGGCCTGCGCGCTACCTTCGAATCGGTGGCCGCCACTGGCGACCTGGACCGTTTCGATTTCTTCGTGCTCAGCGACAGTAACGAAGCCGATATCTGCATCGCCGAACAGCAAGCCTGGCTTGATGTGTGCCGCGAAGCCGGTGGTTTCGGCAAGATCTTCTATCGCCGCCGTCGCCGCCGCGTAAAGCGCAAGAGCGGCAACCTCGACGACTTCTGCCGTCGTTGGGGCGGTGAATACAAGTACATGGTGGTACTCGACGCCGACAGCGTGATGAGCGGCGAATGCCTGACCAGCCTAGTGCGTTTGATGGAAGCCACGCCGGATGCCGGGATTATCCAGACCGCGCCGCGTGCGTCGGGCATGGACACCCTGTATGCGCGCATGCAGCAGTTCGCCACCCGTGTTTATGGCCCGCTGTTTACCGCTGGCCTGCACTTCTGGCAGCTGGGTGAATCCCACTACTGGGGTCACAACGCCATCATTCGTATGAAGCCGTTTATCGAGCACTGCGCCCTGGCGCCGTTGCCGGGTAAAGGCGCGTTTGCCGGTGCGATCCTCTCCCACGACTTCGTTGAAGCCGCGCTGATGCGCCGTGCCGGCTGGGGCGTGTGGATTGCCTACGACCTGCCGGGCAGCTACGAAGAACTGCCGCCGAACCTGCTGGATGAACTCAAGCGTGACCGTCGCTGGTGCCACGGCAACCTGATGAACTTCCGCCTGTTCCTGGTCAAAGGCATGCACCCGGTGCACCGTGCGGTGTTCCTGACCGGCGTGATGTCCTACCTGTCGGCGCCTTTATGGTTCTTCTTCCTGGTGCTGTCGACGGCGTTGCTGGCGGTGAACACCTTGATGGAACCGCAGTACTTCATGGCCCCGCGTCAGTTGTACCCGTTGTGGCCACAATGGCACCCGGACAAGGCGGTGGCGCTGTTCTCCACCACCATCGTGCTGTTGTTCCTGCCTAAATTGCTCAGCATCATCCTGATCTGGGCCAAGGGCGCGAAAGAGTTCGGTGGCAAGTTCAAGGTGACCCTGTCGATGCTGCTGGAGATGCTGTTCTCCATGCTGTTGGCGCCGGTGCGCATGATCTTCCACACCCGTTTCGTACTCGCCGCGTTCCTGGGCTGGGCTGCGACCTGGAACTCGCCGCAACGTGACGACGACTCCACGCCATGGAGCGAGGCGGTCAAACGCCACGGCCCGCAAACCCTGCTGGGCTTCCTGTGGGCGCTGCTGGTGGTGTGGTTGAACCCAAGCTTCCTGTGGTGGCTGATCCCGATCGTCGGCTCGCTGATGCTGTCGATTCCGGTGTCGGTGATCTCCAGCCGGGTCAAGTTGGGCCTCAAGTCTCGCGACGAGAGCCTGTTCCTGATCCCTGAGGAATACAACCCGCCGCAAGCCTTGCTGTCGACCGAGCAGTACACCCACGAAAACCGTTGGCACGCCCTCAATGATGGGTTTGTGCGCTCGGTGGTCGACCCGCAGCAAAACGCCCTGGCCTGCGCCCTGGCGACCTCGCGTCACCGTGAGGCGGAGCCGATCGAGCACTTGCGCCAGGAACGTGTGCGCCACGCGATGAAAGTCGGCCCGGCCGGCCTCAACAATGGCGAGCGCCTGGCGTTGCTCAGCGACCCGGTAGCCCTGGCTCGTCTGCATCAGCAGGTTTGGAGCGAAGGCCACGCCGAGTGGCTGGGCGCTTGGCGTGCCTCGGTCAAGGCTGATCCGCACGCGCCATTACTGCCGCTGCAACCGCTGTCGTCCCAGGCCCAACCGGCCTGATTCCGACGCCCCCGAGGGCTCGCCTCTGGGGCGCCGCAGGCGCTGGTCCTACAGCGTTTCGCGCCGCTTCTTTTTCTCGCTAACCCCTTGTTATTTCGAAACAAAAGACCTTTGTTCGAAGCGTATTGCCGTGCCTGTCGCTGGGGTAGCATCGCGCTCCAAATTGACTAGGTCGCAGGGGGATTCATGATCAAAAGGTATTGTTTGGCAGTGCTGACCGGCGTCGTCGCTGTGGTTTACGCCGGCTGGCTGAGCGCCGGTGCCCTCGATGATGCTGTTCGGCGGGGTTTGCTCAAAGTCGGCACCACGCCCAACTATGTGCCTTTCGAAATGAAGGACAAGCAGGGTCGTATCGTCGGTTTCGAGGTCGACTTGCTGCAGGCGATGAGCCGTGCCTTGGGCGTCGAGCTTGAACTGGTCGCGGTGCCTTATACCGAGTTGTTGCCGGGGCTGATGGCGAAGAAATTCGACCTGATCGGCAGCGGCATGACGGTGACGCAGGAGCGCAACCTCAAGCTGAACTTCAGCGACTCCTTTATCGTGGTCGGCCAGACCGTACTGCTGAACCCTAGGCTTGCCGGCAAGATTGCCAGCATCGAAGACCTGGACGAGGCGGGTTACCGGATCGCCGCGACTCAAGGCACCACCGGCGAAGCGGCTGCGCAGCGGTTTCTGGGCGCCGCGCGCCTGAGCAGTTTCGCCACGCCCGAAGAAGGCGTGCGCCAGGTGGTGGAGGGCAAGGCCGACGCCTTTGTGCATGACGCGCCCTACAACCTGATCGCGATGGCCAGGCCGGAAAACCACCAGCTACTTGCCCTTGAGCAACCGTTTACCTTTGAACCGCTGGCGTTTGGCCTGAAAAAAGGTGACTACGACAGCCTCAACTGGATCAACCACTTCCTCAATCAAATTGCCCAGGATGGCACCTACGATCAGTTGCACGACAAGTGGTTCAAGGGCACCGACTGGATGGCGGAGATCGACTGAACGTCATAACTGCTTACACATCAATCAATTGCCGACTCTTTGCGCTGTGTCGCACCATTGTGGGGCTTTTGCGACATACGCCGATAACATTTACCCGTGAAACCTTTGTGACGGGCAACGAGTGGGTTAGGATCGCACCCCGAATGGGTGCAGCCCTTTTGCGCGCCGGCGTTATAAGAATATTTCAGGGGACTTGATGATGAAAAAGTATCTTTCGATGCTGATGCTTGGCGTCACCGCGCTGGTCGCGGCCACTGCGGCGCATGCTGGCGCGATCGACGATGCGGTCAAGCGCGGCACGCTGAAAGTCGGCATGGACCCGACCTACATGCCGTTCGAAATGACCGACAAGCGCGGTGAAATCATCGGCTTTGAAGTCGACCTGCTCAAGGCCCTGGCCAAGTCCATGGGCGTCAAGCTGGAGTTGGTATCGACCGGCTATGACGGCATCATCCCGGCCTTTCTGACCGGCAAGTTCGACATGATCGGCAGCGGCATGACCCTGACCCAGGAGCGCAACCTGCGCCTGAACTTCAGCGAACCCTTCATCGTGGTCGGCCAGACCCTGCTGATTCGCAAAGACCTGGAAGGCACGATCAAGTCCTACAAAGACCTCAACGACGAGAAATACCGCCTGACCTCCAAGCTGGGCACCACCGGCGAGATGGTTGCCAAGAAGCTGATCTCCAAGGCCAAGTACCACGGCTATGACAACGAGCAGGAAGGCGTGCTGGACGTGGTCAATGGCAAGGCCGATGCCTTTGTGTATGACGCGCCGTACAACGTGGTCGCCGAGAAGAAAGTCGGCAACGGCAAGCTAGTGTTCCTGGAAGAACCCTTCACCTTCGAGCCACTGGCGTTTGGCCTGAAAAAAGGCGATTACGACAGCCTCAACTACATCAACAACTTCCTGCACCAGATCCGCAACGACGGCACCTACGATCGCATCCATGACAAGTGGTTCAAGAGCTCCGAGTGGCTCAAGGACATGGAATAAGGGCTTTTGTAGCGAGGGAGCTTCGGACGCAGAGCGCCCAGTGAGGCATTCCCACGCAGAGCGTGGGAATGATCTCAAAGGGCTTTTGTGGCGAGGGAGCTTGCTCCCGCTGGAGCGCGAAGCGCTCCCAACCCAGGCGCTGCGGTTTATCTGTCAGTGTCTGGTCGCCAGTAGTGGGGCTGCTTCGCAGCCCAGCGGGAGCAAGCTCCCTCGCCACAGAGGGGCTTGCCCCACTTTTTGGATTTGAGTAATGAAACAGAAAAAAGCCCAATGGCCCTGGCACCTGCTGACCGTGGTCGTGCTGGTTGGCCTGGCCGGCGCGTTGTACTACGCCACCTCGTTGATGTCCTACGAGTGGCGCTGGAACCGCGTGCCGCAGTACTTTGCCTACCAGGCCGAAACGTCCCAGCGCGCCGCCGATATCTCCACTGTCATTGAGCTGGTGCGCAACGGCGATGTCGCCGAAGTCACCCTGCGCAACGACGCAGGCGCCGAGCAAAAGCTGACCGTCGCCGACAACAGCCTGCAAGTGTCGCGTGGCGACGATGTGGCTGAAGGCGATGTTATTGGCGTAACCCGGCATTGGGCGCTAGGCCCGCTGATGTGGGGTTTGTGGACCACCTTGTGGTTGTCGGTGGTCTCCGGAATTCTGGGCTTGGCGATTGGCTTGGCAACCGGCTTATGCCGCCTGTCGAGCAACCCGACCTTGCGCGATCTGTCGACGATCTACGTCGAACTGGTACGCGGTACGCCGCTCTTGGTGCAGATCTTCATTTTTTACTTTTTCATCGGCACGGTACTCAACCTGTCCCGAGAGTTTGCCGGGATTGCCGCGTTGTCGCTGTTCACCGGCGCTTACGTGGCGGAAATCGTCCGCGCCGGCGTGCAGTCCATCACCCGTGGCCAGAACGAAGCCGCACGCTCCCTGGGGTTGAGCGCCAGCCAGTCGATGCGTCACGTGGTGTTGCCGCAAGCGTTCAAGCGCGTGCTGCCGCCGCTGGCCGGGCAATTTATCAGCCTGGTGAAAGACACTTCGCTGGTTTCGGTGATCGCGATTACCGAACTGCTCAAAAGCGGCCGTGAAGTGATCACCACCTCGTTCTCGCCCTTTGAAATCCTGTTCTGTGTGGCAGGCCTGTACCTGCTGATTAACCTGCCGCTGTCGAAAATGGCCAGCCGGCTTGAGCGGAGGCTCGCGCAAAGTGATTGAAGTCCGCGATCTGGTAAAAGTCTTCGACACCCGTGGCCAAGTGGTGCGCGCCGTGGACCACGTCACCACCCAAGTCGCCAAGGGTGAAGTGCTGGTGGTGATCGGCCCGTCGGGTTCGGGCAAGTCCACGTTCCTGCGCTGCCTTAACGGCCTGGAAGAATTCGACTCGGGCTCGGTGAGCATCGACGGCTTGCAACTGGCCGACCCCAAAACCGACGTGAATGCCTATCGCCGTGAAGTCGGCATGGTGTTCCAGCACTTCAATTTGTTCCCGCACATGACTGTGCTGGAAAACCTGTGCCTGGCGCAAAAAGTCGTGCGCAAGCGTGGCAAGCGAGAGCGTGAGGCCAAGGCTTTGGCGCTGCTGGAAAAGGTCGGTATTGCGCAGAAGGCCAACGAGTTTCCATCACGCTTGTCCGGCGGCCAGCAACAACGGGTAGCCATTGCCCGCGCGTTGGCCATGGAACCCAAGGTGATGCTGTTTGATGAGCCCACCTCGGCGCTGGACCCGGAAATGGTCGGCGAAGTGCTGGACGTGATGAAGACCCTGGCCCTGGAAGGCATGACCATGGTCTGCGTCACCCACGAGATGGGCTTTGCCCGTGAAGTGGCAGACCGGGTGCTGTTCTTCGACCACGGCAAATTGCTCGAAGATGCGGCCCCGGCCGAGTTCTTCGCAGCGCCGAAAGACCCGCGCGCCCAAGCCTTCCTGCGCCAAGTGCTGTAACGAACTTACACCGTGAATTTGCCCACCCAACTCTGCAGGTCTGTGCCCAGGCGCGCCAGTTCGATACTGGCCGCCGCCGTTTCCTGACTGGCGGCCGAGGTCTGTTCCGATACGTCCTTGACCTTGAGCACGCTGCGGTTGATCTCTTCGGCGACCGCCGTTTGCTCCTCGGCAGCGGCGGCAATCTGAGGGTTCATCTCCTGGATCACTGAGACGGTGCGGGTGATGTTGGCCAGGGCGTCGCCGGCACGGCGGGTCAACTGCACACTGTTCTCAGTGAGGCTGCGGCTGCTGTCCATGATGTCGGCGACTTTCTGTGTGCCCCGCTGCAGGCTCCCGATCAGTTCTTCAATTTCTTCAGCCGACTGCTGGGTGCGCTGCGCCAAGCTGCGTACCTCATCGGCCACCACCGCGAAGCCTCTACCGGCTTCACCGGCGCGGGCCGCTTCGATGGCGGCGTTGAGTGCCAGCAAGTTGGTTTGCTCCGACACCGATTTGATCACCTCCAGCACGCTGCCGATCTTCTGGCTTTCCTGCTGTAACCCTTGCATCGCCTGGCTTGAGTGAGCCATCTCTTGGGCCAAATGCTCGATATGAGCAATCGCCTCGGCCACTACCTGGTCTCCCGCGCTGGCCTGTTGATCGGCTTCGGTTGCGGCGCTTGAGGCTTGCTCCGCGTGGCGCGCAACTTCCTGTGAGGTGGCGAGCATTTCATTCATGGCGGTGGCCACCTGCTCGGTTTCCTGCTTCTGCCCTTCGACGCCGACACGCGACAGTTCGGTAACGGCAGACAATTGCTCGGCAGCAATGGCAATTTGTCGGGCGCTGTCACTGATGCCGCCAATCAAGCCGCGCAGGTTTATGGTCATTTGCCCGATGCTGCGCTGCAGTTGCCCCACTTCATCCCGGCGTGTGGTGTGGATGTCGTGGCTCAAGTCGCCTTCGGCGATTCGATTGGCGGCCAACAATGCCTGGCGTAACGGTGCAACTATTTGCACGGTGATCAACCACGCCGCCAGCATTCCCAGAATCAGCGCCGCAGCGGTGACATTGAGCAGCAGGGTGCGAGCCACGTCAGCTTCCTTGTCGCGTTTTGCGGTCTGGTCCTGGCTCAACAGGTCACTTTCCGTGAGCAATTGATCCAGCCATTGCTCAAGTTGGTTCTGGGTTGCCTCAACCGTGAGCTGGGCATCCTTGAGCCGTACCAACTGAGTGCGGTAGTCGAGCAAGGTGTTTTTCAGCGCGGTGCTGTCAACCGGCAGTGTCGCTACGGCCGCCTGTGTGCGGTCGAGGGCCTGGAGCGTGTCATCGACGTTTTTGGCGTAAACGTCCAGGGAGGCTGCAGCCCACGCCGGACTCTGAGCACGGTCCTCGGATTGCTCCATGGCGTAACGCAGTTGCTCTACGGCATCGAGGGCCTTTTCGTCGTCCTGATTGGGCAGGTCGCTGGACAGCTGCGCGAGTGCGTCTTTGGCCTGTACCGAGCCGAGATTAAGCTGTTCACGCGCGCTTTCGCGCAGCTTGATCAACCCTTCCAGGCCGCCCAGGGCGGTTTTGAACCGGGTGGTGAGGCGCCGGCTTTCCTGCACTTGTTGTTGATTGACGGGGTCGGTAAAGCGCGGCGATACCTCGACCAGCAAATGGTCGATTTTTTCAATGTTTACACCGACCTTTGCCAGGCTTGCCGCGTCGCTGAGGGTTCGATAAACAATACGGTCGGCGCGCAGTTCCTCGCCGACGACGGCCAGTTGCGAAAGGGTGGTCAACTTTTGGGAGCGATCAAGCGATGAGTTCAAGGCTTGCCAGCCGGTAGAAGCAATCGCGAGGCAGAGGCAAAGCACCAGGCCAAAGCCCAGGGCGAGTTTGAGTGCGATGCTGATATTGCCCAGCAGGCGGGTCAGTGGACGAATCATGGTAAACCTCCAACGAATCAAAAGGAGCGTTTCGACAGTCCGGCTGACACAGGTCAGGGGAATTGAAACGCTACTTTTATTCGGCGGCGGGTGTGTAATCCACGACCTGAAAAGCGTGTAGGAAATTTCATAAGTTGTGGGGGCGACGGCGCTGATGGCCGTCGCGAGGGGCTCACACCTTGAAGCGGCCCACCAGTGTTTGCAGGTAAATACCCAAACGCGCCAGCTCTGCGCTGGAAGCGGCGGTTTCTTCACTGGCCGAGGAGGTCTGCTCAGACACGTCGCGCACATTCAACACGCTGCGGTTGATCTCTTCGGCCACGGCGCTTTGTTGCTCGGCAGCGGTGGCGATCTGCGAGTTCATCGCCTGGATAGTCGAGACCGTACGCGTGATGTTGCTCAGTGCGTTGCCGGCACGGCGGGTCAGTTCGACGCTGCTGTCGGTGAGGCCACGGCTGTTGTCCATGATGGCCGCCACCTGCTGGGTGCCGTTTTGCAGGCCGACGATCAGCTCTTCGATCTCCTCGGTGGACTTTTGCGTGCGCTGCGCCAGGCTGCGCACCTCATCGGCCACCACCGCAAAGCCGCGACCGGCCTCGCCGGCCCGCGCTGCCTCAATCGCCGCGTTCAGCGCCAGCAGGTTGGTTTGTTGGGCCACCGACTTGATCACATCAAGCACGCTGCCGATCTTGTCGCTTTCACGCTTCAGGTCGCCCATGGCCACCGTGGAATTACCCACCTCAGTGGCCAGGCGCTCAATCTGCGCGATGGCTTCACCCACCACCTTGTCGCCTTCACGGGCCTGTTGGTCTGCCGCCACGGCAGCTTCGGAGGCCTCTTCGGCGTTGCGTGCCACTTCCTGCACGGTGGCAGCCATTTCGTTCATGGCGGTGGCCACCTGGTCGGTCTCGACCTTCTGGCTATTGACCCCGGCGCTGGTCTGTTCGGTCACGGCCGACAATTGCTCGGCCGCACTGGCGATCTGGGTGACGCCGTCGCTGATACCGCCGATCAACTCGCGCAGGCCGACGGTCATGCTTTGCATGGCGCGTTGCAGCTGGCCCAGCTCGTCCTGGCGGGCCGAGTCGAGGTTATGGCTCAGGTCGCCGGAGGCCACGCGCTCGGCGACTTTGAGGGTTTGGTTGAGCGGGATTACGATCTGGCGGGTGATGGCCCAGGCGGCGACCATGCCGAAGATCAGCGCCAGCACGGTGGCCAGCAACAACAGCTGTTTGGCCTGCGCGGCATCGGCATCGCGCACGGCGGTTTGGGAGATGGTAAGTTTTTCGCTGTGCCCCAGCAGGATATCGCCCTGGGCAGTCATGATTTTCAGCGCGGCCGCACTGGCCACCTGGGAGTCGCGGTACTGGCTGACGGCGGCGCGGTAGGCTTGCAGTGACACGCCAGCCTCTTGCAGGTTGGCCTGGTATTGCTCAGGCAGCTTGCCTTGCAGGTCGGTGATTTTCTTCAGCGCATTGTCGATGGCATCCAGTGCCGGTTGCTCGGCCTCCGTCTTGCCGCTGTAGGTGTAGCCGCGTACCTGGAAGCGCGATTGCTGGATCAACTTGCTCAGGTCGATCACGCTGTTGAACTGCGTGACGCTGTCGCCTTGCAGCAGGGTCGCTTCGATTTCGTTGATCTTGGCCACGGCGTTGTCGGCGGTGTCGCCGAGCTTGCTGCGTGCGCCCTCGCGCTTGAGGCCGGCCAGCACCATGGCGCCGAAGGCTTTTTTGTATTGGCCCAAAGCTTCCAGCTGTTGCTCGACCAAGGCTTTGTCGTCGGGTTGCTCGATCAGCGTTTCGGCGGTTTTGAGGCCATCGTCCAGTTGCTTCAGCAAACTGTTGACCGCGTCGGTGCCTTGTTCGCCGCGGCGCATTTCAAAGTCCAGGCGCGCCAGGCGCAGGTCTTTGGTCAGGCCGTTGAGGCTGGAGATAAAGCCCAGCTTGTCGCCGCGACTGATCACGTCGCCCAAGCCGGTCCAGCCGGTGAAGGTGGTCAACAGCGTCAGGATCAACACCAAGCCAAAGCCTATGCTCAGCTTGCGATTGACGCTCACATTCCCCAGTTTTTCGGCTAACCAACGATACATGCTGCGATCTCCTTTGGAACAAGGCTTGGACTTATTCAGAGGCTATCGGCAGCGTAGGAAATTTCTGTAGGCGCTCAGAACCAATGTGGGAGCTGGCTTGCCTGCGATGCAGGCACCTCGGTACATCAGGCATACCTAGGTGATGCAATCGCAGGCAAGCCAGCTCCCACATTTTTTCGGGGCGGGTCGGGGTTCAGAACAACCGAGCGAGCAGGGCGGTCACGGCGGTTTCTACGCGCAGGATGCGTGCACCCAGTTGCACCGGTTGCAAGCCGGCCTTGGCCAACAGCTCCACTTCGTAGGGGATCCAGCCGCCTTCGGGGCCGATGGCCAGGGTTACCGGTTCGTCCAGCCCACGCGGGCAGGCCGGGTAATCGCCGGGATGGCCGATCAGGCCTAGGGTGCCTGCGGTCATGGCCGGCAGGCGGTCCTCGACGAACGGCTTGAAGCGCTTTTCGATGATGATCTCGGGCAGCACCGTGTCCCGCGCCTGCTCCAGGCCAAGGATCAACTGCTCGCGCACCGCCTCCGGCTCCAGGAACGGGGTTTGCCAGAAGCTTTTTTCGACCCGGTAACTGTTGACCAGTACCACCTTCGGCACGCCCATCGCCGCCACGGTTTGCAGCACCCGGCGCAGCATCTTCGGACGCGGCAGGGCCAGCAGCAGGGTCAGCGGCAGTTTGGTCGGCGGCGGTTGGTCGAAGCTCACTTGCAGCTCGGCTTCACCGGTTTCCAGGCGCAGCAGTTGCGCATTGCCCATCAGCCCGCCAATACGGCCGACCCGCAGGTTGTCGCCCACCACCGCGCGGTGGACTTCCTGCATATGCACCAGGCGCCGATCACGCAGGATCACCCGATCGGCCGCGATAAAGTCGGCCTCTTCAAGCAACAGCAGGTTCACGGTTGCGTCGCTGGCGGCTGGTCGTCGTCGGCGGGTTGGTCATCCGGGTGATCGCCACGCTTGCTGATCAGGCTGCCAAACAGGATGCCAATCTCGAACAGCATCCACATCGGCACGGCCAGCAAGGTCTGCGAAAAGATGTCCGGCGGCGTGAGGATCATGCCGACCACGAAGCAGCCGATGATCACGTAAGGACGCACTTTCTTCAGGTATTTGACGTCGACCACGCCGATCCACACCAGCAGCACCACGGCCACCGGGATTTCGAAGGCCACGCCAAAGGCGAAGAACAGCGTCATCACGAAGTCGAGGTAGCTGGTGATGTCGGTCATCATTTCCACGCCGGCCGGGGTGGCGGCGGCGAAGAACTTGAAGATCAGCGGAAACACCAGGAAATACGCGAAGGCCATGCCGGTGTAGAACAGCAGGATGCTCGACACCAGCAACGGTACCGCGATGCGCTTCTCATGCTTGTACAGGCCCGGTGCAATAAAGCCCCAGATCTGGTGCAGGATCACCGGGATCGCCAGGAACAGCGAGACCATCATGGTCAGCTTCAGCGGCGTCAGGAACGGCGACGACACGTCGGTGGCGATCATCGTCGCGCCGGCCGGCAGGTACTGGCGCAATGGCGTGGAGACGAAGGTGTAGATTTGCTGGGTAAAGGCGAACAGCCCGGCAAAGATGATGAAGATGGCCGCTACGCAACGCAGCAGGCGGGTCCGCAGCTCGGTGAGGTGCGAGACCAGCGGCATATGCTGGTCGTTTTCCGGTTTATCAGCGCTCATGGGGCTCGCGGCGGCAATGTAGGGTCATGGGGAGCGGGCGACGCTACAGGCGTCGGCGCTGGCTCAGGCGGGGCGGGCGCTGTCGGTGTGGCAGCGGGCGGTACCGGGGTGTGTTCCACCACGGGCGCGACTTCGGCCACGGGCGGCGGTGCGATGCTGTGCTCAGCCGGTTTGCTCGGCTCATTCACCGGCGACAGGATCTTGCGCGCCTCTTGCTCCAACGACAGGATATGTTCGTTGTGCAGCTGACGGCGGATCTCGTCGGCGCCGATTTCCCGTTCAACTTCCTGTTTGATGGCGTTGAAACTGCGTTTCAGGCGCCCGATCCACAGGCCGGCCGTGCGTGCGGCACCGGGCAGGCGTTCCGGCCCGAGTACCAGCAAGGCCACGAGGCCGACGAGCAGCAGTTCAGAGAAGCTGATACCAAACATTAGTCAGTGCTCACGAGTCTTTGCGGGTCGGCTCTTGGACTTTCTCAGCCTGCACGTCGAAGGTGCGACGCTCGGTGATCGGCTGGGTGGCCTGCGGGTGAACTGGCTGGGCCGGCGGCACTGGGTTGGCCATCGGGTCGGCCGGCTTTTCATCGTCGTTCATGGCTTTACGAAAGCCCTTGATCGACTCGCCCACGTCGGTGCCCAGGTTCTTGAGTTTCTTGGTGCCGAACACCAGTACCACCACCACCAGAATAACGATCCAGTGTTTCCAGTCAAAAATGCCCATGCTGCAATTCCTCTGTAAAAGTTATTCAGGCGGACGGGCGCGAGGCCTTTTCGGCGTGCCCGGACAGGCCGAAGCGACGGTCCAGTTCATCCAGCACTGCCTGTGGATGCTGCCCCAGTTGGGCAAGCATGACCAGGCTATGGAACCACAAGTCTGCGGTCTCATAGATTACATCGCTGTAATCACCGCTGATTTGCGCATCCTTGGCGGCAATAATCGTCTCGACGGACTCTTCGCCAAGTTTTTCCAGAATCTTGTTCAAGCCCTTGTGGTACAGGCTTGCGACATAGGAGCTGTCGGCGTCCGCACCTTTGCGGTCTTCCAGCACCTGGGCCACTCGGTTCAGGGTATCGCTCATGTTCAGTGTCCTGCGGAGTAAATGGCGTGCGGGTCTTTGAGCACCGGCTCCACAACCTTCCACTCGCCGTTCTCGAACACGCGATAGAAGCAGCTGTGACGGCCGGTATGGCAGGCGATATCGCCGATTTGCTCGACCATCAGGATCACCACGTCGGCGTCACAGTCGATGCGCATCTCATGCAGGGTCTGCACGTGCCCGGACTCTTCGCCCTTGCGCCACAGTTTGCCACGCGAACGTGACCAGTAAATGGCGCGCTGCTCAGTGGCGGTGAGGCTCAAGGCCTCGCGGTTCATCCAGGCCATCATCAGCACGCGCCCGGTCTTGTAGTCCTGGGCAATGGCCGGCACCAGGCCGTCACTGTCCCACTTGATCTCGTCCAGCCAGTCTTTCATGTTCGGCTCCGGCAATTTGCGACAGTGTATAACCGGATCGGCTATCGGCGCACGATCAGATAAACACCCACGGCGACCATGATGCCAGCCGGCCAGTGGCCCAGTTGGTTCAACGGCCCGCCAATGGCGAGCATCACGCCGCCGACCAGGTGCGCGGCGCCCAGCAGGCGCAGGAACCAGTCGTCCTTGCGCTTCTGCCACGGCGGCGCCGGGTCTTTGGCGTGGGGCTGGGACATGCGCTCCAGCAGGTCGCGGGTCATGTTGGCCAGGTGCGGCAGTTGTTCGAACTGGCTGTGCAGGTTGCCCAGCAGGGTTTTCGGGCTGACGCGCTCGCGCATCCAGCGTTCCAGGAACGGCTGCGCGGTGTTCCACAGGTCCAGGTCCGGGTACAGCTGGCGGCCCAGGCCTTCGATGTTGAGCAAGGTTTTTTGCAGCAGCACCAGCTGTGGCTGCACTTCCATGTTGAAGCGCCGCGCGGTCTGGAACAGGCGCATCAGCACCTGGCCGAAGGAAATATCTTTTAACGGTTTTTCAAAGATCGGCTCGCAGACCGTGCGGATCGCCGCTTCGAATTCGTTGAGCTTGGTTTCTGCCGGTACCCAGCCCGAATCAATGTGCAACTGCGCCACGCGGCGGTAGTCACGCTTGAAAAAGGCGAACAGGTTACGCGCCAGGTAGTCCTGGTCTTCCGGGGTCAGGCTGCCGACGATGCCGCAGTCGATCGCAATGTATTGCGGGCTCCACGGGTTGACGGTGCTGACGAAAATGTTGCCCGGGTGCATGTCGGCGTGGAAGAAGCTGTCGCGGAACACTTGGGTGAAGAAGATCTCCACACCGCGCTCGGCAAGCATCTTCATGTCGGTGCGCTGGTCGGCCAGGGTCGCAAGGTCGGTGACCTGCACGCCGTAGATACGCTCCATCACCAGCACTTTGGGGCGGCACCAGTCCCAATACACTTGCGGCACATACAACAGCGGTGAACCTTCGAAGTTGCGCTTGAGCTGGCTGGCATTGGCCGCCTCGCGCAGCAGGTCGAGCTCGTCGTAGATGGTTTTTTCGTAGTCGGCGACCACATCCACCGGGTGCAGCAGGCGCGCATCGGCGCTGAAACGTTCGGCGGCACGGGCAAGGATAAACAGCCACGCCAGGTCCTGGCCGATGATCGGCTTGAGGCCGGGGCGAATCACCTTCACCACCACTTCTTCGCCGGTCTTCAATTGTGCAGCATGAACTTGCGCCACCGAGGCCGAGGCCAGTGGCTCGACGTCGAAACGGCTGAACACCTCGCTGATCTTCTTGCCCAGTTGTTCTTCGATCAGCTTCATCGACTGTTGCGAGTCGAAGGGCGGCACGCGATCCTGCAACAGCATCAGTTCGTCGGCGATGTCTTCGGGCAGCAAATCGCGACGCGTAGAGAGGATCTGCCCGAACTTGATAAAGATCGGCCCCAGGTCCTGCAACGCCAGGCGCAGGCGCGCGCCACGGCTCAGCTCCAGCGGTTTGCGCGGGAACCAGCGCCACGGCAGCACATAACGCACCGCCAGCAGGAACCACGGCAACGGCAGGGCGAACAGCAGGTCATCGAGGCGGTAGCGGATTACGACGCGCTGGATACGAAACAAACGGCGGACGGCGAGCAGCTTCATGCGTTATCGCTTGGATCAAGGGAACGGCTCAGGCGCTCGAAGCGTGCCTCAAGGCGTTCCAGGTCGATTTTGGCCTTGTCGAGTTCACGAAAGCGCGCTTGCGCCTCCCGTTCTCCGACCAGGGTGCGCGATTCTTCGCTCAGGTATTCGGCAAGGTTCTGGTTGAGGCTGGCGAACCCTTGCTGGTACCAGCGCGAGCGGCTGCGCAGGTGCCCGCTGATCAACTGGGTGGCCACCGGGCCGATCCAGCGTGACAGCTCGTATTCCCAATCCAGTTCCAGGTCTTGCAGCACGGCGGCCAGGTCCATCAGCACGGCGCTGTCGCCTTCCAGCTCCACTTCGGGGCTGTGCAGGATGGCGGTCTTGTTGCGGCTCAGCGCCAGGTGCAACAGGCTCGAGGCGGGTGCGCGCAGGGTGCAGTCGGCCTCTGCGGCCCAATCGCCGGCGAGCAGCAGGCCTTCATCGCTGGGCAGAATAAACAGCTGCAAGGCGGGGCTGGTGCAATCGACGGCAATGACTTTGCCGTTCAAGTGCGCAAGCCGCGCCAGGGCAGTGCTGTCCAGGCGCAGGACACGGTTGATGCCGTGTTCGACGCTGGCGAGGAGGCCTGCGAACAGCATCAGGGCTTGATGCCGCGGTGCAAGGCGACGATGCCTGAGGTCATGTTGTGGTAGGTCACGCGGTCGAAACCGGCTTCTACCATCATCGACTTCAGGGTTTCCTGGTCGGGGTGCATGCGGATCGATTCGGCCAGGTAGCGGTAGCTCTCGGCGTCATTGGTGATCAGCTTGCCCATCAGCGGCATGAAGGCGAACGAGTAGGTGTCGTAGACCTTGGACATCAGCGCGTTGGTCGGCTTGGAGAACTCCAGCACCAGCAGGCGGCCGCCCGGCTTGAGTACGCGCAGCATCGAGCGGATGGCGTCCTCTTTATGGGTCACGTTGCGCAGGCCGAAGGCGATGGTCACGCAGTCGAAATGGTTGTCCGGGAACGGCAGCTTTTCAGCGTCGGCCTGCACGAACTCGATATTGCCGGCCACGCCTTTATCCAGCAGGCGATCACGGCCGACCTTGAGCATTGAGCCGTTGATGTCCGCCAGCACAACCTGGCCGGTCGGGCCCACCAGCTTGGAGAACTTGGCCGCCAGGTCGCCGGTGCCGCCGGCAATGTCGAGCACGCGGTTGCCGGTGCGTACACCCGACAACTCGATGGTGAAGCGCTTCCACAGGCGGTGCATGCCGCCCGAGAGCACGTCGTTCATCAGGTCGTACTTGGCCGCAACGGAATGGAACACCTCAGCGACTTTTTCCGCTTTCTGGCTTTCCGGAACGTTCTTGAAGCCGAAGTGAGTGGTGGGTTCGGCATCGCTGCCTTTGCGCTGATCAGTCATATCGCTGTCACCAAAAGAGAATGCGGGACATGATAATCCCCACCGCCTGCTTTGTCTTGGCAAGGCTGAAGGTAAGATAGGTGTTCATCGAGACCTTTTGCCGCATGGCAGGTGTTCTGAGTCGTTATAAAGAGGAGTCATTGCAATGGCCCGTATTACCGTTGAGCGTGCACATTCCCTGGGTAAAGAAGGCGCGCGCGCGAAGGCCGAGAAGTTGGCGCACAAACTCAAGGAGCAATATGGCCTTGAGTCATCGTGGTCGGGCGATAGCCTGAACCTCAAGCGTTCTGGGGTTAAAGGCACGGTGTTAGTCGCCGATCAATCGCTGCGTATTGATGTGGAACTTGGTCTGTTGATGTCGGCCATGAGCGGCACGATCAAGTCCGAAATCGAGAAAGCCTTGGATAAGGCGTTGGCCTGATCGATGTGTTCTTAGGGTGCCGATTCTAATTTTCCAGCCTACTTTGTGCCCAAGCCCTCAACTCCTGCGGGCCGTTCCTCGACCCTAATCTGCGTGAGGTGCACCATGGCCAAAGTTATTGTGAAGAAAAAAATCGACCTTCAGTCCACTGCCCTGAGTGACGTTAAAAGCTACGCCCGCAAGATCTGGCTGGCAGGACTTGGCGCCTATGCCAAGGTCGGCAGCGAAGGCGGCGAGTACTTCAAAGAGCTGGTCAAGACCGGTCAACATGTTGAAAGTAAAGGCAAAAAAGTTGTGGTTGAACAACTTGATGCCGCCAACAGTCAGATTGACCAAGTAAAGAGTAATGTCTCAAGCGTCAAAGGTTTGGTTGAAGTTCAACTGGATAAAGTTGAAAAAGCTTTTGACACGCGTGTTGCAAGTGCCTTGAATCGGATCGGCATTGCGTCTAAACATGACGTTGAGACACTCTCTGCTAAGCTCGAAGAGCTGACGACATTGCTAGAACGTGTCGCGCGTAAACACTAAGGAGACATCGGGATGGCTGTTAAAAAGACTACTCAGAAAGAAGGCAGCTCGTGGATCGGGGAGGTTGAAAAATATTCCCGTAAGATCTGGCTTGCTGGTTTAGGCGTGTACTCGAAGGTTAGCAGTGACGGCGGCAAATACTTCGAGACATTGGTCAAGGACGGCGAAAAGGCCGAAAAGTTGACCAAGACCACGGTTGGTAAAAAAGTTGAAGCGGCCAAGGCCACTGCCGGCTCCGCCAAGTCGAGCATTTCTGACACTTGGGGCAAGTTGGAAGAAACCTTCGACAAGCGTCTCAACAGTGCCATTTCGCGACTGGGCGTGCCCAGCAAAGCGGAACTGAAGACGCTGCACAGCAAGGTCGATACCCTGACCAAGCAAATCGAAAAACTTACCGGCGCTAAAGTGGCTCCGGCTAAAACCGCCGCAGCTAAACCGGCTGCCAAGCCTGCGGCTAAAACTGCGGCGGCTAAACCGGCTGCAAAAACCGCAGCCAAGCCACTGGTTAAAGCGGCCGCCAAGCCAGCTGCCAAACCTGCGGCCAAGGCCCCGGCTAAAGCAGCTGCCAAACCGGCTGCCAAAACTGCAGCTGCCAAACCGGCCGCCAAGCCTGCCGCAAAACCCGTGGCCGCTAAAGCCGCTGCCAAGCCTGCGGCTAAACCGGCTGCCAAAGCGGCAGCAAAACCAGCGGCTAAACCAGCGGCTAAAACCGCAGCTGCCAAACCTGCTGCCAAGCCGGCCGCTGCCAAACCAGCAGCCAAGCCAGCCGCCGCTAAAGCTGCTGCCAAACCTGCTGCTGCCAAACCTGCTGCAGTAAAACCTGTGGCTGCCAAGCCTGCGGCAAAACCTGCCGCCGCGAAGAAGCCAGCAGTTGCCAAGAAGCCTGCAGCGCCCAAGCCTGCTGTTGCGGCCAAGCCTGCAACCCCAGCGCCAAGCGCTTCGACAGCCAATTCGGTGTCCGCACCGACCCATGCTGCTACTGCCCCGACTGCAACGCCGGTAACCCCGACGCCATCCAGTCAGTCCTGATTTTTTCAGGGCACAGAAAACGCCCGGCCTGTGAAGGTCGGGCGTTTTTTATGGGCGGTTCATAAACACCGCACTTCCAATGTGGGAGTGGGCTCTTTGTGGCGAGCAATCTTGCTTGCGCTGGGGTGCGAAGCGCCCCCAAAAAAAGCCCGCTCCCATATTTTTAATCCGGGTCATCCAGGTACTTGAGCGCAAACCGCTCAGTCGCCTGCCGCGCCGGCAACAACAGGTGCGGCGCGACCAGCATCATGATCTGGTACACCACCACCCGCACTTCGCCCTCACGGTCGAGAATCCGCTGGTAGTCCAGCGAAAACAGCAGGGTCATGGTGATCTGTTCCACCAATTGCCCCAATGCCTGGGTGTCACTGACCAACTGCCCTGCTGCCTTCAAGCGCGCAAGCAGCGAAGCCAGGGTGCGTTTGAGCGCCGTGAGCAAGTTGCGAATGCCCTTGGCCAGTTTTGGCAGGCGCCCGGCCAGGTTCGACAGGTCCTGGAACAGAAACCGATAATGGGCCATGCGCTCGATGATCAGGTGCAGGAACAGCCAGTAATCTTCGGGTTTGAGCTGCGCATCCGCCGGTGGGTCGAGCAGCGGCGCCAGTTCATTCTGGAAACGCTCGAACAACCCGAGCACCAAGGGCTCCTTGCCATGGAAGTGGTAGTAGAGGTTGCCGGGGCTGATCCCCATTTCATTCGCCACTTCCATGGTCGACACGTTCGGCTCGCCCTTGTGGTTGAACAACTGCAGGGCACATTCAAGGATACGGTCGCGGGTCTTCATCCAGTCTTCTTAATGTGATCGTTGAGCTCAGCGCACCCGCACGTAAGTGCCCGGCGCCGCTTCCATCGGTGGGTAATTCTGGTTGCCCAGGGCGGTGAGGGTTTCGCGTTGCACGCCCGAACGTTGCTGGATCCACGCCAGCCACTGCGGCCACCAGCTGCCCTCGACGTGACTGGCGTCGTAGTACCAGGCGCGCGGGTCGCTGCTCAGCTTGAGGTTCTCGACGTAGTTGGCCTTGGGGTTGCCCGGCGGGTTGAGGATGCTCTGGATATGCCCGCTGTTGGACAGCACGAAGCGCCGCTCGCCGCCCAGCAGTTGCGTGGAGCGGTACACCGCGTCCCAAGGCGTGATGTGGTCGTTGATGCCGGCCACGCTGAAGCTGTCCACCGTGACTTTTTGCAGGTCGATAGGCGTGCCGCACACCTCCAGGCCGCCCGGGTGGCTGAGTGGGTTGTGCTTGAAAAAGTCCAGGAGGTCGCCATGCAACGCGGCGGGCAGGCGCGTGTTGTCGTTGTTCCAGTAGAGGATGTCGAACGCCGGCGGTTCTTTGCCCAGCAAGTAGTTATTGATCCAGTAGTTCCAGATCAGGTCGTTGGGGCGCATCCAGGCGAAGACCTTGGCCATGTCGCGGCCGTCCAGCACGCCTTGTTGGTAGGAGCGGCGCTTGGCGGCTTCGAGGGTCTGTTCATCGGCAAACAAGGTGGCCGGGCTGTCGATCTGGCTGTCCAGCAGGCTCACCAGGTAGCTGGCGCTGGAGATGCGTCGCAGCTGGCGCTTGGCTTGCAGGTGGCCTTGCAGCGCGGCGATGGTCAGGCCACCGGCGCAGGCGCCCATCAGGTTGACCTCACGGGCTCCGGTAATCGCCCGGCACACATTCAGCGCTTCCTCCAGCGCCGCCACATAGGTGGACAAGCCCCATTCGCGGTGACGCACATCCGGGTTGCGCCAGCTGACCATAAAGGTCTGCAGGCCGTTTTTGAGGGCGTACTGCACAAAGCTGTTGGCGGGGCTGAGGTCGAAGATGTAGTACTTGTTGATTTGCGGCGGCACGATCAACAACGGCTTGGCGTACTGCTTTTCGCTCATGGGCTTGTATTGGATCAGCTCCAGCAGCTCATTGCGAAACACCACCGAACCTGCGGTGGTTGCCACCGTTTTGCCCACTTCAAAAGCGTGTTTGCTGACCTGGCTGGGCAGGCCATTGTTGTGCAACAAGTCGTTAAACAAATTGCTCACGCCGCGCACCACACTGTTGCCGCCGGAGTTGAGCAGCTCTTTGATGGCCAGCGGGTTGAGCAAGGTGTTGGACGGCGAGACGGCATCGTTGATCAGCGAGAAGGCGAAGTGTGCACGGGCGCGGTCATCGGCGCTCATCGAGCTGTCGTCGATCCAGTGACGTGTCTGCTTCTGCCAGCTCAGATAGGCTTGCAGGCTGCGCCGGTACAGTGGATTAAGCGCCCAGGTGGGGTCGGCGAAGCGGTTGTCAGCGGGGTTGGGGGCATGCACGGTTTCACCCAGCAGCACGCGACCGAGTTGGCCACCCAAAGCCAGGGCGTGCCGAGCGGTGTGCAGCGGGTTGCGCAAGCCATGGTTGGCGACACTGCGCAGGGTCGCCAGCAAATCCCGGCCCCGCAGGCCACTGATCGCATTTTGCGCGTTGATGAACGCGGCTGGGGTGGGCGCCGGGTTCGTCACGGGTCTTTCTCGCATGAGCCAACACTCCTTCGTCAAGCCATCAACAGGCACGCCAATTCAGAACCATAGTCGGTTCCTGGCAAGTTGCGCGGCGGCGTAGTCCTTACACCGCGGGTCGGGGGTGAATCACCGCGCGCAGGCGCTCCTCCTCAAGAAACTTCATGATGATCGGCGCCACGGCTTCGGCGCGGGTGATCAGGAACAAGTGGCCATCATCGATGATGTGCAACTGTGCGTTGGGAATGCGCCAGGCGAGCATGCGCATATTGATCAGCGGGATCAGCGGGTCGTCATCGCCCGCCAGCACCAGGGTCGGTTGGCGGATCTTGTGCAGCCAGTGAATGCTGGTCCAGCCAAGGCCGGCAAACAGCTGCCAGTAATAACCGAGCTTGCCCGCCGAGCGCACTTTGCTGGCGTGTTCGGCGGCCAGTTTGGAATCGCGACGGAACGAGCCGCCATAAATCATCGGTGCAATGCGCACCACGTGGGACGGTTGGATATAGCGCCTGGGGCTTGCCATCAGCCATAGCACCTTGGGCTTGCCCGGCACCATAAAGGCCCCGGCTGCTGTGGCCGCCAGGATCAGTTTTTTGCAGCGCTCGGGGTAGTCATAGGCAAACTGTTGCGCCAACGCGCCGCCCCAGGACACACCCACCGCATTCACCTGACCATAGTCCAGGTAATCGAGCATGCGTGCGGTGAGTTTGGCCAAGCCGGGAAAGCGATAGGGCATGCTGGGTGTGGAGGAGCCCCCTACACCTGGCACATCGAAGGCGATCACTTCCAGGTCCGGGTCCAGCGCCTGGACGAACGGAAACACCAGCTCCAGGTTGGCGCCGATGCCGTTGAAGATCAGCAGCGGCGTCAGGTGCGGCTTGCCCGGGCGTACCGCCGTACGGATGGTCTGGCCATCCAGGTCGATGGTACGGAAGATGAACGGTTGCGGCATGGGCTTACCCTGCGAAATGGCGCGATATTTCCCTGTCGGAACCCGATCAATGTGGGAGCGGGCTTGCTCGCGAAAGCAGTGTTTCAGTTGATGCATCCGGTGGCTGACACACCGCCTTCGCGAGCAAGCCCGCTCCCACAGTTGACCGCATTCCAGCTACAAAACAGTGTTTCGTTTATCGTTCGTGTACATAAGTACCCGGCGCCGCCTCAGCTGCGGCATAGGCTTTGTTACCCAGGCTTGTAGGGGCTTTCTTGAGTTTGCCAGCCCGCTCTGCCTGCCACGCCTGCCAGTGCAGCCACCAGGAGTCAGTATGCTTGGTGGCATTCTCCTGCCATTCCAGCGGTTTGCCCGCCAAACCATCGCTGGTCTGGTAACGCGCCTTGGGGTTGCCTGGCGGGTTGAGAATGCTCTGGATATGCCCACTGCTGGACAGCACAAATTCCACTTTGCCACCAAACAACTGCGCCGACTTGTAGCACGACTGCCACGGCGTGATGTGGTCGTTGGTGCCGGCCAGGGAATAGATATCGGCGGTCACCTGCTTGAGATCGATCGGCGTGCCGCACACTTCCAGGGCATTGGCGCGCACCAGCGGGTTGTTCTTGAACAGCTCAATCAAATCGCCATGGAAGGCGGCCGGCAAACGCGTGGTGTCGTTGTTCCAGAACAGGATGTCGAACACTGGCGGCTCGTTGCCGAGCAAGTAGTTATTGACCCAGTAGTTCCAGATCAAGTCGTTCGGGCGCATCCAGGCAAACACCTTGGCCATGTCGCGGCCTTCCAGCACGCCGGCCTGGTAGGAGTGGCGCTTGGCCGCCTCCAGGGTCTGTTCGTCGACGAACAGCGCCACCTGGGTGTCCAGCGTGGTGTCCAGCACGCTCACCAGCAGGGTCAGGGCGTTGACCTTCTTCTCGCCCAGCGCCGCGTAGTGGCCCAGCAGGGCGGTGCAGGTGATGCCACCGGAGCAGGCGCCGAGCATGTTGATGTCTTTGCTGCCGGTAATCGCCGTGACCACATCCACCGCTTCCTTGAGCGCCTCGATATAGGTCGACAGGCCCCACTCGCGCTGCGCCTTGGTCGGGTTGCGCCAGCTGACGATAAACGTCTGCTGGCCATTGCGCAGGCAGAAGCGCGCCAGGCTCTTCTCCGGGCACAGGTCGAATACATAGAATTTGTTGATCTGCGGCGGCACCACCAGCAGTGGGCGCTCGTGTACCTGCTCGGTGATGGGCTTGTACTGGATCAGTTCCAGCACATCGTTACGGAATACGACCGCGCCTTCGGTGGTGCCCAGGGTCTTGCCGACTTCAAAGGCCCCCATGTTGACCTGGCTGGGCATGCCGCCGTTGTGCACCATGTCTTTGGCTAAGTGGGACAAGCCATCAAGCAGGCTTTTGCCGCCGGTTTCAAAGAAGCGTTTTACCGCCGCCGGGTTGGCCGCACTGTTGGTGGGGGCCATGGCTTCGGTCATCAGGTTGATCACGAAGTGGCCGCGGCTGATGTCCTGTTCCGACAGGTTGCTGTCGCCGATCCAGTCGTGCAGTTCCTTGCGCCACGCCAGGTAGGTTTGCAGGTAGCGCTTGTAGAGCGGGTTCTGGCTCCACGCCGGGTCGTTGAAGCGACGATCATCGCCCTCGGGGGCCAGTGCGGACTTGCCGAACATCACGTTCTTCAATTCAACGCCAAAATGCGCGACGTGTTTGACGCTGTGCAACGGTTGCTTGATGGCTTGGGTCAGCACCATCTTCGCTGAGGCCAATAAATCCTTTTTGCGTAACGCGATGATCGGGTTCAGCCCCAGGGTGTTTTCCGAGGCCTGGCGTTTCAAGTCATCGTTATTCTTGTTACTCATCTACGACGCTCCATTGTCCGAAAGACGAGTACCGGCGATTGCTGCGCACCCAATTTCGATACACGACACCAGCCTGGTACTGCGACTCGGGTGACCGTTGATACCGCATCGTCAAATGCAGGGAACTTGCCAGTTCCATTGGTTACCCGAGTTTAATTTTTTTCGCAAGCGGGCCAATCGTTGACCACGTGACAGGGCATTCAAGCAGATGAAATTAGAAAATGCCCTCTAAAGAGCAAGACGCCTGAGTTAGAGCATCAGCCGCACGACCGATTCACTCGGGTCGCGGGTTTTGCCGGCGGCTTTGAGTTCAGCGAGGTAGTCGGCCCACAGGTCTTGCTGGCGCACAGCCAGCTGGTAGAGGTAGTCCCAGGTGAACAGACCGCTGTCATGGCCGTCGTCGAAGGTCAATTTCAGTGCGTACTGGCCGGCTGGTTCAATTTTGATCAGCCGCACGTTGAGCTTGCCGAACTGCAGGATGGGTTTACCGTGGCCCTGGACCTCGGCGGAAGGCGAGTGGGTGCGTAGCAGCTCGGCGGGGAGCTGGTAGACCTCGTCCGGCCCGTAGGTGAGGCCGAGGGTGTTGGAGGTTTTGTGCAGATTTACAGCGGTGGGGAATTTGGTCATGGCGCAAGTCGTCCAATATGGCTGCTATGTGTGGCGAGGGAGCTTGCTCCCGCTGGGCTGCGTAGCGGCCCCAAAATCTCGGGAGCGCTTCGCTCTCCAGCGGGAGCAAGCTCCCTCGCCACAAAAGGCCGCTGTCACAGATAGATGACTTACAGGATATAACGAGACAGGTCTTCGTTCTGCGCCAATTCGCCCAGGTGGCTATTCACGTACTCAGCGTCAATCTTGATCGTTTCGCCATTCTGCGAACCAGCCATGTCGCCAGCACTGAAGGACACTTCCTCCAGCAGACGCTCAAGTAGCGTGTGCAGGCGACGGGCGCCGATGTTTTCGGTCTTCTCGTTGACCTGCCAGGCAATCTCCGCCAGGCGCTTGATGCCGTCCGGCAGGAACTCGATGCCCAAGCCTTCGGTTTTCAGCAGCTCACGGTATTGCTCGGTGAGCGACGCATGCGGCTCGCTGAGGATACGTTCGAAGTCGCCAGGGGTCAGCGCCTTGAGTTCCACGCGAATCGGCAGGCGGCCTTGCAGCTCCGGCACCAGGTCGCTTGGCTTGCTCAGGTGGAACGCGCCAGAGGCGATAAACAGGATATGGTCGGTTTTGACCATGCCCAGCTTGGTGTTCACCGTGCAGCCTTCGATCAGCGGCAGCAGGTCGCGCTGTACGCCTTCGCGGGACACATCGACGCCGCCGGAATTGCCGCGCTTGGCCACCTTGTCAATCTCGTCGATAAACACGATACCGTGCTGCTCGACCGCTTCCAGGGCCTTGGCCTTGAGTTCTTCCTCATTCACCAGGCGCCCGGCTTCTTCGTCGCGCACCAGTTTCAGCGCGTCCTTCACCTTGAGCTTGCGGCTTTTCTTCTTGCCCTTGCCCATGTTGGCGAACAGGTTCTGCAACTGGCTGGTCATTTCTTCCATGCCAGGCGGTGCGGAGATGTCGACGCCGGACACTTCGGCCACCTCGATCTCGATTTCCTTGTCATCCAGCTGGCCTTCGCGCAGGCGCTTGCGGAACAGCTGGCGGGTGTTGGAATCCGAGCTTGGCGCGGCGTCTTCGTTGAAACCCATGCGTGCCGGTGGCAACAGGGCATCCAGGATGCGTTCTTCGGCGGCGTCTTCGGCGCGATGGCTGACCTTGGTCACTTCCTGTTCGCGGAGCATTTTCAGGGCGGCATCGGCCAGGTCACGGATGATCGACTCGACGTCACGGCCGACGTAGCCCACTTCGGTGAACTTGGTGGCTTCGACCTTGATGAACGGGGCGTTGGCCAGCTTGGCCAGGCGCCGGGCGATTTCGGTTTTACCCACGCCTGTCGGCCCGATCATCAGGATGTTCTTGGGCGTTACTTCAACGCGCAGTTCTTCGGGCAGTTGCATCCGGCGCCAGCGGTTACGCAGCGCAATGGCAACGGCGCGCTTGGCATCGTCCTGGCCGATGATATGGCGATTAAGTTCATGGACGATTTCGCGGGGAGTCATGGACATAGTGTTTGGCGGCCTCAAGCGGAATAAGCCTACGGCTTACTCGGCGAGGTCCTGCTCCTCAATGGTGAAGTTGTGGTTGGTGAACACGCAGATATCGCCGGCGATACCCAAGGCGGTCTCAACGATTTCGCGGGCCGACAGGTCGGTTTTCTTCAATAGGGCGCTGGCTGCCGCCTGGGCGTAGCCGCCGCCGGAACCCATGGCGATCAGGCCGTGCTCGGGTTCAACCACATCGCCGTTACCGGTGATGATCAAGGATGCGTCTTTGTTGGCGACCGCCAACATGGCTTCCAGGCGGCTGAGGGAGCGGTCGGTGCGCCATTCTTTGGCGAGTTCGACTGCGGCGCGAACCAGGTGGCCCTGGTGTTTTTCCAGCTGGCCTTCGAAGCGTTCGAAGAGGGTGAAGGCGTCGGCAGTGGCGCCAGCGAAACCGGCGAGAACCTGGCCGTGGTACAGGCGACGCACTTTTTTGGCGTTGCCTTTCATCACGGTGTTGCCCAGGGAAACCTGGCCGTCGCCGCCCATGACGACTTTGCCGTGGCGACGTACTGAAACGATGGTGGTCAAGGGGAGAGTCTCCACGCAGCGGGGCGAAAATGCCCTGATGGAATCTCATATGGGGGTGGCGGGGGCGATTTCAACCGTAGGACGTGTGTGCGGACGAGTGGTGTTTGCTGGTCGGGCACCTTCCAGAAAGCACCGTAAAACCAAGTGTGGGAGCTGGCTTGCCTGCGATAGCGGTGTGTCAGTCACTGAAAATATGGACTGTTTCATCGCTATCGCAGGCAAGCCAGCTCCCACATATTGATCAGCGTTGAGCCGGAATCAACGGCTCTGGCGTTGTTGTAACAACAGATTGCTAAAGCCTGCACCGGCCAATTGCTTCTGCGCCACTGTCAGTTGTTCACGGTTGCTGAACGGCCCCACCAGCACGCGATACCAGGTCGCATCCTTGACTGTGCCGGACTCAACCGTCACCGACTGGCCCAACAGAATGATCTGCGCACGTACACGATCCGCATCCGCCTGTTTCGGGAACGAGCCCGCTTGCAGGAAGAACTTGGTCACCGGCGCCGCCTTGGTGGCCGCCACCGGTGGCGCTGGCGGCGGGGTAATCCCGGCCAGCGCAGCCTGGGCACGTGCAGTGTCGATTTTCGCCGCTTCCGCTGGCGTTACCGGCGTGGTCGGCACTTGCGGCGTCGGCAGGGTTTTCTCCGGCACGGCGTCAGGTGGCACGATCACTTCCGATTCCGGCAACAGCGTGTAGAAGTCGTATTTCGGCTTCACGGGTGCGGTCGGGCTTGGCGCTGTTTTATTGGCTTCAGCGATTTTCGTGGCCTTCTGCTGTTCTTGCTTGACCCGTTTGACGTCATCGCCCTTGCCGGGCTCGAGCTTCATCAGGATCACCACAAACGCGCCGACCGCCAGGCCGATAGCCATCCACAGCCAGCCCGGGATTGGCTTCTTCGCCGGTGCCTGATAGCGGCTGGCGCCGCGCTTGGGTGCAGGTTTTTTCTTGGCAGCCAACTTACATACGCTCCAGGGTTTCCAGGCCTAACAGTTCCAGGCCTTGCTTGAGGGTCCGTCCAGCCAGTGCGGCGAGGCGCAGGCGACTTTGCTTTTGCGCTTCATCGTCGGCCGTAAGGATCGGGCAGTTCTCGTAGAAGCTGGAGAACAGGCCGGCAACTTCGTACAAATACGTGCAGAGGATATGCGGCGTGCCTTTTTCGCCGACGCTGTTGAGCACTTCGCCGAACTGCGCCAGCTTGGCCGCCAGGTCCTGTTCGTGCGGGGCATCCAGCACGATCTGGCCTTCAACCTGGCTGAAGTCCTTGCCCAGCTTGCGGAATACACCGGCCACACGGGTGTAGGCGTACAGCAGGTACGGCGCGGTGTTGCCTTCGAAGTTAAGCATCAGTTCGAAGTTGAAGCTGTAGTCGCTGGTGCGGTGCTTGGACAGGTCGGCGTACTTCACTGCGCCAATGCCCACCACGCGGGCGATGTTACGCAGGTCGGCCTCGGCCAGTTCCGGGTTCTTTTCCTTCACCAGGTTGTAGGCACGCTCCTGGGCTTCGTTGAGCAGGTCGATCAGCTTCACGGTGCCGCCGTCGCGGGTCTTGAACGGGCGGCCATCGGCGCCGTTCATGGTGCCAAAACCCATGTGTTCCATGTGCATCGGGTGGGTGACGAAGCCTGCGCGGCGCGCCACTTCGAACACCTGCTGGAAGTGCAGGGCCTGGCGCTGGTCGACAAAGTACAGCGCGCGGTCGGCTTTGAGCACGCCACTGCGGTAGCGCACGGCTGCCAGGTCAGTGGTGGCGTAGAGGTAGCCGCCATCGGCCTTGACGATGATCACCGGCAGCGGCTCGCCGTCGGCGGTCTTGAATTCTTCGAGGAACACGCACTGCGCGCCGTTGCTCTCAACCAACAAACCGGCAGCCTTGAGGTCGTTGACCACGTTGATCAGGTCGTCGTTGTAGGCGCTTTCGCCCATCACGTCGGCCATGGTCAGCTTCACGTTGAGCAGCTCGTAGATTTCCTGGCAGTGCGACAGTGAGATATCCCGGAAACGCGACCACAGTGCCAGGCATTCCGGGTCGCCGGCTTGCAGCTTGACCACCAGGCCACGGGCGCGATCGGCAAACTCTTCGGATTCGTCGAAGCGCTTTTTGGCGGCGCGGTAGAAGTTTTCCAGGTCGGCCAGCTCGTTGCTGGTGATCGGGTTTTCCTGCAAATAAGCCATCAGCATGCCGAACTGGGTGCCCCAGTCGCCCACGTGGTTCTGGCGGATCACAGTGTCGCCGAGGAACTCCAGCACCCGCGCCACGCCGTCACCGATGATGGTCGAGCGCAGGTGGCCCACGTGCATCTCTTTGGCCAGGTTGGGCGCCGACAGGTCAATCGCCACACGCTCCACGGGGCCGGCCTTGCGCACGCCAATGTTGGCGTCGGCCAGGGCCGCGTCCAGGCGCGAAGCCAGGGCCTGGGTGTTCTGGAAGAAGTTGATAAAGCCTGGGCCGGCGATTTCGGCCTTGGTCACACTCTCGTCGGCCGGCAGCGCGGCGATGATTTTCTCCGCCAGGTCGCGCGGTTTCATGCCCGCAGGCTTGGACAGCATCATCGCGATGTTGCTGGCGAAGTCGCCGTGGGTCTTGTCGCGGGTGTTTTCCACCTGGATCGCCGGCGACAGGCCTTCAGGCAACACACCTTCGTTGACGAGTTGGGTGAGGGCTTGTTGGATCAGCTGGCGAATGGTGTCTTTCATGGTGTTCTCTTTCGACCGCAAGCGGCGGCGCGCGATGCGCAGGTGGAAAAACTGGGCATTATCCGTGGCGAGGGCGGGCTTGCCAACCGTTCAGACAGGTTGGTAGACCTGCGGGCCTCATCGCGGGCAAGCCCGCTCCCACATTTTAATGGGTGAATACTTCTACATGTGTGGGTTGGCTTGCTATCAATACAGGTCCACTGGATCCACATCCAACGACCATCGCACTTGGCGGCCGCTGGGCATTTGCTCCAGAGCAAGCATCCAGCTACTTAACAGCCGGTGCAGCGGTGCACGCGACGTTGCCTGCAAGAGTAGCTGAGCGCGATAGCGCCCGGCGCGGCGCTCCATCGGTGCGGGCACCGGGCCGAGCAATTCGATGCCGGTCAGACCCAATTCGCCGAGCAAACGTTCGGCGGCGCTGCAGGCCTCGTCGAGAAAACTTTCGGCCTGCCCCGGCTTGTGCGCTTCGGCGCGCAACAGTGCCAGGTGTGCAAATGGCGGCAGGCCGGCGGAGCGGCGTTCGCTCAGGGCCTGTTCGGCGAAAGCGAAGTAGCCTTGTTCTGTCAGTTGAATCAGCAGCGGATGGTCGGCCAGGTGCGTCTGGATAATCACTTTACCCGGTTCTTCGGCCCGCCCGGCCCGGCCTGCCACCTGCACGATCAACTGCGCCATGCGTTCGCTGGCGCGGAAGTCACCGGAGAACAAACCCCCGTCGGCATCCAGGATCGACACCAGCGTTACCCGTGGGAAGTGGTGCCCTTTGGCGAGCATCTGCGTGCCGATCAAGATGCACGGTTGGCCTTTCTGGATGGTCGCGAACAGTTGGTTCATCGCATCTTTGCGTGAGGTGCTGTCGCGGTCGACGCGCAGCACCGGGTAATCCGGGAACAGAATGCCCAGGCGCTCTTCGGCGCGTTCGGTACCCGCACCCACGGGGCGTAAATCCACTTTGCCGCATTGTGGGCAATGGCGCGGTACGCGCTCCACATGGCCGCAGTGGTGGCAGCGCAGTTCGCCGTGGCGCTGGTGTACGGTCATGCGCGCGTCGCAGCGTTCGCACTCGGACATCCAGCCGCAGTCATGACACAACAGCGTCGGCGCAAAGCCTCGACGGTTGAGAAATACCAGGACTTGTTGGCCGGCGGCGAGGGTTTGGCCGATGGCTTGCTGCATCGGCCCGGAAATCCCGCTGTCCAGCGGGCGACTTTTTACATCCAGGCGCAGGAAGCGTGGTTGCTTGGCGCCGCCTGCGCGCTCATTGAGGCGCAGCAGGCCATAACGGCCGGTGTAGGCGTTGTGCAGGCTTTCCAGGGACGGTGTGGCCGAGCCCAGCACAATCGGGATGTCTTCCTGGCGTGCGCGCACCAGCGCCAGATCGCGGGCGTGGTAACGCAGGCCTTCCTGCTGTTTATAGGAGCCGTCGTGCTCCTCGTCGATGATGATCAGGCCGGGGTTTTTCATCGGCGTGAACAGTGCCGAGCGGGTGCCGATAATAATGTCGGCCTCGCCGTCGCGCGCTGCCAGCCAGGCTTCCAGGCGCTCGCGGTCGTTGACCGCCGAATGCACCAGCGCGATACGCGCGTTAAAACGTTGCTCGAAACGCGCCAGGGTTTGCGGGCCCAGGTTGATCTCAGGGATCAGCACCAGCGCTTGTTTGCCGGCCTGCAGGGTTTCGCGGATCAGTTGCAAATACACTTCGGTCTTGCCACTGCCGGTGACGCCGGCCAGCAGGAAGGCGTGGAAGCTGTCGAAACCGGCGCGAATGGCTTCGTAGGCGGCGCGTTGCTCGGGGTTCAGCGGCAGTTCCGGCTGAGCCAGCCAGTGGTCATGGCGCGGGTCCGGCGCGTGCTTGCGGATTTCCACCTGCACCAAGCCCTTTGCCAGCAGCAGGTCGAGGCTGTCTTTGCTTAGCATCAACTTGCTTAACAGCTGATGAGCCACGCCGTGGGGGTGTTGGGCCAGGGTTGCGAGGGCTTCACGCTGGCGCGGGGCGCGGGCGATGCGTGGGTCGTCCAGGCGTGCGCCGGGCACTATTGACCAAAAGCGTTCCTGGCGTGCTTCAGCCAGTTCGCCCTGGCGCAGCAGCACCGGCAGCGCCCAGCTCAGGGTATCGCCAAGGCTGTGCTGGTAATACTGCGCGGTCCACAGGCACAGCTTGAACAGCGCAGGCGGCAGCGGCGGCGTGGCGTCGAGGATGGCCAGGGCCGGTTTGAGTTTTTCGGCGGGGACTTCGCTGTGGTCGGCGACTTCGATCAGGATGCCGATCATCTCTCGACGGCCAAACGGCACTCGCACACGCATGCCTGGCTGCAACTGCGCCCGCAACACACCGGCCGGGGCTCGGTAGTCGAACAAGCGGCGCAGGGGCGAGGGCAGGGCTAGGCGCAAAATGGCGTCGGGCACGCGGGGGGTCTCATAGTAAAGGCAGGCGGTGGCGCAGGGGCGGGAGCCTAGCAGACCTGCGGTGGAGGTGTCCCGCGTTGTTCGGAATACGCCAGCTCAACTGTGGGAGCCGGGCTTGTAGTGGCAAGCCTGCTCGCCACAATAGAAGTCCGGCCTGGCAGGTGGACGCTGGTGTGTTGGGTTTTTTCTGATGAAAGGAGCTTTTATGTGGGTAAACCACGGGAGGCGCCGCTTGCGCGTTTAAAAAGGTCTGGTAGAATCCGCGGCCTAATTACGTGCGGTATTCGACAATAGTGTCGAGTGGCGGCACGCTAGCCCGAGGAAGTCACCATGAAAGCCGATATCCATCCAGCGTACGAAACCATCGAAGTAACCTGCAGCTGCGGCAACAAGTTCGAAACGCGTTCGAACCTGTGCAAGCCACTGGGTACTGACGTATGCAACGAGTGCCACCCGTTCTACACCGGTAAGCAGAAAACTCTGGACACCGGCGGCCGTGTACAGCGCTTCGCAGATCGCTTTGGTGCTTTCGGCAAGAAGCCTGCTGCTACTCCAGCAGAGTAAGGCTAAAAAGCCTTTTGGGCTTTTGCCAGCTGTTGAAAAAGGCGCCCCTTGTGGGCGCCTTTTTTGAACCTGCGATTTGACCGTGCTGCACTCAGAGCAATTTTAATAAAAAAATTGTAGACATTTTTTATGTCGATTGTGAACAGTTGAGCCCTTGTATCCCGTGGCTCTTGGCCAAAAGTCGTAGTGCGCGGCTCTTGACGGGAGTGACCGGCCAGTCTTGTGGGGACTTTCTCACACGCGTATCCTCGGCGGTCCGTCGACCAACAGTAAAAGCGGAATGCCGATATGTCTGATTTGAAAACTGCCGCTCTCGAATATCATGCCCATCCTCGTCCAGGAAAGCTGAGTGTAGAGCTCACCAAGGCCACTGCTACTGCCCGCGACCTGTCGCTGGCCTACAGCCCTGGCGTTGCTGAGCCCGTACGTGAAATCGCCCGCGACCCTGAACTGGCGTACAAGTACACCGGCAAAGGCAACCTGGTTGCAGTGATTTCCGATGGCACCGCGATTCTCGGCCTGGGCAACCTCGGCCCATTGGCTTCCAAGCCAGTCATGGAAGGTAAAGGCGTGCTGTTCAAGCGCTTTGCCGGCATTGACGTTTTCGACATCGAAGTCGACTCCGAAAGCCCACAAGCTTTCATCGACACCGTAAAGCGCATTTCCATCACCTTCGGTGGCATCAACCTGGAAGACATCAAGGCACCTGAGTGCTTCGAGATCGAAAAGGCCCTGATCGAACAGTGCGACATCCCGGTATTCCACGATGACCAGCACGGCACCGCAATCGTTACTGCGGCCGGCATGATCAACGCCCTGGAAATCGCCGGCAAAACCCTGGCTGACGCACAGATCGTCTGCCTGGGCGCTGGTGCTGCGGCCATCTCCTGCATGAAGTTGCTGGTGAGCATGGGCGCCAAGCTGGAAAACATCTTCATGGTCGATAGCAAAGGCGTTGTGCAGTCCGAGCGTACCGACCTGAACCAGTACAAGGCGATGTTTGCCCACGCTACCGACAAGCGCACCCTGGCTGACGCCCTCGACGGTGCCGACGTGTTCGTTGGCCTGTCCGGCCCGAACCTGCTGAGCGCCGAAGGCCTCAAGTCCATGGCGGCCAACCCGATCGTGTTCGCCTGCTCCAACCCGGACCCAGAGATCTCGCCTGAGCTGGCCCACGCCACTCGCAGCGACGTGATCATGGCTACCGGCCGTTCGGACTACCCGAACCAGGTCAACAACGTGTTGGGCTTCCCGTTCATCTTCCGTGGTGCCCTGGACGTTCGCGCCAAGCGCATCAACGAAGAGATGAAAGTGGCTGCCGCCAACGCCCTGCGTGAACTGGCCAAGCTGCCGGTGCCTCAGGACGTGTGCGATGCCTACGGTGGTGCCCCACTGGCATTCGGTCGTGAGTACATCATCCCGAAACCAATGGATAAGCGCCTGATCACCCTGATCTCCGACGCCGTGGCCAAGGCCGCGATCGAGACCGGTGTGGCCACCCTGCCGTATCCAAAACACTACCCGCTGCAAAGCGTGGATGATGTGTTCAACGGCTAAGCCGTTGTAGCGCACCAACAAAAAGCCCCGGCTCTTGCGAGTCGGGGCTTTTTTGTAGCTGGCTGAATGCGATCTTCCGGCGCCAGGTAAACCTGTGGGAGCCGGGCTTGCCCGCGATGGCGGTGTATCAGGGGGTGAATCAGTGGCTGATACACCGCCATCGCAGCATAGGTTACACAGCCGGTTAGCACGAAGTCTGTGGCAGGTGGGCTGTTGTGGCGAGCAGGCTTGTCGAATCGTCGCACCACCGGCGTTGGGCTGCGAAGCGGCCCCAGTAAAGGCACTGCAATTTTCCTGAAAGTACTCAGTGTCAGGGTTTGGGGCCGCTTCGCGGCCCAACGCAGGACAAGCCTGCTCGCCACAGGAGAAAGTGGCGGCCTTCAAAAGTTGTGTAGATGCCTATGGCCATCGCAGGCAAGCCAGCTCCCACAGTGGAGCTGGGTCGGCCATTGATCTCATCAGAACAAATCGATCGGCGCCGCCTCATCCGCCGGCAGCGGGCTGCCCGGTGCAACGCCATTGCCCAGTTCGTTGACCGACGGCGGTGTGTCTTCGCTCTTGAACAGCTCGAAGTACGCATTCGGCGTGCTGGGTGATGCCGCGCGGCCACTGACCGGGTCGATCCGCAGGCTGAGGATGCCTTCCGGCTCAGCCTGGGTATGCAGCGGCTTGTCTTTCAAGGCTGCGCCCATGTAACTCATCCAGATCGGCAGCGCGACGGTGCCGCCAAACTCGCGACGGCCCAGGCTTTCCGGTTGGTCGTAGCCGGTCCACACGGTAGTCACGTAGTCGGCGTTGTAGCCGGAGAACCAGGCGTCCTTGGAGTCGTTGGTAGTACCGGTCTTGCCGGCGATATCTGCGCGGCCCAAGGCCAGGGCGCGGCGGCCGGTGCCTTTCTTTATCACGTCTTCCAGGATGCTGTTGAGGATGTAGGTGGTACGGCCATCCACCACACGCTCGGCCACTGCTGGTGCCTGTGGCTCGGTGGGAGCGGCGGCATTGGTGGCCGGTGCTGCGCCTGGCGTCGGCTCAATGGTGATGCCGCCGTTGCTCGGCGCTGCGATACCGTCGGGGGCTGCCACACCGTTGACTACGTCACCCGGCACGCGTGGCGGGTTGGCGGTGAACAGTGTGTCGCCATTGCGGCTCTCGATCTTATCGATCAAGTACGGCGTGATCTTGTAGCCGCCGTTGGCAAAGGTGCTCCAGCCGGTAGCGATTTCCATCGGCGTGAGGGTCGCGGTGCCCAGCGCCAGCGACAGGTTTGGCGGCAGATCCGACTTGGCGAAGCCAAAGCGCGTCATGTAGTCGATGGTCTTGCCCACGCCCATCGCCTGCAGCAGGCGGATCGAGACCAGGTTGCGCGACTTGTACAACGCCTCGCGGATGCGGATTGGGCCGAGGAAGGTGTTGGTGTCGTTCTTCGGACGCCAGACCTTGTCCAGGTATTCATCGACAAACACGATCGGCGCGTCGTTGACCAGGCTTGCGGCGGTGTAGCCGTTGTCCAATGCGGCGCTGTAGACAAACGGTTTGAAGCTTGAGCCCGGCTGGCGCTTGGCTTGGGTGGCGCGGTTGTAGTTGCTCTGCTCGAAGGCAAAGCCGCCGACCAGGGCGCGGATCGCACCGTTTTGCGGGTCCAGGGACACCAGGGCGCCCTGGGCCACAGGCACTTGGCTGAATTTCAGGCTGTCGTCTTTCTGGCGTTGCACGCGGATCAAGTCACCCACCTGCGCCACGTCCGACGGCTGCTTGGGCAGCGGGCCCATGCTGTTGGTGTTCAGGAACGGGCGTGCCCACTTCATGCTGTCCCACGACACATGGCCTTCGCCGCTGCGGGTGAGCACTTGCACGCCATCCTTCTTCACCTGGGTGACGATGGCGGGTTCCAGGCCGCTGATCGGGCGCTGTTTACCCAGCTCGGTGGTCCACGCGCTCAGGGTCTTGCCTGGCAGGCGCGATTCGGGGCCACGGTAGCCATGGCGCTGGTCGTAGGTCACCAAGCCGTCACGGACTGAATTGTTGGCAATTTCCTGCAGGTTGCTCGGAATGGTCGTGGTCACGCGGAAGCCTTCGGTGTAGGCCTCGCTGCCATAACGGCCGACCATTTCGGCCCGCGCCATTTCAGCGATATACGGCGCATTCACTTCCGGCGTCGGCACGTGGTAGCTGGCATTCAGCGGCTCGGCCACGGCGCTCTCGTAAGCGGCCTGGTCGATTTTGCCCAACTTGTACATGCGGCCCAGGATCCAGTCGCGACGCTCCTTGCTGCGCGCCGGGTTGGCCAGCGGGTTGAAGCGCGACGGGGCCTTGGGCAGGCCGGCGATCATTGCCATCTGCGCCAGGCTGGCATCACGAATCGACTTGCCGTAGTACACCTGCGAAGCCGCCTCGATCCCGTAGGCGCGGTTGCCCAGGTAGATCTTGTTGACGTACAGCTCAAGGATCTCGTCCTTGGTCAGCTGACGTTCGATCTGCAGTGCCAACAGAATCTCGGTGGCCTTGCGCGAAAAGCTGCGTTCGCTGGTGAGGAAGAAGTTCTTCGCCACCTGCATGGTGATGGTGCTGCCGCCGGATTGAATGTGTCCGCTTTTTACCAACTGGGTGGCTGCGCGCACCAGGCTGCTCGGGTCGACGCCGTAGTGGTTGGCGAAATTATCGTCTTCAGCCGAAAGCAGGGCGTTGATGAAATTGGGCGGAATGTCGGCGAAACGGATCGGTGTGCGGCGCATTTCGCCGAACTCCGCGATCAGTTTTTCATCGCTGCTGTAGACCCGCAAAGGAATCTGCAACTGGATACTTCTGAGCGCCTCTACGGAAGGCAAACCCGGACTAAGGTAGAGGTAGGCCCCGCTGAGTACGAGCAGCAGCCCGCAGACGATCGCGACAATGGAGTACCCGAAAAACTTCAGCAGACGAATCAAGGCTTTTGGATTTCCAGAGAAAAGAATGAGTTACGCGTCGGGGCATGCATGGCAAACAATGGATCGACCCGAGCAGCAGGAAAAAGCGGGAAAAAACGCTGGGCATTAAAGCATTTTCGGCCTGGGGCGTCATTCGTGGCGGCCAAACAAGTCGACCGAATGCACGATTCCCAGCCGCAATCAGGCGGTATGACAGGCAAAGTTTTAGGGAGTTTTATGAGAAAGGGATTTTTCAGGCGCAAAGCCGACACCCTGCTGGGCGTCGACATCAATGACACCGGTATCAAGCTGGTTGAATTGGACCACACCGCCGGCGCCTACAGCGTCAAGGCATACGTCACGCAGGGGCTGCCCGCCAATGCGGTCGTCGATGGCACGCTGTTGGACCTTGAACGCGTGGGGCAGGCGCTGAACCAGGCTTTGTCTCGGTTGCACACGTCCGCCCGGCAGGCCGCAGTGGCAGTGTCGGGGCCGTCGGTCATCACACGGGTGATCGACCTGGAGGCGGGGCTCAGTGACGAAGAGATGGTCTGGATGATTCAGATGGAAGCCGACCAGTACATTCCTTACCCGCTGGATGACGTCGCCATCGACTTTCAGGTGCGCGGCCCTTCGCCCCAGGACTCGGCGCGGGTCGAGGTGGTGCTGGCTGCATGCCTCAAGGAACAGGTCGAGGCCCGCGCAGCGGTTTTGGCCCTGGCCGGGCTGGTTGCGCGGGTGGTGGACGTCGAAGGGTTTGCATTGGAGCGCGCTTGCCGTCAGGATTTCGCCAGCTTCATGCCGGGCCATCGAGTCGATGGCGCACAATGGGCCGTGGATGCCCACGGGATGGGAATTGCTTGTGGGCTGGCCCTGAGGAGTTTCGCTGGATGACACGAATCAATCTTTTGCCTTGGCGCCAGGCGCAGGCAGAGCGGCGGCGTAAATACTTCCTGGTGTTTCTGCTGGCGTTCGCCGCAGTGGCACTCGCAGCGGTGTGGCTGGCGGATCAGGTCATCGATCAGGCGATCGACCGGCAAGTGACGCGCAACAGCTACCTGAACAAAGACGTCGCCATTCAGGACTCGCGGCTCAAGACCATCGACGACTTGCAGGAGCAGAGCCAGCAATTGGCCGCACGCATGAAGGTGGTGCAGGACCTGCACGAATCCCGTTCGGCCAGCGCGCAGCTATTGGACCAACTCGCCCGAGCGGTGCCCGATGGCGTACACCTGCATGAGGTGGTTGCCAAAGGCAATACGGTCAGTGTCAGCGGCAGTGCCGAATCCAGCCAGGATATCGCCCAACTGATGCGCCGTCTGGAGGCTTCTGAAGGCGCGCATGCCACTCGATTGCAGCATGTACGTGCGCAGGGCCAAGGTGGCGGCAACGAATTCCAATTGATGGTGCGCCAAGGTGAATCCACCGAGGCCCAGCCTTGAGCCTGCCCAGGCTCGACTTTTCCACGCTCTCTCACAACGCTGCTAAATGGCCCTTGCCGGGCAAGGTTCTGCTCGGCTGCGCGCTGGCGGGGCTGGTGTGGGTGGTGGGCGAAGGATGGCTGCTGGCCCCGGCACGTGAGCAACTGAACGCGCTGCAAGCGCAGACGCTGGCCTTGCAAGAGCAACTTACGCAAAGGGCCGGCTTGGCAGCCGATCTTGAGGCGCGTGCCCATCAGGCCCGGCTGATGCAGGCGCAGGTTGCCGGGCTTTTACGGCAGTTGCCGAGCGAGTCGGACATGCCGGGCTTGCTCGAAGACATGGCGCGGCTGGCGGCGGCCAACGGCTTGGTGGTCGAAGGTGTCACGGTGTTGAGCGAACAGCCGCTGCCGTTCTACATCGAGGAGCCGGTACAGGTCGGTGTGTTTGGCGCCTACCACGACTTGGCGAGTTTCGTGAGTGCGCTGGGCGGTTTGCCGCGTATCGTCACTGTGCATGATGTGGTGCTTCGGTCGGATGGGGCGTTATTGCGCCTCGATTTGCTGGCCAAGACTTATCGTGGCATGGGCGCGCCTGGCCAGCCTGAACCGGTAGCCGAGCAGGGCGCGCGTTTTGTCTACGCCGCAGCAACCCTGCGTGATCCGTTCCAGCCGCCCACCGCGCAGATCGATTACAGGCCTGGCCGGCCTGCGCTTGCGCCGGACCGGGCACGCAAGCGGGGTATGTTGGAAAGCCTGGCTGTCGATCAGTTTGAAATGGTGGGCACACTTTCAATCAATACATTGTCGGCCGAAGCCGAGCCCCGTGGCCTGCAGACCTTCGCCCTGTTGCGCGCACCTTCTGGTGTGCACCGGCTGGCGGTCGGCGACTACCTGGGACCTAACCATGGCCGGGTCACGGCCATTCTTCCCAGCCACATCGAACTGGCCGAACTATTCCCGGATGAACAAGGCGTCCCCGATGAACAAGGCGCATGGCTTACGCGTTCGCGAACCCTGGTGTTAAACGTCAACTCATAACGGAATCAAACAATGAAAAGGACTTTCTCGTCCTTCGGTGTGGCGCTATGGATAGCGTTCACGGCACCGATGGCATTTGCTGTGCCCAATCGCGTCGATCTGATCCAGCTGCCGCCTCCCGGCAGCATGGTTGCGAGTGGCGCCTACAAAGGCGACAAGCTGACCCTCAACTTCCAGAACATCGATTTGCGCGCCGTCTTGCAGCAGATAGCGGATGTTGCCGGGCTTAATCTGGTGGCCAGTGACGAGGTGCAAGGCTCGATCACGTTGCGGCTCAAGGATGTGCCCTGGGACCAGGCACTGGATCTGGTGCTGCAAACCAAGGGCTTGGACAAGCGTGTGAAGGCCGGTGTTTTGCTGGTGGCACCCGCCGAAGAGTTGGCCGCTCGCGAGTTGCTGGCGCTGGAGTCACGCAAACAGATGGAGGAGCTGGCGCCCCTGCGTCGCGAGTTGCTGCAGGTCAATTACGCCAAGGCAGCGGACCTGGCCAAGCTGTTTCAGTCAGTGGCTGGGGTTGACGGCTTTACCGATGAGCGCGGCTCGGTGGCGGTGGATGATCGCACCAACAACATCATCGCCTACCAGACCCGCGAGCGAATTGACGAGCTGCGGCGGATCGTGACGCAGCTGGATGTGCCGGTACGCCAAGTCATGATCGAAGCGCGGATCGTCGAAGCCAATGTCGATTACGACAAAAGCCTGGGCGTGCGCTGGGGCGGGCGGCTCAATCGCGGAAACTGGGGCGCGGGCGGTATCGGCAAGCCGTTGGCCGAAGGTGCGGAGCCACCGGCGAATCCGCCCAGCTCGCCGTTTGTCGACATGGGCTCGCTGACCGGTACGGCTGGCCTGGGCATCGCTTTTATTACCGACAACCTGTTGCTGGACCTGGAGCTGACGGCCATGGAAAAAACCGGCAATGGCGAAATCGTCTCGCAGCCCAAGGTGGTCACGTCCGACAAGGAAACCGCGCGCATCCTCAAGGGCACCGAGATTCCCTACCAGGAATCCAGCTCGCGTGGCGCCACCTCGGTGTCGTTCAAGGAAGCCTCGCTGTCGCTGGAGGTAACCCCGCAAATCACCCCGGATGGCTGGGTGATCATGGCGGTCAAGGTCACCAAGGATGAGCCTGACTACCTGAACAAGCTCAACGATGTACCGCCGATCAAGAAAAACGAGGTCAACGCCAAGGTGCGGGTCAAGGATGGCGAGACCATCGTCATTGGCGGGGTTTTCTCCAATACCCAAAGCAAAGTGGTAGATAAAGTGCCATTTTTGGGCGATGTGCCGTATCTTGGCCGCCTTTTCCGGCGCGATGTGCTGGCGGAGAAAAAATCCGAGCTGCTGGTATTCCTGACTCCGCGTATTATGAATAACCAGGCGATTGCTGTGAGTCGTTGATTCTGTGCGAAATTTGATTCTTGTAGGACCGATGGGGGCTGGAAAAAGCACCATCGGCCGTTTGCTGGCCAAAGAGCTGCGCCTGCCGTTCAAAGATTCCGACAAGGAAATTGAATTGCGCACGGGTGCCAATATCCCATGGATCTTCGATAAGGAAGGCGAACTGGGCTTTCGCGACCGCGAGCAGGCGATGATTGCCGAGCTGTGTGGCTGCGATGGCGTGGTATTGGCTACCGGCGGCGGTGCAGTGATGCGCGATGAGAACCGCCGTGCGCTGCATGCCGGCGGTCGTGTGGTTTACTTGCATGCGTCGGTCGAGCAGCAGGTGGGGCGTACCGCGCGCGACCGCAACCGCCCATTGTTGCGCACGGCAGACCCGGCAAAAACCTTGCGGGACTTGCTTACGCTGCGCGATCCGCTGTATCGGGAAATCGCCGATCTGGTGGTCGAAACCGATGAGCGGCCGCCTCGAATGGTGGTTCTCGACATTCTTGAGCGTTTGCAGCAGTTGCCACCCCGTTAAAGCCAGGCCCGAAATGCGCTATTCTCGGCGGCGTGCTATCACCCTTCGGGGTATGGCGCAGAGCCATCAGGCGACGAAAATCCGAGCGTTGCCGATCGTACATATTTCTTCACGCGGGGACACATGCAGACACTTAAGGTCGATCTAGGCGAGCGCAGCTACCCAATCCATATTGGCGAAGGTTTGTTGGACCTGCCCGAGTTGCTCGCACCGCACATTGCCGGGCGGCAAGTGGCGATCATCTCCAATGAAACGGTCGCGCCGCTGTATCTTGAGCGTCTGAGCCGCAGCCTTGCGGCCTACTCGGTGATTTCGGTGATCCTGCCTGACGGCGAGGCTCACAAGAACTGGGAAACCCTGCAACTGATCTTTGATGGCCTGCTGACTGCACGGCATGACCGGCGTACCACGGTGGTGGCCTTGGGCGGCGGCGTGATCGGCGACATGGCCGGCTTTGCCGCAGCCTGCTACCAGCGCGGCGTGGACTTTATCCAGGTGCCGACCACCTTGTTGTCCCAGGTCGATTCGTCGGTGGGCGGCAAGACCGGCATCAACCACCCGCTGGGCAAGAACATGGTGGGTGCGTTCTACCAACCACAAGCCGTGCTGATCGACACCGCGACCCTCAACACCTTGCCGCCGCGCGAGCTGTCGGCCGGTCTGGCAGAGGTCATCAAGTACGGGCTGATTTGTGACGAGCCGTTCCTGACCTGGCTCGAAGAACACATGGACGCCCTGCGTGCCCTGGACCAGGTTGCACTCACCGAAGCGATTTCCCGCTCCTGCGCCGCCAAGGCGCTGGTGGTGAACGCCGACGAGCGAGAGTCCGGCGTGCGCGCCACCCTGAACCTGGGCCACACTTTCGGCCATGCGATCGAAACGCACATGGGCTATGGTGTGTGGTTGCATGGGGAAGCCGTAGCGGCTGGCACGGTAATGGCGCTGGAAATGTCGCAACGTCTGGGCTGGATCAGCGCCCAGGAGCGTGATCGCGGCATCCAGCTGTTCCAGCGCGCCGGCTTGCCGGTTATTCCGCCGCAAGAGATGACCGAGGCGGATTTCCTCGAACACATGGCAATCGACAAGAAAGTGATCGACGGTCGCCTGCGACTGGTGCTGCTGCGCCATATGGGCGAAGCGGTAGTGACCGACGATTATCCGAAAGAGATTTTACAGGCCACGCTGGGAGCGGATTACCGCGCCCTGGCCCAGCTTAAAGGTTAATAAGATCCCGATGACTAGTTTGCATGCCGACGAGGCGTTCCTCGGCCACTACCAGTTAAGCCACGACCCTTTTGCTCCACGGGTGCCTGGCTTCAAATTCTTCCCTGCCCAGCGCAAGCCGGTGCTCGGTCAGTTGCACCACCTGGCGCGCTACAGCCAACTGCTGCTGGTAGTGACCGGCCCGTTGGGCAGCGGCAAGACCCTGCTGCGCCAGGCGCTTGTTGCCAGCACCAACAAGCAATCGGTACAGAGCGTGGTGGTGTCGGCCCGTGGTGCCGGTGATGCGGCCGGCGTACTGCGCCAGGTTGCCCAGGCGCTGAACGTTGCCAATGCCGAGCCGAATGCGATCCTCAAGCAGGTTGTGCAGTTGGGCCTGACCGGCCAGGAAGTCTATCTGCTGGTGGACGACGCCGAGCAGCTTGACGAATCCGCCCTGGAAGCGCTGCTGGCGCTGGCGGCGGGCACACCGGAAGGGCGCCCGCACGTATTCCTGTTCGGTGAGTCTTCGTTGATTGCCGATCTGGAGCAGATCAGCGGCGAGCAGGAGCTGTTCCACGTCATCGAACTGCAGCCGTACGAAGAGGAAGAAACCCGCGAGTACCTGGCTCAACGCCTCGAAGGCGCCGGTGCCGGTATCGAACTTTTCACGGCAAATCAGATCTCTGATATTCACGAAAGCTCCGACGGCTGGCCTGGCACCATCAACCAGGTTGCCCGCGATGCCTTGATCGAAGCCATGATTGCCAGCCGCTCTGCGGTGAAGCGTCCAAAGATGGGGTTTACTATGCCTAAGAAGCACGTATTGGCGATTTCTGCCGTTGTCGTGGTCGCTGTCGCCGCTGCCTGGTTGATCCCAGGTCGCAGCAAGGCCCCCGCCACCGCCGGTGCGCCAACCGAACAGGCGCAGTTGCCACTGGGCAAACCCACGCCAAATGTCGAATTCGCCAACTCCGGCCAACCGACCAACCTGCCGATGGTCGGCCAGCCGGTCATGCGCGGCCCGCTCGCTGAAGCCGCCGGTGGTATCTCCGAAGGTGACGACGGTGTGCCGGTGGAAGGCTCCAGCGCCACGCCGCCAACCGTAACCACCACCGCACCGCCTGCCGGCGTTCCGGCTGGCCCGGCAGCCGCTCCAGTTGCCAAGCCGACGCCAGCGCCGACCGTTGCCACTGCCAAGCCTGTTCCGGTTGCCAAGCCTGTCGCGCCTGCGCCAGCGGCCAAGCCGGCACCTGCCGCCAAGCCGGCTGAAAAACCTGTCGCTGTTGCCAAGGCCGCTGCGCCTGCCGCCGTCGGCAGCAGCTGGTACACCAGCCAGCCAACGGGTAATTTCGTCGTGCAGATCCTGGGCACCAGCTCCGAAGCCAACGCCCAGGCGTTCGTGAAAGAGCAGGGCGGCCAGTACCGTTATTTCAAGAAAGTGCTCAACGGCAAGCCTCTCTTCGTGATCACTTACGGCAGCTTCCCAAGCCGTGCCGCAGCTGATTCTGCGATCAAAACCTTGCCAGCGAAGGTCCAGGCTGGTAAACCTTGGCCTCGCACTGTTGCCAGCGTTCAACAAGAACTCGCAACAACTCGCTGAAGATTCGGCGGCCTTACCCAGGCCGCCTCTCCCGGCACCTCAAAAAAATCCGCAAGTGCGTGCTGCCCCTCCAGGCCGCGCGCTTTGTGGTGTCTGCGTCACGTAGCTTTTGAGTCGTAGCGGTCAGAATTAAAAAAGTTTTGACTAGCACAGCATATCGCTTTAAACCTTTCATAAATGCGACATAGATTTGCGACATTTCGTCGCTAAATTTGTGAGCGTTCGTGTCGGTGTGTACAATGACCTCCCTTTTGCCCCCGCTAAGCCGGCGTACGTTCGGCGTGGAAGGTAACCGGTTGAATTGAAAAGAAATTTGCCTCGGTATAAGAGGCAGCCTGGTGAGAAAGTGTCTATGAAAGCAGGTCTGTACCAACCCGATGAATTCAAGGATAACTGCGGTTTCGGCCTGATAGCCCACATGCAGGGCGAGCCCAGTCATACCCTTTTGCAAACGGCCATCGAGGCCCTGACCTGCATGACCCACCGCGGTGGGATCAACGCCGACGGCAAGACCGGTGACGGTTGCGGCTTGCTGATTCAAAAGCCCGACCAGTTCCTGCGCGCTGTCGCAAAAGAGCAATTTGCGGTCGACCTGCCCAAGCAGTACGCCGTGGGCATGGTGTTTTTCAACCAGGACCCGGTGAAAGCCCAAGCTGCTCGCGAGAACATGAACCGCGAAATCGTCGCCGCCGGCCTGCAACTGGTTGGCTGGCGCAAAGTGCCGATCGACACCAGCGTGCTCGGCCGCCTGGCCCTGGAGCGCCTGCCGCAGATCGAGCAAGTGTTCATCGCAGGCGATGGCCTCAGCGATCAGGACATGGCGATCAAGCTGTTCACCTCGCGTCGTCGTTCGTCGGTCTCCAACGCCGCGGACACCGACCACTACATCTGCAGCTTTTCGCACAAGACCATCATTTATAAAGGCCTGATGATGCCGGCGGACTTGACCGCCTTTTATCCGGACCTGAGCGATGAGCGCCTGCAAACCGCGATCTGCGTGTTCCACCAGCGCTTTTCCACCAACACCCTGCCGAAATGGCCGCTGGCTCAGCCATTCCGCTTCCTCGCCCACAACGGCGAGATCAACACCATCACCGGCAACCGCAACTGGGCCGTGGCCCGTCGCACCAAGTTCGCCAACGATTTGATGGACCTCGAAGAACTCGGCCCGCTGGTTAACCGCGTGGGTTCCGACTCCTCCAGCATGGACAACATGCTCGAACTGATGGTCACCGGCGGCATCGACCTGTTCCGTGGCGTGCGCATGATCATTCCGCCTGCGTGGCAGAACGTCGAGACCATGGACCCGGACCTGCGTGCATTCTACGAGTACAACTCGATGCACATGGAGCCGTGGGACGGTCCGGCTGGCGTGGTCATGACCGACGGCCGCTATGCGGTGTGCCTGCTCGACCGTAACGGTCTGCGCCCGGCGCGCTGGGTCACCACCACCAACGGCTTCATCACCCTGGCGTCGGAAATCGGCGTGTGGGACTACAAGCCTGAAGACGTGATCGCCAAAGGCCGTGTAGGCCCAGGCCAGATCCTGGCCGTGGACACCGAAACCGGGCAGATCCTCGACACCGACGCCATCGACAACCGCTTGAAGTCGCGTCATCCGTACAAGCAATGGCTGCGCAAGAACGCCCTGCGCATCCAGGCGACCATGGAAGACAACGACCACGGTTCGGCTTTCTATGACGTCGATCAACTCAAGCAGTACATGAAGATGTACCAGGTCACGTTCGAAGAGCGCGACCAAGTGCTGCGTCCGCTTGGCGAGCAAGGCTATGAGGCGGTCGGCTCCATGGGCGATGACACGCCAATGGCGGTGCTGTCCCAGCGCGTGCGTACGCCGTACGACTATTTCCGCCAGCAGTTCGCGCAGGTCACCAACCCGCCGATCGACCCGCTGCGCGAAGCCATCGTGATGTCGTTGGAAGTGTGCCTCGGTGCCGAGCGCAACATCTTCCAGGAATCGCCTGAGCACGCCTCCCGCGTGATCCTCAGCTCGCCGGTCATTTCCCCGGCCAAATGGCGCTCGTTGATGACCCTGGAGCGTCCAGGTTTCGACCGCCAGATCATCGACCTGAACTACGACGAGAGCCTCGGCCTTGAAGCCGCTGTGCGTAACGTCGCCGACCAGGCCGAAGAAGCCGTGCGCGCCGGTCGTACCCAGATCGTGCTGACCGACCGCCACATCGCGCCAGGCAAGCTGCCGATCCACGCCTCCTTGGCCACCGGCGCGGTGCATCACCGCCTGACCGAAAAAGGCCTGCGTTGCGACTCCAACATCCTCGTGGAAACGGCTACTGCCCGCGACCCGCATCACTTCGCAGTGTTGATCGGCTTCGGCGCCTCGGCGGTTTACCCGTTCCTGGCCTACGAAGTGCTGGGTGATTTGATCCGTACCGGTGAAGTGCTGGGCGACCTCTATGAGGTGTTCAAGAACTACCGTAAGGGCATCACCAAGGGCTTGCTGAAGATCCTGTCGAAGATGGGCATCTCCACCGTCACGTCTTACCGTGGTGCACAGCTATTCGAAGCCATCGGCCTGTCCGAAGAGGTTTGCGAACTGAGCTTCCGTGGCGTGCCAAGCCGTATCAAGGGCGCACGTTTCGTCGACATCGAGGCCGAACAGAAAGCCCTGGCAGCCGAAGCCTGGAGCGCGCGCAAGCCGATCCAGCAAGGCGGCCTGCTGAAGTTCGTACACGGTGGCGAATACCACGCCTACAACCCGGACGTGGTCAACACCCTGCAAGCCGCTGTGCAGCAGGGCGACTACGCCAAGTTCAAGGAATACACCGCGCTGGTGGATAACCGCCCGGTGTCGATGATCCGCGATTTGTTCAAGGTGAAGATCCTGGACACGCCGCTGGCCATCAGCGAAATCGAACCGCTGGAATCGATCCTCAAGCGCTTCGACTCCGCCGGTATCTCTTTGGGCGCCTTGTCGCCCGAGGCCCACGAAGCCCTGGCCGAAGCCATGAACCGCCTGGGTGCGCGTTCCAACTCCGGCGAAGGCGGCGAAGACCCGGCGCGCTACGGCACCATCAAGAGCTCGAAAATCAAGCAAGTGGCGACTGGTCGTTTCGGTGTAACGCCGGAATACCTGGTTAACGCCGAAGTGCTGCAGATCAAAGTCGCCCAGGGCGCCAAGCCCGGTGAAGGCGGCCAGCTGCCAGGCGGCAAGGTCAACGGTTTGATCGCCAAGCTGCGTTACGCAGTGCCCGGCGTCACCCTGATTTCGCCGCCGCCGCACCACGACATCTATTCGATTGAAGACTTGTCGCAGCTGATTTTCGACTTGAAACAAGTCAACCCGCAGGCGCTGGTCTCGGTGAAGCTCGTGGCAGAAGCCGGCGTAGGCACCATTGCCGCCGGTGTGGCCAAGGCCTATGCCGACCTGATCACCATTTCCGGCTATGACGGCGGCACCGGCGCTTCGCCGCTGACCTCGATCAAGTACGCTGGCGCACCCTGGGAACTCGGCCTGGCTGAAACCCACCAGACTCTGCGCGGCAACGACCTGCGCGGTAAGGTGCGGGTGCAGACCGATGGCGGCCTGAAAACCGGCCTCGACGTGATCAAGGCTGCGATTCTCGGCGCCGAAAGCTTCGGCTTCGGCACCGCGCCCATGATCGCCCTGGGCTGCAAATACCTGCGCATCTGCCACCTGAACAACTGCGCCACCGGCGTCGCCACTCAGAACGAGAAGCTGCGCAAGGATCACTACATCGGCACCGTCGACATGGTGGTGAATTTCTTCACCTACGTCGCCGAAGAGACCCGTGAGTGGCTGGCCAAGCTGGGCGTGCGTTCGCTGGAAGAGCTGATCGGTCGTACCGACTTGCTCGACATCCTCGAAGGCCAGACCGCCAAGCAACAGCACCTGGACCTGACGCCGCTGCTGGGCAGCGATCACATCCCGGCAGACAAGCCACAATTCTGCCAGGTGGACCGCAACCCGCCGTTCGACAAAGGCCTGCTGGCCGAGAAGATGGTCGAAATGGCCAGTTCCTCGATCAACGACGCCAGCGGTGGCGACTTTGCCCTGGATATCTGCAACTGCGACCGTTCGATCGGCGCACGCATCTCCGGCGAAATCGCGCGCAAGCACGGCAACCAAGGCATGGCGAAAGCGCCAATCACCTTCCGCTTCAACGGCACTGCCGGCCAGAGCTTTGGTGTGTGGAACGCCGGCGGCCTGCACATGTACCTCGAAGGCGACGCCAACGACTACGTGGGCAAGGGCATGACCGGCGGCAAGCTGGTGATCGTTCCGCCTAAAGGCAGCATCTACAAGACCCAGGACAGTGCCATCATCGGCAACACCTGCTTGTACGGTGCCACCGGTGGCAAGCTGTTTGCCGCAGGTACTGCCGGTGAGCGTTTTGCCGTGCGTAACTCCGGTGCCCACACCGTGGTGGAAGGCACTGGCGATCACTGCTGCGAGTACATGACCGGTGGCTTTGTCGCGGTACTGGGCAAGACCGGTTACAACTTCGGTTCGGGCATGACCGGCGGTTTCGCCTACGTGCTCGACCAGGACAACACCTTCGTCGACAAGGTCAACCACGAGTTGGTCGAGATCCAGCGGATCAGCGGCGAAGCCATGGAGTCCTATCGCAACCACTTGCAGCATGTGCTGGACGAATATGTCGAGGAAACCAACAGCGAATGGGGTCGTAACCTCGCTGAAAACCTCGATGACTACCTGCGTCGTTTCTGGCTGGTCAAGCCCAAGGCTGCCAACCTGAAATCGTTGCTTTCCAGCATCCGTGCCAACCCGCAGTGATATGCGCCTGAAGAGTTTGATGAGGTTTTAACATGGCTGAACGTCTGAATAACGACTTCCAGTTCATCGATGTCGGGCGCAAAGATCCGAAGAAGAAACTGTTGCGTCAACGCAAGAAAGAGTTCGTGGAAATCTACGAGCCCTTCAAACCCCAGCACTCGGCCGACCAGGCCCACCGCTGCCTGGGTTGCGGTAACCCGTATTGCGAATGGAAGTGCCCGGTGCACAACTTCATTCCCAACTGGCTCAAGCTGGTGGCCGAGGGCAACATCCTCGCCGCCGCCGAGCTGTCGCACCAGACCAACACCCTGCCGGAAGTCTGCGGCAGGGTTTGTCCCCAGGACCGTCTGTGCGAGGGTGCCTGCACCCTTAACGATGGTTTTGGCGCGGTGACCATCGGTTCGGTGGAGAAGTACATCACCGACACCGCGTTTGCTATGGGCTGGCGCCCGGACATGTCCAAGGTCAAGCCGACCGGCAAACGCGTTGCGATCATCGGTGCAGGCCCGGCGGGCCTGGGCTGCGCCGACGTACTGGTGCGTGGTGGCGTGACCCCGGTGGTGTTCGACAAGAACCCGGAAATCGGTGGCCTGCTGACCTTCGGTATTCCCGAGTTCAAGCTGGAAAAAACCGTACTGAGCCATCGTCGTGAAGTCTTCACCGGCATGGGTATCGAGTTCCGTCTCAATACCGAAATCGGCAAAGACATCACCATGGAGCAACTGCTCGCCGAATACGATGCCGTGTTCATGGGCATGGGCACCTACACCTACATGAAGGGCGGCTTTGCCGGTGAGGACCTGCCGGGCGTGTATGACGCGCTCGACTTCCTGATCGCCAACGTCAACCGCAACCTGGGCTTTGAAAAGTCGCCGGAAGATTTCGTCGACATGAAAGGCAAGAAGGTCGTGGTACTGGGCGGTGGTGACACCGCGATGGACTGCAACCGCACCTCGATCCGCCAGGGTGCCAAGTCGGTGACCTGTGCTTATCGCCGTGACGAAGCCAACATGCCCGGTTCGCGCAAAGAGGTGAAGAACGCCAAGGAAGAAGGCGTGAAATTCCTCTACAACCGCCAGCCGATCGCCATCGTTGGTGAAGACCGTGTTGAAGGTGTGAAGGTGGTCGAGACCCGTCTCGGCGAGCCGGACGCCCGTGGCCGTCGCAGCCCTGAGCCGATCCCGGGTTCCGAAGAAATCATCCCGGCTGATGCCGTGGTGATCGCCTTCGGTTTCCGCCCAAGCCCGGCACCTTGGTTCGAGCAGTTCGAAATCCAGACCGACAGCCAGGGCCGCGTCGTCGCCCCGGAACAAGGCCAATACAAGCACCAGACCAGCAACCCGAAAATCTTCGCCGGTGGCGACATGGTGCGCGGCTCTGACCTGGTAGTTACCGCGATCTTCGAAGGCCGCAACGCCGCCGAAGGCATCCTGGATTACCTGCAGGTCTGAGGCCAATCCCGGGTTGAAACGGGATCAAAATGTGGGAGCTGGCTTGCCTGCGATAGCGATAATGAATTCACCACCGCCATCGCAGGCAAGCCAGCTCCCACACAAACCCCATTCCACAGTGGGGTTTGCGACGCCAGTCATTGCGACAAATTGACCCGATAGACAAAAGGCACGGCTCACTCCGTGCCTTTTGCGTCGCGCTCTGAGAAAATGCCCGCACTTTTTTTGCGGATGCCGACATGACTGCCCTCAAGAACGACCGTTTCCTTCGTGCCCTGCTCAAGCAACCCGTAGACGTCACGCCCGTGTGGATGATGCGTCAAGCCGGTCGCTACCTGCCGGAATACCGCGCCAGTCGCGCCAATGCCGGCGACTTCATGAGCCTGTGCATGAACCCGGAGTTCGCCTGCGAAGTCACCATGCAGCCGCTGGACCGCTACCCACAACTGGACGCGGCCATCCTCTTCTCCGACATCCTCACCATCCCTGACGCCATGGGCCAAGGCCTGTATTTCGAAACCGGCGAAGGCCCGCGTTTCAAGAAAGTCGTCAGCACCCTGGCCGACATCGAAGCCCTGCCGATCCCGGATCCGCACAAAGACCTCGGCTACGTGATGGACGCTGTGAGCACCATCCGCCGCGAGCTTAACGGCCGCGTGCCGCTGATCGGCTTCTCCGGCAGCCCGTGGACCCTCGCCACTTACATGGTCGAAGGTGGCTCGTCGAAAGACTTCCGCAAGACCAAGGCCATGCTCTACGACAACCCGCAAGCCATGCACCTGTTGCTGGACAAGCTGGCGCAGTCGGTCACCAGCTACCTCAACGGCCAGATCATGGCCGGCGCGCAAGCAGTGCAGATCTTCGACACCTGGGGCGGCAACCTGTCGTCGGCGGCGTACCAGGAGTTCTCCCTGGCCTACATGCGCAAAATCGTCAGCGGCCTGATCCGCGAACACGAAGGTCGCAAAGTGCCGGTGATCATGTTCACCAAAGGCGGCGGCCTGTGGCTGGAAAGCATTGCTGATGCGGGCGCCGATGCACTGGGCCTGGACTGGACCTGCGACCTCGGCGAAGCCCGCCGTCGCGTCGGCAACCAGGTGGCGCTGCAAGGCAACATGGACCCAACCGTGCTCTACGCCAAACCGGAAGCGATCCGTACCGAAGTCGGCCGCATCCTGGCCAGCTATGGCAAGGGCAGCGGGCACGTGTTCAACCTCGGCCATGGCATCACCCCGGAAGTGAACCCCGAGCACGCTGGCGCGTTCTTGCGCGCAGTGCATGAGCTGTCGGCGCAATACCACGAATAAAACGCAAACCAAATGTGGGAGCGGGCTTGTCGAATCGTCGCACCGCTGCGATAGCAGTGCTATCGCAGGCAAGCCAGCTCCCACATTAAAAGCATGACTGCGTCAGGCTTTTACGTGCCCGAGCGGCGGCAACTTCGCCAGCTTCAGCGCCACCAGCAGCGCACCCATCAGCAACGCCACGATAAACCCGCCAATCCCGTTCCACCCGGCAAAGTGCCAGAAGAACCCGCCCGCCGTCCCCGCGATACTCGACCCCACGTAGTAACAGAACAGGTACAGCGACGACGCCTGCCCTTTGGCCTTCACTGCGCGCCGCCCAATCCAGCTGCTGGCCACCGAATGCGCGCCGAAGAAGCCGAAGGTGAAGATCAGCATGCCCGGCACCACCAGCCACAGCGGCGTGAACAGGGTCAGCAGCATCCCTGACAACATCAAAACGATGGTGCCCCACAGCACGCGGCGGCGGCCGAGGCGATCGGCCAGGGAGCCGATTTTCGCCGAGCTGTAGATGCCCGACAGGTACACCAGCGACAACAGGCCGACCACCGCCTGGCTCAGCTCGTAGGGTGAGGCCAACAGGCGATAGCCGATGTAGTTGAACATCGTCACGAACGCGCCCATCAACAGGAAGGCTTCGAGGAACAACCACGGCAGGCCCGCGTCCTTGAAGTGCATGACAAAACCGTCCACCAGGTTGCGCGGCTTGAGGCTGCTGGCGCGGAAGTTGCGCGATTCGGGGAGGATTTTCCAGAACACCGTGGCGGCGATCAGCGCCAGGGCGCCGATGATCAGCATTGCGGTGTGCCAACTGACAAAATCGATCAACACGCCAATGATCAGGCGCCCGCTCATGCCGCCAATCGCGTTACCGCCGATGTACAGGCCCATGGCCAGGCCGATGTGCTGGGGGTGAATCTCTTCGCTCAGGTACGTCATCGCCACGGCGGCCAAGCCGCTTAACGACAGGCCCACCAGCGCACGCATCAGCAGAATGCCTTCCCAGGTCGGCATCAAGCCGCTGGCGATGGTCGCCAGCGCGGCACAGAACAATGCAGCAACCATCACCGGCTTGCGCCCCAAACGGTCGGAAATCGGCCCGGTGATCAGCAGGCCCAGCGCCAGCATCGCCGTAGCGACGGAGAGGATCAGGCTGCTTTGCGCCGCATTGATGGAAAACTCGTGGGACAGCGCCGGCATCATCGGCTGCACGCAGTACAGCAGGGCAAAGGTCGCAAACCCGCCGGAGAACAGCGCCAGCACTGTGCGCATGAACATCGGCGTGCCTTTTTCGATGTACTCGTCATTGAGCTGAGCGACCACCTCATCCAAAGCGGTGGGCGGGACTTCTTGAGCGAATGGCGCGACAGCAGATTTCACGGGGACCTCGGGGAGGAAAAGCCTGCCAGGACTGGCAATACGGAAAAGAATATAGCTGCCTAATGATTCTTTCCAATATATTGTTCGACCTGTTTAAGAGCTTTTACGACCTAATGAGGCTTGCATGGAATTGCGTCACTTGCGGTACTTCATTGCCGTCGCCGAAGAGCTGCATTTTGGCCGCGCCGCGCAGGTGCTGGGCATCTCGCAACCGCCGTTGAGCCAGCAGATCCAGGCGCTGGAACAGGAAGTCGGCGCACGCTTGTTTGAGCGTACCAATCGTCGGGTTGAGCTGAGCGAGGCCGGCCGGTTGTTCCTGCAAGAGGCACGCTTGGTGCTGGCGCAGGTGGATAAAGCCGCCGACGTGGCCCGCCGCGCGCAATTGGGGGAGCTGGGCGAATTGAAGATCGGCTTCACCTCGTCGGCGCCATTCAACTCCAGCATTCCACAGGCGATCTTTGCGTTTCGTAAAGCCTTCCCGGCGGTGCACCTGAATTTGCAGGAAATGAGCAGCACCGAGGTGGCCGAGTCGCTGGTGGATGAGTCGATTCAGGTGGGCTTGATGCGCCCGCTGCCGTTGCCGGATTCTCTGAGCGTAATCGAGTTGATGCGCGAGCCTTTGGTTGCGGTATTGAATGCTGGCCATCCGTTGGTGGAAGGCAGCGAGCGCGGCCTGCACCTGGCGCAACTGGCCGAGGAGCCGTTTGTATTTTTCCCGCGCACCTACGGCAGCGGCCTCTACGCTCAACTGCTCAACCTGGCCCGCGATGCCGGCTTCAGCCCGCACTTCGCCCAGGAAGCCGGGGAGGCGATGACCATCATCGGCCTGGTGGCGGCGGGGCTGGGGGTGTCGGTGCTGCCGGCGTCTTACCAGCGCATCCGCATTGATGGCGTGGTCTATCGCACCTTGCTCGATCGGGAGGCCGTGACGGCGGTGTGGCTGGTACAACGCAAGGGCGCGCAAACGCCAATGGCCAAGGCCTTTGTGGAGCTGCTGACGCGCCAGGCAGTGGTGTAGGCAGCCTCACATATCAGGTAACGCAACCGGCTTAGTTATTCGCGAGAAAGTTGCGCAGAATCGCTCTTTTCAAAGCGAGTGAAATGGATGGCACTTCTTTACCAGCCCAAGGAGGGCAGCGTGTTGATTTGTGATTTTCGAGGCTATGAGGTTCCGGAGATCATCAAGATTCGACCCGTCATTGTGATACGCAAGCATCGCACCAATAAATTATTGGTTACCGTAGTGCCCCTGAGCACGACCGCACCTCAAACCCTGCTGGAGCACCACCTGCAGCTCGACAGCCATCTTCAAGGTGCACATCCCGTTTGCTGGGCGAAGTGCGACATAGTGGCGACCGTAAGCCTGGGACGACTGGATAGAATCAAAAGCAAGGACCGTCATGGCAAACGAACTTACAAAATCGCGGAGCTCACCAGTGACCAGTTTTTAGCGATAAAAGTGGCGGTGCGCAGTGCGCTGGGGTTGCGCTGGAGAGAATGAAGAACAGGCGGCGCTTTGCCACCGATTGCAGGCGACCTGTTTTCAGGCATACTGGCCGGGTTCCCGAAAGGGGCTTGTGAGACTCTGAGGATCCTGGGTAACCAGCCATCGCAGAGCCGGGCAGGAAGCGGCGATGACAAGCCAACCTGTTTGTGAAGAGGGCGCCGAAAGGCGCCCTTTGTCGTTTCTGCAGAACGCAAAGCCTCAGTTCTGTTTCAAAGCATCCACGCCATTCATACCCGCACTCTGCAAGCCCGCCATGATGTCGCGATCCAGCATGCTCACCCAGCGGTTGTAGTTGCGATGGATCTTGCCGTCCTTGTAGCCCAGGTCGCGGCTGTCACGGTAAGTGATGGCGTAGCTGGTGCGGGTATAACGGATATCGATTTCGGCGTGGAATTGGTTACGCACAGTGATTTCGGCCTGCACCAGTTGCGGGCTCAGGCGTTGCACGGTCCACTCGCGTTTTTGCAAGGCCGCGACGATCACCTGTTTGATTTTCTCTTCGCTGAGCTGGGCCGTGGCGGGCAAATCGTGCTGGGTGTTGAGCACGGGTTTGTTGGTGCAACCGGCGGTGGTCAGCAGAGCCAGAGTGATCAGCGTGGCGCGTAGCAAGGAAGACATTCCGTTTTCTCCAATCAATTAAAAATCAGCACCAGCGGCGAAAGATCAACGAAGTGTTGACGCCGCCAAAGGCAAAGTTGTTGTTCATCACGTAGTCGTTGTGCATTTCGCGAAACCCACCTTGCAGGTAATCCAGCTCGCCGCATTGCGGGTCGACGGCGTCCAGGTTGAAGGTGTGCACATACTGGTCGCGGTTCATCATTTCGATGCTGAACCACGATTCCAACGCGCCGCACGCGCCCAAGGTGTGGCCCAGGAAGCTCTTCTGCGAACTGATCGGCATGCGGCTGCCGAACAGGCTGCTGGTGGCCAGCGTCTCGGCGATGTCGCCTTGGTCGGTGGCGGTGCCATGGTCGTTGACGTAGCCGATGGCGGATGGCTCAAGCCCGGCATCTTCCAGCGCCAGCTCCATGGCACGGCGCATGGTTTTCTGCTCCGGGCGCGTGGTGTGCTGGCCGTCGGCGTTGCTGCCGAAGCCCACCAGTTCGGCGTGGATATGCGCACCGCGCGCCAGGGCGTGTTCCAGTTCTTCGAGTACCAACATGCCGCCGCCTTCGCCGATCACCAGGCCGTCGCGGCCGCTGTCGTAAGGGCGTGGGCTGGTCTGTGGCGCATCGTTTTTAAGGCTGGTGGCGTACAGCGCGTCGAACACCATGGCTTCGGTGGGGCACAGCTCTTCGGCGCCGCCGGCAAGCATCAACGGCAAGCGGCCGAACTTGATCGCCTCGTAGGCGTAGCCGATGCCCTGGCTGCCGCTGGTGCAGGCGCTGGAGGTTGGGATCAGCCGCCCGGTGAGGCCAAAGAAGATGCTGATATTTGCCGCCGTGGTGTGCGGCATCATGCGCACATAGGAGTTGGCATTCAGCCCCTCGGCCACCGAGTTCAGCAGCATATTGCCGAATGCCTTGATCTCATCGGTGCTGCCGGTGGACGAACCACAGGCCACGCCCATGCGCCCGTCCTTGATGGATTCGTCTCCCAGCAAGCCGGCATCCTGCAACGCTTGCTCCGCCGCCCACACCGCCAGGCGTGAGACGCGGCCCATGCTGCGCAGTTGCTTGCGCGTCCAGTGCGCAGGCACGACGAAATCATCGATAGGCCCGGCCAGGCGCGTGTTCAATTCGGTAAAACGGTCCCACTCATCCATGCGCCGAATACCGCTGCGGTTGGCGCGAAAGTTGGCGGCGATGGTGTCCCAATCGCTGCCCAGGGAGGTCATGCCGGCCATGCCGGTGACGACGACGCGTTTCATCAGCACAAGCCCCCATTCACGGCCAGCACTTGGCGCGTGATATAGCCGGCTTCGGCCGACATCAGGAAGTTCACCGCACCGGCGACTTCTTCCGGGGTGCCCATGCGTTGCGCCGGGATCATCTTCATCAGCTCTTCAACCGGCACGTTTTCATCCAGCATCGCCGTGTCGATCAACCCGGGTGCCACGCAGTTGACGGTGATCTTGCGCTTGCCCAGTTCAATCGCCAGCGCCTTGGCTGCGCCGATCAAACCGGCTTTGGAGGCGCTGTAGTTGACCTGGCCACGGTTGCCGATCAAACCGGAAACCGAGGTGATACAGACGATACGGCCAGCCGCGCGACGACGAATCATCGGCATCATCACCGGGTGCAGCACGTTGTAGAAACCATCCAGATTGGTGCGCATTACCACATCCCAATCGTCTTCCGACAACGCCGGGAACGCACCGTCACGGGTCAGGCCGGCGTTGAGCACCACGCCGTAATAGGCGCCATGCTGCTCCACGTCGGCCTCAAGGATTTGCTTGCAGCTGGCGCGATCCGCCACATCAAATTGCAGCACCCGTGCCTTGCGACCCACTGCCTCGATCTCGACTTTTACCGCGTCCGCTTCAGCGCGGCCAATGCGGCAATGCAGCACGATGTCATGCCCGGCCTGGGCCAGGCGCAGGGCAATGGCGCGGCCGATGCCACGGCTGGAGCCGGTGACCAGTACGGATTCAGTCATGGCGTTGCGTCCTTCGGTTCTTCTAAATAGTTGGCCGCCTGGGGCGGTCGAAATACGTTCAAGCGTGCGCTGGCCTGGATACCGTCGCCGGTGAGGTGGCATTCGAACACACCCATGCCGTTGTCGTCTTCCAGCGAGCGCAGGCCGTGGATGCGCAGCTCGGCACCGGCCGGGAAGTGCTCCACGTTGCATTCAAATTTGCGCGTGCCGAGCAGGAAACCCAGTTCCACTGCCTCGCCGTTCTGGCGCGCGCGGCAACCGGCATAGGCGGCGACGCTTTGCGCCATCAGCTCAATGCCGACCCAGGCTGGCAGGCTGCCGTCCGGCCGGTTGAGCAGGCCTCCGGGCTTGACGGTGGCGCGGGTGTGAACCTGCTCTTCATCGAACGACAGCACCTGGTCGATCAGGATCATGTCACCCGCATGGGGCAGCAGCTCGGCGAGTGGCCAATCGATCATGGGGCCTCCGCGATTATCAGGCTGACGTTATTGCCGCCGAAAGCAAACGAGTTGCTCATCAGGCAGCGTTTTTTCAAGGTGTCGCCGGTCTGTGCCCACTGCAGCGCGGGCAGCGCCGGATCGGCTTGGCCGTCCCACACATGCGGCGGCACACGGTCATGCATCAGGCTCAACCAGCAGAACGCCGCTTCCAGCGCGCCTGCGGCACCGAGGGTGTGGCCGCTCATGGGCTTGGTCGACGAACACGCTACGCCTTGAGGAAACAGGCTGGCGACGGCCAGGCTTTCCATGGCGTCGTTGTGCTGCGTGGCGGTGCCGTGCAGGTTCAGGTAACCGATGTGTTCCGGTTCAAGTTTGGCACTGGTCAGCGCCTTGCGCATCGCCAGCAACGCACCTTTGCCGGTGGGCTCGGGCGCGGAGATATGGTGCGCATCGCAACTGGCGCCGCTGCCGAGCAAGGCAATCGGCGCAGGCGTTTTAGTCATCAGAAACAGCACTGCCGCTTCGCCGATATTGATGCCGTTGCGGTGCACCGAAAACGGATTGCAACGCTCGCTGGCGACCGCTTCCAGCGAGGTAAAGCCGTTCAGCGTCAGCTTGCACAAACTGTCGACGCCGCCGCAGACCACCGCATCACATACACCCAGGTCGAGCAGGCGCTGGGCGCTCATCAACGCACGGGCGCTGGAAGTGCAAGCAGTAGAAATCACATAGGCCGGGCCGCTGACGTGCAACCAATCGGCGAGAAAATTTGCTGGTGCGCTGAGTTCCTGTTGCTGGTAGTCATAGTCGCCTGGGAACTGTTGCTCACGCAGGTAATGCGCGATGCCGCGACTGGCTTCATCGATGCCCGAAGTGCTGGTGCCCAGCACAATGCCAACCCGCGAAGCGCCGTAGGTGTGGATCGCCTGGCGCAGCTCGCTTTCGATCTGCAAGGCCGCTTCCAGCAGCAACTGGTTATTACGGCTGCGTTGCGGGTATAGCTCGGCCGGGATTGCCACCAGCTCGCTGCGCACACCGCCCACCGGCAGCACGCGCTCTGGCACCCAACCGCTTTCGGCGCGCATACCGGAACAATCGCCGGCAAACAGGCTGCGGCTGACTTCAGCCTGGCCGCGGCCCAGGGCGCAGATCACGCCCAGGGCATTCAGGTAAGCCGTCATCGCGTCGCCCCCAGTGGGGTAATGCGGTAGCTCAACGGCTGGCCCGCCATGTTCACGCTGAACACCTCGGAGGACTGATAGACGATCTGCCAATGCCCCGGCAGCGTGCGCGTCAGGTCCATCGCCTGGGCACGCGGGTACAGTGTGGGCACGTCATCGGCCGAGGTCAGCGCAAACAACAGCGCCGCAAACAGCTCACGCGCCTGCGGATTGGGTGGCAGCAAGCCGTCGGCCTGCCACTGGCCATTGATCAGCTTTTGCCGGGCCTGGGGAATGCCCAGCGGGTCCATCATCGACCAGCGAATGGCCGCGCCTTCGCGCTGGATTACCAGCAGCCAATCCTGGGTTTGGCCGTCGGCGCGGCGCTGCACGTGCAGTTGCATTGGCAGGGCCAGGGCCGGGGTTTTTTCGGGCAGCGGCGGCTGGCTGACGCAGGCGCTCAGCAGCAACAGGCAACCCATCAGCAGCATGCGGATCATGTTTCGGCGCTCGCTAAAGGTTTACGCGCCACGCAGTTGACCAGAGTTTCTTCGCGCTGGCCAACCGGTGGTGGGCTGCGCAGGCCCCAGCGTTCCAGCAGGCCGAAATCGCTGGAGCGGCTCCACCACAAATACGGGTACGAAACGTTCTGCGGGCCGAACTCAAAACCCTGCTCGCGCAACATCTCCAGGTATTCTTCAGCGCTCTTCTGCACATGCATCGGGTGGCGGAACAGCCAGCGAATCACCCAAGTGTCGATGTAGGCTTCGGTGGACTCGGCAAACAGCAGATAGCCGCCCGGTTTGAGCACGCGATAGAACTCTTTTAAGGCGCGATGCTGTTCAACCAGATGGTGGAAGGTCTGGTGGCAGAACAGGATATCGACGCTTGCGTCCGGCACCTGCAGCGTGGCGCAGTCGCTGCCGATCAGCTCAATGGCCAAGCCTTGGCGCTTGGCTTCCGCCTGGCTCAGCTCAAGGCTGTGCGGGTCGGCATCCAGGCCGATCAAGCGCTGTGGCGCGAACACCTGCTGCAAATACTGGAACGACTTGCCCTGGCCGCAACCGGCGTCCAGCAGCACCGGCGCCACCGGCAGCGGGTCGGTGAACAAGCTGCGCAGGTCGTTGATCGCCACGCGCAAGACGTGGTGCTGCCAGGTGTGGCTGCGCAGGAACCAGAAGCCGAACCGGGTTTCTTCGACGTAGTTTTTACTCAGGTATTGGCTACTCATACTGGCTCATCCGCGCAAATTTCCGACAGCATCCGCAGGCGCCGCTTGGGCTCGCTGACAAACGGGTTGCGCTCATCCCAGGCGTAACCGGCGAGGATCGAGCTGATCATCCGGCGAATCTCGGGTGAGCTGCCTGGGTGAAAAATCACGTCCTGGAAGGTGCCTGCATACCAGCCTTCGACATAGCAACGGAAGGTGTCGACCCCACGTTTCAGCGGCTCGGCAAACTCGGTTTGCCAGTCGACGGTTTCGCCCTTGAGTTGGCGACTGAGCAAACCCGCCGCCATGCTCGCCGAGCGCATGGCGATGGTCACGCCCGAAGAGAACACCGGGTCGAGGAATTCCGCCGCATTGCCCAGTAGCGCAAAACCCGGACCATGCAGGGTTTTGACGTTGGCCGAATAGCCGGCGAGGGTGCGCGCAGGCGTATCCCACACGGCGTGTTGAAGCACACCGGCGAGGCTTGGCGTCTCAGCGATAAAGCCGCGCAGGCAAGCATCGAGATCGCTGTCGCGGCCCTCAAAGTGTTCTTTCGCAGCGACCACGCCTACCGAGCAGCGGCCATTACTGAACGGGATGGTCCAGAACCAGATATCGCGCTGGGTCGGGTGAGTGGTGACGAGGATTTTGCTGCGATCAAAACCTGGGTGTGTGATGTGATCTTCAACGTGGGTAAACACCGCCTGGCGCACCGGGAAATTCGACGGCGCTTCCAGGTCCAGCAGGCGCGACAACACACGGCCGTAGCCGCTGGCATCGAGCACGAATTTGGCCTTGAGGTGATACTCGCTGCCATTCTCGCGACGCACGTGCAGGTAGCGGCTTTCGCCGGCGAAATCCACGCCGACGATGCTTTCGCCGTAGCGAATCTCTACGCCTTGCAGTGCTGCCTGATCAGCCAGCAACTTGTCGAACTCGCCGCGTTGCACCTGGAAGGTGGTGGGCTTGCCGTTGCTGAAGGTGTCACCGAAATCAAACGCACTGTAGCGCTCGCCCCAGGCGAACGCCGCGCCGGTTTTTACCTGGAAACCCGCGGCCTGTACGGCGTCGAGCATGCCGGCTTCTTCGATAAAGTCGATGCAGTGCGACAGCAGGCTTTCGCCAATCGAGAAACGCGGGAAATGCTCGCGCTCGATAATCAATACATCATGCCCGTTGCGCTTTAACAGCGTGGCGGCGATAGCGCCGGATGGCCCGGCACCGATCACCACCACCTGGCGACGTTCCATTTCAACTGTGGGCACGAGGGCTCCTTGCCACTTTGGCGATTAACTCATTCATAAGGCGTGCTTCTGATGCCCGGCCCAAGGCGCCAGCATAAAGCTGAACGCCAGGCCAAGGCTGACCGACAGGCCGAAATTACTCACGGCGGGTGTACTCGAGACTGCCAACAGGCCAAACGACAACCAGGTCGTCAGCGCCGCCAGCAGCGTACCTAAAAGACTCACGGCCGCGCCGCCGATCTGCTCGCGCATCAAGATCGCATAGTCGACGCTGATGGCGGTGACCAACAGCAGGCCGAACAGGCTGAACAGGGTCAGCGGCTGGCCCAGCCAACCGAGGCTGGCGAGGCTGCACAAGGCGGCGAGCAACGGCAGGGCGACAATACGCAACGCGCCGCCAAAACCGAATGGCAAAATCAGCAACAGCACGATCAGCACACACGACATCAACTTCAATTCAGCCGCGCTGATCTGCGTGTCGGCAAACACTCGGTTCAAATCGCCCAGACGGTCGACCAGTTGCACGCCCGGTAAATCCATGGCCTGCACGCGCAACAGCGCCGGGTTGTTCAGGCCTTGCAGGCTGACCATCGCCGCTACGCCGCCGTCCACTGGCCCCAGCCACAAGGTGCGCCAAGGCTCAGCCAATGGGCCAACCAGCGCGGCGTCGATGTCTTCGGTGGGCAGCGCTTGCAGTTGCGTGACTTCGGCTTGCAGTGCGCTGGCCGGCACGCCCAGGTCCAGCAATGGCTGCCAGTGCTGCGCGAGGTTGTTCAGCGCAGCACGCAGTTGTTGCTGCTCAGCCGGCAGGCTCACAAGCTGGTTGAGCGCCAGGTAGCCTTGCAGCTTGCCCATGTTCACCAACTGATCCAGGCGTTCGCCCAAGGCGGCCTGGCGTTCCAGCAACTGCTGCTGGTTGTCGGCGCGCACCAGGAAAAACTGGCTGGTGGGCTGAAACCCGGTGATACGCGCCACGGCCTGTGCTTCTTGCAGCAATTGCGGCGGGGCGCCGATCCATTGGCGGATATCGTTTTTACTGTTCAAGTGCCACAGGCCGCCCGCGCAAAACAGCAGCAACAGCGCCAGCAGCACCGGGCTGGGCACGCGCTTGAGCAACGCGGCGCGCAATAGCCACAGGCATTCGGCAACCCGCAGCGGCCACTGAGCCGGGCGCAGTTCGACGCCCTTTAGCAGCGCCGGTAGCAGGCACACCGCCGACAGGTAAGCACCGACTAAACCGGCGGCGGAGAACACCGCGATTTGCGTCAGCGCCGGGAACGGCGTCCAGGCCAGCGCCAGGTAGCCAATGCAACTGGTCGCCAGGCTCAGGCTCAGCCCCGGCAAGGTCAGGCGCAAGGCCGGCCAGCTGCGCCACGGTTGCAAGCTCCAGCTTTTGGACAGGTAGTGCAGCGGGTAATCCACCGCCACGCCGATCAGGCTGGAGCCCAGCACCAGGGTCATCACATGCATATGGCCGAACAGCGCCACACAGGCCACCGCGCCAAACAGCATGCCCACCAGCACTGGCACAAACGCCAGCAACACGCGCCAGCGCCGGAACGCCAGCAACAGCAACAACAGGATGCCCAACGTGGCGCCGCCGCCCACCCAGGTGATTTCCCGCGTGGCCTGTTGCTGCCCGTTGGCGGCGTAAAGCAGGCCGCTGGCGGCGAGCAGTTGCGCGCCTTGCTCGCTGGCCTGTTCGCGACTGGCCTGGAGCAGATCCGCCACTTGCAGCGGCAGTTTCATGTCAAAGGCATTGCCGGTAGTGCGCGCACGCATCAGCACCCAACTTTTGCCGTCGGCATCGGCAATCAATGCGCCGCTGCCGATATCCAGCTGCACCGAACCGTGCTGCGGCTGGCTGTTCTGGATGCGCCCCGTGAGGCCCAGCCAGTCGTCCTGGCTCGGCACCAGGCTGAACCCGGTAAAAGGGTCGAACAGTGCTTGCACGCGCTGCTGAATGAACGCGTCGGGCTGTTCGATCAATTGCTCGCGGTCCTTGGCCGAGAGCATTGCCAGCCGACCGCGCAGCAATTGTTCACGCAGGGCGGCCAAGTCGGCTTGCAGGTTCCACTGCACTTTTTCAAACAGCCCGCTGGCTTGCCAGCGATCACCCAGCTGCTGGGCGACGTCCACGGCTTTTTGCCGGTCGGCATGCCCCACCAGCACCAGCATTTCGCGGTTCAGTGGCTCCTGCATGCGCTGTTCGGCCTTGAGTTCCAGTGCATCCGGCGTGCTGCCCGGCACCAGTTCCATCAGGTTGGCCGACAACGGCGCGCCATGGCGCCATTGCCAGCCGGCCAGGGCCAATACCGCCACCAGCAGGATCAGGAACAGGCGCGGCAGCCAGCGCTCACTGGGCAAAGTCGTGTTGCTCCGATTCGCTCAACGGTTGGCCGGCCGTGCTGTCCTGCATGCGCAGCACGGTGCTGTCGCCCTGGGTTTCGAGCAGTTCGATTTTTTGCACCAGCTCGCCGCCGTCGATATTGATCTGGGTGAATACCTGCTTGAGCAGCAGCGAGCGTGGCACCAGCGTCAGCTTCCACTGCTGGGCTTCGCCTTGCAGCTGCAAGTCGAAATCGCGCTGCAAGCCACTGCTGTCGCCCTGGAGTACGGCGAGGAACAGGCGATTCTGCTCGGCGGCGGCGCTCTTGTTCGGCAGCAATTGCCAGCCATTGGCGTCACGCCGAGCGATGCCTTGGGCGCTGATGCGGTAGTCTTGTTGCAGCGGGGTTTTCAGCAGCCACAACAGGCCGTGGTCTTTGGCGAGTACGAACGTGCCTTTGCTGACCAAGGGCTGGGGCAGGGCGCGCAGGTGTTTTTCCTGGATGAAATTGCCGTGGATTACGGAAGGTTTGGCCAGTTGGTCGCTGAGTTGTTGCAGGTCGAAGGCGTGGGCACTGAAACTCAGTAGCAACCCGATCAATGTGGGAGCGGCGGTGCGACGATTCGACTTGCCCGCGATGAACCTGAGGGCGCTGCGCAGTATCAGGCGAAGCGCGTTATCGTTGACGATCATCGCGAGCAAGTCGAATCGTCGCACCGCCGCTCCCACATTAGATCTCATTTCAGGGCTCTCTCTACGGCGTCGGTGAATACTTTTGGCGAGGCCAGCTGCATCTCGCGGCTGGCGATTTCTACCGCCACTTGCACGGTGCTGGCGCGGGTCAGACGCTCGCCGCTGGCCAGGTCGGTGATCAGGTAGTTCACCTTCAAACGGTTCTCCCACTCCACCAAACTGGCGCGCACATTGATGGTCTGGCCGAACATCGCCCCGCGTACGTAGCGCAGCTGCATGTCGATCACCGGCCAGGCGTAGCCGGATTCGAGCATCGCCGTGTAGTTGTGGCCGAGCTTGTCCAGCAACGCGCAGCGCGCCACTTCCAGGTACTTCACGTAATGCCCGTGCCACACCACGTTCATGGTGTCGACATCAAAAAACGGCACGAGGATTTGCGTGTCGCAATGCAACACGCCCTGGCTACGCATGCAGCCTCCAGTGTTGCTCGGCGATACGTTTGAGGCACAGGCGCAGTTCGCCTTCCAGGGCGCGGTCTTCGATCACCGGCGGGAAGTCCTTGGCCAGCGCTTCATGCATGGCCGCCAAGGCCGGTGGCAGTGGGCGCGCGTCTTCAGCCTGAGCGCGCAGCCACACGCCTTGGTTGGCGGCGAGCAAGGTGGCGGCGGCAACCTGTTCGGTCAGCTCCAGCACGCGGATTGCGTCGCGGGCGGCGATGGTGCCCATGCTCACCTTGTCCTGGTTGTGGCACTCGGTGGAGCGCGAGAACACGCTGGCCGGCATGGTGTTTTTCAGCGCTTCGGCGGTCCAGGCGCTGGTACCGATCTGCACGGCCTTGAAGCCGTGGTTGATCATCGCGCGGTCAGCTGGCGCGCCGGACAGGTTGCTCGGCAGGCCATGGTTGTAACGCACGTCCACCAGCAGCGCGAGCTGGCGGTCGAGCAGGTCGGCGACGTTGGCCACCAGGGTTTTGAGGCTGTCCATGGCAAAGGCGATATGCCCGCCGTAGAAGTGCCCGCCGTGCAGCACGCGTTCTGCTTCGGCGTCGATGATCGGGTTGTCATTGGCGCTGTTCAGCTCGATCTCGATGAACGAGCGCAGCCAGTTCAAGCTGTCGGCCAGCACACCCAACACATGCGGTGCGCAGCGCAGCGAGTAGCGATCCTGCAAGCGGTGCAGCGGTGCAGTCGGCGCATCAATCGCCAAGTCCTTGCGCAGCCAGGCGGCCACTTGCATTTGCCCTGGGTGCGGCTTGGCGGCGAACAGGCGCTCGTCGAAGTGTTCCGGGTTGCCTTGCAGCGCCACCACGTTCAACGCGGTGATGCGCGTGGCCAGTTGCAGCAGGTAGTCGGCGCGGGCGAAAGCCAGGCAGGCGAGGCCGGTCATCACGGCGGTGCCGTTCATCAAGGCCAGGGCTTCCTTGGGGCGCAGTACCAGCGGCTCCCAGCCCAGTTCGCGATGCACGTCGGCAGCCTGGCGGCGTTCGCCACGGAACAGCACTTCGCGTTCACCGGACAGGGTCGCGGCCACGTAGGACAGCGGCGTCAGATCACCGCTGGCGCCCACCGAACCTTCTTCCGGGATCAGCGGCAGCACGTCGTGTTCCAGGAACGCATGCAGGCGCTCCAGCAACTCCACACGCACACCGGACACGCCATGGCACAGCGACTGCAAGCGTGCGGCGAGCACGGCGCGGGTGGCCTGTGCGTCGAGCAACTTGCCCAGGCCGCAACCGTGGAAGGTGTAGAGGTGACGCGGCAACGCCTCGACGTGCTGCAACGGCACTGCCACCACGCAGGAGTCGCCGTAGCCGGTGGTCACGCCGTAGATCACGCCTTCCTTGTCCAGCAGCGAGTCGAGGAACTGCGCGCCCTTGGCGATGCGTTGGCGATAGGCAGCGTCATCCTGCAAGTGCGTGGGCGCCTGGCGGTTGGCCAGGGCCAGCACGTCTTCGATTTGCAGGTGGCGTTCGCCAAAAATTACCGGCTCAAGATGCGGGGTCATCGGTCTTCCAGAAAGGGTAAAAGTTGAACCATTGTTGGGGCGCCTCCAGGCAAAACTCGCCCAGGCGTGCGGCGTAGCGGGCGGTCCACTGGGCGATGACGTGCTCGCGGGTGCTGCGCTTCCATTCGATCAATGCGGCGAACGGCTCAATGGTCAGGCGGTAGCGGCCGTTGTGCTTGAGGCACATCAGCAGGTTGACCGGGCATTTAAGCAAGCCGGCCAGCAGCCACGGGCCTTGGGGGAACGCGGCGGCATGCCCGAGAAAATCCACCCGCACCTTGCGCCCGCCGTGCAGGGGCACGCGGTCACCGGCAATCGCCAGCCACTCGCCCTCGTCCAGGCGCTGGCTGAGCAGCAGCATGGTCGCCGGGTCCAGCTCGCTGACCTGAATCAGGCGCAAATGCGTGGCCCCGGCTTCGCCCAGCAGGCGGTTGAATTGTTCGGCGTGTTTGGTGTGTACCAACACGTTCATGGTGACTTGTTCGCCAATCTCTGCGAGTGCGCGGCACACTTCCAGGTTGCCCAAGTGCGCGCCCACCAGCATCTGGCCGCGTTCGCCACGTAACTGCCCGCGTAACTGCGCCGGGTCGTGGATTTCGATCTGTTCGATGCGCAGCTTGCCGTTCCACACGTCGAGCTTGTCGAGCAAGGAGTCGGCGAAGGCCATGAACTGCGCGAACACGCTTTTATGGCCGGGCCGCAACGCATCGCGCCCGCTCCAGTCGGCCAGGCGCTGCTGGTATTCCCAGGCGCTTTGGCGCGCCGTGCGCCCGAACAGGAAAAAGTACAAAACAATGCCGTACAGCACCGGGCTCAGCAGGCGACGCCCCAGCACTTTGGCGGCGAACGCGGTGAGTTTCATCAGCCAGAAGCTGCCGCGCTCTTCGCGGTCGGCCCAGTGTTTGGTGCTGTCGCTCATGCCTGCCACCGTCGCCATAAAATCATTGGCGCGCGCACCAACATGCCGAAGAACAGCCGGGTGTGCATGGCGCTGATGCGCACGTTGTCGCGGAACAGGCGAAAGTGTGACACGCCGTCGGTGGGGTAATGCACCTGAGTTGGCAGCCAGCGCATCGGCTGGTTGCGCCAGGCCAGGCGCACCAGAATGTCGGAGTCGAAATCCATGCGCGTGCCGATATAAGCCGAGTCCATCAACGCCAGGGTAGGCGCCAATGGGTACACGCGAAAACCGCACATAGAGTCGCGAATTTGCAGCGACAGGGTGTTGATCCACACCCACACGTGGGTCAGGTAGCGCGCGTACAAGCGGCCTTTGGGCACGCTGTCGTCGTATTCTGGGTAGCCGCAGATCACCGCGTTTGGGTGCGTGCGCGAGGCGTCGAGGAAACTGTCGACTTCGCGCAGGTCATGCTGGCCGTCGGCGTCGACTTGCAGCGCGTGGGTGTAGCCCAGGCGCGCGGCTTCGCGAAAGCCGGCCATCACGGCGCCGCCTTTGCCTTGGTTGTTTGGCAGGGTCAGCAAGGTGACGTTATTCAGCGTTGCCAGTTGCGCCAATACCGCCGCGCACGCCGGGCTGCTGCCATCATCCACCAGCAGGCACGGCAGGCCGCTGTTCAACAGGCTGTTCACCACGGCGGCTACGGCGGTTTCGTGGTTGTAGACCGGGATAAGGGCGCAGGGGTTATGCATGCTGAACATTCCCAGAATTACCACCACCCTTGTGGCGAGGGAGCGTGCTCCCGCTGGGCTGCGAAGCAGCCCCAATCCAGTCGACTGAGAACATCCTGGTACATTGCGGTGCCTGGGTTGGGAGTGCTTCGCACTCCAGCGGGAGCAAGCTCCCTCGCCACAAGAGCCTATTCACTTGGGGCCTCCAGCACGATCCGGCCGCTGGAGCAGGCTGCGGCGTCGTTGCGGTAGGCGAAGTACAGCTTGCCGCGTTCCGGGTCGAAGCGCAGGTGCAGTTCCACCTGGTCGCCAGGGCGTACCAGTTGCTGGAACTTGAGCACTTCCATCCCGGCAAAGGTCGCGGGTAAATCCAGCAGTTGCTGGCCGAGGTTGAAGGCCCATTCCACCTGCACCACGCCCGGCAGCACCGGCGTGACCGGGAAGTGGCCGCTGAAGTAGGCCAGGTCCGGCGGGATACTCAGTTGCAGGGTCCACTCACCGTTGGCTTCGACTTGCTCCAGCACCTGCGGCGCCTTTGGCCGTGGTGCCAGCAGCAATGCCTCTACGTCAGCCTGGGGCAGTTTGCCCTGGCTGTTCAGCGGCAATTGGCGCAGCAAGCGCCAGCGTCGTGGCAGGGCCAGGGCTTCGCAATGTTGGCTCAAATGTTCGCGCAGGGTTTGGGTGACGGTGCGGCGTCCCTGGTTGCGCAGCGCATGCAGGCCATCGGCGCTCAGCACCACCAGCGCGCCGAGTGAGGCGCGGTTTTCCTGCACCACGCCCAGGCGGGTTTCAGCAACCCAGGCGTGGGTCAGCAGTGCCTGTTCGAGCATGGGCAGGGAGATGCGTTTTTCTTCCAGTTTGACGATGCGATCCAGGCGCCCGAGCAGTTCGAAGCGGCCATCGGAATGAATGCGGGCCGCGTCGGCGGTCTGTTCAATATGCCCGGCTGGCAGGTACGGCGAGGCAATGCGCAGGGCGCCGTCGGTATCCTGGCTCAGCACAACGTCGGCAAATGGCTGCCACGGCTGTGCGCCCTGACGCCAGGCGATGCCGCCGGTTTCCGAGCTGCCGAGGATTTCCGTCGGCCATTGCCGCAAGCGGTCGTACAGGCTGCCGGCGGCTTCCACCGGCAGCGCGCCGCCGGATGAGAACACTCGCGACACTTGGCTCAGTGCGGGCCAGTCGAGGTTGTCGCCCATGCGCTTGAGCAGCGCAGGGCTGGCGACCCAGGCAAATTGCGCATGCTCGCGGCTGGCGCGCTGCATGTCTTCAGGGAAGGCCAGTTGCCTGCGCACAAAGGTGCGACCGGCGCACAGCGGCCACAACACCCGAAACAGCAAGCCGTAGATGTGCTGGGTGGCCACGCTGCCGATGATGCAGGCGTCTTTGAGGTCGGCGCCCCACAGCGCTTCCAGCGCCGCCACTTCGTTGGCCAGTTGGCGCAGGGTCTTGTCGATACGCTTGGGCTCGCCGCTGGAGCCGGAGGTGCACAGGCTCAATTGGCAGGCGTCGAGGTCGAGCGCGGCAGGGCTCAACGGCGCTTGGTACAGCGCGTCCAGATCGGCGGCCTCAACCAGCCAGGCGTCTACGCTGTCGTCCCAGCGTTGGCGGGTCTGCGGTTGCAGGTCGGCAGGCAGCAGCACGCTGACCCCGGCACGCCAAGCGCCCAGCAGGGCAATGGCCAGCACGCCTGCGTCTTCCAGGTGTACCGCCAAGCGCTGGATGCCGCGCGCCTGCAGGCCCGCCGCAAGGCTCAGAGCCTGCTCACACAGTTGGGCGTGATTCATCGCAGGTTCGGTGGTGACCGAACGTTGTTCTAGCGGCTCAAGCAGCAAGTGCTCAAGTTTCAACCCATTCATACGCGGCCTCGAACCCTTTGTCGTACCAGCCATTCCACGGCAAACAGCAGCCCCATCAGCCCGTAGGCGATGAGGCCGTTGTACAACGTCCACCAGCTCAACGGCGCCCACAGCGTGAGGGCGGCGGCGAGCAAGCCATTACACAGAAAAAACACGCTCCACACCACGGTGACCTGGCGCGTGTACACAATTGCTTTGGGCGGCAGCTGCGGGTCGGTCATGCGTGCAAGACGCTCGACCATCGGCGGCCCGTATTTGAGGCTCAAGCCGAACAGCGCCAGCATGAACGCGCTGACCAGGCTTGGGTACCAGCGCAGCCACTGCGGGTTGTCGAACCAGGCCAGCAGCAGGCAGAACACGATCACCACCACGGCCATCCAGCGGCTGCCGGGGCGCCGTGCGCCGGTCAGCGCACGCAACAACCACAAGCTGCCCAGCAGCAAACCGAATTGCCACGGCGCGAAGTGTTCGGTGCCGTAATACACCGCAAAAGGGTACAGCAGCCCCGCCAGCAACGGGCCAAGGCCGATCAGCCGGCTCATGCGGCAGGCTGGACCAGACGGTACACCGCCTCAACCACGTCGTTGACGGTGCGCACCGCCTTGAATTCTTCGGCGGCGATCTTCTTGCCGGTCTTGCGCTTGATATGGTCGATCAGGTCCACAGCGTCGATGCTGTCGATTTCAAGGTCCTGGTACAGGTTGGCGTCGAGGGTGACGCGCTCCGGCGGCAGTTCAAACAGCTCCACCAAGGCATCGCGCAGGGTGTTGAAAATATCGTCACGAGTTTGCATGGTCCGGTCTCAAGCTGCCTTTTTGGCCGTGACGAATGCCGCAAGGCTGGCCACGTTGGTGAAGTGATTGCGCGTGTCTTTGGCGTCGGCATCGATCTTGATGCCGTACTTTTTCTGGATCGCCAGGCCCAACTCCAGGGCGTCCACCGAATCCAGGCCCAGGCCTTCGCCGAACAGGGTCTGGTCGCTGCCGATGTCGTCGGGGCTGATGTCTTCCAGGCCCAGGGCCTCGATGATCAGCACCTTTATGTCGTGCTCAAGGCGGTGTTGGTCGCTCATCTTCGGCGAGCTCCTTAATGAAATAGTGATGCAGGTAATCGTTGAGCTTGCGTGAAGCCTGGGGTGCGGGCCCCAGTGTGGCAAACGCCTGTGGGTCTATATCGGCACCTACGCGCAAACTGAAGTGAAAACGGCGTTTTGGAATGCGATACCAGGGTTCGGCCTTGGTCAGGGTGGTGGGGCTGACCTTGATCACCACCGGGGTGATGATTGTCGCACCGCGCAGTGCAATGGCGGCGCCACCGCGATGAAAGGCCGGTGGTGCGCCGGGCGTGGTGCGCGTGCCCTCGGGAAAAATGATCAGCGTCTGGCCTTCGCGCAGCGCATCGGCCGCCGCATCGAGCATATCGGCACTGCCGTCATTGCTGATGTAACCGGCGTCGCGCACCGGCCCACGGGTGAACGGGTTCTGGAACAGGCTCTGCTTGACCACGCAGTTGGTCTGGCGCATTAGGCCGATCAAAAACACCACGTCGATCAGCGACGGGTGGTTGGCGACGATCATCTGGCCTGGGCGGCCGAGTTTTTCTGCGCCTTCAACGCTGTAGGTCAGCACACCGGCGCGTTGCATCAGGCGAATAAACAGCCAGAACAGCTTGCTGATGGTGTGGCGGGCGCGGCGCTGGTGTTTGGCCGCGCTGCCTGGCAGGCAACTGAGCAGCGGGAACACCAGCAAACGCAGGCACAGCCCGCCGACGCCGAAGCAGAAGAAGCTCGCGGCGGTCGCGAACAGGCGCCAGTAATAGGCGTCCCGTGGCTTGTCGGTCAGGGCTTGCGTTGCCAGTTCCATACACGGTTCTTCCAGGCATGTTGGCAGGTGGCCTGCTCGGTAAGCAGGGTGCGCAGCAGGTTCAGGGCGTGGGGCCACTGGGTTTGAGTGAGTTGGACAGCGCCGCTGTTTAGTTCCAGTCGCCACTCGTCGCCCGGGGTCAGCAACATGCCGAGGGCGTAGGGGAAGGGCACATCCTGGATCCAGTCGGCGTAGGCCGCAGGCGGCTGCTCTTCGGTGATCACCAGCAAAACCGCCGGGGCGCCTTCGTTGAGCAGCGCAGCCGCTTCGAGCATGCCGTGTTCCAGGCCGTCGCCGGCGGCGGCGAGGGCGGTCATTTCGCAGGTCTCATTGCGCAGGATCGACCACAGGCCAATCACCGCGTTATGCACCGACAGGCTGAACTGGGTGGGCGACAGCGGTTCGTCGTTGGCCAGGTCGCTGAGGATGTCGAGGGTGCGCGGGGTTTCGCCGTGCCGGGAAATAAACACCAGCGGCAGGTCTTGCCGACCTTCGGCCAACGGCCAGCCCACGCTGAACGCCATGCGCGCCAGCCGGCTCAGGCGGCGGCGCTGCATGGCGGGCAGGAAGGACACATCGGGCGACACATCGCTGGCCGGTAATACTACCGGAGCCTGGCACCAGGCACGCCAGTCGTGCGCAGTCTCCAGGCCCGGAGCCCAGGCGCGCCATTGGTCGATATTGAAAGTGATCACTGAGAAGTTATCCCGCCCCTGCGGGCTTCCATGTGCAGCCGTTGGCCCCGAATACCGGGACAGGGGACCATGGCCGAATGGCGCGCATTATCCCGGTGCCGTGGGGTTCTAGCAAACTTTGGTAAAGAATTGTTCATGAGTGAATACAATTTGCCCGCAAAGATTTACAGATTGTCCTTTACCTCTGCCGTGTGTGGATTGTAGGACGCTTCCTTTTGTGCGGCGGGTGATGCGCCAGTGCATGGATGAACGAGGTAGCTAACAGGCGCTTTTGCCCTCTACACTCGGACATTCATTGATACACGGAGGTTTTTTCCATGCGGCGTGTGGTGTTCAATCAAAAAGGCGGCGTTGGCAAGTCCAGCATTGCCTGCAACCTGGCGGCGGTGAGCGCCAGTGAAGGCTATCGGACCCTGTTGGTGGACCTCGATGCACAGGCCAACTCAACCCAGTACCTCACAGGGCTGACCGGTGACGATATTCCGATGGGCATTGCCGACTTCTTCAAGCAAACCCTGTCTTCCGGGCCGTTTTCGAAGAAAAACCAGGTGGATATCTACGAAACGCCGTTCGATAACCTGCATGTGATCACCGCGACCGCTGAGCTTGCGGATCTGCAGCCCAAGCTTGAGGCCAAGCACAAGATCAACAAACTGCGAAAGCTGCTGGATGAGTTGAGCGAAGATTACGACCGGATTTACCTGGATACGCCGCCGGCTTTGAATTTTTATGCGGTTTCGGCGTTGATTGCCGCCGATCGCGTACTAATCCCGTTCGATTGCGACAGCTTCTCGCGCCAGGCGCTGTATGGTCTGTTGCGTGAAATCGAAGAGTTAAAGGAAGACCACAACGAAGGCCTCGAAGTGGAAGGCATCGTGGTCAACCAGTTCCAGGCCCGTGCGAGCCTGCCGCAGCAGATGCTCGATGAGTTGATTGCCGAAGGTTTGCCGGTACTGCCGGTATACCTGGCCAGCTCGGTGCGCATGCGCGAGTCGCACCAGGAGAGCAAGCCGCTGATCCACCTGGACCCACGGCACAAGCTGACGTTGCAGTTTGTGGAGCTGCATAACCTGCTGGAAAATGCCTGAGCCCAATAGCAACACAAATCCCCTGTGAACTCATGTGGGAGCTGGCTTGCCTGCGATGGCATCACCTCGGTCTATCAGTCAGACCGAGGTGATGCCATCGCAGGCAAGCCAGCTCCCACATTTGTTTTTATGTTTCAGCAGGGGGGATTTGGATTGTTCCTACGGAGGCTGTAGGAAGGGTCTGGCAAATGGGGTTGTGGGTTGTATCGTTGCCTACAGCTAAGCCAGAATCGCCCGGCTTGTGCGTCTGGATGGGCGTCTCTAAGGTTGGCCGGTCGCTGAATGTTCAGTGATCGGGTTTAGTAGCCCGAGTGTGATAGCCGAAAACGTACAAGTGTCATCTATCGGACTTTCTGGTCTGAGCATGATGGTGGCTGTGCGTAGGGCATCTTCGGGTGCGCCGGTCTTCGGCTTTCCACCGGTCTACTAACCTGCGTACAGCTGCCACCCTTCCGTTTAGTAGCGGTGTGATGGCGGCCCAATTCAGGAAAGTTTGATTATGCCAAACGCTACTAACGTATTCTGCGTATCACCCAACCTCCCTACCGAAACCCTCGTACTCAACAGCTACGAAACCTTCTCTTCCGTCCGTACGCTGTTACTCAACCTGTCCAACGACCTCACCGGCGAGCACCGCGACGTGGCCCTGGCCATCCATCAATTGAGCGAACTCGGCGTACAACTCGTAGGCCAGATGATGGAGCGCGAAGCCCCCATAGCCCGAGCTTAAAACGCGGTCAATGTGGGAGCTGGCTTGCCTGCGATGCAGGCAACTCGGTCTATCAGTTGGACCCGAGGTGAGGCCATCGCAGGCAAGCCAGCTCCCACACTTGACCCCGTTGCTTGAGGGGCTGGTTTACACCCCTTGGCTACGCAACCAACTCATCAACTGCGGCAACGGAAACGCGCCACTCTGGCGCGCCACTTCACGGCCGTTCTTGAACAGAATCAAACTCGGAATCGAGCGAATCCCCAGCTGCGCCGACAGCTGCTGATTAGCCTCGCTATCAAGCTTGGCCAACCGGCATTTACCCTCCAACTGCCCAGCCGCCTGCTCAAACACCGGCGCAAACGATTTGCACGGCCCGCACCACTCAGCCCACACATCCACCAGCAACGGCAGGTCGCCCTTGATCTGGCTGGCGTAGTCGCCTTGTTTCAGCTCGAAAGGCTTGTTCAGCAACACAGGCTGCTTGCAGCGCCCGCATTTAGGCGCATCACCCAGGCGTTCGCCGGGGATGCGGTTGAGGCCGTTGCAATGCGGGCAGGGGATTACAAGAGGTTCGGACATGGTGGGCTCCTTAGGTACGGCCAATAGACTGTATTTGGAGCCAGGTCCGGGGTTTATCAAGATGCGCAGCAAGTGACTCATCCGCTCACAGTTTGCCCGTGTCGATGAGAGGCTCAGTATCTAGGCTGTTCGAGCGTGTTCTGTTTTGCGCCATCTGTCTGTTTGCGGCTATCGCAAATTGCGATAGTCGGGAAACGGGTTTAACCTTCATAGCAAGATGCGATAAGGATGTTGCATGCGAGTGATCAGTGAGAAAAGGATTTGGGAAGCAAAGGAAAAGTGGCCGCGTTCAGCAAGTGCTTTAGATGAGTGGTATCGCCGGATAAAGCGCAACAGCCCGGCTGACTTCGCGTCTATGAAAGGCATTTTTCCCGCAACGGATAAAGTTGGGCAGCTCCATGTGTTCGACATTGGGGGAAACAAGCTGAGGCTAATCGCTTTCGTGCGGTACCAAAAGCAACGAATTTACATCAAGTATCTGTTAGATCACTGCGACTATGAACGGGACAACTGGAAGGAGAAAATCAGATGAGCGCACTCATTCGGCTCGCTGCTGAACATTGGCAATTTGTTTCACCTTTGCTGCGCAAGCCTAAAAACGAGGCGGATTATGACGTGCTGGTAACTGCTCTCGACGAACTGCTGGATCTGATCGGGGAGGACGAGTCAAATCCGCTGATGAGCCTGGTGGATATTCTCAGTGATTGGATTGAAGCCTACGATCATGAGCACCGACCAATGCCCGTTGCCAGTGGTGCCGACGTGCTGCGCGCAATGATGCGCGAGCACGGTTTGAACCAGAGTGACCTGCCAGGTGTAGGCACACAGTCGGTTGTTTCGGAAATTCTGAGCGGCAAGCGCCAGCTCAACCTGCGGCAAATTCGTTGGTTGGCCGAACGTTTTGGCGTAACGGTCGAAACCTTCATTTAGTGCCGCTCTGATCGTTCCCACGCTCCGCGTGGTAATGCATCCCGTGACGCTCTGCGTCACCCGTGCGCAGGGCGAAAGGCGGGACGCGGAGCGTCCCAGGTGGCACTCCCACGCAGAGCGTGGGAGCGATCATCTTACGACGAGCAACTAATCTCCAAATGCTTGCCCCAATCCGGCGGCCGCTGCGCGTATTGCTCCATCCCGGCCTGTTCCTCAAACGGCTTGCTCAGCACCTCATGCAGCCGCCGCACTTCGCTGTAGTCGCCTGACTCGGCAGCAGCGATGGCGTTTTGCGCCAGATAGTTGCGCAGGATGTACAGCGGGTTAACCGCGTGCATGCGTTCACGGCGTTGCTCTTCGCTGTAATCGCCATCCCGTGCGACGCGCGCTTTGTACTGCTCGGCCCATGCATCGAAGCCGGCCAGGTCGACAAAGTCATCGCGCAAGCGCGCCACGGCCAGTGCCGCCGACTCATCACCCAGGCGCCGGAAGAACAGCGTGTAGTCCACGCCGCTGTTCTGCATCAGTTTCAGCAAGCGTTCCACCAGTGGCTGGTCATCGTCTTCGGCGGTGGTGAGCCCCAGGCGGCGGCGCATCAGGTCCAGGTAGTGCGCCTGATACAGCGGCAGGTACAGGCCAAGGGCTTCTTTTAGGGCATCCACACTGATAAATGGCGTCAGCGCCTGTGCCAGCGCGCTGAGGTTCCACTGCCCGATCGGCACCTGATTGCTGAAGGAGTAGCGCCCTTCATGGTCCGAATGGTTGCAGATGAAGTGCGCGTCAAAATCATCCAGAAACGCAAACGGCCCGAAGTCGAAGGTGATGCCGAGGATCGACATGTTGTCGGTGTTCATCACCCCGTGGCAGAAGCCATAGGCCTGCCATTTGGCGATCATTTCGGCATTGCGCTCGACGATCTCGCGGAACATTGCCAGGTACGGTTCAGGCTGCTCGCGGCATTCGGGGTAATGCAGGTTTAGCACGTGTTCGGCCAGTTCAGCCTGTTGCTCGGGCTTTTTGGTGTAGTAGAAATACTCGAAATGCCCAAAGCGGATATGGCTGTGAGCCAGGCGCAGCACCATGGCGCCACGCTCCTGTTTCTCACGCCACACCGGCGTGTCGGAGCCGATCACGCACAAGGCGCGGCTGCTGGGAATGCCCAAGGCGTACAGGGCTTCGGAAGCGAGAAACTCACGAATCGAAGAGCGCAACACCGCACGCCCATCGCCCATGCGTGAGTACGGCGTCATCCCGGCGCCCTTGAGGTGCAGGTCCCAATGCTCGCCAGCCTGGTTGTACACCTCACCCAGCAACAACCCGCGGCCATCGCCCAGTTGTGGGGTATAGCCGCCGAACTGGTGCCCGGAATAGACCATCGCCCGCGGTTCCGCTTCGGCCCACAGTTTATGACCGCCAAACAGCTCGGCAAATACCGGTGTTTCGGCCACGGCCGGGTCGAGGTCGAGCAGGGCCATGGCGGCATCGCTCGCCACCACCAGGCGCGGCGCGTCGAGGGGCTCCGGCAGAACGTGGGTTGAGAACGCGTCGCCCAGGCGTGCGAAGCGGTTGTCGAAGGTCAGTTCGTCGAGGGCTTTCACCGGCCATCTCCAGCAGAATGTCCGAGCATTCTGCTGGGGATAGGGCGTTTAGTCGAGTTTGCTCGGCGGCGGTTCTTGCACGCCGCCGTCGTTGGCGGGTTTGGTCGGTGCGTCGACTTCCACCAGTTTGTATTCCTGGCCGTGGAGGTTCTTGAGGTAGACCTCCATCTGGCGGAACGAGATGTTGATGTGGTGGTTCTTGAACTCACGGTTGATAAAGCGGTTCACCTCGTCGATCACCGGGTTGCGGTCACCGAGGTCGCGCACGTGCATGCGCAGTTCGTGGTCGAGGGTGCTTTCGCCGAAGTTGAGGAAGTACACATGCGGTTCCGGCTCTTTCAGCACGCGCGGGTTTTCGCGCGCGGCCTTGAGCAGCAATTCCTTCACCAGATCCAGGTCGGAGCCGTAGTCCACGCCCAGCTTCAGCGTCACGCGGGTGATGGTGTCGGTCAGCGACCAGTTGATCAGTTGCCCGGTGATAAACGTTTTGTTCGGGACAATGATGTCCTTGCGGTCGAAGTCGGTGATCGTCGTGGCGCGGATGCGGATCTTGCTCACCGTGCCCGACAGGTTGCCGATGGTGATGGTGTCGCCGATGCGCACCGGGCGCTCGAACAGGATCATGATGCCGGAGATAAAGTTGGCGAAGATCTCCTGCATACCAAAGCCCAAGCCCACCGACAGCGCCGCCACCAGCCATTGCAACTTGTCCCAGCTCACGCCGAGTGTGGACAAGGTGGAGACGAAACCGACGCCGGCGATCACATAGGACAGCAAGGTGGTGGTGGCATAGGCGCTGCCTTGGGCCAGGTCCAGCTTGGACAGCACCAGTACTTCGAGCAAGCCGGGCAGGTTGCGCGCCAGGGCGAAGGTGATGCCGACGATGATCGAGGCGCCGAGCAAGTCGCCGATGCTGATCGGCACCATGCTGATATTGGCGCCGGTGCCGCTGGTGTATTCGTAGAGGGTCACGTTGTCCAGGTAGGAGAACACGGTGATCAGGTCTTTCCACACCCAGTACAGCGCCGCGATAAAGCCGCCGAGCAAGGCCAGGCGGATCAGGCGCATGGACTGTTCGTTGACCTGCTCGATGTCCAGGGTCGGTTCTTCGATCACCGCTTCGCCATCGCCGGCTTCCTTGGCGGCCTGGCGTTTGGCCAGGGCGCGGGCATAGGCCAGGCGCCGTGCGGCAACCCCGAGGCCGCGTACAAAAGTGGCCTCGATCACCAGCCAGAACATCAGCAGGTACAGGGTGTTGATCAGCCGGTCGCTGAGTTTGAGCGCGGTGTAGTAGTAGCCAAAGCACACGGCGATAAACAGCGCGACGGGCAGGGCGGTAAACACCAGGCCCACGGCTTTACGGAACAGTGAGGCTTTTTCGTGGGTCGGGCTGTGCAGCAGCAGGCGGCCCAGCAGCCAGGCCATCAGCGCGTAGCAGGTCAGCACCACGCCGATGCCCAGCACGTCGTCGGCGAGCGCGGCCGGCTGGTGTTCGGCGATGGCCACCACGGCGACCAGGGCCAGCACCACCAACCCGAGCTTGCGGATCCAGCCCTGGAGGAATTCGACCTGGGGTTTTTCCCAGCGGAAATGCAGTTCGGCCACGCCGCCCGGCGCGAGAATCCGGTAGGCGGTGTAGAACACCAGCCACGCTTGGGCAATCAGCAGCAGCGCCGCGCCCAGGTTGGCGTTCTGCCCACGGGCGTCGATTTGCAGCGCGTAGCCACACAGTGCCAGGCCCAGGGATACGGGCATCGCCAGCAGGATATTGATCAGAATTGCCTGCGGCGTGTGCCACTGGCTGTCGCGCTTGAAGTGGCCGATGTCCAGGTGAACCTTGTTAAGGCGCTGGTACAAGGCCTTGCGCCGCCACAGCAGTGCGCCAATCAACAGCAGCAATGGCAAAAACAGCAACGGACGCTGGGTCAGGCCGTCATACAGTTCACTGACGCTGGAAGCCCAAGGCAGGGTGGTGACTTGTTTGCTCAGGTGCGCCGGTACGGTTTCCAGCCACTCAGTGTCCAGCGGCTTGTTGCTGGGGATCCAGAACATCTGCTCGTCCAGCGTCGCCCGCAGGTTGGTGGCGGTGCTGAGCAGTTGCTTCTGGTTCAATTGCAGGGTGATGGATTCGTTCAGCAGCGCGCTCAGCTCACGGCTCAGGCGCTCGAGTAAGTCACTGCGGGTGATCGCCAGCTCCAGCAGCGTCCGGCGCAACTGTGGTGTAACGTCATCCGGCGGCTGGTCGGCGAGCAATTTATCCACATAGGTGCTGGGCGGGTTGATCAGCTCGCGCTGCTGGTTAACCTCGAACTGATACAGGCGAATGTTGGCGATGTCGTCCGCCAGGTTGCGGTCGACCGTGAGTTGCGGCAACGCCTGCTTCTGTTTGTAGAGGATTTTGGACAGCAGCAGGCTGCCTTTGAGCACGTTGATCTGCTCGTCCAGAGCCGAGTCGCTTTGGGTGACGGTGTCCAGTTGTTGCTTGGTCTGCAGGTTTTTCTGGGTCAGGTCGTTGAGGCGGTCAGTGCTTTTAAGCAAATAGTCGGAGAGCTTCAGGTTTGCCGCGCTTTCCGTGGCCAGCAGGCTGCTGCCGCCGGCCTTCTGTGCTTCGATGGATTGTTGGGTAACGGTCTGCTGGGACTGGGCCAGGCGTTTCTGGTTGATCAGGGTTTGCAGGTCCTGAATCTCTTGCTCCAGGCGCGAGGTTTTTTCCATCGCCAGGTCATGCTGGCTGTTGCCCAGGTCTTGCAGTTGGCTGTTGCCTGCCAGTTCCTGACGACGCAGCGGGATCAGGGCATTGAGGGCCGCGAGTTCGGCGTTCAGTTGGTTGCGTTGGTCGCCGCTGAGGCTCTTGCCGTTGTCTTTGCCGGTTTTGAGAATCGAGTTGATCTGCTGGATGCGCGTCTGGCTGCTGCTGATTTCAGTCTGGGCGCGCTCAGGACGGGTCTGGGCAGCGATGCTCAGGCTGTTGGCGTCGGCCAGTTCTTTTTGCAGGTCGCCTTGTTGGGTGGTGCGCTGCACCAGCAATTGCTCAAGTTGCGATACCGGCAGCGTGGCGTAACGCTGGGCCACGGGAATAACTTTAGTGGCCTTGAGCCGCACCAATTCACGCTGGTTGTCGGTGGTCTGGCGCGGAGCGTCTGCCAGCTGGCGCTTGAGGTCGGCCAGGCGCTGCTCGTAATCCTGCTTGTTGCCCAGGTAGGTCAAGGTCTGCTGCAGGATAGTCTGCAGCGCCTTCATGTCGGCGTCGGGCAGCTTGCGGTCGGGCAGCTTGTCCAGACTTTGCCGGATGGCATCGGTGCTGGGCGGGTCGGCGGCGTAAACGTTGCCCACACAGAGGGTCAGGCCCAGCAGGGCAGTGGCTAAAAAGGTGCGCAGTAGGGTCATGGATACCGGTCGAGCAAGCTAAAGAGGCTGATGGCGTGGCGCCGTAGCCTCGCAGTTTAGAGGAAGAGTCCAGGGCCTGGACGACTTCCTTCGGGGAATTTGACGCCGACTTTTCCGATCTTGTTCCCGTCCATGACCGCGGCGGTCCAGATTGTGTTGTTCCACTCCACCTGGTCGCCGACGATGGGCGCGCCGCCGACCTTCTGGGTGATGAAGCTGCTGAGCGGCATATCCGGGTCGATGCCGTCGAGCTTGAGCCCGTACAGGGCCGAGACCGCGCCCAGCTGGGCGTCGCCTTCGAGCACGAAGTCGCCGAAGAAACGCAGGTCGAGGCCGCGTTGCGGCGCCTGGCTGAACAGTTTGCCGAGGGCCGGCAAGTTGTGTTCGTGGCCGATCACGCAGAGTAAATCGTCGACTTCCAGCACCGTACTACCCGACGGATGGAGCAGTTGCTGGCCACGGAACAGCGCGGCGATGCGTGTGCCTTCGGGCATTTTCAGCTCGCGCAGGGCGGCGCCGATGCACCATTTCTCCGCGCCCAGGCGGTAGACGAACAGCTCCCACTCGCTGGTGACATGTACTTCCAGGGCCGCGCGGGAGATGGGCGCCGGGTCCGGCGGCACGGTGACCTTCAGCAGCTTGGCCACCCACGGCAGGCTGGTGCCCTGCACCAGCAGCGACACCAGCACGATAAAGAACGCCAGGTTGAAGTACAGCTGCGCGTGCGGCAGGCCGGCCATCAACGGGAACACCGCCAGGATGATCGGCACCGCGCCGCGCAGGCCGACCCAGGCGATAAAGGCTTTTTCGCGACCGTGGAAGGCCTTGAACGGCAGCAGGCCGACCATCACCGACAGCGGCCGCGCAAACAGGATCATCCACAGGGCCAGGCCTAGCGCCGGCAAGGCGATGGGCAGCAAGTCATGGGGAGTGACCAGCAGGCCCAGCACCAGGAACATGCCGATCTGTGCCAGCCACGCCATGCCGTCGAGCATATGCAAAATGCCATGACGGCTGCGCACCGGGCGGTTACCGATCACCAGGCCGCACAGGTACACGGCGAGGAAGCCGCTGCCGTGCAGGGCGTTGGTCAGGGCGAACACCACCAGGCCGCCGGCGATCACCAGGATCGGGTACAGGCCGGTGGCCAGGTTGATGCGGTTGACCATTTGCAGCATCAGCCAGCCGCCGCCCAGGCCGACGATGCCGCCGATGCCGAATTCGCGGATCAGGTGAGTCAACAGGCTCCAGTGTAGGCCAGTCTGGCCGCTGGCGAGCATGTCGATCAGGGTGACGGTGAGGAATACCGCCATCGGGTCGTTGCTGCCGGATTCGATTTCCAGGCTGGCGGTGACCCGCTCGTTCAGGCCCTTGCCGCCGAGCAGCGAGAACACAGCTGCCGCGTCCGTGGAGCCGACAATCGCGCCGATCAACAAACCTTGGATGATATTGAGGTCAAACAGCCAGGCTGCCGCCATGCCGGTGAGGCCGGTGGTAATCAATACCCCCACCGTGGCCAGCGACAACGCCGGCCAGAGTGCCACGCGAAAACTCGCCACCCGTGTGCGCAAACCGCCGTCGAGCAAGATCACGGCCAACGCGAGGTTGCCCACCAGGTACGCGGTTGGGTAGTTATCGAAGATGATGCCGCCGCCATCGACGCCGGCGACCATGCCCACGGCCAGGATGATCACCAGAATCGGGATGCCTAAGCGCGAGGAAAGAGAACTCACCAGAATGCTCGCACCCACCAGCAACGCGCCGATCAAGAACAGGCTGTTGATGGTCGTCGCATTCAAAGGCAGTACTCCAGAACTGGGAAGACAGGGCGCAAACTGACCATGCAGTCTGCGTGCCAGCGATTCTAACCTGTTGAATTGCTGTGCTGTCAAAAAGCTTTTGTGGGCGCCGCTGATCAAATGTGGGAGCTGGCTTGCCTGCGATAGCCATAAGTATCGACACAGCCGGTTAACACGAAGTCTGTGGCAGGTGGGCTGTTGTGGCGAGCAGGCTAGTCCTGCGTTGGGCTGCGAAGCGGCCCCAGTAAAGGCACTGCAATTTTCCTGAAAGAACTCAGCGTCTGGGTTTGGGGCTGCTTCGCAGCCCAACGCAGGCGGTGCGACGATTCGACAAGCCTGCTCGCCACAGAAGAAATTGGCTGCCTTCAAAAGTTGTGTAGATACCCATGCTGCGATAGCGGTGTATCAGTCACTGGGGTTATTGACTGTTAGATGGCTATCGCAGGCAAGCCAGCTCCCACAAGGGATTGCTGGTGTCAGTTACAGCCTGAAGCGTCCCACCATCCCATTCAGGTCCACCGCCAAGCGCGACAGTTCACTGCTCGCGGCACTGGTCTGGCTGGCGCCCGTCGCCGACTGCACCGACAAATCACGAATGTTCACCAGGTTACGGTCCACTTCCCGCGCCACTTGCGCCTGCTCTTCGGCCGCGCTGGCGATTACCAGGTTGCGTTCGTTGATTTCCACAATCGCGGTGTTGATAGTGTCCAGCGACATCCCCGCGCCCTTGGCGATGTTCAACGTCGACTCCGCGCGCTCGGTGCTGTTGCGCATAGAGTCCACTGCGTGCTCGGTGCCGGTCTGAATGCTGCCGATCATCCGCTCGATTTCGCTGGTCGACTGCTGGGTGCGATGGGCCAGCGCGCGCACTTCATCGGCCACCACGGCAAACCCGCGACCGGCTTCACCGGCGCGTGCCGCTTCAATCGCGGCGTTCAGCGCCAGCAGGTTGGTCTGGTCGGCCAGGCCGCGAATCACATCGAGCACTTTGCCGATATCGCGGGACTCGTTGGCCAGGTCGCCAATCAAGGTGGCCGTGGCTTGCACGTCGCCGCTCATGCGCTCAATGGCGCTGACGGTTTCCTGCACCAGGTCACGGCCGTCGCCAGCAGAGGTGGTGGCGGCGCGCGAGGCTTCGGAAGTGCTCACCGCATTGCGTGCCACCTCTTCGACGGCGCTGGTCATCTCGTTGACGGCGGTGGCAGCTTGTTCGATTTCGTTGTTTTGCTGGGTCAGGCCACGCGCGCTTTCGTCGGTGACGGCGTTCAGCTCTTCGGCGGCCGAGGCGAGCTGGGTAGCGGAGCCGGCGATGCGTTGCAGTGTGTCGCGCAGCTTGTCCTGCATCTTGGCCATGGCGGCCAGCAGGCGGCCGGCTTCGTCGTTGCCTTCTACCTTGATCGGGCGGGTGAGGTTGCCTTCGGCGACTTCTTCGGCAGCTTCCAGAGCCTGGGCGATTGGCAAGGTGATGCTGCGGGTCAGCAGCCAGGCGAACAGCAAGGTCAGCGCCGTGGCAATGATCAGCAGGCCCACTACCAAGTCAAACGCCATGTCGTATTGGTCTTTGGCTTGCTGATTGGTGGCGTTGGCCATCTTGTTGTTGATGTCCAGCAGGCGTGTCAGCACTGTGTTGACTTGCTCGGAGTTGCTCAGCAATTCGGTGTTGAGCAAGTTGCGCAGGTCGTCGATCTGGTTGGCGCGAGACAAACTCTTCATGCGCTCTTCGATCTGATGGTACTGGCCGAGCAAGCGCACATATTCGTCGTAGGCGGCGCGTTCCTCGCTGCTGTCGATGAGTTTTTCGTAGATGCCCTGGGCGCTGCGGATTTGTTGGTTGCGCAGCTCAAAGGCTTCCAGGGTTTTTTGCTGCACATCTGGCTCGCGGTTGGTCAGCAAGCGATACGACAACACGCGCAGGCGCAGGGTCAACTGGGTGAACTCGTCGAGGGCGCGAATGCTCGGTACGCTGGACAGCGTGATGTCTTCGGTGGCTGCGCGAATCTTGCTCATCTGGTTCAGGGCGAACACACCAAGAAACAACATCAGTGCGCCAATAAACGCAAAGCCAAGAAAGGCCCTCGGAGCGATATTCATATTACGAAGAGACATGCGGGAATCCTGGGGAGAAGCGCGATCCGTGCGGCCATGAGACGAGGTGTGCATTGCGTATCGGCCATGCGACTAAAGTCTTAAGGGGGCGCGCGCTTTTGTCGCATCTGACGAGGGGTTGGACGGATTCAGGAACCAGATCGGGTAAATGCAGTCACTAAGGCTCGAAAGTGCGGCCCGGCCCTTAAAAATCGGGCTGCCTGCCGGGGATAACCCTGGCATCCGAGGTGAATTTTCTTTATCGTCACCGCCCTTTGAAAATGCCCGAGAAATCAAAATGTTAGAAGCATCCCTCAGCCAGCTTGAACAGCTTGTCACTGACCTCGTACAACAGAACCAAGACCTGCTCGGCAGCAATGAATCCCTGAAGGCGGAACTGGCCCGCGCCAAGGACGAAAACGACAGCCTGCAACTTAACCTGATGGAACAGGAAGAAAAACACGGCGCTACCGCCGCGCGTATCCAGGCGCTGGTTGAGCGTGTGAGCGCAGGGCCTGTCGGCGCATGAATGAAGGGATAAAGGTCGTTTCGATTCTCGGAGAGGATTACTCGATCAAGGCACCGCAAGGGGAAGATCAAACCCTGATGCACGCCGTGACCATGCTCAAGGCTTCCCTGGCCACCACCAAGAAAAAGTACCCGACCCTGATCGGTGACAAATTATTGGTACTGGCCGCGTTGAACCTGTGCGCCGAGCAGATCGACATGCAAAAGCACCACCAGCAGGAACTCGACCGTTACCAAGAGCAAGTCAGCGCCACGGTCGAAGTGATTTCCAAGGCGATCGGAACGCCTTAGAACCACGCATCCTGCATGCCCAGGCACGTATCATCGCGTGCCTCCAGAATCGCCAGTTCATGATGGCAGCTCGGTACTTCCCAGGTCAGGAAGTACCGGGCAGCCTGGAGCTTGCCTTTATAAAAGGCCACATCGGCCGCATTACCCTTGGCCAAGCCTTCCTCGGCGCGAATCGCTTGTTCCAGCCAGCGCCAGCCAATCACCGTGTGCCCAAACACCTTCAAGTACAGCGCCGAGTTCGCCAGGCTGCTGTTGACCTTGCCGTGGGCGAGATCCGTCAGCAGGCCAATCGTCACGCTTTGCAGGCGGTTGACCAACTGCTCGAGCGGTTCGCGCATCGCCGTCAGTGACGGGTATTGCTGAGCCCGAGCGCCAGTTTCGGCGATCAGGCGGATCAATTGCTTCAAGCCCGCGCCGCCGTTTTGCGCAAGTTTGCGCCCGAGCAAATCCAGGGACTGAATGCCGTGGGTGCCTTCGTGGATCGGGTTCAGGCGGTTGTCGCGGTAGTACTGCTCCACCGGGTATTCGCGGGTGTAGCCGTGGCCGCCGAGGATCTGGATCGCCAGTTCGTTGGCCTTGAGGCAGAACTCCGATGGCCAGGACTTGACGATGGGCGTGAGCAGGTCGAGCAACTCGTGGGCATGTTTGCGCTCGGCTTCGGTTGCCAGCGTGGTGGTGTCGTCAAACAACCGAGCCGCGTACAGGCCGAGGTCGAAGGCGCCTTCCACATAGGCTTTCTGGGTCAGCAGCATGCGCTTGATATCGGCGTGCTGGATGATCGAAACCGGCGCAGTGGTGGGGTCTTTGCTGTCAGGCAGGCGACCTTGCGGGCGTTCGCGGGCATATTCCAGGGAATAGAGGTAGCCGGCGTAACCCAGCATCACCGCACCCATGCCCACGCCGATGCGCGCCTCGTTCATCATCTGAAACATGCAGCTCAAGCCCTGATGCGGTTTGCCCACCAGATAGCCGACACAGTTGCCGTTATCGCCGAAGTTAAGCGCCGTGGACGTAGTGCCACGCCAGCCCATCTTGTGGAACAGCCCGGCCAGCAGCACGTCATTGCGTGCGCCCAGGCTGCCATCCTCGTTGACCAGGAATTTGGGCACGATAAACAACGAAATGCCCTTCACCCCAGGCGGCGCATCCGGCAGCTTGGCCAGCACCATGTGCACGATGTTTTCCGACAGGGGGTGGTCGCCGCCGGAGATGAAGATCTTGTTGCCCTTGAGCCGATACGTACCGTCAGACGCAGGCTCTGCGCGGGTACGAATATCCGACAACGACGAGCCTGCATGCGGCTCGGTAAGCGCCATGGTGCCGAAGAAGCGACCTTCGATCATGGGTTGCAGGAAGCGCTGTTTTTGCGCCTCGGTGCCGAAGCTTTCGATCAGGTTGGCGGCGCCCATGGTCAGGAATGGGTAGGACGTTGAAGCGGCGTTAGCCGACTGAAAGTGCGCGAAACAGGCTTGGGAGAGCAGGGTAGGCAACTGCATGCCACCGGCTTCGAAACTGCGCGCAGCGTTGAGAAAGCCCGCTTCCAGAAAAGCGTCCACGGCGGGTTTGACTTCCGGGATCAGGATCGCCTGGCCATCTTCATAGCGCGGTTCGTTTTCGTCATTTTTGCGGTTGTGCGGCGCGAAATACTTCTCGGCAATGCTGCGCGCCGTGCTGATGGCGGCGTCGAAGGTTTCACGGTTGTGCTCGGCAAACCGCTCGCGCTGGGTCAGGCCCTCGGCATCGAGGACTTCGTACAGCTCGAAAGCCAGATTGCGGGAACTGAGCAGCGTCTCGGACATGGCGGCTTACCTTTGAAGGGAATGGCCTGAGTCTAAGTGCGCGAATAGAGGCTGGATAGCAAGATTGATTTGCGTGATGGAGAGGCAGAACGCGGGCGAAAGGTTGGATGCGGTCAATGTGGGAGCTGGCTTGCCTGCGATGAGGCCGTGCCAGCTGACATCTAAGTCACTGGCCCACCGCTATCGCAGGCAAGCCAGCTCCCACATGCGTTAACCGATAGTCATCAGGCTCGCATTACCACCGGCCGCAGCCGTGTTAACGCTCAATGCGCGCTCGATCACCAGGCGCTCCAGCGCAATCGCCGTCTCACCTTGCGACAAACCATGCACCCCAACAATCGCGCCACCGCGCTGCGCCACTTGCTGGCACACCGCACGCAGTTGGTCGGAATCGCCGTGATGCACGACCGCGTCGAACACCACCTCGTCCTTGGTCCAGTCAGCCACACGCTTGATCTTCGCCTGAACTTCCCTCGGCAGGCGTGGGAACAAGGCTTTGGTCAGGTCAGTTTCCGGCCATACCGCCGAACCGCCGACAGCCAATACCGCCGCCAGTTGCGTCAGCAGGTCGCCTTCCACTTCCGCCAGGCACAACACGTGCTCGCGGGGCAGGATGGCGTAGCTGTTGCGCTCGCCGGTCGGGCCGGCCAGTTGGCGGGTGATACCGCTTTGCGATTGTGCGGCGAACTGGCTGCACAGGGCGCTCAGGTCGCTGAACGAGTTGCTGTCGGCCCAGGTTTTCAGGGTGGTCAGCGGTTGGCTCATAGCGTCGCGCAGGCGCACGTCCGGTGCAGCCAGCTTGTCGCCGCGTACGAAGGATTGCTCGATGGCATCCGTAGGGCGCGTCGACAGCAGGCGGTACAGGTACAGCGGGCCGCCAGCTTTCGGGCCAGTACCCGACAAACCTTCGCCGCCGAACGGCTGCACGCCGACCACGGCACCGACAATGTTGCGGTTCACGTAAACGTTACCGGCATGCACGTTGTCGATCACTTTGGCGATGGTCTCGTCGATGCGAGTGTGCACGCCCAGGGTCAAACCGTAGCCGGACGCATTGATCTGCGCGATGAGCTGGTCGATCTCTTTGCGCTTGTAGCGCACCACGTGCAGTACTGGGCCGAAGATCTCGCGTTGCAGCTCGTCGAAGCTTTCCAGCTCGATCAGGGTTGGCATCACGAAGGTGCCGCGCTTGATCTCTTCGCCGTCGGCGATTGCCACCTGGTACACGTTGCGGCCTTTGTCGCGCATGGCCTGGATGTGTTTCTCGATGCCAGCCTTGGCTTCGGCGTCGATAACCGGGCCGATATCCACCGACAAGCGCTCCGGGTTGCCCAGGCGGCATTCAGCCATGGCGCCCTTGAGCATTTCGATCACACGATCGGCCGAATCTTCCTGCAGGCACAGTACGCGCAGGGCCGAGCAACGCTGGCCGGCGCTGTCGAAGGCCGAGGAAACGACGTCGATCACCACTTGTTCGGTGAGCGCCGAAGAGTCGACGATCATCGCGTTCTGGCCACCGGTTTCGGCGATCAGCGGAATCGGGCGGCCCTGGGCATCCAGGCGACCGGCGACATTGCGTTGCAGCAGGCGCGCCACCTCGGTGGAACCGGTGAACATCACGCCTTTGACGCGATCATCACCGACCAGGCGGGCACCGACGGTTTCGCCCTGGCCTGGCAGCAATTGCAGCACGCCTTCCGGGATACCCGCTTCGAGCAAGATACGCACGGCTTGTGCCGCCACCAATGGGGTTTGTTCGGCCGGTTTGGCCAGTACCGGGTTACCGGCAGCCAGTGCGGCAGCCACTTGGCCGCTGAAGATTGCCAGCGGGAAGTTCCACGGGCTGATGCATACCACTGGGCCCAATGGGCGGTGGGCATCGTTGGTGAAATCGTTGCGCGCCTGTACCGCGTAGTAGCGCAGGAAGTCTACGGCTTCACGCACTTCGGCGATGGCGTTGGCGAAGGTCTTGCCGGCTTCACGGGCCAACAGGCCCATCAGCGGCTGAATCTCGCCTTCCATCAAGTCGGCAGCGCGTTCCAGGATGGCGGCGCGTTCGGCAGGCGGGGTGGCCTGCCAGATCGGGCCGGCGTTGATGGCGCACTGGATCGCGTTGTCGACGTCTTGGACCGTGGCTTCCTGTACGTGGCCCACTACGTCACGCAGGTCGGACGGGTTCAGCACCGGTGCAGCGGCTTCATTACTGGACGCGCAGCCCAGCATCGGCGTGGCTTTCCAATCGTTATGCGCACTGGCCAGCAGTGCGCAAGACAGCGACGCCAAGCGATGTTCGTTGGCCAGGTCGATACCGGCCGAGTTGGCGCGGTCGCTGCCATACAGGTCACGTGGCAGCGGGATACGCGGGTGCGGCAGGCCGAAGCCGCCTTCCAGCGTGGCCATCTGCTCGATGTTGGCCACTGGGTCGGCCACCAGCTCCTGAATCGAAATGGTGTGGTCGGCAATGCGGTTGACAAATGAGGTGTTGGCGCCGTTTTCCAGCAGGCGACGTACCAGATAAGCCAGCAGTGTTTCGTGGGTGCCGACCGGTGCGTACACGCGGCACGGACGGTTCAGCTTGCCCTCGGAAACCTTGCCTACAACCTGCTCGTACAGTGGTTCGCCCATGCCGTGCAGGCACTGGAACTCGTACTGGCCAGGGTAATAGTTCTGACCGGCGATATGGTAAATGGCCGACAGCGTGTGGGCGTTGTGCGTGGCGAACTGCGGGTAGATGGCTTCTGGCACCGACAGCAGTTTGCGTGCGCAGGCGATGTAGGAAACGTCGGTGTACACCTTGCGGGTGTACACCGGGTAGCCTTCCAGGCCTTCGACCTGGGCGCGCTTGATTTCGCTGTCCCAGTACGCGCCTTTTACCAGGCGGATCATCAGGCGATGGCGGCTGCGGCGTGCCAGGTCGATCACGTAGTCGATCACATACGGGCAACGTTTCTGGTAGGCCTGGATGACGAAACCGATGCCGTTCCAGCCGGTCAGTTGCGGCTCGAAGCACAGGCGCTCGAGCAGATCCAGCGACAGCTCGAGGCGGTCGGCTTCTTCGGCGTCGATGTTCAGGCCGATGTCGTAGTGCTTGGCCAGCAAGGTCAGCGACAGCAGGCGCGGGTACAGCTCGTCCATCACGCGCTCGTACTGCGCACGGCTGTAACGCGGGTGCAGTGCCGAGAGCTTGATGGAGATGCCCGGGCCTTCATAAATCCCACGGCCGTGGGAGGCTTTGCCGATGGAGTGAATAGCTTGTTCGTACGAGGCCAGGTACTTCTGGGCGTCGTGTTCGGTCAGCGCGGCTTCACCGAGCATGTCGTAGGAATAGCGGAAACCCTTGGCTTCGAACTTGCTCGCGTTGGCCAGGGCTTCGGCAATGGTTTCGCCGGTGACGAACTGCTCGCCCATCAGGCGCATGGCCATGTCGACGCCCTTGCGGATCATCGGCTCGCCGCTCTTGCCGATGATGCGGCTCAGGGACGAGGTCAGGCCCGCTTCGTTATGGGTGGCGACCAGTTTGCCGGTCAGCAGCAAGCCCCAGGTGGCGGCGTTAACGAACAGCGACGGGCTGTTGCCCAGGTGCGGCTGCCAGTTGCCGGTGCTGATCTTGTCGCGGATCAGCGCGTCGCGGGTGCCCTTGTCCGGGATACGCAGCAGCGCTTCGGCCAGGCACATCAGCGCTACGCCTTCCTGGGACGACAGGGAGAATTCTTGCAGCAGGCCTTGAACGATACCGGCACGGCCGCCAGCGCTCTTCTGATTGCGCAGTTTTTCGGCAATCGAGGCGGCCAGCTTGTTGGTGGCTTCGGCCATTGGCTGCGGCAGACGCGCCTGCTCGATCAGCATCGGCACCACTTCCGGCTCCGGGCGGCGGTAAGCGGCGGTGATCGAGGCGCGCAATACCGATTGCGGCAGGATGCTTTCGGCAAACTCCAGGAAGCACTGGTGGGCGTGGTCCGGTTGCACTTCGCCAGCGTCTTCAGCGTCCTTGCTGCCCGAGCCATTAAGCTCGGTCAGGGTTGCACCACCCTCGAGTTTCTCCAGGTAATTGAAAATCGCCTGCTTGATCAGCCAGTGCGGCGTGCGATCAATGGAGGTCGCGGCTGCCTTGAGGCGTTCGCGGGTCGGGTCGTCGAGTTTGACCCCAAGGGTGGTCGTTGCCATCTTTTTATCCTCATGGGTGCCACTACCGAGTGGCATCTGCTGGCGGCAAGATTAGCTTTGCGCATGCCGAGGTGCAACCGGGTGCAACCCAAATTGTTCAGGAATTTTTCGATCGTGATCGGGAAAAATTTCGGCCCTCGACGGAATCCGCTGCCTCTTGGTGCATTTGCTTCTGAGATCGGCTGTTCTTGCTCCGAAAAGGAGCAAAAAACCGGTATTTCCGCGAAAACACTTCGAGGTGCAACTTATTCTCAAGAAACTGGTTGCACCTTATTTACTTTGTTGAATAGCATTCGCGCCCAAGGTGCAACCACTCGCAAGGGTTGGTTCATCGGCTGGCGGCTTTCCTGGGGAAACGTCAGTCATAAATGCGCGGCTCGCCGTTTCGTCTACCCGTTACCAATGGGTGGCCGTCTGCCAGACCGCTGCTACATAAAAACAAAGCCAGGGCGTCACTCCTATGAGCGTTAGCAATCCAACCCTGATCACGTTTGTGATCTACATCGCAGCAATGGTGCTGATCGGCTTCATGGCCTATCGCTCCACCAACAACCTTTCTGATTACATCCTCGGCGGTCGCAGCCTCGGTAGCGTGGTCACGGCCTTGTCGGCCGGTGCCTCGGACATGAGCGGCTGGTTGCTGATGGGCTTGCCGGGCGCGATCTACATGTCCGGCCTGTCGGAAAGCTGGATTGCCATCGGCCTGATCGTCGGTGCCTACCTCAACTGGCTGTTCGTGGCCGGTCGCCTGCGGGTGCAGACCGAACACAACGGCGACGCCCTGACGCTGCCGGATTACTTCTCCAGCCGTTTCGAAGATAAAAGCGGCCTGCTGCGGATCATTTCTGCGGTGGTGATCCTGGTGTTCTTCACCATCTACTGCGCTTCCGGCATCGTGGCAGGCGCCCGTCTGTTTGAAAGCACCTTCGGCATGTCCTACGAGACGGCGCTGTGGGCCGGTGCTGCGGCGACCATTGCCTACACCTTTGTTGGCGGCTTCCTGGCGGTCAGCTGGACCGACACCGTACAAGCTACGCTGATGATCTTTGCGCTGATCCTCACGCCGATCATCGTGCTGCTGGCCACCGGTGGTGTCGACACCACGTTCCTGGCGATCGAAGCCAAGAACCCTGACAACTTCAACATGCTCAAAAACACCAGTTTCATCGGCATCATCTCGCTGATGGGCTGGGGCCTGGGTTACTTCGGCCAGCCGCACATCCTCGCGCGTTTCATGGCGGCGGATTCGGTGAAGTCGATTGCCAAGGCGCGTCGCATCTCCATGACCTGGATGATCCTGTGCCTCGCTGGCACCGTGGCGGTGGGCTTCTTCGGTATCGCTTACTTTTCGGCGCACCCGGAAGTGGCCGGCCCGGTTAACGAGAACCACGAGCGTGTGTTCATCGAGCTGGCCAAGCTGCTGTTCAACCCATGGATTGCGGGCGTGCTGCTGTCGGCCATCCTGGCGGCGGTGATGAGCACCCTGAGCTGCCAACTGTTGGTGTGCTCCAGCGCGCTGACCGAAGACTTCTACAAAACCTTCCTGCGCAAAAATGCTTCCCAGGTTGAGTTGGTGTGGGTGGGTCGCGCGATGGTGCTGTTGGTCGCCCTGATCGCCATCGCCATGGCCGCCAACCCGGACAACCGTGTACTGGGCCTGGTGAGCTACGCCTGGGCCGGCTTCGGCGCTGCGTTCGGCCCTGTGGTGCTGATCTCGGTGATCTGGAAAGACATGACGCGTAACGGCGCACTGGCCGGTATCCTGGTCGGCGCGATCACCGTGATCGTGTGGAAGCACTTCAACCTGCTGGGCCTGTACGAAATTATCCCAGGCTTTATCTTCGCCAGCCTGGCGATCTATTTCGTGAGCAAGATGGGCGCACCGACGGCGGGTATGGTCGAGCGTTTTGATGCAGCGGAAAAAGACTACAACCTCAACAAGTAACTCGGTGGGCGTTAAGCGCCAATTGCGTTAGAAAAAAGGCCCGCATCCTAAGGATGGCGGGCCTTTTTTTATCGCTCCCACGCTCCGCGTGGGAATGCCACCCCGGACGCTCCGCGTCCCGCTGTCAGTTCAGCCAGCCTCCGGCTGATTTAGAAAAATCAGCACGCCCAGGATCGCCATGTAGAACTTGAATGCCGCTTCCTGGCCATTCCACTGATGGGACTGCCACATCAGAAACCACTCACCGCCCACCACCATAAAACCAAAGAACCACACCACAAAGCCAAGGGCCAGGCCTGCCGTTGCGCCTGCCTTGGCGCGGTTGAATTCGGCGCCGCCCGCGTGCCGCGCACGCCACAGCGACAGCGCGCCACGCGCCAGCAGCACTGCGGTGAGCGCTTCGCCAAGGATGATCAGCGCGTAGGCCGCGTGCCACAGCCATGGCGTAGTGATCGCCCGATACATGGCGGCGTTGTTCGGGAAGGTGGTGTCCATGCTCAACACATGTTGGACGAAGGCGAAATTGGAGCCGTAGTCGGTGATGTTGTTGAACGCGACCATGGTGGCGAAGGCAGCCAGGGCCAGGGTCAGGATGATTTTTACGTAGCGGGTGGTCATGCTTTTACCCGTGAGCCGGTGAGGAGGAGCTATAACGCTAGCACGGCCTTGGTGTGCCTTCGACGCCAGAAACATGAAGAATCGGGCACCCAGGATGTAGGAGCTTACTGATTTGCCTGTGGTGCGCTCTGGTGGGTGAAAAGCTGGTGCAGAATCCTTCGCCCAGCCCTCGCAGAGAGACACCGGATGTTCGCTCTTGCCAATCAAAGTGCCTTTAACCTGACCCTCGATGGGCAGCCCAGTGAGCTCAAGGTTCGTGGGTTCACGGGCGATGAATTTATCAGCCTGCCGTTTCGTTTTGACCTTGAGTTGGTGAGCGAACAACCCGACCTGGACCTCGATAGCTTCCTGCACCGTCAGGCGTTCCTGGGGTTCGATTCGCAAGGGCACGGCATTCATGGCCAGGTATGCCGGGTGGCGCAAGGCGACTCAGGCAAGCGCCTGACCCGTTACCAGATCACCTTGGTGCCGCAGTTGGCTTACCTGGAACACAGCACGCACCAACGCATATTTCAGAAAAAAACCGTGCCACAGATCATTGCGCGGGTGCTGGAGGCTCAAGGGATCCAGGCTGATGCCTTTGCGTTTCAGCTGAGCGGGCAATACCCCGAGCGTGAGTACTGTGTTCAGTTCGGCGAAACCGATCTGGCGTTCATTCAGCGTTTGTGCGTCGAGTCGGGCATTCACTATCACTTTCAGCACAGCCCCGAGCGCCACCTGTTGATGTTTGGCGACGACCAAAGCGTCTTTACCCAGCCTGCTCAAACCACCTCGTATTCAGCCGGTTCGGCACTGGTTGCCGGCACCCCAGCGATCAAGCGCTTCATCCTGCGGTTGGAGACTCGCACCACCGGTGTGAGCGTGCGTGATTACGACTTCAAAAAGCCCAGCCTGGTCTTGGAAAGCGCGGCGTCCAGCGGGCAACAGCCTGTGCTGAATGAGCAGTACTACCCAGGGCACTTCACTGATCGAGCCCATGGCAAATACTTGGCGCAACGGCTGCTTGAGCGTCATCGCAGTGACTTTCGCCAAGCCAGCGGTAATAGCGATCAGCCGGCCTTGTCCACAGGGCAGTTCCTGAAGATGACCGAGCACCCTCGCCAGGAATGGAATAATTTGTGGCTGGTAACTCAGTTGCATCATTGTGGGCAGCAGCCTCAGGTCCTTGAGGAGTCTGCGCCTGACACCTACGACGATGGCGTCTCCCCCGGCTATCACAATGAGTTTGTCGTAACACCTTGGGACGTGCCGTTTCGAACCCCGCTGATTGTGCCTCGACCGCATATCTCGGGCTACCAGAACGCAATGGTCACCGGGCCTGCCGGCACTGAAATCCATTGCGACGAATATGGACGGGTCAAAGTGCAGATGGCCTGGGACCGCGACGGCGAACGCAACGAGCACTCCAGTTGCTGGCTGCGGGTTGCCAGTGGCTGGGCGCATGACCGTTATGGTGCGGTGCTGATCCCGCGGGTCGGCATGGAGGTGTTGGTGGGCTTCGTCAACGGCGACGTGGATATGCCGCTGGTGATGGGCTGCCTGCCCAACGCGGCAAACCTGCTGCCGCTGGATCTACCGGCGGACCAGACCCGCAGCGTGTTTCGCAGCCAAAGCACTCCGGGCGGTGGCGGTTACAACGAACTGCGCATCGATGACCGCAAGGGCGCCGAGGAGATTTACCTGCGCGCCCAGCGCGATTGGACCCAGCACGTATTGCATGACCAGCACCTACAGGTGGATAACCAGCGTCGGCTCAAGGTGGGTGGCGAGTCGCACCATGAGCTGTTGGGTGAAGAACAGCGCATTACACACGGCAATCGCCTCGCGGAGCTCAAGCAGGATGATCATCTGGTAGTCGGTGGCTCGCAGCAGGTGCGAGCCGGGCGGACGATCCAGATCGGTGCCGGGCAAAGCGTGGTCATTGATGCGGGCGCCAGCGTGACGATCCAGGCGGGAGGGCAGTCGATCACGCTGTCGGCCGCCGGGATTTTCAGCAGTGTGCCGATCCAGGTTGGCGGTGCGCCTGCTGCCGTGCCGATGCCACTGATGCCGGGTATTACCGAGCAGTTGTCAGCGGTTATCCCGGCACCTCTCAGCCGCGTACAGGTTGCGAGCCTTAAGCGCAGTGCGCCGTTTTGCGAAGAGTGTGAGCGTTGCAAGAACGGCCAATGTGATCTCCCCGGGCACCCTAAACCTTAGAAGGAATTTACCCCCGATGCCTCAGCCCATGGTTCCCAGCGCCTGGCTTGCACAGTGGCCGCTACAGCCCGAAGAGCGCCTCTACACAGTGCTGGGCAGCGCCAGCGAAGCCAAGCCCCTTAATGCATGGCAAACCCTTGCACCGGGGAAGTTGCCGCATTCGATATGGGCCGGTACGGTTTACGCCGATTGGGTCGACGTCATGCCTTATGTGGGCATTGTTGAGCCGGGCAGTGCCTTCCTGGATTGGGTCGCCAGCGCCGAGGCAACGGACTGGGGTTGGCTCGCGGTCTCGTCCAGCCCGCTGGAGACGGTGGTTGCGCACCTGCGAGGCTTGACCAAAGTACTGTTGCCGGATGAGCAAGCGGTGTTTTTACGCTTTTGGGATGGCGCTCAATGGCTGCCCATTGTGCAGAAGCTGGGTGATGAGGCCGGACGCGTGTTGCCGGTGTTTCAGCGCTACCTGATCAACGGCCAGCCGCTGGCCGTTAACACCGGCCCGGCAACTGCTGCCAAGGCCAGCCCATGGTGGCAAGTGCCAGCGTCGCTGCTTGCGCACTTGGCAGAGCGATCGCCGCAGGTGCTTATCGGTAACCTGCTGCAATGGCTCGAAGAACAGCGCCCGGACCTCTACACCGCGTTCAGGCCTGCGACCTTGCGGCACAAGGTCGCCTACTTTTCGCGCAGTCCAGGCGTCAGCCCTCAAGCGCTGGCGGATTATCTGGCTTCAGAGTTGAGTTGAAGCCAGGGCCTGCTGCAAGTCCTCGATCAGGTCTTCAATCGCCTCGATGCCGACCGACAGGCGAATCATCTCCGGCTTCACGCCGGCCTTTGCCTGTTCCTGCTCGTTCATTTGCCGGTGAGTGGTGGACGCGGGGTGACAGGCCAGGGATTTGGCATCGCCAATATTTACCAATCGCTTGAAGATTTGCAGGGCATCGTAGAAGCGCACGCCCGCGTCATAGCCGCCCTTCAAGCCGAATGAGAGGATCGCCGAGGGTTTGCCCTGCATGTATTTCTGCGCCAGTGCGTGGTGCGGGTGGTCCGGCAGCCCGGCGTAGCTGACCCATTCCACCTCGGCGTGGCCCTGCAGGTATTGCGCAACCTTCAGCGCGTTGTCGGTATGGCGCTCCATGCGTAAGGCCAGGGTTTCCAGACCTTGCAGCAACAGGAATGCATTCATCGGCGCCAGCGCCGCACCGGTGTTGCGCAACGGCACGGTGCGGGCGCGGGCGATAAAGGCGGCCGGGCCGAACTTTTCCGTGTAGACCACGCCGTGATAGGCCGGCTCCGGTTGGTTGAGGCCGGGGAATTTTTCTGGGTATTGGGTCCAGGGGAAGGTGCCGCTGTCGACGATCACGCCGCCCAGGGAGTTGCCATGGCCACCCACGTACTTGGTGACCGAATGCACCACGATGTCGGCGCCGAACTGAATCGGCTTGCACAGGATCGGCGTAGCCACGGTGTTATCCACCATCAGCGGTACGCCGCGCGCATGGGCGACATCGGCCAGGGCTTGAATGTCGATAATATTGCCCGCCGGGTTGCCGATGCTTTCGCAGTAGACCAGCTTGGTGTTGTCGTCGATCAACTCCGCGATGGCTTGGGCAGAGTCGTCGCGGGCGAAGCGCACGTCGACGCCAAAGCTTGGCAATAGGTGGGCGAAGAGGGTGTAGGTGCCGCCGTAAAGCTGCGGCGTGGTGACGATATTGTCGCCCGCTCGGGTCAGGGTCTGGATCGCATAGTGAATCGCCGCGCTACCGGCCGACACGGCCAGGGCGGCGATACCGCCCTCAAGGGCAGCAATGCGCTGCTCCAGTACATCGTTGGTGGGGTTCATGATGCGCGTGTAGATGTTGCCGGGCACGTCCAGGTTGAACAGGTCGGCGCCGTGCTGGGCGTTATCGAACTCGAAGGCGACGTTCTGGTAGATCGGCACGGCGACGGCCTTGGTGGTCGGGTCCGACTTGAAGCCGTGGTGCAATGCAATGGTGGCGTCTTTCATGATGCGGGTTGACCTCCTTGGATTCCAGAATTGCCCCCAAGGCAATGTGGGAGCTGGCTTGCCTGCGATAGCATCACCGCGGTGTACGGGTAATACCGCGGCGATGCCATCGCAGGCAAGCCAGCTCCCACAGCAGCCATAGACTGTTTTCGGTGGTGCGCCTGCCTTTGCGACATAAGCGCCGCCCGACACGCAGCCCTGCACCTTTGCTTCCGTAGAAGGTAAACTTCGCCCCCTGCGCAGGAGCAACCATGAATTATCGTCACGCCTTTCACGCCGGCAACCACGCCGATGTCTTCAAACACCTGACCTTGACCCGCCTCATCGCCCTGATGTCGCGCAAGGAACAGCCGTTCGCCTACCTCGACACCCACGCCGGGATTGGCCTGTACGACTTGCAGGGCGACCAGGCCAACCGCACCGGCGAATACCTGGAAGGCATTGCGCGCCTGTGGGGCGAGAGCGACCTGCCGCCACTCACCGCCGACTACATGCGTGTGCTGCACGAGATGAACCCGGACGGCCAGTTGCGCTACTACCCAGGTTCGCCGGAGCTGGCGCGCCGCCTCACGCGGCCGCAGGACCGTGTATTGCTCAATGAGAAGCACCCGGAAGACGGCGTACTGCTCAAGGACAACATGAAGGGCGATCGCCGGGTCAAAGTGCACTTGGGCGAAGGCTGGCATGTGCCACGTGCCTTGCTGCCGGTGCCGGAAAAACGCGCGTTGATGCTGATCGATCCGCCGTTTGAACAACTCGATGAAATGCAGCGCTGCGCGGCGTCCCTCAAGGAAGCGGTCAGCCGCATGCGCCAGACAGTCGCGGCGATCTGGTACCCGGTGAAAGACCAGCGCATGCTGCGGCGTTTCTACCAGGACCTGGCCGGCACCGGCGCGCCGAAGTTGCTGCGTGTGGAATTGCTGGTGCATCCGCTGGATACGCCCAACACCCTGACCGGCTCGGGCCTGGCGATTGCCAACCCGCCGTGGGGTCTGGAGGAGGAGTTGCGTGAGCTGCTGCCGTGGCTGTCCAAGAAACTTGGCCAGACCCAGGGTGGGTGGCAGATGGATTGGCTCATCGCTGAGTAATGAGTCTCCCGTAAGAATGCTATCGCGGGCAAGCCCGCTCCCACATTTGGAATGCATTCCAAGGTGGGAGCGGGCTTGCCCGCGATGCTTTTGGCGTCAGATCGGGCAGGTCACGCCGGTACCGCCGATCCCGCAATAGCCTTGCGGGTTCTTCGCCAGGTACTGCTGGTGGTACGCCTCGGCGAAATACACCGTCGGAGCTTCTTCGATTTCCGTGGTGATCACACCCAGGCCCGCCTTGGTCAATTCAGCCTGATAGGCATCGGCGCTGGCCTTGGCCGCTTCCAGATGCTCAGGTTTCACCGCGTAGATCACCGAGCGGTATTGGGTGCCGATGTCGTTGCCCTGGCGCATGCCCTGGGTCGGGTTGTGCAATTCCCAGAACATTTTCAGCAGTTCTTCATAGCTGATCTTGTCCTGGTCAAACACGACCAGTACCACTTCGCTGTGGCCGGTGAGGCCCGAGCAGACTTCTTCGTAGGTCGGGTTCGGCGTGTAGCCGCCGGCGTAACCGACCACGGTGCTGACGATGCCTTCGCGCTGCCAGAACCGCCGTTCGGCACCCCAGAAGCAACCGAGGCCGAAGATCGCGAACTCTACGTTGTCGACAAAGGGGCCGAGCAGCGGGTTGCCGTTGACGAAGTGAGTCTCCGGCAGGTTCATCGGCGTTTCACGGCCAGGCAAAGCTTGTTCTTGAGTCGGCAGCACGTTTTTGTTCACCAGAATTTCCGAGCGCAAGGCCATGATCAGTCCTCTCAGTCAGATTGAGTTATGTAATAAGACAGACCGCCAGTGTGCCCGAGTGTTACAGCGCTGTCAGGCGATTGGCCCGCGCGGATAGCGTTTAAGCTTTTCCAACAGCTCTGCGCCGGGGATCGGCCGGTCGAACAGGTAGCCCTGGCCCACATCGCAGCGATGGCGGCGCAGGAACGCCAACTGTTCGGCCGTCTCGATGCCCTCGGCCACCACCTTGAGCTTGAGGTTGTGGGCCATGGCGATGACCGCCGAGGTGATTTCCATGTCGTCCTGGTTGTCCGGGATTTCGTGGATAAAGCTGCGATCGATTTTGATGATGTCGATTGGGAATTTTTTCAGGTAGCTCAGCGACGAGTAACCGGTGCCGAAGTCGTCCATGGCCAGGGTCAGGCCAAAGCTCTTCAACTGGTCCAGTTGCAGGCGCGTGTCTTCGGTAGCTTCCAGCAGCAGGCCTTCGGTCAGCTCCAGCTCCAGCAGGTTGGCCGGCAGTTGTTCTTCCTTGAGGATGGTGGCGATCGACGCCACCAGGTCCGGGTCGGAGAACTGCTTGGGCGACAGGTTGATCGCCACCTGCAAATTACCCATGCCGCCTGCGCTCAGCTGCTTGCTCATGCGGCAAGCCTGGCGCGCGATCCATTTGCCGATGGGGATGATCAGCCCGGTTTCTTCAGCCACGCTGATGAACTGGTCAGGGCGGATCATGCCCTTTTCCGGGTGGTTCCAGCGCAGCAGTGCTTCCATGCCCAGCAAGCGGCCGCTGCGCAGGCACAGCTTGGGCTGGTAGAACACGTCCAGCTCGTTTTGAGTCAGGGCGCGGCGCAGGTTGTTTTCCACGAACAGCTTGTAACTGGCTTCGGCATTCAACGCCTCGGTGAAGACCTGCACCTGATGTTTGCCGTTGGCCTTGGCCTTGTGCAGCGCCAAGCCGGCGTTACGCATCAGCGTCTGCGGGTCGCGGCCGTGCAGCGGCGCGCAGGCCAGGCCCACGGAGCCGGTGACGCTGATCAACTGGTTGTCGACAAACATCGGCTTATCGAGGGTGGTCAGCAACTGGCTGGCCACCTGTTGGCCGGTCTCAAGGTCGGTGTCGTCCAGCAACACCGCAAATTCGTTACTGGCAAAACGCGCCAGGCTGCCGCCAGCACTCAGGCTGTTGCGCAGGCGCCGGGCCAGGCTGATCAGCAGTTTGTCACCGGTCTGGTGGCCGAGGCTGTCGTTGATGCGCTTGAAGTTGTCGATGTCCACCAGCAGCAGGCTGATAGGGCTGTCGCTGTCGCGAGCGAAGCGTTCATCAAGGTTGCGGATAAACGCCGGGCGGTTGCCCAGGTTGGTCAGGTTGTCAGTGTAGGCCAGGCGCTCGATACGCTGTTGCGCGAGCTTGGTCTGGGTGATGTCTTCGTAGATGCCGATGTAGTGGGTCAACTCACGGTTGTCGCCATACACCTTGGAGATCGACAGCTGGCCCCAATAGGGTTCCAGGTTTTTGCGCCGGCTCTTGAACTCGCCTTGCCAGCTGTTGCTCTTGGCCAGGCTCGACGGCGCGTCGAACAGCAGTTCGCTGAGGTTTTCCAGGGCCGGCAGCTGCGCCAGGCGATGGCCGTGGACTTCTTCGGCGCTGTACTGGGTGATGGCGGTAAAGCTTGGGTTGACGTACTCCACCACGCCGTCGCAATTGACCAGCAGAAAGGCGTTGGCGCTTTGCTCAACTGCGCGTTGGAACAGGTGCAGGGCGCTGGTGGCGGTGCGGCGGTTGTGGTTGTTGATCACTTGCGCGAACTGGTCCGCCAGCTCACCGGCAAAGGCAATCTCATCCGACTGCCAGGCACGCGAGCTGCCACTTTGTTCCAGGCACAACACACCGACTACCTGGCCATCTACGCGGATGCTGGCGTCGAGCATGGCGTGGACGTCCTTGGCGCGCAGGCTCTCGGCCATTTCCCGAGTGCGCGGGTCGCGCATCGCGTGGGTGGCGTCGATGGCGCGGCTAGAATGCAGGGCTTCCAGGTAATCCGGGAAGCCGCTGGCGTCAATCGCTTCGGGCAAGCGGTGCTGCTGGTCGTCGCGGTGGTAGGCCGAGATCGGCACCAGGCGCTGGCCTTCGAGGTTCCAGATGCTGGCGCAGTCGATCTGGTAGATATCGCAGGCACTGCGGGTGATCAACTCGGCGGCTTCTTGCAGCGAATTCGGCGTGGTGTAGCGCTGGCGCGCCAGCAGCAGGATCAGCTCCTGTTGGGCGCGTACCCGTTCAAGGTGTTGCAGCTGTTCCTGCTGGGCACGCTGGTTGAGTTCCAGGGCGATCTGCAGGCGGCTGTTCTGGTTTTCCAGGTCGGCGGTCGGCGCGGCGGCGGGGATTTCGCTGAACAGGCCGTCGACCACCATCAGGTAGCCGCGCAACAAGTGGCGATTGTGTTGTTTATACGCCTCGCCCATTTCCAGCAGGCTCAGAGGCCCATCGTTGGTGTGCAGGGTGTAGCGCACCAGGTAATGCGGGCTATTGGCCAGTTGCTGCTGGATGGTGTCGTGCAGTTGATAGCGCGCCTGGGGTTCCATCAGGCTGGCGTAAGGGGTGCCGATCAAGGCACACAGTTCCACCGCCGGCAGGCCGAATTGACGCTCGCAATTAGGGTCCAGGTACAGCAGCGCCCAGCTTGCCTCATTAAGCCGCTCGAAACGCAGCATACCGAGGCGCGAAGGCACCGGTAATTGCGTCACTACCTCGGCCGCCATACGGGCGACATCGGGTTGGCTTTTCATGGGGGAAACTCGCTTGGGAAGATGCGCACGGCGCCGGGCTCACGCCCTCTTTACTGTCACCTGCGGCAAGGTTGCATCATGCAGCACGCACTGACAAGAGAGGATGAAGGCTAAGTGCTATATGTGTGTTATCGGCCGCGAAGGGGATTTCTGCAATCGGGGTGATGGAAGGCTCACTGATGTAGATACAGGGCTGGCATGTGTGGCGAGCAAGCTTGCTTGCGCTGGGGTGCGAAGCTCCCCCAAAAATGCCTGCGACTGCTACGCAGCCGAGCGGGAGCAGCTCCCTTGCCACAAAAAAAAAGCCCCGCCAAGTGGCGGGGTTGAGGTACGAGCGTGGCGCTCGGAAATCGGTGCTGCCAAGCCTTCCCTGTGAAGGGAAGGCCTGTTGAGGCTTACAGCAAGATAGTGCGGATGTCGTTGAGCAGTTGGCTCAGACGCTGCGTGAAGCGGGCAGCAGCAGCGCCGTTGATCACACGGTGATCGTAGGACAACGACAGCGGCAGCATCAGCTTCGGCTGGAACGCTTTACCGTCCCACACAGGCTGGATAGTGGCCTTGGACACACCCAGGATCGCCACTTCCGGCGCGTTGACGATTGGCGTGAAGCCAGTGCCGCCAATGTGACCGAGGCTGGAGATGGTGAAGCAAGCGCCTTGCATGTCGTCGGCGGTGAGCTTCTTGTCACGGGCTTTGGCAGCCAGTGCAGCAGCTTCAGCGGCGAGTTGCAGCAGGCTCTTCTGATCAACGTTCTTGATCACAGGAACCAGCAGGCCGTCCGGGGTATCCACCGCGAAACCTACGTTCACATACTTCTTGCGGATGATCGCCTTGCCGCTTGGTGCCAGCGAACTGTTGAAGTCCGGCAACTCCTTGAGCAGGTGTGCGCACGCCTTGAGCAGCAGTGGCAACACGGTCAGTTTCACGCCGGCTTTTTCGGCCACGGCTTTCTGCGCAACGCGGAAAGCTTCCAGGTCGGTGATATCGGCCTGGTCGAACTGAGTCACGTGCGGGATGTTCAGCCAGCTGCGGTGCAGGCTCGACGCGCCGATTTGCATCAGGCGGGTCATCGGCACTTCTTCGGTCTCGCCGAAGCGGCTGAAGTCCACGACCGGGATCGGTGGAATGCCCGAGCCGCCAGTCGCAGCGCCGGCAGCCGGAGCTTCCTTGGCCTTCTGCATCATGGCTTTGACGTATACCTGCACGTCTTCTTTGAGCACACGACCGTGTGGGCCGGTGGCCGACACAGCGTTGAGCTCAACACCGAACTCACGGGCCAGCTGACGCACGGCAGGGCCGGCGTGAACCTTGGCACCGCTTGGCGCAGGTGCGGCAGCCGCCGGAGCCGGTGCGGCCTCGGCTTTTGCAGCCGGTGCGGCGGGTGCAGCAGCCGCAGCAGCCGCCGGAGCAGCTTCAGCCTTGGCAGCCGGAGCAGCAGCCGGTGCTGGCGCAGCAGCAGGTGCAGCGCCTTGTACTTTGAGCTTGAGGATGAAGTCACCAGTGCCGACTTCGTCTTCCAGCTTGACCGCAATGCTTTCCACCACGCCGGCAGCCGGCGAAGGGATTTCCATGGAGGCCTTGTCGGACTCCAGGGTGATCAGCGACTGGTCGGCTTCGACGGTGTCGCCGACCTTGACCAGCAGCTCGATGATCTTGGCCTTGCCCGACGAGCCGATGTCCGGAACATGAATGTCCTGAACAGTGGCGGCGGCAGGTGCGGCAGCCGGAGCTGGAGCAGCCTCGGCAGCAGCAGGTTTTTCAGCAGCGGGTGCGGGTGCAGCAGCGGCAGCCGGGGCTGGCGCAGGGGCCGCATCAGCGGCACCTTCGATTTCCAGTTCCAGCAGTTCGTCGCCTTCTTTCAGGCGGTCGCCCAGCTTCACTTTCAGGCTCTTGACCACGCCGGCCTTGGGAGCAGGGATTTCCATGCTCGCCTTGTCCGACTCCAGGGTCAGGATGCTCTGGTCGGCTTCGACGGTGTCGCCGACCTTCACAAACAGCTCGATTACTTCACCTTCACCGCTGCCGATGTCAGGTACGCGAATGAGTTCGCTCACAAAAAATCTCCTCAGCAGTCCAGTGGGTTGCGTTTTTCCGGGTTGATCCCGAACTTGACGATAGCGTCAGCCACCACCTTAGGTTCGATCTCACCACGGTCAGCCAAGGCTTCCAGGGCTGCCAACACCACGAAGTGACGGTCAACTTCGAAGAAGTGACGCAGCTTTTTGCGGCTGTCACTGCGGCCGAAACCGTCGGTGCCCAGGACTTTGAATTCCTTGGACGGGACCCACTGGCGAATCTGTTCAGCAAACAGCTTCATGTAGTCGGTAGAGGCAATGACTGGACCTTTACGGCCGGCCAGGCACTCTTCGACGTAGCTCAGCGCAGGCTTCTGACCTGGGTGCAGGCGATTGTTGCGCTCGACTGCCAGGCCGTCGCGACGCAGTTCGTTGAAGCTGGTAACGCTCCACACGTCAGCGCCGACGTTGAACTCTTCACGCAGGATCTTCGCCGCTTCACGCACTTCACGCAGGATGGTGCCGGAGCCCATCAGCTGCACGTGGTGCGCTGCTTCTTTGGTGTCTTCTTCGAGCAGGTACATGCCCTTGATGATTCCTTCCTCAACACCGGCCGGCATGGCAGGTTGCTGGTAGGACTCGTTCATCACGGTGATGTAGTAGAAAACGTCCTGCTGCTGTTCGGTCATCTTCTTCATGCCGTCCTGGATGATCACCGCCAGCTCATAGCCGTAGGTTGGATCAAAGGTGCGGCAGTTCGGGATGGTGGCAGCCAGGATGTGGCTGTGACCGTCTTCGTGTTGCAGGCCTTCGCCGTTCAGCGTGGTCCGGCCGGCAGTACCGCCGATCAGGAAGCCACGGGTACGGCTGTCGCCTGCTGCCCACGCCAGGTCGCCGATACGCTGGAAGCCGAACATCGAGTAGAAGATGTAGAACGGCAGCATCGGCTGGTTGTGGCTGGAGTACGAAGTACCGGCAGCGATGAAGGAGCTCATGGCGCCCGCTTCGTTGATGCCTTCTTCGAGGATCTGGCCCTTCTTGTCTTCCTTGTAGAACATCACCTGGTCTTTATCGACTGGCTCGTAGAGCTGACCGACGGAGGAGTAGATGCCCAACTGACGGAACATGCCTTCCATACCGAAGGTACGGGCTTCGTCCGGGATGATCGGGACGATACGCGAACCGATTTCCTTGTCCTTGACCAGTTGCGCCAGGATGCGCACGAAAGCCATGGTGGTGGAGATTTCACGGTCGCCCGAGCCGTCCAGGATAGCCTTGAGGGTATCGAGTGGCGGAGTCGGGATGTCGAAAGACTTGGCGCGGCGCTGTGGCACGAAACCGCCCAGTGCAGTACGACGCTCGCTGAGGTAGCGGGCTTCGGCGCTGTTTGGCTCCGGCTTGAAGAACGGCAGGTTTTCCAGCTCTTCATCCTTGACCGGGATGTCGAAGCGATCGCGGAACAGCTTCAGGCTTTCAACATCAACTTTCTTGGTGTTGTGCGCGGTGTTCTTCGCTTCGCCGGCACCGGTGCCATAACCTTTGATGGTCTTGGCCAGGATGACAGTTGGTTGTTCTTTGTGGTTGACCGCTTCGTGGTACGCCGCGTAGACCTTGTACGGGTCGTGGCCGCCACGGTTGAGTTTCCAGATCTCGTCGTCGGACAGGTCTGCAACCATCGCCTTGAGTTCTGGCGAGTTGAAGAAGTGTTCACGTACGAACGCGCCGTCTTTGGCTTTGTAGTTCTGGTACTCGCCGTCGATGACTTCGTCCATGCGACGTTGCAGGATACCGTCGACGTCTTTGGCCAGCAGTGGGTCCCAGAAACGGCCCCAGATAACTTTGGTCACGTTCCACTGAGCACCGCGGAACACGCCTTCGAGTTCCTGGATGATCTTGCCGTTGCCGCGAACCGGGCCGTCGAGGCGCTGCAGGTTGCAGTTGATGACGAAGATCAGGTTGTCGAGCTTCTCGCGGCCGGCCAGGGAGATGGCGCCCAGGGATTCCGGCTCGTCACACTCGCCGTCGCCCAGGAAGCACCAGACTTTCTGCTTGCCTTCAGGGATGAAGCCACGCGCTTCCAGGTACTTCATGAAGCGTGCCTGGTAGATCGCCTGGATCGGGCCAAGGCCCATGGATACCGTCGGGAACTGCCAGAAATCAGGCATCAGCCAAGGGTGCGGGTACGACGACAGGCCGTTACCGTCCACTTCCTGGCGGAAGTTGTTCATATGTTCTTCGGTGATGCGGCCTTCCATGAACGCACGGGCGTATACGCCTGGCGAGGTGTGGCCCTGGAAGTAGATCAGGTCGCCGCCGTGTTCGTCGGTCGGGGCCTGGAAGAAGTAGTTGAAGCCGATGTCATACAGGGTTGCGCTGGAGGCGAAGCTGGAGATGTGACCGCCCAGGTCAGAATCTTTCAAGTTCGTGCGCATTACCATCGCCATGGCGTTCCAACGTACCAGCGAGCGAATGCGGCGTTCCATGAACAGGTCGCCAGGCATGCGTGCTTCGTGGGTAACGGGGATGGTGTTGCGGTATGGCGTGGTGATGGCGTAAGGCAATTGCGAGCCGCTGCGGGTCGCGAGTTCGCCCATACGGGTCATCAAATAGTGAGCACGGTCTTCGCCTTCTTTGTCGAGAACCGATTCCAGGGCGTCCAGCCATTCCTGGGTTTCGACGGGATCGAGGTCTTGCATGGCTTGCTCCAGGGCGGAAAGGCTACCAGAATCGGTTGCCTGAAGTTTGCGACTGGCCTTGTGGGCAGACGACATAAATTCTTGGATGGCCGAAGGTTGCTTCGGCGTCCTGTAGTTTTACTACAAATCGTCGGCCATTTCAGCCTTTCGAATGTATATACGAGTAGTAAAACTACACAAGACTGAGCGTATGGCTCGGTCTGGCTGGTGAGCATAATCGTTATTGTTGATCATTTGCGAACAAGAAAAGGTGAAAGTTTGATGTTGGCTGCCAAGATGAAATTAATTTCAGCTATTTCTAACCTTTGTTCGACAGTCCTTCACCAAGCGTGGTTCTTGCCTTCACAACAACACACCTTTTGCGCGCCGATCAAGGATAGACCATGAGCCTTCCAACGCTGGCCGAACTGCCGGCCATTCTCTTGCCTTTTGCCCAGCGGGCCGAGCAGTCATTTCGTGACGCAGTGGCCGCGCTGGACGCCGATCATGGACTTTCTGCGTGGACGCCGCAACGGTGGGCCGACTTTGCCCGCGTGTGCGCCGCCAGTGATTTCGTTATTGAACAGAGCCTTCGTGACCCTTTGATGTTGCTTGAGCTGGTGGCCTGGGGCGAGCTGGACCGCGGCTTTGCGCCCGGTGAGCTGTGCAGCCAGATCGCCGGTGCCGTGCAACAGGCCGAAACAGAAGATGAGCTGGGCCGGGTGCTGCGCCGCCAGCGCACGCGCCAGCAAGTGCGCATTATCTGGCGCGACCTGACCCGACAGGCGGACCTGGTGCAAACCTGTCGCGACCTCTCCGACATGGCCGACGCCAGCATCGACCAGGCTTACCAATGGCTGTACCAGCGCCACTGCGTGCAGTTCGGCACGCCCACCGGCCGGCGCAGCGGCGAAGCCCAGCACATGGTCATCCTCGGCATGGGCAAGCTCGGCGCGGTGGAGTTGAACCTGTCGTCGGACATCGACCTGATCTTCGCCTACCCCGAAGGCGGCGAAACGGTGGGCGTGAAGCGCGCGCTGGACAACCAGGAGTTTTTCATTCGCCTTGGTCAAAAACTGATCAAGGCGCTCGACCCGATGACGGTCGATGGTTTTGTCTTCCGTGTCGACATGCGCCTGCGGCCCTATGGCTCAGCCGGTGCGCTGGTGCTCAGCTTCAATGCGCTGGAACAGTACTACCAGGATCAAGGCCGCGACTGGGAACGCTACGCGATGATCAAGGCGCGTGTGGTGGCCGGCGACCAGGTGGCCGGTGCGCAACTGCTGGATATGCTGCGCCCGTTCGTTTACCGGCGTTACCTGGATTTTTCCGCGATTGAAGCGCTGCGCACCATGAAGCAGCTGATCCAGCAGGAAGTGCGGCGCAAGGGCATGGCCGAGAATATCAAGCTGGGCTCGGGCGGCATCCGCGAAGTGGAGTTTATCGCCCAGGCGTTCCAGTTGATCCACGGTGGCCGCGACCTGAGCCTGCAACAGCGGCCGTTGCTCATGGTGCTCGGCACGCTTGAAGGCCAGGGCTACTTGCCGCCTGCGGTGATCGCCGAACTGCGCAATGGCTATGAATTCCTGCGTTATACCGAGCATGCGATTCAGGCGATTGCCGACCGTCAGACGCAAATGTTGCCGGACAGCCCGGAAGACCAGGCGCGCATCGCCTTTATGCTGGGCTTTGCCGACTGGGCCGCGTTCCATGAGCGCCTGATGTATTGGCGTGGCCGGGTGGACTGGCACTTCCGCCAGGTGATTGCTGATCCTGACGAAGAAGAAGGTGAAGAAAGCGAGCTGGTGGTGGGCGGGGAGTGGTTGCCATTGTGGGAGGAGTCCCAGGACGAAGACGCCGCCTGTCGACAACTGGCCGAGGGTGGTTTTACCGACGCGCCCAAAGCCCTAAAAGCCCTGGCTGGCCTGCGTGGCAGCCCGCAGTTGCGCGCCATGCAGCGCCTTGGCCGCGAGCGGCTCGACGCCTTTATCCCGCGCCTGCTGGCCCAGGCCGTCGAGCACGCCAACCCGGATCTGGTGCTCGAACGCGTGCTGCCGTTGGTGGAGGCCGTGGCGCGACGCTCTGCTTACCTGGTGCTGCTGACCGAAAACCCAGACGCCCTGCGCCGCTTGTTGACGCTATGCGCTGCCAGCCCGTGGATTGCCGAGCAAATCACGCGTTTCCCACTGCTGCTCGACGAGTTGCTCAACGAAGGCCGCCTGTTCAAGCCGCCTTTGGCGCCGGAGCTCGCCGCTGAGCTGCGTGAGCGCCTCACACGCATCCCCGAAGATGACCTTGAGCAACAGATGGAGGCCTTGCGTCACTTTAAGCTGGCCCACCGCCTGCGTGTAGCTGCCTCGGAAATCGCCGGCAGCCTGCCCTTGATGAAAGTCAGCGACTATTTGACCTGGCTCGCCGAAGCCATCCTTGAACAAGTGCTGGCCCTGGCCTGGCGCCAGACCGTCGCTCGTCACGGCTCGCCGCAGCGCGTGGACGGCAGCCTGTGCGACCCAGGGTTCATCATTGTGGGTTATGGCAAGGTCGGCGGCATCGAACTGGGACACGGTTCCGACCTTGACCTGGTGTTCATCCACGACGGCGACCCGCAGGCCGAGACCGACGGCGCCAAACCCATCGATGGCGCGCAGTTCTTCACGCGCCTGGGCCAGCGCATCATTCACTTGCTCACCACCCAGACCAACTCCGGGCAGTTGTATGAAGTGGATATGCGCCTGCGACCTTCCGGTGCCTCCGGGTTGTTGGTCAGCTCGCTTGGGGCGTTTGAGCGCTATCAGGAAAATGAAGCCTGGACCTGGGAACATCAAGCCCTGATCCGCGCGCGGGTGTTGGTGGGCAGCCAGGATGTGGGCCACGCGTTTGAACACGTCCGGGCTAAAGTACTGGGGCGTGAACGTGACTTGGCGAAGCTGCGCCAGGAGGTCAGCGAGATGCGCGCCAAGATGCGCGACAACCTGGGCACCAAGGCGACGGCTGCCGGCACGGGTGCGAATGCCTTCGAGCCGACGACCGTGTTCGACCTCAAGCAAGACGCCGGAGGTATCGTCGATATTGAATTTATGGTGCAATACGCGGCTTTGGCGTGGTCTGCGCAACATCCATCGTTGCTGCGCTATACCGACAATATCCGCATTCTGGAAGGCTTGGAGCAGGTCGGGCTGATGCCCGCCGCCGATGCCCATCTGCTGCGTGAGGTGTATAAGGCCTACCGTTCCGCCGCGCACCGCCAGGCCTTGCAAAACGAGGCCGGCACGGTAGCCGGGGATCAGTTCGCCGACGAGCGGCGCCAGGTGAAGCGCATCTGGAATGAACTGGGGTTAAGCTGATTAATTAAGTGGCTCCAATTTAATGTGGAAATCGGCTTTATGTGGGAGCCGGGCTTGCCCGCGATGCAGGCGCCTCGGTATTTCAGCCATACCGAAGCGATGCCATCGCAGGCAAGCCAGCTCCCACAAAAAGCGCGATCTACAATCATTGTCGATGCGGGGAGGCATAAGCCTCCCCGCATCGTTTGTGGAAACTACATGAATATTCTGATCGTTGGGCCTAGTTGGGTCGGTGACATGGTGATGGCGCAGACACTGTTCCAGTGCCTCAAACAACGCCATCCCGACTGCCAAATCGACGTGCTCGCCCCTGAGTGGAGCCGGCCGATCCTTGAGCGCATGCCCGAGGTGCGCGCGGCCTTGAGCTTCCCGCTCGGCCATGGCGCCCTCGAATTGGCGACGCGCCGGCGCATCGGCAAATCCATGGTCGGCCAGTACGACCAGGCGATTTTGCTGCCCAACTCGCTCAAGTCAGCGCTGGTGCCGTACTTTGCCGGCATCCCTAAACGTACCGGCTGGCGCGGCGAGTTTCGCTACGTGTTGCTCAATGACGTACGCACCCTCGACAAGGCGCGCTACCCGCTGATGATCGAGCGTTTCATGGCGCTGGCCTATGAGCCGGGTGCCGAGTTGCCCACGCCGTACCCGCGCCCCAGCCTGCGGATCGATCCGGTGAGCCGTGACGCGGCGCTGGCCAAGTTCGGCCTGGCGCTTGACCGTCCAGTGCTGGCGCTGTGCCCCGGCGCCGAGTTTGGCGAGTCCAAGCGCTGGCCGTCGGAGCATTACGCCAAAGTCGCCGAGATGAAGATTCGCGAAGGCTGGCAGGTGTGGCTGTTTGGTTCGAAGAAGGACCACCCGGTGGGCGAAGACATTCGCCAGCGCCTGATCCCCGGCCTGCGTGAAGAAGCGGTGAACCTCAGCGGCGACACGTCGCTGGCCGAGGCTATCGATTTACTCTCCTGCGCCGACTCAGTGGTATCCAACGACTCCGGCCTGATGCACGTGGCCGCCGCGCTGAACCGCCCATTGGTGGCGGTATATGGCTCGACGTCGCCCGGTTTTACCCCGCCTTTGGCCGACAAGGTTGAAGTGGTGCGCCTGGGTCTCGATTGCAGCCCGTGCTTTGAGCGCACCTGCCGGTTTGGCCATTACAACTGCATGCGTCAGTTGCTGCCGCAGCCGGTGAACGAAGCCTTGCAGCGGTTGCACGGTTCTGTGGTTGAGGTTCACTAGTTTGCGCGTATTGGTAGTCAAGACCTCATCCCTGGGCGATGTGATCCACGCGTTGCCGGCACTGACCGACGCGGCGCGGGCGATCCCTGGCATCCGCTTTGACTGGGTGGTGGAAGAAGGCTTTGCCGAGATTCCCACCTGGCACCCGGCCGTGGACAAAGTGATCCCGGTGGCGATTCGTCGCTGGCGCAAAAACATATGGCAAACCATCAAGAGCGGTGAATGGCGGCGCTTCAAGCAGAGCGTGCAGTCGACCAAATACGATTTGGTGATCGATGCCCAAGGGCTGTTCAAAAGCGCCTGGCTGACGCGTTATGTACGCGCACCGGTGGCTGGCTTTGATAAAGATTCTGCCCGTGAGCCAATGGCTGCGCGTTTCTACTCGCGCCGCCTGGCCGTGGCCCGTGGGCAGCATGCGGTAGAACGCTTGCGCCAGCTGTTCGCCGTAGCGCTGGGTTATGACTTGCCCAAAGGCCTGGGCGACTACGGCCTCAGCGTCGACAAGTTGCTCGGCCTGCCGCCGAAAAAACCCTTCGTACTGCTGCTGCACGGCACCACCTGGGACACCAAGCACTGGCCCGAAGCCTACTGGCGTGAGTTGGCCGAGCGCATGGGCCGCTTGGGCGTGGACGTGAAATTGCCATGGGGCAATGCCGCCGAAAAAGCCCGCGCCGAGCGTTTGGCCCAAGGCCTGCAAAATGCCGAAGTGCTGCCCAAGCTCAACCTGGCCGGCGTCGCCCGTGTGCTGGCCGGTGCCCGCGCCTGTGTGGCGGTGGACACGGGCCTGGGGCATTTGGCCGCCGCGTTGGACGTGCCGACCATCTCCCTGTTCGGTCCCACCAACCCGGGCCTCACCGGCGCCTATGGCAAGGGCCAGATTCACTTGGCCAGCGACTTCCCGTGCGCGCCGTGCCTGCAAAAAACCTGTACCTATCAACCGACGGCCGACGACCTGCGTCGGTTCGACATCAAGCGCGAGTCGCCCCTGTGCTTCACGCGCTTGAACCCTGAGCGTGTGGCAAGCCGACTGAGCACGTTGTTATTGGCTGAGGAGCTGCACTGATGCAACTGGCTTTTGTTTTGTATAAATATTTCCCCTTCGGTGGCCTGCAGCGCGACTTCATGCGCATCGCCCTGGAGTGCCAGCAGCGCGGCCATACGATTCGGGTCTACACGCTGATCTGGGAAGGCGACATTCCACCCGGCTTTGAAGTGCTGGTGGCGCCGGTCAAGGCGTTCTTCAACCATCGGCGCAACGAAAAGCTGTTGGCCTGGATGGAAGCCGACCTGGCCAAGCGCCCGGTGGACCGCTTGATCGGCTTTAACAAAATGCCCGGCCTGGACGTGTACTACGCCGCCGACGGCTGCTTTGAAGACAAGGCGCAAAACCTGCGTCACTCGCTGTACAAAAGCTTTGGCCGTTACAAGCACTTTGCCGAGTACGAACGTGCGGTGTTCGCCAAAGACGCCAAGACCGAAGTGTTGATGATTTCCGAAGTGCAGCAGCCGCTGTTCATCAAGCATTACGACACGCCGCTGGAGCGCTTCCACCTGCTGCCGCCGGGCATTGCCCAGGACCGTCGCGCGCCGCCGAATGCGGCTGAAATTCGCGCAGGTTTCCGCAAGGAGTTCAACCTGCGCGACGACGAGTTGCTGCTGGTGCAAATCGGTTCCGGCTTCAAGACCAAGGGCGTCGACCGCAGCCTCAAGGCCGTGGCCGCGCTACCGGCCGAGCTTAAAAAACGCACGCGCCTGTTTGTAATCGGCCAGGACGACCCCAAAGTATTCCAATTGCAGAGCGCCACATTGGGGCTGGGCGATAACGTGCAGTTCCTCAAGGGCCGCAGCGATATCCCGCGTTTCCTGCTGGGCGCCGACCTGTTGATTCACCCGGCGTACAACGAAAATACCGGTACCGTGTTGCTCGAAGCCCTGGTGGCCGGGTTGCCGGTGCTGGTCTCGGCGGTGTGTGGGTATGCCCACTACATTGCCGAAGCCGACAGCGGGTTGGTGCTGGATGAGCCGTTTGAACAAGCGCAGCTCAACCAGTACCTCACGCACATGCTTACCGACACTGCACAGCGCGCGGCCTGGGGCCGCAATGGGTTGGCCTTCGCCGAGACGGCCGACCTCTACAGCATGCCGCAGCACGCGGCAGATGTGATTCTGGCGGAGCCGAAACGATGAAGTTGATTCTTGCCGAACCGTTCAAGACGTTATGGGCTGGGCGTGATGCCTTCGCCGAAGTCGAGAAACTGCAAGGCCAGGTATTTCGTGAACTGGCGGCGCGTCGCACCTTGCGTACCGAGGTGGAGGGCCGTCCGTATTTCGTGAAAATCCACCGTGGCATCGGTTGGGGCGAGATCTTCAAGAACCTGATCACCGCCAAGTTGCCGGTGCTCGGTGCCGGCCTGGAGTGGTCGGCCATCCACCGTTTGCAGGAACTCGGCGTGCCGACCATGACCGGCGTGGCCTTCGGTGAAAAAGGCAGCAACCCGGCGGACCAGCATTCGTTCATCATCACCGAAGAACTGGCCCCGACCATCAGCCTGGAAGACCTGACCGTAAACTGGGTGGCCGAGCCGCCGGCGCCGGCATTGCGCCATGCGCTCACTGCCGAACTGGCGCGCATGGTCGGCGACATGCACCGTGGCGGCGTCAATCACCGTGACTGCTACCTGTGCCACTTCCTGCTGGACACTGCCCAGCCGATCGATGCGCGCACCATCAAGCTCTCGGTGATCGACCTGCACCGTGCCCAATTGCGTGCCCATCTGCCGCTGCGCTGGCGCGACAAGGACTTGTCCGCGCTGTACTACTCGGCGCTGGACATCGGCCTGACTCAGCGCGACAAATTGCGTTTCCTAAAAGGCTACTTCCGCCAGCCGCTGCGCCAGATCCTGGCCGAGCAGTCGGCGTCCCTGAGCCTGTTGCAGCGCAAGGCCGACAAGCTGTATGCGCGCAAGCAACGCTTGGGGGATGCGATCTGATGGCGGGTTGGAACCTGGAACCTGCTTACGCCGCTTTGGCGGATGATTTTGGCAGCCTGGAGGCGGTGTTTGCCTTGCAGGGTGAGCGGCTGACGCGCGACCCCTTGTCGGAAGTGATTCGGGTGGAGCGTGGCGGGGTCAATTACTACGTCAAACGCTACGTCGGTGCCGGCAAGGGCCTGCGCCGTTACCTGGGCAAACCTCGGGTAAAATCCGAATGGCAGAACCTCAAGCGCTTCGCCAAGTGGGGGATTCCTACCGCCGATGTGGTGGCCTGGGGCCTGGAGCGCAAGGGTCTGGCCTATGCGCGTGGGGCGATGATTACCCGCGAGCTGCCCAAGACCGAAGACCTGTCGGTGCTGGCCGATCGTAACGATCCGTGCTTGAAAGACCCTCAGTGGGTCAACGTGATCAGCCGCCAGCTCGCCGAATACACGCGCACGATGCACGAGCACCGTTTTACCCATAACGACTTGAAGTGGCGCAACCTGCTGGTTGACGATAACCGCACGCTGTACCTGATCGATTGCCCCAACGGCGATTTCTGGCGCGGTTTCTGGCTCAAGTACCGTATTACCAAGGACCTGGCCTGCCTGGATAAAGTCGCCAAGTATCACTTGTCGGCCACCCAGCGCCTGCGCTTCTACATGCAATACCGCCAACGCACGCACCTGACGGCTTCGGACAAACAACGAATCCGCCACGTAGTGAAGTTTTTCGAGGGGCGCGAATGACTGATTTCCTGGCGGCCGATGATCGCGCATTGCTTGCGCGCCACGGCCTGGCTGACTTCGATGCCCTGTGGGCCAGGCAACTGGACGCGGTGGATGAACCCAATACCAGCGACGGCGGCTGGAGCAGCGTGTTTCGCCTGGAGCTTGAAGGCCAGGGTTACTACCTCAAGCGCCAGAGCAACTACCTGACGCGCACGCTGAGCAAGCCGTTTGGCGAGCCGACGTTTGCCCGCGAGTTCCGCAATATCAGCCGCTACCAGAAGCTGGGCATTCCGGCGTTGCAGGCGGCGTTTTTCGGTGAGCGCAAGGTTGAAGGCGAGCGCCGCGCGATGTTGCTGACCCGGGCCCTGGATGGCTGGAATGACTTGGATTCATTGCTCGAGCAATGGCCGCAACTGAGTGACGCCCAGCACCGTGCGATCCTGTTGGCCTGTGGTCAGCTGGCGCGCCACCTGCACAGCGTGGGTCAGGTGCATGGCTGTTTTTACCCCAAGCATATTTTTCTGCAACCGCTCGGAGAGGGTTATGCCGCGCAGTTGATCGACCTGGAGAAAACCCGCCCGCTGTTGTTCGGCCGGCGTGATCGGGTCAAGGATCTGGAGCCATTGCTGCGCCGTGCGCCGCAGTGGTCGGATGCGCAAGTGCGGCAACTGCTGGCGGCGTATCTGGATCAGCCTGAAGACAGCGCGCTGGTGGGCACCTGGTTCGAGCGCCTGACGGCCCGGCGCAGCCATAAGGAGAAGCGCTGATGCGCTTGTCCGAACTGAAAAAAGCCGGCCGCACGCCTGAGCTGCCGCTGACCCTCGAGTTGGCCGACGCCGCTGGCACAGGCCAGCTGCAACTGCTCAACCTGTTGCGCGTGTTGCCGGGCGAGCGCTACGTGGGCGCCGCCGTCTGGCGCGGCCGCCCGGTGTTGGCCAAATTGCTGGTGGGCAGCAAGGCCGCGCGGCTTTTTCAGCGCGAACTCAGCGGCGTGCGCCTGCTGGCCGAACAAGGCCTGACCACGCCACAGTTGCTGGCCGATGGTTTGCAGGAAGGCGAGGGCGGCTGGCTGCTGTTTGACTTTATCGAAGGCGCCGAAAGCCTTGCCGATGCCTGGCAGGCGGTCGAAGGTTTGCCCCCATTGGCGGATGAACAAACCGCTGTGCTCGCCGAGGCGTTGGGCGCGATTGCGCAGATGCACGCCAAAGGCTTGTGGCAGGAAGACCTGCACTTGGACAACCTGCTGCGCCAGGACGGTAAGCTGTACCTGATCGACGGCGCCGGGATTCGTGTTGAGGAGGCGGGCAAGCCGCTGTCGCGTAACCGAGTGCTGGAAAACCTTGGCGTGTTCTTCGCCCAGTTGCCGAAAAACCTCGAGCCGTTCACCGAAGAATTGCTGGTGTACTACCTGCTGAGCAACGGCGAACATGCCTTGCCCCTGCAATCCCTGGAAAAACAGATACGCAAGGTCAGCGCCTGGCGCTTGAAAGACTTTTTGAACAAGGTCGGCCGTGAATGCACGCTGTTCAGCGTGGTGCGTGGCGCCTTTGCCTTGCGTGCGATTCGTCGTGAGGAAGAGGCGGCGATGCTGCCGGTGTTGGAGCAGGCCGACGCGCTGCTCGACCAAGGCCATTTGTATAAAACCGGTGGTGCGGCCACGGTTGCCAAGGTCGAAGCGGGCGGTCGGCCGCTGGTGATCAAGCGCTATAACATCAAGGGGTTTGCCCATTGGCTCAAGCGCTTCTGGCGCCCCAGCCGGGCCTGGCATTCGTGGCGCGAGGGCAACCGCCTGGCGTTCCTCGGCATCGCCACGCCCAAGCCGCTGGCCGTACTGGAAAAGCGCTTTTTGTGGCTGCGCAGCCGGGCTTACCTGGTGACTGAATACCTGCCGGGGCCGGACATCATCGAGCGGTTCGCGCCGTATGTTGAGCAGGGCGATGCGCCCGAGAATGAACTGCTGGCCCTGGACCACTTGTTCGCCGAGCTGATTCGCGAGCGCATCAGCCATGGTGATTTCAAGGGCCATAACCTGTTCTGGGCCGAGGATCGCTGGGCGTTGATCGACCTGGACGCGATGTGTCAGCACGGCTCGGCCGCAAGCTTCGCGCCGGCGTTCGCCAAGGACCGCGCGCGGTTTATGCGTAACTGGCCTGAGAGCAGTGCGCTGTACCAACTGATCGATGCGCGTTTGCCCAAACAGATTTAACCCAAAGTCTGTGGCCGGTTGGCTGTTGTGGCGAGCAGGCTTGCCCTGCGTTGGGCTGCGCAGCGGCCCCAGTAAAGGCACTGCGATTTCTCCTGAAAACACTCAGTGCCTGGTTTTAGGGCTGCTGCGCAGCCCAACGCAGGGCAAGCCTGCTCGCCACAGGGGATATGAGCACCTTCAAAAGTAGAGTGGCGATACTCAGAACTGGTATTCAGCCCCGGCCCCCGCATACCAGGACCTTCCCGGCGCCGCTTCGTAGTAGCGGAAGTTGCCGTCCCCAACAATCACCGAACCGACATACTGGCGATCCAGTAAGTTATCCAGGCGCACCGTCTGGTGAAAGGTCCAGTGCTCCACCTTCTGTTCGAAGCGTGCCCGCCAGTTGAACACGCTGTAGCCCGGTGCGGCGCGTTGCTGGTTGCTGTCTTCGACGTAGACCTTGCTGCGGTACAGGCCTTCAAGGGCGGTGCTGACCCAGTCGCGGGGCTTCCAGTTCAGCTCGGCGAAGAGCGTGGTTTGCGGTACGCCGGGCAGGTAGTTGCCTTTGTCCACAGGCTTGCCGCCGCCCATGAAATCGCTGTCATAGGTGGCTTGCAGGCGGGTATAGGCGACGTTGGTGCTCCATTGTTCCGAGAGCTGGCTTTCGATGCCCAGTTCGAAGCCTCGACGCAAGGTGCGGCCGGCGTTCTGGTAGGTAGTGCGGCCGTCCTTGGATGACAGCACCACCAGTTCGTCGTCAGTGGTGATTTGAAACAGGGCCGCGTTGACCCGCGTGTCCTGGCCTATCTTTGCCTTCAAGCCGACTTCAAATTGTTTGCTGACTGACGGCTTCAAGGCGAAGTTGAAGCCATTTGAAGTGGTCGAATACGCCGACTCGGCCTGGGTCGGGGTTTCGAAGCCTTTGCCCGCGCTCACATAGCCATGCAGGTCCGGCGTGAAGGCGTACATCACGCTGACCGAAGGGGTGTTCTTCTGGTAGGTCTTGCTGCCGCTGTCGTTACCGTCACTGGTGAAGTGGTCGTCCACCTCCATCTTCATGCTGCTGTGGCGCAGGCCGGCCTGCAGCGTCCAGTCACCCAGCAGCCAGTTGGCTTGCACGAACGGGTCGAGGCTGGTGGCGGTGTCGATTTCGTCGCGACCCAGAGCGCCTTTGACGCCGTGCACGCCATCCAGGGTGTTGGAATACCCTTGGCGGTCATCCTGGCTGCGGTCGTAGTCGAGGCCGGTGATCAGGGTCAGGTCGCCTGGGGCGCTGGTGATAGGTTGCAGCCAGTGGACCGAGCCGCCGTAGAATTTGCGGTCGAAGTCCACCACCCCGCCGCGCTTGTCAGAGGGCGTGCCGCCCGGAATCGACAGGTACTGAATCACGCTCCTGCGCCCGGTGTACGCATTCACCTGCAGCGTCGCATCGCCGATGTAGCGCTCGTAATTCAGGCCCAACTGCTGATGATCGATGCTTTTGCGCGTGTTGTACTGCAATGCCGCCGGCGCGACCGAGCGCGGATCGGCTTTGTAGGCTTCCCAGGTTTGCCCCAGCGGATCCTGCGTGCCGTTCTGCTCCAGGCTGCTATAGATCAGCGCCAACTTGCTGTCGTCATCCGGCTGCACGTTGAGCTTGGCAAAGGTCTGGTCACGCCTTGCGCTGCTGTGGTCGCGATAGCCATCGGTGTCCATGCGCGAGGCGTCGAGCACAAAACCTGCGCCGTTTGCCGCGCCTTCGGCGGTAAGGTGGTTTTTGCTCATGCCATCGCTGCCCACCAGGGTTTCAGCGCCAACGCGCGGTGGGCCTTCGCCGTCGCGGGAAAACATCTGGATCACGCCGCCGGCGTTGCTGCCATACAAGGTGGCGGCCGGGCCGCGCAGCACTTCAATGCGCTCGGCGGTGTCGAGGTTGAAGGTGGCCGCCTGGCCTTGGCCATCCGGGGTGCTGGCCGGGATGCCGTCGGCGATCAACTTGAGGCCGCGCACGCCAAACGCCGAGCGCGCACCGAAGCCGCGCGAGGAAATCTGCAGGTCCTGAGCATAGTTCTGGCGGTTTTGTACCACCAGGCCAGGTACGCGAGACAGGGCTTCGGAGGCGTTGATGCCGAGCTGGCCGTCACTGATTTGCGCATGACTGATGCTGTCGACTGAATAGGGCAAGTCGAATGTCGGGCTGGCGCTGCGGGAGCCGGTGACCACGCTGGGGTCGAGGACCAGTGGGGCGTCATCGGCCAGGGCGGCATTGCTCAGGGCGAGCAGGCCGGGCAGCAACAAGGTCATGCGGGTGAAGGTTTTCATGGTCAGCCGGGATCTGTGGCGCATAGAAGGTAAGCGCGCAAAAGGGTGCGAGTTTAGTGAAATGCTGAGGTTTTACCATTTCGGATTTTTCGTACGTGGTTTGGCGACGTGCTTGGGTGGGGAATCCGATAGCGCGGTGATAGCGTGGCTCATCGTTTGCGAGGGCAGGGCTATGGCAGTAAAAATCACGGCTGCGCTGGGCATTGCCGTACTGATATTGAACGGTTGTGGAACCGTTAACAGCGTTGTCCGCAAGGACGGCGATACCGCCCGTGAACTCAGGCTGATAAAAACGTATTGCCAATCCATACCCCGCGTCTACAGCGGTGTGGCCTTTGACTTTTGTGCGCTGCACGCGGCGCCGGACCCCACTGGGGTACTGATACCCGTGGTGCTGCTAGACTTTGCGGTTTCCGGCGTAGCTGATACTGTGATTTTGCCCTATACGATTTATCGGCAAGCGGCCGATGGCAATATCAGTATCTATTGGCGCCCCGGCAGCTAGTGAACGGGGGTTGGTATACGAGGGTCGGCCGTGGCCGCGTTTCGCCGTTCAAGACAAAAGGAGCAGTCTGTGAATCGTGGTTATAAAGCCCTGCTGGTGCTAACGCTCGTGTCGATTACCGGCTGCGGAACGATCAATACCGTATTCCGCCCGGACGCCGTGGCCAGCAAGAGCCTCAAGGATTCGCGCAGCCACTGTGGCAGTGTGCCGCGTATCTACAGCGGTCTGATGTACGGGTTTTGTTATTTGAACAGCGAGCCCAAACCCGAAAAGAGTGTAGAGGACCCAACCTTTGGGCAGCGCGAAAGCAGTATCTTCCCCATCATTGCCATCGAGGCGCTCGCCTCGGGCTTGGCGGACACGCTGGTGTTGCCTTACACCGTCTACCGCCAAAGCCAAGACGGCAGCATCGAGATCTACCAGTAAACCGCTTGCCGGTTGCCGCTAACAGCTTCCCACTGCTTTTAAGTTATAATCCCGCCCTTTAGCTGTTTCTCGCTCAGGCGGGAGGCACACTTTTTTCAGGCGCAACCCGCCTGCATGCAGACTAAAAGAGGCTAGACCCCAGTGGCATTGACGATTCTTGGCCTGTCCGGCGCCCTTAGCCATGATCCTTCCGCAGCCCTGTATATCGACGGCAAGCTGATCGCGGCCGCCGAAGAAGAGCGCTTCGTACGCGACAAACATGCAAAGAACCGCATGCCCTACGAATCGGCGAAGTTCTGCCTGGAACAAGCCGGCATCAAGCCTTCCGACGTTGACGTGGTGGCGATTCCGTTCGCCCCGATCAGCCTGTTCGGCGAGGCGCGCTGGCACTACGCCAAGCGTTACTGGTACGCCCCGGACCGCGCCCTCGACGCGATCCTGATGGGCAACCGTCGCTACAAGCGCTACCGCAACAAGATCGTCTGGTGCCTGGAGCAACTGGGTTTTGATCCGAAGAAAATCAAGATCGAACCGGTTGAACACCACCTGGCCCACGCCTCCAGCGCTTACCACTGCTCGGGTTTCCAGGAAAAAACCGCGATCCTGGGCATCGACGGCAAAGGTGAGTACGCCACCACGTTCTTCGGCTACGGCGAAAACGGCAAGATCCACAAGATCAAGGAATTCTACGATCCGGACTCCCTGGGCGGCCTGTACGGCGCTATCACCGAGTTCCTCGGTTTCGAGATGCTCGACGGCGAGTTCAAGGTCATGGGCATGGCGCCGTATGGCGACGCCAGCAAATACGATTTCTCGCGCCTGGCTTCGTTTGAAAACGGCGAGTTGGTGATCAACACCGACTACGCCAACGTCATCGGCCTGCGTCGTTATAAAGAGAAGGGCAAGGGTTTCTACTTCTCGCCAAAACTGATCGAGTGGCTGGGTCCCAAGCGCGAAGGCGACATCGCCGACGAGCCGTACATCCACTACGCGGCCAGCATGCAGGCGCTGTTCGAGAAGCTGGCCTTGCAGATGATCGACCACTACCTGGGCGACATCCTCAAAGACACCGGCAAGCTGGCGTTCGCCGGTGGTTGCGCGCTGAACGTCAAGCTGAACCAGAAGATCATTGCCCGCGATGACGTTAAAGAGCTGTTCGTGCAGCCGGCGTCCGGCGATGCCGGCACCGCGGTTGGCGCGGCGGCCTATGTGTCCCACGCCCGTGGTGTGCCGGTGGAGAAGATGGAACACGTCTATCTCGGCCCGTCCTACAGCAATGAAGACGTAATTGCCGCGTGCGCCAAGCACGAAAGCAAGCCGGTGTGGCGCAAGATCGAAAACATGCCCAAGCGCATCGCCAAGATCATGGTCGACGGCAACCCGGTGGCCTGGTTCCAGGGCCGCATGGAGTTCGGCCCGCGTGCGTTGGGCGGTCGTTCGATCATCGGTTGCCCAAGCGCTACCGGCGTGGCCGACCGCATCAACCACCAGATCAAGTTCCGCGAGCGCTGGAGGCCTTTCTGCCCGTCGATGCTCGACACCGTGGCCCCACAGATGATCAAGGTCGATCACCCGGCGCCATTCATGACCTTCACCTTTGAAGTGTCCGAAGAGTGGAAAACCCGGGTACCGGAAGTGGTCCATGAAGATGGCACCTCCCGCGCCCAGGTGCTCAAGCGCGAATACAACCCGCGTTACTACGACATGATGAAAGAGCTGGAAGTATTGACCGGCAACGGCGTGTCGCTGAACACCTCGCTCAACCGCCGTGGCGAAGCGATGATCTGCTCGCCAACCGATGCGCTGAACATGTTCTTCGGCTCCGACCTGCAGTACCTGATCATGGAAGACATCCTGGTCGTCAAAGACGGCGTGGACCCTTATGACTCGGTCGGCTGAACGCCACGTCCTGCAGTTCTGTCACGGCTATGACGGGCCGTTCCTGGACTGCGCGCGGCAGTACGCCAGCCTGTTCGCAGGCACAGGCTACAAGGTGACCACGGTGTTCCTCACCGGGGTCGCCGACCCCGATGTCGCCGCCGGTTGCGCCTCTGATGAAGTGCTGTTCATGGAGTTCAGCTCCAAGGCCATTCGTGGTCTCAAGCTGGGCGCCATCCGTGAACTGCGCAAAATCGCCGCGTCGCGCAACTTCAGCTTGTGCATTGCCCACCGCTTCAAGCCGATCTACATCGCCTTGCTCGGTACGCGCCTGCCAGTGATCGGCGTGCATCACGCCTTTGGTGATTATCAGCGCCGCAGCCGCAAGCTGTTTGCCTCGATTTTCAGCAAGCGCCTGAGCCTGCTCGGTGTCTCTGACGCGGTGCGCGACGATATGCGCCGCTGCCTGCCGGCCTGGCCGTCGGCACGTATCCAGACCCTGTATAACCGCATCGATGTCCAGGCCATGCAAGCGTTGCAGGTGCCGGCCGATGAGGCGCGCGATGCCTTGGGGCTGTCGCCGGATGAGTGGGTGGTCGGCAACGTCGGCCGCCTGCACCCGGACAAGGACCAAGCCACCTTGCTCAAAGGCTTTGCCTTGGCCTTGCCGCATTTACCGGCGCAGAGCCGGTTGGCGATCCTCGGCACCGGCCGCCTGGAGAAAGACCTCAAGTCGCTGGCGCGCGAACTGGGCATTGCCGAGCACGTACTGTTCCTCGGCCAGGTGCCGGATGCGCGCCGGTATTTCCGTGCGTTCGACGTCTTTGCCCTGAGTTCCGACCATGAGCCGTTCGGCATGGTGCTGCTGGAGGCCATGGCCGCCGGCGTGCCGCTGCTCGCCACGTCGTGTGGCGGCGCGCGGGAAGTGGTTGAAGGCGTGGGCATCCTGTTTCCGTTTGGCGATGCCGAACACTTGGGGCAGGGCCTTCGGCACTTGGCTGCGATGGATCGTCAGCAGCACCAGCAGTGCGCCGAGATGATGCTTGAGCGCCTGCACCAGCGGTTTTCGGATCAGGCCGTGCGCGAGACTTTCTGGCAGTTGCCTGCTGTCACCGAACTGACCGCGAGGGCTTGATGCTCAATCGATTCCAAGGCTTTCGCGAGCGCGGTTGGTCGGTCGTTGACGCGCCGACCTACAGCGACGCCTGGCAGCGTTTTGGCGGCAGTGTCGCCACCCATCCGCAGGTGGTCGAGCGTCTGGCCGGGCTGGCCGAAATTCCAGTGCGCTATCTGGCCTGGGAGCAGGGCGGCGAGCTTAAAGCGTGCATTGCGACCTGGGGCCGCGACCTGGCGTTGTCCAAGGATGTGCTCAAGCGCAACGGCAAAAAAGGCTTGTTCGACCTCGGCAACGCCGAGTTGATCCTGCCTGCCGCCGTCGATGCCCAGGCGCCGTTGCGCCATCGCGCGCGTTATCTGTCGGGCCTGAATGAGGGCCGTTTTACCGGTATCAAGCTTCAGGCCGAACAACTGGCCATGGCGCGTACCCCCGAAGAATTGTCGAAAAAGTTTCGCTATAACCAGCGCCGCGAATTGCGCCTGCTGGAAGAGGCGGGCGGCGTAGTGCGGCCGGTACAGGACTTCACCAGTGCCGAGCTGGCGGCGATCTACTGCGACCTGTTCCAGCGCCGCTGGGGCTTTGCCGCCACCGGTGCCGCGCACATGGCGCAAGTGATCGAGCTGTTGCGTGAGTGGCTGATCGGTCCGGTGATTTTTCTTAACGATGCGCCGATTGCTGTGCAATTGGTGTATCGCGTTGAAGCGCCGCAGTGGATCAGCGTCGAATACATCAATGGCGGCGTAGACCCCGAAACCCGTGCCTTCAGCCCCGGCAGCGTGCTGAGCTTCCTCAATACGCAACGTGCCTGGGAACAGGCGCGGGAAGTCGGCAAACCCTTGCGCTTTTCGTTCGGCCGCGCGGACCGCGAATACAAGGACCGTTGGTGCAACCCCGTGCCGGTGTTTACGGTATGAGTGCCTCGACAAGTCGCAAGCAGGCGCTGCTCAAGCGCCACCGCCGCAATAAGCGCATCGGGCTGCTGGTCAGCCTGCTGGTACTGATTGCAGTGGGTGTACTGGTGGCCTGGTGGTTGCCGCTGCTGTTGGCGGTGCTGGCCTGGGTGGCCCATGAAGCCTGGTTTGCCGACCATCTGTTTTACTCGCCCAAGGACGACTACCAGTATCAATTTGCCGCCGATACCGAACAGCCCAAGGTAACTTTGGAAGCGGGCCGGCTGGTGCTGGACCAGGCGCTGGAGCTGGCGGGTGATGAGACGTTGATCCTCGCGCTACGGCTTAAGAGCAACCTGTTGGGGCGTTTTATCGACCCGTATGTCGCATTGCCGGGCGACGACCGCCAAGTGTTCGAACGCGGCGTCAACGGCCTGCGTTACCTCAACCTTTCCGGTCAGGCGCAAGCCTTGCTGGCGGGGCAGTTGCTGTTGCGTGGCCGGTTTTGCCGGGTACAGGGTGAGCCTGTGCTGTCGGTGTTCCGCCAGCCGGATGTGCGTCAGCAGCGGGTGATGGTGATTGCACCGCATGCCGACGATGCCGAACTGGCCGCCTTTGGCCTGTACAGCCAGGCGGCACAGCCCTGGATCGTGACGCTGACCGCCGGTGAGATCGAAGCCGAGCACTATCAGCACATGGGCCTGGGCAAGCCAGAAGCGGCACGCCTCAAGGGCCGGCTGCGTGCCTGGGACAGTATTGCGGTGCCGCGCTGGGCTGGCGTGCCGCAGGAGCATTGCGTTCAGCTCGGGTATTTTTGCCTGCAGTTGGCGGCGATGAAGTCCGAGCCTGCGCGTGCCATTGCGTCGCGGGAAGCCGAGTTGAGCGATATCCGCCTGTTTCGCCAATTCAACCCGTTCCCGCTGCCCGCCGATGCCGATGGCCAGCCGACCTGGAACAACCTGCTGGCGGACCTGCGTGCCGTGCTGTTGATGGCGCGTCCTGAGGTCATTGTGCTGCCGCATCCGGTGATCGATCCGCACCCTGACCATATCTGCGCTCAGCAAGCCGTATTGGAAGCCTTGCAGGGCCTGGAATGGCAGCCGACCACCTTGCTCGGCTACGCCAACCACCTGCATGACAACGACCGCTGGCCGATGGGGGATTCGGGCAATAGTGTCGCTTTGCCGCCATGCTTCGATTCTACTTACATTTTGCAACCATATTGTCTGCCGGTATCGGAGGAGCGGCAGTGTGAAAAGGCCATGTCGCTGGGCATGATGCATGACTTGCAGCCGCGGATGCCGTTCAAGCGCCGGGTGCGGCGGGTCATACAGCGTCTGCTGGCGGGCAGGGCCGTCTCGCCGTGGGGTGAGAACGAGTTTTTCCGCAAGGCCATTCGGCGCCATGAACTCTTTTGGTTCATCAAGCACAAGTAACGTTAAGCAACGTGGTGGCGCGCAGCGCGCCCCAGTACAAAATGACAGTGAGTCCCCCTTGAGCAATCCGTGCCCCCGCATCCTTTTTATTATTCCTTACTTTGGCCGTTGGCCATTCTGGATGCCATTTTTTCTCGAAAGCTGCCGCCACAACGCCGACATCGACTGGTTGCTGTTCAGCGACTGCCCGATGCCAGCGAATGTGCCGGACAATGTCCGCATCGAAAGCATTACCTTTGGCGATTACTGCGCGCTGGTCTCCCAGCGGCTGTACATCAATTTTGCACCCCAGGCGCCGTACAAGCTGTGTGACATCAAGCCGGCGCTGGGGCATATCCATGCTGACCGCCTCAGCGGTTACGATTTCTGGGCGTTTGGCGATCTGGACCTGATCTACGGCAACCTGCGCGAGTATTTCACCGCCCAGCGTTTGGCCAGCTATGACTTGTTTTCAACCCATGAGCGGCGAGTCGCCGGGCATTTGTGCCTGATGCGTAACACCCCCAGGAAGCGGCATGCGTTCATGCAGATCAAGGATTGGGAGGCGCGTTTTACCGATCAGGCGCATCATGCGCTGGATGAAGGCGCATTCAGCAGGATTTTCCTGTGGCGCAAGAATTTCCCCAAGCCACTCTTCGAGTTGGTCGGCAAGTTCAACCCATGGCGTCGGCGCAGTGAGTTCACCGAGGCGTTCAGTACGCCCGGTGGTGTGATCAAATGGCACGACGGCAGTGATCGCTTCCCGCACCAATGGTTCTGGAACAAGGGTCGGCTGACCAATGACAGGGATGGTGAGCGGGAATTTCCGTATTTCCATTTTGTCTGTTGGAAGCGCAATCAGTGGCCGTTGCTACCCGAGCCTGACGCCGAGTACGTCGAGACGCTGGCGGCTGAAACAACCTGGGTGGTTGATGCCACAGGTTTCCATCGAGGAGAGTTATGAGTCGGCGTTTCAAGGTCCTGCAACTGCAGCCTGACTACAATGTTAAATCCCATGACTTCGCCGACCTGGCCGAGCAGATCGTCAAGGCATTGCCTGCCGAGCGCTACGAGGTCACCGCCGCGTTCCTGCGTGGCAAGCCCGCGCCTGGGGAGCCGGTCAGCCGAGCTGCCAAGTCGGTCTACTTCGAGTTTTCCGACAAGTCGCTCAAAGGCTTGCGGCTGCGCGCCATGTGGCAACTGTATAAGTTCTGCCGCCGCGAACAGTTCGACGTGGTGGTGTGCAATCGCTTCAAGCCGGTCAACATGATGTTGCAGCTCAACCGTTGGTTGAAGATCCCGTTGTGCATCGGCATCTCCCACGGTTTTGGCGAGTATGACCGTCTCTACCGCCGCAAGCAGGCGCAGCGCTGGATCGACGCGCACTGGCGCTTTGTTGGCGTGTCGCCGGCGGTCAAGCAGTACCTGCTCGATTGCCAGTGCGGGTTTACCGACGAGAATACCTACGCCATTACCAACGCCATCGACATCGAGCAGGCCGAAGGCTTGCAGCATTCACGCACTCACGCGCGCGAGTTGCTGGGCATCGACCCTGCGGTGCGCTTGATCGGCGCCTTGGGCCGGCTGGTGCCGGTCAAAGGCCACACCTATTTGTTGCAGGCGTTTGCGGCGCTGAAAGATAAGTACCCAACCGCGCAGTTGGCCATCATTGGCGCCGGGCGCGAAGAGGCCAATCTGGCTGCGCAAATCCAGAGCCTTGGCCTGGATGGGCGCGTGCACCTGTTAGGCTTCAAGGAAAACGCGCTGCAATACGTGCGTGCCTTTGACATTTGGGCAATGCCTTCGCTTGCAGAAGGCCTGGGCCTGGCGCTGCTGGAAGGCATGAGCGGCCGCTTGCCGGTGATTGCCTCCAGCGTACCGGCCATGCTGCCGTTGATCGAAGGCGCCGGTGGCCTGGCGGTGGAGCCGGCCAACGTGCCCCAACTGACCCAGGCGCTGGACACTTACCTGGCGCTGCCTGACGAGGCACTCGCACAAAAAGGCGAGCAGGCCTACCAGTACCTTCAGGCGCAACACGACATTGAGGTATTCCGCCAGGAATACCTGGAGCTGATTGATTCAGGCTTGGCTCAAGCACGCGGGAAGAATGTATGAACCAGAGTCAGCCCTTGGTCACGGTGATCATTGCGTCGTATAACCATGCTCCCTACATTGAGGAAAGTATCCTCAGTGTGTTGAACCAGACCTATCCCAACATCGAGCTGCTGGTGGTGGACGATGGCTCGACTGACGACAGTGTCGAGCGCATCCGCCGTCTGCAGGAGCATCACCGGTTCGACTTTCGTGTGCAGCAGAACCAGGGGCTGACCAACACCCTCAATGGCGCGATTGCCCGGTCCCAGGGGCCGCTGATCGTGCCGTTCGGTTCGGACGATATCATGATGCCCGAGCGCATCGCGACCCAGGTGGCCTATATGGATGGCAAGCCTGAGGTGGGGATCTGTGCAGGCAATATCGAGCTGATCGACTCCCAGGGCGAGTTGTTCCCGGAGAAGCGCCAGCGCCGCGACGTGCCGTTTCGACGCCTGGATTTCGACGATATGTTCCTGGAGCGCAAGCCTTACCCGCCGGCGCCTACGCTGATGATCCGGCGTGAAGCGCTGGAAAAGGTCGGCGGGTTTGACCCGCAGATTCGTCTGGAAGATTTGCTGATCGAACTGAAGATTACCCACGCCGGGTACTTCATCGACGGCTTGAACGTGGTGATGGCGCGCTACCGCAAGCACGCGACCAATTCGTACAAGAATCATCGATTCATGATCGATAACATCCTGCGCACCTACGCGTTGTTCAGTGATCACCCGCTGTATGACGAGGTGCGTTACAAGTTCCTCAGCTCCATGTTCCTCAAGACCTCCAACCGCAACCGTGCATTGGCGCGAGAGTTGTTGGCGCAGATCCCGTTTCGGGCCTGGAACAAGAAGACATGGCGCGGCTTGGGTCGCCTGTATTTTTCCCCGCTGGAAAAAGACTGATACCAAGATCAGAGCAGCACACCTGCACCGTGTGTGCCGCGATCTAGATGTGGGAGCTGGCTTGCCTGCGATTGCATCAACTCGGTGTGCCTGATACACCGAGGTGTCTGCATCGCAGCGATGCGGCGACCCGACAAGCCCGCTCCCACACTTAAACCGTGTTGCATCAGGTAGATAGGCTTTTGCTTTGCACTTGATCTGGCTTTTGATTCAACCACTCAGGTCGGCTTTCAGGCCGCCGGGCGAGCGAGTGTCAGTACCTGCTCGCGGATTTTTTGCGTGGCGTGCGGCGAAGCCACCGAGGCATAGCCCTTGGCCAATTGCTCGAAGTGCGCTTCGAACAACCAATTGCGATCCTGCGAATAGCGTTGCATATGCTTGAGGTTGCGCTGGCGCAGCGTGTTGCGCAGCGCTGACGGATAGACGCGCATATCCGCCACGTCGATCAGGCCGAACTCGCCGTCTTCCAGCAGCAACACATTGCCCAGGTGCAGGGAGCGGAAGTAGACGCCGCGTTCGTGCAGTTGGGCCATAAACCGCCCAAACCGTTCGATCAGCGATTCGCGCAGGCTGCTGTCCAGGCTTTGCAAGGCCTGACGCAAGGTCAGCCCCGGCAGTGGCTGGTAACGCACGGCCGTGCTGCCGTCGCGCAGGCTGTACAGGTCAAGGATCGGCGGCGACGCAATGCCCAGCGCCTGCAGGTGTTCGCTGTTGTTGGCGAAACGCTCTGAATACGGATTGAACGTGCCCGAGGTGTACCAGCGGCGCGCCCTGAACAGCTTGAGGAAGCTGCCATTGCCCAGGCGCAGGACTTTAGGCCCCAGGCCGTCCTCCTCGACAATATGCGCGCCTTCGCACAGGGCTTTGAAAGCCTGTGGCGTGGGCGTGCTCACCGCCAGGCGCAGCAGGCTATGGCGCCGCTTGGCGATGCTCAGGCCGGCGATCAGTGCGAGGGGAATCCACAGCAGGAACCAGTGCTCCTTGGGTCGCGACAGGATGCCACCGCCTTCGGTCAGGCCCGCGCCGATGCCGTAGGCCAGCAGCGAAGATGTCAGGATAAACAGCGGCTGTGCGCGCTCTTTGAAGCCGGTGTACAACCCCCGGCCGAGCATGAAAATCCACGGGATAAAGCCGATGATGCCGACGTAATAAAGCACGCCCAAGGCAAAACTGTGGGGTTCGCGAAGAGGCTCGAAATCGTAGTTGGCAGGCTTCACGTACAGTTCGGAGTCGTAGCTGTGGCCGATCCATGGATGGTCCGCGATGCGGTCCAGGATAATGCGCCAGATTTCAAAGCGGAATGAGCTGCCGCGCTCGGTGATCAGTTGCGGGTAAAACAGCAACAGCGCGGCGGCGGCGAGCACCAGGGCGGCAACCATCAGCGCCGAGCGCCGGTTGCGACTCAGCAGGCCCATCCAGATTACGGCCAGAACCAGGGCGACCAAGGGGGTTCTGGAGCCTGTGGCCAAAATTGCCAGGGTCATGATCATCAGGGCGGGCACGCTAAGCCACAGCACGCGCAGGCGTTTGGTGGTGACACACAGGTACAGCCAATACACGCAAAAGAAGCCGAACAGGTGGGAGCTGAGCAGTGGGTTGTCCAGGGCGCCCAAGCCGCCAATCATGCGCATGCTCGGCTCGAAGCCTTTGGCGAACGCCACCAGATTTAACAGCGTCACCACCAGCGCGATCACTGCGGCGCTGAAGAAGATCGGCTTGAACAGGTCATTGCGGTAATGCAGCAGCAGCCCGCAGCCGGCAAACAACATGAACGTCTGCAACGGGATCTTGAACAGGTTGGAGTCGCCGGTGGGTTCCGGGCTCCACAGCACCGTGATCATGGCCCAGGCGCAAAACGCTGTGAAGGCAAGTACCAGCGGCTCGCGCAGTAACGCTTTGAGTTCCCGTGGGCGCAAGCACAGCAGGAGCAAGGCTGGCAGGGCGAAGAAAATGTAGAAGCCGCGGTGCATGACATTGCGATTGTTGACGAAGAACAGCGAACTCAGAAGCAACAACAAGCCAATGGGCAAAATCCAGAGAACCAGGAAGTCGAAAACGCGATTTGTGCCGTAGGTAAGGCGCTTGGAGTGCATACAGTAAAGCCATTCCAGAATAGAGAAAGCCGACCATGTTAAGGCAGTGGCTATATAATGTCGCCCGTTGGATCCAGCCGGGCCGCGGGTCACGCTGGGTGCAAGTACAACAGAGAAGCTGTGCTAAAGTCAGCCTCCTTTTTTAAAACGCCGCGTGATATGACCGACTCCAGTCCGAGCGCAAGCCCTTCGAGCTTGAAAATATACTTCCGCCTGCTCATGTACGTTAAGCCCTACGCCGGCTTGTTCGCGTTGAGTATTGTCGGATTTCTGATTTTCGCGTCGACCCAGCCCATGCTGGGGTACATCCTCAAGTACTTCGTCGACGGCCTATCCAATCCTGATGCGGTGCTTTTCCCCAGCGTACCGTTCCTGCGTGACATGAAATTGCTGCAAGCCGTGCCGTTGCTGATCATTTTGATTGCTGCCTGGCAGGGCCTGGGTTCATTCCTGGGCAACTACTTGCTGGCCAAGGTTTCCCTGGGCCTGGTCCACGACCTGCGCGTGCAGTTGTTCAACAACCTGCTGACGCTGCCCAACCGCTATTTCGACAACCACAACTCCGGGCACCTGATTTCGCGCATCACCTTTAACGTGACCATGGTTACGGGGGCGGCCACCGATGCCATCAAGGTGGTGATCCGTGAAGGCATGACGGTGATCTTCCTGTTCGCCTCGTTGCTGTTCATGAACTGGCGCCTGACGCTGGTAATGATCGCCATCCTGCCGTTGATTGCAGTGATGGTCAGCACGGCCAGCAAGAAATTCCGCAAGCAGAGCAAGAAGATCCAGGTGGCCATGGGCGATGTGACCCACGTGGCTTCGGAAACCATCCAGGGCTATCGCGTGGTGCGCAGCTTCGGCGGCGAAGTCTACGAAGAGAAGCGCTTCTTCAAGGCCAGCCAGGGCAACACTGACAAGCAACTGCGCATGACCCGCACCGGGGCCATCTACACCCCGTTGCTGCAGTTGGTGATCTACACCGCCATGGCGGTGCTGATGTTCCTGGTGCTCTACCTTCGCGGTGACGCGTCGGCCGGTGACATGGTGGCTTACATCACGTTGGCCGGGCTGTTGCCCAAGCCGATCCGCCAACTGTCGGAAGTCAGCTCGACCATCCAGAAAGGCGTGGCCGGTGCAGAAAGCATTTTCGAACAGTTGGACGAGGAACAGGAAGTCGACCGCGGCACCGTCGAGCGCGATAAGGTCAGCGGTCGTCTGGAAGTGCGCAACCTGAACTTCACCTACCCAGGCACCGAGCGCCATGTGCTCAAGGACATCACCTTTACCGCCGAGCCAGGGCAGATGATCGCCCTGGTGGGCCGTTCCGGCAGCGGCAAGTCCACACTGGCCAGCCTGATCCCGCGTTTCTACCACCACGAAAGCGGCGAAATCCTGCTCGACGGCGTAGAGATCGAGGACTACAAGCTGCTCAACCTGCGCAAGCACATTGCCCAGGTGACCCAGCATGTCACGCTGTTCAGCGACACCGTGACCAACAACATCGCCTACGGCGACCTGGCCGGCGCGCCACGGGCCGACGTTGAAGCGGCGGCGGCAGATGCCTACGCCAAGGACTTCATCGACCAGTTGCCCAAAGGCTTCGATACCCAGGTGGGTGAAAACGGCGTGCTGCTGTCCGGCGGTCAACGCCAGCGCCTGGCCATTGCCCGAGCGCTGCTGAAGAACGCGCCGCTGCTGATTCTGGATGAGGCCACTTCGGCCCTCGACACCGAGTCCGAGCGGCACATTCAAGCGGCCCTGGACAAGGTCATGCAGGGCCGCACGACCCTGGTGATCGCGCACCGCCTGTCCACCATCGAGAAGGCCGACCTGATCCTGGTAATGGACGACGGCCGGATCGTCGAGCGCGGCAGCCACGCCGAGCTACTGGCCCAGAACGGCTACTACGCTCGCCTGCATGCCATGGGCCTGGATGCCCCGGTGCCGGCCGATATCACCTAAACCTTGTGGGAGCGGGCTCTTGTGGCGAGGGAGCTTGCTCCCGCTGGGCGACGTAGTCGCCCCAGAACAACACTGTGTTTTTCAATTAAGACGCGGTGCCGCCTTCGGGAGCGCTTCGCACTCCAGCGGGAGCAAGCTCCCTCGCCACAACGGCGCAGCCTCAGTTCCCCGGGATCTTCTGTGCACACCCTCCACAAGCCTTCCATAACCCTGTGCTAATATCGCGCCCCTGTTCATTTTGTATGTGGGTTGCTCCATGAAGTTGTCCATGCCGCGATTCGATCAAGCCCCTGTCTTGGTGGTCGGCGATGTCATGCTCGACCGTTACTGGCATGGCGGTACCTCACGGATTTCCCCTGAGGCGCCGGTACCGGTAGTCAAGGTCGAGCAAATCGAAGACCGCCCGGGTGGCGCTGCCAACGTTGCCCTCAATATTGCCGCCCTCGGCGCCCCGGCCTCCCTGGTGGGTGTGACCGGCGACGACGAGGCCGCCGACAGCCTGGCCAACAGCCTGCGCGGTGCCGGCGTGCGCGCGCTGTTCCAGCGCATTGCCCATCAGCCGACCATCGTCAAGCTGCGGGTCATGAGCCGTCACCAGCAATTGCTGCGTATCGATTTCGAAGAACCCTTCGCCACCGACGCCCTGGCCCTCAGCGGCCAGGTTGACGCGCTGCTCGAAGGCATCAAGGTGCTGGTATTGTCCGATTACGGCAAAGGCGCCTTGAAGAACCACCAGATGCTGATCCAGGCCGCCAAGGCCCGCGGTATTCCGGTACTGGCCGATCCCAAGGGCAAGGACTTCTCGATTTATCGGGGCGCCAGCCTGATCACGCCAAACCTCAGCGAGTTTGAAGCCATTGTCGGCGGTTGCGCCGATGAGCATGAGCTGGTGACCAAAGGCGCGGCGCTGATGGCCGACCTCGACCTGGGCGCCTTGCTGGTCACCCGTGGCGAGCACGGCATGACCCTGCTGCGCCCGGATCACCCGGCGATGCACCTGCCGGCGCGTGCCCGTGAAGTGTTCGACGTCACCGGTGCCGGTGATACGGTCATCTCCACCCTGGCCGCCTCGATTGCGGCCGGTGAAGAGCTGCCCCACGCCGTGGCCCTGGCCAACCTGGCAGCGGGTATTGTGGTTGGCAAGCTGGGTACCGCGGCTATCAGCGCACCTGAGTTGCGCCGGGCGATCCAGCGCTCCGAAGGCTCGGAGCGTGGCGTGCTGGGCATCGAGCAATTGCTGCTGGCCATCGACGACGCCCGTGCCCACAAAGAAAGCATCGTGTTCACCAACGGCTGCTTCGACATCCTGCATGCCGGTCATGTGACTTACCTGGAACAGGCGCGCGCTCAAGGCGACCGCCTGATCGTGGCGGTCAACGACGACGCTTCGGTAAGCCGTTTGAAAGGCCCGGGCCGTCCGATCAACAGTGTCGATCGCCGCATGGCCGTATTGGCCGGTCTTGGCGCGGTGGACTGGGTGATCAGCTTCTCTGAAGGCACCCCGGAAAACCTGCTGGCCCAAGTCAAGCCAGACGTGCTGGTCAAGGGCGGCGACTACTCCGTCGATCAAGTCGTAGGCGCCGATATCGTCAGCGCTTACGGTGGTACGGTCAAAGTGCTGGGGTTGGTTGAAAACAGCTCGACCACGGCCATTGTCGAGAAGATCCGCAACAATGAGTAATGCTGAAAAGTGGGTGTTGATCACCGGAGGTGCCGGTTTTATCGGCTCGCACCTGGTCGATGCGCTACTCGCCAAGGGCTATGCCGTGCGGGTGCTGGATGACTTGTCCACCGGCAAACGCAGTAACCTGCCGCTGGATAACCCGCGCGTAGCGCTGATTGAAGGCGATGTCGCCAATGCCGAGTTGGTGGCGCAAGCTGCCGTCGGCGCGATGGCCGTGGTGCACTTGGCCGCAGTGGCTTCGGTGCAGGCCTCGGTGGATGATCCGGTGAGCACACACCAGAGCAACTTTGTCGGCACCCTGAATGTCTGCGAAGCCATGCGCAAGGCCGGTGTGAAGCGCGTGGTGTTTGCTTCCAGCGCTGCGGTGTATGGCAACAACGGCGAGGGTGCTTCGATTGACGAAGACACCACCAAGGCGCCGCTGACGCCTTACGCGTCGGACAAGTTGGCGGGTGAGCACTATTTCGATTTCTATCGCCGCCAGCACGGCCTGGAACCGGTGATTTTCCGTTTCTTCAATATCTTCGGGCCACGCCAGGATCCGTCATCGCCGTATTCCGGCGTGATCAGTATCTTCAGTGAACGTGTGCAGCAAGGTGTGCCGATCAGCGTGTTTGGCGACGGCGAGCAAACCCGGGATTTCATGTACGTGGAAGACCTGGTGGATGTGCTGGTCCAGGCCATCGAAGCGCCCGAAGCGCCACTGGGCGCGATCAACGTGGGATGGAACCGTACGACCACGCTCAAGCAGGTATTGCAGGCGTTGGAAGAAGTGGTGGGGCAGTTGCCGGTGATTACTTACGGGCCTGCGCGCTCGGGTGATATCCGCCATTCGCGGGCGAATAACCAGCGCTTGTTGGCGAGCTTTACGCTGCCTGAGCCTACGCCGCTGAAGATCGGCCTGGAGCGCTTGCTTAACGGCTGACCTCGGTCACCTGTGGGAGCCAGCTCCCACACAAGCCAGCTCCCACATTGGATTTGTGTCAGCCTTTGGCCTTTTTCTTCGGCACGATCTTGCGCAGCACCCGTTGCGCCAATCGCTTCAACTTCGACTCCTTCTCAGGCTCGGCGAGCCCTTGCTGACGCAGCCAATCCTTCCAGCGAATGCGCTCATCGCGCACCAGCCAGCCTTCCTGCTGGGCGAAGCTTTCTGCCAGGTACAAGCCGCGTGTGCTGGCCGGGTATAGCTGGTCTTTCTTCACGGTATACAGCTCGGCCAGCGGCTGGCCGTCCTTCAACGGCATCAGGTACAGGTCGGGGCGCTGACGGTCCAGGCGGGCCACCAACTGGTCGCCTTCGAGGCGCTCATCCACATGGAACAGGCTCAAGGACTTGGCTTCCTTGGGGACTTCCAGGCGCAAGTCATAAATCAATTGCAGCGACGCAGTCGGCAGATGCACATACGCGCGTGGGCGCTCGATCAGTTGCATGGTGGCGCAGCGCACCGGGCGCGCGGCGCCGGACAGCGGGCTCAGGCGAAACGGCAGGGCTTCACGGTAATGCAGGGCGGCGGAGTAGGGTGCGGGCAGCCAGGTGTCATTGAAGCGCCCGCCCAGCCAGCCTTCGGGCGTTTCCAGCAGGCATTCTTCAGCAATTTCCTGGATGGCGGTGTGCAGCGGCAGGTTCAGTTCGTGGGCGGGTACGTAGCCGGAGATCAGCTTGAGCACCACATCGCCACGGTCCTGGCGGCGCTGGCGCACCAGTACCCAGTAATCCTTGTTCTGCCAATGCAGGGTCAGGCGCACCGACACGCCGAGGTTGGCCAGTTCCAGGGCGAAGCGTTCAGGGTTGGCCACTTCCACCGGCTTGCGCCGTTGCAGGGTCTGGGCGAAGTTGAGCGGCATGCCCACGCTCTGGTAGCTCAGGCCTTCGGGGGGGGCTTCGACGTGCAGCGGCAGTGTCTTGAAGTTGCTGGGGTTTTTTCTAATCAGCGTTCGCGGCATGTCGGCTCCTTCTTGCGACGGGGTCGGCCGCGTGGGCGGCATCAGAGTTGACGAATGACCTGGGCAGCGGTCGCCACGTTGTGGGCCAGGTGCAGCGGGTTAATGGTCCCGACAATAGCACTGGCGACGCCCGTTTGCGCAAACAACAGCATGAAACTGGCATGAATTGGATCCATTCCTGGCTCAAGACACACGTGGCCGCTGGCCAGGGCCTTTTTCACCAGGATGCCTTTGCCGTGGGCGGCGGCGTAATCGATCACGGCTTTCTCGGCCTGTTCATTCAGATTGTAGGTGACCATCGCGCAATCACCTTGTTCCAGAGCCTTCACGCCACCTTCGACGGTTTTGCCGGAGAAGCCGAAACCACGGATCTTGCCCTCTTTTTTCAGCTGCGCCAGGGTCTCGTACACCTCGCAATCATTGAGGATATGCAGGTCATTGCCGTCGGAGTGCACCAGCACCAGATCGATGAAATCCGTTTCAAGTCGTTTCAAGCTGCGATCGATGGACATGCGCGTATGCGCGGCGCTGAAATCGTGATGGGACACGCCGTCGGCAAACTCTTCGCCGACCTTGCTGACAATCACCCAGTCGTTGCGCTGGCCGCGTAACAGCGGCCCCAGGCGTTCTTCGCTACGCCCGTAAGCCGGTGCAGTGTCGATCAGGTTGATGCCCAACTGCTGGGCTTGGCGCAGTAACATCCGCGCCTCGTCGTCATTGGGGATCTGAAAACCGTTGGGGTATTTCACCCCTTGATCACGGCCCAGCTTGACGGTGCCCAGGCCCAGTGGCGAAACCAGCAGGCCGGTGCTGCCCAGCGGGCGATGCAGGTCGTGCAGGGTTGGCAGGCTCATGGCAACAGTTGCTCCCAGGCAGGTTGGCCGAGGGCCGGTTTTGGAAATTCAGGCAGCGCGTCGCTGGCGTTTGGGCGGATGCCGTCGCGTTCCATGGCGTTGAGCACGCGATCGGCGAAGTCCGGCGCCAGCGCCAGTTTGGTCGGCCAGCCCACCAGCAGGCGGCCTTGCTCGGCGAGGAAGGCATTGTCGGGACGGCTCAGGCCTGATTGCAGCGGCTCGGCACGCTCGACACGCAGGGTGGCCCATTGGGTCTGACTCATGTCGATCCAGGGCAGTAGCTGCGCCAGCTCTTTTTGCGCAGTGGCGATCTGTTCTTGTGGTGTGCGCGCCACGCCATCCGCCTCGGCGATATCACCACCCATGTACCACACCCAATTGCCATCGGCAGCCGGGTGAGTGGTGATGGTGAGGCGCGGCTTGGTACCGCCGCCCAGGCAGTGCGCATACAGCGGCTTGAGGCCCGGGCCTTTGGCGATGATCATATGCAATGGGCGGGTTTGCATGGCAGGTTGGCTCAGGCCCAAGGCCTTCAGCAAGTCAGCGGTGCCGCCACCGGCACTCAGCACGATGCGCTGGGCGCGGATCTCGCGGCCATCGATCTTCAGGCCCACCAAGGTATCGCCTTCAAGCAGCGGTTCGATGTGCTGCCCGGCGAGCAAGCCGTCGCCGGCCAGTTGCGCCAGGCGTTCGATCAGGCTGGGCACATCGATGACCAGTTCGGCCAAGCGATAGACCTTGCCCTTGAAGCGGCGGTCTTGCAGGGCTGGCGGCAATTCGTCGCCCTTGACCTGATCGACGCGGCCACGCACGGCTTTACTGGCGAAGAAGCTGGTGAGGTTGCCGGCGATCGTGCCGGGCGACCACAGGTAGTGGGCTTCGGAGAGCAAGCGCACGCCGGTCAGGTCCAACTCGCCGTTACCCGCCAGGGCTTCGCGCCAGCGGCGCGGCATGTCGGCAATGGCTTCGGAGGCGCCGGTGAGGGCGCCGTGCAGGGCGTATTTCGCGCCGCCGTGAATGATCCCCTGGGATTTCACGCTTTGTCCGCCGCCCAAGGTGGCGCTTTCCACCACCACCGTGGAATACCCCTGGCGGCGCAGGCGTGCGTTGAGCCAGAGGCCGGCAACCCCGGCGCCGACAATCAGAACGTCGGTGGAAATAACGGATGGCATCGGCGACCTCAGTGTTCAAGACAAGAGGCGCAGTATACAGGCTGTTGCGTGGCGGTCAGTGCCCGGCAGTTTTCGAGAACAGCTGGATCACCACCACGCCCAGCACAATCAGGCCCATGCCCAACATTGCCGGTACATCGAGCTTCTGCCCGTAGATAAACAAGGCGGCGATACTGACCATCACAATGCCCAACCCGGCCCAGACCGCGTAGGCAATGCCCACCGGCACCGTGCGCACCACCAGCGTGAGCATCCAGAACGCCACGCCATACCCCACAATCATCAGCAGCAGCGGGATGGGTGTGCTCAAACCTTTGACGGCTTTCATGGAAACGGTCGCGATCACTTCCGAGCAAATGGCGATGGCCAGGTAAACGTAGGCAACATTCATGGGGAAATCCTCGGTGTGATACGTGCTTGATTAGGTCCGCATTTTAACCCTTCGCGAGATGAGATAAAGTCATTACCTATCCGATTTTAAGATGGGTTGAGCCATGAGTGTGCAATGGAACCTGGAACAGATGCGCCTGTTTGTCAGCGTCGCCGAGCAGCGCTCGTTTTCGGCGGTGGCGCGTGGGCAGCGTAAGGCGCAATCAGCAGTGAGCAACGGGATTGCCCTGTTGGAAGCGGACCTTGGGCTTAGCCTGTTCGAGCGCAGCAGTGGTCGCCAGCCACGCCTGACTGAAGCCGGCAGTGTGTTGCTGGAAGAAGCGCGTGAGGTGCTGCGCCAATGTGAACGGCTCAATGGAAGGGCGTTGTCACTGACCCGTGGCGAGGAAGCCTGCCTGCGCCTGGCCCAGGACGAAGCCATGCTGTTTCAGCCGGTGCTCGACAGCCTTGAAGCGCTGGCCCAGCAATACCCGTTGCTGGAAGTGCAATTGTCCAGCGCCGCGCAAGGCGATGTGGCGCGCAAGCTGGTGGAGCGCAAGGCCGACCTGGGTTTGCTGTTCTATCACGACCAAATCCCCGAAGCGCTTGAGCGGCGCGTGGTCGGCAGTGTGGAAATGGTCACGGTGTGCGGCGTGAATCATCCGCTGGCCCAGGACAAATACGTGACCTGCCAACGCCTGGCGCAGTTTCGGCAACTGCTGATGTCGACCCAGACCAGCGTCTACCCCGGCAGCGAAGCGGCCAGCCCGCTGGTGTGGCGTGCCGACAGCTTCTACGTATTGGCCGAATGGCTGATGAGCGGCCTGGGCTGGGCCTGGCTGCCGCGGCACATCGTGCAGTACCCGACCTATCAACAGCAGATGGTCGAGTTGGAGAGCGAATGGACGCCGCCGGCGCTGGTGGTGGAGTTGGTCTGGCGCCGCGATGAGCATCTCGGCCCGGCCGCCCGCTTCCTGACCGAGCGATTTGCCGAGTGCTTGCAGGCGATCGACTGAAAAAGCCGATAAACTCCGCCGCCATGAATAGAACTCTCTACAGCTGTCTGTTTTACCTGGCGCTGCCGTTGGTGGCTTTACGTCTTTGGCTGCGTGCGCGCAAGGCGCCGGCGTATGCAAAACGTATCGGCGAGCGGTTTTCCTATGGCATGCCGGTGATGCAGCCGGGCGGGATCTGGGTACATGCGGTGTCGGTGGGCGAAAGCATTGCCGCCGCGCCGATGATTCGCGGGTTGATGGAGCGTCACCCGACGCTGCCGATCACCGTCACCTGCATGACGCCCACCGGCTCGGAGCGTATCCAGGCGCTGTTCGCCCATGAGCCGCGCATTCAGCATTGTTACTTGCCTTATGACTTGCCTTGCGCTGCCAAGCGTTTTCTTGATCGCGTGCAGCCCAAGCTGGCCGTGATCATGGAAACCGAGCTGTGGCCCAACCACATCCACGCCTGCGCCCAGCGCGGTATTCCGGTAGCGCTGGCCAATGCGCGGCTGTCGGCGCGCTCGGCCAAAGGTTACGCGCGCTTCGCCAAGCTGACCGCGCCGATGCTGGCCGAGATGAGCCTGTTTGCGGTGCAGACAAAAACCGAAGCCCAGCGTTTTTTGAGCCTGGGCGCACGGCCACAAACCGTTGAAGTCACCGGCTCGATCAAGTTCGACCTGACCATCGATCCGCAACTGCCGGTGCGTGCCGCGGCCTTGCGCGAGCAATGGGGCGCCACCGAGCGCCCGGTGTGGATCGCCGCCAGCACCCACGAAGGCGAAGATGAAGTGGTGCTCGCTGCCCATCGCCAACTGCTCGAAAGCTATCCCAACGCGCTACTGATTCTGGTGCCGCGTCATCAGGAGCGCTTCGGGCCGATGTTCGAGCGGTGCGAGCAACAAGGCTTTGCCACGGTGCGCCGCTCCAGCGCTGAGCCGGTGACGGCGCAGACTTCAGTGCTGCTCGGTGACACCATGGGCGAGCTGCTATTCCTTTACGCCCTGGCCGACAGCGCCTTCGTCGGCGGCAGCCTGGTGCCTACCGGCGGCCACAACCCGCTGGAACCGGCGGCGCTGGCCAAGCCTGTGATCATGGGGCCGCACCTGTTCAACTTCCTCGAAATCAGCGCGATGATGCGTGAAGCCGGGGCGTTGCGTGAGGTGGAGGATGCGCAAGGCTTGGCAGAAGCTGTGCGGCAGTTGTTCGAACTGCCGCAGGATGCGCGCAAGATGGCAGAGGCGGGATTGAAGGTGATGCAGGCCAACCAGGGCGCGCTGAAACGCTTGCTGGATGGTTTGGATAACTTGCTCAATCACTGACTGACACTGAGCCAAAATGTGGGAGCTGGCTTGCCTGCGATGGCGGGCTTTTGGTGGTGTACATATCCGTTGCTGCGGTAACGGCTTCTATTGGTTCCGCTCTTACAGCGGGTCACTTTTGGCAAACGCCCCAAAAGTAACCAAAAGGTCTTCGCCCCAACACTCGGTGCCTCGCTATGGCTCGGCATGCCCGCAATCCGCCAGTGATTTGGGGGGCCGCCGCGATGGGCCATCCTTGGCCCAGCGCGGCTAAACCGGCATCCCTGCCGGTTTACCCCCCAAATCACTGTCAGATTCCGGCCATCGTGTTTGACGGGGCGATTTCAGATCAAGATCAAGATCAAAAGCGCAGATCAAAAGACCGCTGACTTCGTCATCGAAAAGGATGTAAGGGCCAGAGCAACAGCAACAGCAACAGCAACAGCACAGCCATACTCGGTCTAATGTGGGAGCTCCTACATTGGTTTGTGGTGTGTTTAGTAGCCCGGGCGGGCTTTTAGCTGCTCGGCGGCGGCCTTGGCCAGATCCGGCGGCAGGAAATCCTTGTCCGGGTTGTAGTCAGCCTTGAGGTAACGCGTCAGGTCCTGCAGGTCCCCTGGGCTGAGCGTGCCGGCAGCCTGCTTCAAGCGCAGGTTGTCGAGGATGTAGTCGTAGCGGCTGTTGTTGTAGTTGCGCACCGACGAGTACAGCTGGCGCTGTGAGTCCAGCACATCGACGATATTGCGCGTACCCACCTGATAACCGATTTCCGTGGCTTCCACCGCGCTCTGGTTGGAGATGATCGACTGGCGGCGTGCTTGTACCTGTTCCACATCGGTGTTCACCGCGCGGTGCAGGTTGCGGGTGTTTTCCACCACCTGGCGGCGCAGGCCTTCGCGCTGTTGCTCGGTCTGGTCTAGGCGTGAATAGGATTCGCGCACTTGCGAGCTGGTGAGGCCGCCGCTGTAGATCGGGATATTCAGGCGCAGGCCGATGGTGCGCTGGGACACGTCACCGCCGTACGGCACGGGCAACTGGTTCGGGTTGCTGAAACCCAGTGCGTCGTTGTCGCCTTTCTCGTATTGCGCCACGGCGTCGAGCGTTGGCAAGTGGCCGGCCTTGCGCTGGCGCAGGGTTTCTTCGGCAGCGGTCACGGCGTAGTTGCTGGCCAACAAGTTCAGGTTCTGACGGCCGGCGGTTTCGACCCAGGCCTTGGCGTCATTCGGCGCCGGTGGCAGCACCGGCAGCGTGTGCACGATGCCCTGGATCGCGTTGTACTGACGGTTGGTCAGGGTGATCAGCGCTTCAAAAGCGTCGTCCACCTGGCGTTGGGCGACGATGCGGTTGGCGCGGGCGGTGTCGTAGCTGGCCTGGGATTGCAGCACGTCGGTCTTGTCCGACAGGCCTACATCAAAGCGTTCGTTGGACTGGTCGAGCTGGCGTTTGAAGGCGTTTTCTTCGGCCTTGGTCGAGGCCAGGTTGTCTTGGGCGCGCAGCACGGCGAAGTAGTTTTCGGCGCTTTGCAGGATCAGGTTCTGTTCGGTCGCCGAGAGTTGCAGCGAAGCTTGTTCGTTGACGGCTTCGGCGGCTTGCAGCTGGAACCAGCGATCAGCGCGGAACAGCGGCTGGCTCAAGGTTGCACGCCAGGAATGCGCGTCACGGTTGACGGTGGCGGCCGGTTGGTCGATCTGGGTGCGCACGTTATTGCTGTCGGCGCCGGCCGACAGGTTCGGCAGCAAACCGGCGCGGGCCTGGGGCACCACTTCTTTTTGTGCGCCGTATTGCGCACGGGCGGCGGCCAGGTCGGCGTTGTTGTTCACCGCTTCCTGGTAGACGCTGACCAAGTCGGTTTTGGCGGACAAGGGCGCTTCAGCTGCCCAGACCATTCCATTGGTCGCACAAGACACGGCAAGAGCCAGTGAGAGTTTGCGCAGCATGAGGCGATCCCTAGTGTGAATATTACGGCTGTAATTAAGCGCCCAAGGCTAAGGCTGGCCATTCCTGGCGTCAAGCATTGTGACGACGCCCGAGTGTAGTGGCGCTGACACGGCGCAACAATCCCGCAATCACGCCATTCATCACGCTGAATACACCGCTATTGGCAATTTGCCCACGCCATGGTCTAGACTGGCCGCGTTCTTGTCGGGGTGCCTTGTTGGAAGGCTGAGATCGGTAAATACCGGATCCCGTTGAACCTGATCAGGTTAACGCCTGCGTAGGGAACAAGATTTCTCGTCACCCGGCGAGTCCTCTTGTGCTTCGTCCGGGATGTTGTTCGACAATCGAACAGCCCTCGTGCCTTGCACAGCACTGGTTTCAGTGCGTCCATCCGTCACAGGTTCGCTCCGACAAAAATCCACCGCCTGGATAAGTTGGAGAGCCCGTGATGAGTACAAGACCAAAAAACAACACCGTGCATTTGAGTGAGTCGGCCAAGGTCGACACAGGCTCCGTGCAGCCGTTTACCCGCTCGCAGAAAATTTATGTGCAGGGTTCGCGTCCCGATATCCGCGTGCCTATGCGCGAAATCAGCCTGGACGTGACACCCACCGAGTTCGGCGGTGAAATCAACGCCCCCGTGGTGGTCTACGACACCTCCGGCCCTTATACCGACCCGAACGTCATCATCGACGTGCGCAAAGGCCTGGCCGATGTGCGCTCGCCGTGGATCGAAGAGCGTGGCGATACTGAGCGCCTCACCTGCCTGAGTTCAAGCTACGGCCAGGAGCGTTTGGATAACCCCGACCTTGCCTACCTGCGTTTTGCTCACCTGCAAAACCCACGCAAAGCCAAGGCCGGCGCCAACGTGAGCCAGATGCACTACGCGCGCAAAGGCATCATCACGCCGGAGATGGAATACGTCGCCATCCGCGAAAACATGAAGCTCGAAGAGGCGCGTGCGAGCGGCTTGCTCAAGCAGCAGCACCCCGGCCACAGTTTTGGCGCGAGCATCCCGAAAATCATCACGCCTGAATTTGTCCGTGAAGAAATCGCCCGTGGCCGCGCGATCATTCCGGCCAACATCAACCACACCGAATTGGAACCGATGATCATCGGCCGTAACTTCTTGGTGAAGATCAACGGCAACATCGGCAACAGCGCCCTGGGTTCGTCCATCGAAGAAGAAGTGGCGAAGATGACCTGGGGCATTCGCTGGGGCTCGGACAACATCATGGATTTGTCCACCGGCAAGCACATCCACGAAACCCGCGAGTGGATCATCCGCAACTCGCCGGTGCCGATCGGCACCGTGCCGATCTACCAGGCCCTGGAAAAAGTCGACGGCATGGCTGAGGAGCTGACCTGGGAGCTGTTTCGCGACACCTTGATCGAGCAGGCCGAGCAGGGCGTGGATTACTTCACGATTCATGCCGGTGTCTTGCTGCGTTATGTGCCGCTGACCGCCAACCGCGTGACCGGCATCGTCAGCCGTGGCGGCGCGATCATGGCCAAGTGGTGCCTGGCTCATCACAAGGAAAACTTCGCCTACACGCATTTCGAAGAAATCTGCGAAATCATGAAGGCCTATGACGTCAGCTTCTCCCTCGGCGACGGCCTGCGCCCAGGCTCGGTGGCCGATGCCAACGACGCGGCGCAATTCGGCGAGCTGGAAACCCTTGGCGAACTGACCAAGATCGCCTGGAAGCACGACGTGCAAACCATGATCGAAGGCCCTGGCCACGTGCCGATGCAGTTGATCAAGGAGAACATGGACAAGCAGCTTGAATGCTGCGACGAGGCGCCGTTCTACACCCTCGGCCCGCTGACCACCGACATTGCGCCGGGCTACGACCACATCACTTCGGGTATTGGTGCGGCGATGATCGGCTGGTTCGGTTGCGCCATGCTCTGCTACGTCACGCCCAAGGAACACTTGGGCTTGCCGAACAAGGATGACGTGAAGACCGGGATCATCACCTACAAGATCGCCGCGCATGCCGCCGACCTCGCCAAAGGCCATCCGGGTGCGCAGATTCGCGACAACGCCTTGAGCAAGGCGCGTTTCGAGTTCCGCTGGGAAGACCAGTTCAACCTCGGCCTGGACCCGGATACCGCGCGTGCTTTCCACGATGAAACCTTGCCGAAGGAATCGGCCAAGGTCGCGCATTTCTGCTCGATGTGCGGGCCGAAGTTCTGCTCGATGAAAGTCACTCACGAAGTACGCGAGTACGCCGCCAACCAGCGCATTGAAGCGGTGGACGTGGACGTGGCCAAGGGCTTGGCCGAGCAGGCGGAGCGGTTCAAGCAGGAAGGCAGTCAGCTGTACAAGAAGGTCTGATCCGCAATTGGATGTGCCTGTACGGGCCTCATCGCGGGCAAGCCCGGCTCCCACATTTGAAATGCGTTCAAATGTGGGAGCCGGGCTTGCCCGCGATAGCGATCTCTCAAACAACACCTGTCCCTCAGAGATAACACCCTTGAGCATTCAACCGAGTACTTACTCCCCTGAAATCGCGGTCCCCGCCGACAAACGCGTGTTCGGCGCCCGCGACCTGTTCTCCTTGTGGTTCTCCCTCGGCATCGGTCTGATGGTCCTGCAAACCGGCGCCTTGCTCGCGCCGGGCCTGGGCTTGTCCGGCTCGTTGCTGGCGATTTTCCTCGGCACGCTGGTCGGTGTGTTGTTGCTGGCCGCCGTCGGTGTGATCGGCAGCGACACCGGCCTGTCCGCCATGGCCGCGCTCAAGCTCAGCCTCGGCGCCAAAGGCGCGAGCCTGCCGGCACTGCTGAACCTGTTGCAATTGGTCGGCTGGGGCTCGTTCGAAATCATCGTGATGCGCGACGCGGCCAGCCTGCTGGGTACGCGCGCGTTCAGCGAGGGCAGCCTGTTGGCCAGCCCATTGCTGTGGACCCTGTTTTTCGGCGGTTTGGCCACTTTGCTGGCGGTCAGTGGACCGCTGACATTCGTGCGCCAGATCCTGCGTAAGTGGGGCATCTGGTTGCTGCTCGCCGCTTGCCTGTGGCTGACCTGGAACCTGTTCGCCAAGGCCGACCTCACGGCTTTGTGGGCCAAACCCGGTGACGGCTCGATGCCATTTGCGGTGGGTTTTGATATTGCCATCGCCATGCCGCTGTCGTGGCTGCCACTGATCGCCGATTACTCACGTTTCGGCCAGCGCGCCAAAAGCGTGTTCGGCGGCACTGCACTGGGCTTCTTTATCGGTAACTTCTGGCTGATGAGCCTGGGCGTGGCCTACACCCTGGCGTTTGCGCCCAGCGGTGAGGTGAATGCGCTGTTGCTGGCGCTGGCCGGTGCAGGCCTTGGCATTCCGCTGCTGTTGATTCTGTTGGACGAGTCGGAAAACGCCTTTGCCGATATTCACTCGGCGGCGGTGTCCAGTGGGATTCTGTTGCGCTTGAAGGTCGAGCACCTGGCCTTGGCCATCGGTGTGATTTGCACCTTGATCGCCTGCCTGGCGCCGTTGGCGCAGTATCAGAACTTCCTGCTGCTGATCGGCTCGGTATTTGCGCCGCTGTTCGGCGTGGTGCTGGTGGATCACTTTATCCTGCGCCGCCGTGGCCAGGGCACGGTTGCCAACCTGCATTGGCCGGCGCTGGTGGCCTGGCTGGGTGGCATCGCCACCTATCACGTGCTGGCCAACCTGTACCCGGATATTGGTGCAACCCTGCCGGCACTGGTGCTGGCAGGGCTTTTACAGCTGATCCTTGGGCGTGCGGTCAGTGGCGCGCAGGCATCAGCTCAGGCTTGAGCACGCCGGTGAGGCGCGCATAGGGGATGGTCATTTCGATCAGCCCCAATGCGTAAGGGGCGATGGTGGTCACGTTGTACTTGAGCACCACGCCGGCGCTGGTCAGGGCCACGTTCGGGGTTTTCTGGAACGGCCAGCTCTTCACGAACTCTGGATCGCGGTCCATCTGCGAATTGATCAGCCAGCTGTTGTGGGCGACTTTCGCGGTGTTCCAGAACGCCTGTTCCTGGCCCGGCAGCAGCATGTCGGCCAGGCTCAGCTCTTTGTGCTGCAGGCGTGAATAGTTGATGAAACCACGGCCAGGCTCGCCATGGGCAGCGCCGGTATCCAGGTAGCTGGATACTTCAATGATCACCAGTCCGTCATGCTGCTCACGTACCTTGGCCTGCAAGTACATGCTGTTGCGGTCGGGCGACTCGCGCAGGAATTTGTCGCGGTAGGCATTCAAGGTCGGCGGCACGCCGGCGCCGGGTGTGGTGCGAGTCATTTGCAGCAGGCGTTGCTCAACGATGGCGTCCAGCTGCGGCTCGCTGGGGAAGTGCACGGTGTCGATATTCACCAGTGGGCAATCCGGGCTGTTGCAGCCGGATTTGATCTGTTCGGAGGCGTCCGGCTTGGTGTCCAGGGGCTTGAGGTAGCTGGGCTGGAACAGGCTCTGGCAAGCACCCAGAGTCAAGGCAATACAGGCCACGGAGGCGATTTTTAAAAGCGACATGTGCGTCCTTCGGAAATCGATGGAAAGCGAAAAAGAGTAGCGCTTCGACTGCGAACAAAGCCGTCAGTTCGCCACTAAGCTGATTAGAGTGAGTTTGACGTCCGCCGTCTATCCCGGCAACTGGAAAGGGGCTGCATCAAAGGCCATGGGCGCGTTAGGATGGCGCGAATTGCACCTGCGTAACGAGGAACGACATGACGGACATTGCCAAATCGACGCCGAACACCATCGAGATTGTTCAGCGTGACAATGCCTACAAGGGCTTCTACAGGCTTGATCGCGTGCAACTGCGCCACGAGAAATTCGATGGCGGCATGAGCCGGGTGATCAATCGTGAAGTCTTCGTGCGTCATGACGCGGTGTGCGTGCTGCCCTACGATCCACAGCGCGATGAAGTGGTGTTGATCGAGCAATTCCGTATCGGCGCCATGGGCCGCACCGACAACCCGTGGCTGGTGGAAATGGTCGCCGGGCTGATTGACAAGGATGAACAACCGGAGGAGGTTGCACACCGCGAAGCCGAGGAGGAAGCTGGCCTTACGTTCTCAGCGCTGTGGCCGATCACCAAGTATTTCCCGTCGCCCGGTGGCAGTACCGAATTCGTGCACTTGTACCTCGGCCGTTGCGACAGCTCAGGCGCAGGTGGCGTCCATGGATTGGAAGAAGAAGCAGAAGATATCCGCGTCACCCCCTGGGCCTTTGAAGATGCCCTGCAAGCGGTGCGTGACGGCAAAATTTCCAACGCAGCCAGCATTATCGCCCTGCAATGGCTTGCGCTTAATCGCGCGGAAGTGAGGGGGTTATGGCAGTAAAGGCACGGGAACGATACCGAGTTGACCTGATCGGGCTGCAAGCCGCCTGCGAGGCCAACTATGCGCGGCTGATGCGCCTGCTCCCCGACATGCGTCACGCCCCCGAGGCGCGGCGTATTGCCGTGACCCATGGCGACCAGATGCTGGGCGTGCTGACCCTTGAGGTCATCGTCAACTGCCCGTACACCACCACCCTGCGTGTGCGTCAGGAGCACAGCCTGCCCTGGCTGCCGGTGCCGCAGCTGGAGGTACAGGTGTATCACGATGCACGCATGGCCGAAGTGATCAGCGCCGAACATGCACGACGCTTTCGCAGCATCTATCCTTATCCAAATGTGTTCATGCACCAGCCCGATGAGAAAGCACAGCTCAATGTGTTCCTCGGCGAGTGGTTGAGTCACTGCCTGGCCCTGGGCCATGAGTTCGAAGTCGTGCGCTAGATGTGAACTGCGTCTTTCCTCTTTGTGTGCTGCCCCAGCATAATCGCGCTACCTATCCATTCCTGTGATTGCCTTGGGAGAGCGCCTTGCCGAGCGTATCCACCGTGAACCCTGATGCGCCGGCGCTGCTGGTGCAATTGTCCGACAGCCACTTGTTTGCCGAGGCCGACGGTGCGCTGCTGGGTATGAACACCCGCGACAGCTTGCAGCGGGTGATTGGTTTGGTGCGCGAGCAACAGCCGCAGATCGATTTGGTGCTGGCCACGGGAGACTTGTCCCAGGACGGCACGTTTGAGTCTTACCAGCAATTTCGCGACCTGACCCGGCAGATCGACGCGCCGGCGCGCTGGATTCCCGGCAACCACGACGAACCGCAGGTCATGGCCCAGGCCGCCGAGCACAGCGACTTGCTCGAGCCGGTGGTCGATATCGGCCATTGGCGCGTCACTTTGCTCGATTCGGCGGTTCCGGGTTCAGTGCCCGGTTACTTGCAGGATTCGCAATTGCAATTGCTCGCCCAAGCCCTGAGCGAGGCGCCTAACCGTCATCATCTGGTGTGTTTTCACCATCACCCGGTCTCCATCGGCTGTGCGTGGATGGAGCCCATCGGCCTGCGCAACCCTGAAGCCCTGTTTGCCGTACTCGACCGTTTCCCACAGGTAAAGGCGGTGCTGTGGGGCCATGTGCATCAGGAAATCGACCGTGAGCGCAACGGCGTGCGCCTGCTGGCGTCGCCGTCCACCTGTATCCAGTTCGCGCCGGGCAGCGAGGACTTCAAGGTCAGCGAGCAGGCGCCCGGGTATCGCTGGCTGCGATTGCATGCCGACGGACGGTTGGAGACTGGCGTGGAGCGGGTAAAGGATTTTGCCTTCACCGTCGACTACGGCAGCAACGGCTACTAAAAGCTGCAAACGCTGATCAAAATGTGGGAGCTGGCTTGCCTGCGATAGCGGTATGCCAGTTAATCAATAGCTAGCGGACCCGCCGCCATCGCAGGCAAGCCAGCTCCCACATTCAGTCCGCTTCTGCCTGTATTCCCTGTAAACTGCGCCTCTTTGGCTGATGCACGGAGAGCCCGGCATGTCCGCTTCGATTCTATATATCCACGGTTTCAACAGCGCGCCTGCGTCCAACAAGGCCACCCAGTTGAGCACCGTGATGGACAGCCTCGGTTTGAGCGACCGATTGCGTGTGCCGGCCCTGCATCACCATCCGCGTCAGGCGATTCCTCAATTGGAAGAGGCCATTGCAGAACTGGGGCGGCCGCTGCTGGTGGGAAGCTCACTCGGCGGCTACTATGCAACCCATCTTGCCGAACGCCATGGCCTCAAGGCGCTGCTGGTAAACCCGGCGGTCAGCCCGCATCGGATGTTTGACGGTTACCTGGGCACCCAGAAGAACCTCTACACCGATGAAACCTGGGAGCTGACCCACGACCACGTCACGGCCCTGGCCGAACTGGAAGTGCCGGCGCCCCAGGACGCCGTGCGTTATCAGGTGTGGTTGCAGACCGGGGACGAAACCCTGGATTATCGCCTCGCCCAGCAGTATTACCGGGCCTGTGCCTTGCGCATCCAGGCCGGTGGCGACCATGGTTACCAAGGGTTCGCCCAGCAATTACCGGCCATGTTGAGTTTTGCCGGCATTGGCGCAGATCAGTATCAATCCTTCGACTTTGCAGCACTGTAAAGTCCAAGGTCACTTTTTAATCGAACGACTCACGACGAGACCCCATGGCCACTCCCAGCGCTAGCTCTTATAACGCCGACGCCATCGAAGTCCTCTCGGGCCTCGACCCGGTGCGCAAACGCCCCGGCATGTACACCGACACCAGTCGGCCGAACCACCTTGCTCAGGAAGTCATCGACAACAGCGTCGATGAAGCCTTGGCCGGGCACGCCAAGTCGGTGCAGGTCATCCTCCATGCCGACCATTCCCTGGAAGTGTCCGACGATGGTCGCGGCATGCCGGTGGACATTCACCCGGAAGAGGGTGTGTCGGGCGTCGAGCTGATCCTCACCAAGCTGCACGCCGGTGGCAAGTTCTCCAACAAGAACTACCAGTTCTCCGGTGGCTTGCACGGTGTGGGTATTTCCGTGGTCAACGCCCTGTCGAACCACGTGCGGGTCAAGGTCAAGCGCGACGGCAACGAGTACCAGATGACCTTCGCCGATGGCTACAAAGCCACCGACCTGGAAGTGATCGGCACCGTTGGCAAGCGCAACACCGGCACCAGCGTGTACTTCGCGCCGGACCCGAAATACTTCGATTCGCCAAAATTCTCCATCAGCCGCCTCAAGCACGTACTCAAGGCCAAGGCCGTGTTGTGCCCGGGCCTGTTGGTCAGCTTTGAAGATAAAGGCACCGGCGAAAAGGTCGAGTGGCACTACGAAGATGGCCTGCGCTCCTACCTGGAAGACTCGGTCAGCGACTTCGAGCGCCTGCCCAATGAGCCGTTCTGCGGCAGCCTGGCGGGTAATAAAGAAGCCGTCGATTGGGCGCTGCTGTGGTTGCCCGAAGGTGGCGACAGCGTGCAGGAAAGCTACGTCAACCTGATTCCCACGGCCCAGGGCGGCACCCACGTCAACGGTTTGCGTCAGGGTTTGCTGGACGCCATGCGCGAGTTCTGCGAATACCGCAGCCTGTTGCCGCGCGGCGTGAAGCTGGCGCCGGAAGACGTGTGGGAGCGCATCGCGTTCGTGCTGTCGATGAAAATGCAGGAGCCGCAGTTCTCCGGCCAGACCAAAGAGCGTTTGTCGTCCCGCGAGGCGGCGGCGTTTGTCTCCGGTGTGGTCAAGGATGCGTTCAGCCTGTGGCTCAACGAGCACCCGGAACTGGGCCTGGCCCTGGCTGAACTGGCGATCAACAACGCCGGCCGCCGTTTAAAGGCCAGCAAGAAAGTCGAGCGCAAGCGCATCACCCAAGGCCCGGCTCTTCCAGGCAAACTGGCCGATTGCGCCGGGCAAGACCCGATGCGCTCCGAGCTGTTCCTGGTCGAAGGTGACTCCGCCGGTGGTTCCGCCAAGCAAGCGCGGGACAAAGAGTTCCAGGCGATCCTGCCGTTGCGCGGCAAGATCCTCAACACCTGGGAAGTCGACGGCAGCGAAGTGCTGGCCAGCCAGGAAGTACACAACATTGCCGTGGCTATTGGTGTCGACCCAGGTTCGGCGGACATCGCCCAGCTGCGCTACGGCAAGATCTGCATCCTCGCCGACGCCGACTCCGACGGCCTGCACATCGCCACGTTGCTCTGTGCGCTGTTTGTGCAGCACTTCCGCCCGTTGGTGGATGCCGGCCACGTCTACGTCGCCATGCCACCGCTGTACCGTATCGACTTGGGCAAAGAGATTTTCTACGCCCTGGACGAAGCCGAACGCGATGGCATCCTCGACCGACTGGTAGCCGAGAAAAAACGCGGCAAGCCACAGGTCACGCGATTCAAAGGCCTGGGTGAAATGAACCCGCCGCAGCTGCGCGAAACCACCATGGACCCGAATACTCGGCGCCTGGTGCAGTTGACCCTGGAAGACTTCGCCGGTACGTCGGAAATGATGGACATGCTGTTGGCGAAGAAGCGTGCGCCGGACCGCAAAGCCTGGCTGGAGTCCAAAGGCAACCTGGCCGAGGTGCTGGGCTGATGCGCACAGGTTTCGCCCTGGCGATCCTGATGTTGAGCGGGTTGGCGGCCTCCCAAGGAGTGGCTGCGCCCGTGGCTGAGCTTAAATTGGTCTCCGAACACCCGGTGGACGGCATGCGCGGTGGCAACCTGTCGGGCCTGGCGCTGTGTGGCCAGGACCTGTGGACGGTTTCGGATCGCGATGACGACCAGATCTACCGCCTCGATATCAGCGCGCCGACCTGGAAGGCCGAAACCGTAAAGATCGAGGTGCCACCGGTGCCCGAGTCCGGCCTGCCTTGGGGGCTGCGCTCGCGCACCAAGGCTGCATCGTTCATTCGTGGCGGCGACCTGGATTTTGAAGGCATCACCTGTGATGCCGCCGGCAACCGCTACATTGTCAGCGAAGCCCATGCAGCGGTGTTGCAGGTGCCGGTGAGCGGCACGCCTGAATGGTTGAAGATTGCTCCGGGTATGGTCCGCGAAGCCCGGGCCAGCGGGATGTTGCTGCACTTCAATGCCTTGTTCGAAGGCTTGGCGATCAACCCGCAAGGCAATCAGATCTGGCTGGCCGCAGAGCGTGAGCGCCGTGGCTTGATCTCGATCAAACGTGGCCAGAGCGTGTGGGACTGTGACGGCCCCTGTGTGTTGCTGAGCGAAGCTGGCCAGGAAGTGCAGCCGGCGCAGTTTACTAATGCCAAGGCAGTGTCCAAGGACTTTGCCGACCTGGCGCTGTTTAACGGCAAGCTGTTTACCCTGGAACGCAATGCGTTCCAGATTTGCCGGCGCGATGCGGTCACGGCCAAAGTCGAGCTGTGCTGGTCGTTTGCCGACGAAACCCTGGCACCGAATCGGCGTTATGCCCAGCCTTATGGCTTGGCCGAAGCCCTGGTGGTGGATACCGAAGGGGCGTGGTTGGGTATCGACAATAATTTTGGCCCGCGCGCCGACGGTGAAAAACGCCCGGTGGTCTATCGTTTTGCCGCGCCGGCCGGTGGCTGGGGCGCCCAACCATGACGGCAGCGCCGCCCGGCAAACGTGCCGGACGTGTACTGATGTTCGTGGCATGGGGCGCCGGGCTGTTTTTGGCCACGCGTTTTTTTGGGCAGTGGGAAGCGCGTCAGGAAAACCCCAATGCCGTGGTGACCTCGGAGCAGCACGAGGGTTACATCGAAGTGAAATTGCTGGGCAACGGCCAAGGGCATTTTGTCGCCAGCGGCCAGATCAACGGATCGCCGGTGGAGTTTATGCTCGACACCGGCGCGACCGATGTGGCGGTGCCGGCCGAATTGGCCGACCGCCTCGGGCTCAAACGTGGCCTGCCCGTGACCTTGAGCACTGCCAATGGGCGTAGCCAGGGCTACCGCACCAGCCTTGATCGCCTGAAACTGGGCGATATCGTCCTGCAGGACGTGCGCGCGCTGGTAGCACCAGGCCTGGGCGGCGAGCAGGTGCTGTTGGGCATGAGTGCACTGAAACAACTTGAATTTACCCAGCGCAGCGGCACCATGCTGCTGCGCCAGACCAAACAATGATGAGGCCCGCATGAGTGACATCCTCGCAGACAGCTTAGATGGCGTAGAACGCCGATCGCTGGCTGACTTCACCGAAAATGCCTACCTCAACTACTCCATGTACGTGATCATGGACCGTGCCTTGCCGCATATCGGCGACGGCCTTAAGCCCGTGCAGCGGCGCATTATCTACGCCATGAGTGAGTTGGGCCTGGACGCAGACTCCAAGCACAAGAAATCGGCGCGTACCGTCGGTGACGTGCTCGGTAAGTTCCACCCGCACGGCGACTCGGCCTGCTACGAAGCCATGGTGCTGATGGCCCAGCCGTTCAGCTACCGCTACACCTTGGTGGATGGCCAGGGTAACTGGGGTGCGCCGGATGATCCCAAGTCCTTCGCCGCCATGCGTTACACCGAGGCGCGCCTGTCGCGTTACTCGGAGGTGCTGCTCAGCGAGTTGGGCCAGGGCACTGCGAACTGGGGGCCGAATTTCGACGGCACCCTGGACGAACCGCTGGTGTTGCCGGCGCGTTTGCCGAATATCCTGCTCAATGGCACCACCGGCATCGCGGTCGGCATGGCCACCGACGTACCGCCGCACAACCTGCGCGAAGTCGCGACTGCCTGCGTGCGTTTGCTCGATGAGCCAAAAGCTACGGTGGAGCAACTCTGCGAGCATATTCAAGGCCCGGATTACCCGACCGAAGCGGAAATCATCACGCCGCGTGCTGACCTGCTGAAGATGTACGAGACCGGCAAGGGCTCGGTGCGCATGCGCGCGGTTTATCACATTGAAGACGGCGACATTATTGTCACCGCGCTGCCGCACCAGGTGTCCGGTGCCAAGGTGCTGGAGCAGATCGCCGCGCTGATGCAGGCCAAACCGTCGAAATTGCCGCAAGTGGCTGACCTGCGTGACGAGTCCGACCACGAAAACCCATGCCGCATCGTGATCATCCCGACCAACAGCCGGGTCGACCACGAAGTGCTGATGCAGCATCTGTTCGCCAGTACTGACCTTGAGTCCAGCTACCGGGTCAACGTCAACATCATCGGCCTGGACGGCAAGCCGCAGCTGAAAAACCTGCGCAACCTGCTGGTGGAGTGGCTGGAGTTCCGCGTACAGACCGTGCGCCGTCGCCTGCAATTTCGTCTCGACAAGGTTGAGCGCCGCCTGCACCTGTTGGACGGTTTGTTGATCGCTTACCTCAACCTGGATGAAGTGATCCACATCATCCGTACCGCCGAGCACCCGAAAGCCGAGCTGATCGCGCGTTTCGAGCTGAGCGAGATCCAGGCCGACTACATCCTCGACACCCGCTTGCGTCAGTTGGCGCGGCTCGAAGAGATGAAGTTGCGTGACGAGCAAGACGCGCTGCTCAAGGAGCAAGCCAAGCTGCAAGCCCTGTTGGGCAGCGAAACCAAGCTCAAGAAGCTGGTGCGCAGCGAGCTGATCAAAGACGCCGAAACCTATGGCGATGATCGCCGCTCGCCAATCGTCGAGCGCGCAGAAGCGAAAGCCCTGACAGAAACCGAGTTGTTGCCTAACGAGAAAATTACCGTCGTTCTGTCGGAAAAGGGTTGGGTTCGTTCCGCCAAAGGGCATGATATTGACGCCACCGGCCTCTCGTACAAGGCTGGCGATGGTTTCAAGACCGCTGCGGCCGGGCGTTCCAACCAGTTTGCGGTGTTTATCGACTCCACCGGGCGCAGCTATTCGGTGCCGGCGCACACCTTGCCATCGGCACGTGGCCAAGGCGAACCGCTGACCGGGCGTCTCACACCGCCACCAGGGGCGAATTTCGAGTGCGTGCTGCTGCCCGATGACGATTCGCTGTACGTGATCGCCTCCGACGCGGGTTACGGTTTTGTGGTCAAGGGTGAAGACCTGCAGGCCAAGAACAAGGCGGGCAAAGCGTTGTTGAGCTTGCCGAACAACGCCAAGGTGATCCTGCCGCGCACCGTGGAAGACCGCGAGAGCAACTGGCTGGCGTCGGTGACCACCGAAGGGCGTTTGCTGGTGTTCAAGATCAGCGATTTGCCACAGTTAGGTAAAGGCAAGGGCAACAAGATTATCGGGATTCCCGGGGAGCGCGTGGCCAGTCGCGAAGAGTACGTGACCGACATCGCCGTGATCCCGGAAGGCTCTACCCTGGTGCTCCAGGCCGGCAAGCGCACGCTGTCTCTGCGCCCCGACGACCTTGAACACTACAAGGGTGAGCGTGGCCGACGGGGTAATAAACTGCCGCGTGGCTTCCAGCGCGTGGATGCTTTACTGGTGGAAACGCCTGTTTAAGGCGGATTAGAGGGCTCGATCTACGATTTAACGCGTAGATCGACGCTTTCGCGCTGGAGTCAGGGCGCATATTCACGGATGATATGGCCTTTCCAGCGCCGGCGTGGCCGAGCGTGTTTAGGTTATTTTTAGTATTACATTGTGGTTCGCCTTGTGGCAGCCACCTGGATGGGATGATGACTGCTCCACGCCTTCCTTTATTTTTGATGCTCGCTGGCCTTTTGGGGCTGGCGGGTTGCAGCACACACCAACCGGTGTCGCTGTACCAGCTGGACAGCGGAAGTCCGGCTCAGCCTGCGCAAACCGCAGGCATGGCCGTTTTACTTGGCCCGGTCGTCGTTGCTGATTACCTGCAACGCGAAACCCTGCTTCAACGTCAGAACGACGGCAGCCTGCAAGGTTCCACCGATGGTCGTTGGGCGGGCAGTTTGTCGTCCGATATCAACCAACTGATGTTGCGTCAGGTGGCTGGCCATCTCGACAGTCAGCGTGTGGTGCTTGCGCCTGCGCCGACGGGTTTCACCCCGGATGTGCAGGTATTGCTGACCATCACGCGGCTCGACTCGGGTACTACGCAGCCGGCGGTTCTTGACGCCCAATGGCGCTTGATCGACCGCCGTGGCCAGGTGCGCGATAACCGCATCGTGCATCTGCAGGAAGAACATACCGGCACCACCGCGTCCCAGGTCCAGGCCCAGGGCGTGTTGTTGCAGCATCTGGCGCAGCAGTTGTCGGTGGCGCTCAAGCCATTGGCCAACCAGCCGCCAGTGGCTGAAGCGCCGCGTAAGCAGGCTCCGGCTCAAGCCAAACCGGCCGCTCCGGAAAAACCGAAGATGCCGATGGCTACGCCGATTCGCACCGATATGGAAGTGTTCAGGTTCTGACCTGAATCGCGCCTAAACAAAAGGCCCGCTTACTCAGCGGGCCTTTTTGTTGTCTACGATTTGAGCTTTGTTGACGATCCAATGTCGGAGCGGGCTTGCTGTGGCGAGGGAGCTTGCTCCCGTTGACTGCGCAGCAGTCTCCTGCTTTTTGGGGGGCGCTTCGCACCCCAGCGCAAGCAAGCTTGCTCGCCACAGCAAGCCCGCTCCCACAGGGGCCCTAGAAAGCCATCAGGGCTTGGTACGGGTCTCATGCATGCGCGCCAGCTGCCGCTCCAGCATCGACGGGTACGGCTCCATCAGCCGCTCCACACAGCTTGCACCTTCAGGGCTGGCGATCGGGCGGATACGCGCGCGCTGGCGGATCAGCGCATCTTCACTGATCTTGCGCTCCACCAGCAGCAGGTTGCGGCTGTGTTGGGACAAGGCCAGGGCGTCCTGGGCGATCTCGGTAAGCAGCAGGTCGATCTGGCTCATGCCGAACAGATCGTCACCGACGGTCAGGCCAAGTTGCAGCTGCAACGTAATGCCGCTGTCGGCCACTTCAATCTGCAAGGCATGGCCGAGGGCGCGCAGCAGCTCGCCACAGCAAATCGCATTGGTCAGGTAGTCTTCGCCGCTGTCTTCGCTGTGGAACAGCATCAATGTGCTGCCATCGTTCAGGGTGTGCAGTTCGCTCTGGTAGAGCGAGGCCGCCTGGTCGAGGCAATCGCGGTAGCGCTCCAGCAATTCGGTGAGGCGCGCACGGGGCAGGCGACGCAGTTGGTCCTGGGCACCCAGTTGCACAGCCAGTACGGCGCTGTGCTGCGGCTCGGCATTTTTTACCGGCGCAGGTTGCGGGGCTACCACCGGCGCGGCGGCTGAGGTGTCGCGCAGGTCGGCGAACGGGTCTTCATCGTCCAGTTCGTCTTCTTCGGCCTTGATCACCTGGCGCGGCGCAGGCTTGAGGGCAGCCACCGGCGCACTTTCGTCAAAGCCTGGGTCACGCAGGTTGCGCACTTCAAACTCGGGCTCGTCGTCGTAGTCGGTGTCGTCGTAATCTGGCTCCGGTTCAACCTCAGGCACCACCGGCTCCGGGGCGAAGCTGGCGTGAAGCTGGCGGGCGAGGTCGCCGATTTCATCCTGGCGGTCGGTGGCCGGGGTGTGTTCGTCGATATCGCGCAGCCAGATGCGCAGTTGCATCAGTGGCGTAGAGATATGCCGACCCAGGCGCAAGCTCAGGGCCAGGGCCAAGGCCAGCAGGATCGCGCTGAGGATGCCCATGCTTTGCAGGCTGATGGTCATCGGCTGCTGGAATTGCTGCATGTCGAGGCTGATGCGCAGTTGTCCGGCCTTCACATCCTGAAACGTAATATTGCTCGAATACAGGCCTTCGGCTTCACCCAGCAGGCCGTTTTTCGGGCGCTGCCCGGCTTCGGCCATGATCCGGTTGTCCACGCTGTAGATGGCGGCGTGCGCCACCAGCGGGTTCTTGGTCAGGTTGTTGAGCAGCACGTTGAGGCTGAGGATGTCGTTGGACACCAGCAACTCAGTCGCCGAGGTGGCCGTCTGAGTCGTCAGGCTCGCGCCCAGGGCGTCAGCTTGCTCGTGCATGGCCTGCTTGAACTGCAAACCCATCACGCAGGCGTAGATCACCAAGGCCAGAGCGACCAGGATCACGTTATGGCTGGCGATGCGTAATGCGATCGGTACACGGCGGTGGCGCAGTGCCCGGAAGATCAGCAGGAAGAAGTTATCGGTTTTTACTGGCGTGGGCCGGTTCACTTGCGCTCGGCTCTTGGTCCGTGAAGTTGACGCGCAGTATAGCGACAGGCCTAGAACCGGCAAAGCGCTCGCTGTGCCCGATGGTCACTGAAAGTGGGTAGAATGCGGTTTTTTTCCAGCCTGGGGGTGCGCTTTGCGCGAAATTGTCCTGATAAACATCACCGGCGAAGATCGCCCGGGCCTCACCGCGGCCATTACCGGTGTTCTGGCCCAGGGTGGTGTGAACATTCTCGACATCGGCCAGGCGGTGATCCACGACACGCTGTCGTTCGGCATCCTGGTGGAAATCCCCAGCACCGAGCAGGCCTCATCGGTGCTTAAAGACATCCTGTTTACGGCGTATAAGCTCGATCAGCAGGTGCGTTTCACGCCGGTTTCCGAAGCCGATTACCAGCATTGGGTGGACGGTCAGGGCAAAAAACGCCACATCGTGACGCTGCTGACCCGCAAAGTAACCGCCGAACAATTGCAGCGCGTCAGCTCGATCACCGCTCAATATGGTTTGAATATCGACCATATCGACCGTTTGTCGGGTCGTATGCCGTTGGACACGCCGGCAGACAAAGGCAAGGGCTGCATCGAGTTCTCCGTTCGCGGCGAACCGGCCGACCCGCAAGCCCTGCGTGCTGAATTCCTCAGCGTGGCCCAGGAACTGAATGTCGACATCGCCTTCCAGGAAGATTCGCTGTTCCGCCGTAACCGCCGCCTGGCGGTGTTCGACATGGACTCCACGCTGATCGAAGCCGAAGTCATCGACGAGTTGGCCAAGGCTGCCGGTGTGGGTGAGCAGGTGTCCGAAATCACCGAGCGCGCCATGGCCGGTGAGCTGGATTTTCGCGCCAGCTTCAAGGAGCGCCTGGCGCTGCTCAAGGGCTTGGACGTAAGCGTGCTGGATTCGATTGGCGCTTCGCTGCGCCTCACCGAAGGCGCCGAAACCCTGTTTGCCGAACTCAAGCGCCTGGGCTACAAAACCGCAATTCTGTCCGGTGGCTTCACCTACTTCGCCAAGCAATTGCAGGCCAAGTTGGGCATCGACTATGTGTTTGCCAACGAACTGGAAGTGGTGGATGGCAAGGTGACTGGCGTGGCGGTAGAGCCGATTGTCGACGCACAGCGCAAGGCGGACTTGCTGAAGGAATTGGCCCACAAGGAAGGTTTGCGTCTGGAGCAGACCATTGCGGTCGGCGACGGCGCCAATGACTTGCCGATGCTGGCGATTGCCGGGTTGGGTGTGGCGTTCCGTGCCAAGCCGCTGGTCAAGCAATCGGCCAAGCAGGCGATTTCGACGCTGGGGCTGGATGGTGTGTTGTATCTGCTGGGCTTTCGCGATCGCGACGGGCAGCTGTAACCCGATCTAACTGCAAGATTGCAGTAACTGTGGGAGCCGGGCTTGCCCGCGATAGCGGTAGTTCAGTCATTGAAGTATTGACTGATACGCCGCTATCGCGGGCAAGCCCGGCTCCCACATTTGATTTGCATCAGCTTCAAATCAGGCTTTCGGCAGTGCGATACCCTGGCCCATCTGCACCGGCGTACCCGCCACCAGCTCTTGTGCCCACTTCACCTGATCCGGCCCGAACAGCACGATGGCGGTCGAACCCAGCTTGAAGCGGCCCAGTTCAGCACCTTTCTCCAAGTGAATCGGCGCGCGTGCGGCTTCGTCGTAGCGGAAGGTTTTCAGCTCACGCTTCGGCGGCGTCACCAGCCCGGCCCATACGGTTTCAATCGACGCCACAATCATCGCGCCCACCAACACCACAGCCATCGGGCCGCGTTCGGTGTCGAACAGGCAAACAACACGCTCGTTGCGCGCAAACAGTTCCGGCACGTTTTCGGCAGTGGTCTGGTTGACCGAGAAAATCCGGCCCGGCACATAGACCATCTCGCGCAGCGTGCCGGCCAAAGGCATGTGTACGCGGTGGTAGTCCTTCGGTGACAGGTAGATGGTGGCGAAATCACCGCCCATGAACGGTGCCGCCAGCGCTGCGTCGCCACCCAGCAATTCCAGCACGCTGAAGCTGTGGCCTTTGGCCTGGAACACACGACCGTGCTCAATCGGGCCAAGCTGGCTGACCGCGCCGTCGGCTGGGCTCAGCACCGCGCCTGGAGTTTCATCCAATGGGCGGGCGCCGTCTTTCAGGGCGCGGGTGAAGAAGGCATTGAAGTGCTCGTAGGCGGTGAGGTCTTCGACCAGCGCCTGGGACATGTCCACTTGGTAGCGCTTGGCGAACCACGCCGTGAAGGCATTTTTGAACCAGCGCACGCGGCACTCGGCAATGCAGCCGGCCAGGCGCGACAGCAAGTGGTGCGGCAGCAAGTACTGGCTGAGGATAAACAACTGCTTTTTCATAACTGTCCTTAAACCTTAAATCTCGACGGGGGTGTCGGGGTGGTTGCCCCATTCGCCCCAGGAACCGGCATAACCTTTGACTCGCGGATAACCGAGCGCCTTGGCCACCAGGTAGGTGAAGCCAGAGCGGTGGTGAGTCTGGCAGTGGGTGATGATTTCTTTGTCGCGGGTCAGCCCGAGGTCTTCGAGGATCTGCGGCATGTCGCGGCGGATACGCAGGTTGCGCGCCTTGTCCATGCCGGCAGTCCATTCGAAGTTGACGGCGCCGGGGATGTGCCCGCCCTTGGCGGCGAGCACTTTCTCGCCGGAATACTCCAGCGGGCCGCGTGCGTCCCAGATGCCCAGGTCGGCGGCGCCGAGTCGGCTTTGCAGGTACTCGCGGGTGGCGGTGGGGCCGTCGTGGAGCGTGAGACTGACCGGGCCGCCAACCGGGGCGGGCACTTGCGTGGACACTGGGTGCTGATCATCCAGCCAGGCCAGCAGGCCGCCGTCCAGGTAGTGGTATTTCTGGTGGCCGATCACGTCGAGCATCCAGATAAACCGCCCGGCCCAGCCGCCGCCTTCGTCGTCATAGACGACGTAAGTGGCGTCCGGGGTGTGGCCCAGTTCGCCGAACAGCTTTTCCAGATCGGCCTTGTGCGGCAACAGGCCGGGTGCCGGTGGCTGGCCCAGTTGGGTGCGCTTGGGGTCAACGAAATGCGCGCCGGGGATATGCCCTTCGGCGTAGCGGGCGGCACTGGTGAGGTCCACCAGAATCAAGTGTTCGGCATCCAGGCGACCAAGCAGGTCGCTGGATTCGATCACCAGCGGCAAGCCAGAGAAGTCAGGCATGTGAGGTCTCCTGGGCACAAATGTTGGCGATAAAGGACGGCGATTGTAGCGCAAGCATCAGGCGCTGCGGTTGGTAAAGCTGTGCAGCGCTTTCTCGATGCATTGAGCGGTTTTGCCGAAGGCCTGCACGGTGGTTTCCGAGAACGGCCCGCCGCCCTGGTCGGCGACCATCAGCATCACCACGCGGCCATTGCAGCTCAGAGAGCGTAGCAACAGGTGTTCACCGGTAAACCAGCGGCGCAGGATCGGCGGCAGCAACGCGGAAAATTGCGCGTGATTTTCCGGCGTGAGGCGCACCTGGGCGGACTTTTCCAGCAGGCGCTGCAGCAGCGTGCTGTTGACGACGTCCAGGCTCAGGTTGGCAGCGTCCTTTGGCAAGCCATCGGCCTGATGCACACGCAAGGTGCTCAGGGCGCGGTCGGCCATAAAGAGCAACACCCGCTGCATGCCACTGGCGACCAAGGCTTCCCTGGCGCAGGTGGTCAAGTGCATGGCGTTGGCAAAGCGGCTCGGCTCGACCAGCAATTCGGTGCAGCGCTTGCGCCATACGGCCAATGCTTCGGCCGTGGGCGGCGGTGCGGGCAGCAGGCCGCGATGGACTTTTTGCACATGCCACGGCCAGATCAGCGACAGCGCGGGATGCCAGAGGTCCGGCATCAAGGTGGTGCGCGCGCTGGTGACCGCTTGTTGGTGAACCTGCTGCTGCACATCACACAACGGCGCTTGCAGGTACAGCGCGGTGAGGTATTGCCAGCGCTCGGTGTGCGGGCAGGTCCAGGATTCCTGGGCCGACATCGCCAGGCCGTTGGCCAGCAGCACGGTATTGGCGGGCTGGTTCAGCCAGCGCCGAAGGTTGGGTTCGGCATCGAGCAATTGCTGCTGGCGTAACGCGTCATCTTCGCGGGCGATGTGCAGCGCCTTGACCAGCAAGCGCTGTTCGGTCAGCAGCAGGTTGTAGCCTTGAGATACCCATATCGGCAGGTGCCAGGCTTCGGTCAAGCCCAGGCACAGGTCGAGCAAGCGTACACCGAACAGTTCCTGCTCGACCTTGCGCGCCGACTGGCCTTTGTGGATGACCCGCAGTTCCCATTCTTCCAAAAGCTTGGGGTAGGCCACGGCCAGCGGCCACAGTGGCGACAGAAACAGCAGGCTGCCCCAATGGATGTCTTGCCACAGCCGTGCCAGGCGGCTGGCGAACAAACCGTTGGCTTGCTGTGAGGCGTGCTGGCTCACCAGCAGCAATTGGCGCAAGGCCACCGGGATGTCTTTTTCCGGCACCGCGGGCAGGCGCGCGAGCAATTCTTCGGCGCGTTTAAGGCCCAGGCGGTTCAGCGCCACTTCGAGGTTTTCTGCCGGCCCCGAGAGGCTGCCGTGCGCCTGGCTGTTGGCTTCGCGCATCACGCTGAGCACCAGCGCCGGGCTGTTTTGCATCAGTTCGGCAATATCTCGCAATGAACTACGGCTATCGCGGATGGCCTTGCACACGCGTTCGTGGCTAGCCTGAGGAACAGGCAGCAGCACATCATCCAGGCGCTTGATCCAAGCGGCGAGGGTGGTGGGTTTTGTCGTTGGAACTGTCGTTTCGTTTGCCATGATTGGGGCGCGATCATCACTTGCGTTCTACACGCCCGGAACGGGCCGAATTGGCTTTTCGCCTTAACGGGCTATAGTCTGGCGCAGTTTTGCCGATAAGTAGAACAAGAGTTTTCTGCAGCACCCATTATGTCCATGAACCCGACGGCGCAAGTACCAATCTCCTATGGCTAAAATTATCGGCATCATCGTCGTCATCGCAAGTGTGCTCGGTGGGTACGTCCTGTCCCACGGTAAAATTGCCGCGCTGATCCAGCCCTTCGAAGTGCTCATCATCGGCGGCGCCGCGTTTGGTGCTTTCCTGCAGGCCAACCCCGGCTACATGACCATGCACGTGATCAAGAAGTCGCTGGGCATGTTCAGCTCGCGCTTCTCGCATACCTTTTATCTCGAGGTGCTGGGGCTGATCTACGAGATCCTCAACAAGAGCCGCCGCGAAGGCATGATGGCCATCGAAGGCGACATCGAAGACGCCGCCGCCAGCCCGATTTTCGCCAAGTACCCGGCCGTGCTCAAAGATGAGCGCATGACCGCATACATCTGTGACTACCTGCGCATCATGTCCTCCGGCAACATGGCCCCGCACGAGCTCGAAGGCCTGTTCGACATGGAGCTGTTCAGCCTCAAAGAAGAGCTGGAACACCCTTCCCACGCCGTGACCGGCATCGCCGACGGCATGCCCGGTTTTGGTATCGTCGCGGCGGTACTCGGTATTGTGGTGACCATGGCATCCCTGGGTGAAGGCGACCAGAAGGCTATTGGTATGCACGTGGGCGCGGCCCTCGTCGGCACCTTCTTCGGTATCCTCGCGGCCTACGGTTTCTTCGGCCCATTGGCCACGTCCCTGGCTCACGATGCCAAGGAAGAAGTGAATTTGTACGAAGCGATCAAGGCCTGCCTGGTGGCCTCGGCGTCCGGCATGCCGCCATCGTTGGCGGTGGAGTTCGGGCGCAAGGTGCTGTACCCGAAACATCGCCCAAGTTTTGCCGAGCTGGAACAAGCGGTTCGCGGTCGCTAAGTCATGGAAAACAACCAGCCGATAATCATCAAGCGCGTCAAGCGCTTCGCTGCAGGGCACCATGGCGGCGCCTGGAAAATCGCCTTCGCCGACTTTGCCACGGCGATGATGGCGTTCTTCCTGGTGCTGTGGCTGATGTCGACCGCAACGCCCGAGCAGAAGATCGCCATCGCCGGTTACTTCAAAGACCCGATTGGTTTTTCGGAAAGCGGCACGCCCTTCGTGATCGACCTGGGCGGCTCGCCGCAACTGGCACCTGAGCGCACCATCAACCCCGAAGTCAAAACCGAGTCGCCGCAGGAAAACATCCCGATCGAGCGCGACACCGTTGAGAGCATGGCCGAGCAGGTCGAGAAAGAGCGCCTGGAGTTGCTGTTGCAGGAACTGCAGACCAAGGTCGAAGAAAACCCGCAACTGCTGAAGTTCAAGGATCAGATTTCCTTCGAGATTACCCCCGAAGGCTTGCGCATCCAGATCACCGACGCGGCCAACCGGCCGATGTTCGACTCCGGCAGTGCGCGCTTGAAGCCGTACTTCGAAGATATCCTGCTGGCCATGGCCGACACCATCAAGGCGGTGCCGAACAAGATCAGCATCAGCGGCCACACCGACGCCAAGCCCTATGCGGGCCAGGGTGACTTCGGCAACTGGGAGCTTTCGGCCAACCGCGCCAACGCCGCCCGCCGTGCGCTGGTGGCGGGCAGCTATCCCGACCCGCAAGTGGCGCGCGTAGTGGGGTTTGCGTCCTCGCAGTTGTTTGACCCTAAAGACCCGTTCAACCCGATCAACCGCCGTATTGATATCGTGGTGCTGACTAAAAAAGCCCAGCGTGCCATTGAAGGTGATCAGCCACCACCTGCGGCACCGACCCAGGGCGAAGGCGCACCGGGTGAAGTGCCAGCCGATCCGAATGCCATTCCGCCAGGGCAGGAGCCGTTGCCGGCCCATGAGCTGCGGCAGAAGCTGAACCTGTTTGATGACGGCGGGGTGAAAGACCCGACGGCGCCTGCGCCGGCGCCGGGTTCGTAAGCGGTCTTTGTTGGTTGTAAATGAAAACGCCCCGACTATGTCGGGGCGTTTTCATTTGTGTTCAGAGAGGAAGGTAGGCTTTGACGCCGCTGATGACACCTCGCATGTCCTCCACGCACAGGCGCGGCACGAAGTACTCCCGGCCCTTGGAGCGAGTCTTTCTGTGCAGTTTGTCGAGACGCTCGAAGCTGACGGTGTAAATCATGTCGCACTTCACCCATAGTTCTTTATATCCGTCGGATTGAAGTGGGTTGGTGCGCAGCAAGTGATGCCAGTCGTACTGAATATCGGGAGCGGTAGAAGATATGGGCACTACGGTACACAGCTTGCGGTTGTGAGTAGCAGTGGGCGATATCACCACGACCTTGCGGATCTTCAGCATTTCCGGCGCCACAAAGCCTCGGGTGAAGTCGCAGAGCAGCACATCGCCTTGTTTGGGGTGATAGTAGAGAGCCAAATGTTAATGCCCCACAAAAAGCAAAGCCGCCCGAAGGCGGCTTCATTCGACGCGCAGTGGAGCTTGCTTCGCCCCTTCTGCGCCGCTGGATCAACCCCGAAAAGGATCCAGACTCCTGCCAGCTTTCGCTGGTGACGGAGCAATTATGCGCATCGAGAAATCCGAATACAAGCTGGCTTGTGCGTATGAGCCACCCAGTTGGTCCGGATTCTTGATGCCTGCTCCTATTAAATCAATGGACTAGGGGCTTCAGTACACTGGTTTATGTGTATCAAGAAGTGGATCGTTAGTAGCTGCTCTCCGGCAAGCTCGCAATAATCGACCGATAGCTGTTCATTCGCTGCTGCTGCACACGCCCATCTTCCAGGGCCTTGAGCAACGCACAACCCGGCTCGCGGTCGTGTTTGCAGTCGCGGAAGCGGCAGGTACCGATCAGGTCGTTGAACTCGATGAAGCCCGCTTCCACATCGCTGCGGCTGACGTGGCCGAGGCCGAATTCACGGATGCCTGGGGAGTCGATCAACTCACCGCCGCCGGGGAAGTGGAACAACCGCGCGGTGGTGGTGGTGTGGGTGCCCTGGCCGGACAGTTCCGACAGTGGGCCGACACGGGTGTCGACTTCCGGCAGCAGGCTGTTGACCAGCGATGACTTGCCCACGCCCGACTGGCCGACGAACACGCTGATGCGCCCGTCCAACTGCTGTTGCAGCTGTTCCATGCCATTGCCGTGATGCGCCGACACTTCCAGCACCGGGTAACCCAGCGTGCGGTAGACCGCCAGCAACGCGTTGAGCGCCGGAGCGTTCTGTTCGTCGATCAGGTCGAATTTGTTCAGCAGCAGCAGCGGGCGAATGCCGGCGTGCTCGGCTGCGACCAGGTAGCGGTCGATCAAATTGGCATGCGGCTCGGGCAGCGGTGCGAACACGATCACGATCATGTCGACGTTGGCCGCCACCGGCTTGAGCTGGCCACGACTGTCGGGGCGGCGCAGTTCGGTGGTGCGCGGCAATTGGGCGACGATCACGCCGATGCCCTGGTTGCCCGCACGCCACACGACCTTGTCGCCGGTGACCAGCGCAGGCAGGTTGGCGCGCAGGTGGCAGCGCGACACCGAGCCTGCGAGTTCGCCTTCGAGTGCCTCGACTTCGACCTGCACACCAAAGTGCGCGATCACCAGGCCCGTTTGTTCAGGCCCTAGGTCGCCGCCCTCGAGCGCTTCCACGGCGGAGGATTCACGTTTGGCGGCGCGAGCGGCGCGTTCACCTTGAATCTTTTCGATGCGCCAGTTTTGGCGGCGATTGAGCTGGCGTTTGGCCATTGGTGTTCCGTGTCGATAATGCAAAGGTTGGGTAAAACGGTCGCGAGTCTAGCACGCCCCCGCCTGCTAAACTGCGCAGCTAAGCCAAGGGCCAAGAGAATCAAGCCATGCAAAACCCACAGAACCTGATTTGGATCGATCTGGAAATGACCGGTCTGAACCCCGACACCGACGTCATCATCGAGATGGCGACGATTGTTACTGACAGCAACCTCAATACCTTGGCCGAAGGTCCGGTGATCGCCATCCATCACAGCGACGCCGTACTGGCCACCATGGACGAGTGGAACACCCGCACCCACGGCAACTCGGGCCTGACCCAGCGCGTGCGCGACAGCCGTATCAGCATGGCTGAAGCCGAAGCTGAAACCATCGCTTTCCTGGAAAAGTGGGTGCCCAAGGGCAAGTCGCCGATCTGTGGCAACAGCATCTGCCAGGATCGTCGCTTCCTTTATACGCACATGAAGGGGCTGGAAAGCTACTTCCACTACCGCAACCTGGATGTGTCCACCTTGAAAGAGCTGGCGGCTCGCTGGGCGCCGGAGGTTAAGGACAGCTTCCATAAAGGCAGCACGCATTTGGCGCTGGATGATATTCGCGAGTCGATCGCCGAGTTGCAGCATTACCGCAAGCATTTCATCAAGGCTTGAATTTGGTGTGCCTGCTCTGGCCCATTGCAGCATTGGTGTCTACGCAGACGGTTGAAACAAAGTCTGTGGTAAGTGGGCTGTTGTGGCGAGCCAGCTCGCCACAGGGAAATCTGGATGCCTTCAAGTTGTGTAGATACCAGGCCCCATCGCAGGCAAGCCAGCTCCCACACTTTGACTTGTGAACACATTCAAATGTGGGAGCTGGCTTGCCTGCGATGCTGTCGACACGGTCTTTCGCCTACTGCCCCCTTTTGGTGCCATCACCCAATGATTAGAATGCGCGCCTATTCGCAAGGATCGCCATCATGCTGTTGATGCTCTACCTCATCGCCATCACCGCCGAAGCCATGACCGGCGCGCTTTCCGCTGGGCGCCGAGGCATGGACTGGTTTGGCGTGGTGCTGATCGCCTGCGTCACCGCGCTGGGCGGTGGTTCGGTGCGCGATGTGCTGTTGGGGCATTACCCGCTGACCTGGGTCAAACACCCGGAATACCTGGTGCTGACCTCTATCGCGGCATTGGTGACGATCTTTATTGCGCCGCTGATGCGCCGTCTGCGCTCGTTGTTCCTGGCGCTGGACGCCTTGGGGTTGGTGGCGTTTACCCTGATCGGCTGCATGACCGCCCTGGAAATGGGCCATGGCATGCTGGTGGCTTCGGTCAGCGGCGTGATCACGGGCGTATTCGGCGGCATCCTGCGGGATATCTTCTGTAACGACATTCCGTTGATCTTTCGGCGTGAGCTGTACGCCAGCGTGTCGTTCCTCGCCGCCTGGTTCTACATGCTGTGCCTGTATCTGCAACTGCCCAGCGAACAGGCAATTCTGCTGACTTTGTTCAGTGGCTTTCTGCTACGCCTGCTGGCGATCCGTTTTCACTGGGAAATGCCCAAGTTCGTCTACAACGACGACGTGCACTAGCGCGCAGCGTGCTGGTTGAGCGCCCATTCCACATGTTCACGCACCAACTCGGAAGGATAATCGCGGCGTGCTTTCAAGGCTTCGAGCACCGGGATGCTCGACGGTGCGTTGCCCAGGCCCACTGCCAGGTTGCGCAGCCAGCGCTCATAACCGGCGCGGCGTAGGGGCGAGCCTTCGGTACTGCTGAGGAATTTATCCTCGTCCCACATAAACAATTCGGCCAGTTCTGCGTTATCCAGATTGTGCCGTGGCTTGAAATCGCTCTCGGCCGTGGATCGGGCGAAACGATTCCACGGGCAAACGATCTGACAGTCATCGCAGCCGAACACCCGATTGCCGATCAGTGGGCGCAGGTCCTCGGGGATCGCACTCTTGAGTTCGATGGTCAGGTAGGAAATGCAGCGCCGCGCGTCGAGCACATAAGGGCCGACGAAGGCATTGGTGGGGCAGATATCCAGGCACGCGGTGCAGCGGCCGCAATGCTCGGTGGCGTGGGGCGCGTCCACCGGCAAGGGCAAATCGACAAACAGCTCGCTGAGGAAGAAGTAACTGCCGGCCTTGCGATTGAGTACCAGGGTGTTTTTGCCGATCCAGCCGAGGCCAGCTTTTTCGGCAATGGCTTTTTCCAGCACGGGTGCGCTGTCGACAAAGGCGCGAAAGCCAAACGGGCCGATCTGTGCTTGGATACGGTCGGCCAGCTGTTGCACGCGCTTGCGGATCAGCTTGTGGTAATCGCGGCCCAGGGCGTAGCGGGAGATGTAGGCTTTTTCTGGCTTGGCCAGCAACTGCGCCATTTGCGTGTCGCCTGGCAGATAATCCATGCGCAGCGAGACCACGCGCAGGGTGCCCGGCACCAGTTCTTCGGGGTGCGAGCGTTTGCTGCCATGGGCGCCCATGTATTCCATCTCGCCGTGGTAGCCCGCGTCGAGCCAGCGTTGCAGGTGCTGCTCATGCTCGGCCAGGTCCAGGCCGCTGATGCCGACTTGTTGAAAGCCCAACTCGCGGCCCCAGTCTTTGATCGATTGGGCGAGGGCGGGCAGATCTGAAGTAATTGCGGGCATGAGACACGGGAAACCACAGGTTAGATGCGTATAATTCTGCCAGACATCGGAGCTTGAAGACGCATGCCGCAGACAAAACACACAATTACCGACGTACAGCCGCTATTGCACGGCCATTTGCCGCAACTGGCTGCACGTTCCCCGGACGCCCATAAAGGCCAGTTCGGTCACCTGTTGATCATCGGCGGCGACCATGGCTTTGGCGGTGCTGCGTTGCTCAGCGCCGAAAGCGCCTTGCGCAGTGGCGCGGGCATGGTTTCGTTGGCGACTCGCCCGGAACACGTGCCGGCTGCACTCGCTCGCTTGCCGGAGGTGATGACCGTCGGCGTGAGTTCGGCCAATCAGTTGATGGGGCTGCTGGAGAAAATCTCGGTGATCGTTATCGGGCCTGGCCTGGGCGCAGCGTCCTGGGGCAAAAGCCTGTTGTCGGTTGCCGCCAACGCCCAGCAGCCGCAAATCTGGGATGCCGACGCCTTGAACCAGTTGGCCGCAGGCGGTGTAAGCCTGCCGGCCAACAGCGTAATCACGCCGCATCCCGGCGAGGCGGCGCGGTTGATGGGCATCACGACAGCCGAGGTTCAGGCCGATCGCCTTAACGTGGCGCGCGCTTTAAGCCAGAAATTCAATGCAGTGGCTATCCTCAAAGGTGCTGGCAGTTTGATTGCCTGCCCGGACGGCCGTGTTTCGCGCTGTGACCAAGGCCACCCGGCGATGGCTACGGCCGGTTTGGGTGATGTGCTGAGCGGCTTGGTGGGGGCATTGCTGGCCCAAGGCATGCCCGCCTATGAGGCAAGTTGCCTGGCCGTGTGGTTGCACGCCACGGCGGGGGATCGCCAAGGTACTTACGGTCGCGGCCTGGCCGCCAGCGACCTGATACCCGCCATTCGTCAATTGCTGGAGGAGCAGTCGCCGTGTCTGAAGTAAGCCTTTTTCTGGCTGATGAAGACGCCATGGTTGCGTTGGGTCAGCGTATTGCCCAGGTTACGGCCGGCGCAGGACTGATTTTCCTTGAAGGCGACCTGGGCGCGGGTAAAACCACGCTGTCGCGGGGGATAATTCGTGGGCTGGGCCACACGGGCGCGGTAAAAAGCCCGACGTTCACCTTGGTCGAACCCTACGAAATCGGTGCAGTTCGCGCCTTCCACTTCGACCTGTATCGGCTGGTCGACCCCGAAGAACTGGAGTACATGGGCATCCGTGATTACTTCGATGAAGACGCACTGTGCCTGATCGAGTGGCCAGATAAAGGCACAGGCTTTTTGCCAAAGCCGGACCTGACCATTACCATTACGCCGCATGAGCATGGACGTCAGCTGAAGTTGTTGCCCCAGAGTACGCGCGGCCAGTCTTGGTGCGCGGCCCTGGCATTGGAATTCAAATAAAATTGGTGGGGTTAGGTATGCGCTTTCGCGCGATGGTTGCTGTCGTAGGGGTGTTGCTTGCGGCAATGACTTTCAATGCTCTGGCTGCTTCACAGGTGAAAAGTGTTCGCCTGTGGCGAGCGCCGGATAACACGCGACTGGTGTTTGACCTGTCTGGCCCGGTCCAGCACAGCGTCTTTACCCTGACGGCGCCCGATCGCCTGGTGATCGACATCAATGGCGCCACCCTTGGCGCGCCGCTGAAAGTCTCCACCGCCAATACCCCGATCACCGCGATGCGCTCGGCCCAGCGCACGCCGACGGACCTGCGTGTGGTCATCGACCTGAAAAAGGCCGTGACCCCGAAAAGCTTCGTACTGGCGCCTAACGCCCAATACGGCAACCGGCTGGTGGTCGACCTGTTCGACAACCCCGCGGACGCCAACCCGCCGCCAGCGCCGCCGCCGAGTGTTGCGACGGTGCCGGCCGTGCCGGTCAACCCGTCGCAGCCGCAGGTCAAGTTGCCGCCACCACCACCAGCGCCTGCGGGCAAGCGCGACATTATTGTGGTGATCGACGCCGGCCACGGCGGGGAAGACCCGGGCGCCTCCGGTTCGCGCGGCCAGCATGAAAAAGACGTGGTGCTGGCCATTGCCCGTGAACTGCAGCGCCAAGTCAATGGCATGAAAGGCTATCGCGCCGAGCTGACCCGTACCGGTGATTACTTCATCCCGCTGCGTGGCCGTACCGAAATCGCCCGCAAGAAGGGCGCCGACCTGTTTGTATCGATCCACGCTGACGCTGCGCCATCGACAGCGGCCTTCGGTGCCTCGGTGTTTGCCTTGTCGGATCGTGGCGCGACGTCCGAGACTGCACGCTGGCTGGCCGACAGTGAAAACCGTTCCGACTTGATCGGTGGTGCGGGCAACGTGTCCCTCGACGACAAAGACAAAATGCTCGCCGGTGTGCTGCTCGACCTGTCGATGACCGCTTCGCTGACCTCCAGCTTGAACGTCGGCCAAAAAGTCCTCAGCAACATTGGCCGCGTCACGTCCCTGCACAAACAACGCGTTGAGCAGGCCGGGTTCATGGTGTTGAAGTCGCCGGATATCCCGTCGATCCTGGTAGAAACCGGGTTTATCTCCAACTCCAACGAAGCCTCGAAGCTGGCCAGCGCCAGCCACCAGCAGGCGCTGGCGCGTTCGATAAGCTCGGGTATTCGCCAGTTCTTCCAGCAGAACCCGCCGCCGGGCACTTACATTGCCTGGCTGCGTGATTCCGGCAAAATCGCCCAAGGCCCGCGTGACCATCGTGTGCAGCCCGGCGACACCCTGGCCATGCTGGCCGTGCGTTTCCAGGTATCGGCCGCGACCTTGCGCAGCGCCAACAACCTGAAGACCGATGAATTGAAAGTCGGCCAGGTGTTGACCATCCCTGGCACTGAATTGGCGGCGCAGTAATGAGCGAATCGGTTTTGAATAGCGGTTCACGCATCGAGCTGCTCAGCCCGCGCCTCGCCAACCAGATTGCCGCGGGTGAGGTGGTTGAGCGCCCGGCGTCGGTGATCAAGGAGTTGCTGGAAAACAGCATCGACTCCGGTGCCAAGCGCATTGATGTCGATGTGGAGCAGGGCGGCGTCAAGCTGCTGCGGGTCCGCGACGACGGCAGCGGGATCTCCTCGGATGACCTGCCGCTGGCTCTGGCGCGTCACGCCACCAGCAAGATTCGCGACCTCGAAGACCTTGAGCGGGTAATGAGCCTGGGTTTTCGCGGTGAGGCATTGGCGTCCATCAGCTCCGTAGCGCGCCTGACCCTGACATCGCGCACCCGCAGCGCCGAGCAAGCCTGGCAGGTGGAAACCGAAGGCCGTGACATGGCGCCTCGTGTGCAGCCGGCCGCGCACCCGGTGGGCACTTCGGTTGAAGTTCGCGACCTGTTTTTCAACACGCCCGCGCGACGCAAATTCCTCAAGGCCGAAAAAACCGAATTCGATCACCTGCAAGAAGTCATCAAGCGTCTGGCCTTGGCGCGCTTTGATGTGGCGTTCCATTTACGCCACAACGGCAAAACCATCCTCAGCCTGCACGAAGCCCATGACGATGCTGCGCGTGCTCGGCGTGTCTCGGCGATCTGCGGCGCAGGGTTCCTGGAGCAGGCGCTGCCGATTGAGATTGAGCGCAATGGCTTGCGGCTGTGGGGCTGGGTGGGCTTGCCGACCTTCTCCCGCAGCCAGGCGGACTTGCAGTATTTCTTTGTGAATGGCCGCGCGGTGCGCGACAAGCTGGTGGCCCACGCGGTGCGCCAGGCGTATCGCGATGTGTTGTTTAACGGACGGCATCCGACATTTGTACTGTTCTTTGAGGTTGACCCGTCGGTGGTCGACGTCAATGTGCACCCGACCAAGCACGAAGTGCGTTTCCGTGACGGGCGCATGGTGCATGACTTCCTCTATGGCACGCTGCACCGCGCCTTGGGCGATGTGCGCCCGGATGATCAATTGTCTGCGCCGATTGTAACGGCGTTGGTAAGGCCCAGCGGTCCGGACGCCGGCGAATTCGGCCCTCAGGGTGAAATGAGCCTGGCCGCCAACCTGCTGCAATCGCCGCAGCCCCAGCCTTCCTACACCGCGCCGGGTTCCGGTGCGGGTGCGGGTTATCAGTACCAATACACGCCTCGCCCGCAGTCGACTGTGCCGGTAGCCGAGGCCCAGGCGGCCTATCGCGAATTTTTTGCACCACTGCCGGGGGCCGAAGCCGGCGCTGTGGCGTTGCCCGAGGGTGGCGGTGATATTCCGCCTTTGGGTTATGCGCTGGCGCAGCTCAAGGGCATTTATATTCTCTCTGAAAACGCTCACGGCCTGGTGCTGGTGGACATGCATGCCGCCCACGAACGGATCATGTACGAGCGCTTGAAGATCGCCATGGCCAGTGAAGGTCTTAGCGGCCAACCGTTGTTGGTGCCGGAATCCCTGGCGGTGAGCCAGCGTGAAGCCGATTGCGCCGAAGAACACCACAGCGTGTTCCAGAAGCTTGGCTTCGAACTGCAACGCCTGGGTCCGGAAACCTTGGCTATTCGCCAGATTCCTGCCTTGCTCAAGCAAGCCGAAGCCAACCGCTTGGTGGCCGACGTGCTCGCCGACCTGATGGAATACGGCACCAGTGACCGCATCCAGGCGCATATCAACGAACTGCTCGGTACCATGGCCTGCCACGGTGCAATTCGCGCCAATCGCCGCCTGGCCTTGCCGGAAATGAACGGCTTGCTGCGCGACATGGAAAACACCGAGCGCAGCGGGCAATGCAACCATGGCCGACCGACCTGGACCCAAATGGGCCTGGACGACTTGGACAAACTGTTCTTGCGCGGCCGTTGATGAGTGCCTTGCCCCCCGCCATCTTCCTGATGGGCCCGACGGCCGCCGGCAAGACCGACCTGGCCATCGAGCTGACCAAAGTGCTGCCCTGCGAGCTGATCAGCGTCGACTCTGCCCTGGTTTACCGGGACATGGACATCGGCACCGCCAAGCCATCAAAAGAGCTGTTGGCACAGTATCCGCACCGGTTGATTGACATCATCGACCCTGCCGAGAGCTATTCCGCCGCCGATTTTCGTACCGATGCCCTGGGCGCCATGGCCGAAATCACCGCACGGGGCAATATTCCGCTGCTGGTGGGCGGTACGATGCTCTATTACAAGGCTTTGCAGGAAGGCTTGGCGGATATGCCTGCGGCCGACGCCCAGGTGCGCGGCGAAATTGAAGAAGAGGCTGCACGCCTTGGTTGGCAAGCCCTGCACGACCAGTTGGCGGCAGTTGACCCGGTTTCCGCTGCGCGCATTCACCCCAATGACCCCCAGCGCCTCAGCCGTGCCCTGGAAGTCTGGCGGGTGAGCGGCCAGACCATGACTGAACATAGGCTGAAACAAACTGCGCAAAGTGCTGATGCAGGCGCATCTGGACAGTCACAATTGCCCTATACTGTGGCGAATCTGGCCATTGCTCCGGCAAATCGTCAGGTGTTGCATGAACGAATTGCACAAAGATTCACAATTATGTTGGAACAGGGGTTTGTGGACGAGGTCGTAGCACTGCGTTCCAGAGGTGACCTGCATGCCGGGTTGCCTTCTATACGTGCTGTTGGCTACCGCCAAGTCTGGGAACACCTGGATGGCAAGCTGACGTCAGCCGAAATGCAGGAGCGCGGCATCATTGCCACGCGCCAATTGGCGAAGCGCCAGTTCACCTGGCTGCGCAGCTGGAGCGATTTGCACTGGTTGGACAGCCTGGACAGCGACAATCTGTCACGCGCCTTGAAATACTTGGGATCGGTCTCCATATTGAGCTGAGTCCTTGCAATTGCCGTCTATCCTTGGGGGTGTGACGGCCATGAGCTATCTATTTTCCGAATTTTATTATTGATCCTTAAAGGAGTGCGGCACATGTCAAAAGGGCATTCGCTACAAGACCCTTACTTGAATACTTTACGTAAAGAGAAAGTTGGGGTTTCCATCTACCTGGTCAACGGTATCAAGCTGCAAGGCACGATCGAGTCGTTCGACCAGTTCGTGATCCTGCTGAAAAACACCGTCAGCCAGATGGTTTACAAGCACGCTATCTCGACAGTCGTTCCAGTTCGTCCAATCCGTCTGCCTAGCGCAGCAGGTGATGAACAGGGTGACGCTGAGCCAGGTAACGCCTGATAGGAGTCTCCTTTGTTCTTTGAGCGCCACGGTGGTGGTGAGCGAGTAATCCTCGTTCACTTGGATGGACAGGACCCTGAGGCGCGCGAAGATCCGCAGGAGTTTCAGGAGTTGGCAAATTCGGCCGGCGCCGAGACCGTTGCGTTTTTTAACGTACCGCGTCATCGGCCAACCGCCAAATACCTGATAGGCAGCGGCAAGGTCGAGGAACTGCGCGACCTGGTTCACGCCGAAGAAGCCGATCTGGTGATCTTCAATCACACCCTCACGCCCAGTCAGGAACGTAACCTCGAACGTGTTTTCGAGTGTCGCGTGATCGACCGCACCGGTCTGATTCTCGATATTTTCGCCCAGCGTGCCCGTACCCATGAAGGCAAGCTCCAGGTAGAACTGGCCCAGCTTGACCACATGAGCACCCGGCTGGTGCGTGGCTGGACTCACCTTGAACGTCAGGGTGGTGGCATCGGTATGCGCGGCCCGGGTGAAACCCAGCTGGAAACCGACCGCCGTCTGCTGCGGGTACGCCTGCGCCAGATCAAGGGCCGCCTGGAAAAAGTACGCAGCCAGCGTGAACAATCACGCCGTGGCCGCTCGCGTGCGGACATCCCTACCGTATCCCTGGTGGGCTATACCAACGCCGGCAAATCCACGCTGTTCAACAACGTGACGAAATCGGACGTGTACGCGGCCGACCAACTGTTCGCTACCCTCGACCCGACCTTGCGCCGTCTGGACATCGACGACCTGGGGCCGATTGTCCTGGCCGATACCGTAGGTTTCATTCGTCACTTGCCGCACAAGCTGGTCGAAGCGTTTCGGTCTACGCTCGAAGAGTCGAGCAATTCCGACCTGCTGTTGCACGTGATCGATGCGGCCGAACCGGATCGCATGCTGCAGATCGAGCAGGTGATGGTGGTGCTGGGCGAGATTGGTGCACAGGACTTGCCGATCCTCGAGGTCTATAACAAACTCGATTTGCTTGAGGGCGTTGAGCCGCAAATACAACGCGATGAAGACGGCAAGCCCCAGCGGGTATGGCTGTCGGCGCGCGATGGCAGTGGGCTGGAGTTGCTTGAGCAGGCGATTGCCGAGCTATTGGGCAGCGATTTGTTTGTCGGCACCTTGCGCTTGCCGCAACGTTTTGCTCGACTGCGTGCACAGTTTTTCGAACTGGGCGCCGTACAGAAAGAAGAATACGACGAAGAAGGTGTCAGCTTGCTGGCCGTTCGATTGCCGCGCTCGGAGCTGAATCGGCTGGTCAGCCGTGAAGGTGTAGTACCGACGGAGTTCATCGAACAACACACTTTGCAATAAAAGCCTCCGAAAGCGGTTGTGCCGCAGTAGCAGGCATTCTGTAGCATTGGTCGGCGCGCCGTGGGTGCGTCTTTGCTTTATCAGATGGAGAGCGCTATGGCTTGGAATGAGCCGGGTGGCAACTCGAATAATCAGGATCCTTGGGGTGGTAAACGCCGCAATAATGGCGACCGCAAGGGGCCACCAGATCTCGACGAGGCCTTCCGAAAGCTGCAGGAAAGCCTGAATGGGTTGTTCGGTGGTGGAAAAAAACGCGGTGGTGGTGACGACGGCGGTCGCACAAGCAAGGGCGGCGGCTATGGCCTGCTGGGCCTCGGGCTTGTCGTGCTCGCAGCCGTTTGGCTGTACAGCGCCGTGTACGTGGTGGACGAGCAGGAGCAGGCCGTGGTGCTGCGCTTCGGCAAGTACTACGAGACTGTCGGGCCAGGCCTGAACATCTATTTCCCGCCGATCGACAAGAAGTACATGGAGAACGTCACGCGTGAGCGTGCCTACACCAAGCAGGGCCAGATGCTGACCGAAGACGAGAACATCGTCGAAGTGCCGCTGACCGTGCAGTACAAGATCAGCAACCTGCAGGACTTCGTGCTGAACGTTGATCAGCCGGAAATCAGCCTGCAACACGCAACCGAAAGCGCCCTGCGCCACGTGGTGGGTTCCACCGCCATGGACCAGGTGCTGACCGAAGGTCGTGAATTGATGGCCAGCGAAATCAAGGAGCGCCTGCAACGGTTCCTCGATACCTATCGCACCGGCATCACGGTGACTCAGGTGAACGTACAGAGCGCAGCTGCACCGCGCGAAGTGCAGGAAGCCTTTGATGACGTGATCCGCGCCCGTGAAGACGAGCAGCGTTCGCGCAACCAGGCTGAAACCTACGCCAATGGCGTCGTGCCGGAAGCCCGTGGTCAGGCCCAGCGCATCCTTGAAGATGCCAACGGTTACCGCGACGAAGTGGTCTCCCGCGCCAAGGGTGAGGCGGACCGCTTTACCAAGCTGGTTGCCGAGTACCGCAAGGCTCCGGAAGTCACGCGTGAGCGTCTGTACCTGGACACCATGCAGGAAGTCTTCAGCAACACCAGCAAGGTTCTCGTGACCGGCAGCAAAGGTGGGCAGAACAACCTGCTGTACCTGCCGCTGGACAAGATGATCGAAGGTGGTCGTAGTGGCACCAGCGCACCGTCCAGCAGCTCGAATGCCGCTGCCAACGAAGCGAGCGCCCGTGCGGCCGCTGACTTGCTGCAACAGCAAACACGTACCAGGGAGAGTCGTTGATGAGCAATAAATCGCTGACCGCCCTGATTGTGGGCGTCGTCGTGGTCATCGCTGCCTGGAACTGCTTCTACATCGTGTCTCAGACCGAGCGCGCGGTGTTGCTGCAATTCGGTCGTGTGGTGCAGGCGGATGTCCAGCCGGGCCTGCATGTGAAAGTCCCCTACGTGAACCAGGTGCGCAAGTTCGATGGCCGCCTGATGACCCTGGATGCACCGACACAGCGCTTCCTGACCCTGGAAAAGAAAGCCGTGATGGTTGACGCCTACGCCAAGTGGCGCGTCAAGGATGCCGAGCGCTTCTACACCGCGACCTCCGGCCTCAAGCAGATTGCCGACGAGCGTTTGTCGCGCCGTCTGGAATCGGGCCTGCGTGACCAGTTTGGTAAGCGCACCCTGCACGAGGTGGTATCCGGTGAACGTGATGCGCTGATGGCTGACATCACCCGTTCGCTGAACACGATGGCGGAAAAAGAGCTGGGCATCGAAGTGGTTGATGTTCGGGTCAAGGCCATCGACTTGCCGAAGGAAGTGAACCGCAGCGTGTTCGAGCGTATGAGCACCGAGCGTGAGCGTGAAGCCCGTGAGCATCGCGCCAAAGGTAACGAGTTGGCTGAAGGTATCCGTGCGGATGCCGACCGTCAGCGCCGTGTACTGCTGGCAGAGGCTTATCGCGAGTCTGAAGAGGCCCGTGGTGATGGCGACGCCCAAGCTGCGGCGATCTACGCCAAGGCTTATGGCCAGGACCAGGAGTTCTACGCGTTCTACCGTAGCCTGCGTGCCTACCGTGAAAGCTTTGCGAACAAAACCGACGTCATGGTGCTGGACCCAAGCAGCGACTTCTTCCGCTACCTGGAAAAGTCCAAGTAACCAAGCCTGTGACTTTAGGGCGCACTCCGTCGGGCGGCTAAAATGCCTGGCGGGGTGATCCTTTCAGAAAACGGGTGTATGATGCGGCAGCCGGGAAATTCCCGGCTTTTTTGCGTCTGCATGTTTGATTCGGCAGACGCCACAGGTTTTTCGAGGAAAGTGCCCGACGAGGCCGCAGGCAGGCCGTTCGTCACGTCGCTCTTGCGCGTGGATTATGCAAAGCGTGGGTATTTTCTGCTTCACTCAAGGCTCGGCCGAGGGCTGGCCGCCCGGATCATAGGGGAATGGCGTAATGGCAACGGTAGACCGCTGGCTGCTGCCAGATGGCATCGAAGAAGTACTGCCACCAGAAGCTGCGCGCATTGAAGTAGCGCGTCGCCAGGTGTTGGATCTGTTCCAGAGCTGGGGTTACGAGTTTGTCGTGACCCCCCATATCGAGTACCTGGAATCCCTGCTGACCGGCGCGGGCCAGGACCTGGATCTGCGCACCTTCAAGGTCATCGACCCGCAATCGGGCCGGCAAATGGGTTTCCGTGCCGACATCACGCCGCAAGTGGCGCGCATCGATGCGCACACCCTGCGTCGCGAAGGCCCGAGCCGCCTGTGCTACGCAGGCAGCGTGCTGCATGCTCAGCCGCGCGCGTTGTCGTCTTCGCGCAGCCCGATTCAGTTGGGCGCCGAGTTGTACGGCGATGCCAGCCCGAGCAGCGACGTTGAAGTGATCAGCCTGATGCTGGCCATGCTGCAACTGGCCGACGTGCCGGATGTTCACATGGACCTGGGCCACGTCGGTATCTACCGTGGCCTGGCCCGTGCGGCCGGTTTGTCCGGTGAAGTGGAGCAACAGTTGTTCGATGCCTTGCAGCGCAAGGCTATCGATGAAGTGATCGCCCTGACCGCAGGCGTGCCTGCGGACCTGGCCGACATGCTGCGCGCACTGGTGAACCTGTGCGGTGGCCGTGAAGTGCTGGTGGCTGCTCGTGAGCGCCTGGCCAACGCGCCGGCGCCGGTCTTGGCTGCGCTGGATGATGTGTTCGCGATTGCCGAGCAGTTGTCGGCGCGCTTCCCCGAGTTGCCGCTGTATTTCGACCTGGGTGAGTTGCGCGGCTACCACTACCACACCGGTGTGGTGTTCGCCGTGTTTGTGCCGGGTGTTGGCCAGGCCATCGCCCAAGGCGGTCGTTATGACGATATCGGCGCTGATTTTGGTCGCGCACGTCCGGCGACTGGCTTTTCGACCGATTTGAAAACCCTGGTGACCCTGGGGCGTGCTGAGGTCGAGCTGCCGTCTGGTGGCATCTGGATGCCCGACAGTACGGACGCAGCACTCTGGCAGCAGGTTTGCCAGTTGCGCAGTGAGGGTCAGCGTGTCGTCCAGGCTTTGCCTGGGCAGCCATTGGCCGCCGCCCGTGAAGCGGACTGCGACCGGCAATTGATTCTGCAGAACGGGCTTTGGCAAGTATCGCCACTGGCTTCTTGAGTTTTCCTGCCGGCCATCGCCGGCACCAAGTTTGCGCGAATGAGGACAAGTGTTATGGGTAAGAATGTCGTAGTCCTGGGCACCCAATGGGGTGATGAGGGCAAAGGCAAGATCGTTGATCTGCTGACCGAACATGCTGCCGCCGTAGTGCGCTACCAAGGTGGCCACAACGCTGGCCACACCCTGGTCATCGATGGCGAAAAAACCGTCTTGCACCTGATCCCGTCGGGCGTGCTGCGCGAAGGCGTGCAGTGCCTGATCGGTAACGGCGTAGTGGTTGCGCCTGACGCCCTGCTGCGTGAGATCACCAAGCTGGAAGAGAAAGGCGTACCGGTGCGCGAGCGCCTGCGTATCAGCCCGTCTTGCCCGCTGATCCTGTCCTTCCACGTTGCGCTGGACCAGGCCCGTGAAAAGGCGCGTGGCGAGCTGAAGATCGGCACCACCGGTCGCGGCATCGGCCCGGCTTACGAAGACAAGGTTGCACGTCGTGGTCTGCGTGTGGGCGACCTGCTCAACATGCCGCGCTTTGAAGACAAGCTGCGTGAACTGGTGGATTACCACAACTTCATGCTGGTGGGTTACTACAAAGAGCCAGCCATCGAGTTCGAAAAGACCCTGGCCGAGTGCAAGGAATACGCTGAGCTGCTCAAGCCGCTGATGCTGGACGTGACCGCCGAGCTGCACGACCTGCGTCGCGCCGGCAAAGACATCATGTTCGAAGGCGCTCAGGGTTCGTTGCTCGACATCGACCACGGCACCTACCCGTACGTGACCAGCTCCAACACCACCGCGGGTGGCGTTGCGACCGGTTCGGGCGTTGGCCCGATGTTCCTGGATTACATCCTGGGCATCACCAAGGCTTACACCACGCGCGTAGGTTCGGGCCCGTTCCCGACTGAGCTGTTCGACGCAGTCGGCGCGCACCTGGCCAAGCAAGGTCACGAGTTCGGCGCCACCACCGGCCGTGCCCGTCGTTGCGGATGGTTCGACGCCGTTATCCTGCGTCGCGCTATCGATGTGAACAGCATCTCGGGCATCTGCCTGACCAAGCTGGACGTACTCGACGGCCTGGAAACCATCAACATCTGCATCGGCTACAAAGATGCACAAGGCAAGGACGTTGCACCGACCGACGCTGACAGCTACGTCGGCCTGCAGCCTGTGTACGAAGAAGTGCCGGGCTGGACCGAATCGACCGTGGGCGCCAAGACCCTGGAAGAGCTGCCGGCCAACGCCCGTGCCTACATCAAGCGTGTTGAAGAGCTGATCGGTGCGCCGATCGACATTATTTCGACAGGCCCGGACCGCAACGAGACCATCGTTCTGCGTCACCCGTTCGCTTAACAAGCTGTTGATGTAAAAAGCAAAAGGGCTCCTTCGGGAGCCCTTTTTCGTGCCAGGCCGGCAATCGGCACGACCCTTGCTATGGTTCTTTCTTTCGCGGTGCTATCAAATTAATGGCACCCGTGGTGGAGGGATTTACCGTGTCTGCCGTTCTCTCATTGTTACAAAGCCGGCTGTTGCGGCCGGTGTTCGTTACCCTAGGTATCGCTCTTTTGGTGCAAGTGCTGGTGGCCGTTGCCCTGACGCGAAGCACCGTGACGGCGTTGGAAGCGGATTTAAGCAGCCGCCTGGGTACCGACAGCCAGAAACTGTCTGGCGAGCTGGCGCAAGCCGGCAAGGAAGTCACCTCGAGCCTGGACAGCTTGTCTTCGAGCACGCGCCAGCGTCTGACCGCAGGGCTTTCCACGCGCCTGCAAGAGGAGCAGAAGCAACTGCGTGCGACCCTGGAAAAAGACCTGCAGGATTCGGCCAATGACATGGCCCAACTGCTGGCGTCGGTGGCACCCCGCGCCATGTGGGACAGCGACGTGCCGACGCTGTCGGAGTTTGCCCGGCGTGCCCAGCGCAATCCGAACGTGTTGTTCGTGGTGTATGACGACGCGGCTGGCGAGCACCTGACCCGTTACCTCAATCGTGAAAACCCGATCAACCAGGCGCTGCTCGACAAGGGCAAGGGCGACCGAGCCTTGGATAAGGTCCTGGATGCGGCTAAAAACGATCCTTCGGTGTTCTACGTCGAAGCCTCGATCAGTCCCAATGGCACCGAGATCGGCAAAGTTCGCATGGGGGTCTCGACCAAAGCGGTAGAGACCGACCTGGCTGCGCTGGACAAGCGCTTTGCGGCCTTGATCGCCAGCAGTGATCAGTTGGTCGGTGATAGCCTCAAGGGCGCCGCCGCCGACAGCGCAGCGGCCATGGGTGCGCGCCTGCAATCGGCGCAAGCCACCGCCACCCAGATGACCGCCAACACCAGCAGCGCTGTGCAGGATGCTGCGGGAGCGTTGCGCTGGCGCATTGGCCTGGGCCTTGCCATTGTCGGGTTTGGCGTATTGCTGCTGATCGCCATTGTGCTGGGACGTCGTGTGGTCAATCGGCTGAAGCTGTTGATTGCCGCTATGGACGACCTGGCGGCGGGCGAGGGCGACCTCACCAAGCGAGTGCAGATCAACAGCAAAGACGAAATCGGCGACATGGCCTCGGCGGTCAATCGCTTTGTGGATAAGTTGCAGCCGATCGTGCGTGAGGCGGGCGATGTGGCTCAGCGCACCGGCGTCGAAATCGGCGCCATGACCTTGCGCAATGCCGGGGCTGACAAGGCGGCCGGTTTGCAGCGCGACGAAGTTGCCGAAAGCCTGCGCGCGCTGTCGCAAATGGCCGATGAGGCCCAGTCCGAAAGCCATGCGATGCAGGCGGCGTTGCAGCAGGTGGTGGATATTCGCCAGGCCACAGATGAAAACTCGCGGACCTCGGCGGAGGTTGGCAGCCTGATCGAAGCGCTGGCGGGGCAGGTGCAGGCCGGTTCCCAGGTGATCGAGCGGTTGGCGCAGCAAAGCGAGCAGATCGAAGTGGTGTTGACGGTGATTCACGGGATTGCCGAGCAGACCAACCTGCTGGCCCTGAATGCGGCGATTGAAGCGGCGCGCGCGGGTGAGACCGGGCGAGGTTTTGCGGTGGTGGCGGACGAAGTGCGGGCGCTGGCGAGTAAAACCCAAAGCTCCACCGGCGACATCCAGGCGCATATCGTGGCGTTGCAGCAGGGGGCGCGTGAGGCGGTAGAAACCATCGGCAAGGCCGGGCGCCAGGCGAATGAAGGGTTGTTGGTGCTGCGCGACAGTGTGCGCTTGCAACAGTCGGTGCAGGCTTCGGTGGAGCAAGTGCATGCGGCGATTGGCTTGGCGACGCGTGCGGCCGAGCATCAAGCCCAGGGCGCGCATGCGGTGCGTGGGCGGGTCGAGGTGATCCACGCCCAGGCCGAACGGGCCGCGCAGGCGGTGGTGGAAACCACGGCCAGTGGCAAGGTGCTGGATGGGTTGGCGGCGCAGTTGAAGGCGAGTTTGGGGCAGTTTCGGGCTTAGCGTCGATTGCACCGGCCTCATCGCAGGCAAGCCAGCTCCCATATTTGACCGCATTCCAACTTTGGAACTCGGTCAAATGTGGGAGCTGGCTTGCCTGCGATAGCGGACTCAGCGGCTCAAATATATCCGCGTCGTCAGCAGATACACCGGCAACCCCGACACCAGAATCAACAACGCCGCATACGGCGCCGCCGCCGCAAACTCAACATTCGAGGTATGCGCCCACACGGCAGTCGCCAGGGTATTTAACCCCGTCGGGCTGAGCAGTAAAGTCGCCGTCAACTCCTTCATCGCATCCAGAAACACCAACGCGAACGCCGCACCCAAGGCCGGGAAAATAATCGGCAAGGTGACCCGGCAAAACGCGCTGAACGACGAAGATCCCAGCGTGCGTGCCGCCTCTTCCAATTGCGGTGCAGCTTTGTTCAGTGCGGTTCGAATCGGCGCTTGAGCGAGCGGCAAAAACAACAGCGCATAAGCAATCAGCAGCAGCGCCGAGGTCTGATACAGCGCCGGCACATAGTGCAGGGCGAAATACACCAGTGTCAGAGCAATCACCAGCCCTGGCAGGGCATGCAGCAGATAAGGCAGGCGTTCAGCCCAGATCGCCAGCTGGCCTTTGTAGCGCACCACCAGCAACCCCACCGGTACAGCCAACACCAGGCAAAGCGCAGCGCCGCCCAACGACAGTGCCAGCGAGGACAGCAGCGCCTCACCAATCTCGGCCACCGGGAACGCCGCCGATGAACCCACGGCAAGCCAGTAAGCGAGCATCCCCAAGGGAATGCCGCTGCCAATGATCGCCAGCGCCAGGCAGTACAGCTGACCCACGGGCGACCATTTACCCAGTTTGACCTGTTCCGCATGCCGCGCCGCGCCCTGGCCGATGCGCACATGCCGACCCTTGCCGCGCACGCGCAGCTCCAGCCACAGCAGCGTCAGGCACATCACCAGCAACACCGCCGAGAGCATCGCGGCATTGGCGTTGCTGAATTCCAGTTCGAACTGCTGGTAGATCGCGGTAGTGAAGGTCTGCAGGCCGATAATCGACAGTGCGCCGAACTCCACCAGCATATGCAGCGCGATCAACAGCGCGCCGGCCAACAGCGAAGGCCACAGCAAAGGCAGTGTGACGCGAAAAAAAACGCCCCAGCGGTTCAGGCCCAAGGTGCGTGCCGACTCTTCCAGGGATGGGTCAAGATTGCGCAGGGTCGCCGCCACTGGCAGGAACACCAGCGGGTATTTCGACAGGGTCATCACCAGTATCGCCCCGCCAAGCCCTTCAAAGTTGGCGCTCAGCGACACCCAGGTGAAGCTGCTGACAAACGCCGGCACTGCAAATGGCAGGCACAGGATCACGCCCCAGATGCGCCGCCCCAGCAGGTTGCTGCGTTCAAGCAGCCAGGCCAGCGAGAGGCCGATGACGCCACAGGCCACGGTTACGCCAATCATCAATGCCAAGGTGTTGCGCAATAGCCCAAACACATACGGCCGCCACAGCAGGTGCACTGCTTCTGCCCAGCCGGCCTGCCAGGCCTTGGTACCGACATACACCAACGGCAGCAGGCTCAGGCCAACCAGAAACAGCACGGGTAACAACAGCCAGATCGACGGGCGTTTGCGCCGGGGGCTGAACACCCCGGCGGGTAGCGATGGGTTCATCAGTTCAAGCCAACGTCACGTTCCAGGTCCAGGGCTTCTTCGGCGTTGCCAAGGTCTGCCGGGGTGACTTTCGGCGGTTGCAGCTCGCTGAACGGCTTGAGGCCGCGATTGGATTGCATGCCCTTGCGCAGCGGGTATTCGGCCGAGGTGTTGGTGATCACGCGCTGGCCTTCTTCACTGGCCATGAACGCCAGCAGTTGCTGGGCTTCTTTGGGGTGCTTGCTGGATTTGAGCGCCGCCGCCGAGGACACGGTGATCAGGCCGCCCACATCGCCATCGGTGAAGTAATGCAGCTGCGAGTCCAGGTTGGTTTTTTCTTTCTTGAGGGCGAACCAGTAGTAGTTGTTCACCAGCACGGTGGCCACTTCGCCGTTTTCCACGGCTTTGAGGGCGACCATATTGTTGCTGTACACCTTGCCGAAGGCGCGCAAGCCGGTCAGCCATTCTTCAGCGGCTTCGCGCCCGTGCAATTTGATGATGGCTACCGCTTGCTCCTGGAATGCGCCACTGGTGGGCACAAAGCCGACTTTGCCTTGCCACTCGGGGCCAGCAAAATCGAGTACCGACTTGGGCAGGTCTTTTTCGGCGATCAGTTTGGGGTTAAAGGCCACGACGCGGGTGCGAGCGGTCACGCCCATCCAGTCGCCATTGCTGCCGACGTAATCCTTGGGCAACACGTCCAGCGTGCTGGCATCAATTTTGGCCAGCAGGCCTTGCTCGCCGAGTTTGTTCAGCGGCGGCGATTCTTCGGTGTAGATCACATCGGCAGGGGAGCGCTCGCCTTCTTCCACGACCTGGCTGGCGAGCTGGTTGCTGCTGCCTTTACGCACGTTGACGTGAATGCCGGTCTTGGCTTCGAAGGCCTTGGCGAGTTCATCGCCGACTTCTTTGTGCTGGCCGTTGTACAGGGTCAGGGACACCTTGTCGGCGGAATAGGCGGTGGGCGAGAGCAGGGTCAGGCCGAGCAGTGTGAGGGTCAGGCCACGCAGAAGGGATGTCTTGAGACGGTTATCGCGGATCATCATCCGAAGTGTTCCTCGCTTGTATGCAACAAATCATTGCAAGGATAAACGATAAAACTTCTCAAGTGCGGTGAAGGGCCAAATCAGCGGTGAGGTTTTCAAACCCCGGAAACGAAAAAACCCGCTTTCGCGGGTTTGATCTGAATTTGGTGCCCAGGAGAAGACTCGAACTTCCACGACCTTGCGATCACCAGCACCTGAAGCTGGCGTGTCTACCAATTTCACCACCTGGGCATTATCAACAACGCTTGCGCTGTTGATGGAGCGAACTATACGGAGCGCTTTTTAATCTGTAAACCCCTGATATCAAAAATATAATTCAATATTCTTGTTAAAAATCAAAGGCCTGAAACGAAAAAACCCGCTTTCGCGGGTTTGATCTGAATTTGGTGCCCAGGAGAAGACTCGAACTTCCACGACCTTGCGATCACCAGCACCTGAAGCTGGCGTGTCTACCAATTTCACCACCTGGGCAGCATCAACAACGTTGCCGTCGTCGATGGCGCGCACTATACGGAGGCGATTTTGAGCTGTAAAGCCCTGGCATGAAAAAAGCTTGGAAAATTTCGCCAATGGTCATGCAAGGCGCTTTCCGAGGGCTGCAAAGGCCTTTTAAACGCTTGTTGACACCTGAAATTTCCCGTTTCAATACGCGTATGCCAAACTAACCCGCATATAGACAAGGTGAAAACTCTCTAATGGCCGATTGGCAGTCCCTCGATCCCGAGGCCGCTCGTGAAGCGGAAAAATATGAAAACCCTATTCCTAGCCGCGAACTGATCCTGGCGCATCTCGCCGATCGTGGTTCGCCTGCTAGCCGCGAGCAGTTGGTTGAAGAATTCGGTCTGACCACCGAAGACCAGCTCGAAGCCCTGCGCCGCCGTTTGCGTGCCATGGAGCGCGATGCTCAACTGATCTACACCCGCCGTGGCACCTATGCGCCAGTGGATAAGCTCGACCTGATCCTGGGCCGCATCGCCGGCCATCGGGATGGCTTCGGCTTCCTGATCCCGGATGACGGCAGCGACGACCTGTTCATGAGCCCGGCGCAAATGCGCCTGGTATTCGACGGCGACCGTGCCCTGGCACGCGTTTCCGGCCTGGACCGTCGTGGTCGCCGTGAAGGCGTGATCGTCGAAGTGGTGTCCCGTGCCCACGAGTCCATCGTCGGCCGTTACTTCGAAGAAGGCGGCATCGGCTTTGTAGTGCCGGATAACCCGAAGGTCCAGCAGGAAGTGCTGATCACCCCGGGTCGCAATGGCGCCGCCAAGGTCGGCCAGTTCGTCGAGGTGAAAATCACCCACTGGCCAACCGCGCGCTTCCAGCCTCAGGGCGATATTGTTGAAGTGGTCGGCAACTACATGGCGCCGGGCATGGAAATCGACGTTGCGCTGCGCACCTACGATATTCCTCACGTCTGGCCGGAGGCTGTGCTCAAGGAAGCCGCCAAGCTCAAGCCGGAAGTGGAAGAGAAAGACAAAGAAAAACGCATCGACCTGCGCCATCTGCCGTTCGTCACTATCGACGGCGAAGATGCTCGCGACTTCGACGATGCGGTCTATTGCGAAGCCAAGCCTGGCAAGCTGCGCCTGTTCTCCGGCGGCTGGAAGTTGTTCGTCGCGATTGCCGACGTGTCGAGCTATGTGAAGATCGGTTCGGCCCTGGATAACGAAGCCCAGGTGCGCGGCAACTCCGTGTATTTCCCTGAGCGCGTGATCCCGATGCTGCCTGAGCAGCTGTCCAACGGCCTGTGCTCCCTGAACCCGAAAGTCGACCGTTTGGCCATGGTGTGCGAGATGACCATCTCCAAAACCGGCGAAATGACCGACTACCAGTTCTACGAAGCGGTGATCCACTCCCAGGCGCGCCTGACCTACAACAAGGTCAGCACCATCCTGGAAGCGCCGAAGACCAGCGAAGCCAAGGCCCTGCGTGGCGAATATGCCGACGTCGTGCCGCACCTCAAGCAGCTTTACGCGCTGTACAAGGTGTTGCTGGGCGCACGTCATGTACGTGGCGCCATCGACTTTGAAACCCAGGAAACCCGGATTGTGTTCGGTTCCGAGCGCAAGATCGCGGCCATTACGCCGACCACGCGTAACGATGCGCACAAGCTGATCGAGGAATGCATGCTGGCGGCCAACGTGGCCACCGCAGAATTCCTCAAAAAGCACGAAATTCCTGCCCTGTACCGCGTGCACGACGGCCCGCCGCCGGAGCGTCTGGAGAAGCTGCGCGCGTTCCTCGGTGAGCTTGGCCTGTCCCTGCACAAAGGCAAGGACGGCCCGACGCCGAAGGATTACCAGGCGTTGCTGGCCAGCATCAAGGACCGTCCGGATTACCACGTGATCCAGACCGTAATGCTGCGCTCACTGAGCCAGGCGGTGTACAGCGCCGATAACCAGGGCCACTTCGGCCTGAATTACGAGGCGTACACCCACTTCACGTCGCCGATTCGTCGTTACCCGGACCTGCTCACGCACCGGGCGATTCGCAGTGTGATCCACTCCAAGCAGAACACCCCGCACGTCAAGCGCGCCGGTGCCATGACCATTCCGAAGGCACGGATCTATCCGTACGACGAAGCGGCTCTGGAACAACTGGGCGAGCAGTGCTCCATGAGCGAGCGCCGCGCCGACGAAGCCACCCGCGACGTAGTGAACTGGCTCAAGTGCGAGTTCATGAAAGACCGCGTGGGCGAGTCGTTCCCTGGTGTGATCACTGCCGTGACGGGTTTTGGCCTGTTCGTCGAGCTGACCGATATCTACGTCGAAGGCTTGGTGCACGTCACTGCGCTGCCGGGCGACTACTACCACTTCGACCCTGTGCATCACCGCCTGGCGGGCGAGCGCACGGGTCGCAGCTTCCGTTTGGGCGACACCGTGGAAGTGCAGGTCATGCGCGTCGACCTCGACGAGCGCAAGATCGACTTCGGCATGCCCGACAAGCCGACCGAAACACCGACTGGCCGTAAAAAGCGTGGCAGCGAAGCAACTGCGCCAGCCAGCAAAGGCAAAAGCGCGCCTGCGAAAGCAGCTGCCGCCGAGCCTGCGCCCGCCAAGGCTGGTCGTCGTTCGTCCACCAAGGAAAAGGCCCCTGAGGCCTACCGCCCGAGCGATGCTGCGGCGAAAAACGCTGAAGTGCGCAAGAGCCGTGAGTTGAAGCAGCAGTTGCTCAACGAAGCCAAAAGCGGTGGTAAAGCGGCGTCTGGGGGAAAGTCCCACGGGGCGGAAAAGCCGTCGAGCAAACCGAGTAAACATCGTAAAGGCCCGCCTAAAGCGGGTTCGGCTCCCGCGAAAAGCGGCGGGTCGCGCAAACCTAAGGCCAAGTCATGAGTCTGGAAAAAATCTACGGCGTACATGCCGTAGAAGCACTGCTGCGTCATCACCCTAAACGCGTCAAGCAGGTGTGGTTGGCCGAAGGCCGCAGCGAGCCGCGTGTACAAGCGCTGGTCGAGTTGGCCACGCAAAACAAAGTCGCTATCGGTCAGGCCGAGCGCCGTGAGATGGACGTGTGGGTTGAAGGCGTTCACCAGGGCGTGGTTGCGGACGTAAGCCCGAGCCAGGTGTGGGGCGAGGCGATGCTCGACGAGCTGCTCGACCGTACCGAAGGCGCACCGTTGTTGCTGGTGCTGGACGGCGTGACCGACCCGCACAACCTCGGCGCTTGCCTGCGTTCGGCCGATGCGGCCGGTGCGCTTGCGGTGATCGTGCCTAAAGACAAGTCGGCAACCCTGACGCCGGTCGTGCGTAAAGTCGCGTGTGGTGCGGCGGAAGTGATTCCACTGGTGGCCGTGACCAACCTGGCGCGCACCCTGGAGAAACTCCAGCAGCGCGGCCTGTGGGTCGTGGGTACGGCGGGCGAGGCCGAGGTCAGTATTTATGACCAGGACCTCACCGGCCCGACCATCCTGATCATGGGTGCCGAAGGCAAAGGCATGCGCCGCCTGACTCGCGAGCATTGTGATTACCTGGTGAAACTGCCGATGGCCGGTAGCGTCAGCAGCCTCAACGTGTCGGTTGCCACCGGCGTGTGCCTGTTTGAAGCCCAGCGTCAGCGTGGCGTCAAGGCCAAGAGCAAGAAGTAACCCGATCAAAAATGTGCTGCCGGGCTTGTGTGGGAGCTGGCTTGCCTGCGATAGCATCACCTCTGTATCACTGATACACCGAGGTGCCTGCATCGCAGGCAAGCAAGCTCCCACAGAATTTCAGCTCCCGCAGTCGTTTCAGGCTGTTTGGAAGATTGTTCAAATAATCACCAATCACCTTGCGCCGTTTCTCCCCCTTCTCTACAATTGCGCCCCTTGCCTTCCTGGCAGGCACCTATGTGCCTCCCTGCGGCAAGATCCATAAGTGTCATTCACTCCTTGTCTGACCGTTTTTGAGCGGCAGGCTACAACCCGTAAGGAGCATTCATGCGTCATTACGAAATCATCTTTTTGGTCCACCCGGATCAAAGCGAGCAAGTCGGCGGCATGGTTGAGCGTTACACCAAGCTGATCGAAGAAGACGGCGGCAAAATCCACCGTCTGGAAGATTGGGGCCGTCGTCAACTGGCCTACGCAATCAACAATGTTCACAAGGCTCACTACGTGATGCTGAACGTTGAGTGCACTGGCAAGGCCCTGGCCGAGCTGGAAGACAACTTCCGCTACAACGATGCAGTGATCCGTAACCTGGTCATCCGTCGCGAAGAAGCCGTTACCGGCCAATCCGAGATGCTCAAGGCTGAAGAAAACCGCAGTGAGCGCCGTGAGCGTCGCGACCGTCCTGAGCACGAAGGCGCTGAAAGCGCTGATAGTGATGACAGCGACAACAGCGATAACGCTGACGAGTAATCCACGGACCTTTTAAGGAGCCTATCAAATGGCACGTTTCTTCCGTCGTCGTAAATTCTGCCGCTTCACCGCTGAAGACGTGAAAGAGATCGATTACAAAGATCTCAACACTCTGAAAGCCTACGTATCCGAGACCGGCAAAATCGTTCCAAGCCGTATCACCGGTACTAAAGCACGTTATCAGCGTCAGCTGGCCACCGCTATCAAGCGCGCCCGCTTCCTGGCCCTGCTGGCCTACACCGACAGCCACGGCCGCTGAGACCGGGCAGTCGACAAGTAGTAAGGGATTGAATGCATGCGCGCCTTAGCTGAGTTCATCATGCGCGGTCGCGTGCAGGCCACTCTGGTAGTGGCTGGATGTGCGGCATTGCCGCTGCTTTATTGGTTGGGTGCTGCTGCAGGTTGCCTTGTGCTCCTGCGGCGCGGTTTGAAGGACGCCCTTGGCGTTCTTGCTTTGGGATTGTTGCCGGCCTTGATCTGGTGGCTTCAATTCGGTGATCCGCGGGTACTTCTGGTACTGCTGGGGTCATCGAGCCTTGCGTTGGTTTTACGCGCAAGCGAGTCCTGGGTCCGCACGCTGCTGGTCAGCGTGGCATTGGGGTTGGTGTACTCAGTGATGCTTGGCGCGGCTTTCCGCCCGCAAATCGAAGCGCTGTCGCAAGAGATCGTCAAGATCCTGCCGATGGCCCTCGGGGATCTCTACCAGCAATTGTCGGTAGATGAGCGAGCGCGGTTTGCGTCACTGATTGCTCCGGTCCTGACCGGCCTGATTGCGGCATTGTTGCAGGTCGTCAGCGTGCTGAGCCTGATTGTTGGGCGTTATTGGCAGGCGTTGTTGTACAACCCGGGTGGTTTTGGTCGCGAATTTCGCAGTATCAGAATCCCCGCGGGGCCGGCGATGTTGCTGCTGGCGTGCATGGTTGTCGGGCCGAACTTCGGCCCACAGATGGCCTTGCTGGCGCCGATTTGCAGCGTACCGCTGGTGTTTGCCGGGCTGGCCCTGATGCATGGGCTGGTGGCGCGAAAGCGCCTGGCCAAGTTCTGGCTGGTGGGGTTGTACGTCACGATGTTGCTGTTTATGCAGCTGATCTATCCGTTACTCGTGGTTTTTGCCATTGTCGACGGCCTGATTGATTTTCGCGGTCGTCTCGCGTCGAAAGACGCCGATAACGCGAACGGTGAAGGTTAAAAGTTAGAGGATTTTCACATGCAACTGATCCTTCTGGAAAAAGTCGCCAACCTGGGCAACCTGGGCGACAAAGTGAACGTTAAGGCCGGCTACGGTCGTAACTACCTGCTGCCATACGGCAAAGCCACCGCTGCAACCGCTGCCAACCTGGCTGCGTTTGAAGAGCGTCGTGCTGAGCTGGAAAAAGCCGCAGCAGACAAAAAAGCTTCGGCCGAAACTCGCGCTGCCCAACTGGCTGAGCTGGAAGTGACTATCACTGCCACCGCCGGTGACGAAGGCAAGCTGTTCGGTTCGATCGGTACTCACGACATCGCTGATGCACTGACCGCCTCCGGCGTTGAAGTGCAGAAGAGCGAAGTTCGTCTGCCGAACGGCACCATCCGCAACGTAGGCGAATTCGACGTAGCCGTGCACCTGCACGCCGAAGTTGAAGCCACCGTACGCGTTGTAGTGGTAGCAGCTTAAGCAACACCTAACTGACTGGCACCTCGCGTGCCAGGCGGTTAACATCGGGCACGATCCTGTTTACAGGTCGTGCCTTTTGTTTTTCTACACACCCCTAATTCCAAGTGGCCATGAACGATATTTCAGCTCCTGAGCAATACGATCTGCAAACCGCTGCCCTGAAGGTGCCGCCGCATTCCATCGAGGCCGAACAGGCCGTGCTCGGTGGCTTGATGCTGGACAACAACGCCTGGGAACGTGTGCTGGATCAAGTCTCGGACGGTGATTTCTATCGCCATGACCACCGCCTGATCTTCCGCGCCATTGCCAAGCTGGCCGACCAGAACTCGCCGATCGACGTGGTGACCCTGGCCGAACAACTGGACAAGGAAGGCCAGACTTCTCAAGTCGGCGGCCTGGGCTACCTGGGTGAACTGGCGAAAAACACGCCGTCCGTCGCCAACATCAAGGCGTATGCGCAGATCGTTCGCGAGCGCGCCACCCTGCGCCAGTTGATCGGAATCAGCACCGAAATCGCCGACAGCGCCTTCAACCCCGAAGGGCGCACCGCCGCCGAGATCCTTGATGAGGCTGAACGCCAGATCTTCCAGATCGCCGAAGCGCGCCCGAAGACCGGCGGCCCGGTCAGCGTCAACGACCTGTTGACCAAGGCCATCGACCGCATCGACACCTTGTTCAACACCGACAACGCCATCACGGGTATTTCCACCGGCTACACCGACCTCGACGAGAAGACCAGCGGCTTGCAGCCGTCTGACTTGATCATCGTTGCCGGCCGTCCATCCATGGGTAAAACCACCTTTGCGATGAACCTGGTGGAAAACGCCGTGCTGCGCAGCGACAAAGCCGTACTGGTTTACTCGCTGGAGATGCCAGGTGAATCGTTGATCATGCGTATGCTCTCGTCGCTCGGCCGTATCGACCAGACCAAGGTGCGAGCCGGCCGCCTGGAAGACGACGATTGGCCGCGCCTGACGTCGGCGGTCAACCTGCTTAACGACCGCAAGCTGTTCATCGATGACACCGCCGGTATCAGCCCATCGGAGATGCGTGCACGTACCCGCCGGCTGGTTCGTGAGCACGGCGACATCGCCCTGATCATGATCGACTACCTGCAGCTGATGCAGATTCCAGGCTCCAGTGGTGACAACCGCACCAACGAGATTTCCGAAATCTCGCGGTCGCTCAAGGCCCTGGCCAAGGAATTCAACTGCCCGGTGGTGGCGCTGTCCCAGCTCAACCGTTCCCTGGAACAACGCCCGAACAAGCGCCCGGTGAACTCCGACTTGCGTGAATCCGGAGCGATCGAGCAGGATGCTGACGTGATCATGTTCGTGTACCGCGACGAGGTGTATCACCCCGAGACGGAACACAAAGGCATTGCCGAAATCATCATCGGCAAGCAGCGGAACGGACCAATTGGCTTTATCCGCCTGGCGTTTATCGGTAAATACACGCGCTTCGAAAACCTGGCGCCGGGCAGCTATAACTTCGACGATGACGAGTAAGTTTCAGCGCCTTTAAGGGCCTTATCGCAGGCAAGCCAGCTCCCACATTTGAAGATATTCACAGTTCAAATGTGGGAGCTGGCTTGCCTGCGATGGGGCCACCACAATTCCGACCATTACCGTCGGAATTGGTCAAAATTTGTGCTATATTCCGCGCCCGCGATTTTTCATCTCAACACCGGTCACCGTCATGCAAACAGCCAAGCCGTTATTTGACTATCCCAAGTACTGGGCCGAATGTTTCGGTCCTGCGCCATTCCTGCCGATGAGCAGGGAGGAGATGGATCAGCTTGGCTGGGATTCCTGCGACATCATCATCGTCACCGGTGATGCGTATGTGGATCACCCATCGTTCGGTATGGCCATCATCGGCCGGCTGCTGGAGTCCCAGGGCTTTCGCGTCGGGATCATTGCGCAGCCGAACTGGCAGTCCAAAGACGACTTCATGAAGCTCGGCGAGCCGAACCTGTTCTTCGGCGTCGCGGCCGGCAACATGGACTCGATGATCAACCGTTACACCGCCGACAAGAAAATCCGCTCCGACGACGCCTACACCCCAGGCGGCATGGCCGGCAAACGACCAGACCGCGCCAGCCTGGTGTACAGCCAGCGTTGCAAGGAAGCCTACAAGAATGTGCCGATCGTGCTCGGTGGCATCGAAGCGTCCCTGCGCCGCATCGCCCACTACGATTACTGGCAGGACCGTGTGCGCAACTCGATCCTGATCGATGCCTGCGCCGACATCCTGCTGTACGGCAACGCCGAGCGGGCCATCGTCGAAGTTGCCCAGCGCCTGTCGTGGGGCCACAAGATCGAAGACATCACCGACGTGCGCGGCACCGCGTTCATTCGCCGTGACACGCCTGAAGGCTGGTACGAGGTGGACTCCACGCGTATCGACCGTCCGGGCAAGATCGACAAGATCATCAACCCGTACGTGAATACCCAGGACACCCAGGCCTGCGCCATCGAGCAGGAAAAAGGCCCGGTTGAAGACCCGGAAGAAGCCAAGGTCGTACAAATTCTTGCCAGCCCGCGCATGACCCGTGACAAGACGGTCATTCGTCTGCCGTCCATGGAAAAAGTCCGTGGCGACTCGGTCCTGTACGCCCACGCTAACCGCGTGCTGCACCTGGAAACCAACCCAGGCAACGCCCGCGCCCTGGTGCAGAAGCATGGCGAAGTGGACGTGTGGTTCAACCCGCCGCCCATCCCGATGACCACCGAAGAAATGGACTACGTGTTCGGCATGCCGTACGCCCGCGTCCCGCACCCGGTGTACGGCAAGGAGAAGATCCCGGCCTACGACATGATCCGTTTCTCGGTGAACATCATGCGTGGCTGCTTCGGTGGCTGCACCTTCTGCTCGATCACCGAGCACGAAGGCCGCATCATCCAGAACCGTTCCGAAGAGTCGATCATTCGCGAGATCGAAGAGATCCGCGACAAAGTGCCAGGCTTTACCGGCGTGATCTCCGACCTCGGCGGCCCGACCGCGAACATGTACCGCATCGCCTGCAAAAGCCCGGAAATCGAATCCGCGTGCCGCAAGCCCTCGTGCGTGTTCCCTGGTATCTGCCCGAACCTGAACACTGACCATTCGTCGTTGATCCAGCTGTACCGCAGTGCCCGTGCGTTGCCGGGTGTGAAGAAGATCCTGATTGCTTCCGGCCTGCGCTACGATCTCGCGGTCGAGTCGCCGGAATACGTCAAGGAACTGGTTACCCACCACGTCGGTGGCTACTTGAAGATCGCCCCGGAACACACCGAGGAAGGTCCGCTCAACCAGATGATGAAACCGGGCATTGGCAGCTATGACAAGTTCAAGCGCATGTTCGAGAAGTACACCAAGGAAGCGGGCAAGGAGCAGTACCTGATCCCGTACTTCATCGCCGCCCACCCGGGCACTACCGATGAAGACATGATGAACCTGGCCTTGTGGCTCAAGGGCAATGGCTTCCGTGCCGACCAGGTGCAGGCGTTCTACCCGTCGCCGATGGCCACCGCTACGGCGATGTACCACTCGGGCAAGAACCCGCTGCGCAAGGTCACCTACAAGAGCGACGCGGTCACCATCGTCAAGAGCGAGGAGCAGCGTCGTTTGCACAAGGCCTTCCTGCGTTACCACGACCCGAAAGGCTGGCCGATGCTGCGTGAAGCACTGACGCGCATGGGCCGCGCCGACCTGATCGGGCCGGGCAAGGATCAGTTGATTCCGCTGCACCAGCCGTCCACCGACAGCTACCAGAGCGCCCGTCGCAAGAACTCGACGCCGGCTGGCAGCCATAAGGTTGCGAAGGAAACCACCACCAGGATCCTCACCCAGCACACCGGCTTGCCACCGCGCGGCAGTGACGGCAGCAACCCGTGGGACAAGCGTGAGCAAGCCAAGGCGGCGGCTCAGGCGCGTAACAAGCAGGCGGCTAAAGAGCGCAGTGATGCGGCGAAGGGCAAGGGCGGCAAGCCTGCGCGCAAGCCGGTCGTGCCGCGCTGATCGCAACCTGACTATGCAAAACGCCAGCCTCGTGCTGGCGTTTTGCTTTCTATTCGATGGCGTGCCTGTTTGTTAAGGTGGCGCCCATCGATCGCCATCGCAGGCAAGCCAGCTCCCACAATTGCAATGCATTCCCCTGTGGGAACCGGGCTTGCCCGCGATGGGGCCGGGCCGGCCACCCTCATATTCAAGGAAGAACACCCATGAGCAACCCCCTGCTCTCCATCGGCATGGACTCCAACCGCTCCCAGTTCATGGCGCGCCAGCGCATCGAAAGCCAGATCAACCTGCTACGGTTGTTCGCCGCCATCGATGCCGACCCCGGCATTGTCGGCGCGGGTGTGGTGTACATCGACGCCGACTTCAACGTCGTGACCCTGCGCGAATTCAAGCCCATCTGCAGCATCAAGCCCAAGCGCATCATTTTGCGCGAAGCACAGAAGTACATTTCGCCCGCGCAATTTGTGGAGCAGGTCAAGACCGACCCACGGGAAGAACGCCTCAGAAAAGAGGCGTTTGATATGGGCCTGTCTTGCACCGCCGCGATTATCGGCTGGATCGTGGTGTTCAGCGGCAGCGTCGCTGTGCCTTTTACGGCAGGCGCCAGCGCATTCGTGGTGGGCATTGGCGTGACGGCGGCACTGGCCAGCAGTGCGCAGTGCGGGTTCGGCGTGGCACGTACCTACAACGAGATACTCGACCCTGACGCTAACGACCGGATGGATGACGCCGAATGGTTCGGCGCTGTTTCAACCCTCCTCGATACGGCTTCCCTGGTGGGGATCGGCACCGGCGCGCTGACCACGGTGAAGCTGCTCAGGGCCAAAAAGGCTGCCGCTCTGGGCAAGAGTTGGTATGAATTGCTCAAGGGTTTAAATCGCCAGGAACGCAAGAAACTGACCAAGGAGCTGCTAAGCCTGCGCGACCCCAGCCTGACGCCCAAGCTGCTCAAGTTGCAGCAGCGTGCAGGCAAACTGACCAAAAGCTTCAGCTCCACGGAAATTCGGCATGCCACCCTGACCCAGATGAAAGACGCTTTGGGCGGCATCCTCGGTATCGTCGGCAGCTACCGCAGCGGTAGCGTGGGCAGCGCCACCACCCTTGCAATCGGCTTGTATGAGGACCTCACCGAATGAAAGGTTTCCCCGACATGGGCAGTTTCCTCGCGCGCTATTTCCCGGTGTTCATGGGCACGATCTTCATGGCGATCTTTTCCGGCGCGTCTGCAGTGTCCCTCGCCGGGGTGACGTATTTGCGTGGTGTCGACCCGTCGCTTAAATCCGACTACTCCGGCCTGGCGATTTTGCTGCTGGTGGCGGTACTGGTGTTTGGCAACGTGATGGTTGCGCGTGGCCGCCCCTGGGCCACCGGCTTGGTGGCGGGTTACCTGGGCTGCTGCCTGCTGTTCGTGCTGCCGATGATTCAGTACCCCATTCCCAAACTGGTCTACGGCTCGGCGGTACTCTTTCCGCTGTTGGGTTTGTTGCTGCTCAACAGCAAGCGTCACCGCGAAATGCGCAACAAACTGTTGGAAGTCCGCCATCTTCGTCAGGCGGTAATCGCCGCGCATAAAAAACCCTAGCCCAAGGGTGCCGCCTGGATCGTCGAACACATGCTGAGTGAGGCTGGGCGCACTCGACCGGCGGTGTCACATTTTGACGTTCTGGCGAATATTCCAACCGTATTTGACCGCACCACCGTCCTTGCCACCGTCAGCTTTCTGCGGCTGATAGCTGACTTCGACCGTGGCGAAGTTCAGGCCGATCACCTCGGTCAGTGTATCGCTGGTGGTCACCGCGTCGGTTTGGTAGGAGGTCACCATGACTTCCTTCATCGTGATCAGCAGATACTCCACGGCATTACTGCCTCCGGCCTTGCGTACCACCAGCCGCGCCTCCGGGTAATGCTTGCCGGTGGAGCAGGCCATCATCAGGTTGGGTGAAGACTTATCCATGAACTTGGTGATGACCAGATTTTGAATGTCGACCTTGCCGGCACCGCCGCCGCTGCCGCTGTGCATGGAACCTGTCTGAGACATGCCCCAGCCCCATTTGCTGATCGCGATTTCATCGCGGTGCACCTGATCCTTGGACTCGCCCTTGATGTCTCCCAGCTTCAAAAACATATCAGTCGCCATCATCGTTCCCTGTTTTGGTGTGCACCCGAATGGGTGGGGGGCACACTCTTTCTTATTTGGGATATGACCTACAAGGTGCTCAGCCACGATAAGGAAGCGCCTTTCCGGATAAAGCGAAGCTTCTGACATTTTTAGGCGATGCCCAGTCTTTACCCTCTGCGCTCTTGTGAAAACCGGAGTAAAGGGATGACTTCCAGTGTGTTGAAAGACGGTTTCCCCAGTGCCCATTTGCCCACGCGGCAGTGGGTCGAAAGCAGTATTGATCTGCGCAAGTTATTTGCCGCCATTGATGCTGATCCGGCAATTGTCGGCGCGGGCGTGGTGTACCTCGACGCTCAGTTGCGGGCGATGGTGTTGCGTGAGTTTCAGCCGATTTGCAGTGTTGCGCCGAAGAAAGTGATTTTGCGTGAGGCGCCCAGTTACATCGGGCGCGTGGAGTTTGCGCGGCGGTTGGCGAATGAGCCGCGGGAGTCGCAGGTGGCGTTTGAGGCGGTGAATACGGGGCTGGCGTGTACATCGGCGGTGATTAGCTGGTTGGTGATGGCGGGTGGCTCTACGTTGAGCCCCTTCACCTTCGGGGCTACTGGTGTGGTTGCTGTGATTGGCTATACGTCGGCAGTCGCCAGCTCGCTTCAGTGCTGGATTAGCGGTCGCCGGACTAGAAACGAAATGAATGATCCTGCCCTTAACGATGCTATGGACAACGAGCCATGGTATCAGGCCGTAGTGGTTGGGCTGGATGCGGTTTCTTTGTTAGGTGCTGGTACTTCCGCGATGTCGACAATCCGATTCGTCAACATGCTGAAAAAGGCAACCGGGAAAACCACGCAACAGGTGCTTGAAGGCTTGAGTCGGCAAGAACGGGCAAAACTCACCAGGGAGCTGCTGAGTATCAACCATCCCGGAATAACCCGAAAAATGATCAAGCTGAAACAAATCGCGGGTGAGATGCCAAAGCGCTACACGTCGGCGGAAATAAGGAATGGGACGCTCTTGCAGATGCTTGATGCCCTCGGCGCTGCGTCTGCTGTTGCTGGCAGCATACGGTCCGGAAATATCCGGATCATTGCCGTTGGGCTGTATGAGGAGATCTCAGAATGAGGCTTATCACAAGGAAGTATCTTGTTCCTATCCGGCCTTTTCTGGCTCGTAATTTTCCCGTGCTTATTGGCGTAATTCTTTCGGGTTTATTCGGCAGTTCCGCTGTTGTCGTACTGGTGGAAAACTATTATTTACCCTCGTTATCGAATGCGGATGCTGAGATTACCGGCTTGGTGTTGGTCGTCTTTATCACCCACTGCAATTTCATGATTATCTATGGGCGACCGAAATGGGCTTGGGGGATGTATGCCCTTTTCATCGCCTGCCTATTGATTGCAGTGCCGGGCTTTTATTTTTCACCGCACATGTTCATTTATTTTGAATGCTTCTTCTGGCCGATACTCGGCCTGCTACTGCTGCGCAGCAAACGCCATCAGGAAATGCGTGCCGCCTATGTAGAAGTTCGCCACATGCGCGTAAAAGTCCAGGCAGCCATCAACAAACGCCGCAAACACGAGCGCGCAATCATCAGAATAAAAAAACCGAGGTAATTCCCCACCTCATCGCCCACCCAATCGCTACCGCCGCACCCACTCACGCCACAAATATGTGCAAGCCTTGCACCATAACCGCAGGCACGGCGCCGTTTTGGTGCTGTACTGCACCGGGTCTTACGATAAAGCGCAATGACGGCCGCTCTGGCATAAGTCTTGCGCGCTTTGTGTCCATGCCCTGGCTCGCAGGAGGCCGCCGTGTCGATTCATGTCGCGTTGCACCACGTTACGCATTACCGCTACGACCGCGCTGTCGAACTCGGCCCACAGATCGTGCGCTTGCGCCCGGCTGCCCATAGCCGCACGCGGATCTTGTCTTACGCGCTCAAAGTGCTGCCCGAGCAGCACTTCATCAATTGGCAGCAGGACCCACAGGGCAACTACCTGGCGCGCTTGGTGTTCCCGGAAAAGACCGACGAACTGCGCATTGAGGTCGACCTCGTCGCCGAGATGGCGGTGTTCAACCCGTTCGATTTTTTCCTCGAACCCTACGCCGAAAAAATCCCCTTCAGCTACGCCGCCGATGAGCAGCGCGAGCTTGCGCCGTACCTGGAAACCTTGCCGCTGACGCCAAAGTTTGCCGCCTACCTGGCGGGTATTGACCGCACGCCGCTGCCGGCTGTGGATTTTCTGGTCGGGCTCAATCAGCGCCTGGCTGCGGATATCGGTTACCTGATCCGTATGGAACCGGGCGTACAAACTCCGGAATTCACCTTGGGCGCGGCTTCCGGCTCTTGCCGAGATTCGGCCTGGCTGCTGGTGCAACTGCTGCGCAACCTGGGGTTGGCGGCGCGGTTTGTGTCGGGCTATTTGATCCAGCTCACCGCCGACGTCAAAGCCCTCGATGGCCCGTCCGGCACCGAAGTCGACTTCACCGACCTGCACGCCTGGTGCGAGGTGTACTTGCCAGGCGCGGGCTGGATCGGCCTGGACGCCACCTCCGGGCTGTTCGCCGGTGAAGGGCATATCCCATTGGCCTGTAGCCCTGATCCTTCGTCCGCCGCACCGATCAGCGGGCTGGTGGAACCCTGCGAGTGCGAATTCACCCACGAGATGTCGGTGGAGCGCATTTGGGAAGCGCCACGTGTCACCAAGCCCTACACCGAAGAACAATGGCTGGCGATCCAGGCGTTGGGCCGGCAGATCGACGCCGACCTGCTCAAGGATGACGTACGCCTGACCATGGGCGGCGAACCGACCTTCGTCTCCATCGATGACCCGGACGGCGCCGAGTGGAATACCGCGGCCCTCGGGCCGGACAAGCGTCGTCTGTCCGCCGAGCTGTTCCAGCGCATGCGCGCGCACTACGCGCCCAAAGGCCTGGTGCACTTTGGCCAGGGCAAGTGGTACCCCGGCGAGCAACTGCCGCGCTGGTCGCTCAATTGCTACTGGCGCCGCGACGGCGTGCCGATCTGGCACAACAGCGCGTTGATCGCCGATGAACAACAGGATTATGGCGCCGATGGTGCGATGGCCGGGCGCTTCCTGGCCAGTGTCGCCGAGCGCCTTAAACTGCCGGCCCGCTTTGTGTTCCCGGCTTTCGAAGACAACTTCTACTACCTGTGGCGCGAAGGTGCGCTGCCGCAAAACGTTACCGCCCAGGACCCGCGTTTAAGCGACGATCTTGAGCGCGAGCGCCTGCGCAAAGTGTTCAGCCAGGGCCTGGATAAAGTCATCGGCCAAGTGCTGCCGCTGGCGCGCACGGCGGCCAATGACCGCTGGCAGAGCGGGCGCTGGTACCTGCGTGATAACCACTGCCGTCTGGTGCCGGGCGACTCACCGCTGGGTTATCGACTGCCGTTGGCCTCGCAGCCATGGGTGACGGCGGCGGAGTATCCGTTTGTGCATCCCACCGACCCGAATCAGGATCAGCCGGAGCTGCCGACCACCGCCCAACTGCAAAGCCACGCCACGCCTGCGCCGAGCGACGAGCGCGAGCCGAAGGTCGACGAATCCGCCGACTGGCTGACCCGCACCGCCTTGTGTGCCGAAGCGCGGGAAGGGCGTTTGTACCTATTTATGCCGCCGCTGGAGCGCGTCGAGGATTACCTGGAGTTGGTGGCTGCCATCGAAGCCACCGCCGAAGAACTGCATTGCCCGGTATTGCTGGAAGGTTACGAGCCGCCATTCGATACGCGCTTGAGCAACTTCCGGGTCACGCCGGACCCGGGTGTGATCGAGGTCAATGTGCAGCCGTCCGCGACCTGGGATGAGCTGGTGGAACGCACCGAGTTCCTTTACGAAGAGGCACGGCAAACCCGCCTGACCACCGAAAAGTTCATGATCGACGGGCGCCACACCGGCACCGGCGGTGGTAACCACTTTGTGCTGGGCGGCGCGACGCCGAAAGACTCGCCGTTCCTGCGCCGCCCGGATTTGCTGCGCAGCCTGATCAGCTACTGGCATAACCATCCGTCCTTGTCGTACCTGTTTTCCGGGCTGTTTATTGGTCCGACCTCCCAGGCGCCACGGGTGGATGAAGCGCGTAACGATGCGCTGTACGAGCTGGAAATCGCCTTCGCGCAAATGCCCGAGCCTGGCGAGGAATGCCCGCCGTGGCTGGTCGACCGGCTGTTGCGCAACCTGCTGATCGACGTGACCGGCAACACCCATCGCGCCGAATTCTGCATCGACAAACTCTATTCGCCCGACGGCGCCACGGGCCGCCTGGGCCTGTTGGAATTGCGTGCATTTGAAATGCCGCCCCATGCGCGCATGAGCCTCACCCAGCAATTGCTGCTGCGCGCCTTGGTCGCGCGTTTCTGGCGCGAACCGTATGCACCGCCAAAACTGGCGCGTTGGGGCACTGAGCTGCACGATCGCTTTTTGCTGCCGCACTTTATCGAGCAGGATTTTGCCGACGTGATCGTCGAGCTCAACGCTGCTGGTTACCCGCTGCGCGCCGAATGGTTTGCCGCGCACCTGGCGTTTCGTTTCCCCAAGGTCGGCGACTACGCCGTCAGCGGCATCGAACTGGAGTTGCGCCAGGCGTTGGAGCCTTGGCACGTGCTGGGCGAAGAAGGCGCCGTGGGTGGCACGGTGCGTTACGTGGACTCATCCCTGGAACGCTTGCAGGTGAAGTTAAGCGGCTTGGCGCCGCAACGCTACCTGCTGACCTGCAACGGCATCCCGGTGCCGTTGCAGCCGACCGGGCGTATCGGCGAGTTTGTCGCCGGTGTGCGTTATCGCGCCTGGCAACCGGCCAACTGTTTGCAGCCGACCATCGCGGTGCACGCACCGTTGGTGTTCGATGTGCTCGACACCTGGATGCAACGCTCCCTGGGCGGCTGCCAGTACCACGTCGCGCATCCGGGTGGGCGCAATTACGACAGCTTGCCGGTGAATGCCAATGAGGCCGAGAGCCGGCGCATGGCGCGGTTTTTCCGCCTCGGCCACAGCCCAGGCAAATTGCCGGTACCGCCTTTGGTGATTAACGATGAACTACCAATGACCCTGGATTTGCGGCGTTTCCCCAATAAGAAATAACCAATCCAAATGAGGGATGGCTTTTGTGGCGAGGGAGCTTGCTCCCGCTGGGGTGCGAAGCGCCCCCAAAGCAGGCGACTGCTACGCAGTCGAACGGGAGCAAGCTCCCTCGCCACAACAAGCCGGCTCCCACATTAGATTGCAGTGAATTTGATTTAAACTGACTTCCCTTGCCTCTGCCGAGCGTTCCATGCCCGACTTGCTCGACCGTTACCCGCTCACTGCGGGCACCTATCACGAACTGCTCGACGACAGTGGCGCGGTGCGTGCCCATTGGCAGCGCCTGCTCGATCACCTGCAACGCAGTACGCCCGTGCAACTGGCCCAGCGCCAGGCGTTGCTGACCCGGCAGATCCAGGAAAACGGCGTGACCTACAACGTCTACGCCGACCCCAAAGGCGCCGACCGCCCGTGGGAACTGGACTTGCTGCCCCATGTGCTGGCCGCCGATGAGTGGCAGCACCTGTCGGCCGGCATCGCCCAACGGGCGCGTTTGCTCAATGCCGTGCTGGCCGACCTGTACGGCCCGCAGCGCCTTATCAAAGAAGGCCTGTTGCCGGCCGAGCTGGTGTTTGGGCACAACAACTTCCTATGGCCGTGCCAGGGCATTCAGCCGCCGGACGGCGCGTTTCTGCACCTGTATGCCGTGGACCTGGCGCGCACCCCGGATGGCCGTTGGTGGGTCACCGCCGACCGTACCCAGGCGCCCTCGGGCGCAGGTTACGCGCTGGAAAACCGCACCATCGTGTCCCGTGCATTCCCGGATCTGTACCGTGATTTGCAGGTTCAACACCTCACGGGTTTCTTCCGCACGCTCCAGGAAACCCTGGCCCGTCAGGCGCCCGGTGATGACCAGCCGCCGCTGATCGTGCTGCTCACGCCGGGGCGTTTCAACGAAAGCTATTTCGAACACCTCTACCTCGCACGCCAGCTCGGCTACCCATTGGTAGAAGGCGGCGACCTCACGGTGCGTGACAGCACGGTGTTCCTCAAAACCCTCAGCGGCCTGCGCCGGGTGCACGCGATCATGCGGCGCCTGGACGACGATTTCTGCGACCCGCTGGAGTTGCGCACCGACTCGGCCCTGGGCGTGCCCGGCCTGCTGGATGCGGTGCGCCAGGGCAATGTGCTGGTGGCCAATGCCTTGGGCAGCGGCGTGCTGGAGTCGCCCGGTTTGCTTGGCTTTCTGCCAAAGATCAACGAGTTTCTGTTTGGTGAGGAACTGATCCTGCCGTCCATCGCCACCTGGTGGTGCGGCGAGGCACCGGTGCTGGCCGAAGCCTTGGAAAAACTGCCGGAATTGCTGATCAAACCAGCGTTTCCTTCGCAAAGCTTCGCACCGGTATTCGGTCGCGATTTGAACGAAGAGCAACGCCTGGTCCTGGCCGAACGCATGCGTGCGCGGCCTTACGCCTATGTGGCCCAGGAGCTGGCGCAATTGTCCCAGGCGCCGGTATGGCACACCGTCGACGACCATCTGCAACACCGTGCCATCGGCATGCGCGTGTACGCGGTGGCCAGCGCTGACGGCTACCGCGTATTGCCCGGCGGCCTGACTCGCGTGGCGGCCGAGGCGGATGCCGAAGTGGTGTCGATGCAACGCGGTGGTGCGAGCAAAGACACCTGGGTGCTGGGCGACCGTGCTGTCGGCGGCGAGCATTGGCGCGCGCAACGGGCGATTGGCGTACATGATCTGGTGCGGCGCGACCCTTATCTGCCGTCGCGCGTGGTGGAAAACCTGTTCTGGTTTGGCCGTTACTGCGAACGCTGTGATGACAGCGCGCGCTGGCTGCGCATTGTGCTGGCGCGCTATGTCGATGGCGACGACCCGCAAGCCTTGCAGGCCGCTGTCGAGCTGGGCGAGACCCTGCGCTTATTGCCGGAGGAGGGCGAGTTGCCCGAGCGCCTGCTTGCCGCTTTGCTTGGCGATGACTGGCCGTCGAGCCTGCGCGCCAACCTGCAACGCTTGCAGTGGGCGGCGTCCCAGGTGCGTGGCAAGTTGTCCCGCGAGAACTGGCAAGCGCTGGTGGAGTTGCAGCGCGAAGCCCTGGAGTTGGAAAGCGAGACCCCGGATTTTGGCGAGTTGCTGGATTTCCTCAACCGCCTGGTGATGTCCCTGGCGGCGCTGTCCGGATTCGCCCTGGATGACATGACCCGTGACGAAGGCTGGCGCTTTTTGATGATGGGTCGGCGCATTGAACGCCTGCAATTTCTCAGCAGCAGCCTCGCCGCGTTCCTGCGTGGCGTGGCGGTGTTTGATCAGGCCGGGTTGGAATGGCTGCTGGAGCTGGGCAACAGCAGCATCACCTATCGCTCGCGTTACCTGGCCGTGCCGCAGTTGATCCCGGTGCTCGACTTGTTGCTGCTCGATGAACAGAACCCGCACGCGGTGCTGTTCCAGCTGAAGCTGGTCAGCCGTACTCTGCGGCGTCTCAATGATGACTTTGGCGTGCCACGGGAAACCGGCCTGGCGCCGTTGGTGGAACGCCTGTCGCGTTTCGACCTGGGCTGCCTGGAGAACCCGCTGTTCGGCGAATCCAGCGTGCGTGCCGCATTGGACGGCCTGGCGGACCTGTTGCAAGCGGTCGCCGATGAAAGCGGGCAAGTGTCGGATCGCCTGGCGTTGCGTCATTTTGCCCATGTGGATGATGTCAGCCAGCAAACGGTGTCGGTGTGATGAGTGCGCGCTACCAGATTTTTCACGATACCCACTACCACTACGACAGCCCGGTGTCCCTGGCCCAGCAGTTGGCGCACCTGTGGCCTCGGCCATGCGCGTGGCAGCGCTGCAGTTCCCAGCAATTGGATATCAGCCCACAGCCGTCGTCGCGCCGTGATGAGCTGGACGTATTCGGCAACCCCATCACCCGGCTGGCGTTCGAACGGCCGCATGATGAATTGTTGGTCAATGCCGGGCTGACCGTGGAAGTGCTGGCGCGGCCGGTGCTGGATTTCCAGCAGTCACCGGCCTGGGACCAGACGCGCGACAGCCTGACCTACAGCAGCCAAGTGCTATCGCCTGAAATGCTCGAAGCCTGTCGTTATCGCTTCGAATCGCCCTACGTGCATTTGAAAAATACCTTCGTCGAGTTCTCCGAAAGTTGTTTCCCGCCGGGCGTGCCCTTGCTGGTGGGTGTGCAGGCCTTGATGCAGAAAATCTTCAGCGAATTCACCTTCGATGCCGAAGCCACCCAGGTCGCCACGCCCTTGGTAGAAGTGCTGGAGCGTCGCCGCGGCGTGTGCCAGGACTTCGCCCACCTGATGCTCGCGTGCCTGCGCTCACGGGGCCTGGCGGCGCGTTACATCAGCGGCTACCTGCTGACCCAGCCACCGCCCGGCCAGCCACGGCTGATCGGCGCCGATGCATCCCACGCGTGGGTCTCGGTGTTTTGCCCGGTGGCGGGCTGGGTGGATTTTGATCCGACGAATAACGTGCAGCCGGCACTCGAGCACATCACCCTGGCCTGGGGCCGTGATTTCTCGGATGTGTCGCCGTTGCGTGGGGTAATTCTGGGAGGAGGGAGCCATGACCCGGAGGTGCGGGTGACGGTGATGCCGCTGGAGTAACAGTGGGTTGGGTTGAGCAGGGAGGGCCTGCTCACCCCAACAAAATTTATTCAGCCGGGTCTTTCGGTGTCTCGGTGTCATCAGCAGCCACTTCACCTTCAGCATCCGGGTTCAGTGCGCCTGCTTCTTCATCTGCAGCGGCTTTCTTGCGTTGCAGCTTTTCCTCTTTCTTCTGCTCCTTGGCCAAGTCTCTCTGACGTTTGGCGAAGGAGTAATTAGGTTTGGCCATGGGCGATCCTCTAGGGTCGAAGGTGAGGGTGGGCGGCGCGCAGCTGCCTTGGGTCGCTATGGTAGCAGCTTAGCAGCGCGATTGGCCTTCACTTACCGCAGGCATACGCGGCCAAGAGGCCGTTGAAGAATTGATTGAAGTGCATGGCAGACGCTCCGGTGGGGGATGGAGCGATCATAGGCGGGTGGCGGTTGTTTGGCTGGTAGATTGTGTTGATCAGTCTGATAGCCTAAAGTTGTATACAATCTGTTGATTTAGATCATAAGAATTTCAGCCTGCTTGGGGCACCCTAGTCGCAATACGCGTTTTTTAAACCCTGCCTTGGAGATTCACATGTTTGCCAAAATCGTTGCTGTTTCCCTGCTGACACTGGCGAGCGGCCAGTTGCTTGCTGCAGAGTGCGCGGTCACTGTTGATTCCACCGACCAGATGTCCTTCAACACCAAAGAAATCACCATCGACAAGAGCTGCAAGAAGTTCACTGTGAACCTTGAGCACTCCGGCAGCTTGCCGAAAAACGTCATGGGCCATAACTGGGTACTGAGTTCCGCCGCCGACATGCCGGGCGTTGCCAGCGACGGCATGGCCGCCGGTATCGACAAGAACTACCTCAAAGACGGCGACACCCGCATCATCGCCCACACCAAGATCATTGGTGCTGGTGAGAAAGATTCGGTGACCTTCGATGTGTCGAAACTGGCTGCAGGCACGGATTACGCGTTCTTCTGCTCGTTCCCAGGCCACATCTCGATGATGAAAGGCACTGTGGTAGTCAAGTAACACCGCGTTATCGTTCATCGCAGGCAAGCCAGCTCCCACATTTGACCGCGTTCCCCTGTTGGAACTCGGTCAAGTGTGGGAGCGGGCTTGCTCGCGAAGGCGATCTAACAAACACCGCCGGACTAACAGGTTTACCTCACGGCGCAAATGGCATGACGCGCTTGTGCTCAGTCTTGCGATACGTGTCGCAGATAATCTTGAACGCTTCCTCACGCACCGGCTCGCCGTGCAGGAACGCATCGATCTCGGCGTAGGTCACGCCGTGTGACGCTTCGTCCGGTTTGCCCGGCGACAGGTCTTCAAGGTCGGCAGTCGGGATCTTCTCGACCAGCGACTCCGGCGCACCGAAGTGCCGCGCAATGGCGCGCACCTGGTTCTTCACCAGCCCGCTCAACGGCGCCAGGTCGCAGGCACCGTCACCGAACTTGGTGAAGAAACCCATCACCGCTTCCGCGGCATGATCAGTGCCGATCACCAAACCACCGGCCGCGCCGGCGATGGTGTACTGCGCCACCATGCGCATGCGCGCCTTGGTGTTGCCCAGCACAAAATCACGCGACACCGCCGCCTTGCCTTCGAACGCCGCCACTTCATAGGCCAGGGATTTAACCGCAGGACCGATGTTCACGGTGTGGCGCTCGTCCGGGTCGATAAAGTCCACCGACGCCTGGGCGTCGTGTTCGTCGAACTGGGTTTCGTAGGGCAGGCGCACGGCGATAAAGCGGTAGGCTTCATCACCCGTGCTGGCACGCAGTTCTTTCATTGCACGCTGGGCCAGCAGGCCGGCGGTCAGGGAGTCGACACCGCCGCTGATGCCCAGCACCAAGCTCTTGAGCCCGGAATTGCGCAGGCAGTCCTGGATAAACCCTACGCGGCGAGCCACTTCGGCCTCAAGGGCGGCCTGGTCGTTGAACGGTGCTTGGACCTTGAGCTGCTGCGCAATCTCACGCTGTACGGCTTGCATGATTCACTCCTTGCTGGAAAGGGCAGGTACTTTGAAAACGTGACGCAAATAGGCGACAAAATTCGGGTCGGTGCAGTGGGTCTTGCCCGCCTCATCGGAAATCTTCGCTACGGGCTGGCCATTACAGGCAGTCATTTTAAGCACGATGCTCATCGGTTCAACACCCGGGATGTCACAGGTCAGGTTGGTGCCGATGCCGAAGCTGACATTAATCCGGCCACGCAGCGCGCGGAAAATCTCCAGGGCCTTGGGCAGCGTCAGGCTGTCGGAGAACACCAAGGTCTTGCTCATCGGCTCGATGCCGAGCTTGTGGTAGTGGGCGATGGCTTTTTCGGCCCATTGAATCGGGTCGCCGGAGTCGTGGCGCAGGCCGTCGAAGAGCTTGGCGAAGTACAGGTCGAAATCGCCCAGGAACGCGTCGGTGGTGATGCAGTCGGTCAGCGCAATGCCGAGCAGGCCACGGTACTCGCGCACCCAGCAGTCGAGCGCGGCGATCTGGCTGTCGATCAGGCGCGGGCCGAGTTGCTGGTGGGCCATGATCCATTCGTGGGCCATGGTGCCCAGCGGTTTCATGTCGAACTCGCGGGCCAGGTGCACGTTGCTGGTGCCGACAAAACGGCCGGGGAAATCGTGCTTGAGCACGCTGACCACTTCTTCCTGCACGCGGTACGAGAAGCGCCGGCGGGTGCCGAAGTCAGCCACTTGCAGCTCCGAGAGTTCTTCGCTGCTGGCATTGGCGGTCAGCCAGTCGAACTTGCGGTACAGCTGTTCGCGGGCCTGTTCGAGGATGACGGTCTGGTAGCGGTAGCGGTTACGCACTTCGCTGACGATGGCCAGCATCGGCACTTCAAACAGGATCACATGCAGCCACGGCCCGCGCAGACGGATAAACAGCTCGCCGTTCTCGATGCCGGTTTGCACATAGCGCAGGTTGAAGCGAAACAGTCCCAAAAAACGCAGGAAGTCCGGCTTCATAAAGCTGATGCGTTCCAGGAAACCCAGCTGGTCCGGGCTCAGGCTCAGCTCCGCGAGGCGTTCGATCTGGTAGCGGATTTCCGCCAGGTACGGGCGCAGGTCTTCACTGTTGCGGCAACGAAACTCCCATTCAACTTCCACGTTCGGGTAGTTGTGCAGCACCGCCTGCATCATGGTCAACTTGTAGAAGTCGGTGTCGAGCAAGTTCTGCACGATGCGATCGGCAAACACACTCTCGCTCATAACGGGAATCTCCAGACGGGTCGGCGATGGGCGCCGGCCTTTACGCACAATTAAGGAAGGGTGCTAGTGGCGCATAGACCTGTGGGGTTTTGCCAGTGATTTTTTCAGTGCGGCCACTGGCCTCATCGCAGGCAAGCCAGCTCCCACACTGGAAATGCGTTCCAAATGTGGGAGCTGGCTTGCCTGTGATGACGGTGGTGCAGCCCAAAAAGACCTAAACCTGCTCCATCATCCACTTCACAAACTCACGCACCTTGGGCACCTCCGCCGAATGCTCCGGATACGCCAGGTAATACGCATCCTGGCTGGGCATTGCATGCTGCCAGGGAATTACCAGCTTGCCGTCCGCCAGCTCTTCTTCGACCAGAAAGCGCGGCAACAAGGCCACGCCACAGCCGACCTGCGCCGCCCGAATGCACATATAAAAGGTATCAAAACGCGGCCCGTGGTAGCTGTGCTCGGTCTGGTAGCCCTGGCTGGCGAACCAGTCATGCCAGCCCTGCGGTCGCGAGGCATTCTGCAACAGCACCAGGTTGCTCAGTTGCGTGGGGTCGGTGAATGGCTGCGCAGGCAAGCTCTCTGGCGCACACACCGGCACCAACTCTTCGCTGAACAGCTTCAGGCTCTCGGTGCCCGGCCGTGAGCCCTGGCCGAAGTAGAAAGCCATATCGGCCTTGCCTTGCAGCAACTCGTCCGGCTCCTGCTCGTTGCACAGGTCCAGGTGGATCTGCGGGTGACGCAAACGCCAGCCCTTGAGGCGCGGCACCAGCCAGCGTGCGCCGAACGTGTAGGGCGTGGACACGCGCAGCACTTCGGTCTCGCCGCCGTAGGAGCGCAGGTAGTGGGTGGACATCTCCACTTGCGTGAGGATTTTGCGCACTTCCACCAGGTACAGATCCCCTGCTGGTGTCATCTGCAAGCGGCGGCGCACCCGGCGAAACAACAGGTGTTGGAGCAATTCTTCCAGCTGCGCGACCTGCTTGCTCACTGCGCTTTGCGTGAGGTTCAGTTCCTCGGCAGCGCGGGTGAAGCTCAGGTGGCGGGTGGCGGCTTCGAAACACTGCAGGGCGGTGATCGAGGGCAAATGTCTTTTGTTGAGCACGGCACGCCTCTTTTTATTCTTTGCATGAGTAAACGGAATGATATCTCGCCTAATCGTCGTTTGTTGGCAAGTCTTGGGCCAGCTACAAATAAGGTCTGGATCGCCGTGTCTGTGGCGGCGCGAATTTTCTGTTTGAGTTTGAAGGAGTGACCCATGGTTGCCGCATTGCTTGACCGTCTCGGGGTAAACCCGGCGCTGTACCAGTCGGGTAAACAGCCCGTGCATTCGCCGATTGATGGCAGCCGTATCGGCAGTGTGCACTGGGAAGGTGCCGCTGAAGTGGAGCAGCAGGTCAGTCGCGCCGAGCATGCATTCGAGGCCTGGCGCAAGGTGCCGGCACCGCGTCGCGGCGAGCTGGTGCGCCAGTTCGGCGATGTATTGCGCGAATATAAAGCCGACCTGGGCGAGTTGGTGTCGTGGGAGGCCGGCAAGATCACCCAGGAAGGCTTGGGTGAAGTGCAGGAGATGATCGACATCTGCGACTTCGCCGTGGGCCTGTCCCGCCAGTTGTACGGCTTGACCATCGCCTCCGAGCGCCCAGGCCACCACATGCGTGAAACCTGGCACCCGCTGGGCGTGGTCGGCGTGATCAGTGCCTTCAACTTCCCGGTCGCCGTATGGGCGTGGAACACCACGCTGGCGCTGGTGTGCGGCAACGCAGTGATCTGGAAACCCTCGGAAAAGACCCCGCTCACCGCCCTGGCCTGCCAGGCATTGTTCGAGCGCGTACTGAAGAAGTTCGACGGCGCCCCCGAATACCTCAGCCAAGTGATCATCGGCGGCCGTGACGCCGGTGCCACCTTGGTGGATGACCCGCGCGTTGCGCTGATCAGCGCCACCGGCAGCACGCGCATGGGCCGCGAAGTGGCGCCGAAAGTCGCCGCCCGTTTCGCCCGCAGCATCCTTGAACTGGGCGGCAACAACGCGATGATCCTCGGCCCAAGCGCCGACCTCGACATGGCCGTGCGCGCCATCCTGTTCAGCGCCGTCGGCACGGCCGGCCAGCGTTGCACCACCCTGCGCCGTTTGATCGCCCATGAGTCGGTCAAGGAAGAAATCGTTACCCGCCTCAAGGCTGCCTATTCCAAAGTGCGCATCGGCCACCCGCTGGAAGGCAACCTGATTGGCCCGCTGATCGACAAGCACGGTTTCGAGAATATGCAGGACGCCCTGGAACAAGCCTTGAGCGAAGGCGGCAAGGTGTTCGGTGGCAAGCGTCAGTTGGAAGACAAGTTCCCGAATGCCTACTACGTGTCGCCGGCCATTGTCGAAATGCCCGAGCAAAGCGAGGTGGTGTGCACTGAAACCTTCGCGCCGATTCTGTATGTGGTTGGCTACACCGAGTTCACCGAAGCCCTGCGCTTGAACAACGCCGTGCCGCAAGGCCTGTCGTCGTGCATCTTCACCACCGACGTGCGTGAAGCCGAGCAGTTCATGTCGGCGGTGGGCAGCGACTGCGGCATCGCCAACGTCAATATCGGCCCGAGCGGCGCTGAGATTGGTGGCGCGTTTGGTGGCGAGAAAGAGACCGGCGGCGGGCGTGAGTCGGGTTCAGATGCGTGGCGCGGGTATATGCGGCGCCAGACCAATACTGTGAACTACTCGTTGGAGCTGCCCTTGGCGCAGGGCATTACCTTCGACTAATCCTCAAGTCGAAGTGCGGTCAGTGTGGGAGCTGGCTTGCCTGCGATAGCGGTGTATCGGTCACCGCCGCTATCGCAGGCAAGTCGAATCGTCGCACCGCAGCTCCCACATTGATTGGGTTTGCAGTTCGGAAATAGTTGTTTGTTGGGTCTCATCGGAGTCTGGCAATGGCACTACGCGAAACATGTTTATGGGAACAACTCACCCCAGGCCGGCCGGACCGCGCTGCGCTCAAGGGCGAGGTCAAGGTTGATGTGTGCGTGATCGGCGCCGGCATCACCGGCTTGTCGGCCGCCATTCACCTGCTGGAGCAAGGCAAAAGCGTCGCCGTGCTGGAGGCTCATCGCACCGGCCATGGCGGTTCGGGGCGTAACGTCGGGCTGGTCAACGCCGGTATGTGGATTCCGCCGGACGAGATCGAAGCCGGTTTTGGCGAGGTGGTAGGCAGTCAGCTCAACCGCATGCTGGGCGCGGCACCCTCGCTGGTGTTCAGCCTTATCGACAAATACAAGATTGATTGCCAACTGCGCCGTGAGGGCACCTTGCACATGGCGCACAACACCCGTGGCGAGGCGGATTTGCGCAGTCGCGAAGAACAATGGAAGCGCCGTGGCGCCCCTGTCGAGCTGCTCACGGGCCAGGCGTGCGAACAAGCCACCGGCACCAAAAAGATCGCCGCCGCCTTGCTGGATCGACGCGCGGGCACCTTGAACCCGATGGCCTACACCAGTGGCCTGGCAAATGCCGCCCTGGGGCTTGGCGGGCAACTGTTCGATCATTCGCCGGTCACGCAACTTGAGCGCCAAGGCGCACTCTGGTCGGTGCAGACCGCCCAGGGCTCAGTGCAGGCGGCGCAAGTGGTGATCGCCTCCAATGCTTATACAGAAGGCGAATGGACCGAGTTGCGGCGCAACTTTTTCCCCGGCTATTACTACCAGGTCGCCTCGGCACCGCTGACGGACGCAGCCGCGCAACAAATCCTCCCCGGCGGGCAGGGCTCGTGGGACACACGCCAGGTGTTAAGCAGCATCCGCCGCGACGCGGATGGCCGCTTGTTGCTCGGCAGCCTGGGCAATGGCAACCAGAAACCCACGTGGTTCCTCAAGGCGTGGGCCGATCGGGTGCAGCAGCATTACTTCCCGTACCTCAAATCGGTGCAGTGGGAGTGCACCTGGACCGGCTGCATCGCCTTCACCCCGGACCACCTGATGCGCCTGTTCGAGCCGGCCCCCGGTCTGGTCGCCGTCACCGGTTATAACGGACGCGGCGTGACCACCGGCAGTGTGGTGGGCAAGGCCTTTGCCGACTATTTGTGTCACCAGGATCCACAGGCACTGCCGATCCCGTTTGCGCCGATGCAACCGCTGGCCGGGGTAGGCCTGCGCAGTTGCCTGTATGAAGCGGGGTTCTCGCTGTATCACGCCGGGCAATGCCTGCGGATCGTGGTCTGATCAGCGAAATACCTGTCAAAAGCCTGCATTTTCTTAGCAGGCTACTAATCTGTATTGGTGCAAGTCGTAGCAATCACGCACTGTAAATGTGCAGTTCCGTTACGCACATTGTTACAGCTGTAGGAACTGTCGTTTAGGCATCCGGTTGCAGGTGCGACCCGTCAGGGTTGTACTTTTTGGATCCATTGGTTGCACCTTTCGATGCTAGACGGTTGCACGTACTGGCAAAGGGAGTCGAAACGCCTGTAATAACAATGACACCGTGTCTTTTTGAAGAATAAAAAAGTAATGGCACGCGCCTTGCTCTGGGCTTTCCTGTGAAAGTTTGACGCGAATTCGTAGTGCCAATAAACAAAAACCTCGGAGCACCACTCATGTCCCAGACGTTTTACAAGAAAGGTTTTCTGGCCCTCGCCGTTGCAGCGGCGTTGGGTGTTTCTGCGTTTGTTCAAGCTGATGTGAAGATTGGCGTGGCAGGCCCGATGACGGGCGCCAACGCGGCTTTCGGTGAGCAGTACATGAAGGGTGCCCAAGCGGCAGCCGATGTGATCAACAAGGCCGGTGGCATCAACGGCGAGCAGATCAAACTGGTTGCCGGCGATGACGCCTGTGAGCCCAAGCAAGCCGTGGCCGTGGCCAACCGCCTGGCCGACCAGGACAAAGTGATCGGTGTTGTCGGGCACTTCTGCTCGTCCAACACCATCCCGGCGTCTGAGGTGTACGACGAAGCTGGCATCATCATGATCACGCCGGGTTCCACCAACCCACAGGTGACCGAGCGTGGCCTGGGCGCCGTGTTCCGCATGTGCGGGCGTGACGATCAGCAAGGCATCGTGGCCGGCGACTACATCGTCGACGTGCTCAAAGGCAAGAAAGTAGCGGTCATCAACGACAAAGACACCTACGGCAAAGGCCTGGCCGATGCTACGGCTGCCCAGTTGACCAAGCGCGGCGTCAAGCCGGTGCTGGAAGAAGGCCTGACCCGTGGCGAGAAAGACTTCAGCGCCCTGGTCACCAAGATCCGCTCCACCGGTGCGGACGTCGTGTACTTCGGCGGCCTGCACCCGGAAGCCGGTCCACTGGTTCGCCAGATCCGTGAAGCCGGCCTCAAAGACGTCAAGTTCATGTCCGATGATGGTGTTGTGACCGACGAACTGGTGGCCACCGCTGGCGGCGCACAATACGTAGACGGCGTGTACATGACCTTCGGCGCCGACCCGCGCCTGCTGCCAGACAGCAAAACAGTGGTGGAAGAGTTCCGTAAAAACGGCACCGAGCCAGAAGGCTACACCTTGTACGCCTACGCCTCGATCCAGGCTCTGGCCGCCGGCTTCAATGGCGCCAAGTCCAACAAAGGCGAAGACGCCGCCAAGTGGCTCAAGGCTCACCCGGTGAAAACCGTGATGGGCGAAAAAGCCTGGGATACCAAGGGCGACCTGAAAATCTCCGACTACGTGGTTTATCAGTGGGATAAAGACGGCAAATACCACCAGTTGGAAAAGCAGAAGTAAGCCTGAGCGCCACATAACCCATGTGTGAGCGGGCTTGTTGTGGGAGCTGGCTCGCCTGCGATACAGGCACCTCGGTACTTCAGTAATACCCAGGTGATGCAATCGCAGGCAAGCCAGCTCCCACACAGGGCCCGCTTCCACAGGGGAGTGGTGTTGATATCAAGATCTGTCTTTTCCTCCAGAAGCTCCGCACACCCACCCGTGTGCAGGTGCTCACCGCGTGAGATTGCGTTATGGATGGTATTTTCCTGCAGCAACTGGTCAACGGCCTGACCCTCGGGTCGGTCTACGGCCTGATCGCCATCGGCTACACAATGGTCTATGGCATCATTGGCATGATCAACTTCGCCCATGGCGAGGTTTATATGATTTCCGCTTACCTCGCGGCGATCAGTCTGGCACTGCTGGCTTACTTCGGCATCGAATCCTTCCCGCTGCTCATTCTCGGCACTCTGATCTTCACCGTGGTCGTCACCGGCGTGTACGGTTGGGTCATCGAGCGTGTCGCCTACAAACCGCTGCGTAACTCCACCCGGCTGGCACCGTTGATCAGCGCCATCGGTATCTCCCTGATCCTGCAAAACTATGCGCAGATCGCTCAGGGCGCGAAACAACAAGGCATTCCAACCCTGCTGGCCGGCGCCTGGCGCGTCGATATCGGCACGGGCTTCGTGCAGTTGACCTACACCAAGGTGTTTATCCTGGTGGCCGCGTTCCTCGGTATGGGCCTGCTGACCTACATCATCAAATACACCAAGCTCGGCCGCATGTGTCGCGCCACCCAGCAAGACCGCAAGATGGCCTCGATCCTGGGCATCAACACCGACCGCGTGATCTCCTACGTGTTCGTCATCGGTGCCGCCATGGCCGCCCTGGCCGGCGTGCTGATCACCCTCAACTACGGCACCTTCGACTTCTATGCCGGCTTCATCATCGGCATCAAGGCGTTTACCGCAGCGGTACTCGGCGGCATCGGCTCCCTGCCTGGGGCGATGTTGGGCGGGATTATCCTGGGGATCTCCGAGTCGCTGTTCTCGGGGTTGATCAACTCTGACTACAAAGACGTGTTCAGCTTCTCCCTGCTGGTGGTGATTCTGATCTTCCGTCCTCAGGGCCTGCTTGGTCGCCCACTCGTGGCTAAGGTGTAAACATGTCTGCTGCCAAATCTATCGATATCAAGAAAAGTGTGGTCGATACGGTCCTTGCCGGGCTGATTTCGTTGATCGTGTTCGGCCCGATTGTCGGCGTGGTCCTCGACGGCTACAGCTTCAACCTGGAACCGGCCCGTGTGGCCACGTTGGTCGCCATCGTGATGGCCGGGCGCTTTGCCTTGAGCCTGTTCCTGCAAACCCCCAAGGGCATCAAGATCCTGCAGGGCTTCGAGAGCAGTGGCTCCGGCGTGCACGTGTTGCCGCCGGACTACAAATCGCGACTGCGCTGGATCATCCCGGCACTGATCGTGATCGCCATCGTGTTCCCGATCTTCGCCAACAAATACCTGCTGACCGTGGTGATCCTCGGGCTGATCTACGTGTTGCTCGGCCTTGGCCTGAACATCGTGGTGGGCCTGGCCGGCTTGCTCGACCTGGGTTACGTGGCGTTCTACGCCATCGGCGCCTACGGCCTGGCACTCGGTTACCAATACCTCGGCCTGGGTTTCTGGAGTGTGTTGCCCCTGGCAGCCATCGCTGCCGCGCTGGCGGGATGCATACTCGGGTTCCCGGTGCTGCGAATGCACGGTGACTACCTGGCCATCGTGACCCTGGGCTTTGGTGAAATCATCCGCCTGGTGCTCAACAACTGGTTGTCGTTCACCGGCGGCCCCAACGGTATGCCGGTGCCTTCGCCGACCTTCCTCGGCCTGGAGTTCGGGCGCAAGGCCAAGGATGGCGGGATTCCATTCCACGAGTTCTTCGGCATCGATTACAACCCCAACATCAAGTTCATGTTCATCTACATCGTGCTCTTCCTGGTGGTGCTGGCCGTGCTGTACATCAAGCACCGCCTGACCCGCATGCCAGTGGGCCGCGCTTGGGAAGCCTTGCGCGAAGATGAAATCGCCTGCCGCTCCATGGGCCTGAACCATGTGCTGGTCAAGCTTTCGGCGTTCACTATCGGGGCCTCGACTGCGGGCCTGGCCGGGGTGTTCTTTGCCAGCTACCAGGGCTTCGTCAACCCGTCGTCGTTTACCTTCTTCGAGTCGGCGCTGATCCTGGCCATCGTGGTGCTGGGCGGCATGGGTTCGACGGTGGGTGTGGTGATTGCGGCGTTCGTATTGACGGTTGCGCCTGAACTGCTGCGCAGCTTCTCCGAATACCGCGTGCTGCTGTTTGGCGTGTTGATGGTGGTGATGATGATCTGGCGACCGCGCGGCTTGATCCGCATCAGCCGTACCGGTGTGACCCCACGTAAAGGAGTGGCGCCATGAGCAAGGAAGTCGTCCTCTCAGTGGAACACCTGATGATGCACTTCGGTGGCATCAAGGCCTTGAGCGACGTGAGCCTCAAGGTCAAACGCAACTCGATCTTCGCCCTGATCGGCCCCAACGGCGCGGGCAAGACCACGGTGTTCAACTGCCTCACCGGCTTCTACAAAGCCAGCGGCGGCAAGATCGAACTGAATATTCGTGGCAAGCAGACCAACGTGATCCAGTTGCTCGGCGAACGCTTCAAGGCCGTCGACTTTGTGTCGCCAAAAAGCTTCTTCAGCCGCGTGTACTACAAGATGTTCGGCGGCACCCACCTGGTCAACCGCGCAGGGTTGGCGCGGACCTTCCAGAACATTCGCCTGTTCAAGGAAATGTCGGTGCTGGAAAACCTGCTGGTGGCCCAGCACATGTGGGTCAACCGCAACATGCTGGCGGGCATCCTCAATACCAAGGGCTACCGCAAGGCCGAAAGCGATGCCCTCGACCACGCCTTCTATTGGCTCGAAGTGGTGGACCTGGTGGACTGCGCCAACCGCCTGGCCGGTGAGCTTTCCTACGGCCAGCAGCGCCGCCTGGAGATCGCCCGCGCCATGTGCACCCGGCCGCAGATCATCTGCCTGGACGAACCGGCCGCAGGCCTCAACCCGCAGGAAACCGAAGCCCTCAGCGCGATGATTCGCCTGCTGCGCGACGAACACGACCTGACAGTGGTGCTGATCGAACACGACATGGGCATGGTGATGAGTATTTCCGACCACATCGTGGTGCTCGACCACGGCAACGTGATCGCCGAAGGCGGCCCGGATGCAATCCGCAACGACCCGAAAGTGATCGCCGCCTACCTGGGCGCAGACGAAGAGGAACTGGTATGAGTGCGCCTATCCTCGAAATCAAGGACCTGGACGTGTTTTACGGCCCGATCCAGGCCCTCAAAAAAGTCTCTCTGCACATCAACGAAGGCGAAACCGTGAGCCTGATCGGCTCCAACGGCGCGGGTAAATCCACGTTGCTGATGTCGATTTTCGGCCAGCCGCGCGCCGAGTCCGGGCAAATTCTGTACAACGGCGTCGACATTACCCATAAGTCGTCCCACTACATCGCCTCCAACGGCATTGCACAGTCGCCGGAAGGGCGGCGGGTGTTCCCCGACATGACCGTCGAGGAGAACCTGCTGATGGGCACCATCCCGATTGGCGACAAGTTTGCGCAGGAAGACATGCAGCGCATGTTCGAGCTGTTCCCACGGCTCAAGGAGCGGCGCACCCAGCGCGCAATGACCATGTCGGGTGGTGAGCAGCAAATGCTCGCTATCGCCCGCGCGCTGATGAGCCGGCCCAAACTGCTGTTGCTGGACGAACCGAGCCTGGGCCTGGCGCCCATTGTGGTGAAGCAAATCTTTTCTACACTGCGCGAGCTGGCGGCCACCGGGATGACCATCTTCCTGGTGGAACAGAACGCTAACCACGCGCTGCGCCTGTCGGACCGGGCGTATGTGATGGTTAACGGCGAGATCCGCCTGACGGGCACCGGTAAGGAATTGCTGGTGAATGAGGAAGTGCGCAACGCCTACCTCGGCGGGCATTGATCTAAAGGCATGACGCAATAACCCCATGTGGGAACCGGCTCTCTGTGGGAGCTGGCTTGCCTGCGATGCAAGCACCTCGGTCTTTCAGGTAGACGGAGGAGATGCCATCGCAGGCAAGCCAGCTCCCACATGAAACGGTTCCCACATGTGTTTTTGGGGCGTTTTCAGTGCTCCCGCCAAATTGTGGAAAACAAATCCAGCCACCCTCCAAAGCGCGACATATAGCCGCCGCAAATCCCTGTTTTGTCACAGTTTTGACTTGTCCCCATCCGCTGTGGAACCGGCTGTGGGTAACGTGGGAGTAGCTGGCTGCAAGCCTTTAAAACCGTGGCTTGCAGCGTGGTGGTTGTTTATTGATCAGCCGGTTTTTGCGGGCCTGCCGAGGGTTTTGTCAACCTGTTTAAAGACACAGGTATATGACTGATTTATGTCGGCTCAGCCTGTGGATAAGTCTGTGACTAAACTCTGGAAAGACTGCCGCAGAGGCCGGAATGACTGGCCTGGAGCCATCGTTCGGATTTTCCCTATTGCCATTGGGCTACATACGCCTTGGCCAAGGTCAAGCAAAAAACTTTCTGAAATCGCCTGCAAGCCTTGTCCAGAGCGGCTTGGCGCTTTTTACACTTGCCCCCAAAGACTGTGGGCGCAGTTGTGGATAACCTGCGTGCATATGGCTGCAAGCCACGTTCTATAAGGCTTTGCGTGCCGTGATCAAAAAACAACCAGGCCTGCATGAAGTTATGCGCTTAGCGGTTGCCGCAATCGCGGCGTAAGGGCATTCTGCTGGCTGTTTTTTTCTCGATGCCCGCAAGGAGAACACCATGTCCGACACGCTGTTTATTACTGGCGCCACCTCAGGTTTCGGCGAAGCTTGCGCCCGTCGTTTTGCTGATGCCGGCTGGAAACTGGTGCTTACCGGCCGTCGTGCTGACCGTTTGAATGCCTTGGTCGAAGAGCTTTCCAAGCAGACCGAAGTGCATGGCCTGGTGGTGGACGTGCGTGACCGCAAGGGTATGGAAGAGGCCATCGCCAACCTGCCACCGTCGTTCGCCAAGCTGCGCGGGCTGATCAACAACGCCGGCCTGGCCGTGGGCACCGACCCTGCGCCCAAGTGCAGCCTCGACGATTGGGAAACCATGGTCGACACCAACATCAAAGGCCTGCTGACCACCACCAACCTGCTGTTGCCGCGCCTGATCGCCCACGGCCGTGGCGCCGGCATCATCAACCTGGGTTCTATCGCCGGTAACTACCCATACCCGGGCAGCCACGTGTATGGCGGCTCCAAGGCGTTCGTGAAGCAGTTCTCGCTGAACCTGCGTTGCGACCTGCAAGGCACCGGCGTGCGTGTGACCAACATCGAGCCGGGCCTGTGTGAGAGCGAGTTCTCGCTGGTGCGCTTTGGCGGTGACCAGGCGCGTTATGACGCGACCTATGCCGGTGCCGAGCCGATCCAGCCGCAGGATATTGCCGACACGATCTTCTGGGTGATGAATACTCCGGCGCACGTCAACATCAACCGGTTGGAGCTGATGCCGGTGAGCCAGACCTGGGCCGGGTTTGCGATTGAGCGTGGGGCCAAGGGCTGAAACTGATTGTTGTTGTTGTGGCGAGGGAGCTTGCTCCCGCTGGGGCGCGCAGCGGCCCTAAGATTTTGGGGCTGCTGCGCAGCCCAGCGGGAGCAAGCTCCCTCGCCACAAGGTTTCCGGTGTCTCAGAAGGCGGCAAATCGGCCAAAACACGACATAAGGTACACTCCACTCCTGAAAACCCCTCCGCACTGTGCGGTTTAAAGGTTTTGACGGGAGGAAATGTGAGTAACCGAGGTGAGCAGGCACTGCTCAAACAATCGACGATTCTGATGTTCGCAGTCGCGATCGCCGGGATTGTCACGGGTGTGATATCTGGCGCCCAATCCATTCTATTCGACGGCTTTTTCTCGCTGATCGCCACCGCCATCAAGGTGCTGATGCTGATCACGGCCAAGCTGATCGCCAAGAAAAGCAACGAGCGTTTTCAGTTCGGCTACTGGCACCTGGAACCGATGGTGCTGCTGATCGAAGGCAGCTTCCTGTTGCTGATCGCGATCTACGCGTTTCTCAACGGCGTGTTCGGCATTATCAATGGCGGGCGTGAGATTGAGTTGGGGCTGGTGATCGTCTACGCGGCGGTGTTTACCGTGGTCGAGTTTGCCTACTTCTTCTACGTGCGCTATCGCAATCGCACGCTCAAATCTTCACTGATCCAGTTCGACAACATCAGTTGGCTGGTGGACGCGATGCTGTCGGTGGGCTTGCTGATCAGCTTTCTCGCCGCGCTGTTGCTCAAGTCCCAGGGGTATGGCGAGTGGGCGGTGTATGTCGACCCATTGATCCTGATTCTGCTGGCCCTGAGCATGCTGGCGCCGGCGTTCAAGATCCTGCGCCCGGCGTTGCGTGAGGTGCTGGGCATTGCCCCGGACCATTTGGACGACAAAGTGCGCGAAGTGATGGACGCGGCACAGGCCAGGCATGGTTTCGATGACTACGTGTCCTACGTGCAAAAGCACGGGCGGGCGCGGTTTATCGAGATTCATGTGGTGCTGCCGGCCAACTACCCGGTGGCTAATGTGGCGACGCTGGATGAGCTGCGCGAGGAGATATCCACAGGGTTGGGTACGCCGGATGCGGCGCGCTGGCTGACGATCAGTTTTACTGGGGATCGCAAGTGGATTGCATGACAGTCAGGTAGACCGCTATCGCAGGCAAGCCAGCTCCTACATTTGACTGTGTTCACACATCAAAATGTGGGAGCTGGCTTGCCAGCGATGAGGCACTAAAGGTCAACCCAGATGCTGGATCAGGCCCTGATAGCAGGTGGCCAAGTGATACGGCGTAGTCGACGGCATATCCCGCCGGCTCACCGCGCCCTCGGCATCCAGGCATTCATGCCAGCCGTTCTCATGCAAAAAGCGCTGTTGCAGCGCCAGCAATTGGCGTTGCAGCAGCGCCTCACTGCCAGGCCGCAAGGTCAGCGCCCGCAGGTATTCAGCCTGAGCCCAGATCCTTTGAGTGCCGTCGCGCACGCTGCCATCCAGCGCGAGCATGCCGCTGACCGCGCCACTTAATTTATCCACACCCTTAAGCTCTGCATAGGCAAATGCCCGCGTCAGCGAGGCATGCAACGGTGTGCCGCGCAGCACGTCCGACGATTCGAGCAAAAAGAACCATTCGAACTGGTGCCCCGGCTCAAACCAGTTATCCACAGCGCCCAGCGGTTTCTCCATCATCACGCCGTGCTGGCGGTCGATGAAGCGCTTTTGCAGGGCGGTGGCGAGGTCCAGCAGCGCATCCTGGGTGATCGCGTCTTCACGCACGGCCAGCGTGGCGAGAAAGCCTTCGGCCAGGTGCATCAGTGGGTTTTGCAGTGGGCCGGACTTGAGCGATGACCAGTTGCGCTCCAATACGGCTTCGTACAGGCCGTCGCCGGTGGCAAAACGTTCGGCGACCACGGCCAGGGCCGCATCGAGTACCGACTCCACCAACGGCTCGCGTACCTTGGCCCAATAGTGGGCGCAGGCGAAGATGATGAAGGCGTGGGTGTAGAGGTCTTTGCGCTTGTCCAGCGGTTTGCCGTGGGCGTCGATGCTGTAGAACCAGCCGCCATGCTCGGCATCATGGAAGTGCCGTTGCAGCGAACGAAACAGTGCCGCCGCGCGTTCTTCGGCAAACGCAGCACCCGGCTCGCCGATCAGGCTGGCGAACAGGTACAACTGCCGGGCGCAGGCCATGGCGCGATAGCGTTGTGGGGGCAATGGCTGGTGATCGGCGCCCAATGCTTCGTAGGGCAGCGCCAACTCGGCATTCCAGCCCGGGCCTTGCCACAGCGGCACGATCAGGGTGTGGAAGTGCGTGAGCACGGCATTCAAGGAAGGTTGGGAAGCGATGGGCATCGGCTGGCGTCGTCACGGCAGAGGTGTAGGCGCGCATGGTAGCAGGCTTGAGTTCTGTGGTGTTTGTGCCACCGCCATCGCAGGCAAGCCAGCTCCCACCTTTGGATCTGTGAACACAGTCAAAGGTGGGAGCTGGCTTGCCTGCGATGGGGCCTTCAGCAGCGCCGCCAATCAGCCCGCCAGCAACCAGACCCCAGTCGCCGCCGAAGCTGCGCCGGCAACCCGCACCAACGGTGCAGCAGCGGTCGGCAGAAAACGCACCACGGCATAGCCGGCAGCATGCAGAGCCGCCGTCGCGGCAACAAACCCGGCCGCATACGCCCACGGGTTGGACATGTCCGGCAGCTCCAGGCCGTGCGCCACACCGTGGAACAGCGCAAACAACGCCGTCGCCGCCACCGCCACAAACAACGGCGGCCGTACTGCCAGCGCCACCGCCAAGCCCAGCGCCAGCACCGAGGTGGCAATCCCGCTTTCCAGCGCCGGCAGTTCCAGGCCTTCAAAGCCGAGCAGGCCGCCTATCAACATGGTGCCGACAAACGCGCAAGGCAGTGCCCAGCGCGCCTTGCCTTGTTGCTGCGCGGCCCACAGCCCGACCGCGACCATGGCCAGTAAATGATCAATACCGCCCAGCGGGTGGCTGATACCGGCCACCAGCCCATTATCGCCATGCCCGGGGTGAGCGAAGGCGAGAGCCGGTGCCAGCAGCAAGGCGGCGGTTGCGAGAAGTTTGTTGAGACCCATACAGGCTCCTTTTGGGGGGTGATCAGGCTGCAGTCAGCAAACCCTGACGTTCGATAAAGGCGACGATTTCATCCAGGCCGACGCCGGTTTTCTGGTTGCTGAACACAAAGGGCTTACCATTGCGCATGCGTGTGGTGTCGCTGTTCATCAGTTCCAGCGAGGCGCCGACCAGGGGCGCCAGGTCGATCTTGTTGATGACCAGCAAGTCGGATTTGCAAATACCGGGCCCACCCTTGCGCGGCAGCTTGTCACCGGCAGACACATCGATCACGTAGATGGTCAGGTCTGACAGTTCCGGGCTGAACGTGGCCGACAAGTTGTCGCCGCCAGACTCCACCAGGATCAGGTCCAGGCCGGGGAAGCGGCGGTTGAGTTGGTCGACCGCTTCGAGGTTGATCGAGGCGTCTTCACGAATCGCCGTGTGCGGGCAGCCGCCGGTTTCCACGCCGATGATGCGCTCGGGTGCCAACGCTTGGTTGCGCACCAGAAAATCCGCGTCTTCGCGGGTGTAGATATCGTTGGTGACCACCGCCAGGTTGTAGCGGTCGCGCAGCGCCAGGCACAGCGCCAGGGTCAGGGCGGTCTTGCCGGAGCCCACTGGGCCGCCGATACCGACACGCAAAGGTTGTGTGTTCATGTAGGTTCTCCTAGGAACGGAACAGGCGGCTGTATTGGCGCTCATGGGCCATACACGCCAGGGACAGGCCGAACGCGGCGCTGCCGAAATGGTGAGGGTCGATGCGTGCCGCGTCCTGCTGGGCTTGTTGCAACAGGGGCAGCAATTCGCTGGTCAGGCGTTGGGCGGCTTGCTGGCCCAGCGGCAGGGTTTTCATCAGCACCGCCAATTGGTTTTCCAGCCAGCTCCACAGCCATGCGGCCAGGGCGTCATCGGGGCTGATGTGCCAGGCGCGGGCGGCCAAGGCCCAGCCCAGGGCCAGGTGCGGCTCATCACGTTGGGCCAGGAAGTGGCGTGCGGCATCGTCCAGCTCCGGTAAACCGTTGAGCAGCTGTTGCAGGGAATAGCCCATCTGGCGGCTCTCTTGATACAGCTCGCGCGTCTCGCGGCTGGCGCGGTGTTCTTCGCACAGTTGCGCCAAACGCGGCCAATCCTGTTCGGCGGCGGCGCGGCAATGGGCGAGCAACAGCGGCGCTTCGAAACGGGCGAGGTTGAGCAGCAACTGGTCGCTGATCCAGCGCCGGGCACTGGCTGCATCATTGACCCGGCCGTTCTCCACCGCCATCTCCAGCCCTTGGGAATAGCTGTAGCCACCAATCGGCAATTGCGGACTGGCCAGACGTAACAGCGCCCAGGCTGGGTTCATAGACGCACGCCGAACTGGTGCAGTTTGGGTGGGTAATTGAAATCTTCATCGCCATGACGCGAATGATGATGGCCACCGCCATAGGCACCGTGTTCCGGCTGGAACGGCGCTTCAAGGGTTTGCGTGGTGGCGCCAAGCTGTTCAAGCATGGCCTTGAGTACGTAGTCATCGAGCAGGCGCAGCCAACCGTCGCCGACTTGCAGGGCAACATGGCGATTACCCAGGTGATACGCCGCGCGGGTCAGTTCAAAGGCGTTAATGCAGGTCACGTGCAGCAGTTGTTCAGGGCGGGCGACCACGCGCACTACGCGCCCGTCTTCAGCCTGCAGGCACTCGCCGTCGTGCAGTGGCGGTTGGCCGCGCTCCAGAAACAGGCCGACGTCTTCGCCGTCAGCACTGAAACAGCGCAGGCGGCTTTTGCTGCGGGCTTCGAAGTTGAGCAGCAGTTCAGCGGCCCAGAGGGCTTGGGGGGCGATTCGGCGGTGGATCACCAGCATCAGGAGGCTTCCAGCTATGAGCGATAAATGAGCTAGAGCAAGGGGCTTGCCAACCGTGTGTATAGGCGGGAAATCCCTGTAGGCAAGCACGGACATGCCACCGAATAGGGCGTCAGCCATTTCCTGCCGCGCTTCAATTTGGTGCGTTATCGAATTTATAGCACTGGATAGGGGCGTTTTGCGTTGAGAACCGTTGCGTGGAAGATGAAATTTCCTTCATCTGATTCGCACTGGATTTTTCTCGGATTTGTCCTACGAGATTGAAGGATTTGCCGTTCAAAAAGTTACGCGCTGTTTCATTACGATGTGCGCCGTGTTTAATCCACTGCGACGCCGATCATGTTCAGAGTATTTTTGGTTTCATTCATTGTCAGCTTGTCCTGCGCCGCCATACCAGCCTCGGCCAATTTAAACGTGCCTGTGGCCTTAGAGTCCTCCGCCAGCATCGACAACGTGATCGATCGTGCCCATGAGCTGCTCGGCACGCCGTATAAAAGCGGCGGTAACAAAGTTGACCAGGGCTTTGATTGCAGCAGCTTCATGGTCTATCTGTTCAAGACCGAAGCCAATATCCGCCTGCCGCGCACCACCACAGAAATGCATCGATCAAGCGCCGTGACCGTTCAGCGCGAGGCGCTCAAGCCCGGCGACGCGGTATTTTTCAACGGCAATGGGCGCGGCCAGGTCAGCCATGTCGGCCTTTATATCGGCAAGGGCAAATTCATCCACTCGCCCAGCACCGGCAAGCGCGTGCGGATCGATTCATTGAGCAACAGCTACTGGAAAAAACACTACACCACCGCCAAGCGCTTCCACGCGGCGGGCTGATTGGGCTTATTCGGTGCTGCCCAGCCCTTGCCAATGCTTGAGGCCGATAAAGATAAAGCGCAGTTGCTGGGTGATTTTCGCCTGGGGCGTAAGGTGCGCAGGCAAAGCCTGGGCTGGAGGGTCGATGATGTCGGGCAGGGTGGCGAACACGCTCTTGACGATCAGGTCGGCCATGACGTGCAGGCCGTCGGCATCCAAGTGCTGGAGTTTGGGCATCAACGTGAGGTCGGCAGCCAAGTCGCTGGTGATGTCTTCACGCAGCGCGCCGATGGCTTGGCGCACAGCCAAACAGCCACCGTATTGCTCGCGGGCCAGGAACAGGAATTGCGAACGGTTGGCTGAAACCACGTCCAGAAAAATCCGCACAGAGGCATCAATGATGCCGCCCATCACGAACTCGTTGTGACGGACCAGGCGAATGGTGGCGCGAAAGGTCTGGCCGACTTCACTGACCAGGACGAGCCCTAGCTGGTCCATATCCTCAAAGTGACGATAGAACCCGGTTGGCACGATCCCGGCGGTCTTGGCCACTTCGCGCAGGCTCAGGCTGCCAAACCCACGGCCACACTCCATCAGATGGCGGGCTGCGTCCATCAAGGCAAGGCGGGTCTGTTGCTTTTGTTCGGCGCGGGGCAGCATCGGCGGGCGGGCTTTGTCGGCAAGTACAGCGACGCACTCTAGCAAAACAGCTTCAGCTACGTCGAACTTGGCGGGATGTTGGGGTGTGATGCGGTTCAGATAAAAGCAAAAGCCCGATCTTCAGATCGGGCTTTTTTCTCGGCCACCACGGGGTTAGCTCTGTGCTTGATGCAGTTCTTGCAGACGGTCTGCACCGCCTTCAGCAACGCCTTCGGTGTAAGCGCGTTTGTTGGCTTGTTCAGCACCACCTTCTACCAGACCTTTCTGTTCCAGGCGATCACGGCCACCTTCAGCAACGCCTTCGGTGTAAGCACGTTTGTTGGCTTGTTCAGCGCCGCCTTCTACCAGGCCTTTCTCTTCCAGGCGGTTGCGACCGTTTTCAGCCACAGCGCCTTTGGCGTAGTCGCGGTTTTCATCTTCTTGCGAACCGCTGCGGGCCAGGGTCTGGCTCGACTGAACGGCTTGAGCTTTGTTCTGTGGGGTGGCTTGTTCAGCGGCTGGGAGGGCAAATGCGCTCGAAGCCAGGACCGACAGCAGAACAGTAGCGAGTATTTGGCGTTTCATGATGGGTTGCTCCTTGGGAGGGCGATAAAGTGGGTACAGGGCTAATGTTACTCTCGAGAAGTCGATATAAAAGTTCATAAACACAATGGTAATAATCAACAGAATTGATTGTTCCCCGCAGAGGCTCTAGAACGCGCCTCTCAAGCCCGCGCTTTTGCACCGTGGTGGGTATTTTCGACACGAACGTGGGTAACAATGGTGCGCCACCGATGATGAAAACTGTCTGGTCGATCAGGAATGTGGCTTTTTGCGACTAAATCGCTGATCGGGTTAAACCCCCAGGCGGTTTGCCAGTCGTAGCCTTATGAGCTGTAGTTTTGCTATCTGTGTTGAGGAGTCCTGTGCAATGACGCGCACTCGTAAAATCGTGGTTTGGAGCTGCGCCAGCTTCGCTGTGTTAATCGCTATCGTGGTCTTGGTGCTGGTGTTTTTTGATTGGAACCGCATCAAGCCGCCGCTCAATGCCAAGGTCTCCGAAGAACTGCATCGCCCGTTTGCCATTAATGGCAACCTCGCCGTGGTGTGGGCGCGCGAGCCCGATGAAGGCGGTTGGCGTGCCTGGGTGCCGTGGCCGCACGTGATCGCCGAAGACCTGACCCTGGGCAACCCGGACTGGTCAAAAAAACCGCAGATGGTCACGCTCAAGCGTGTGGAATTGCGCATTTCACCCCTGGCCTTGCTGGCCCAGCGCGTGGTGATCCCGCGTATCGACCTCACCGAGCCAAGCGCCGACTTGCAGCGCCTCGCTGACGGTCGCGCCAACTGGACTTTCAAGTTCGACCCCAAAGACCCCAACGCTGAGCCCTCCAGCTGGGTCGTGGATATCGGCTCCATCGGCTTCGACAAGGGCCACGTCACCCTCGATGACCAAACCCTCAAGACCCAGTTGGACGTGATCATCGACCTGCTCGGCAAGCCGATTCCCTTTGGCGAAATCGTCGGCGATGCGGATGCCAAGAAGGCCCTGGAAAAAGGCTCGGCACCGCAGGATTACGCATTCGGCCTCAAGGTCAAAGGCCAGTATCACGGCCAGAAGCTCGACGGCACCGGCAAGATCGGCGGGCTGCTGGCCTTGCAGGACGCGGCCAAGCCGTTCCCACTGCAAGCTCAGGTGAAGATCGCCGACACCAGCATCGCGCTGGCCGGCACCCTGACCGACCCGCTGAACCTGGGCGCCCTGGACCTGCGGCTGAAACTGTCCGGCAGCAGCCTGGGCAACCTTTACCCGCTGACCGGCGTGACGTTGCCCGATTCTCCGGCCTATTCCACCGACGGCCATCTGATCGCCAAACTGCACGAGGCCAGCGGAGCGTCATTCACCTACGAAAATTTCAACGGCAAGATTGGCGACAGCGATATCCACGGCAACCTCAGCTACGTCGCCAGCCAGCCACGCCCCAAGCTCAGCGGTACGCTGGTGTCCAACCAACTGCTGATGACCGACCTTGCGCCGCTGATTGGTGCCGACTCCAACGCCAAGCAAAAGGCCCGTGGTGGCGAGAGCAAGCAACCGGCGACCAAAGTGCTGCCGGTGGAAGAGTTTCGCACCGAGCGCTGGCGGGATATGGACGCCGATGTGGAATTCACCGGCAAACGCATCGTGCACAGCGCCGACCTGCCGTTTACCGACCTCTACACCCACTTGGTTCTCAACGATGGCGAGCTGAGCCTGCAACCCCTGCGCTTTGGTGTGGCGGGTGGCAAGCTGGATGCGCAGATCCGCTTGAACGGGCGCATCACGCCGATGGAGGGCCGTGCCAGGTTGACGGCGCGCAACTTCAAGCTCAAGCAGTTGTTCCCGACATTCGAGCCGATGAAGACCAGCTTTGGTGAACTCAACGGTGATGCCGATATTTCCGGGCGAGGCAACTCCGTGGCGGCCTTGTTGGGCACGTCCAACGGTGACCTGAAAATGCTGATCAATGACGGCGCCATCAGCCGCGGCCTGATGGAAATTGCCGGGCTCAACGTGGGCAACTACGTGGTCGGTCGCTTGTTTGGCGATAAGGAAGTGAAGATCAACTGTGCGGCGGCGGACTTTGGCATCAAGACCGGTCTGGCGACGACACGGCTGTTTGTGTTCGATACCGAGAACGCGATTATCTATATCGATGGCACGGCGAACATGGCGACCGAGCAGTTGGACTTGACCATCACACCAGAGTCCAAGGGCTTCCGCCTGTTCTCCCTGCGCTCACCGTTGTACGTCAATGGCCCGTTTATCAAGCCTAATGCGGGTGTAAAGGCCGTGCCGCTGATGTTGCGGGGTGCCGGCATGGTCGCGCTGGGCGTAATCGCCGGCCCGGCTGCCGGGTTGCTGGCGTTGGTCGCACCAAGCGGCGATGAGCCCAACCAGTGCGCACCGTTGCTGCAACAGATGAAGGAAGGCAAGGCGCCGAAAACCGTTAAATAAGGCGTCCGCTCCTAACGGGAATGTGACGCAGAGCGTCACTGGATGCATTCCCACGCGGAGCGTGGGAGCGATCAGTAGTCGGCGCAAAAAAATGTGGAAGCTGGCTTGCCTGCGATAAGGATCGTTCCCACGCTCCGCGTGGGAATGCCGCCCAGGACGCTCTGCGTCCGCTCCTAAAGGGGGTGTGACGCAGAGCGTCACTGGATGCATTCCCATGCGGAGCGTGGGAACGATCAGGAACCGGCGCAAAAAAATGTGGGAGCTGGCTTGCCTGCGATAGCGGTGTAACAGTCGATACAGGCACTGACTGTCGGATTGCTATCGCGGGCAAGCCCGCTCCCACATGGGGTTCAGCGGTGATGCGGGTTACAGGTCCTGCAGAATATCCGCCATGTCATCGGCGTGTTCTTCTTCCTGGGCCAGGATGTCTTCGAAGATGCGACGTGTAGTCGGGTCTTTATCACCGATGTACTGGATGATTTCGCGATAGCTGTCCACCGCAATCCGTTCGGCCACCAGATCTTCGTAGACCATTTCCTTCAGGGTGTTGCCGGCCACGTATTGAGCGTGGGAGTTCTTCGACAGCAGGTCGGGGTTGAACTCCGGCTCACCGCCCAGCTGCACGATGCGCTCGGCCAGTTTGTCGGCGTGCTCGGCTTCCTGGGTGGCGTGCTCCAGGAACTCATCGGCGGCGACACTGGCTTTCAGGCCGCTGGCCATGAAGTAGTGACGCTTGTAGCGCAACACGCAGACCAGTTCAGTGGCCAGCGACTCGTTGAGCAGGCGAATAATTTCCTCACGGTCGGCGTCATAGCCTTCGGTCACGGCGCCGTTTTCGACGTGCTGGCGGGCGCGGCTGCGCAGAGTGGCAACGTCAGTCAAATGTGCTTGGGTCATCTCAATCTCCTGGTGCTAATCCGGTTTTGCGCCACGCTCTGTTGGCGTGATCACTCCAAGTTGTGAGTCCCGGCTGACGCAAAAAGTTTTATCGGATTTCACACCGTCTGACCGGGCACTTCTAAACGGCTTAGTCATGGGGCAGTCATGTCGGTTGGTCTAGGATGGCATTATCGCTTTTCCGACCTGGATGTTGCCCCATGCCCGATTCCCTCGCCACGCGTTACCCCTTGGTGTTGGTACCCGGCATGCTGGGCTTTGTGCGCGTAGGCTTCTTCCCTTACTGGTACGGGATTGTCCCGGCACTGCGGGCGGGTGGGGCGCAGGTATTTGCGATTCAGGTGGCGCCGTTGGATTCCAGCGAGGTGCGCGGCGAGCAGTTGCTGGTGCACATCGAGCAGATCCGCCGCAAGACCGGCGCCGACAAGGTCAACCTGATCGGCCACAGCCAGGGCGCGCTCACCGCGCGTTATGCCGCCGCCATGCGCCCGGAGTGGGTCGCGTCAGTGACGTCGGTGGCAGGGCCGAACCATGGCTCGGAGCTGGCGGACCATATCCACGCCCACTACCCGCCTGACAGCGTGAAAGGCAGGCTGATGAGCGCGGTGTTTCACCTGGTCGCCTGGTGGATGGGCGTGCTGGAAACCGGCTATCGCGGCCCGCGCTTCAAGGCTGATCTCGTGGCCTCGCACCATTCCCTGACGAGTGCCGGTGTGGCCGTGTTTAACCGCCAGTATCCCCAAGGGCTGCCCGCTACCTGGGGCGGGCAGGGCGCCGAGGTGGTCAATGGCGTGCGTTATTACTCGTGGTCCGGCACCTTGCAGCCGGGCAAGACCGATCGTGGGCGCAACCTGCTGGATGGCACGAATCGCAGTTGCCGGTTATTCGCCCGCAGCTTTGTGCGTGAGAAGGGCCAGTGTGACGGCATGGTCGGGCGCTACAGCTCGCACCTGGGCACGGTTATCGGCGATGACTACGCCCTGGATCACTTCGATATCGTCAACCAATCCATGGGGCTGGTGGGCAAGGGCGCCGAGCCGATTCGGTTGTTTGTCGAGCATGCGCGGCGGCTGAAGGCGGCGGGGGTTTAACCGGGAGACCGCGTTATCGTTGATCGCAGGCAAGCCAGCTCCCACAGTTGGCCCCATTCCAACGCTGGAACCCGGTCAACTGTGGGAGCTGGCTTGTCGAATCGTCGCACCGCTGCGATGGCGATCTGTCAGGCGACGCCAACCTCACGGCGCACCGGCGTAATCCAACGCTCCGACAAAATCACCCCGCCCAAGGTCAGCAAACCGCCGACCAAGTGATACATCGCCAACTCTTCCTTCAATACCAGCGCCGCAATCAACGCGGTAATCAACGGCAGCAAGTTGAAAAACAGCGTGGTGCGGCTTGGCCCCAGGTGTTTGACCGAGTGCATCCACGCCAGTGGCGCCAGCATCGATGCCAGCAAACACGCATACAGCACCAGCGGAATATTGGCCCAGCCCAAGCCAGCCTTGGCCGAGAACAGGAACAACGGAAACAGCACCACCACCGCCACCAGGATCTGCAAATACAGCAATACCAGCGGCGGCAGGCGCAGTTGCCATTTTTTCAGCAGGGTGCTGTAGACGGCGTAGGCCAGGGTGGCGAACAGCATCATCGCGTCACCCAGGTTGAGCCCGTGTTGCAGCAATGCGCCGAGGTTGCCGGCCGACACCACCACCACTACCCCTGCGAACGACAGCACCGCACCGGTCAGCGCGCCGAAGGTGAGGCGTTGGCCGAGGCTGATGATGGCGGCAGTCAGCGACATCAACGGCATCAGCGAAAGGATGATGCCCATGTTGGTGGCACTGGTCAGCGTCGCGGCGTAATAGGCCAGGCTTTGATACACCGCCATACCCAGCACGCCGAGGATAAAGATCTTGCCCAGGTTCGGGCGGATCAGCGCCCAGTTGGCCAGCACCGGCTTGAGCATGAACGGGGTAAACAGCAGCGCCGCCAGTAACCAGCGGTAAAAGCCGATTTCGGCGGGGAAGATCGAGCCCACGGCCAGCTTGTTGACCACGGTGTTGCCGGCCCAGATAAAGATGGCCAGCAGGGGATACGCGTATTGCATCGAAAGAAACCAGGTGTGTTGATGAGCCGGGATTATCCCCTGTCTGGATAGAAGCCTATACTGCGATCCAGACAACCGACCTTTGTATCCAGACATTATGGCCAGACATACCGTACGCCTCGCGGATTTTCGCAGCCTGCCGAGCCCGGTGTACTTCCGCTACTCCGAATTCGCCCCCGACACCGAATGCACGCCGCACCGGCATGGTTGGGGCTCGTTGGACTATTCGGCCAATGGCGTGATGCGCATGGAAGTGGCCGGCAACCGCTTTATGTCGCCACCGCAGTACGCGGTCTGGATCCCACCCAATACCGAGCACAGTTCCTACAACGCCCAGGCGATTGTCTATCGCTCAGTGGGCCTGGCCCCGGAACTCTGCGCGCAACTGCCGCAGGCGCCGTGCACTTTAGCGATCAGCGAGATTCTCAAGGCGATCCTCAGCGACTTTGCCCAGCGTGACGTCAATATGCCGCAGACCGAGGCCGATATACGCCTGGCCCAGGTGCTGGTGGACCAGCTGAAGCAGGCACCGGTGCATGATTGCTTTCTGCCTTACGCGCGCCACCCCGGGCTGCTCAGCGTGCTCGAAGGCATGCAGGCCGACCCTGGGGACAATCGCCCGCTGGCGCAGTGGGCCGAGCAAGTGCATGTAAGTGAGCGCACCCTGGCCCGTCAGTTCGTGCGTGAGTTGGGCATCAGCTTCGGCGAATGGCGCCAGCGCCTGCGTTACCTCGCCGCCATCGAAGCCCTGGACAGCGACCGCAGTGTGCAACACGTGGCGTTTGACTTGGGCTACAGCACCGCCTCGGCGTTTATCGCCATGTTCCAGCGTCACGCCAGCTGCACCCCGGAGCAGTACCGCCGGTCGAATATTCGCGGGCGCTGAAGATGTAACAGGTTTTGACTACACTGCTGCGTAGGCCGCGCCCCTTTGGTGCGGTAACAGGGAGAAAACTCCATGAAGATGCTGCGTATTCCGTTGTTGATGATGGGCCTGCTGCTGTGTTCCCAAGGCTTCGCTGCCACAGCCCAGCAAAATAAAATGACCACCTGCAATGCTGAAGCCACCACCAAGACGCTCAAAGGTGATGACCGCAAGGCCTTTATGAAGACCTGCCTGTCGGCGCCAGCTGCCAACGATGCCAAGACCCTGACCCCGCAGCAGCAGAAAATGAAAGACTGCAATGCCACGGCGAAAACCAAGGCGTTGGCTGGCGATGCGCGTAAAACCTTTATGAGCACCTGCCTCAAGGGCAGCTAACAACACGCATCCCATGTGGGAGTCGGGCTTGCTGTGGCGAGCAAGCTTGCTTGCGCTGGGGTGCGAAGCACCCCCAAAAAAGCCGGCTCTGCGCTGTCGAACGGGATGGTTCGACGACTCGACAAGCGCCCTCGCCACTGCAAGCCAGCTCCCACACTTGATCGTGTTCACCACCACGCCTCTCGCTTGATTCTCTCAAGGCTGGCAGACTGCCCATCCTTTAACGCCGTTCGTTTTGAGGCTGTATGCCAACGTTTTCTCAGCGTCACGTGTTGTTGCTGGTCAGTTGCATCATCATTTTCGGCGGGCTATTGCTGGTCCTGCCGCTCAAGCTGCTGCCGAGCCTGCTGGCTGGCCTGTTGGTTTATGAACTGGTCAACATGCTTACCCCGCAGTTGCAGCGACTGATTGAAGGCCGGCGTGCGCGTTGGCTGGCGGTAGCCTTGCTGGGCACCTTGATCGTCAGCGTGCTGACCCTGATCTTCGCCGGCGCCATCAGCTTCCTGCTGCACGAGGCGGAAAATCCCGGGGCTTCCCTGGACAAATTCATGGGCGTGGTCGACCGCGCGCGCGGGCAACTGCCGCCGTTCGTCGACGCCTACTTGCCCGCCAGCGCGGCCGAGTTTCGCGTGGCCATCGGCGATTGGTTGAGCAAGCACTTGAGCGAACTGCAACTGGTCGGCAAAGACGCCGCCCACATGTTCGTCACCCTGCTGATCGGCATGGTGCTCGGCGCCATCATCGCCCTGCAGCGTGTGCCCGACCTGACCAAACGCAAACCCCTGGCGGCCGCGCTGTTCGACCGCCTGCACCTGTTGGTCCAGGCGTTTCGCAATATCGTCTTCGCCCAGATCAAGATTGCCGCGCTCAATACGGCCTTCACTGCGATTTTTCTCGCGGTTGTGTTGCCGCTCTGCGGCATTCACCTGCCTCTGACCAAAACCCTGATCGTGCTGACCTTCCTGGTCGGCCTGCTGCCGGTGATCGGCAACCTGATCTCCAACACCCTGATCACCATCGTCGCGCTGTCGCTGTCGATTTGGGTGGCGGTGGCGGCGTTGGGGTATTTGATCGTGATCCACAAGGTCGAGTACTTCCTCAACGCGCGCATCGTCGGCGGGCAGATCAGTGCCAAATCCTGGGAATTGCTCCTGGCGATGCTGGTGTTTGAAGCCGCATTCGGCCTGCCGGGTGTGGTGGCGGGGCCGATTTATTATGCGTATCTGAAGAGTGAGTTGAAGCTGGCGGGGATGGTTTAACCGTTCCCACGCTCTGCGTGGGAATGCTGCCCTGGACGCTCTGCGTCCGCCGTTGAAGTCGTGACGCGGAGCGTCACAGGATGCATTCCCACGCGGAGCGTGGGAACGGTCTACTCCATTGCGCCGTAGCGCTTGCTCGCCTCAATCGCCAGACCGCTGCCGATACTGCCGAAGATATTGCCTTCTACATGCCGCGCATTCGGCAGCATGGCCGAGATGCTGTGACGCAGTGCCGGAATGCCGCTGGAACCGCCGGTAAAGAACACCGTGTCCACCTGTGCCACGCTTACCGAAGCATCATTGAGCAATTGTGTGACGCTGTTGCGCACACGTTCCAGCAAGGCGTCGATGGACGACTCGAACAATGCCCGGCTCAGGTCGACGCTCAGGCCTTTTTCGATGCGGTCCAGGGCCACATGGCGGCTGTCTTCGTGGGTCAACTGGATCTTGGTTTCTTCCACTTCCATCGCCAGCCAGTGCCCGGCGCGCTGTTCGATCAGCTTGAACAGGCGGTCAATGCCGCCGGTGTCTTCGATGTCGTAGCGCATGCTGCCAAGGGCCAGCTGGGATTTTTGCGAGTACACCGAGTTGATGGTGTGCCAGGTGGCCAGGTTCATGTGGTGGCTGGTGGGCATGTAGGCGCCGCTTTTCATGCGGCTGCCGTAGCCGAACAGCGGCATCATGCCTTGCAGGCTGAGTTGTTTGTCGAAGTCGGTGCCGCCGATGTGCACGCCGCCGGTGGCAAGGATGTCGCTCTGGCGGTTGTCGTTGTGACGCCGGTCCGGCGACAGGCGCACCAGCGAGAAGTCTGAAGTACCACCGCCGATGTCGACGATCAGCACCAGCTCTTCTTTCTCGATGGTGGACTCGTAGTCGAAGGCGGCCGCAATCGGCTCGTACTGGAACGAGATGTCCTTGAAGCCGATCTTGCGCGCCACATCCACCAAGGTGTTTTCGGCTTCCTGGTCGGCCATCGGGTCGTCGTCGACGAAGAACACCGGGCGGCCCAGCACCACCTCCTCGAACTCGCGGCCGGCGTTGGCCTCGGCGCGGCTCTTGAGTTGGCCGATAAACAGTGCCAGCAGGTCGGTGAACGGCATGGCCGTGCCCAATACGCTGGTGTCGTGCTTGATCAGCTTGGAACCCAGCAGGCTCTTGAGCGAGCGCATCAGCCGGCCTTCGTAGTTTTCCAGGTATTCGTGCAGCGCCAGGCGACCGTACACCGGGCGGCGCTCCTCGAAGTTGAAGAACACCACCGACGGCAGGGTGATCTTGTCGTCCTCCAGCGCAATAAGCGTCTCCTCGCCGGGGCGGATCCAGCCGACGGTGGAGTTGGACGTGCCGAAGTCGATGCCGCAGGCACGGGCTGGGGATGTGTTGTTCATGTCTTCCAGGTTCCGGTTAAAAAACGGCCGCGCAGTGTATGTCACTCGAGCGCGGATGCGTAGGCCGACTATCCGCTAAATCGTGCTTGAAAGCTGGGTATTTGCCCCCACATCTGTTGCATACGGCTAGCGCCGATAACACTTTGACGCACCCCCAGGCCACACCACTCAACAGGTGCAAAGCAGCGCACGTTGTGCCCCGGGCTGTGCGATCTCGATTAAGGATGGTGAACCGCCGATGGATTTCAAAGACTATTACAAGATATTGGGTGTCGAGCCGAGCGCCGATGACAAGGAAATCAAGGCCGCCTATCGCAAGCTCGCGCGCAAATATCACCCGGACGTGAGCAAGGAAAAGGACGCCGAAGAGAAATTCAAAGATGCGTCCGAAGCCTACGAGGCGCTCAAAAGCGCCGACAAACGCGCCGAGTACGATGAGCTGCGTAAATACGGCCAGCATGGCCAGCCGTTCCAGGGGCCACCGGGCTGGCAGAGCCGTGGCGGTTTTGGTGGCGGCCAGGAAGCGGGTGACTTTTCGGACTTCTTCAGCTCGATCTTCGGCTCGCGCGGCGACGCCTTTGGCGGCGGCCAGCGCCGTCCTACCGGGCGCAAGGGCCAGGATGTGGAGATGCAACTGACCGTTTCCCTTGAGGAAACGCTGTCTACCGAGTCCAAGCAGATCAACTTCCAGGTGCCGCAATACGACGCCTCGGGCCGGCACGTCAGCAACACCACCAAGAGCCTTAACGTGAAGATCCCCGCCGGCGTGGCCGACGGCGAGCGCATCCGTCTCAAAGGCCAGGGCGCGCCCGGCATTGGCGGTGGTGCCAATGGTGATCTGTACCTGATCATCAAGTTTGCGCCGCACGCAAAATTTGAGGTGGATGGTGAAAACCTGATCATCAACTTGCCGCTGGCACCGTGGGAATTGGCCTTGGGCGCGGAAGTCGCCGTGCCGACCCTCACCGGTAAGATCAACCTCAAGGTGCCCGCCGGCAGCCAGAACGGCCAGCGCATGCGCGCCAAGGGCCATGGCTTGCTGAATAAGGCCGGGCAGCGCGGCTATCTGTTCGTGCAACTCAAGGCGGTGATGCCGAAAACCAGCGATGACGAGGTCAAGGCGCTGTGGCAGGCGTTGGCGGAAAAAGCTGCGTTCGATCCACGCGAGCACTTCTAAGCCCGTTAACTATGTAGGCTTTTCACCACGGGTCGTTCGATCGGCTGGGACCTTTGTTCTCAACCAAGAACGACCCGGTTTGCCGGAAACGCTCACAGAGTTGGACGTGTCCGAAAACCGGATTGTGTTGGATCAGCCGGCGGTCGACAGTCTGCGCGGGCTGACCCGCTTGAACTTCCTGTCGCTGGATAACAACCCGTTAGCCGTGCATTTGCCCAATACGATGCTCAGGGCAGGGAAGTCGAGACGATCGATGAGGTGGAAATCCACATGATCTCTCCCACCCGGTTGGCTGAACGTCTGAATTTGCCGTGGCAATCCCGGCAGATGAAGTATGCCGAGGACAATGTGCAGCCCTAGGTGATCGAGGATGCCTTCATACGGGTGAAGTCATTGGAAGGAGCGGAGTTATTGGCGCCGCAGCTTGCTACCCAGCCGCTGTGGAGAGACTTTGTCTATCAGTCCGAGCCGCAGCCTTTTAACGCGTTGCGTGCCCGGCCCGAGGCTCTGCTGGATGCGCTTGAGGCGCCGCAACCGATCAGCCAGGCGCAGTATGACGCTGACCTGGCGTTGATCGTGGCGGAAGAAAAAGCGCTGTTTTTGACATTCACCCAGCAAGCTATCGTGCGCACTGGCTTGCTACGTATCAAGGAGCCTCAAAACAGGAAGTAACGTTGTGCCATCGGTAGCACGTCGGCCGGCTCGCACCATAGCAGTACGCCGTCGGCCTTGACCTGATAGGTCTGCGGATCGACCTCGATTTGCGGTAGGTAGTCGTTGTGGATCAGGTCGGTTTTCTGCACATCACGGCAGCCTTTGACCACCGCGATCTGCTTCTTCAACCCCAATGCCTCAGGCAAGCCTGCGTCGTGGGCGGCCTGGCTGATAAAGGTCAGGCTGGTGGCGTGCAGCGAGCTGCCGAAGCTGGCGAACATCGGGCGGTAGTGCACCGGCTGCGGTGTCGGGATCGAGGCGTTGGCGTCACCCATCAGGCTTGAGGCAATCGCGCCACCCTTGAGAATCAAGGTCGGTTTGATGCCGAAGAACGCCGGGCGCCACAGCACCAGGTCGGCCCACTTGCCCACCTCGATCGAGCCGACGATGTGGCTGACGCCGTGGGTAATCGCCGGGTTGATGGTGTACTTGGCGATATAGCGCTTGGCGCGGAAGTTGTCATTGCCGGGGCCGTCGCCGGGCAAGGCGCCGCGCTGTTTTTTCATCTTGTCGGCGGTCTGCCAGGTGCGCGTGATCACTTCGCCGACACGGCCCATGGCCTGGCTGTCGGAGCTGATCATCGAGAACGCGCCCAGATCGTGCAGGATATCTTCGGCGGCAATGGTCTCGCGGCGGATGCGGCTTTCGGCGAAGGCCACATCTTCGGCGATGCTCGGGTCCAGGTGATGGCAGACCATCAGCATGTCCAAGTGCTCGTCGATGGTGTTGCGCGTGAACGGCCGCGTCGGGTTGGTTGAGCTGGGCAGCACGTTGGCGAAACCACACGCCTTGATGATATCCGGCGCGTGGCCGCCACCGGCACCTTCGGTGTGGTAGGTGTGAATGGTGCGGCCCTTGAGCGCGGCCAGGGTGGTTTCGACGAAGCCGGACTCGTTCAGCGTGTCGCTGTGGATCGCCACCTGCACGTCGTACTCGTCGGCCACGCTCAGGCAGTTGTCGATGCTGGCGGGGGTGGTGCCCCAGTCTTCATGCAGCTTGAGGCCGATGGCGCCGGCCTTGACCTGTTCGATCAGCGGCTCGGGCAAACTGGCGTTGCCCTTGCCGGTAAAACCGATGTTCATCGGGAACGAATCGCTGGCTTGCAGCATGCGCGCCAAATGCCACGGGCCGGAGGTGCAGGTGGTGGCATTGGTGCCGGTAGCCGGGCCGGTGCCGCCGCCAATCATGGTGGTGACGCCGCTGGTCAGCGCCTCTTCGATCTGCTGTGGGCAAATGAAATGCACGTGGCTGTCGATGCCGCCGGCGGTGAGGATCATGCCTTCACCGGCAATCACCTCGGTACTGGCGCCGATGGCCATGGTCACGCCGGGCTGGATATCCGGGTTGCCGGCTTTGCCGATCGCGTGAATGCGGCCGTTTTTGAGGCCGACATCGGCTTTGACGATACCCCAGTGGTCGATGATCAGCGCGTTGGTGATCAAGGTGTCGACCACCTCGCGGGCGAGCAATTGGCTTTGGCCCTGGCCGTCGCGGATCACCTTGCCACCGCCGAATTTGACTTCTTCGCCGTAGACGGTGAAGTCCTGTTCGACTTCGACGAACAGGTCGGTGTCGGCCAGGCGGACCTTGTCACCGACGGTGGGGCCGTACATGTCGGCGTAGGCTTGGCGGCTGATCTTCATGTGTGTATGCCCTGAAAAATAGGTGTTGAATGTGATATCGCTATCGCAGGCAAGCCAGCTCCCACAGGGGAACGCATTCCAACTGTGGGAGCTGGCTTGCCTGCGATGAGGCCCTAAAGGTCGCCCATGATCCGTCCGGCAAACCCGAACACCCGCCGCCCGCCGCTCAAATCCACCAACTCGATTTCGCGGCTCTGCCCCGGCTCAAACCGCACCGCCGTGCCCGCCGGAATGTTCAGGCGCATGCCACGGCTCGCTGCGCGGTCAAATGTCAGCGCGTCATTGGTTTCAAAAAAATGGTAATGCGAGCCCACCTGGATCGGCCGATCGCCGCTGTTGGCCACACTGAGGGTGAGGGTACGGCGGCCGACGTTGAGTTCGATGTCGCCAGGCTGGATCTGATATTCACCAGGAATCATGCAGGTTGCCCCAGGGTCTTGAAGTAGATGGCGGTCGGGGCGTAACGCCCGTCCGGGCTTTGGCAGTAGTTGGGCAGTTCCCCGATTTTGGTGTAGCGCAGCGACTGGTAGAAGGCTTCGGCGCCGGAGCCGGCTTCGGTGTCCAGGTACAGCAGGCCGCGCTTGTGTTGGCGCGCGGCGAGTTCCAGGGTGTTCATCAACTGTTGACCCAGGCCATGACGCCGCGCGCTGCTGTGTACCAGCAGTTTTTGCACTTCAGCGCGGTTGAGGCCGTTGGCTTTCAGGCAGAGCGCCAGTTGCACGCTGGCGATTACCTGTTCGTCGCGCACCACCACCCACAGCAGCAGGCTGCCCTCTTCGATACTGGCCTGCACGCCGCTCAAATAGGTGCGGGCCTGGGCTTCATCGAAGTCAGCCATAAAACCGACAGAAGCGCCGTGCTTTACCGCGTCCAGCAACAGCTCAATCAAACCCAGGCGGTAATGGGCAAAACTTTCAGCATTGACTCGACGCAGTTGCGAAGCGCTCATCGATCTCACTCCTTGGGCGGTTCGGCGCCCGGATTCAATGTCAGTTGCATAAAGGTCAGGTCCAGCCAGCGGCCGAACTTGATGCCCACCTGTGGCATTTGTCCTGTAGTGATGAACCCCAGGCGCTCGTGCAGGCGGATAGACGCCTGGTTACCACTTTCGATGGCCGCAACCATCACATGCTTGCCACAGGTGTTGGCGCGCTCGATCAACGCTTGCATCAGGCGCGGGCCGAGGCCCTTGCCGCGCTGGTCATTGCGCACGTACACCGAGTGCTCAACGCTGTAGCGAAAGCCCTCGAAAGGGCGCCAGTCGCCGAATGAGGCGTAGCCGGTGACTTCATCGTTTTCCACCGCCACCAGAATCGGATACTGCTGCGCCTGGCGTGCCGTGAACCAGGCCTGGCGGTTGGCCAGGTCCACCGGCTGCTCGTTCCAGATCGCCGTGGTGTTGAGCACCGCGTCGTTGTAGATGTCGCGGATCGCCGGCAGGTCTTGCTCGGTAGCATCACGAATCATGGCTGCGCCTCACGCGATTGGCTGGTGGACGGTCACCAGTTTGGTGCCATCGGGGAAGGTGGCTTCCACCTGGATATCCGGGATCATTTCCGGGATGCCTTCCATCACTTGCTCGCGGGTGAGTAGCGTGGTGCCGTAATGCATCAGGTCGGCCACGGTGCGACCATCGCGAGCACCTTCCATCAGCGCGGCTGAGATATAGGCGATGGTTTCCGGATAGTTAAGCTTCACGCCGCGCGCCAAGCGGCGCTCGGCCACCAGGCCGGCGGTGAAAATCAACAGTTTGTCTTTTTCCCGTGGGGTCAAATCCATGGTTCAAGGTCCTTCAGACAGCATTCATAAAAACACCGCAGATCCCCTGTGGAAACCGGCTTGTGTGGGAGCTGGCTTGCCTGCGATAGCGGTGTGCCTGATACACCGCTATCGCAGGCAAGCCAGCTCCCACATAAACTCAGTTCCACCTGTTGATCTTCATGTGCTCCAGATTCTGGGTGGAACCGCTTCTCGCCCAAGCACACTCGGACGTAACAATTTCCATAAATCAATCAGCCAACCCCGCGCCAGCAGCGCCTCACTGGCCAGGCAGCGGGCGACCAGCAAGCCGGGCAGTTGGGTCAGGTCGCCGCGCACCGCATGGGGCAGGGCGCGACAGGTTTCCAATAATTGAGGGTCTATATCGCCGGTCAGCAGTAAGGTCGCAAACACCGGCTGCCCATCCAGCCCGATGGGCGAGTCGAGCAAACCGTCGGCGCCTACAATGCGCTGGCGCTCATGCCAGAGCAACTGCCCGTCGCGACGAATATCCAACTGCGATTGAAAGTGGCCGAGGTCAAAACGTTCGCCACTTGCCGGGCGGCCTAGAGCGACTACGTCCCAGTAAAACAACCGGGCATCGCCTTGTAGATCGATGCGCGTGCTGAGTTCGGCCTGGGCAGCGCTGAACACGATGGTTTCCTGGGGCAGCCACTCCAGGGTGGCGCCGGCTTCCACGGTGAGTTCGAGTGTTTGATAGGCCGGGCCGCTGGCGCGATACCACTTGGCCGCACCAGGGCTGGTCAATTGCGCCCATGCGCCTGCACCCACGTGTGTGCTGATGTCCAGGCGGTCACCACCGGCAATCCCGCCAGGCGGGTGCACAATAATGTGCTGGCACACCTCGGGGCCTTCGGCGTACAGGTGTTTTTGCACCCGCAGCGGGCCAAGGTGGCGGCGCATTACCGGGCGCGTGGTGTCGCCGAAACGCGCGTAGCCGAGCTCCAGCTCGGCATGCCAGCTGGGGGTGAACAGGGCAGGGGTAACGGGCAGGTTCATATTTTCAGGCTTATCGTCAGGACGCTACAGATTAAATCGTAACCAGCCCGCGCACACCCTCACTTTCCATATTTTCACCTCGGCCTTGCTGCACGATTTCACCGCGTGACATCACCAGGTATTGATCGGCCAACTCGGCGGCGAAGTCGTAGAACTGCTCGACCAAAAGGATCGCCATATCGCCGCGTGCCGCGAGCTTTTTGATCACCGCACCGATTTCCTTGATGACGGATGGCTGGATGCCCTCGGTGGGCTCATCGAGAATCAACAGGCGCGGGCGGCTGGCCAGCGCGCGGCCTATCGCCAATTGCTGCTGTTGGCCACCGGACAAGTCGCCGCCGCGTCGATGCTTCATTTGCAGCAGCACCGGGAACAGTTCGTAGATAAACGCCGGGACTTCCTTGGCTTCAGAGCCTGGGAAGCGCGAGAGCCCCATCAACAGGTTTTCTTCCACCGTCAGCCGCCCGAAAATCTCCCGGCCCTGAGGTACATAGGCAATACCCGCGTGTACGCGCTGGTGCGGTTTGAAGCCGGTGATGGCTTTGCCTTCCCAGTTCACCGCGCCGTCTTTGGCCGGCAGCAAACCCATCAGGCATTTGAGCAAGGTGGTCTTGCCCACGCCGTTACGGCCGAGCAGGCAGGTGACTTCGCCGATCTTCACGTCAAATGAAAGCCCGCGCAGAATGTGGCTACCACCGTAGTACTGGTGCAGCTTGTCGACTTGCAGCATGTTCAAAACCTCCTCAATTGATCGTTCCCACGCTCTGCGTGGGAATGCTGCACTGGACGCTCTGCGTCCGCTGTGTGACGCGGAGCGTCACGGAATGCATTCCCACGCGGAGCGTGGGAACGATCAGTTCGCGCCAGCGTCAGCGACCGAGGTAAACCTCGATAACGCGCTCGTTTTCCTGCACCTGTGCAAGTGACCCTTCGGCCAGCACGCTGCCCTGGTGCAACACGGTCACGTGGTCGGCAATCGAACCGACGAAGCCCATGTCGTGTTCCACCACCATCAGCGAATGCTTGCCCGCCAGGCGCTTGAACAGCTCGGCGGTGAACTCGGTCTCGGCGTCGGTCATGCCTGCCACCGGCTCGTCCAACAGCAACAGTTGCGGGTCTTGCATCAGCAGCATGCCGATTTCCAGGAACTGCTTCTGCCCGTGGGACAACAACCCCGCCGGGCGCTGTGCCGAGGTGGTAAGGCGGATGGTATCGAGCACTTCCTCGATGCGGTCTTTCTGTTCGCCGCTCAGGCGTGCGCGCAGGCTGGCCCATACCGACTTGTCAGTCTTTTGCGCCAGCTCAAGGTTTTCGAACACGCTGAGGGCTTCGAATACCGTGGGCTTCTGGAACTTGCGGCCAATGCCGGCCTGGGCGATCTGCACTTCGCTCATGCTGGTCAAATCCAGGGTTTCACCGAACCAGGCCTTGCCATGGCTGGGACGGGTCTTGCCGGTGATCACGTCCATCAGCGTGGTTTTACCCGCGCCGTTAGGGCCGATGATGCAGCGCAGTTCGCCGACGCCGATGTACAGGTTCAAGTCATTGAGTGCCTTGAAACCATCGAAGCTGACGCTGATGTCTTCCAGGGTCAGGATGGTGCCGTGGCGGGTGTTCAGGCCCTTGCCGGCGGCCTGGCCGATGCCGATTGCATCGCGGCCGCTGCCTGCATCGAAAATAGGTTCCAGCATGACGTTCCTCATTTCTTCAGCAGGCCGATGATGCCCTTGGGCAGGTACAGCGTGACGATGATGAACAGCGCCCCAAGGAAGAACAGCCAGTATTCCGGGAAAGCCACGGTGAACCAGCTCTTCATGCCATTGACCACGCCAGCACCGAGCAATGGGCCGATCAAGGTGCCGCGCCCGCCCAGGGCCACCCACACGGCGGCTTCGATGGAGTTGGTCGGCGACATTTCGCTGGGGTTGATGATGCCCACTTGCGGTACATACAACGCGCCTGCCAAACCACACAGCACCGCACTTAACACCCACACGAACAACTTGAAACCACGCGGGTCGTAACCGCAGAACATCAGGCGGTTCTCGGCGTCACGCAACGCCGTCAGCACGCGGCCGAACTTGCTCTGCGCCAGGCGCCAGCCGGTGTACAAGCTGGCGACCAGCAACAGCACGGTGGCCACAAACAGCACCGCCCGGGTGCCCGGCTCGGTGATGCCAAAGCCCAGAATGCTGCGAAAGTTAGTGAAGCCGTTATTGCCGCCAAACCCGGTCTCGTTGCGGAAAAACAGCAGCATCCCGGCAAAGGTCAACGCCTGGGTCATGATCGAGAAATACACGCCCTTGATCCGCGACCGAAAGGCGAAGAACCCGAACACCAGTGCCAGCAAACCCGGTGCCAATACCACCAGGCACATGGCCCACAGGAAATGCTCGGTGCCGACCCAATACCACGGCAATTCGGTCCACGACAGAAAGGTCATGAACGCCGGCAGCTCATCGCCGGAGGCCTGGCGCATCAGGTACATGCCCATCGCGTAACCGCCGAGGGCAAAGAACAAACCGTGGCCTAAGGACAACATCCCCGCATAGCCCCACACCAAGTCCAGCGCGAGGGCGACGATGGCGTAGCAGAGGATCTTGCCCACCAGCGTGAGGGTGTAGGCCGAGACGTAAAACGGACTCTGCGGCGCCAGCAGCGAGCACAAAGGCAGCGCCAGCAGCAGGATCAAAATCACCGTACCCACCGCTATCGTGATCTTGGGGCCGACCTTTTGCGTGGCCGTAAGCATCAATGGTTGGTTCATCAGTCGATCACCCGTCCTTTCAGTGCAAAGAGTCCTTGCGGGCGTTTCTGGATAAACAGAATGATCAGCGCGAGGATCAGGATCTTGCCGAGTACGGCACCGATTTGCGGCTCGAGAATCTTGTTGGCGATGCCCAGCCCGAAGGCGGCCATCACGCTACCGGCCAATTGGCCGACGCCGCCGAGCACCACCACCAGGAACGAGTCGATGATGTAGCTCTGGCCCAGGTCCGGGCCGACGTTGCCGATCTGGCTCAGCGCCACGCCGCCCAGCCCGGCAATGCCGGAGCCAAGGCCAAAGGCGAGCATGTCCACACGGCCGGTGGGCACGCCGCAGCACGCGGCCATGTTGCGGTTCTGGGTGACGGCGCGCACGTTGAGGCCCAGGCGCGTCTTGTTCAGCAGCAGCCAGGTCAGCACCACCACGCACAGCGCGAAGGCGATGATCACGATGCGGTTGTACGGCAGCACCAGGTTGGGCAGCACTTGGATGCCGCCGGACAACCATTCTGGGTTGGCGACTTCGACGTTCTGCGCACCGAACACCAGGCGCACCAGCTGGATCAGCATCAGGCTGATGCCCCAGGTGGCCAGCAGGGTTTCCAGCGGGCGACCGTAGAGGTGGCGAATCACCGTGCGCTCCAGTGCCATGCCGATGGCCGCCGTGACAAAAAACGCCACCGGCAGCGCAACCAGCGGGTAGAACTCGATGGCCGCCGGCACGTAGCGCTGCATCATCAGTTGCACCACATACGTGGAGTAAGCGCCGAGCATCAGCATCTCGCCGTGGGCCATGTTGATCACGCCGAGCAGGCCGAAGGTGATCGCCAGGCCCAAGGCCGCGAGCAGCAGGATCGAACCCAAAGACATGCCACTGAACGCCTGACCGAGGATCTCGCCAAACATCAATTTGCGTTTGACCTGGGCCAGGCTGGTCTCGGCTGCGGTGTGCACGGCGGCATCGGTTTCGACGCCGGGCGCCAGCAGCGCCTCAAGGCGTGTGCGCGCCAGCGGATCGCCGGTGCCGCCCAACAGGCGCACGGCGGCGAGACGAATGAGCGGGTCGGGGTCGACCAGTTGCAGGTTGGCCAGGGCCAGGCTCAGTGCGGTGTGCACGGCCTCGTTGGTCTCGGCGGCTACTTGCTGGTCGAGGAATTTGAGCTGCGCAGGTTGTGCGCTTTTCTGCAGGGTTTGCGCCGCGGCGAGGCGCACCTTGGGGTCGGCGGCAAGCAGTTGCTGGCTGGCTTGTACGTTGTCGATCAGGCCGCGCAGACGGTTGTTCAGGCGCACGGTCTTGGTTTCGCCGTTGACGTTAAGTTGGCCTTGTTGCAACGCGTCCACCAGCTCGATGCGCGCCGGGTCGGGCTGGGCGGCCCAGTCCTGGAGCAGCTTGGCTTGTTGCATCGGGTTGGCGTTGATGAAGTCTTCGGCGTCGCTGGCGTGTGCGGCGAAGGGCAGCCACAGCAGTGCGGCGAGGATGAGGCGGTAAAGGGCAGTGGGCATAGTCTTGGGCCTTGCTCGAACAAATGTGGGAGCTGGCTTGCCTGCGATGGCGGTGTATCAGATACACCCAGTTGTCTGCATCGCAGGCAAGCCAGCTCCCACAGGGTGTGTGTCAGCCTTAAGGGCCGACACCCCTCGGATCAGTTGCTCTTCACGGCATAGTCCGGCTTCTTGTCGTTACCCGGAATGTACGGGCTCCACGGCTGGGCGCGGATCGGCTTTTCGGTCTGCCACACCACCGAGAACTGCCCATCGGCCTGGATCTCGCCGATCATCACCGGCTTGTGCAGGTGGTGGTTGGTCGCATCCATGGTCAGGGTAAAGCCCGACGGCGCGGCGAAGGTCTGGCCGGCCATGGCTTCGCGCACTTTGTCGACGTCGGTGGATTTGGCTTTCTCAACCGCTTGCGCCCACATATGGATGCCCACGTAAGTGGCTTCCATCGGGTCGTTGGTCACGGCTTTGTCCGCGCCTGGCAGGTTGTGCGCCTTGGCGTAGGCCTTCCAGTCGGCGACGAATTTCTTGTTCACCGGGTTCTCCACCGACTGGAAGTAGTTCCAGGCAGCGAGGTTGCCCACCAGCGGTTTGGTGTCGATGCCGCGCAGTTCTTCTTCACCCACGGAGAACGCCACCACTGGCACGTCGGTGGCTTTCAAGCCCTGGTTGGCCAGCTCTTTGTAGAACGGCACGTTGGAGTCGCCATTCACGGTGGAGATCACTGCGGTTTTGCCGCCAGCCGAGAATTTCTTGATGTTGGCGACAATGGTCTGGTAATCGCTGTGGCCGAACGGGGTGTAGACCTCTTCGATATCTTTGTCAGCCACGCCTTTGGAGTGCAGGAATGAGCGCAGGATCTTGTTGGTGGTGCGCGGGTACACATAGTCGGTGCCGAGCAGGAAGAAGCGCTTGGCGCCGCCGCCTTCTTCGCTCATCAAGTACTCCACCGCCGGGATCGCCTGTTGGTTAGGCGCCGCACCGGTATAGAACACGTTCGGCGACATCTCTTCGCCTTCGTATTGCACCGGGTAGAACAGCAGGCCGTTGAGTTCTTCGAACACTGGCAATACCGACTTACGCGATACGGACGTCCAGCAGCCGAACACCACGGCCACCTTGTCCTGGGTCAGCAGCTGCCGGCCTTTTTCGGCAAACAGCGGCCAGTTCGACGCCGGGTCCACCACCACCGGCTCCAACATCTTGCCGTTCACACCGCCCTTGGCATTGATCTCGTCGATGGTCATCAAGGCCATGTCTTTAAGCGAAGTTTCGGAGATCGCCATGGTCCCGGACAGCGAGTGCAGGATGCCGACCTTGATGGTCTCGGCGGCCTGGACAGTCCAGGTCAAACCCATGGCGGCAATGGATGCCGACAAAGTGAAAGCCTTGATCAAGCTACGACGCTTCATGGTGCGATCTCCGTAAACCGAAAGTGTTATGGGGCAGATACGCAGGTCTTTGCAAAGGCTGTGCCTATGCCGCGCAGCGCGAACATCAAGGGGGGCAGCACGCTGAAGGTGGCTGCTAAGTGCACCAACATGGCGCCGCAATGGTCGCCCTGTGCATGACAGGCTCTCAAAAGGGGCGCCGGTGTAGATATGCAGCGCAGGTGTCCTGCAGTGGTGTTCCAGGATGAGGCTTCAGGTAAGGCGCCTTTTATGCCTTGGCCTCTTTTTTCGCGAGAACCTTATGCACACAACCCCTGCCACCCTGGCCGATTCACCGCGCCACCCAGATGAGTTACCGCCCCTGAGCCCGGCCTTTATCAGTGCCGACGACGCCGCGTATTGGGCGCATGAGCAAATAGGCAGTCGACGCGACAGAGAATATGGCGGGGCGATTCTCATGCGCGGGAACCGCTACTTCGCGACCGCCCCAATTCCGGGCCAGGCTTCGCTCTTTACGCTCAATGACGTCGTGTCCATCGGGGATGACGGCAAGCCGATCCTGCCGGCAGGTTACTCGTGCGCGGCGATCTATCATTCCCATCCGTCTGACTATTCTGCGTTCCAAGGAACGGACCTTACTGAAGATGAGCGCAGCCGTTTTCTGAGTTTTTTTTCGTCTAAAGATATTTTCGTGATGATCCGTTTTCGTCACATCGCCGCGGCCCACTATTTGTCCGGTCCCGAGGGCTCCCTCCTCAAGTACGTGCCCAGCGGCTCACCCAGCGAGCTGGCGTTTATGGAGCGCCGTGACACGTTGGCATTCCACGAACTCATTACGCAGTTGGCCGAAGCAGGCGAGTTTTCGGTCCTGGTGACTAACACGGTATGGGGCTCGCGTGGGCGCATCCGCAAAGGTCTGAAAGTCGCGAGTCTGTTGGCCGATGACCAAGCGATGCAACCCTTGTTTTCAGCAGTGTTTGCGCGTCGGGAGATAGAAAAAGTCCTGCCGGTGGACACGGTTGCGTCGGCCCCGTCGGTCTTCGGGTATGTGCTCAAGGTTGTCGGTAAGGACGAATACACCGTCCCCGTTCCAGCCTGGGAACGTGAACACTGGGTGGCACCTGAGGCACTGTTTGCCAAACGTGCCGACCGGAGCGTACGCCTGCCATCCAACTTGCGCATTGATAGCATTTATTGTCGGGTCCAGGCGAAAGAGTCGTGGCAGCATCCGAACTTTTTCACGCCTGCACTGTTGGCCGCCGTGCACGCTCAGTGGCGTGCCGAACCTGCACTGTATGACCCGCAGCGACGCCTGACGTTGATGTTGAGAAGTGCCGACAACGCGTTGCTGTCCTATACCTTTTCCGGCTCCGAGGCTGAAGACCAGTTCATGGCTGATGGCGCAGCCAGGGTGGAAAAGCAAATGAAAGAGGGCTCGCTGAGCCCGGCCCGGTTCGTCGAACGCGTGGCCAAATCTGGCGAGTTGGCGGTGTTGCAGGTCGGCACGGTGTGGTCCCAGGCGGGCCGTGTCACGGTTGATTACCGAGCGTTTGAACAGCTGCAAAAAAGCCTGAGCCCGGCGTTCATCACCGCCGATGACGCGGCGCGTTACCTGCATGACCGCATCCACTCGCATGACCACGACAAAATAGGCTACGTGCTTGAACGGGCGGACGGGCGATTCGTGTCTACGGCGCCGATTTCTTCGGCCGTGGCACGTGATTTGGGGGTGCCCATCGATGGCCGGATTACCGACAGCATTAACCTGCCTGACGGTTACCGCTACGCAGGTTTTTTTGCGGCGCTGGGCGACAACTTCGAGGCGGCGAAAAAATCGTTGAGGGAACAACCGCATCAGTCCTCGCTTTCCCTTGACGATCAAGCTGAGCTGTATGCGATCGTTCCCAACTATGAATTCACCGTCAGTATCACCGCCGGCTCGCAGAGCATCCCGGTGCTCTACTATTCAAGCCCTTACGGTACGTTACTCAAATATGTGCGCAGCAATTCCCAGCTGGAGCGGGATTTCAGCGGGTTCTTGCAGCAAGCATTGGACAACAAAGAGTTCGGCGTCCAAGCGGATGGGTTTGACGGCTCACCGCAGTCGCTGGCGAGGAAATTGGCGCGCTTGGGTGAACTGCATGTCATGGTCTCAAACCGATTCTGGGGCGGCTCTTTGGGCCGGGTGCCTGTTGCTTGGCAGCCTTTTCAAGCTTTAGCCAGTTCCGAGGCTGTTGCGCAGTCGTACAGTTGGGTGTTTGAGGCCGCCGAACTGGCGGCCGAATATGCCCATGATCAACTGGCGTTGAGTGCCGAAGTCCGCCAGCTCGCGTTTATTCTCAAGGACCGCCTGAGCGAGGGTTATGTCGTCACCCGGCCCCGGATAATCGACGCCTCATCCAGCCTTTCGTTGTTTTCCCCCCAGCGCGTGTTCGCCGTGGACGACAAGGGCGCGCTGGTGCTGCCAACGGGCTTCAGGGTGCATGGCGTTTGCTATCAATCGCTGCCCTCCCTGACACTCAAACCCACTCAATATTGGGTGTACGAATGTTTTGTCGACCCACTTGACCTGGCGTTGGCGATTGCCGGTTCACATGAAGCTGAGCATGCCCTGCGCGCGCTCTACTTGAGTACGCGTGATGGTGCGCAGTTGAGGTACGCTTTTTCCGCGAGTCAGCTTGAAAACCAATTGTATGGCATGACACCCACCGGTGCTGTCACCGATAACGGCGGCCGCCAAGCACTGCTCGCACGCACCCTGGGTAGCCTCGAATTTGTCCGGCAAGTGGCAGGTGCCGGCGAGCTGTCTGTCAGTCGTACCAGCCCGCTGTGGGATGTGGCAGGTGTGGTCGACGACCGCTGGAAACCGTTCAGCCGCTATCCGATACCCTCGTTCAGTGCGCCCTTTCTCAGTGCCGATGACGCCGCCCGTTGGGCCCATGAGCAGATAGGTGATTGGCGCGATGTGCAGTTTTGCGGGCATATCCTGCAGACCCGTGATCAGCGCTTTGTCGCGACTCATCCGTTGCTTTGCCGCACTGCTGCGCGGTTTGTGCTGAATGCGGTGTTCCCGACCGATCATGCCGGCGTCACCCTGGTGCCCGAGCCTTATGTAATGCACGGCCAATATGCTTCGTGCACGGCAGCTTCGCTGTTGGACACCGCACTCATGGCCCGCAATGGCTGGTCGAGGCAGCAGGCTTATATCGACTGGCAAGTGTTTGGCGATGACGACCTGTACCACATCATCAACAATCGGCATCTGATCTCGGTGGCGTACCTGTCCAGTACCGAAGACGTGCTGATCGCCTACGAGCCCAGCGGTTCTGCGGCCGAACAGGCGTTGCTTGAACTCTGGGTGCCTGACCTCTCCCGCACGCCGGCGCTCAGGCGCCAGCCGGGTGGGCCAGCGCCTGAGTTGAGGGTTGTCAATCTCGGGGCGCTGTCCCTGCGGGTCGTGCAGGGCAATCACCTGTGGGGCCCGGCGGGGGTGGTGTCCGAACACTGGCGCGCGGGGACCGGCCTGCAACCCCATGAGGTCCCTGAGCAAGTTGGGTTTGGCGCGATATTTTCGAGTGCCAGGGAGGCGGCAAAACACGCCCATGCGCGACTGTCTCGAAGTGACGCATCGGCACAGACGTGCTTCGGTTTTGTGCTCAAGCATGAGCATAAGGAAGAGTACGTGGTATCGCAGATGGTGCCTGCCGATCAGCGCAATCCCTTGTTCACCCAAGGCAGCCTGTTTCGTATGGATGACAACGGTTCGTCTGTGTATCCGTCGGGGTTCGGCCTGCAGGGTTTGTTCTATGCCAGGCGCTGGTTGCCGGCGAAAGAGGCAAACGGACAACAGTGGCTGGCTCGGCATTTCCTTTCATCCACAGATTTGTACAGCGCCTTTTGGGCAGCCACGCGTTGGCGCGCCGAAGGTTCGCGAGTCACCTTGCCGGTGTTCATTTCGACCCTTGACGGCGCTTTGCTTGAGTTCCAGACACCGCTTTCGACGACACTGTTCGACGCAGAGAAAAAAACCAGCGGCCAATTCGAAGATGTACACACGGCCCTGGCCAGCGGGTCTTTGAGCCCCAGGGACTTCGTCGGCAAAGTGGCTGCGTTGTGTTGGTTGAGTGTGATCGTGGCCAATGAGTGCTGGGACGAGCAGGGCAAGCTGGGCGTGGACTGGCAGCCCTATGCGGATTTCGTCCGCCGCGCCTTGAGCCCGGCCTTTACCAGTAAGGCGGATGCCGTGCGGTATGCCCAGGCTCAGTTGGGCACCTCGAGTAACACTATCCATGGCGGGCTGCTGCTGAGGCGTGTGGACGGTTTGTACGTTGCCACCGAGGCCTTGCCGGTTCCGAGCGAAAACTTTGATCCAAAATGGATTTTGCCGGATGAAGATGTGCCCCTGGAGCAGCTTGCCCCAGGCATGACGATCGTCGCGCGTTACCGTTCGCGGCGGAACACGTCGCCGGGGTTTGTGCTGGAAGGCAATGAGCTGCAACTGTATAGGCGTATGTTTTCCACCGAGGTGCTGGGCAAGGCGCTCGAGTGCACGCATTTGTGGAGCCACGAATACTTGTTGGGGGATGACGGGTCGCTGATCAGTTTTAGCTGCAACGACCCCGACAACGATCTGCTCAGTACCGAGGAAAAAAATCGCAAGGCGGCAGCACTCGCGCAGCTCAAGCAGGACCTGGCTCCCTCAAGCCTGGCGCCTCAGGACCCCTTCAGCAACGTGATCGAGCAACAACTGCGCGATGGCCGAAAAACCCCCAGCGCATTTATGCAGCAACTCCTTAGCGTCGCATCAATATCGGTGGTTCAGAGCAGTGAACTATGGGGCAGCGCGCAGAAATTGTCGCTCGGCTGGCTGCCCGGAGATGGTTTTTCTGCGCCGCAACGCGTTGTGTATGCAACGGCGGACAGGGCCATGGGGCCGGTATTCGATCATGCGGAAGATGCCGCGCGTCATGCGCATGAGCAGGCCGGTGACCGTAGCGAACTGACGTTTGGCTTCATCCTCAAGTCGGCGAAAGGCCAGTGGGTGGCAAGCATGCCGGTCAATGCCGAAGGCCTGCTGTTCCCCCTCAGTCGGGTATTTTTGCGCGGTCAGCTGCCGGTTGGCTTTACTGTCGCGGCGCTGTACCTCTGCGCGCCGGCGCAGCAGCCGGACGAACTGATCGCCGACCCGATATACCGCAGCTTCATCCCGCCGACGGTGCTGGGGGCCGCGTTGGTGGCACACAAACACTGGATCGCAATCCAAGAGTTTTTCTTACCGCTTTACCTGTCATGTGCCGACGGTGCCTTGCTCAAGTACCAGGCGTTGAGATTGGACAGTGCGTGGGGCGGTACTGAGGCCCAACGCAGGGCCTATTTGAGCAAACTCAACGGTGGGTCCAACCCGGCGGACTACCCGCGCAAGGTGGCGCGCGCGGGTGTGCTGCAGGTATTGATCACCGGTGAGATTTGGGCAGCACCAGGCTTTGTGTTACCGGGTTGGCAACCCCGGGCGGTGCTGGCCTACCGACCGGAGCCTCACACGCGGGTCGCCCTTGGGCCCTTGTTCGCTCACCCCGATGATGCCGCTCGCTACCTGTGGCGCCGCTGTCGCCCGCAGCCGGGTAAAGCCTGGCTGGGAGCAATCTTGCGCAACGCCGCGGCCAACACGTTTCTGGTGACTGAGCCGGTGGACGATAGTGGTCCGAGCGTGGCGGTGGGGCTGCGCGCGGACACACCGGCCTACAGCCGTCTGTTCGGCGGGGTGATGAACCAGGCATCGCCACCGACCGCTCTCAAATACCCAGTGGGTTATCAAGTGATGGGGGTACAACAGCTTTACAAAGTGGATACCACCCGCACATCACTGGCAGACCGTTATCAGGAGGCGCTGGACAGCAACTTTATTGCGCAGCCGGAGTTCAGGGCGGCTATCAGCCTATTGCGTAGCGACAAGATCAGCAGCCCGCGCTACTACTTCACGCCGCGCAATGGGGCGCTGCTGGTGTACCGGCCCAGCTATGCACAGAGTGAGCAGCAGATGTTAACGGGGCTCTGGATCGACCCGAGCACAGGTGAGCGGGTATCCACACCGTCAGAGGTGATCACCACCTTGAGCGAATCCGGCAGGTTGCACATCTTGGAGCCCGACACGTTCTGGCAGCCCCGTAGTCATGTGGCCGTGCGCTTGTTGCTGGAATTGCGCAAGGCGTATCGCGCCTGAAGCAAAGGCCTGTTCCGTTCAGTGCGATGGCTAACTATTCACCGCTTGGGTGATGGGTGACCTGTTGAGAATGGCATCAGAACCCGGTGCCCAAGAGTCTTTGGGTACCGAGGTTATTCTCACTATTCAGGGACGTTGCCATGACCATCAATTTGTCGCGCGAGGAGCGCGCAGCCAGTTCAAACCGAGGGGCTGGCCGTTTACCCGCCGTCAGCCCAGGGTTCATTAACGAAGCCGATGCCGCTTATTGGGCGCACAAAAAAATAGGTGCGCGCAGAGACAAGGAGTATGGCGGGGTTATTTTGAGGAAATATACGGGCAGGTATCACGCTACCGAGCCTGTGCCCGGCAAGGCGTTGCAGTTTGATTTGCGCGAGGTACTGGCGGTCAGTGCCGATGGCCTGTTTGAGCAACCCAAGGGTTACACCTGCGTGGCCTCCTACCATTCGCATCCTGCGGACCATGTGCTGACTCAGAGGGCAAACCCGGAATTTGATAGTAAAACCGTCAAAGCCTTTTTGAGTTTTTTCTCCGATGGCGATTTTTGGCATGGGGTTAATAACCGAGATTTTTTTCCGGCCGCTTATTTGTCCGGCCCCGACGGCTCGCTGATCCGATACGCTCCCAGTGGCTCCGCTCAAGAGTTCAGCTTCGCGCTTTGGGTAAAAGCAGGAAGGCCGAGCAATAGCAAAGTTGCCCTATTCGGTCCGTTCAGCACATTCGTCAAAAAGCTCTCGACGCTGGGTACCCTGAGCCTGATTGTCCCCACGGCACTGTGGGGCGGCTCGGTCGGCGACGTGCCGGCAGATTGGGTGGTGTTCCAACCCTTCAGCAGTGGTACGCCAACCCCTCAGCCTTTATTTACCGGCGTCTTCGTTGAGGTCGCGGCCGCGATTAACGCCTGCGAACCCGTTGCAGCGCCCGCACGCCAGGTCAGCATCGTGATCAAGGCACGCGGCGAAGGCCGAGCTGAGTATGCGATTTCCCAGCCGGAGCCTGCGCCGATGCTGGGCTGGCTGGCCGGGAATACGTTGCCGCCACTGCCGTCCGGATGGGAGTTGCACGGCATGTACGTTGATTCAAATCCTGTACCCGAGCCTTACCCGCTTATACAAGCCTGGCTGTACCAGCGTTTTATCGGCCCGCTGGACTTAGCGATGCATATCGCTGGGTACCGCAGGTTTTCCAAAGCGCTACCTGCTGCCTCTGCCGGTTCGTTGTACATCCGCACACGTGACGCCGCTGTTTTACGCTATGGCTTTTCCGGCTCAGACGCCGAGTCGCAATTGTTCGCTCAGGCGGCTGACGGTGGCGTGACGGATAATGGTATTCAGGCGCTGCTGCAGGCCGGAACTCTGCTACCCCAATCCTTCGTAAGGCAGGTGGCCGAAGCGGGCCAGTTAAGCGTGGAACGTACCAGCAACATTTGGGATAAAGCGGGCGTAGTGGACAAGATGTGGCGCCCTTATTCCAAGATTCCTGAGCCGCAATTGAGCCCGCCCTTCATCACCGCTGACGATGCGGCCTGTTGGGCGCATAAGTTGATCGGCATGCGGCGCGACCTTGAATATGGCGGTGTCATTCTCAAACGGGGTCATCGCTACTATGCCACCCATCCCATACCGGACCGCCGAGCGGTGTTCGAACATGGGCTTCTCTTGGCCAAGGACAGCGATGGCAACTTCATCGCCCCTGATGATTACAGCGCCGAGGCGTTCTACCACTCCCATCCCATCACTAACATCGCGCAAGCAAAGATCAACTACCCCGACAACAGCGATGATCAGTTGCTGCTGCGTGGCAACTTCTATTCAAGGCCGGACCTACGCTTCAGCTTCCGGAACCGGGCTTTCGCCAAGGTTCACTACCTTTCAGGACCGGATGATGTGCTGCTCAAATATGTCAGCAGTGGCTCGGCGCTCGAGCGAGCGTATGACCAGGAACTGCGTGGCGTGGAGGACAAGGCCGCGAGTGATTTCGAGTCCAGCGTTGTCTGGAAACTGGCCGAGGCCGGCGAGCTGTGGGTGGTGATACCGCACCCGGTTTGGGGCGGCGTACGCGGACGTATATCCACAGGCTGGCGCATCAGGACGCCCGCGACGGCGCAGCAGCAGCAACCCTTTTTCACCGGGTCCTACTCACAACCTGAGCATGCCGTGAAGCGTGCGCTTTTACTCGCAGGCCCCGACGATACCGGCGCAAAGTTCGGATTTGTACTCAAACATAAGCGTGAAAATATCTACGCCGCGACGCTGGCAGTGCCCAAGAGTGAACCGCTGTTTTCACCTGCAGGTATATTCCCCAAGCGCCGTGATGGTGGGTTGCGACTGCCTTCCCAATTCCATTTGGAGGCAATCTACTTCAGTAGTTGGTACGAAACGGACGAGGTTGCGGCGCGGGAAAAATGGTTGGCCAGTACCTTCTTCACACCAGCGCAGATAGTGGCCGCCGCTCGTCGGGCGCGGGAAACCCTGAATGTTCAGGACCCGGTTCGTGGGTTGTCGTTGTACATGCACGCTTCGGATGGTGCGCTGCTGGCATTCAAGGTGCCCGAGGCTACGCCTACCAACGAGCTGGTCAAAGAGGGCCCCGAAGGAGATGTTCACGATAACGGTGCGCAGGCCGCCATGCTCGTGGGTTCGTTGAGCCCGCGTGACTATGTGCGCCGGGTGATAACGGCGACCCATTTGTCGGTGGTGCAGGCCGGCGGTTTGTGGCGCACGGTCGGGGCGGTGGATAACCGCACCGGCTTGCTGACGTCGTTTTACAGGGCGACATTGAGCCGCGATTTTCTCTCGGCACGCGATGCGGCGGTGTATGCCCATGAACAGGTCGGCAATCGGCGGGATCGTTACTATGGCGGTTACGTGCTCAAGGGCGAGGACGGTCGCTTTGTGATTACCGAACCTATTGAGAGCAACGACAATCCGTTTTTTTACACGCTGTTTTTCCCTGCCAGTAATCGAGGCCCGTTGATTCCGCCGGAGCCCTACGTGCTGCACGCGCGTTATGGCTCTCACCCTGAACTGTCCATGGCCGACCCGGTGCCAATCCTGCGGCGCAACTGGACACGGGACGAGGCGCTGATCAATCAGCAGGTTTTCTCCGGCAATGAAATGTACTCGATCATCCCGGATGGGCGAGTGGCGTATCTCTCGGCGGCACCCAATTGTTTGCTGGAGTACACCCCAAACAAGTCATCGGCAGAAACCGCGCTGCTGGCCAATGTCAGCCCTCAGGCCGGGACCAACAGCTTGCAGCAATCGCTCGACAGCGGGCAGATCAAACCTTCCGATTGGGTATGGCGACTGGCCGAGGCGGGGGACTTCAAGATCATCCTGGGCAACCCGCTGTGGGGCCCGCGCTCGGTGGTTTACAACGACTGGTCGGCTAATTACGACTATGCCCCGCGCACCGGGGCACTTGACTACGTCATCTACGGCGCCGTGTTTGCCAGTGCCGACGAGGCGGCGCGCAATCTTCACGGGCGGGTGCACGGGCGTAACTATCCCGAGGAGGCGTGCTATGCATTTATCCTCAAACACAAGGATGAGGATCAGTACATTGCAACCGAGGTGGTGGGCGCCACCACTGCCGGTGAGCTGTTCAACCGCTCCCGCGTGTTTAAACGCACCAACCAGGACGACTATCAGCTCCCTGATGGTTTTGTACTGTATGGGCTGTTTCGTTCGCAGCAATGGCTGCATAAAAAGCTGAAACCTTCGAACAAATGGCTGGCACGGTTTTTTGTCCAGCCTGATGTCCTGTACGCCGCCCTTTACGAAGCTAAGCGGGGTAGCGCCGATAGCCTGCCGATTTACTTTTCAACGCATGATGGTGCGCTGTTGCGCTATAAGCCCGCACCGATTGACGTGACGTCCGGCGGTACGGCAGAAACGTTGGTGAGTGAGGCACAACGGGCGTTGGACTCCGGTATCAAGGAGCCCCTGGATTTCGTCAGGGAGTGGTCGCAGAAGGGGCTGCTTCACGTGATACGTATCAGCCAGTTCTGGGATAAAACAGGGTTGGTCAGCAACGCTTGGGCCGGCTATGCAACCTTGATTGCGCGGCATTTAAGCCCTGCCTTCGCCAGTCCCGATGACGCCGCCCGCCATGTAGCTGCCTTGGTGGGCAAAGTCTATCGTCGTGCTTATGGTGGGGTGATTCTCAAGCTCGTTAACGGGTTGTATGCCGCGACAGAGCCCTTGGTCATTCCGCCCCAGGGGCTTGCGTTGAATTGGATCTACCCTGATCACGCGGTGTCGACGGGGCTTTATCCGGGAGGCAGCACGATTGTGGCGCGCTATAGGTCTCTGGTGGATCAAGAGGTGCCACTGCTGCTGTCCATCACTCAGAAAACCATCTACAAAACCATGCTCCCGAGTGCGGTGCTGGCGACGTTGTTGAACGGCGATGCCGACTTCAAACGTGAGTATGTGTTTGGCTTTGGTGGTTCGATCTTGAGTTATCAACTGTCGAACTCCACGGCCGAGGATGCTCTTAAAAAGCGCTTGGCCGCACTGGATTTGGCCAAGGACGACTACGTTGACAACCTCGTCGAACAGCAAATTCGCAGCGGGGTGCTCACACCGCAGGATTTTGTCACGACGGTGGCGGCGGCGGGTGAGTTGTGTGTGGTGAAGGGGGGCTGGTTTTGGGGGCAGGCCAGACGGATAACGGGCGCGTTTACGGTGCCCAATACTGTGCCCAACCCCGGAGATATTCGCCAGATAGCATTCGATTCACCCTGTGGCCCTATCTTTACTCGGGCTCTAGATGCTGTTCGCTACGCTCAACGCAGGTGGACGCCGCAAGTCGACGTGGCTTTCGGCTATGTGCTGAAGTCTGTGAACAAGCCGCTGTACATGACGACGTTGGCGCTTATCAGAGACAACCTTGCCGATTTCAAGCAAGTGTTTGTCAACGGCCAGTTACCTCAGGGCTATGTGCTCGACGGCTTGTACCTATGTGGTTCGAATGCGGCCATCGCGCCGGCCAATGATGAAGTGGCGCAGAGTTTTTTTGCTCCCCAATACATCGCCAAGGCTTTGAACTTCATCAGCAGTGCGCGCAATGGCATTAATCTGCCGCTGTACCTGATGTGCAGCGACGGTGCGCTGCTCAAGTATGTGTTTCCCAAGACAGGGTCACTTTACGACTTTACAAGCAGCGCGCACCTGGAGCGTACGCAATTGCTAGGGGGCGCCCTTACGGTCAGTGATTATGTGCGCCGCCTGGCACGCGCAGGTGAGTTGTCCGTTCGGGTCACCAGTGAAGTCTGGGGCAGGAAGGAGCACGTCACCAGGCACTGGGTGCCGAAACAAAAGCCGCATGCGTTTGCGGACGACCCGCATTTTCATTCGTTCTGCGGGCCGCTGTTTTTATACCCTGATGATGCCGCCCGCTATGCCCAGGGCTTGGTGGCGCCGTTCAAGGACAAGCAGTACCTGGGGGCGGTTCTGGTGCCTGGGGAAACCTCGGGGTATGTCGCGATTGATCCGGTGGAAGATCAGGGCACGGGAACCACAAGTACCTTGCAACTGCTGTTCTGGATTGATCACAGGGGCTTCGACGTGCCACCTGCCAATGTACTGAGCACCTACAAAATCGCAGCGGTGCAGTCGTTTTACAAGGCAATTGCTTCCACAACCAGCTTTGAGCTAATCGACAAACAGCTGCTGGAAAATTTTGTCTCCAAGGATGACCTGCGTGACTATCTTGCGGTGGTCAAGAGCAATGCCCCGGATGCCGTAAGTTGTTATCTGGCGTGCCGGGGCGGTGCGCTGCTCAAGTACCTGCCTGCGTTTACTCCAGCAGAAACCTCGCTGCTTGCTCCCGGTGCAGCGCCTGACCCAAGCGTATTGATCAGCCGGTTAAAGGCGCAGGGCAGCCTGACAGTGTTGGTCAGCGATGCCTTCTGGACTCGTCAGGGGGTGCTGGGTGAAGAATGGCGCGTCAGCGAGGTGCAGACAGAACAGCAAGTCGATGAGTTCTGGTACGCACGGGACAAGGACGAGCTCTGACTAGCGCTTGCGCATCAAGCCAATAAAAAACAGCCCGCCAATCGCCGCCGTCGCCACGCCAATGGGCAGGTCTTCGGGGGCGATCAAGGTGCGTGCGGCGACATCCACCCACACCAGGAACACACTGCCCAGCAGCGCACACACCGGTAACAAACGCCGGTGTTCGGCGCCGACCAGGCGCCGGGCGATATGCGGCACCATCAGCCCGACAAAGCCGATGGAGCCGCTGATGGACACCAGCACGCCAGTCATCAACGAAGCCACCAAAAACACCTTCAAACGTACGTTGCGTGCGTTGAGGCCCAGGGTCACAGCGGTTTGCTCGCCAGCCATCAACGCGTTCAGCGGTCGGGCCATGCCCACCAGTACCAGCAAGCCTAGAAATACCGTGGCAGTGGGAATCGCCAACAGCTCCCAACGCGCCAGGCCCAGACCTCCGAGCATCCAGAACATCACCGCCGAGGCGGCGCGATGGTCGCCCATAAAGAGCAGCAGGTTGGCCGCCGCCATCATCACGAACGACACCGCCACACCGCACAATAACAGGCGATCGCTTTCCAGCCGGCCATTGCGGCTGGCCACCGCCAGTACCACCAGCATGCTCAGCAACGCGCCGATAAAGGCGGCGATAGGCAGCGTCAGCAAACCGACGACTTCGCCCACATGCAGCACCACGATCACCGCGCCAAGGGTAGCGCCCGAGGTCACACCCAGCAGGTGCGGGTCGGCCAGCGGGTTGCGCGTCACCGCCTGCAAGACGGCACCGATCAACGCCAGCCCGGCCCCCACCAGTGCGCCAAGCAACATGCGCGGCACGCGGATCAACCACACGATGTGTTCCTGCCCGGTGCTCCAGTTCACCTCGCCGAGGCCGAAGGTCTTGTTGAGCAAAACCTGCCACACCACATCCACCGGCACCCGCGCCGAGCCAAACCCCAGCGAGACCACGCAAGAGACCAGCAGCAACGCGCCAAGGGTACTCAGCAGCACGGCATAGCGACGTGTGTTCATTCGCCGTGGAACCCTTTGGCCAGGGTTTCCACCGCCAGCACATTGTCGATGCCCGGCGTGGCCTGCACATACGGGATCACGATAAAGCGCTGGTTCTTGATTGCGTCCACCGACTGCAACGCCGGGTTATCCAACAGGAATTGTTCTTTCTGTGCAGCGGTGATTTCGCTGTAGTCGACGATCACGATCACCTGCGGGTTGCGCTCCACGACTGTCTCCCAGTTCACGCGGGTCCAGCTGGCGTCGATGTCATCGAGGATATTGCGCCCGCCAGCGGCGGTGATCAGTGCTTGCGGCATGCCCAGGCGGCCGGAAGTCATGGCGCGGTCTTCGCCGCTGTCATAGAGGAACACCCGCGGCTTGTCGGCGGGCAGGTGCTGTTGCACCTCGGCCACTTGTGCCTGCATCTGCGCGATCAAGGCCGTGGCGCGGTCCTGCACGTTGAAGATCTTGCCGAGGTTGCGCAGGTCGTTATAGGTGTCGTCCAGGGTCGCGGCCGGGCGCTTCATCACAAACGCGCACGACTCAGTCAGCTCGTAGACGTTGATGCCCAGCGGCTGCAAGGTTTGCGGCGTCAGGTCACCGCCTACGCGCATGCCGTAATCCCAGCCGGCGAAGAAGAAGTCCACGTTGGCGTTGAGCAGGGTTTCCACCGACGGGTACTTGCTCGCCAGTTCCGGCAGGCCGTCGAGGATTTCGGCCATTTGCGGCGTGACCGACTTCCAACCGGTGACGCCGCTGTAGCCGGCCATATGATCCTTGAGGCCCAGGGCGAGCATCATCTGGGTCATGTTGATGTCGTGGCTGACCGCGTGTTTCGGCGCTTCCTGAAAGGTCACGTCGCGGTTGCAGCTTTTGACGGTCACCGGGTAATGGGTGGCTTCGGCAAACGCTTGGGCCGTGCCGAACAACAACGCGAGAGACAACAGTGGGCGCAGGATCATGGTGGGGTTATCCAGGTGATTCGGGGGTAGCCGGCCAAAGGGTGAGCGTCGATCAAGGCTTCGACGCCGAAGACATCACGCAGCAATTCGGTGGTCAGCACCTGGTGGGGCGTGCCGCTGGCGACAATGCGCCCATGGTTGATCACGTACAAACGATCACAGTAAGCCGCGGCCAGGTTAAGGTCATGAATGCTGGCCAGGGTGCCGATGTTCAAGCGTTTGACCAGCCGCAGCAACTCCAGCTGATAGCGCGGGTCGAGGTGGTTGGTCGGCTCATCGAGGATCAACAGTTGCGGCTGCTGCGCCAAGGCGCGGGCGAGGATCACCCGTTGTTTTTCACCGCCCGAGAGCGTGGCGAACGCGTGGTCGTCGAAGCCGTGCATGCCGACCGACTCCAGCGCCTGCCGGATGAGGTGCTGGTCGTGCAGTGTGTCGCCATCGAACAAGCCCTTGTGGGGCGTGCGGCCCATGGCGACCACTTCGTCCACGCGCAAGCCGAAGGTGTCGGGGAATTCCTGCAGCACCACCGCGATGCGTTGTGCGCACCATTTGGCGCTTTGTTTCCACACATTCTGGTGTTCGAGCAGCACGTCACCGCGTTCAGGTTTGCTGAAGCGATAAGCGCAGCGCAACAGGCTGGTCTTGCCGCTGCCGTTGGGGCCGATCAGCCCGACAAACTCCCCCGCACCGACCTGCAAGCTGGCATCACGCAGTTGGAAGTGGTGATTGCAGTGGTCGTGGCCGGGTGGGGTCCAGCCAAGGTCGGTGAGGGTGAGTGAGGCCATCAATATTCTCAAGTTCAACACAGTTGGTTGTGGGAGCTGGCTTGCCTGCGATAGCGGTGGATCAGGCAGACCGCTATCGCAGGCAAGCCAGCTCCCAAAGGGGAGCGGTGTTGTGTTTCGGTTAGAAGGTGTAGTCTGCCGTGACGAAGAACGAGCGCGGCTCCCCGAGGATCCACTGTTGGCCGTTGTTGTACTGGCTGACGGCGTAGGTGCGGTTGAACAGGTTGTTCAGCTCAAGGCCCAGGGTGGTATTGCGCATGGCTTTCCACGACACGGTGGCGTCGGCCACGGTGTAGCTCGGCACTTCGCTGCTGTTGGCGGTATCGGCATAACGGGCGCTGACGTAACGCACACCGGCACCGGCGCGAATGTCATCGGTCACCGCCTTGCTCAACCACAGGTTGGCGGTGCGGTTGGGCACGTCCACCGGGCGGTTGCCGTCGCGGGAAACCGCCTGGCCGTTGACCACTTCGGAAAAGTCGTCGTACTGCGCCCGCACAATGGCCGCATTGGCTTGTAATTGCCAGGCGTTGGGCAGTTGCAGGTCGAGGCTGGCTTCCAGGCCGTTGGAGGATTGTTGGCCGACTTGCTCCTTGAGGGTGGTGCCGGGGATGCTCACCAGCAGTTTCTTTTTGACGATGTGATAGGCCGCCAGGGTCCATTCACCACGCGCGTCCCAGAACGCCTGCTTGAAGCCGATTTCGGCCTGTTTGGCGGTGGACAAACCAAACTGCTGCTGGCTCGGGCTCAGGCTGATCAGGCTGCCGACACCGTCGGTGCTGGTGGCGTACTGGCCGTAAACCGAGGTGCTTGGGGTGATTGCGTAGACCAGGCCGGCTTTCCAGTTGTTGCCGGTCAGGGTCTTGTCGGCGTCTGTGTTTGCGGCCTTCAGGTCATGGCTATCGATGTGCAGGTAGTCGCGGCGCGCGCCAGTGATCAACGAGAGTTTATCGGTCAGTTGCAGGCGGTTTTCTGCGAAGGCAGCCAGCTGTTTGGTGGTGCTGACCGACTGCGCAATAAACGGGCTGTCGCTCACAAACGGCTGCGGCACCGGGTGCTGAATATCCACCGGCTGGCCGCCGCCTGGCACGTCGTTAAACGGCGCGTTACTGGCCAGGCGAAAGCGAATGCGGTTGTACTCAACGCCCGTCACCGTCTGGCTGTCGAGGCCCAACAGCGTGTGTTTGAAGGTGAAGGTCTGGCGGTCACCGACCTGTTCCTGGTCGTGCTTGATGCCCAGGTAGTCCTGGCGTACCAGGCCGCCATTCACATAGTTATAGCTCTCGGCGTTCTGCCAGCGGCGCTGGTTTTTCAGGTACGACAGCTCGTTGGTGGCGGTGACGTTGTCGTTGAGCTGCCACTCGCTGGTCAGGCGCGTCCACTGGTCGTTGTAGTGCTGTTTGTCGTTGCTGACGTTGTAGTTTTTGTCGCGCAGGCCTTTGTGCAATTGGCCGTTGATCAGTGGCGTGCCGTAGTAGTTCTGCGGGCTCTGGTCGCCGTAGTCGTGGGCCAGGGTGAAGCTCAGGTTGTCGGCCGGCTGCCAGCGCAGCGCGCCGCTGACGAAGTCGCTGGCGGAGTCGCCGCGCGCGATGAAACCGTTGCTGCGCAGGCGGTTGACGTTCAGGCGGTAGCTCAGTGTGTCGGTCAGCGAGCCGCCACTGTCCAGCGCTTGCTGCTGGCGGTCATCGGAGCCGTAGCCGAGGCGGATGTGGTTTTCGATCTCGCCGCTGAACGGTTTTTTCGCAATGGTATTGATCACCGCACCGGTGGCGCCCTGGCCGTACATCACCGAGGCCGGGCCGCGCAGCACATCCACGCGCTCAACCGACCAGGTATCTACCGGGAAGGTGGAGGTGCCTGCGCCATCGAACATGCGCTGCCCGTCGTACAACTGCAGTACCGAACTCTGCCCGGTAAAACCACGGGCCTGCAACGACGTGCCGCCGTCGCCCGGCGAGCCGGTGCGGCTGATGCCGGTGGCGCGGGAGATGGCGTCCTGCACACTGGCGTCGCCGCGTTCGCGGATCTTCTCGCCGGTCTGGCTCTCAACGCTGCCAGGCGTTTGCAAGGCCGTGAGGTTCAGGCGCGAGCCGGCGGTGGTCGGCGTGTTCAGGTCGACACGTTCGTCATCCACGGCGGGCGCGGTCACGGGGCTGGCGGGCAGGGTCAGCGCTTGGGCATTGTTGTGCAGGGCGAGCAGGCATACGCCGCACGCTAGGTACTTGTTCATCGGTCGATCAATCGCTTCTTGAAAGGGTGTGCCCGCCGCAGGGCGCGGCGAGCAACGATAACGCAGAAAGTGTTATAAGTTAACACTTATTGGCTGCGCGACAAAAGTCGCGCAAGGCTACAGGAGGCCTCTGCCGTGGGCATCTCGCCTGCCTCATGCAGAACCTGAGGCAGATTCACGTTGGTTGAAAAGGCGCGCCAGCACCAGGCGATCCAACGCCCACACCACGATCAGCGATGCACCCACCAATGGAAAAATAATCGCCAGTGCAAACATGATCACCATCGCGGTTTTCCACTTGGGCAGGTCATGGCGCAACGGTGGAACCCCCAGCGCTCCTTGGGGGCGACGCTTCCACCAGATCACCACGCCACTCACCGCACTGAGCAGAATCATCAAGCAGATCACCAGCACGATCAACTGATTGACCCAACCGAACATCTTGCCCTCATGCAGCATCACGCCGGTTTCGGTGGCGCGTGCGACGAGGTTGTAGTGTTCCCAGCGCACATCGGCCAGCACTTTGCCGGTGTACTGGTCCACATGCAGGGTCGCATCATTGCGCGGGTCGTTGGCGAACACTGCAACGGTAAACACGCCATCGGCGGTGGTGGGGAACGTGATGCTATAGCCGGGTTCGACCTTGCGCGCGTTGGCCAGGTCGACCACTTGTTGCAGGCGTACCGTCGGCGCGGCAGGACCTGAACGCATCGCGCCATGGTTCATATGCTCGGCGTGGTCGCCGGACATCGGCATCGGCGTGTTTTCCATGGCCCACGGCACGGTCTGCTGGCTGGCCGTATTGAGGCTGCGCACTTGCTGGTCGGACTGCGGCACGTTGTTCCACATTGCTGCGGGAAACTTATTCCACAGCTCGGCGTATTGTTTGCCCCAGAAGCCGGTCCAGGTCATGCCGCTGAGCAGCATCACCAGCAAAAATGCCGCGCCCCAGAAACCGGCGACCGCGTGCATATCGCGCCAGAACACTCGGCCACGGCTGTTGAGCCGTGGCCACAACACGCCCGCCGAAGACTTGCCGCGTGGCCACCACAGGTACACGCCAGACACCACCAGCATCACGCCCCAACCGGCGGCGAGTTCCACCAGACGGTCGCCGACGGTGCCGATCATCAGTTCGCCATGCAGTGCGCGGGCGATGGCTTGCAGGTTGTATTTGGCATCCTGTTCACCGAGCACAGTGCCGCGATACGGGTCGACGAATACCGTCACTTCACGGCCATCGTTGTGCATCACGAATTGCGCGCTGCTGGTGGCGTCGGCGGGTGGCAGGTATTTGCTGATTTTGCCCTGGGGAAAAGCTGCCTGGGCGCGTTGCAGTTGCTCGTCGGCGCTCAGGGTGTGCTCGGCGCTTTGCACCTTGAGCAGGTTGCCGTACATCAGCGGGTCGAGCTGGGGTTTGAACAGGTAGATGATGCCGGTGAGGGCCAGCAGCACCATGAACGGGGCGACGAAGAGGCCGGCGTAGAAGTGCCAGCGCCAGGCCAGGTTGTAGAAGGAAATTTTTTGGGTGGTCATCATTAGGCTCCGCAAGGCTTTAGATATTTTTTTGTCTGTCAGGCCGCTATCGCAGGCAAGCCAGCTCCCACATTTGGAATGCATTTCTCTGTGGGAGCGGGCTTGCCCGCGATGCTTTTAGAAGCTCATATCGACTTTGGTCCAGAGCGTGCGCCCCGGCTCCTTGATGGCTTGCGGGTCGTTGGCCGGGTAGCCGAAGCCTGCGTTACCCGCCAGGTTCAGATGCTCGGCATAGGCTTTGCCGAACAGGTTGTCGACGCCGGTGCTGACCTTGAAGTTTTTATTGATGCGGTACGCCGCGTTCAGCGAGAACACGCCAAAACCGCTGCTTTTGTCGAAGTCTTTACCGACCACGTTGCCCTTGTTCTGGTCGATGCGGTTTTGCGCTGCGACCACACGCCACAAGGCGCCGGCGCTCCAGTCGTCCTGGCTGTAGGTGAGGCCCAAACGCGCGTCCAGCGGTGGCATTTGCGGCAGCGCCTGGCCGTCGCTGGTGTTCTTGCCCCAGGCGTAGGCGAGGCTGGCGTCGGCTTTCCAGTGCCGGGTCAGCTTGTACGCCGCGCCCAGTTCACCGCCCATGATGCGGGCGTCGACGTTGCGGGCCTGTGAGGTGGTGCCCATCATGCCGGGCGTGTAGTCGAACAGGATAAAGTCCTGCACCCGGCCGATATAGCCCGAGGCCCAGGCTTCCAGGTCGGCGGTTTTGTACTGCGCGCCGAAGTCGAGTTGGGTGGTTTTCTCCGGCTTTACCCCGTCGAAGGCGTTCACCGAACCGACCGCACCGGTGTTGGGCGAAAACAGCTCCCAGTAATCCGGGAAACGTTCCGAATGGCCGAGCCCTGCGTAGACGGTGGTGGGTGTGTCGGCCAGGTCGTGCTCATAACGCACAAAGCCCGATGGCAAGGTGTCGGCGCGGGTGTTGTTGGCGGTCGGGTTGGGGCGCGACATCATTCCTGAAGCAGTGGTCTGACGAAAATCCTTGGCCGAGGCGCGGTCCAGGCGCGCGCCGGTGATCAGCCGATCACGCTCGGCGGCGTACCAGGTCAGTTCGCTGAACACGCCGTAGTTGTGGAAATTCGCGTCCTTTTCCCGTGGCAGATCCTTGTAGGTGTCGATGCCCATGCTGCTGCGCTGGCGATGCTCGTTGGTCTGTGCATCCATACCGCTGATCAGTTGTACATCGGCCCAGCGCCAGGTCGCCTTGATGCGTGCGCCGAGGGTGCGGCGGTCGACGTTGGCGGCCATGGGGCCGGCCATCATCCCAGTGCCGGACGGCGTGCGCAGGCTGTAGTTGTCCATCACATGGTCGGCGTAGTTGTAGTAGACCTGCGCTTCGACCTTATCCAGTACCTCACCGATATTGGATTTTTCAAAGCGCAGCCCCAGGCTTTCGCGCAGAAACTGCGAGCCGTCCATGCCGCGCCCGGCGTAGCGCGCTTCGCCATCGCCACGGCCGGCGGTGAGTTCCAGCAGGGTGTCGGCGTCGGGGGTAAAACCGACGGCGACATCGCCATTCCACTTGTCGTAGCGCGAAGCGACGGTGTGGTTGTTGCCGTCTTTGTAGTCATCGGCGTGGGCCTGATTGCCGATCACCCGCACATAGCCCAAAGGCCCTCCGGCGGCGGCATCGACCACCTTGTCGAAGCGCCCGTTGGAGCCGGCCAGCACACTGGCGTTGACCCGCGTGCCCAGCTCGCCGAATTGCTCGGGCTCACGCTCGAACAAGATAGTGCCGGCTGATGCGCCGGGGCCCCAAAGCACGGTTTGCGGGCCTTTGATCACGGTGAGCTTGTCGTAGGTTTCCGGCGAGATATACGAGGTGGGCGCGTCCATTCGCCCTGGGCAGGCGCCGAGCATCATGCCGCCGTTGGTGAGGATATTCAGGCGTGAACCGAACATGCCGCGCAGCACCGGATCGCCATTGGTGCCGCCGTTGCGTACCAGTGCGAAGCCGGGGATGGTCTTGAGGTAGTCGCCGCCATCGCTGGCGGGCACCGGTTGGCGTGGGTCTTTGGGGTTGGTGACAACGGTCAGCGGCGAGCTGGGGGCGATCGCGGTGATGACCGTGGGGCTCAACTCATGCTCATCGGCGTGGGCCTGTGGCACCAGCAGTGCGCCGCACAGAACAGCGAAAACGGGGGTATATCCCAAACGGGAGTCAGCAGAAAACCTGGACATGACAAATTCCATCAATCAATCGTAAACAACACGGCCAGCAGCCTGCGGCTGTCTGTCTAAAGTCGGCCGGTGTGAAGTGATGCTGTGAAGTGCTTACGAAGCGATGGGCGGGGCGCGGCTGCGGGCGCCGGGGAAGATGCTTTGCCGGGCGTGGCCCAGGCGGGTGGCAGGCGTCAGGGCATTAGCCGGTGGCGGGCTGCCGAGGGTGACGTAGGACACGCTGCCGGGCAGCGCGGGGCAACTGAACAGCAGGTCGCAATAACCGCACTTCGCCCACAGAGCATGATGTTCGCTGGGGGCTTGCTGGTGTTCGCCATGGCCGCTTGACGGCATGTCCATGGACATTTCCATCGACATACCGGCGTGATGGTCCATCGGCATCGCTTGGGAAATCAGCGGACCGATAAAGATCATCAGCATGGCGAACAGGCTGATCCAACTGCCGCGCGCCAGGCTCATGGGCCTGCGGCGGTGTGGCGACAACCTGGCGCGAGGGGCGCCCATCTACGTTGGCCTATTGGGCGTGCATAGACTCGTGGCCGGCCATCGGCGGCGCTTTTTGTACCGAGACTTCAACCTGCACCGGGCCGGCTTTTTCGAAGTTCAGGGTGAGTGGGAAGCGTTGGCCGTCGCGCAGTTGGCTGCGGTCTTTCAGGCCCAGCAGCATCACGTGGTAGGCCATCGGTGCGAAGGTCAGATCACCCTTGGCCGGTACGGCAACGCTGGGCACTTGTTGCATCTTCATCAGGTCGCCTTGCATCACATGCTCATGCAACTCGGCTGTGGCCGCCACAGGCGTGTCGACGCTAAGCAAGCGATCAGCGCTTTCGCCCTGGTTATGAATCACAAAATAGGCGGCGACAGTCGGCGCATTCGGCGGCAATTCCTGGGACCAGGGATCACTGACCAGCAGGTCGCCGGCCTTGTAGTCATCGGCATTCGCAGCAACACACACCGGCAGCAACAACGCAGCCAGAAGCAGGGAAGATTTAAGCATGGCAGTTCTCCAGAACGGTTCTAAACGCAGTTCACTTGCGAAGAAATCAGACCGTTGGAGAAGCGCGGGGGTTAAGACTCGGCCATTGCTGGCGCAGGGTAGGGGCTTGCAGTGCGGGCGGTGACAGGCCCAGCACCGCATCAAAACGTGTGACGTACAGCTGCGGCACATGCCCCGGCAACGCCACCAGCGGCGGTGAGCCCGAGCAACACCAGCAATGCTGCATGGCGGAATGATCTTCCTGGGGCGGCGTTGGGATGTCCAACTTGCCCAGGGCAATGGTCTTGAGGCTGGCGCCATTGGAGGAACAGAAACTGCCCCATAACAATTGCTGCACGGGGTCTTGCGACTGTTGCATCGCGCTGGCCAGTGGCATGGCAAAGGCGTTGAACAGCACTGCAAAGCAGGCGATCCACACAATTGCAAAGCGTTGACGGGCCATGGCGGACAATCCGTAGGGTTAAGCGATCAGGTGGGTATTTAGCCTGATCGGGGGGCATAAGTAAAAAGCGGCGGTGTGGTTTGGTGTCGCACCGGGTCAGACCGCTGTGGCGTGAAGCCTGAGGCCCAGCGCTTTCATGACTTTCATGATAGTCGCGAACTCAGGATTGCCAGCACTGGAAAGGGCTTTGTACAAACTTTCTCTTCCAAGACCGGCGTCGCGGGCTACTTGGGTCATGCCTTGGGCGCGTGCGATGTTGTTGAGGGCAGTGCAAATCAAAAGACCATCGCCTGCATCATCTTCAAAGCAGGTCTCCAGATACGCGGCTATCTCCAACGGCGTATTCAAGTATTTTTCCGTGTCGAAACGGGAAAAGGATTCGCTCATGAGTTATTGCTCGCCACAAGTTTAATTGCCATTTGTTTTGCGCGCTTGTCTCGGTCTTGGCTCCAAGCGCGTTGGCAGTAGGGATTTATACGTCTTCAATCGCGGCCCATATCAACCAAAGTGAACGCTAAACCACATACGGATTTATCGGGTAAATACTGCACGGCAACCCTCGCGTTTGAGTGAACTTCCAAACTAAGGCGATAGGAGTCCCATCCACCTGTAGCTCCAATCGGTAACGGTAGTTTCACGGGGCTTTTGGACTCGTGTGGCGTTCCAAGTGTTTTTCGGATGCTCTCTTGGTTCATTGACAGTGCGAGGGGGGCAGGCAGTTCACCAGCATACCTGGACTCGCCCTGTGCTAATGAAATCAGGCAAAAAACGATTCGCTCTAATCTCATGGTTTCGGCCCAAAACCACAGCTCAACGCCGGGCTCTGGTTTATGAATGAAATGGGAGTTTTGACTGTTTTCAAATAGTGGCTTTATCGACCCAGCACGAAGTAAACCCTCAGCAACAAAATCATCGTAGGTGCGCCCCAAGCCTTTTACCAAGCGATTAATTTTTACTGCTTCCATCCTAGTACCACCCCTGATTTTCGTTGACTTTATGCATTTGGGTGCGTGCCATCTCGAGATCAGACTCAGCGAAGCCGTGATCTAGAAGGTATGGCTTGATAGCATCGAAATTGCTGTCTGCCGCTTGACGCAGATCCTCAGCATCTAACGTCTGCTTTGTCTCCGTGTTTCGCCAACCGTAAGTCTCACTAAACTTTTGATGGATGTAAGAGGGAATCGCAATGCTCGCAGCGTTATTTAACGCTTCCTTGAGCTGCTTCTCTGTAAAACTTATTGCATAGCTTTCTAGATGACGTCTTATCGCTGCCTGCGAGGGTATGTGATCCATGTGCAACCCGTTGCGCGGTCGTCCACTGAACGCACCATAAATATCCACCTCCAACGGCCCGACTGCCGGCTTGGCAAACACCAAATACAGCGGCGGCACGCCCGAATCAGCCGGAAACGAGATAATCGTATCCTGCCAGGTGACGTCTTCTGCATCGCGCCCTGGATAGTGGCTGATTGCCGAATCTTGCCCCACTGCAATCGGATGAACCAACACATTATCCAGGCGCTCCGGTGTACCGGGATAGGGACTCGGCACGCTGACAACCGGGCCGTGGTTCGGCGTCCACGTGATGCTGATGCCATCCAGCACCGCCACCATCGCGCTGTGGTGGTCATTCCACCGGGCTTGCGCAACGGGTACGCGGTCGGCGCCACTGCCAGGTGGGGTATGTAGGCCGTAAACACGCAGTTCACCGGATTCATCCTGGCGAAACTGGAAACGCACCCGCGTACTGGCCAAACGCATCCCTTCCAACTGCTCAGGGGTATACAGCGTTGAATCACCAATATCTCGCGGCCAGAACGCCAGCAGCACGACGTTGAGGGCCGAACTGGCTGCCGCCAGCCCTCGTACAGCCCAGGCCCCGAGGTCGCTGCCGAGTGTGCCTGCTACCCTGCCGACGGCGCCTGTGGTACCGGTTGAAGCCATGAGGGCCGTGGTGCCGAAATTTTTGGCGTTTTCCGGGCCGGTTCCCGCAGCCGTAGAACCGGCCGGCACCGAAACGCATGATTTGGCGAAAACGCAGGCGTCAGCGGCACGCTTTGGCGCACCGGGCGCGGAAAAGTTGGAAGGGTATGAGGCGGACGCTGGTGGCCCCATTCCAGCGGGGGCGACTCGTTGAGGTTGGGGGCCGAACTGCTGAGATTTGAAGTTCTGATTGGCAATCAACTCCGGCGGTGGATGGCATTTGCAGATACACAGATCGCCCTCAAGCGCCGCTTGTTTGCCGTTCCACTCTTCGTGCAGATGAGGGCCGATAAGCTCGATGAAGCCTTCAGTGCCGCACGCCGGACAAGCGACCCGGTCACCCTCCCTTGAGATTAATTCGCCATTGAAACTGGTGCGCTCACAACCACTGATCACTTTGCCACCCACCGTGGTGGTTGAACCGGTGGTGATGTTGTAACGCCTCACATCTGGCTCTCCACGCAATCGTTGAGAGGGGTGTTGACTGTGCCGATTGGCTGTTGGATTTGCGTGTCCGTGCTTTTCATGTTTGTCCTTTTTTGAGCGCGCAGGGGTACTCAAACGTGGTCGTGACGTTGATGTATGCAAAGGGAATGGCGCTGAAATGGTGCTGGCTGGCGCAAAGCCAAACAACTGTCCGTTCGGCTAGGCATTGGGAAAAACAGAAACGTCTTACAAGGTTTTGAGGTTGTCCCTAGGACACTCAATCTCTAGTCTCCATACACCGCCGCACACGCAGCGGTCGGGCGTCGCGGCCCGGATTTCTCCAGACGCAAAAGCGTCATCGTCTCCTTTCAGTTGGCGCTTTTTTATCGTCTACTGTGCGGCGCTATGGCGGCTGTGCGCGGGATACCTTCGGGTATGCCGGTTGTTTCGGAGAATCGGTCCGCGAACCTGCGTACAGCTGCCACCCCCATCGCGTCGCGGCGATCAGTGGCAGCTCCTTTTTACTTCTCCGGAGCTTCACAATGATTAAACCCACCCCCAATCCCCCCATTTGCCTATTCACCGTAGCCGACGGAATCAGCACCGAAGACCTGCTGGTCAACCTCAGCGAAACACTCGCCTCGGCCAATGCGCTGAGTTGCGACCTTGCGTTTGACCTGGATGGCCCGAAGCGAGAGGAATTGCTGGGCGTTGCGCAGTTGATTGAGCTGGCGCGATTGCTGGCTGAACGCGTGCATAAAGGCATAGGGCCGTCGACGGCAGCAGCACTGATAGTGCATTCCAAGTGTGGGAGCGGGCTTGCTCGCGAAAGCGCAGTGTCAGTCAATTCATCCGGCGACTGACACACCGCCTTCGCGAGCAAGCCCGCTCCCACATTGGATAGGTGGTGTTTAGAGAGCGCTGGTTGCCTGTAGCACCGCAGCCACGTCGGTGAACTCTCTATCCACCCCCGCCAACACCGGCCGCTTCAACACCAGCACCGGCACCCTACGCTCGCGTGCCACTTCCAGCTTCGGTTCGGTCGCCGCACTGCCGCTGTTCTTGCTGATCAACACATCAATCCCACGCCGCTCAAACAACGCGCGCTCGTCCTCAATCAGAAACGGCCCACGCGCGCCGATGACTTCACAGCGCTCATTGCCCGGATACACATCCAGTGCGCGCAACGTCCAGAATTGATCGGCGGGGATTTCCTCCAGGTGCTGCAATGGCTCGCGCCCCAAGGTGAACAGCGGGCGCTTGAAGGGTTTGAGTGCTTCAATCAGCTGCGCCCAGTCTCCCACCTCGCGCCAGTCGTCTCCCGCCTGCGGCTGCCACGCCGGACGCCGCAACGCCCAGCAGGGAATGCCGCACAACCGCGCCGCCTGGGCAGCGTTTTGGCTGATCTGCGCAGCATATGGGTGGGTCGCATCGAGGATCAGGCTAATCTGCTCATCGCGAACAAACTGCGCCAAACCTTCAAACCCACCATAGCCGCCGACGCGTACCTGGCAGGTGAGGTCTGTAGGCACGCGGCCCACGCCAGCCAAGCTATAGATATGCTCAGGCCCCAACGTGCGGGCGATGGCCAATGCTTCGGTCACGCCGCCCAATAACAGGATGCGTTTCATAGCGGCTTGATCACGTCCAGCAAGGTAATCGGCAGCGCCTGACGCCAGGTGTCGAACTCACCCAGCGGTTGGGCCTGGGCCACATGAATGCGGGTCAGTTCGCCGCCGTGTTCAGCGCGCCACGCCATTAAGGTCATTTCACTTTGCAGGGTCACGGCATTGGCGACCAGACGACCACCGGGACGCAGGTGCTGCCAGCAAGTGTCGAGCACGCCGTCGCGGGTGACGCCGCCGCCGATAAAGATGGCGTCCGGTGCTTCCAGGCCGAGCAACGCCTCAGGCGCCTTGCCGCGAACCAGTTGCAGGCCGGGCACACCAAGGGCATCGCGGTTATGTTCGATCAGGCTTTGGCGGCCCGTATCGGCTTCAATTGCCAGTGCGCGACAACTCGGATGCGCGCGCATCCACTCGATGCCGATGGAGCCACTACCGGCGCCCACGTCCCAGAGCAATTCGCCGGGCATGGGCGCGAGGCGGGCAAGGGTCATGGCGCGTACATCGCGCTTGGTCAGTTGGCCGTCGTGTTTGAAGGCCGAATCCGGCAGCCCGGCGAGGCGTGACAGGCGCGGGGTGTTGGCGTCGGCCAGGCAGTCGATGGCCACCAGGTTCAAATCCGCGACCGAGGCGTGCGGCCAATCCACAGCAAGCCCGTCGACGCGCTGTTCATCTGCACCGCCCAAGTGTTCAAACACGCTCAACCGGCTGAGCCCGAAACCGGACTCGGCTAACAGCGCGGCAATCGCGGCAGGGCTGCGCCCGTCATTGCTCAACACCAGCAACCGCACGCCGCTGGCCAGGTGCGCATTAATCGCCGCCAAAGGCCGCGCCACCACGGATAACGTCACCACCTCCTGCAATGGCCAGCCCAAACGCGCCGCCGCCAATGACACGGAGGACGGCGCCGGTAAAATCAGCAGTTCTTCAGCCGCCACCTGGCGCGCCAGACTGGCGCCTACGCCATAGAACATCGGGTCGCCGCTGGCCAGCACGCACACAGGCTCGCCGCGTCGCGCCAGCACCGGCTCCAGGGAAAACGGGCTTGGCCACAGCTGGCGCTCGCCACGAATACACACGGGCAGCAGGTCCAACTGGCGTTGGCCGCCTATAATCCGGGTGGCGCGCAACAGGGCGTGCCGGGCGTTTCTGCCCAGCCCCTTGAAGCCGTCTTCACCGATGCCTACAACCGTCAGCCAGGGCGACATATGAATTCCTTGAACGACATCCGACGGGCAGGCTTTTCATGCCGCCGGACAAAGCAGGCATAATACCGCGCCTTTACCCGTCAACCGGTAGCCCCGTGAACCCAACGCCTGCTCTGAATACCTTGCGCCCCTCGGCTTGTCCGGGGTTGCTGCGTATCGTCCAGGCGCTGGATGGCGGGATTTGCCGGATCAAATTGGCCGGTGGTTCTATCACTGCCGCCCAGGCAGTTGCTGTGGCGGACGCGGCGCAGACCTATGCGGGTGGGGTGATCGAAGCTACCAACCGCGCCAACCTGCAGATTCGCGGCATAGGCGCCGAGCAGGATGCATTGATCGCGCTGCTGCTGGCCGCAGGGCTTGGCCCCAGCAACGCCGCCGGCGACGACGTGCGCAACCTGATGCTCAGCCCCAGCGCCGGTATTGACCCGCAGATGCTGTTCGACACCCGTCCACTGGCGGATCAGGTCCTCGCCACCCTGCAAAATCATCCACGGTTCCATGAACTGTCGGCCAAATTCGCCGTGCAACTCGACGGCGGTGAAGCCTTGGCGATGCTCGAGCATCACCATGATCTGTGGCTGTCGGCGTTTGAGCAGTCGGGCGAGACACTCTTGGCTTTTGGTCTGGCCGGTTGTCCGGGGCTGGATGCACCCTTGGCCGCTGTGCCGCTCAAGCAAGGCCATGCCTTGGTCGTGGCGGTGTTGGAGGCGTTTCTCGACCTGGCGACACCGACGCAAACCCGCATGCGTCATCTGGCTGTGGATAACTTACTGGCCCACCTGAGCCTGCAGTTATTGCCGGTGGATGGGTTCAAGCGCCCGGTCGGTGGGGCTCTGTTGCATCTGGGTACTTATCCACAGCGGCAAAAAAACCTGTTCTACGTCGCCGCCGTTGCGCCGCTGGGGCGTCTGGACTCGAACATGCTTAAAGGCGCCGCGCAACTGGCCAGTGAGTTTGGCGACGGCACGTTGCGTATCACGCCGTGGCAGGGCGTACTGCTGCCCAACCTTGAACACCACGACGCCGTGACTGCAGGCTTGGAGCAATTGGGCTTTCTCTGCTCAGTCGACCAACCGCTGGCACGCATGATCGCCTGCACCGGCTCAAGCGGCTGTGGCAAAGGCCTGGCCGACACCAAGGCCGATGCGCTGCAACTGGCTGCGCTGCAACCCGGCCACGACGTACATCTGTCCGGCTGCCCACGCTCTTGCGCTGCCGCACACACCGCGCCGGTCACCTTGCTGGCGGTAAGCCCCGGCCACTACGACGTCTATTTTCGCGAGGCAGCCCAACCCGGTTTCGGCCGGCTGCACGCACGCACTCTTTCCATTGAAGCGGCGGGCGCCCTGTTACGCGGCCGCACACGGAGCAACACCGATGATTGATTACATCCGCGACGGTCAGGAGATCTATCGCAACTCCTTCGCCATTATTCGCGCGGAAGCCAAGTTGGAGCGCATCCCGGCTGACTTGGAAAAACTCGCGGTGCGGGTGATTCATGCCTGCGGCATGGTCGACGCCATCGACGGCCTGCAGTTCTCCGAAGGTGCAGGCAAGGCCGGGCGCGATGCGTTGGCCGCTGGCGCGCCGATTTTGTGTGATGCGCGCATGGTCTCCGAAGGCGTGACCCGCGCGCGCCTGCCAGCCAATAACCAGGTGATCTGCACCTTGCGCGATGACAGCGTGCCGGAGCTGGCGCGGGAGCTGGGCAACACCCGTTCAGCCGCTGCGCTGGAACTGTGGCGTCCGCACTTGGAAGGCAGCGTGGTGGTGATCGGCAACGCACCGACGGCGCTGTTCTACCTGTTGGAAATGCTCGACGCCGGCGCGCCGAAACCGGCATTGATCCTGGGCTTCCCGGTGGGTTTTGTCGGCGCTGCCGAATCCAAGGCGATGCTGGCGGCCGACAGCCGTGGCGTGCCGTTTGTGATCATGCAAGGCCGCTTGGGCGGCAGTGCGATGGCTGCCGCGGCGGTCAACGCCTTGGCCACGGAGGTCGAATAATGCCGGCACGCGGACGTTTGATTGGCCTGGGCGTTGGCCCCGGTGACCCCGAACTGATCACCCTCAAGGCGCTGCGCCTGCTACGCGAGTCGCCGGTGGTGGCGTATTTCGTGGCCAAGGGCAAGAAAGGCAATGCTTTCGGTATTATCGAAGACCACTTGGTGGCACAGCAGACCTTGATGCCGCTGGTGTACCCGGTGACCACCGAAGTGCTGCCGGCACCGATGTCTTACGAGCAGATCATCAGCGACTTCTACGATAACGCCAGCCTCGATGTGGCCGCGCACCTGGACGCTGGCCGCGATGTGGCGGTGATCTGCGAAGGCGATCCGTTCTTCTACGGCTCCTACATGTACCTGCATGACCGTTTGGCCGAGCGCTATGAAGCCGAGGTTATCCCCGGCGTCTGCTCAATGCTCGGCGGCGCTTCGGTGCTCGGCGCGCCGTTGGTGTATCGCAATCAGAGTTTGTCGGTGCTCTCCGGCGTGCTGCCCCACGACGACCTCAAACGTCGGTTGGCGGATGCCGATGCCGCCGTGATCATGAAGCTGGGGCGTAATTTCCCCAAGGTGCGCCAGGTGCTGCAAGAACTCGGCTTGGCCGAGCGTGCGCTCTACGTGGAGCGTGCGACCATGGCTAATCAGAAAATAGTGCCGCTGGATCAAGTCGACCCAGCGTCTTCGCCGTACTTCTCGCTGATCATCGTGCCGGGTGAAAGGTGGCAAGGTTGATGCGCCCGGCGATTGTCATTCTCGGCCAGGCCAGCCTGGCGACGGCGCGCAAGATCGCGCAGGTTTACCCTGGCGCGCTGATCCACGGCTTGGCCGGGCGGGTTGAAGGTGCAGACCAGGCTTACAGTGAATTCGGCACGACCCTGCGCCAGCTGTACCAGCAAGGCACGCCGCTGATTGCTTTGTGTGCTGCCGGCATTGTGATCCGCACGCTGGCGCCGCTGCTGCTGGAAAAAGGCGAAGAGCCGGCTGTGCTCGCCGTCGCTGAAGACGGCAGCGCCGTAGTGCCGTTGCTCGGTGGCCTGGGCGGTGTGAACCTGATGGCGCGAGAGATTGGCGCAGCACTGGGTGTCGCTGCGGCGATCACCACCAGCGGCGAACTGCGTTTTGGCACTTGCCTGCTCAACCCGCCAGCGGGTTATGCGTTGGCGGACCTGGAGCTGGGCAAACGGTTTGTCTCGGACCTGCTGGCCGGTGAAAGCGTGCGCATCGAAGGCGTGGCGCCGTGGCTGGACCAGGCGAATTTGCCGCAGGATCAGCACGCACGTTTGGCGATTCACGTGGGCAGTGCCGAGCGCGTGCCGGCTGCCAATGAGTTGCTGATTTATCCGAAGACGGTGTGTGTCACCTGTAAGCCAGGTGTGGATTTAGCTCAGCGCGTGCGAACGGCTTTGCATGACGCCGGCATCGCCGTGCAATCGCTGGCGTGCCTGCTGGCCAGCGACACGCAGATGGCCGAAGCCTCGTTGCAGCAAGCCGCAGTGGAGTTAGGTGTGCCGTTGCGGTTTGCGCAACTGGCGCAAGACACGGACATCGTGATCACCGTGGCAGAGCAACCGCTGGACCTGTCGCACGTTGGCCGTGCCCGTGGCCGCCTGGCCGTGATCGGCCTTGGCCCTGGCGCAGCCGAGTTGATGGTGCCGGCGGTGAAGGCCGAGCTGGCGCGTTGCACCGATGTGCTGGGCTACGAAACCTATGTGCGCATGGCCGGGCCGTTCCGCGACGATCAAGTGCAACACTGCACCGACAACCGCGAAGAAATGCAACGCGCTCGCCATGCCTTCGAGTTGGCGGCTCAGGGCCGTTCGGTGGTGGTGGTGTCGTCCGGCGACCCTGGCGTATTTGCCATGGCGGCGGCGGTGCTCGAGGCGTTGCACGAATCCAGCGACCCGGCCTGGCATCAGGTCGAACTGGAGATCCTGCCGGGCGTCTCAGCCTCGCTGGCCACGGCCGCGCAGGCGGGTGCGCCATTGGGGCATGACTTCTGCGTGATGTCACTGTCGGACAACCTCAAACCCTGGTCGATCATCGAAAAACGTCTGGACCTTGCGTCCCAGGCCGACCTGGCGCTGGCGTTCTATAACCCGATCTCGCGTTCGCGGCCGTGGCAATTGGGGCGCGCCCTGGAAATCGTCGCGTTGCACCGCACTCCCGAAACACCGGTGGTGCTGGGCCGCGACATTGGCCGCCCTGGCCAGACTTTGCGCGTCACCACGTTGGGGCAGTTGACGCCTGAGCAAGTGGATATGCGCACCATGGTGCTGATCGGCTCGTCCACCACTTGCGTATTTCCCCGCGCCGGTGGCGGCGAATGGGTATACACGCCGCGTTGGTATGGCGAGAAACCCGCGTCCTGAAAACAGCCCACGGCAGGTAAGAAGGCTCCGAGTAATGCTGGGTGAAAACCTGCCGTTGTTCGGGGCTTTTTCTTTTTTTGTCGATGAAAGAGCGAAGGTCTACCGGTACGCCGCGTTATTGCTGGGTGGTGTTTTTTCGACGGGTGCGTCAAGCGATGTTTGTGGCCTGGAAAGCGCGCTGGCCGCTGGACTAGTGTGGAGACAAGCCCCATGTGGGGTGCTTGTGGAGAACTGAAAATGGAGCGACGTCATAAAAGGATCATCAGTGCGAAAAGGCGCAAGTTGATTGCCGCCTACAAGCTGCCAGGGGCGCCGGGCGCCAAGCGCTCGGCGCCCCTGGACGCGGAAGATGATAGCAATGCAGCCGTCGTCAACAACGGCGTGATCTCGTTTATCGAGGGCATGTCGGCGTTGAACCGTGAATACATTCGTAAAAGCTACCTGTTTGCCAGCAGTTACGTGAGTGATGTGTTGAAGGTGCAACGAGGGAGCGAGGCGTGGTACGACGAGTTTATCAAGGTGATGGTCAGCCTGGGCTGGCTGCCGGTGCGCAGCCGCTTTGAACGGGTCTCAAGCTCCGACAAGGGGCTGACGGTGCAGGTGGCGGCACTGAGTATCATCGCGGCGCTGGCAGCGACTTCGCTGGCCGGGCCGTTGCTGGCGGCATTGCCGAAACTGGCCGCCGATGCGCTGGAGGCCTTGAAACATCAACCTGCGTTGTTTGAGTTGTTCAAACGCAATAGCACAGTGCACCAGGGCGGCGATTTTGGCTTGGCGTCCTGTGCTGAAACGGCAGGAGAGCTGATGATGGTGCTGGCGACTTACAGCAGCCACGGTGTGAGCAAACAGCTGGGCCTGCCATTTCTGGAATGGGACAGCTCTTCGGTCGAGGCTTTCAGCGGCCAGACTTGCCTGGTGCTCAATACCTCGATGGTCAACGAAAAAACCATTCAACTGATGCGCGAGAGTGCCGGTGACAAGGTGCAACTGGCGATCGCGAAATACCGGATTTAAGGCACCAGATAACCGCGCACACCGGTAAAGATGATCTGCGCGGCCAACGCACACACGAATAAACCCATCAACCGACTGACAATCTGCAAGCCCTGGTCACCCAGTATGCGTTCGATACGGTTGGACAAATACAGCACCACACCGACCGTGAAGCTGGCCAGGGCAATGCTGACGATGGCCATGAACTTGTCATCCCAGTGCGGCTGGCTCACGCCCATCACCAACAGCGCACCGATGGTACCGGGGCCGACCGTGAGCGGGATGGTCAACGGTACGATGGTGACGTCCTGCTGCACATTGTCGGTCTGCACCGCTGACTTGCCCTGGGCCATGCCCAGGGCCGAGATAAACAGCACGCTGCCGGCGCCGATGCGGAAAGCATCCACCGTAATGCCGAACACGCTGAAAATCACCCGGCCGAACAGGTAGAGCAACACGCTCGACACCAGCGTGGCCAGCGCGACTTTCCAGGCCAGGCGGCGCCGCTCTTTGCTGGAGTAACCACGGGTCAGGCTGATAAAGCAGGACAGCACGAAGAACGGGCTGTAGAGCACCAGCATTTTCAGGTAGACGCTGAATAACACGTGGAGCATGGGCGCGGCTCGCGATAGGAGAGGTTTGCGGAGTCTATCAGGCGCAACCGGGCAAATGTGGGAGCTGGCTTGCCTGCGATAGCGGTGGAGCAGACAAAGGGTGTGTGATTGACACACCGCCATCGCAGCATAGGCATCTACATAAATACTGGCGTCTGGGGTGTTTTATCTTGGGGGCATATCCGTTATTTAGGTAACGGCGGCCTATGGTTCCGCTCTTACAGCGGGTCACTTTTGCAAGGACGCAAAAGTAACCAAAAGGTCCTCGCCCCACCACTCGGCCCCTCGCTTAGGCTCGGTGTGCCCTCACTCCGGCTTGAATCCGTGGGCCGCCGCGATGGGCCATCCTTGGCCCAGCGCGGCTAACCCGGCGTCCTGCCGGGTTACCCACGGATTCAAGCCTGCGTTCGGCCATCGTGGTTAACGGGGCGTCTCAGATCAAAAGCAGATCAAGATCAAGATCTACAGCACGGCGGCCTGAAAGCCGACCTGAGTGGTTGAATCAAAAGCAAAAGCGGATTTGCATACACTTGAGATCTGCTTTTCTGTGGGAGCTGGCTTGCCTGCGATGCAGGCACCTCGGTACATCAGGCACACCGAGTTGATGCCATCGCAGGCAAGCCAGCTCCCACCTTTGACCGAGTATGGCTCTTGCTCTTGCTCTGGCCCTTACATCCTTTTCGCTGACGAAGTCAGCGGTCTTTTGATCTGCGCTTTTGATCTTGATCTGAAATCGCCCCGTCAAACACGATGGCCGGAATCTGACAGTGATTTGGGGGGTAAACCGGCAGGGATGCCGGTTTAGCCGCGCTGGGCCAAGGATGGCCCATCGCGGCGGCCCCCCAAATCACTGTCGGATTGCGGGCATGCCGAGCCATAGCGAGGCACCGAGTGTTGGGGCGAGGACCTTTTGGTTACTTTTGCGTCCTTGCAAAAGTGACCCGCTGTAAGAGCGGAACCAATAGAAGCCGTTACCGCAGCAACGGATATTCACCCCGACCGACCACCCGCCTGGTCAGCCCGCTAACGTTGTGTAGATACCCATGGCCATCGCAGGCAAGCCAGCTCCCACAGGAGGCTGCATTTCAAGGTCACGACGGGGCGTGTTCCGGCCGCTGCTGACGCTGCGCCACCCAAAACTCCACCAGTTCACGCAACTGCGACAATTCCACCGGCTTGGCCATATGGCCATCCATGCCGGCCTGGCGTGCGCGCTCTTTATGTTCCGTGAGGATATGTGCCGTCAGCGCCACCACGGGTGTGCGAATACGCTGATGGCTGACTTCCCACGCGCGCAATTGCTGGGTGGCAGAGAAGCCATCGAGGATCGGCATTTCGCAGTCCATCAACACCAGGTCGTAACGCTGGGCCTTCATTGCCTCCAGCGCTTCTTCGCCGTTGCTGGCGGTGTCCGGGTTGAGGTTGAGCTTGCCGAGCATGCCGCGAATCACTTTGGTGGAGATGCTGTTGTCTTCGGCCACCAGGATCTTGAAATCACTCGGCACGGTCACTGCTGTCGGCGCGTTGAGCACCGGGCGCGGCGCAATTGCGCCTTTGCTGCGCTGGGTCAGTTCGTCGGCCAGGGTGGTCTTGAGCGTGTAGCCGGCCACCGGCTTGGCGAGGATGCGCTTGATCCCGCAGTTGCGCGCGATGATCTTGCTCGGCGCATTGCTGATGCCGGTGAGCATGATCAGCAGGATGTCGTGGTTCAGGCTCGGGTCTTCCTTGATCTTCGCCGCCAGTTGCATGCCGGTCATGCCGGGCATGTTCTGGTCCAGCAGCACCACGTCGAAGTAGTCGCGCAGGTGCGCCTTGGTGCGCAGCAGCGCCAGCGCTTCTTTGCCGGACGGCACGGCGCTGACGTTCAAGCCCCAGGCGGTGCATTGCTGCACCAGCACTTTGCGGCAGGTGTCGTTGTCATCGACCACCAACACCCGCGCGCCCTTGAGCGGCCCGTCGAGGTCGGACGTCGGGTGCTCCAGGCGTTCCGGGTCCAGTGGCAGGGTCAGCCACAGGGTGCTGCCCTGGTGGCTGCCGCTCTTGATGCCGAACTCGCCGTTCATCAGCAGGATCAACTGACGGGCGATGACCAGGCCCAGGTGGCCGCTCAGGCGCGTGGCCGACAGGAAGTTCTTGCTGTGCAGTTCGCTGTGCAGCAGCGCGTCGCGTTCGGCGGCGTCCATCGGCAGGCCGCTGTCTTGTACCGCGATGCGCAGGCGCGGCTTGGTGCTGCGTTCGTCGAGGGCAACCACGATCAGCACTTCGCCTTCATCGGTTTTTTGCAGGGCGTTTTCCAGCAGGCTCAACAGCGCCTGGCGCAGGCGCGTGGGGTCGCCGCTGATCACGCGCGGTACCTGTGGCTGGATAAAGCTGATCAGCTCGACGTTCTGCTGTTCGGCCTTGGCGCGGAAGATGCTCAAGCAGTCATCGATCAGCGCGTTGAGGTCAAATTGCACGTCGTCCAGTTCGATCTGCCCGGACTCGAGCTTGGAGATGTCGAGGATCTCGTTGATCAGCGTCAGCAGTTCATTGCCGGCGCTGTGGATGGTCTGCACATAGTCACGCTGTTTCACTGACAGCGGCGTGCCCAGCAGCAACTCGGTCATGCCCAGCACGCCGTTCATAGGGGTGCGGATTTCGTGGCTGATCTTGGCCAGGAATTCGGCCTTGGCAGCGATTTCGGCGTTGCTGGCTGCCAGGTCGCGGCTGAGGCTGAAGCGGGCCTCGACAATGGCGCGCTGGCGTTCACCCAGGGCCAGGCTCATCAGCAAGCCGCTCAGGCAGATAAAGCTCAGCAGGGTCACGATCAAACCTTGCGGCGCCACCAGCGTCAGGCCCAGCAGGGCGGGGAGGATGATTAGCGTGCCGATGTTGAACACCACCATCGCCACCACAAACAAGCGCGCCGGCCGGTAGCCTTTCTGCCAGTGGTAGGCCGAGACAAACAACATGCTCAAGCCCGCCAGGGCGACCAGTGCGTAGGTGATGATGTTCAGCGGCAAGGTGTTGACGAACAACAGCAACAGGCCACACAGCACGATCAGCAGGATATCGGCCATCAACAGCTTGTTCAGCGGGTGCGGGCCCAAGGGCATGAAGAAGCGATAGGCAAACATCAGCCCGCACGGCGCAGTCAGCAACAGCGCGAGGTAGGCGCCCGGGGTCTGCACCGCGTGCCAGTTCGGCAGCCACGGCCCCACCAGGTTGAGCAACAGCGCCAGGCTCAGCATCAACAGTACTTCGCAGGCCGCCAGCCACAGGCTGCTGCGCGAGCGGTGGTAGGCGAAGCGTGTGAGGTTGTGCAGGATCAGCATCAGCAGGCAGCCGAACAGCAGGCCGTAGATCAGCGTCTGGGTCTGGTCGGCGGCGGCGAGCACGGCCGGTTCCAGGGTGATGTAGGGGCGCAGTTCGTGTTCCGAGACCAGGCGCAGGTACACCTCGAGAGGCTTCTGGCTCTGGGGCATCGGCAGCATGAAATCGCTGCTGGGCAGCGGGCGTTCCGTCTGTGGCTGGCGCGTACCGGTGCTTTGTTGCTCAACCAGCATGTCGCCGTCGAGCACATACAGGTTCAGGTGCGAGAGGTCCGGGGCGAATACTCGCAGTACTTGTTCGTGCTTGCCGGGTTGCAGCTTGAAGCGTACCCACAACGCACCGTCCGGCTCCGCGGCGGTAATCCGGTCGAGTTCGATGGGGCTGAATTGATTGGTGTAGCGGGCGGAGCGGATGTCGCTCAGCTGCAGGTCGGCCTGTTCATCAAGCAATACTGCCCAACCACTGCCTTGCGCGGCGGCCTGGGCCGGGAACAAGCAGAGCAGGGTCAGCAAGCTGACTGTAAAACCTATGGCGATCCTGAGCCAGCGCACGGCGAAATCCCTTCGTAGGTTGATGCACGGGTTAACTATGCGCGGGGCGACATGGGTACGGCAAGGGCCAAAGGCCCTTACCTAACCGAACGGATAGCTACGCAAGCGTAGCTGTTCAGTTGCTCTCGCCGCGTTCACGGGCAATGGCGCGATAGCCGATGTCCGTGCGGTAGAAGCAGCCTTTCCAGTCGATTTTTGCGGCCAGTTTGTACGCCTGCTGTTGCGCGGCGTCGACACTGGCACCCATTGCAGTGGCACACAATACACGGCCACCTGCGGTTACAACTTTGCCGTCCTTGAGCGCGGTGCCCGCATGGAACACCTTGCCTTCCAGCGTAGCAGCCGCATCCAGACCTTCAATCACATCGCCCTTGGCGTAGTCGCCAGGGTAACCACCGGCCGCCAGCACAATGCCGACACTCGGGCGCGGGTCCCACTGCGCTTCAACCTTGTCCAAGGCCTGGGCCAATGCAGCTTCCACCAGCAGCACCAGGCTCGATTGCAGACGCAGCATCACCGGTTGGGTTTCCGGGTCGCCGAAGCGGCAGTTGAACTCGATGACTTTCGGGTTACCGGCTTTGTCGATCATCAGGCCAGCGTAGAGGAAACCGGTGTACACATTGCCTTCGTCGGCCATGCCGCGCACGGTTGGCCAGATCACCAGGTCCATCACGCGTTTGTGCACGTCGGCGGTGACGACTGGGGCAGGGGAGTAGGCACCCATGCCACCGGTGTTCGGGCCGCTGTCGCCATCGCCCGCACGTTTGTGGTCTTGGCTGGTGGCCATCGGCAGCACGTTCTTGCCATCGACCATCACGATGAAGCTGGCTTCTTCGCCGTCGAGGAATTCCTCGATCACCACACGCGAGCCTGCATCACCAAACGCGTTACCGGCGAGCATGTCGCGTACGGCGTCTTCGGCTTCCTGCAAGGTCATGGCGACGATCACGCCTTTACCGGCGGCCAGGCCATCGGCCTTGATCACGATCGGTGCGCCTTTTTCACGCAGGTAAGCCAGGGCCGGCTCGATCTCGGTGAAGTTCTGGTAGTCGGCCGTCGGGATCTTGTGGCGAGCCAGGAAGTCCTTGGTGAAGGCTTTGGAGCCTTCCAGCTGCGCGGCACCGGCGGTTGGGCCGAAGCAGTCCAGGCCACGGCTGCGGAACAGGTCCACAACGCCAGCCACCAGCGGTACTTCCGGGCCGACGATGGTCAGGGAAACATTCTTTTGCGCGAAGTCGGCCAACTGCTCAAGGGCCAGCACGTCGATAGCGACGTTTTCGCACTTGGCTTCAATGGCGGTGCCGGCGTTGCCGGGTGCGACGAAAACCTTCTGGACGCGTGGGTCCTGGGCAACTTTCCAGGCCAGGGCGTGTTCACGGCCACCGCTGCCAATGATCAAAACATTCATTTCAAAACCCTCGTTAGGATGATCGTTCCCACGCTCTGCGTGGGAATGCCTCTACGGACGCTCTGCGTCCGAGGGACGCGGAGCGTCCCTGGCTGCGTTCCCACGCGGAGCGTGGGAACGATCAATCAGTGGCGGAAGTGGCGCATGCCGGTAAAGACCATCGCGATGCCCGCTTCATCAGCGGCTGCGATCACTTCTGCATCACGCATCGAGCCACCCGGTTGGATCACGGCGGTCACACCGGCTTTCGCGGCATTGTCCAGGCCATCACGGAATGGGAAGAACGCGTCGGAAGCCATCACCGAACCCACGACCTGCAAGCCTGCGTGTTCGGCCTTGATCGCGGCGATACGCGCCGAGTTCACGCGGCTCATCTGGCCGGCGCCGACACCAATGGTCTGGCGGTTCTTGGCGTAGACAATGGCGTTGGATTTAACGTACTTGGCGACTTTCCAGGCGAAGATCAGGTCGTTGATCTCTTGCTCGGTCGGCGCGCGTTTGGTCACGACTTTGAGGTCTTCGCTGCCGATCATGCCGATGTCGCGGCTCTGCACCAGCAAGCCACCGTTGACACGCTTGTAGTCCCAGGCAGCGGCGCGGTCCGCCGACCACTCGCCACAGGCCAGCAGACGCACGTTGGCTTTGGCGGCGACGATGGCGCGCGCTTCTTCACTCACCGAAGGGGCAATGATCACTTCAACGAACTGGCGCTCAACGATCGCCTTGGCGGTCTCGGCGTCCAGTTCGCGGTTGAAGGCAATGATGCCGCCAAACGCAGATTCAGTGTCGGTGGCGTAGGCCAGTTCGTAGGCCTGGCGAATGCCGCCTTCAGCGTCCGGGCTCACGGCCACGCCGCACGGGTTGGCGTGCTTGACGATCACGCAGGCTGGCTTGACGAAGCTCTTCACACATTCCAGCGCAGCGTCGGTGTCGGCCACGTTGTTGTAGGACAGTTCTTTACCTTGCAGCTGGGTCGCGGTGGCGATGCCGACTTCGGCAGGCTTGGCCTCAACGTAGAACGCCGCGCTCTGGTGCGGGTTCTCGCCGTAGCGCATTTCCTGGGCCTTGATGAACTGGCTGTTGAAGGTCCGCGGGAACTGGCTGCGGCCTTCTGTGCTGAGGGTCTCGGCGGCCTGGTTCACGGTGCCCATGTAGTTGGCGATCATGCCGTCGTAGGCCGCGGTGTGTTCGAACGCCTTGAGCATCAGGTCGAAGCGCTGGGCGTAGGTCAGGCCGCCGGCTTTCAGGCTGTCGAGCACCTGGGCGTAGTCGCTGGCGTTGACCACGATGGCCACGTCTTTGTGGTTCTTGGCAGCCGAGCGAACCATGGTCGGGCCGCCGATATCGATGTTCTCAATGGCGGTCGGCAGGTCGCAGCCTGGCTTGTTGATGGTGGCTTCGAACGGGTAAAGGTTAACGGCTACCAGGTCGATCGGCTTGATGCCGTGTTCGCTCATGATGGCGTCATCGATACCGCGACGACCGAGGATCCCGCCGTGGATTTTCGGGTGCAGGGTCTTGACCCGACCGTCCATCATTTCTGCGAAACCGGTGTAGTCCGCGACTTCTACTGCGGCCACGCCGTTGTCCTGCAGCAGTTTGAAGGTCCCGCCTGTGGAGAGGATTTCCACGCCCAGGGCTTCCAGCTCCCGGGCAAATTCGAGGATCCCGGTCTTGTCGGAGACACTGATCAAGGCGCGGCGGATCGGCAGGCGGGTGGTCTGGTCGGTCATTTCAATTTCCATCAAAAGCAAAGGAGTCAGCAAAAAAGGCGACCGTTTTTACGCGGGCGCCTTTCTGGTTTGATTGAATGCTTACAGCAAATCGTATTGTTTGAGCTTTTTGCGCAAGGTGCCACGGTTGAGGCCCAGCAGCTCACTGGCTTTGGTCTGGTTGCCCTTGACGTAGTTCATCACGCTTTCGAGCAACGGCGCCTCGACTTCGGAGAGCACCAGGTTGTACACGTCCGTGACGGAAGCGCCCTCAAGGTGGGCGAAATAATTGTGCAGCGCCTTCTCGACACTCCCACGAAGGGTCTGACCTTCTTCGCTCGGCGTGTTGAGGTGCTGTTTCAAATTGACGTTGTCGCTCACGGGTGCTGTTCCACTCACTAAAGTCTCGGTCATCATCGTCATGCGGCCACCCCCTCTCCGTCCCCTGTCCCCAGGCTCTTGTAACGCTCGGAGAAGAACTCACGAACGTTGGCGCACTGTGCTTCCGTATCATCCAAACGATTGAAGTGGGCGCGAAACTCCCTGGCGCCCGGCAAGGTTGCGAGATACCAGCCCACATGCTTGCGAGCAATGCGTACTCCCATCACGTCTCCATAGAAGGCGTGCAGGGCGGCCAGATGCTCTAGCAGAATACGTTCCACCTCGGTCAACTCCGGTGCCGGCAAGACTTCGCCGGTACGCAGGAAATGCTCGATCTCACGAAAAATCCATGGCCGCCCCTGGGCGGCCCGGCCAATCAACAAGCCATCGGCACCGGTTGCGTGCAGCACGCGCCGGGCTTTCTCGGCTGAGTCGATATCGCCATTGGCAAAGACCGGCATCGACACCGCCTGCTTGATCGCGGCAATGGTGTCGTACTCGGCTTCACCGGTGTAAAGGTCGGCGCGGGTGCGGCCATGCACCGCCAGCGCTGTAATCCCGGCCTGTTCAGCGATCTTCGCCACTGTCAGGCCATTTTTGTTGTCCCGGTCCCAGCCGGTACGAATTTTCAGGGTGACCGGCACATCCACTGCGGCGACAACGGCCTGCAGGATCTCGGCTACCAACTGCTCATCTTTCAACAATGCGGAACCGGCGGCCTTGTTGCAGACCTTCTTGGCCGGGCAGCCCATGTTGATGTCGATGATCTGTGCGCCCAACTCCACGTTGGCTCGGGCCGCATCCGCCAGCATTTGCGCATCACCACCGGCGATCTGCACCGAGCGGGGCTCGGGATCACCTTCGTGGATCATGCGCATCCGCGATTTGCGGGTGTTCCACAAGCTCATGTCGCTGGTGACCATTTCAGAGACTACTAGACCCGCGCCCAAACGCTTGCACAGCTGACGAAAGGGCTGGTCGGTGACGCCCGCCATCGGGGCGAGGATCAAGCCGTTTTGCAATGTGTATGGGCCGATGCGTACCGCCGACATAGGACTTCCCTGTTGTGGGGCCGGATCATTAGAGTTCGAAAAAGGGTTGGCATGATACCCGCTCTCGATGACTGGATAAAGGCTGAATTGGATAAAATCTGAACAGTTATTTCTTTATCGCCGCCGGTTTGGTTGCGCAGCGCAAAGTCAATAATTTGCCGTCAAACCTCAGAACCTGCGCCGGTTCACTCGGGCGAGTGAAAACTCAGGCTGTAATTCACGGCTTTATTGCCTGGGTCAAGGATATCCAGGGAGATGTGGATCGGTGTCTGCGACGGCATTTCACTGACGCCGGCCAATTCACCACTCAGGTATTCGCCGGGTTTGAAGCGACGACTGGCGATCAGGCTGCCGTTCATGTCGGCAAAACGCAGTTCCAGCAGCGGGAAGGGCTGGGAGAACGTCGCCCGGTTATAGATGATCGCATCCACCACCAGCGCCCCGGCAAACTCCGGGTTGCTGCGTACCACCAGGTTGCTGCTCTTGATATGGGCGATATCGACCCGAGATGGCACCGTGCAACCGAGTGATGGGCATAGCTGCTGGAACCATGGGCGGTAGGCATCCTGGCGGGCCAGGTCGTCGAATTGGTACGCGATGTACTGGCCTGCCAGGCCCGCGGCGGCGATCAGCACCAGCAGGATCCAGATCAGTCGACGGCCCCAGCCGGAAGGGCGCTTCTGGGCGTAAAGGTGCAGCGGATCGTCTTCCAGGTCCTGGAGTACGTCGTCGTGAAGGCTTGCCTCGGGGCGCGCGCGCTTGCGACGCAGTTGCGGGCGGTCTTCGGGTTGCGGTTCGTCCAGGGCCTGGGTCAAGGGCGTGAACGGCGGGTCGATATCGTCATCTTCAACGTGAGGTGCCGAGCGCAATGGCGGCTCATCCTCGATATCTTCAAGGCGCAACGACATGGAGGGTTCGGTGCGCTGGCGTGTCGCAGTGGTCGGTTCCGGCTCGTCCTCGGGCGCTGGAGTGCGTTCCTCGGGCGGTTCGCTGAACAGGCTGGCGGCCCACTTCTCTTCCTCGGCCTTGACGGTGCCGCGGGTGGCGCTCAGGGCGTCTTCAGGCTGGCGACGGTCGGCGGATGCCTGGCGACGCTCCAGCTTGGCCAGTTCTTCGTCCAGGTCCAGGTTGTCCAGGTCCAGTTCTTCGGCGTTCCACTGCTTCTGGCTGATAGCCCGTGGGGGCTCGGCGGACGGCTCGGCGGCTTTTTCGGCAACCGCCGGCTGCACCGGTGCAGGTGCCTGGCCGCGCTGTTCCAGCAACTGGCGAGCGGCGTTGAACACTTGCAGGCACGAGCCACAGCGCACCACGCCACGGGCCACACTCAATTGTGCGTGGCTGACACGAAAGCGGGCTTGGCAGTGTGGGCACTGGGTGACGAAACTGTCGGTCATGCGGCCATCCGATTCAGGCAAGCGCTCATTCTAGCGCCGACGACCACTGATGCGTACCCAGCCATCACGGTTGGCGATCGGGTCCAGTTCGAAATCCTTGGCGTAGGCAGCGGCCACGTCTTCGCCTTGCTCGGCGAGGATACCCGACAGCGCCAGACGCCCGCCCGGCTTGACCAGGCTCGACAGTTGCGGCGCCAGCGACACCAGCGGGCCGGCGAGGATATTGGCCACCAGCACATCGGCCTGCACCTGGGGCAAATCTTCCGGCAGGTAGAGTGGGAATTTGCCTTCAGCGATGTTATTGCGCCCGGCGTTATCGCGGGAGGCTTCCAGGGCTTGCACGTCGATATCGGTGCCGACCGCTTGCTTGGCGCCCAGCAGCAGCGCAGCAATCGCCAGGATCCCCGAACCGCAGCCGAAATCCAGCACGTTGCAGTCGCTCAGGTCCTGGCCGTCCAGCCATTCCAGGCACAGTGCGGTAGTAGGGTGGGTGCCGGTGCCGAACGCCAGGCCCGGGTCCAGCAGCAGGTTGACGGCATTCGGTTCCGGCGCGGCGTGCCAGCTTGGCACGATCCACAGGCGCTGGCCGAAACGCATCGGCTGGAAGTTGTCCATCCAGCTGCGTTCCCAGTCCTGGTCTTCGATCACTTCGCTGTGATGCTCCGGCAGCGGGCTGCCAGTGAGCAATTGCATATGGGCCAGTACGGCGGCGGCATCGGTGCCGTCTTCGAACAGTGCCAGCAGATGGGTGTGGGACCACAGCGGCGTGGTGTTGAGTTCCGGTTCGAAGATCGGTTGGTCTTCGGCATCCATGAAGGTCACCGACACGGCGCCGACTTCGAGGAAAGCATCTTCGTAGGTTTCGGCTTGTTCTGGGCTGATGGCGAGACGGACTTGCAGCCAAGGCATGGCGGGCACCTTTGAAAAATGAGTGTGCGACGGCTGGGTCGCGAAAGCGCGCAAGTTTACGCGAGCGACGAGTTTGTGGCGAGCGGGCTTATGTGGGAGCTGGCTTGCCTGCGATGCAGGCGCCGCGGTCTGTCTGTGACGATCGTTCCCACGCTCCGCGTGGGAATGCCGCCCAGGACGCTCTGCGTCCGTGACGCGGAGCGTCACAAGATGCATTCCCACGCGGAGCGTGGGAACGAGCATAAGAACCGGTGTTCCACAAACAACAAAGCCGCCCGAAGGCGGCTTTGTTGGGTGGAGCACTTACTGGTTGGCCAGCTTGTGTTCCAGGTAGTGAATGTTCACACCACCTTCGCAGAAGCCTTCATCGCGTACCAGGTCCCGATGCAGCGGGATGTTGGTCTTGATGCCGTCAACCACGATTTCGTCCAGGGCATTGCGCATACGGGCCATGGCCTCGTCGCGGGTGGCGCCCCAGGTGATCAGCTTGCCGATCAGCGAGTCGTAGTTGGACGGAACCTTGTAGCCGCTGTACAGGTGCGAATCCACACGCACGCCGTTGCCGCCTGGCGCGTGGAAATGCTTGACCAGGCCAGGGCTTGGGATAAAGGTTTTCGGGTCTTCGGCGTTGATCCGGCACTCCAGGGAGTGGCCGTGGATCTTCACGTCGTCCTGGGTAAAGGACAGCACGTTACCGGCGGCGATGCTCAGCATCTCCTTGACGATGTCGATACCGGTGACCATTTCCGAAACCGGATGCTCTACCTGCACACGAGTGTTCATCTCGATGAAGTAGAAGCGGCCGTTCTCGTAAAGGAACTCGAAGGTACCGGCGCCACGGTAGTTGATGTCGATGCACGCCTTGACACAGCGAGCCAGTACTTCCTGGCGCGCGGTTTCGTCCAGGCCCGGTGCCGGAGCTTCTTCCAGTACCTTCTGGTGACGACGTTGCAGCGAGCAATCGCGGTCGCCCAGGTGGATGGCGTGGCCCTGGCCGTCGGACAGTACCTGCACTTCCACGTGACGTGGGTTGGTCAGGTACTTCTCCAGGTAGACCATCGGGTTGCCGAACCAGGCAGCCGCTTCGGAGCGGGTCTGCTTGGCCGCTTCGATCAGGTCTTCTTCCTTGTGCACCACACGCATGCCGCGACCACCACCGCCACCGGCGGCCTTGATGATCACCGGGTAACCGACTTCGCGACCAATGCGCAGGGCGGTTGCCTCGTCTTCCGGCAGTGGGCCGTCGGAACCTGGAACGGTTGGCACGCCAGCCGCGATCATGGCGTCTTTGGCCGAAACCTTGTCACCCATCAGGCGGATGGTTTCGGCTTTAGGGCCGATGAACGCGAAGCCGGATTTTTCCACCTGTTCGGCGAAATCGGCGTTTTCCGCGAGGAAGCCGTAGCCTGGGTGGATGCCATCAGCGCCAGTCACTTCAGCGGCCGCGATGATGTTCGAGACTTTCAGGTACGAGTTCGTGGCCAGTGGCGGGCCGATGCAAATGCTTTCGTCCGCCAGTTTCACGTGCATCAATTCGGTATCGGCCGTCGAGTAAACAGCGACGGTCTTGATGCCCTCTTCCTTACAGGCGCGCAGGATACGCAGCGCGATCTCGCCGCGGTTGGCGATCAGGACTTTTTGCAGTTTCTTCGCAGGTTTCAACATCGAAGGCGCTCCGCGGTTCAAACGATGGTGAACAGCGGCTGGTCGTACTCAACCGGCTGACCGTTTTCTACCAGGATGGATTCGATGACGCCGGCTTTTTCAGCAGTGATGTGGTTCATCATTTTCATCGCTTCAACGATGCAGATAGTGTCGCCCACTTTCACGGTTGCGCCGACTTCAACGAAGGCTGGCGAGGTCGGTGCCGGGGTGCGGTAGAAGGTACCGACCATTGGCGACTTGACCACGAAGCCGTTCAGCACAGGTGCGGCTGGGGCGGCAGGTGCAGCGGCAGCAGCGGGTGCGGCGGCAGGTGCGGCAGCCGGAGCGGGTGCTTGCATCTGTGGCGCGTAGAACTGTTGAGCCGGGGTCTTGCTGTGACGGCTGATCCGTACGGATTCTTCGCCTTCCTTGATTTCCAGCTCGTCGATACCGGATTCTTCCAGCAGTTCGATCAGTTTCTTAACTTTACGGATATCCATGAATCATCAACTCCCAAGGGTCGGTCAGGGGCGCTTGGCCGGTTGTTCAAGTTGTTCCAGGGCGGCCTCCAGGGCCAGTCGGTAACCGCTGGCGCCAAGGCCGCAGATCACACCTACCGCTACATCGGAGAAGTAGGAGTGATGGCGGAAAGCTTCGCGTTTGTGCACGTTCGACAAATGCACTTCGATAAATGGGATGCTCACCGCCAGCAGCGCGTCACGTAATGCAACGCTTGTATGCGTAAAAGCGGCGGGATTGATCAGGATAAAGTCCACGCCTTCGCCACGCGCGGCATGGATGCGATCAATCAATTCGTACTCGGCATTGCTTTGCAGGTACAGCAAATGGTGGCCTGCTTCACGCGCCCGGCGTTCCAGATCGAGGTTGATCTGTTCCAGGGTCACCGCCCCGTAGACGCCCGGTTCACGGGTGCCGAGCAGGTTCAGGTTGGGTCCGTGAAGAACCAGTAAGGTCGCCATCGGCTGTTCCTTGTTATTGATGTGGGTGCGTCAGAACCCGGCGACTATGCCGCAAAGCCTTTGTGACTGTCCAGTTCTATGCAGTAGGCGGCACGATTAGCGATGATTGCGCAAAATTTGTGACTGTGAGGCTGGATTTGGTCAGTGTGGGAGCTGGCTTGCCTGCGATAGCGGCGTATCAGAACCGGATGTGTTAGCTGACACACCGCTATCGCAGGCAAGCCAGCTCCCACAGTTGATCTTCATAGGGCTATTAGACGCGAAACGCTTGCACGGCAGTGTTCAGTTGCCCACCCAGTTCCAGCAAATGCTCACCCTGGCTGCGTCCTTGGCCGATGCGCAGCAGATTATCCTCGCCCAGCTGGTGAATCCGCTCGCTGTTGTCACGAATCTCACTGACGGCGCCACTCTGCTGTGCGGTCACATCGGCGATGCGCACGGCAGTGTCGGAAATGGTCTGGATCGCCCCGACGATTTCATCCAGCGCGCCGTCGGCCGCCTGGGCCTGCTGGGCGGTGGCTTCGGCGTGTTCGACCTGCGCACGCATGCCCTGCACTGATTGATGGGCGGCGCTTTGCAGGCCGGTGATCAAACCCTGGATTTCAGCGGTGGCGCCAGCCGTGCGCTGGGCCAGGGTGCGCACTTCGTCAGCCACCACGGCAAACCCACGCCCGGCTTCACCGGCGCGCGCAGCCTCGATGGCGGCGTTGAGAGCCAACAGGTTGGTCTGGTCGGCAATCGAGCGAATCACGGTGAGCACGCCGCCGATGGTGGCGGATTCTTCCGCGAGTTTTTCGATCATCTGGGCGTTTTGTTGCACTTCACCCACCAGTGCATGCAAGCCGGTGAGGCTCAGGCCGATCACCCGTTGGCCTTGTTCCACGGCCAGGCCCGCACTACGGCTGGCACCCGCAGCCTGGCTGGCGTCGCCGGCCACTTGCTGGATGGTGGCTTCCAGTTCGCCCAACGAGTCGCGGATCTGTGCGGTATCACCCGCTTGGCGCTGCGCACCATCATGCAAGCCGCTGCTCAGCTCAGCCAGGGCACGACTGCTACCGGCGACTTCTTCGGCATTCCCGCGAATGGTGCCCACCAGATCCACCAGATACGCGCGCAGGCGGTTCAGCGAGGCTTCAATATCGTGCAGTTCGCGATTGGTCTTGCCCAACGCAATCGGTTGGCTGAAATCACCTTCGGCCCAGGTCGACAGGGCTGGCGCCAGGTTGGTCAGCACCCGCGCCAGGCGCCGTTGCAGGGTGTCGATCAGCAGGGCAATCAGCAGGATCAGGCCGATCATCACGCCTTGTAACAGGCGAACTTCGCCCTGGATCCTGGCGTGTTGGGCACGCACCACCGGCTCCAGGCCAGAAATAGCCTGTTGTACGGCGGCAATTTTCAGGTGGGTGGCGGCCGCCAGTGCGGTGCGCTGCTGGATTTGCTCGCGGGTACGCTGGAGTTCGGCAGGGTAGCGGGTCAACAGGCTGTTGAGTTCACGCTTGAGGTCGACGCCAGTATCTTGGACTTCGGCTTTTGCACTGTTTTCCAAACCCATCATGGCGGAAAAATCATCGGCGCCGGATTCGCTGCTGGCTTTTACACCCAGCAACGGCAGGGCCGCCAACAGGTCGGCCTGGGTGCGGATACTGGCGACTTCGCGTTCCACGTCATCGGCCAACTCCGCGCGCCCGCTGCTGACCAGTTTGTCGCGGGCCAGGGACAGTTTGCCCACGTGCTGGGACGCAGCCAGCAAGGGTGGCAGGTAGCGAGCGGCATCTGGCGAGTTGACGCCTGTGGCGTATTGGCTCAGTTGCTCCAGGTTTGCGCCCAGCTCACGCTCGGCTTGCAGCAGCAGGGCTTGCGGGTCGCCTGCCAGTTTGCCGGCGGCGAGCAGCTCGGTTTTGCTGAAGGTGTCCAGGTCCACCAGGCTGGGGCGCAGGTTTTGCGCAAGCTCTGCCGGCAAATCGTCCAGATGTTGCAACAGGTTTTCCAGGCTTTGACTGGCGCTGCTCAAACGCAGGGCATCGCCGCTGGAGAGGTAATCATCAATGTTGCGTGCGGCCTGGTTCTGAAAGGTCTGCGACAGGCCCAGGTAGCGTTCCATCAGCAGATACGGCCGTTCCAGCGCCCGTTGCGACCACCATAGTGTCGCTCCAAGGGCCAGGCACACGGCCACCAGCAGAAGGGTATTGAGATTGGTCAGCAGCTTCAGGCGCATGCGTGGTTTCAACCGACAGCAAAAGATAAGTGCCTGAAGTTATTGCGTTTGCATTACAAAGTTATGACGGATTCGGTGGATTCCGGTGAAAAGGTGGCACTTTGCTTTGATGTGCGAGCGGCTTGCACGCGGTTGCGTCCTGCGTTCTTGGCGCGGTACAGCGCCTCGTCGGCTTGGGCGGCCATCATCAGGCTGTCGGAACCGTCGCACAGCTCCACCAGCCCGGCGCTGAAGGTGCACCATAAATCCTGTGGTTGGGCCGGGTAATGAATTTCGGCAAAGCGCCCACGGATTTCGTCCAGCACCTTGCAGGCCGATTCCAGGTCGGTGTCGGGCATCACGATGGCGAACTCTTCGCCGCCGTAGCGCCCGATGTAGTCGGTTTTACGCAGGCGCTGCTTGAGAAACAGCGCCAGGCTCTTGATTACGCGGTCGCCCATCGGATGGCCGTGGCTGTCATTCACGCGTTTGAAGTGGTCGATGTCGAGCATCGCAAAGCTCAGCGGCTTGTTCTCGCGGCGGGCGCGGAAGCTGCAGTCTTCGAGCAATTGCAGGATATGGGTGTGGTTATACAGCCCGGTTAGGCTGTCGCGCACCATGCGCGCCTTGAGGTTGCGGGCACGGGCGGCGCGGTTGCGCACGGTGGTGATCAGGTGACGCGGCTTGATCGGCTTGGTGAGGAAGTCGTCGCCGCCTTCGCTCATGGCGTCCAGCTGTTTATCCAGATCGTCTTCTGCCGACAGGTAGATGATCGGCACACTGACGTAGCGGTCGTTGTGGCGGATCACCTTGGCCAGTTCGGTGCCGGTACAGGCAGGCATATACATGTCGAGGATGATCAGGTCCGGCTGGAAATCCGCCAGCTCGGCCATGGCCTGGATCGGTTCGATCAAGGTGCGCGTGACGATGCCGGCGCTGTTGAGCAGCCTCTCGGTGTGCAGCGCCTGTGCCCGCGAGTCATCGATGATCAGCACTTTATAGGGTTCGTACTGCGCGACGCAGGTCAGCACTTCGATCTTTTCCAGCAGGCTCGACGCTTCCAGGGTGCCGGTGAGGAACTCCTGGCCACCAGCGCGCACGGCGGCCAGGCGCGTTGGCGTGTCGGTTTCGTGCAGGCTGAAAAACAACAGCGGCAGCTTTTGTTCGAGGCCTTCCTGGGCTTCGGCGGCCAGCTTGAGGCCCAGCCCCGCGCCGCAGAAGTCCACATCCATCACAATCGCCGACGGCAGGCGCTCGGCCAGGGAGGCACGAAACGCCGCCACACTGTCCAGGGACTGGGCGCTCATGCCAAAGAATTCCAACTGCTTGGCCAGGCGTTCGGCGCGGTCGTGATCGGCCAGCATCACATAGATGGGCTTGCGCATCGGCGGCAGAAAGGTTTGTTCCAACTGGTCGCCCTGACGCAGGCCGGTGCGGGACAGGCGTTGCATCAGGCGGTTAAGTTCGGTGATGACCTGGCTGCTCAGGCGGCCGCGATTTTCGTCCACGGCCTTGAGCGATTCGCCGATGTGCCGCGCCAGTTGGCCGTGTTCCGGCTGTTCGAAACGCTCGGCAAAGCGCAGCAGGCGCAGGTTGGCTTCGCTGAGTTCGGACAAATCGGTGTTCGACCATTCGCTGCGTTGCAGGCGTTGCCAGATCTCAAGAATTTGACGTGCCTGATGAATTACCCGCTGGGCAAAATGGTGCTTGAGACGCTCACGGCTGGGGTCTTCTGGCTCGGTCATATCCTGACTACTAGTTAGGGTGCATGCTGAGGTCGACTGATGGCTCTATGCTAGCACCTCTTTTCTATTGCATGAGTGTCATACGTCAATTAAGTGCAAGTCTGGGGTATTCAGTTACCGACCCAACGGTCGCGCTGCGTAAAAAGCGTGCATCCTTTATAGTCGAACGTCTCCCACCTGCCACTTTCGGTTAAAAGCCCCGCGCCGATGGGCACGATGGGGTAGGGTTGTGGTCGGAGTGTTTGACCGCACCCGGACAATTGACGTGCATGAACTCAAGTGATTGAAAGGATATCGCCATGCTGGACTGGAAAAACCGTGCAGGCAGTGCCAAAGGCCCCGCCCCTGAGCCAAAGTCGACCCAACGCGGCTACTTTCGCAACCTGCTGATGAGCAAAGCGCTGCTCAGCGTGCTGGCCTTGTACCTGTTGGTCACCGGCGGCCTGGGTTGGTACTGGAGCGAAGAGCCGGCGCTGTTCCCGGTCCAGCAAAACGCCCAGCTTGCCGCCGAGAAGGAAGGCAAGCAGATGGTGATTGGCTACACCACCGTCGAAACCCTCAAGACCGTGGTCGGCACCTTGCTGAACAAGCCTGGTGGCTACATTTCCAACGACCGTTTCCCGCCAGGCCTGTGGATGGACAACATGCCGAGCTGGGAATATGGCGTACTGGTGCAGGTGCGCGACCTGACGCGTGCGCTGCGTAAAGACTTTGCCCGTTCGCAGTCGCAGTCGGCTGAAGACGCGGATTTGGCCAAGGCTGAACCGCGCTTCAACTTCGACAACAAGAGCTGGGTGCTGCCATCGAGCGAATCGGAATACCAGGAAGGCATCAATTCCCTGAGCCGCTACGAAGCACGCCTGTCCGACCCGAACCAGAAGGGCGCGCTGTTCTATGCCCGCGCCGACAACCTGAACAACTGGCTGGGCGATGTCGCCACGCGCCTGGGTTCGTTGTCGCAACGCCTTTCGGCCAGTGTAGGCCGGGTGAAACTCAACACCGCACTGAAAACCGAAGCCCTGGCGCCGGGTGAAGTGCCGCAGGTCGATGAAGAAGTGGTGGAAACCCCATGGATGCAGATCGACAACGTGTTCTACGAAGCCCGTGGCCAGGCGTGGGCCTTGTCACACTTGCTGCGCGCGATTGAAGTCGACTTCGCCGACGTGCTGGCCAAGAAAAACGCCACCGTCAGCGTGCGTCAGATCATTCGCGAGCTGGAAGCCTCGCAGGAGCCGGTTTGGAGCCCTATGATTCTTAACGGCAGTGGCTTTGGCATCCTCGCCAACCACTCGTTGGTCATGGCCAACTATATTTCCCGGGCAAACGCTGCAGTTATAGATTTGCGTCAGCTCCTCAATCAGGGGTGATGATGGACGCTACTCCCAACGAGGCCGCACACCGTGCGGCCTCTGATGCCGAGCTGATCTGCTGGGTGGACGAGCAGGACAACCTGCTCGGTCACCTTGTCAGGTCCGACCTGCGCCAGCGTGGCCTGGTCGGCCGGTGCACCTTTATTTTCCTGTTCAACTCCGCCGGTGAGCTGTGTGTACACCGACGCACCCTGAGCAAAGCCCTGTACCCCGGCTTTTGGGACACAGCGGCAGGCGGCATGGTGGCGGCGGGCGAGAGCTATGCGGTTTCGGCTGCCCGGGAGCTGGAAGAAGAACTCGGCGTTGGCGGCGTGGAGTTGGTCGAGCATGACCACTTCTACTTTGAGGAGGATGGCAGCCGGCTCTGGTGCAAATCTTACTCGGCAGTGTGGGACGGCCCGTTGCGCTTGCAGCCCGAAGAGGTCATGGAAGCGCGGTTTCTGCCCCTTGAAACGGTCCTGCAGGAAGCTGAACAAAAGCCTTACTGCCCGGATGCTCAAGAGGGCCTGCGACGCTATCTGGCCTCACGTCGCTAAAGTTGCATAAATTGGCGCTATTTGGCTCTTAGCAAGCCGGCTTTTTGCCGTTACACTGCGCGACTTTTCACCCGAACCACCCTTAGCGGTTCGGTAGCGCTGCCCCTGCCTGAGTGGGGCTTCGCGGTCGGTAAGCTGCCTCTTGTAACGAGAGCCGGGTTCCGATCAGTCTTTGTCCTCCCAAGAGGATTGCCGGTGGCCAAAAAAGCCGCATCCTTCGCCGCCCTTGGTGGCCTGGTATTTTCCACCGACGCAGGTCGACACTGCCCGGACTGTCGTCAGCCCGTGGATTCGTGTACCTGCAAACAGACCCTGATCCCTGAAGGCGACGGTATTGCCCGCGTACGACGCGAGAGCAAAGGCCGTGGCGGCAAGACGGTGACTACAATCACCGGCGTGCCCTTGGCCGAAGACGCCCTGAAGGAACTGGCTACCACGCTGAAAAAGCGTTGTGGCACCGGTGGCGCGTTGAAAGATGGCGTCATCGAGATACAGGGCGATCACGTCGAGTTGCTGTTGGCCGAGCTGATCAAGCTGGGTTACAAGGCGAAGAAATCCGGCGGCTAGCAGCCTCTGTGAAACCCACCCCGATGACCGCTTTGCTGAACGCGAACTGTCGTCTCCATGGTTTCACAGAGCCTGTTCCTGACCGGTGTCTAAACTCTGTCCTGCGAGTGGGGTCTACCTTCCTTACAGGCAAATCGTCATTTTCATTCTTTAGACTTCGCCAGCCTTGCAAGAAGGCGTGGTGATCTTCGACTTTATATAGGGGACTTCGATGTCCGTACGACGCACACGCAAAGACGATGGCAGCCAATGGACAGTTGCGGACAGCCGCAGTGTTTATGGGATTCGCCATTGGGGGGCCGGGTATTTCGCGATCAATGATGCCGGTCGCGTTGAAGTCCGTCCGAACGGCCCGAACAGCACGCCGGTTGATCTGTACGAGCAAGTCGACGAGCTGCGCAAAAGCGGCCTGTCCTTGCCGCTGCTGGTGCGTTTCCCCGACATCCTGCAAGACCGTGTTCGCCAACTGACCGGCGCGTTCGATGCGAACATCGAGCGCCTGGAATACCAGAGCAAGTACACCGCGCTGTACCCGATCAAGGTGAACCAGCAGGAAGCGGTGATCGAGAACATCATCGCCACCCAGAACGTGTCGATCGGCCTGGAAGCCGGTTCCAAGCCCGAACTGCTGGCCGTGCTGGCCCTGGCGCCGAAGGGCGGCACCATCGTCTGCAACGGTTACAAAGACCGTGAGTTCATCCGCCTGGCGCTGATGGGCCAGAAGCTCGGCCACAATGTGTTTATCGTGATCGAGAAAGAATCCGAAGTCGGCCTGGTGATCGAAGAGGCCGCGGCTCTTAAGGTCAAGCCGCAGGTTGGCCTGCGTGTGCGTTTGTCGTCGCTGGCGTCGAGCAAATGGGCAGACACCGGTGGCGAGAAGTCCAAGTTTGGTTTGTCGGCGGCGCAATTGCTGTCGGTGGTCGAGCGCTTCCGCGCCGCCGGCCTGGACCAGGGCATCCGCCTGCTGCACTTTCATATGGGTTCGCAGATCGCCAACCTGGCCGACTACCAGCACGGGTTCAAGGAAGCCATTCGTTACTACGGCGAACTGCGCAACCTCGGCCTGCCGGTCGACCACATCGACGTGGGCGGCGGCTTGGGCGTGGACTACGACGGCACGCACTCGCGTAACGCCAGCTCGATCAACTACGACATGGACGATTACGCCGGTGTGGTTGTGGGCATGCTCAAGGAGTTCTGCGATGCGCAGAGCCTGCCGCACCCGCATATCTTCTCCGAAAGCGGCCGCTCCCTGACCGCCCACCACGCCATGCTGGTGGTGCAGGTTACCGACGTTGAAAAGCACAACGACGAAATCCCGCAGATTGAGAACAAGGAAAGCCTGCCGGAAACCGTGCAATGGCTGGTCGACCTGTTAGGTCCTACCGACATCGAGATGGTCACCGAGACTTACTGGCGCGCCACCCACTACATGAGCGACGTGGCCACCCAGTACGCCGATGGCAAGCTGACCCTGGCGGAAAAAGCCCTGGCTGAACAGTGCTACTTCGCTGTGTGCCGCCGCCTGCACAACTCGCTCAAAGCCCGCCAGCGCTCGCACCGCCAAGTGCTGGACGAGCTCAACGACAAGCTCGCCGACAAGTACATCTGCAACTTCTCGGTGTTCCAGAGCCTGCCCGACACCTGGGCCATCGGCCAGGTGTTGCCGATTCTGCCGCTGCACCGTCTCGACGAAGAGCCGCTGCGCCGCGCCGTGCTGCAAGACCTGACCTGCGACTCCGACGGCAAGATCAAGCAATATGTCGACGAGCAGAGCATCGAGACCAGCTTGCCGGTACACGGTTTGAACGAAGGCGAAGACTACTTGCTGGGCATCTTCCTGGTGGGCGCCTATCAAGAAATTCTCGGTGACATGCACAACCTGTTCGGTGACACCGACTCGGTGAACATCTACCAGCGTGAAGACGGTTCGGTGTACAGCGCCGGGATCGAGACCCACGACACCATCGAAGACATGCTGCGCTACGTGCACTTGTCGCCGGAGGAGTTGATGACTCACTACCGTGACAAATGCGCCAGCGCGAAGATCAGTGCCAGCGAGCGTACGCAGTTCCTGGATGCGTTGCGTCTGGGCCTGACGCGCTCGTCCTACCTGTCCTCGTAAGTACACTGCTCCCACCAAGATCTTCAAGTAACAGAGATCCAGTGTGGAGCGGGCTTGCCCGCGATAGCGGTGTATCAGTCCGCACATTCAGGGCTGACACACCGCCATCGCAGGCAAGCCCGCCCCCACATTTGGATTTTCGTTTGGTCGTACCTTCTGTGTGAGGTCTGAACGATGTCGAGCAAATGGCTGCAAGCATTAACCCTGGCAATCGCCGCATTCCTCTCGGCCTGCTCGCCGATCAAAGTGCTCAACGCACTGACCCCTTCCAGCACGTTCACCAAAACCTCCTCCATTGCCTACGGCCCCGACCCGCGCCAGAAACTCGATATTTACCGTCCCGTCACTGCCTTGCCCAACGCCCCTGTCGTGGTGTTTTTCTACGGTGGCAGCTGGAACAGCGGCTCCAAGGATGACTACGGTTTCGTCGGCGAAGCCCTGGCTTCACGCGGCATTGTGGTGGTCATAGCGGACTATCGGCTCTACCCGCAAGTGCGTTACCCCGCTTTTCTCCAGGACGGCGCCCAAGCGGTGGCCTGGACTCATCAGCACATCGCCGAATATGGCGCCGACCCCAAGCAGCTTTACCTGATGGGCCATAGCTCCGGCGCGTACAACGCCTCGATGCTGGCGCTGGATGCGCGTTGGCTCAAAGAAGTGAACCTGTCACCCTCGATGCTCAAGGGTTGGATCGGCCTGGCCGGGCCTTATGACTTCCTGCCGATTGAAAACCGCGATGTGCGCCCCGTGTTTTTCTTCCCGGACTCGCCGCCCGATTCCCAGCCCATCAACCACGTCAGTCACGACGCTCCACCAAGCCTGTTGATCGCCTCGGTGAGCGACACGCTGGTCAACCCCACGCGCAATACGGGCGGGTTGGCTAACAAGCTGCGTGAAGCGGGTGTGCCAGTCGAGGCGTTTTATTTCACCCGGACCAGCCACGCGACATTAGTAGCGTCCATTGCCAAGCCGTTGCGCTGGCTGGCGCCGGTACTGGATCGGGTCACGGCTTTTATCCGCTCCACCCCTGGCCAGTGAGGCTGGCTTTACCGGACAACCAGGGTGTACAGGGTTGAGCTTTCGGGATTGGTTTCCTCCAACGTGACAGACTGCAGCGTGTTTTGCGCTGAAGGACTGACGGTCAGGCTGGGGCCATTGCCCATCAGTGTTCGACCTTGGGGTGGCAGCGTCGCTCTTATACCTTGTTGCGTCACGAAAACCTGGAAATCCGTTTGATTCCAAACCTCCACGCCTTTCTGGAGGGCGGGCTGCGCTGGGAGTGTTGATGGAGCGTCATCCAGTTTGAGTGTCCATTCGCCGGTGTCCGCAGTGACGGGTGCAACCTGAATGGGCGGTTCGGCGACGACTTCGGCAGGGGGCTTGGCTTTTTTCTTCCTGGACGTGCGGATAGCGGCGACGGCGATCAACACGACCACTATCAACGCGCCGATAACCAAGTAGGTGTTGTTGCTCATGTGGGGTCTTCCTTGAGTTGAATTGAGATCGCAGCCTGAAGCTGAAGGCTCTTCAGGGGCGATCTCCATTCAACGCCGGAACGTCAGCGTTGTAACCTGTGAGAACTGACAGGTCGAACTACCCTAACCATTGATTACGTTTGTTCAGCCGCCAAGCGATTGCCCACAGCGTGAGGCTGCGCAGGGCCATGAACAACAGGAAACTTATCCACAGCCCGTGGTTGCCGAACCCCTGCAACAACCACGCGAACGGCAGCAATATCACCACCGTCAACAGCATGCCGTTACGCATTTCCCGCGCGCGGGTGGCGCCGATGAACAGGCCGTCCAGCAGGTAGCTCCACACCGCGATCAACGGCAGTACGGCCAGGTAAGGCAGGTAGATGTCGGCGGTTTCGCGCACGCTGGGGATATCGGTTTGCATGGCGATAAACAGGTGCCCGGCAAAGGTGAATAGCAGCGCGAAACCCACGCTGGCGATCAGTGACCAGCCGCAGGCGACCACCAGCGAGCGGCGCAGGGCCTGGCGGTCGTGAGCACCGATAGCATGCCCACACAAGGCTTCCACCGCGTGGGCGAGCCCGTCCAGAGCGTGGGCCGTGAGCAATAACCCATTAAGCAGCAACGCGTTCGCTGCCACTGTCGCATCCCCAAGACGTGCGCCTTGCACAGTGATCATGAAAAACACCGACTGCAAGGCCAGGCTGCGAATGAAGATATCGCGGTTCACCGCCAGCAGTGGCCGCCAGCTTTGCCACCGCTTCAAAGCGGCCCAGGCGATATGCCCGGGGTACGCACGCAAGGCTTTTTGCGTGAGGGCCAGGCCGAGCAGGGCGCCCGTCCATTCGGCGATAACGGAGGCGCGTGCGGAGCCGACCACACCCCAGTCCAGGCCGAGTACAAACCACAGGTTCAAGGCGATGTTGACGAGGTTGGTGGTCAGCAGAATCGCCAGCGGCGCACGCGCATTTTGCGTGCCGAGGAACCAGCCGACCAAGGCATAGCTGGCCAGCGCGGCGGGCAGGCCGAACAAGCGGGTGTGGAAAAAATCGCGGGTCAGTTGGTTCAGCTCGGGCGAGGGCTGCATCCACTCCAGGGCCAGATGGCTCAGTGGAATGCCCACCGTGCCCAGCAGCATCGCCAGCCCCAGCGCCAGTAACAAACCTTGCAGCAGGATTTGCCTGAGCGCCGCGCCATCCCCGCGCCCGGCGGCTTGCGCGGCAAACCCGGTGGAGCCCATGCGCAGAAAGCCCATGGCCCAGGCCAGGAAGGTGTACAGGCTGGCGCCCACGGCCACAGCACCGAGTTGATGGGCATGGGGCAGGTGGCCGATGACCATGCTGTCCACCAAGGCTACCAGCGGCACCGAGATGTTCGACAAAATCATCGGCGCAGCCAATGCCCAGACGCGGCGATGGGTGGGGCGGTCGCGCCAATCGGTCAGCAGGGTGAGTGTTTTCAAGTATTAATGCACAACCCAACTGAGCAACCACAAGCCCAGCATCAGCCAGATAATCCCCATAATGATCGAGGCGCGCATAAACGCACGCACCGCCGAGTACAGCAACATCAAGCCGATGATCAGGGCGGCAATGCTGATGATCGAAGTGTCCATGCCCAATGTGCGTGACAGCCCTTCAATAAAGTTGCCGCCCGCGTGGGTCAAGGCGCCGAACAACCCGCTGAGCCCGTCGACAATAAAGCGGATGACGGAACCCAGTGCCTGGCCCAACCATCCGAAAAAGCTTTCTACCTGCATGTGTGTGTCCTGATGAAGAGGTGGGCGTCGCTGAGCCTTTGGTCGTTATTACACCAAGCGAGTTCCCTTTTAGCATAGAGGTTTACGCGTTACAGGGATTCACTTGCCTTCGCCCAGCATCCGCCCGAAGCTATACACCTTCAGGAGCCCCCGCATGAACCTCGAACACCTCACCGAACGCTTGCACCGTATTCGCGATACCAACGACTGGAAGCCGTTCCACAGCCCTAAAAACCTGGCCATGGCCGCCAGTGTGGAAATGTCCGAGCTGGTGGAAATCTTCCAGTGGCTGACCGAAGACCAGTCACGCCAACTGCCGGCGGACAAACTCGCCCACGCCGGGCAGGAAGTTGGCGATATCGTGCTGTACCTGCTGTTGCTGTGCAGTGAGCTGGGCCTGGACATGAACGAAGTGGTACGCGCCAAACTGGCCGACAGCGAACGGCGGTTTGCCCATGAGTGACCGTCACTTCGACCAGTTGGCCACGCGCTTTGCCGAAAAGATCTACGGTGGCGCCAAAGGCGCGATCCGCCTGGCGGTGTTGCAGGCCGACCTGACTGAAGCCTTGCCCGAGCGCCCTTTGCGCGTGCTGGATATCGGCTCCGGCCTGGGGCATATGTCGCTGTGGCTGGCCGAGCGCGGCCATCAAGTAACCCTGGCCGAGCCCGCCGAGCCGATGCTTGAAGGCGCCCGTCAGCGGTTTGCCGACGCCGGGCAGACCGCGACTTTTATCCATGCGCCCTGGCAGCAATTGCTCGGCCAACTCACCGAGCCCTACGACCTGGTCCTGTGTCACGCCGTGCTCGAATGGCTGGCCGAACCGCACGCGATCCTGCCGGTGCTGCACCAGCTCACGGTGCCCGGCGGCTGGTTGTCGCTGGCGTTCTACAACCGCGATGCGCTGATTTACCGCAACCTGCTCAAAGGCCACTTCCGCAAAATGCGCAAGAACGACATGGCCGGCGAGAAGCAAAGTCTTACCCCGCAACAACCGCTCGACCCACGGGAACTGGCGGCGCAACTCGAAGGGCTTTGGCAGGTCGAAAGCCAAAGCGGCGTGCGGGTGTTCCACGACTATATGCCGATGGAGTTCCAGGCTCGCGCCAATCTGCAGGACTTGTTGGAGATGGAACTCGCTCACCGTCGTCACCCAAGCTTTGCCGGACTTGGGCGTTATTTGCACTGGATCTGCCGTCCGGTTTAAGCGGCCCAGTCTGCGGAGGTCGAAATGCGTCGTCTCTGTTTGATCCTGTTATCGATGGGCTTGGGCGCTTGCTCCACGCCCAACCCCTACGTGGCCGCCTCGGCCCCGATGCCGCCGGCTCCGGCCCAGGCGGCGAATACCTTTGATGCCAGCGCCTACCCGGCGCCGGTGCGCGACTATGGTGCCTACCGTAGTTGGGGCTGGCTCAACGGCCAACTGCCCGCGGGCACGGCCTGGGCGGATTCGGCGCAAATCGCCGAAGCGGTCAGCGGCGCCCTCGACCAGCGCGGCTTGCGCCCCTTGCATGACAACCGCGCCCCCGACCTGTTGGTGACCGCCGATGTGCGCCTGGAAAAACGCTTGCGCCAGGTGCAGGACGACTATGGCTACGGCTACGGCGGCTATAACCGCTATGGCAACGGTTACGGCATGTACAACACGGTGCCGGTGGTGCGCACCTATGAAGTGACGGTTGCGGTAGCACGCGTCAGCCTGTTCGATGCCCGCACGCGCCAGCCGGTATGGAGCACCAGTGCCGAAACCACCAGCCAGGGCAGTCTGAGCGAGCGCGCTGATGCATTGCGTGAAGCGATGCAAAAGGCAATGAGCGCTTATCCGCCCAGTTAGCAGCTATTCTCATCTCAGGCTTATTCCGTCTTTTGGAGAACACCCATGCTTCGTCGCCTTGCTGCTCTTGCTGTAGTGGTCCTGTTGAGTGGCTGCCAGACCAGCCAAGTCAACCATGACTTTGATGCCAGCCGCGATTTTGGCGCCTACCGCAACTGGGCCTGGAAAGACCCGGCCCTGCAATACCGCCCGGATGATCCACGGATCAAGAGCGACCTCACCGAGCAACGCATTCGCCAGGCCGTGGGTGAGCAACTCGACCAGCGCGGCCTGCGCCCCGCCGCTGCAGGCACCAGGGCCGACCTGAATGTGCAGGCCTATCTGATCGTCGAAGACCGCCAGCAGCAAGTCACCACCAACTACGGCGGCGCCTGGGGCGGCCCGTGGAATGGCTACTGGGGCGCGCCGATGTACAACGAAACGCGCAACATCACCTACAAAGTGGCGACCATCCAGATCGACCTGCTCGACGGCAAGGACGGCAAACTGGTGTGGCGTGGCAGCGACGAGCAGATGATGGCCAGCACGCCGAACCCGCAGGATCGCAGCGATGCCATTCGCAGTACGGTAACCAAGATCCTCTCCAACTACCCACCGCACTAAGAGACCACCGCCAAACCCTGTGGGAGCGGGCTTGCCTGCGATAGCGATCTGTCAGTCACCGATGCATTGACTGATCCACCGCCATCGTGGCACAGGTATCTACACAACGTTTGAAGGCAGCCAATTTCTCCTGTGGCGAGCAGGCTTGTCCTGCGTTGGGCTGCGAAGCAGCCCCAAACCCGGACGCTGAGTTCTTTCAGGAAAACTGCAGTGCCCATACTGGGGCCGCTTCGCAGCCCAACGCAGGACAAGCCTGCTCGCCACAACAGCCCACTTGCCACTAACCGGTTGTATAGATATCGATGGCCATCGCGGGCAGCCCGCTCCCACATTTTTGATCTTCACCACCCCAGCCCTTGTCTACACTCAATTGCATCCCAGGAGAGTAAGCGCTCGGCAACTCGCCGGCACAGGAGTGCTCGATGTCTCCCCGACTTGGTTCCAGGCAACGTGGCGCAATCGGCCTGATGGCCGCCGGCGTGTTGGCGGTGGCGCTGGCCTTTACATTGCTGATGATCGACAGCGGCCGCCTGTACCTGGAGAAGCGCAAGCTGCAAGGCGTGGCAGACACGGCGGCGCTGGAAGCGGTGAGCCGCAGCGGCACGTGCCTGAGCGGTTTGAGCGCGGCGGCGTTTGCCGGGCAGAGTGTGGCGCGCAATCATTTTGTGGTGGGTAGCGGCAATACCCTGGTGACCCAATGCGGCACCGTGACCACCGGCGCGTCGGGCCGGCGCATGTTCAGTGCCAACCCTGCAGTGTCATCGGCGATTCAAGTGGTGGTGAGCAAAACCGTGACCACCAGCGTGGCCGCCGGGGTTTGGGCGTTATTCTCCGGCAATCCGGTGAGCATCAATACCGTATTGACCGCGACCGCCGTAGCGGCGGTGCCCACGCCACCTTCGGCCCAGCTGACCATCAACAGCACCCTGGCCAGCGTCAACACGGCGAGTGCCAGCCTGTTGAACCCGCTGTTCAGTGGCTTGCTCGGCGGCAACGTCAACCTGACGGTCGCCGGGTGGAATGGCTTGCTCAATACCAATATCAACCTGCTCAGTTACCTCAACCAACTGGCGGTCAACCTCAACGTGGCCGCCGGTAACTACACCCAGTTGCTCAATACCAACGTGACTGCCTCACAGTTGATCCAGGCCGCAGTCACCGTGCTGACCGCCAACGGTGCAACGGCGGACGTGATCACCGCCCTGGGCAACTTGCAAATTGCCGCGATCAACCAGGCACCGTTGACCGTCGGGCAGATCCTGCAACTGCAGACCGGCACCACCGCTGCGGCGCTGAATGCCAACCTGCAGGTGTTCCAGCTGATCCAGGGCGTGGTGCAACTGTCCAATAGCCAGAGCGCGGCGGCGGCGACCTTGCCCATTAGTGTGCTGGGGCTGGCCAATATCACTACCCAGGTCAAAGTGATCGAACCGCCGCAGTTGTCGGCCATCGGCAACCCGGTGCTGGCGGCGGCCAACCCTACAGGGCCAAATAAAATTTACGTACGTACCGCCCAGGTGCGCACTGAAGTGACCGTGAGCTTGCCGGTATTAAGTGCGTTGTCGGGGCTGAACACGGCGGTAAACGACTTGTTGGGGCCACTGACGCCGGTGCTCGGCAGCCTGCTGAACCTGAACCTGGTGAGCACGATCAACTCGGCCTTGTGCTTGCTGGGCGCCGGTTGCCAGCAGGCGGATTTGCTGGTGCTACCCGGCAACCTGCCGATTAACATCGTACTGGATGCCGGGGCCGCGAGCAGTTACGTCACTGCCTACAGCTGCCCCACCGGCAACGCCGGCACCAAGAGCCTCACCGCCTACACCACCACGTCGCTGGCGTCGCTGAATGTGGGCAGTATTACCAATGCGTTTTCCACCACCTTGCCGATGACGGTAGCGCCGTTACCCCTGATTGATATTGGTACCCAGACCTGCCACAAGATACTCGGCATCGGCAGCTGTGACCCGCGCGTGCCGTTTGCCGGTGGTGGCATCGCGATCAAGGTGGTCAGTCCGATTGCGCAGAGCAATCAAACCCTGGTGTTCTCTAGTACCACGCCGTTTGCCACGCCGCCGAACGTGGGTCTTGCGCCGACCTATCAGGCCGCGACACCTGCCACCAATGTGGTGAGCAGCCTTTCGACCACGCTCAACGGCGTGGGCATCACGGCTTACCAACCGTCTGGAGGAAGCCCGTTGGGCATTCTCGCGCCTACGGTCACAGCGCTGCTCAGTGGCGTCAGCGCCATCGTCACGCCGGTGGTAGATGGCGTGCTCGGCCCGCTGCTAAACCCGATCCTCAACAACTTGCTGAGCATGCTGGGTATCAGCCTGGTGAATGTGAACGTCGGCGCCAACCTCACCTGCGGCCAGACCGGCGAAGCTTACCTGGTGATTTAAACGTCGGTGGCCCTGGGCAGTTCCACGCAGAACCGTGCGCCGTGTTCGCCGTTGCTGACGCTCAGGCGTCCGCCCATGTTTTCGACGATGCCGTAACTCACCGACAAGCCCAACCCGGTGCCCACGCCAATCGGCTTGGTGGTAAAGAACGGCTCGAAGATGCGCTCCAGCAAGCGTGGGTCGATGCCGCCGCCGTTGTCTTCGACCCAGATGCGCACGTGGCGGCTGTCGTGTTCGGTGTGCAGGGCAATCCATGGGCGCAGCTCGGGGTTCTTTTCGCGCTGGCTCAACAGCGCATCGCGGGCGTTGACCATCAGGTTTATCAGCACTTGCTCAAGCTGGTCGACGTAGCCTTTGACCTGCACCGGGATATCCGCCTGGGTCAGGCGCACTTCAACGCCTTTGCCACGCAGACCTTCACTGAGCAACGACAAGGTGCCCTCCAACGCCTGCGCCGGGTCGAAAGGTTGCTGCTCGACCTCTGAGCGGCGGCCGAACACACGCATATGGTCGACCACCCGCGCCGCACGCTGCACCTGGGCGTCGATGCGCTGGAGTTTTTCGGTCAGGTAATCGATCTGTACGTCGCCATTGCTCAGGCGCTTGAGCACATTGACGATGGCCATGCGCATCACATTCAGCGGCTGGTTGATCTCATGGGCCAGGCCCGTGGCCATTTCACCGAGGGTGGCCATTTTCGCGCTTTGCGTGAGTTGCTGCTGGGAGCGCCGCACTTCGGTGTTATCGCGGCCCACGGCCTGCACTTCGACCAGGGTGCCGTGGTCATCGAAGACGCCTCGGTCCGACCACACCCACCAGGCGTGTTCGCGGCCGGGCAGTTGCAGGCTGATTTCGGCCGTGCTCACCGGGAACTCCGGTGTCAGCTGGTGGATGCGCTGCACAAACGCCTCGCGCTGTTCGGTCGACAGCCATTCACCCAGGTTCATGCCGCGCAATTGTGCGGGCAGGCACTCCAGGTAATTGGCCAGCGGCGTGTTGCCGAACGTCAGGGTCAGGTTCGGGCGGTAGCGACAGATCATCGCCGGGGAGTCTTCGAGGAGGATGCGATAGCGCTCCTCACTGTCCTTGATCTGCTGCGCGGCCAAGGTCGCCTCGGTCACATCCAGCCACAGGCCGACGGCTTCCACCGGCACGCCCAGGTCGTCGCGCAACAGCTTGGCTTCGTCGAGCAACCAGTGGTAATCCCCGTGTGCGTCTTGCACGCGATAACGGCTGCGCACGCTGCCTTCGCGCAGCAGTTGACGGGTGCGCTGGAAGTACAGGTCGCGGTCGTCCGGGTGTACCCATTGCACCAGGCTGTCGTGGGTGCATTCGGCGAGGGTGCGACCGAGCAGGGGCAGCAGGCTGTGACTGAAAAACACCGGCTGCAGTGCGCCGTTCACATAGCGCTGCACATAGATCACCGCCGGTGAGCTGGCGATCAGGTTGTCCAGGCGGGCGCGGGCGGCGTCGGCTTGCAGCTGCTGGTTCTGGATGTCGCTGATGTCGAGCATAAAGCCGACCCAGCGCCGCTGTTCACCGGCGCCCAGCACCTGGCCCTGCACGCGATACCAGGTCGGCGCGACGCTGTCGCCACGGTTGAGGCGCGCGCTGGCGAGCAAGGGTTTGCCGAGGGTTTGCAGGTCGCGTAGACGGCTGTGCAGTTCCTGGCGGTCGGCGGGGTGAATGTGGTTCAGCCACGCTTCGAGGGGTTGCCGGGTTGGGCCGTCTTCCGGGTCGAGGTTGCGCATCAGTTGTGGGGCGAGCTGGATTTCGCCGCTGGCGGGCAACAGCTCAAACCAGCCCGTGCCCAGCAGGCCTTGCAACGCTTCCTGGCGCTCGAGTTGTTGATGGTGACGGTGTTCGCGCAGGCGGCTGAGCAGTGGGGCGGCGAGGGCGGCGGCAAGGTTCAGCCAGTCGCGGTCATTGCTGTGCAGTTGGCCGCTGTAGGCACCGCACAACAGCCATGCGGCGATGCCTTGGCCATCGCGATAGGGCACAAGGAACCCATCGGCATTGCCGAAAATACTGTGCAAGCGCGGGTGCTCGCCGCGCCCATAAGGTGCTTGCAGGCTCAGCGGCGTGGTGCCGTTGAGGCTGTCCAGGCAGGTCCCAAGACGTTGGCCAGTGTGCCAGAACAACGGTGCATCATGGTTGGCGTACTGGCTGTAGATCATCCAACCCTGGTCTTCCTGATCGAGCAGCGCCAGGGCCACACACGGGATACGCCAGCGCTGCGCCACGCTGCTTAACTGTTCGTTGAACACCTCGGGCAGACGGCTGAGGCTGCACACGCGCAGTTGCTCACTGACGCGGCTGGTCAATTGGTGGTTCTGTTCGCGCTGCTCGGCCAATTGCCGGCCGCCGAGTAAATCGCCGATGTCTACAGCATGCAGCAGCCAGCCATTGTCGTAGGGTTGAAGCGTGCCGCGGGTGTGCAGGATTTGCCCCGCGACCGCGTGAAAATCCAGGTCGAGGCTGTGGCGCTGCCAGTCGACGGGCACGCCTTCAACCGTTACGGCGCTGCGGGCACTCAGCAGCTCTTGCAAGCGCGGCGAGTTAACCAGTGGCGGCAACTGTGGGCGCAACGTGCCGCTGAGGTCGAGCACGCGGCCTTGGTTATCCAGGTGTACGTGCAACCCGGCAGACGGCGGCGCGGGCGTGTCGATTTCCAGCGCGCCATTGCGACCGAGCAGGCGCCCGAACAGCGTGTCCCCCGAAGTCAAAACTGCAGGCTCGACTGGGCCTGCAGAATTGCCGGTAGCTGCGGCACGGTGCCGATGCCCGGCAGGACAATAAAGGGCAGCACCGCCTGGAGGTTGGCCGACGGGTAGTTGATCTGCACCGACAACAGCCCGCTGGTGAAGGTGGTGGTGACTTGGGTGGAAGCGTCGAATTTGTAGGCGTTGGGAATCCACCCCAAACGGTTGGCGACCGCCGTTTTGGCAGTGGCCTGTACGGCGGCGGGGTAGCCTTGCATATTCGGGTCCAGCCCTACGCTCAGGCGCACGGCTTCGGCGGTGGCCTGGTTGAACGACTGCAACAGCAGCAGCGGCAGGCTATAGCTGACCGTGCCGTAGAACACGGCAAAAAAAATCACGAACACGGCAATGAACTCGATGGCTGCCGCGCCTTTTTGCTTATCCGGGAGGCTTGTTTTCATCACCGCGTCTACCCTGACGGCTACTACTTGATATCAGCATAGAATCAATCGGCGAAAAGGGATGTTTTTTACGTGATCCATAGCGCAGTGGTGCTTTTGTGGTTGGGGCTATGTGCCGTACAGGACGTTCGCCAGCGCTTGCTCGCCAATCGCCTGACGCTGGGCGCGGCGTTGCTGGCGTTGATCTACCTCGTGTGGACGGGCAACACCTGGCTTGGCGCTTCCGTCGGGCAGGGGCTGTGGGCGTTTTTCCTGGCGCTGCTGTTGACCTTGCCCGGTTACGCCCTGGGCCGCCTGGGCGCCGGCGATGTGAAGCTGCTCGCGGCCTTGGCGCTGGCCTCCAATGCCGACTACTTGCTGGGGGCCTTTGTGGGGGCCGCGATCGCCAATCTGCTGTGGCTTTTGTCAGCGCCAAAGCTTTGGCCGCTTATGAGTCAAGGGGTTAAAAACCATCTGGGTTATCTGGCGCCGGATCCGTCAAGAAAACTGCCGTTTGCGCCGTTTTTACTGGTGGGTTTTGCCGCCACCTGGTTTTGGATCCATTAATCGCCTTAGGGTATTAACGCTATGTACATAGTCAGAAAGTACGTCTACGTTTAATACGTGGTTGTACAGGAATATTCGTGGTGAAGGATTAGTCAAACTTTTGGCTTGCAATGCATGGAGTAGCGCGTGAACAAGCTTACCTCTGCTGTAAAAGTGCTCGTGGTCGACGATCAACCGCTGATTGTGGAAGAGCTCTGTGAATTTCTTGAAAGCAGCGGTTTCCGCTGTGTCCCGTGTGAATCCAGCCAGCAGGCCTTGAAGCGTTTTACCGAAGACGCCGACATTGGCCTGGTGCTGTGCGATCTGCATATGCCGGACATGGACGGCATCGAGTTGGTCCAGGCCCTGCAGAAGGTTGCGGGCAAGCAGCGCGCCTTTGAGGCGATCATGTTGACCGGTCGCGCGGACAAGCAGGATGTGATCAAGGCGCTGCGTGCGGGGATCGCGGATTACTACCAGAAGCCAATCAACCTCGATGAGCTGCTCGAAGGCTTGCAGCGCCAGGAAGCGGCGTTGGAGGAGCGCAAGAAAGAGCTGCAACTGGGGCACTTGAACCAGAAGCTGCAATTTCTTTCCGAGTCCATCAACGACCTGTACCAGGACCTCGACAAAGCGCGCCGTAGTCCGCCAGGGCATGAGAGTGACGAGGCGTCTGCAGAGGAGGCCGGGCCGGTGGAGATTCCGGCGATCTTCAACCAGCTGTCGCCACGTCAGTTGGATGTTGCGCGGCTGGTGGGCAAGGGGCAGACCAATTATCAGATTGCCTGTGAGCTAGGCATTACCGAGAACACCGTGAAGCTGTATGTGTCCCAGGTGTTGCGCCTGACGCACATGCATAACCGCACGCAGTTGGCGCTGGCGTTGTCGCCTAACAACTCGGCGATGCGCCAGCGAGTCACCGCCCACTGAGTGGGAGCGGGCTTGCTGTGGCGAGGGAGCTTGCTCCCGTTGACTGCGCAGCAGTCTCCGGCTTTTTTAGGGGCGCTTCGCACCCCAGCGCAAGCAAGCTTGCTCGCCACAGAAAGCCCGCTTGTGTCTTGAATGATCGTTCCCACGCTCTGCGTGGTAATGCCGCCCAGGACGCTCCGCGTCCTGCTATCAACTACCGCCCTGGGCTGTCCCGCCCGCCTTCTGATCGAAGTATTCCGGAATCGGGTGCTTGTAGCTTTCCAGCAAGCGTTGCGCCGCCAGGTCACGCTCGGCGGCGGAGGCTTTTTGCTGGGTGCTTGAGGCCGCTTTCCCGCTGGACTGCAAGGTCAGCCAGCTTTCGGTCACCGCCTGCTGCGGCGATGACGGGCCGGGCTCGATGGCCATGACGCTGAGGGGCAATGCCAGCACGGCGAGGCTGGTGAGATAAGGCATTTTCATGATCAATTCCTCGGAATGCTTGCGGCATCACTCATGGTCGCCACCTGGTCTTTGGCCTTGGTGACGGGAGCGCTGACGCCTTTGAGTTTCTCGGCGCGGGCCTGGGCCTCGGTAACCTGCTCAGGGCTCAGGTTCATTTGGCTGGCCACCTGCGCGGCCTGCTTCCAGTTGTCCTGATAGATCATCAGGGTCACCAGGTTGATCGCCGCCAGCGGGTCGCTCTGCTTGAGCTCCATGGCGGTCATGAACTCGAAGCGTGCGTCTTCCAGGCGCAGTTGGTTGAGGTACACCACGCCCAGGTCATTGCGGATTTTTTCATCCGTCGGTGCCAACCGGGCCGCGCGTTGCAAGTGCGCCATGGCTTGGCCGTTGTCGCCTTTGGCCGAGGCCAACTGGCCCAGGCCGTGTTCGCCTTCAGCCGCCATGCAGGTGCCGATCAGGCTTTGATAAAGCGGCTGTGCCTCGCTACGCCCGAGCAGGCGATACGCCTTGGCCTGGCGCAGGCGTACCTGAGGCAAATTGGCCGGCAGGCTCTGCAGGTTGGCCAGGCTGGCGTGCAGCTTGCCGTCGCCGGCCATTTCATCGGCCAGGTTCAGCGCCAGCTCCTGGTCCGATCCAGGTTTGGGGCAACTGCCGCCCGCCGTCAGGGCCGCCCACGGCGTTTGGCCGTTGGTGGCGCAACCCCCGAGCAGCAACAGGCTCAAACCGGCTATCAAGGCTTTCATCGGGCGGTCCTCATAAGTTACTCAAAGCCCGGGAGATGCCAATGAACGCCGGCCCCCCGAGCACGATCAGCAGGGCGGGAAACAGGAACACCATCATCACCACCGACATCTTTGCCGACATCTTCGACACGAACTCCTGGATGCGCGTGAGGCGGCGGTCGTCGAGCAATTGCTTGAGCGCCAGCAGCGATTTCATCGCGCCGCCTCCTTGCTGGACCAGTTGCTGGAGGATGGTGCAGGTGTCGGTGAATTCATCCACGGCCAGCATCCGCGCGGTCTTGCCCAGCTCTTCGCTCAGCTCCAGGCCGGAGTCGACACGCGTCAGGATCAGCCGCAGTTCATAAGTCAGGTCCGGCAGCAGGCGCTGCGCTTCAATGCTCAGCACGCGCAGCGCTTGTTCAACCGCCATGCCGGACTCGAACAGGATGCGCAGCAGCGGAATGAAGGTCGAGACCTCACGGGAGATGCGCTGTTGGCGCGCCTTGGCGGCCCTGGCCAGGATGCGTTTGGGTAGCAGGTAACCGATGCCCAGGCCGATCACGGGCGCCAGCCACGGCGAGGCCGTGTGGGGAAACAGCAGCTCCTGGCCCACCAGCACCATGCCCAGCGCCACTAGCGGCGTGCCGACCTGCAGGGCGGCGAACAGGGAGCGTTGGCTGGCCTGGCGCCAGCCGACGCGGCTGAGCAACAGTTGGGTCTCGTTGTCCAGGCTCACCGAGCGTTGCGCGATAGGGCTGTTGCCCAATTGGCGCATCAATGAATTGAGCGTGCGTTCACGCCCCATCTGGCCCTGCAAGCGCTGGGCGACCAGGCGCTGGCCGCGCCGGTGTTTGAGCAGGTTAGCCAGCACCAGCACCAGGGCGGCCAGGAGCAATACGGCGCTGATCAGCAGTGGGATAGCCATCTCATACGCTCCGCAGCATGCGCCACAAGGTGAAGCAGCCCAGCAGCTGCATCCCCAGCGCCACGAACAACAGGATGCGCCCGGTGCCGTCGTTCCACATGGTCATCAGGTACGCCGGGTTCACCGCGAGGAAGTAGCCGATCATCGAAATCGGCAGGGCGCCGAGCACGTAGGCGGTCACGCGGGTTTCTCCGGTCAGGGCGCGCAATTGGCGGGCGGCCTGCTCACGCTCGCGGATCATCTTGATCAGGTTTTCCAGCAGTTCGCTGGCGTTGCCGCCATAGCGATGGTTGATCTTCAAGCCCAGCGCAAACAGGCGAAACTCATCACGCTCGTAGAACTCGGCAAAGTCGTGGGTCGACTCCGGCAAGCTCACGCCCAGCTGCACGTTACGGCGGATACGGCCCATGGCCTGTTGCAACGGGTCTTCAGTGATCTCGATGCCGCCCAGCACCGAATCCGCCAGAGTGCGCCCGGCCTTGAGGCTGCGCACGGTGTGGTCGAGCAATTGCGGCAGCTGTTCGATCATGCGCTTGATGCGTCGCTGGTAGCGCCAGGCGATATACACGCGCAGCAGCAACGGCGGCAGCACCAGCATCACCAGCAGGCCGAGCCAGCCGGCCACCAGCAGCCCCAATGCCACGCCCAAGGCCCAGATCGCCAGCCACAGGCCCAGGCTGTCCGTGGGCTTGCCCAGGCCTGCGCGCAGGAACATCCGTTCCACGCCACTCCACTGGTTGGCTTCTTCGCTGAGCTGCGGCTGGCCCTCGGCGAGCCGGCTCAGTACCCGCTCGGTCTGGGCACGGCGCAGGCCGTTCTGAAAGGAGCGGATCGACAGGCCGATCAGGATCAGGCAGATGAGTAGCAAAATGGCCCCGGTCATGGTCATGTCCCTTTGAAGGCTAAGCCGGTTCGCGGCGCAGTTTATCGCCGGCCGGGTTGACCGCTTCGCGCAAGAAGCCGAAGCCGGTGCGCCGGTCATGACGGAACAGGGTGTTGGTGACGTACACGTCTTCACGGACACCCACCACCTCGACCACTTCGCTGACGCAGCGACGCCCGTCCGGCAAGCGGGTCAACTGGATCACCACATCGAGCGCCGCGCAGATCATTTGCCGCAGGGTTTTTTCCGCCACCACACGGCCGGTCAGGCCCACCAGGGTTTCCAGGCGCAGCAGCGCATCGGCGGCGTTGTTGGCGTGTACGGTACTCATGGAACCGTCGTGGCCGGTGTTCATGGCGGTAAGTACGTCGAGCACTTCCACGCCACGGATCTCGCCAAGGATGATGCGGTCGGGGCGCATCCGCAGGGCGTTGCGGATCAGGTCGCTGGCCTTGACCTCGCCGTGGCCCTCGGCATTCGGCGGGCGGGTTTCCAGGCGCACCACGTGGGGGTGGCCCAATTGCAGCTCGGCCACGTCTTCGATGGTGACCAGGCGTTCATGGGGATTGATCAGTTGGCTGAGAATATTCAGCAGCGTGGTTTTACCGGTGCCGGTACCGCCGCTGATCAGGATATTGCAGCGCTTGCCCACGGCTTCCTGGAAGAAGTCAAAGATGTTCTGGTCGATGGTCTGCATCGCCACCAGGTCGCTGCTTTTAAGCATGTCCTTGCGAAACTTTCGAATCGACAGGCACGGCCCGTCCAGGGCAATCGGCGGGATGATCGCATTGACCCGGCTGCCATCCGGCAGACGCGCATCGACCATCGGCGACGACTCATCCAGGCGCCGCCCCAGTGGGGCGAGGATGCGTTGCATCACGCGCTCAACGTGGTGTGAATCAATAAAGCGCAGGTCGCTTTGATGCAGCAAACCGTCACGTTCGATAAATACCCGGTGCGGGCCGTTGACCAGGATTTCGGTTACGGACGGGTCGCGCAGCAACACTTCCAGCGGGCCGAAACCGGTCAGTTCATCGACGATCTCTTCGGCCAGGCGCTCCATCTCATAACGGGAAATCGCCAAGTGCATGCGGTTGATGTATTCGGCCACTTTGTCGATGACAAACTGCGCCAACAGCGGGCGTGAACCCTCGAGCAAATTTTTGCCTGACTCCTCGATGGCATCGATGATGTAGCGATGCAGCACCAGCTTGAGCCCGTCGTGGTCAGTATTGCCGCCGACGCCGCGAGCGGGTGAGCCGAAGAGTTTTTCACCGTTCATTTGCCGGCTCTCAGCAAGCGCTCAAACCAGGTGTGCGAGGGTTTTTTCATGCCTTCGGAGCGCTTTGCCAGGCGCTCGCCCAGGGTTTTTAAGTTGTGGGTCAGAGTTTCTCGCGGGGCCAGGGTGAACAGGGTTTGCCCTTGGTTCTTGGCGTTCAGGCGCACCTCCGGGCTCAACGGCAGCACCGCGATCACCTCCAGCCCATAGCTTTTGCCCAGGGCATCGGCGTCGGGCGCGCAGCCTTTGATGTAGCGGTCGACCAACAGCTTGGCGTGTTCCAGCTTCATGCCTTTTTCGCGCCACTGGTTCAACACGCCGAGGTTGCGCCGGCAGTCCAGCACGCTCTGGTCAGTGCACCACAGCAGCTTGTCGCAGTGGCTGACAAAGGTGCGCAGCGCTTCGCTGTCCGGCTGGCCGGCAAGGTTCACCACGATGTGCTGGAAGTGCTGGCGCAAGGCACTGAGCAGCATGTAAAGCTCGGCGGCGCTGGTCTGTTCCAGGGGTTCGTCACTGGCGGCGTAGGCGAGGATGCGCAGGCCGTCTTCAGCACTAGTGAACGCGCTGTTGATCAAGGTGGTGTCCAGGCGCCTGAGGTGGCGCAAGGCATCACCGAAATTGAACGAGCTTTCCAGCCCCAACAACGTGAGGCTGTCACCGCGCGGCAGGCCCAGGTCTAGCAACAGGGTTTGCTGGCCGCTCTTTTGCACCACCAGCGCCAAGTGGCTGGCCAGCAGCGCGCCGTCGGCATTGCTTTGGGTGCCGTAGAGCACGGTCAGGCCACCCAGTTGAGTGTTAGTGGTCACCGGCGGCAGGCGTTTACTGAGGCGACGTACCAGCCCGGCGACTTCGCTGGAACGTGAGCCGTAGGCGACAAAGTCACGCGCACCGGCGCGCATGGCATTGAGTACAAGCTGGTTGTCCATGCCATCGCCGAGGGCGACGATGGCGAGCATCGGCTTGGCCTCCAGCGCGCCTTCGATCAGCGCGCTTTGGGCCACCACGTGTTCGCGGTCGAGGCCGACAAACACCAGGTTGGCGAAGGTCACGTCCACCAGCGCCAGCAACTCGTCGAGGGTGCCGCTGCCGGCGCTGACCACTTGGCCAAGCGGTGCCAGCGCGCCCTGCAGCCATTCCAGGTCGGTGGTGTTGCGCGTGATTGCCAGAAACGTCTGGCTCAGGCTATCGCTCATTGAGACAACCCATTGAGTCGGTCGAAATTGCCGTTTTCCAGGAAGTACAGGCGGTACCAGTTCGGGTCGTAGTTGCGCAGCTTCTCGCCGGGCAAGGACGGCAGTTGGGCGTTGGCGGCCAGCGGCTGCACCAGGTGCGGCGTGACGATCATCAGCAGCTCTTTGTCCTGGCGGTTAACCGAGGAATCGCGAAAGAATGCACCGAGAATCGGGATATCGCCCAGGCCTGGAAACTTGCTGATGCTGGTGACGTTGGTGCTGCTGATCAGGCCGCTGATCACGAAGCTTTCGCCGTCGGCCAGTGACACGCTGGTGTCGGTGCGGCGGATGGTCAGCGCCGGCACCTGGATGTTCTGGATGACCACGGCGTTGGTGTAGTCCAGCTCGCTGACTTCCGGCGCTACCTTGAGGGAAATGCGGTTGTGGTCGATCACGGTCGGGGTGAGTGTCAGGCGAATGCCGAACTCTTTGTACTCGATCGAGATGTTGTTACTGCCGCTGCTGGGCACCGGGATCGGCACTTCGCCGCCGGCCAGAAACGTCGCGCTTTGCCCGCTCATGGCCACCAGGCTTGGGCGTGCCAGGGTGTAGGCGAAACCACTGCTTTCCAGGGCATTGATCAGGGCAGAAACCCGCCCGCCGCCAAAGCCGATATTGAAGTTGGTGGTGCTCACCGGTAGCTTGAACGTGTCGACGGTAGGCGAGAGCAATTTTGGGCTACCAAGGAAAAAGTTGCTGCCGATGCCGAGGATCTTGGTGCTGGCTTCCTTGAGTTTGGAGCGGCTGACTTCGACGAAACGGATGTCGGTTTGCACCTGGCTGGGCAGCGTCGGGTCTTCCGACGGGGACAGCGACAGGCTGGTCAATGCCGAGGTAGCCTTGCCTTTGACGAACACCATGCTCTGGCGCGGCGTGTTCGAACAGGCGGTCCAGACCATCAGGCTGGTGGTGCCGGAGGCCACGCCGGTGAGCAGGAAACCGCGGTCACCATTGAGGTGTACGTCGGCAATTTTCGGGTCGCCAATGGCCAGGCGTGTGATGGCGACAGGGGATTGCAGCTCCTGTTGCAGGCCCTCGCCCACCGAGAGTGCTGCGGGTAATTGGCCCAGGCTGCCGCAGTTGCCCGGGGCGGCTGCAACGAGCCCCACAGACAAGTTCGACAGCATCAGGGCACAGGCGATTTTCAGCGTGAACACCGGTGCGAAACGTCGGTTCATGCACAGCATCCTTGTTCAGTCGGGTGTTTGTTGGGTTGCTTGATTGCCGCGTATCACTTCGACACCGGTGCGGCGCGCGGGGCCACCCTGGGCGACTTTTTTGGGCGCCTGTACGAAGGCCAGTTGGGTGAATTGGTAGAGGTCGCGGTTGGCGCTTTGCAGCTTGCCCGGTGCATCGCTTTCACCGGCCCAGTAGTGGCTCAGCAAGCGTTCATCGGCGCTGCGCACCGCCAGGCGCAAGGTGCCGGCCTGGGTGGCCAGCATCAGTTGGCTCAGCAGTTGTTCAGGCACGGCCAGTACCACGGTGCGCGACGGCGCATGGCGCTGGGCTTTTTCTTCGGCGGTCATTGCTGGTGGTGAAGCGGGAACGCCGTCGTTGGTCAGGCCCATTTGATCGCCGACACTGAGCAGGCGCATGGCAGGGATCACCACTTGAGCGGATTGTTCGACGTTGGCGACGTCCTGGCGCAGGTACAGCAACACGTCCACATAGTCGCCTGGGCTCAGTTGGCCGGCAGCGCCAATCACCTCATCGACGGCAACCGCGAGGGCGCGTTCGTTGGAGCGGATCATGCGGGCCAATGGGCCACCCGGGCTGAAACTCTCATCGTTGAGCCAGGTGCCGGCCTGCAAGGCGCGCCATGGTGTGCGGCCGATGGCCTGGTCAACACTGGTCATACTGCCGGCTGGCGCTGTGCGCAGTTTTTCGATGCTCAGGTCTGCGGCGGTCAGGGCAATAAAGGGCGGTACATCGTGGGCCAGTACCACCACCGATTGGCGGGTCTGGTCCTCGACCACGGCGACGGCTTTTTCTACCGGAGCGGTGGGCGGCGGTGGGGGCGCCGGGGCAGGTTCGCGGCTGAGCACCAACCCCCAATAACCGGCAAACAGCGCACCGACCAAGAGCACACCGGCAAGTACCATGCTGAGACGCGTGTTCATGACGGCTCTCCTTTTCCTGTTGCACCAAAACCCGTCGATCCCAACGGGCTAATTCCGCAACTCGGCTGCTATGAACAGTAACTAACTATTTCGCTATTTGAAGGTAGTTCAGCTAGGACAAAATGCCATTACTGACAGAAAGATTTCTTCGTGGCACCCCTTGATAGCCTTGAAAACAAGGGATTCAGGCGCCAGCAAAACGACCACTACTTTGTGATTAATCAGTTCTTACAGTTGTGAGGGTGGGGTTTGTTGACAATGCTCAGGTGGCACATGGCAATTACTGTGCAGCACCGAGCTAGGGCGTCTGGTCGCCCATAGGAGTAGTACGATGATCCTCGAACTGTTGATTAAACTCCATGTTCAACTTCAGCTACTTTTTCATCGCAAAGAAGGCGCGACCGCGATTGAATATCTGATTCTCGTGGCAATTGTAGCATTGGTGATACTGGCAGCCGGGACGACCCTGGGGCCGAAGATCACTACATTCTTTGGCAAGATCCAGACGGCCATTACTACAACGTAAGTAATGACTATTCAGTTCCGTGGGCAGAGCCTTGATATGGCGTTGGGTCGCCAGAGGAGAAGTAACATGGTCCTTGATCTGTTGGTGAGACTGTATGTGCAACTGCAGGTGTTTTTTCGGCGCAAGGACGGCGCAACGGCAATTGAATATCTCATTCTTGTGGCCATTGTAGCGTTGGTGGTACTGGCGGCTGGGACGACGCTGGGGCCTCAGATTACGACGTTCTTTGGCAAAATTCAGACGGCGATTACCACGACGTGAGTTTGGCGCAGACTGCTGTTGAGTACAGACAGTTTTGATTGATGACATCAGGTAGTGCCCATGAATGCTGCAGCTGCACCTTTGCGTCAACAAATCCTGTTGGTGGACGACGAAGAAGATGCCCTCGTAGAACTGGCGGAGTCGCTGGAGAACGAGGGCTTCGTTTGTTTTACCGCTACCTCTGTGACTTACGCGTTGCAAGAGCTGACGCTGAATCCTGACATTGCCCTGGTTATCACTGACCTGCGTATGCCTGAGGAGAGTGGCATCTCGCTGATCAAGCGCTTGCGTGAGCACACGGATCGTCAGCATTTGCCGGTGATTGTGATGTCTGGGCATGCGGAGATGGATGATGTGAGTGACATGCTGCGGTTGCAGGTGTTGGATTTGTTTCGCAAGCCCATTTATCTGGTGCGCTTGATTGATACGCTTAACAGTCTTTTTCCTTTGCGTAAGTCTCGGTTGTAGCTGGGGGTGTTGAGTACATATCCGTTGCTGCGGTAACGGCGGCTTAGGGTTCCGCCCTTACGGCGGGTCACTTTTGGCAAACGCCCCAAAAGTAACCAAAAGGTCTGTGCCCCACCACTTGGCACCTCGCTTAGGCTCGGTGTGCCCTCACTCCGGCTTGAATCCGTGGGCCGCCGCGATGGGCCATCCTTGGCCCAGCGCGGCTAACCCGGCGTCCTGCCGGGTTACCCACGGATTCAAGCCTGCGTTCGGCCATCGTGGTTAACGGGGCGCCTCAGATCAAGATCAAGATCAAGATCTACAGCACGGCGGCCTGAAAGCCGACCTGAGTGGTTGAAGCAAGAGCCAGATCAAGTGCAAAGCAAAAGCCTATCTGAATACACTGAAGAACTGCTTTTCTGTGGGAGCTGGCTTGCCTGCGATGCAAACACCTCGGTACATCAGGCACACCCAGTTGATGCCATCGCAGGCAAGCCAGCTCCCACCTTTGACCGAGTATGGCTCTGCTCTTGCTCTTGCTCTTGCTCTTGTTGTTGCTCTTGCTGTTGCTCTGGCCCTTACATCCTTTTCGATGACGAAGTCAGCGGTCTTTTGATCTGCGCTTGTGATCTTGATCTTGATCTGAAATCGCCCCGTTAAACACGATGGCCGGAATCTGACAGTGATTTGGGGGGTAAACCGGCAGGGATGCCGGTTTAGCCGCGCTGGGCCAAGGATGGCCCATCGCGGCGGCCCCCCAAATCACTGTCGGATTGCGGGCATGCCGAGCCTAAGCGAGGCACCGAGTGTTGGGGCGAAGACCTTTTGCTTACTTTTGGGTCTTTCCAAAAGTGAGCCGCTGTAAGAGCGGAACCATAAGCAGCCATCACCCAAATAACGGATATGTACTCCGCAGCCCCGCAGCCCCGCAGCCACCCACAACCCTCACAACTGATAACTGAAACTCAAGGTATACCGCGGCCGCCGGTTAAAGCTGTCCAGGGCGATGTCCGACATCGGCTTGGCCGCTTCCAGGGCGATGTTGTAGTACTTGTTATCGCCAAAGCGCAGGCCCAAGGCCGCCGAGGACATGTCGTTGCCCTTTACCGGCAGTTCGTTGAACCAGGTCTTGGCGCGGTCAAGCACCACATACGGTTGCAGGATCTTCACCCAGTCGCCAGCGCGGTTGAAGCTGTAGTTGACCTCATACGCCACGCCCCAGCCCTTGTCGCCCGAAGCTTGATCATCAGGGTAGCCACGGCCGAAGTTCTGCCCGCCAAAGGTGGCGCGCTCGCTGTCGGGCAAGGTGGCGTCGCTCCAGTAGAACGCACCCGAAAGCACGCCTTGCCAGTTGTCGAAGAACTTGTCGCTCTGCACCCCAGACAGGCGCAGGCGGAAGAAGTCCAGATCAGGTTTTGCCGTGCCCAGGTCGCTGTGGGTTCTGGCGCCTAGGCCATTGATGCCTTGGTACAGCCCGGCGCTGAGGATGCGCAACTGGCGGGTGTCGGACTTGCGCCAGTCGCCTTCAAATGCCAGTGCGCGCAGGTCGCTTTCGATGTCGAAACGGTTGGGGTAGCCCACCAGTTGATAGCGCGTGGTCTGGTCCACCGCATACAGGCGTGTGGCCAGGGTCAGCGATTCGTTGGGCGAGGCAATCAGCGGGTGGCTGAGGCCGATGGTGTAGCGGTCGATCGACTGGTGCGGCTTGAGCTCGAAGCCTCCGTCCAGCTGGATATTGCTTCTGGGATCGGCGCGGTAACGTTCGGCACCCAGTATCAACTGGCTGCCCTCGGCATTGATGAATTGGCTGTAGCCCACACGGTAGTAATGTTCTTTGTCGTCACCCGGCGGGAACAGGCCGCTGACGTAAAGCTGCTCGCCCATGGACGTCTGGGAATTGCTGGTGGCGGTAAGCAACGCTTGCGTACCGTTACGGTTGTCGTCGACCAGGCTCATGCTGGTGGTGAACGGCTTGCGCGAGGCTTCGATCTTCATGTGCGTGGCGCCATCGGTGGTGCCCGGCGGCGGCACTTGCGCCTGCAGGGTCACGCCGGGGATACGCCCCATCAGCGTGGTATAGCGCTCGAACGTCTTGCGCGTGAGCGGGCGCTCGGCCAGCAGCTTGTTAGCGAGTTTGTCGACGTAGGCCGAGACTGAGCCGATGTCGCCGCTTTGCTCGTAATCCTTGATGTAACCCTCCACCAATACCACGCGTACCAAGCCGTTTTCGAAGGTCTGTTGCGGCAGGAACGCGTAGGACAACAGGTAGCCGTCCTGCTGGTAGCGACGCGTGATCGTGCGGGTGGCTTCGATCAGTTGCGCGAGGTTGGTCTCACGGCCAATCAGCGGCGCATAGGCCTTGGCCGTTTCGTCCAGCGGGTAGATCGTACCGCCCTCGATCTGCAGCTTGCGGATGGTGACTTTGGTGTCCATCTGCAACGGCTGGTTCTGGGTGGCAGGCGCTTGCGGCAACTGGGTCTGGGGTGTGGCCGGTCGATAAGCGTCGGCGGGGAGGTTGGGCACCGGCAAGTTGCGGATGGTGTCGTTGCTGTTGAGGAAACTGGGAAGGGTCTCGGCCTGAACGTAGGCACTGAGGGTGAGCAATAACAACGGCGTCAACACGCGCATAGGACACTCCATGGTCAAACTGCAGCAGCGTTACGGGCCCGCCGGGTTCTGGGACGCGGTTCGGGAGGGCGAGGTTTTTTTGAGAAGACCGGCCCATAAAAAAGACGAGAGACTTATAAGGGTCTCTCGTCTCAACCAAGCGTAGGCGCTGTAGGGGAGGCCGTCTAATCGGCCAGGTGCAATTTATTTTTTGCCGGTAAGGCCGTTCAGCAAACCGCCCAGACCGCCGCTTGTACCTGTGCTTGCGCTGCCGTTGGCCGAGGTGCCGGCGCCAGCGCCGACGGTGAGACCGCCGAGCAGGCCACCACTGCCGGTACCGCTGGTGCCGCCAGTGACCAAACCACCTACCGAACCTACGGTGTTGCCGACTGCGGTGACGGTGCTACCTACCGCATTGGTGACTGGGTTGGCATTGGCGGCAGTCAGGTTAGTGCCGAGACTGCTCACCGCACCGCCGACTTGAGTCACCACACTGTTCACTGGCGCGCCGAGGCCTGTCGTGGTGCCGACGTTTTGGGTCAGGCTAGCTACACCGGACGTTACTGGGTTGAGCGCCGCGCCGACGTTAGTGGCCAAGCCTGCCACCGGCGCCGTGGCGGCGGTGTTGGCGACGCCAGTGCCACCGATAACGGTGCCGAGCGAGGCGACCGTGTTGCCCAATGCGCCACCGGTCACACCTGCCGCACTCACAGTGCCGTTGGTGTTGCCGGCATTCAGGCCGTTACCCACGTTGGCCACCAGGCCGCCGACCAGCTCCGGTATACCGGGCGCTGCGGCGCCGCTGGCTGGAGCGACATAGCCGCCGGATTTATCCAGTGTGCCGCCTACGCCCGTCAGCGCGCTGCCGACGATGGTGGTCACAGGGTTGCCGGTGCCGCCAGCACTGGCGACTTGGGTGCCCAGGCCGGTGACGGTGCTGCCGACTTTATCCAGCAGCCCATTCACAGGGGCGCCCAGGCCGGTTGCCTTGCCGAGGTTGCCGGTAGTGTTTTCCACCAGCGACACCACAGGCACCAGCACTTTGCCACCCACTGTGTTAGTCAACGAACCCAACGGGCCAGTGGTGCTGGCTGTGCTGACGGTATCGCCGAGCATGGTGACGGCCTGGCCGACTTTATCCACGACACCTCCTACCGTGCCGCCCACGCCACCGGTCAAGCCGCCCACTACCGGCACGCCGCCAAGGGTGGTCGACAGCGATTTCCCGGTGGTCGACAGACCAGTACCCAGGTCGGCGACGCCATTACCGACACCTGCGACAGTGATGCCCAGGGAGTTGCTGTTAGTGCCCAGCGAACCAAGGCCGCTGGTGACGCCAGTACCGATGCTGGTGACCGCAGTGCCGGTCGCCGTAACCAGGCCGCCTGCGGTTGTGCCGACTATAGGCACATTGTTCAAGGTCGAACCGAGGTCACCGACTGCTGCGCCTACGTTACCGACAGTGCCGCCGAGGGTGCCGGCGATCTGGCCGGTAACCAGAGGTGTAGTGGTCGAACCGGTGCCGCCACCTGTGCCGCCGCCAGTACCACCGCCTGTACCGCCACCGGTGCCGCCGCCAGTCCCACCGCCGGTTCCGCCGCCAGTACCACCGCCTGTACCGCCACCGGTGCCGCCGCCAGTCCCACCGCCGGTTCCGCCGCCAGTCCCACCGCCGGTTCCGCCACCGGTGCCGCCGCCAGTCCCACCGCCGGTTCCGCCACCGGTGCCGCCGCCAGTCCCACCGCCAGTTCCGCCATCAGTGCCGCCGCCAGTGCCACCGCCGGTTCCGCCATCAGTGCCGCCGCCAGTGCCACCGCCGGTTCCGCCACCGGTGCCGCCGCCAGTACCACCGCCGGATCCGCCATCTGTGCCGCCGCCAGTGCCACCGCCGGTTCCACCACCCGCGCCGCTGCCTGCACCCGCATCAGGGGAAGATGCCGCCACACTGCTGTGATGCCCGCCACCACCGCTGCTGCAGCCACCGAGGCTCATCGCCATGACCAGGGCCAGCGCGGTACTTGCTTTCCAAAGCACTACTTGAGTTTGAGTTTTCATGATTGAGTTCCCTTGCACCTGTACAACCTTGGGTTGTTTTCAAACGCTCGTTATTTCTAGGGATAGCGATACGTTTGTCCGTGTTGTCATCACAGACCCGGGCACTCTTTCGCGCAACGCTCAACTTGGTATTAACGATTTATATACACCAGGGTATGGTCGTCTTAATGACTAATACGAAGGGTATAATCGAGGGGTGTATCAAGATATTTATGTATTAAAAATCATGGGTTTGAATAAATAAACGGACGCCTGGGCGTCCGCTATAACTTAGGTTGTATATATACAATTAATATGTTTTTTCAGGCGATGGGCTGCCACTTGCCAAGCATATGTTGAATGTCTGCGGCACCGTTCAACTGCAACTCGCCGCTGGAACCTGCGGCACTGCTGAGCAAAATAACTTCACTGGGCAGGCGTACCGGCTTTTTGAATTCGACGGCTATTTCTACATTGGCGGCGGGCAAGTGCTCATTCAGCGCGGCCAATGTTCGGGCGGTATTCCATAGCCCGTGAGCAATAGCCTGGGGAAAGCCGAACAGCTTGGCCGTCAGTGCGCTCAGGTGGATCGGGTTGTAGTCGCCGGACACCCGCGCGTATTGGCGGCCAATATCGGCGGGCGCTTTCCAGCGCGCCAGTTCGCTGACATTGCCGCAGACGGATAAGGGCTCCTCTTGCGCTTCGCCGTCCAGCTTCACGCCGCGACACAGCATGCGGCTGTCGGCTTCCCACAACAGCCCCAACGCATCCTCGACCGTGGTCACAATGTCAAAGGTCGCCCCCTTGGCGTGGGGCTGCAGATTGTGCGTGTATACGCCAACCAGCAGATTATTCACGCCACCCAATGGTCGATGGATACGAATGCGATTACTCAGGTGAATCAGCCCTAGCAGTGGAAAAGGGAATTTTTTGTCGGTGAGCAATTGCATCTGCAAACCGAACGCCAGGATATGTGGGTAAGTGCCCGGCAGCACCGGGCTGTCGGCGAACCCGCAGACCTTGCGATAGGCCGCGACTTTCTCGGGGTTCACGCGCACGTGGCAGCGCAACCCTTCCTCAGGCAAGGTGCTGCCGCTGATCTTGCGCTTGAGCGCCGCCCGCCCATACAGCGGCAACAGAAATGGGGTGCTGTCCAATGTCTGCCACTGCATAGTCATGCTCCCAGCAGGCTTTGCCCACACACGCGCAGCGCCTGGCCGCTGACGGCCCCGGAACCCGGCTGCCCGAGCCAGGCGACGGCTTCGGCCACGTCCTGGGGCAAACCACCCTGGCCCAAAGAACTCATGCGGCGCCCGGCTTCACGCAGGGCGAAGGGAATGTGCGCGGTCATCTGGGTTTCGATAAAGCCTGGCGCGACCGCGTTGATGCTGATGCCGCGCTCGCCCAGCAGCGGCGCCCACGCCTGGGCCAGGCCGATCAGCCCGGCCTTGCTGGCGGCGTAGTTGGTTTGCCCGCGATTACCGGCAATCCCGCTGATGGACGCCAGCAACACCACGCGGCCGTTGTCGTGCAGAGTGCCGCTGTCGAGCAGGGCTTTGGTCAGCACTTGCGGCGCGTTGAGATTGACCGCCAATACCGCGTCCCAATATTCCGGGGTCATGTTGGCCAGGGTTTTATCACGGGTGATGCCAGCGTTATGCACGACGATGTCGATACCGTCCGGCAGGTGTTCGATCAACTGTGTGGCCGCGTCTTCGGCGCAGATATCCAGCACCACGGTGCGCGCGCCCAGGCGAGCGGCGAGGGCTTCGAGGTCGGCCTTGGCCTGGGGCACATCCAGCACGATCACCTCGGCGCCGTCGCGCGCCAGGGTTTCGGCAATGGAAGCACCGATACCGCGCGCCGCGCCGGTGACCAGCGCCTTGCGCCCAGCCAGCGGCCGTGTCCAGTCTTCAACCGGCGTGGCGCAGGTTTGCAGGCGAATGACCTGGCCGGAGATATACGCACTTTTCGGCGACAGAAAGAATCGCAGCGCGCCTTCCAGCTGATCCTCGGCACCGTCGCCCACATACAACAGTTGCAACACGCCGCCGCTGCGCAGTTCTTTGGCCAGTGAACGGCTGAAGCCTTCCAGGGCACGTTGGGCGCTGGCGGCGAACGGGTCGCTGAGGCTTTCCGGCGCGCGTCCCAGAATCACCACGTGCGCGCTGTGATCGAAATTTTTCAGCAAGGGCTGAAAGAATTCGCGCAGTTGCTTGAGCTGGTCTGTGTGCTGCAAGTCACTGGCGTCGAACACCACGGCCTTGAGCTTGGGGCCGTGGCCTGGAATCCAGGTCGACGACTCGGCGCCGTAGGTGTAAGTCGCGTCGGTCAGTTTGTGCGCAAATTCCTGCACTTTGCCGGCCAGCGCGCCGCCGCCCAGCAGCAGTGCACCCTCTACCGGGCGCAGGCGTCCGGCCTGCCAGCGTTCCAGGCGTACCGGTGACGGCAGGCCAATGGCGGCGACCAGGCGATGGCCGAGGCTTGAGTTGGCGAAGTCGATATAACGGTCAGACATGGAACGCTCTCCGAGTGCTGGGGTTCAAACGGTGGACCATCGATGGGTGAAAGTCGTTCGATTGATTCGATTGAGCCTAGGCTAGTCTCAAAGACTCGAACCACAACCTTCAGGGAGCTTTCCATGACTCAATTGCGCCGTGTAGCGATCATTGGCGGTAACCGCATCCCCTTCGCCCGTTCCAATGGCCCGTATGCCACGGCGAGTAACCAGGCGATGCTCACCGCTGCCCTCGAAGGCCTGATCGAGCGCTACAACCTGCACGGCCTGCGCATCGGTGAGGTGGCGGCCGGTGCGGTGCTCAAGCATTCGCGCGACTTCAACCTCACCCGCGAATGCGTGCTCGGCTCGCGCCTGTCGCCGCAAACCCCGGCCTATGATATTCAGCAAGCATGCGGCACCGGGCTGGAAGCGGCGTTGCTGGTGGCCAACAAGATTGCCCTGGGGCAGATCGAGTGTGGGATTGCCGGCGGCGTCGACACCACGTCCGATGCGCCGATTGGTGTGAATGAAGGGCTGCGTAAAATTTTGCTGCAAGCCAACCGCAGTAAATCCATCGCGGATAAATTAAAAGTCCTGTTACAACTTCGTCCCCAGCACCTCAAGCCGGAGCTGCCGCGCAATGGCGAGCCACGCACCGGCCTGTCCATGGGCCAGCATTGCGAGCTTATGGCGCAGACTTGGCAGATCCCGCGCGCCGAGCAGGATCAACTGGCGTTGGAAAGCCATCAGAAAATGGCCGCGTCCTACGCCGAAGGCTGGCACAACGATTTGCTCACGCCGTTTCTGGGCCTCACTCGCGACAACAATCTGCGCCCCGACCTCACCCTGGAAAAGCTCGCCAGCCTTAAACCGGCGTTTGAGCGCAGTGAAAAGGGCACGCTCACTGCCGGTAACTCCACGCCACTCACCGACGGCGCCTCCTTGGTGCTGTTGGGCAGTGAAGCCTGGGCCAAGGAGCGTGGCTTGCCGATCCTTGCCTATTTGCGCGACGGCGAAGCGGCGGCGGTGGATTTCGTCAATGGTGCCGAAGGCCTGTTAATGGCGCCGGTGTATGCGGTGCCGCGCTTGCTGGCGAGAAATGGCCTGACGCTGCAGGATTTTGATTACTACGAGATTCACGAAGCCTTTGCTGCCCAGGTGTTGTGCACGCTCAAGGCCTGGGAAGACCCGGAATATTGCAAGACCCGCCTGGGGCTGGATGCGCCGCTGGGCGCCATTGACCGCAGCCGGCTCAATGTCAAAGGCAGTTCATTGGCGGCCGGGCACCCGTTTGCCGCCACAGGCGGGCGCATCGTCGCCAACCTGGCCAAATTGCTGGACGTGGCGGGCAAAGGCCGAGGGCTGATTTCGATCTGCGCCGCCGGTGGTCAGGGTGTGACGGCGATCATTGAACGCTGATTGCCGATGAAATTGGCATATTGAGTGCATTCTTGAGTGGTCAGAGGTCGGTAGCCCCTCCCACCGGCGCGCCGATTGCCGTATAACGAGTGCCATACGCGTATTTGGTAATAAAGGACCCACAATAAAAGCTGATGAAGACTCCTAAACGCATTGAACCCCTGATCGAAGACGGTCTGGTCGACGAAGTGCTGCGCCCTCTCATGAGCGGTAAAGAAGCAGCTGTTTATGTGGTGCGCTGCGGCAATGAATTGCGTTGCGCCAAGGTTTACAAGGAGGCGAATAAACGAAGTTTTCGTCAGGCATCCGAATACCAGGAAGGCCGTAAGGTCCGCAACAGCCGTCAAGCCCGGGCCATGGCCAAAGGCTCCAAGTTCGGCAAGAAAGAAACCGAAGACGCTTGGCAGAACGCCGAAGTAGCGGCGTTGTTCCGCCTCGCCGGTGCGGGCGTTCGCGTGCCCAAGCCATTCGACTTCCTCGAGGGCGTGCTGCTGATGGAACTGGTGGCCGACGAGTACGGCGATGCAGCGCCGCGTCTTAACGACGTCACGCTGGAGCCGGATCAGGCGCGCGAATACCACGCCTTCCTGATTTCCCAGATCGTGCTGATGCTGTGTACCGGCCTGGTGCACGGTGACCTGTCCGAGTTCAACGTATTGCTCACGCCAACTGGCCCGGTGATCATCGACCTGCCCCAGGCAGTGGATGCGGCGGGCAACAACCACGCGTTCAGCATGCTGGAGCGGGATGTGGGCAACATGGCTTCGTACTTCGGGCGTTTTGCCCCGGAGTTGAAGAAGACCAAGTACGCCAAGGAAATGTGGGCGTTGTACGAAGCCGGCACTTTGCACCCAGCCAGCGTGTTGACCGGCGAGTTTGACGAGCCGGAAGAGCTGGCGGACGTGGGCGGTGTGATCCGCGAAATCGAAGCGGCGCGGCTGGATGAAGAGCGCAAGCAAGCGGTTCGGGCGGCGGATGATGCGCCACCGAGTAAGACCGCGGAAGAACCGCCGCCGCCTTGGATGCAGTGATCTCCCGGCAATTGGAGAGCTAAAAATGTGGGAGCTGGCTTGTTGTAGGAGCCAGCTTCCACATAAGCCAGTCCCCACATGACCCGGCTCCCACATTTGTTTTGTGCAGACCTGATCAGGCGCAACAACTGCCCGACGCCAACTCCTTGAGAATCGGGCAATCCGGCCGATGATCGCCCTGGCAGTGTTCCACCAGATCCTGCAACGTATCGCGCAACTGGCCCAGCTCCAGAATCTTCTGGTTCAACTCCTCGATATGCTGGCGCGCCAGGGCTTTTACGTCGGCACTGGCCCGCTGGCGGTCTTGCCACAAGGTCAGCAGCTTGCCGACCTCTTCCAACGAAAAACCCAGATCCCGCGAGCGTTTGATAAACGCCAGCGTGTGCAAGTCATCGCTGCCATACACGCGGTAACCGCTGTCGGTGCGGTGCGCGGCTTTGAGCAGGCCGATGGATTCGTAGTAGCGAATCATCTTTGCGCTCAGCCCGCTCTGGCGGGCGGCTTGGCCGATGTTCATGGGCGTTGATCCTCGTAGTCCTTGGGCTTCCAGGTTTTCAACAATAACGCATTGCTCACCACGCTGACGCTGGACAAGGCCATGGCCGCGCCCGCCAATACCGGGTTGAGCAGGCCGAAGGCTGCCAGCGGAATGCCGATCAAGTTATACACAAAGGCCCAGAACAGGTTCTGGCGGATTTTTGCGTAGGTCTTGCGGCTGATCTCCAGGGCGGCCGGCACCAGGCGCGGGTCGCCGCGCATCAGCGTGATCCCGGCGGCATGCATGGCCACATCGGTGCCGCCGCCCATGGCGATACCGATATCGGCAGCCGCCAGGGCCGGGGCGTCGTTAATGCCGTCGCCGACCATGGCGACGACTCCGGTCTTTTTCAGCTCGGCCACCGTGGCGGCCTTGTCGGCTGGCAGCACTTCGGCGTGTACATCATCGATGCCCAGCGCCAGGGCAACCACGCGGGCACTGCCGCGATTATCGCCGGTGAGTAAGTGGCTGCTGATGTGCTGAGCCTTGAGTTGTTCCACGGCTTCCAATGCGCCGGGCTTGAGGGTGTCGCCAAACGCAAACAGCCCCAACACGCGTGGTTGTGCGCCTTGCTCAATCAGCCACGACAAGGTGCGACCTTCGGCTTCCCAGGCTTGGGCAGACTCGGCCAGGCCACCTGCGCTCAAGCCGTTCTCTTCGAGCATGCGGCGGTTGCCCAAGGCCAGTTCACGGCCATCCAAAGTGCCAGCAATGCCGCGTCCGGTCAGCGATTGGCTGGCGCTCACGTCCGCCACGGTCAGCCCTTTTTCACCACACGCCTCCAGCACGGCCTTGGCCAACGGATGCTCGCTACCGCGTTGCAAGGCGCCGGCCTGTTGCAGCAACAGATTTTCATTGCCGTCCACCGCCGCCAAGTGCGCAATTTTTGGCGCGCCGGAGGTCAGCGTGCCGGTCTTGTCGAATACCACCGCACTGACTGCATGGGCGCGCTCCAGCGCTTCGGCGTCCTTGATCAGAATGCCATAGCGAGCGGCGACGCCGGTGCCGGCCATGATTGCAGTCGGCGTGGCCAGGCCCAGGGCGCATGGGCAAGCGATCACCAGTACCGCGACGGCATTGATGATCGCGGTTTCCAGTGATGCGCCGTACAACCACCAACCCACCAAAGTGATCAACGCCAGCACCAGCACGCTGGGCACAAACACCTGGCTGACTTTATCCACCAGTTTCTGGATCGGTGCTTTGGCCGCCTGGGCGTCTTCCACTAGACGGATGATCCGCGCCAGCACGCTCTCTGCGCCCAGCGCCTGGGTGCGTACCAGCAAACGGCCTTCGCCATTAATGGCGCCGCCGGTGACTTTGTCGCCCGGCTGTTTAGGCACGGGCAAGCTCTCGCCGCTGATCAAGGCCTCATCGGCGTGGCTTTGGCCGTCCACCACTTCACCGTCCACCGGGAAACGCTCGCCGGGTTTGACCAGCACCAAGTCGTCGAGTTTTAACGCAGTGATGGCGACGTCTTCTTCACGGCCTTCAAACACACGAATCGCGCGTTCCGGGCGCAGGGCTTCGAGGGCACGGATGGCGCTGGCGGTCTGGCGCTTGGCGCGGCTTTCGAGGTATTTACCCAGCAACACCAGGGCGATCACCACGGCTGAGGCTTCGAAATACAGGTGCGGCATAGTGCCCACGGGCGCCGTGAGCCATTCATAAATGCTAAGCCCATAGCCGGCGCTGGTGCCGATGGCTACCAGCAAGTCCATATTGCCGGCGCCGGCGCGCACGGCTTTCCAGGCCGCGATATAGAAGCGCGCGCCAAAAATGAATTGCACGGGAGTGGCCAGGGCGAACTGCACCCAGGCCGGGAGCATCCAATGCAGGCCGAACGGTTCCACCAGCATCGGCAGCACTAATGGAAGCGCCAACGCGATGGCCAACAACAACGACCAGCGCTCGCGGTGCAGGCGCTGGGCCTGGTTGGCGTCGGTGACGGTTTCGCTTTGCGGCAGGGTGGCGGTGTAGCCGGCTTTGTCGACGGCGGCGATCAACACACCGGGGTCCATCTGGCCGAGTACTTCGACGTGGGCACGTTCGTTGGCCAGGTTGACGCTGACGCTTTTCACCCCCGGCACCTTGCCCAGCGCGCGCTCGACACGCCCGGCGCAGCTGGCGCAGGTCATGCCGCTGATGGGCAGGTCAAAGGTGGTGGATCCATTCATGGGGCAGTCCTCCAGAGAAGTTGCCCCTAGCATCAACCTTGACCTATGGGGAAGGTCAAGCGTGTTCAGTAATCCAGTGCGGCGTTCTTCAGGTACATGCCATCCGGGCCTTGCGCGATGCGTACTTTGCGCACGTCGCCGGCTTTAAGCGTGATGTTCTGCGCAGGCGGTGCGAGCATGCCCGGCAGGCAACCTGGCGATTGGCCCGGCAGTAGCTTGAGGCGCAGCGACACATTGCCCGCCGGCAAGTTGAACGAGGTGGCCTGTTCCTGGAACAGACGCCCGGCCAACTGGTCCTGGATATAGAGGCCGATTTCGCAATTGGTTGGCACTTCCAGGCGCTCGCGGGAAATGATCAACACCGCGTAGTCTTGGTCCGCGTACGCCATGGGCGCAGCAGCAGACAAGCTCAACAGGCCGATAAGGCTAAAAAACGACCAGCGCATGGCGAATGCTCCGTGGTTCAAATCCAAGATGCGTGAAGCTTGGCCGAGGCAACGCCGGAATACCAGCCCGGCCGCAATTTTGCGCGCTTGACCTTGCCATCGTGGCAAGGTCGAGACTGGCCCCAACCTCATCAAAGGAGTCATGTCATGCAAGTATTCAGTGTTGAAGGAATGACCTGCGGCCATTGTGTTCGGGCGGTCACTCAAGCAGTACAGAGCCAGGACCCGGCGGCGAGCGTCAATGTCAACCTGGCCGCCAAGGAAGTCGGGGTTGAAAGCCGGCTGTCCGCCGAGCAAGTCATCGCGCTGATCACCGAAGAAGGCTACAGCGCCAAGCTCGCGTAAAATTTCCGATAGTTAGCGAGCTATCGTAATGTTCATCACACCCAAGCGCGGCTAGACTGTCGGGCTGCCGACTCACTTGGGTGTCTGATGAACCTCCGCATAATCCTGATTCTGGGCGCCTTGAGCGCCTTCGCGCCGTTGGCGATCGACTTCTACCTGCCGGGCTTTCCGGCCATGGCCACCGCCTTTGCCACCGACGAAAAACACATCCAGCTGACCCTCGCCGTGTATTTCGGCGGCCTGGCCATCGGCCAATTGATCTATGGGCCGCTGGCGGATCGTTTTGGCCGGCGCGTGCCGCTGCTCAGTGGCGTAACCCTGTTTACCCTGGCGTCCTTCGCCTGCGCCTACGCGCCTTCCCTGGATTGGTTGATCGGCGCGCGTTTTGTGCAAGCCCTTGGCGGCTGCGCGGGCATGGTGATTTCGCGGGCGGTGGTCAGCGACAAATGTGATGCCGTGGGCTCGGCCAAGGTCTATTCGCAGCTGATGCTGGTGACCGGCCTGGCGCCGATCCTCGCGCCATTGGCGGGTGGGGTGATGGTCGGGTTGTGGGGCTGGCAGTCGATTTTTCTCGCGTTGTCGATTTTCAGCGTGATGGCGGCCATCGCTGTGGCTGTCGGGTTGCCGGAAACCTTGCCGGCCGACAAGCCGCGTCAACCGCTGTCCGGCTCGCTGAGCCGCTATGTCAGCCTGTTGTCGGACCGGGTTTATCTGGGTTACGCCCTTACCGGCGGTATCTCGATTGCCGGAATGTTTGCCTACATTGCCGGTTCACCGTTCGTCTTTATCAAACTCTATGGCGTGCCCGCCGAGCACTACGGCTGGGTGTTTGGCTCCAACGCCGCTGGTTTCATCCTGGTTGCGCAACTCAATGCGCGGTTGCTGGCTAAACGTGGCCCGGCGTTTTTGCTGTCGCGCACCGTGTGGGTCTACGTGGCGGCGGCGTTGACGCTGTTGGGCATTGCCGCGCTGCGGACCGAGGCGTTATGGCCATTGCTGGTGCCGCTGTTTATCTGCATCGCCAGCCTGGGCTGCATTTTGCCCAACACCTCGGCGTGTGCCATGGCCGGGCAGGGCGCACGCGCCGGCAGCGCCTCGGCGTTGCTCGGTTGCATTCAGTTTGGTGTGGCGGCGGGTGCGGCGTCGTTGGTCGGCGTATTGCACGACGGCACGGCGATGCCGATGGCGATGGTCATCAGCTTGTGCGGTGTATTGGCCGTGACGATTGCGGTGTCGACCCAGCGCCTGCAACGGGCGAGGGCCGCGCAGGCGCAGGTCTGAGGTGCGGATCAGCCGGCGGCGGAACGTTGCTGGCTGAGGGGAATGCGGTGGGGCGCCTGGATGCGGGCTTGCAGGGTGTCGGCAAAGGCGCGGGCCTCGGCCTCACTGCGGAAGGTGAAGGCGTCGCCGTCGAGGCTGACCTGCCATTTGTTGCCTGGGGATTTTGCTAACGCTCTTATCAGGATCTTCATTGCTGACTTCCTCACGTAAAAGAATCGTGGCAAAGGCGGCCAATATAAACCCGAATGCGTTAACAAATATGACAAAGATCAACTCTCTGACTAGCGGTGTCGTCCATTACTCACATGAATAATGGACGACGCTGACAGACGTTTTTTAGAACCCTTCCAGTACGATCTTGCCCTTGGCCTTGCCGCTTTCCAGCAGTGCATGGGCGCGGCGCAGGTTGGCGGCATTGATCACGCCAAAGTGCTCGCCCACCGTGGTTTTCAAGGTGCCGGCGTCGATCAGTTCGGCCACGCGGTTAAGCAGGTTGTGCTGTTCGATCATGTCCGGCGTCTCGAACATCGAGCGCGTGTACATGAACTCCCAGTGCAACGACAGGCTCTTGCGCTTGAGTTTGCTCACATCCAGCACCTTGGGGTCGTCGATCAGCGCCAGCTTGCCTTGCGGCTGCAGGGCTTCGACCAGTTGGTCCAGGTGAAGGTCGGTCTGGGTCAGGCTGGCGACGTGGGTTACCTGCGCCTGGCCGGCATTTTTCAACGCCTCGCTCAGTGGCTGGCTGTGATCGATCACCACATCGGCGCCGAGCGCCTTGGCCCATTCCTGGGTTTCCGGGCGTGAGGCGGTGCCGATAACGTTCAATGCGGTGAGCTGCTTGGCCAACTGGGTCAGGATCGAACCCACACCACCGGCAGCGCCGACGATCAGCAGGCTCTGGCCTTCATCTTCTTTACCTTCACGCACTTGCAGGCGCTCGAACAGCAGCTCCCAGGCGGTGATGGCGGTGAGTGGCAGTGCGGCGGCTTCGGCAAAGCCCAGGCTCTTGGGCATATGGCCGACGATGCGCTCATCCACGGTGTGCAGTTCGCTGTTGCCACCGGCGCGCACCAGGGAGCCGGCGTAGAACACCTTGTCACCGGCCTTGAACAGTGTCACGTCGCTGCCGACCGCCTTGACCACGCCAGCCACATCCCAGCCCAGCACCTTGGCGGCGCCGTTTTCCGGGGCGACGTTCTGGCGCACTTTGGTGTCCACCGGGTTGACGGAGATGGCTTTGACCTCCACCAGCAGGTCACGCGGGCCGGCGACCGGCTCCGGCAGTTGGATGTCTTGCAGGGATTTTTCGTCGCTGATCGGCAGTGAGGCGTAGTAGGCAATGGCTTTCATATTGGCTCCGGGTAAAGAAGGTGGTCGAGAGTCAGACTAAATGTGGCGAGGGAGCTTGCTCCCGCTGGGCTGCGAAGCAGCCCCAAAACCTGTCGTGGAGCGCTTCGCACTCCAGCGCAAGCAAGCTTGCTCGCCACGAAAACTCGCTGATGAGTTGATCAGGCAAGAAATTTCAGGCGCTTGAGTTCGAAGTGTTCGAGCACGTCGGCAGCCTTGGCGCGAAAGTTTTGGATATGCGCGCTCTGGTCGTGGTCGGCCAGCGCCGCGTCGTCGCTCCAGCGTTCGAGCATGTAGAAGGTTTCCGGATGTTGCAGGTCCTGGTGCAGGTCGTACTGCTCGCAACCGGCTTCCAGGCGAGTCGGTTCCAACAGGCCGCGCAGCAGGGTTTCCAGCGTGGCGTGCTGGCCGGGTTTGGCGATCAGCGTGGCGATGACGTTAAAGGCAGCGGACATATTCAACTCCAGACACGTGATGAACGGGATGGGCAGATGATTAGCTATTTCCAGCGCCGATAAAAGCGGCTAAAACAGCAGTCTGTTTCAATAGAATTTTGATAATAGGCGAGAGTACATGCTGCGTTTTGATGATTTGCAGTTGTTTGTGCGGGCGGCGGACCTGGGCAGTTTGTCGGCCGCTGCACGCATCATGGACCTCTCGCCTGCCGTGGCGAGCGCGGCGCTCAAGCGTATCGAACTGCAACTGGGCACGCGCTTGCTGGCGCGCTCCACGCGCAGTTTGCGCCTGACCGCCGAAGGCGAGGGCTTTTTGGAATATGCCCGCGCGGCGCTGAGTTCGCTGGACGAAGGGCGGCGCTTGTTGGCCAGCGGCCAGGACCACGTCAGCGGTGTGCTGCAACTGTCGGCGCCGTCGGATTTCGGGCGCAACCAACTGTTGCCGTGGCTCGATGAGTTTCAGCTTGAATACCCGCAATTGAACATCCGCCTGCTGCTCGGCGACCGCATCGCCGACCTGTTTCGTCAGCCGGTGGATATCGCCCTGCGCTACGGCGAACCTGAAGATTCCAGCCTGGTTGCGCTGCCCATCGCCCCGGACAACATTCGCGTGCTGTGCGCCGCGCCCAGCTACCTGGCACGGCATGGCGAGCCCCGGCATCTTGAGCAACTGGCGCAACACAATTGCCTGTTGTACATGCTGGGCAGCCGCGTCCACGACCACTGGGGTTTTTACGACGGCAAGCGCGAGGTCGGCCTGACGGTCAGTGGTGACCGCTTCAGTGACGACGCCGATGTGGTGCGCCGCTGGGCGGTGGCGGGTGTGGGCATTGCCTACAAGTCCTGGCTGGACGTGAGCACCGACGTGCTGGCGGGGCGTTTGCGCTTGGTCTTGCCGGAGCTGCGCGGTGAGCGCACGCCGCTCAATCTGCTGTGCGCCCACCGCGCGCAGTTGAGTAAACCGATCAATCTGCTGCGGGAAATGCTCGTGTCCCGTTGTGCGGCGTTGACCGCGCAAATGCCGGGGCGATAGAGCGCTAGGCAATAACCTCCACCAAAGCCAGAAATTTCACTCAGAGCCTGTCCCCATTCGCGCTGTCGGACGCCGCGGATTGGGCGGTTTGCGCCCCTATACTTTGGTTCCAACCGCAGCAGACAAATGATTTACAAGGAGTGAATACATGGAAGAAGCACCTTGCATCAGTCAAATCGCCAGCTTGCTCGCTGAGCCAAAGCGCACCGCCATGCTCTGGTCCTTGATGGACGGCTCAGAGAAAACCTCAGAAGAGTTGGCCACGCTCGTCGGGCTGTCCGCAGCCTCGGCCAATGCGCATCTGGCGCGCCTTACCGGCAGCGGTTTGCTGCGCAGCGATGCCAAGCGTGGCAAGCGTTTGTTTCGTGTGGCTGCGGCCGATGTCTGTGCGGCTGTCGACGCATTGGCCTGTACCACCTTGGCCTGCGCCGCACGCAGTACGCCGCACGCGTCACCGCAGGTATCACTGGCGCCGCCGCCGTTGCGGCGCGCGCGTTTATGCCAGGGCCACCTGGGTGGTGAACTGGCGGCGGGGCTTTATCAGCGAATGCTCGAAGCGGGCTGGATCGACCGCTACGAACAACGTACCGACGTGACCGTCACCGGCGCGCAGCACTTCGCGACCCTGGGCATTTTTACCCAGGCACTGTCTGCGCCGTTGGCTTGCGACTGTTTTGACTGGAGCCAGCAGCAGCCGCACCTGGGGGGCGCATTGGGCGCCGGGTTGTTGCAGTTGTTTTTGCAGTACGGCTGGATCAACGCGGTCAACGAGTCGCGGGCCTTGCTGGTGACGGACCTGGGGCTTGCGCAAATCAACCGTCTGGCCACGTTGTAGGTGGGCCAATGGACCTGGCGATGATGACGATTTTGTTGAGCTAAAACCGAGTTTTGCCTGAACACGGCCCAGGCTGGGGAGCATGCGTCAACTACAATGCCCCATCCCCTGCAATTGTAGGGTAAGGCATTGTCGGTTCCGCTGTTAAGATTCGGTTATCAGGTTAAGTCAGTACCTGCAGCCGATAATCTAGGAGTCGTATGAGAATGTTAACGGATGAAGAAGTTGGTGCTGTTTCAGGTGCTGACAGAGGCGACTCAGCGGTGGCCGGTGCTTTGGCCGGTGCAGCAGCCGGAGGACGGTTTGGGGCTCCCGGTGGCATACCGGGCGTTGTCATTGGTGCAATTGGAGGCGCCATGGTAGGAGCCGGGTTGGCAGCCTGGACTTACAGCGCGTTCCAGGACAGTGGTAAATGACGATATCCAGCCCTGGCGGCGATCGAATGCTGCTTTACGCTCTACTTGGCTGGTTGGTGGTGTTCATGGCGCTGCCGGGCACGGCTGGACTCTCCTCCTATAAGTTCATATTTTCCTACGTATATATGATCGCTATGGGAGGCTTCATCATTTGGATGGCGTTGAAAAGAAGAATCGGCATTTCACCTGTTGCGATCACGATAGTTATGGGTTTTTTGGTTTTTTTCTTACCGCTGGTGAAGATTTACTTCGATCAATAGTCGGGGTGCGCTCTATGAAACAATCCAATGCGGCGTCTATGTCTAGGCGCCGCCTGGTTGGATGATGTGGGAACACTAAGAGCCTTAATCTTGAATCGGTAGTGCATACGGTCGCGGTTACCAGCAGCGTACCGATCCTGCCCATGACCACGGCGAGTATGGTGCGGAAATCAGTAGGCAGTGATGCCGGATTCAACTCGCCCCGTTGCTACTCAGCGCTCTTGAGATTGGTTTGCTGAGCGCCGCGCGTTCTTGAATGTAGTGCGGGTGTTTGAGACAGAAGAGGTCAATGTGGGAGCGGGCAAGCCCGGCTCCCACATTGATTTTATCGTGTCAGCCTTTGTTGCTTAAGGCTTCACCAACCGCGCATCCAGGCTGTTTTGCGCCAGGCGTTTGGCCTGGTCCTGGGTCATGCCCAGGGAGGTGTAGAGCGCGTGGAAGTTCTCGGTGACATAGCCGCCGAAGTACGCCGGGTCATCCGAGTTCACCGTCACCTTCACGCCACGCTCAAGCATGTCGAGGATGTTGTGTTGAGCCATGTCGTCGAACACACAGAGCTTGGTGTTGGACAATGGGCACACGGTCAGCGGGATCTGCTCGTCGATGATGCGCTGCATCAAGCGTTCGTCTTCGATGGCGCGCACGCCATGGTCGATACGCTGGATTTTCAGCAGGTCGATGGCCTCCCAGATGTACTCGGGCGGGCCTTCTTCGCCGGCGTGGGCCACGGTCAGGAAGCCTTCATGGCGGGCGCGGTCGAACACGCGCTGGAACTTGCTCGGCGGGTGGCCCATTTCCGAGCTGTCCAGGCCGACGGCCACAAACGCGTCACGGAACGGCAGCGCCTGGTCGAGGGTTTTCTCGGCTTCGGCTTCGCTCAAGTGGCGCAGGAAGCTCAGGATCAAACCGCTGGTGATGCCCAATTGCTGCTCGCCATCTTTGAGCGCAGCGGCGATGCCGTTGAGCACCACTTCGAATGGCACGCCACGGTCGGTGTGGGTCTGCGGGTCGAAGAACGGTTCGGTGTGGATCACGTTCTGTTCTTTGCAGCGCAGCAGGTAGGCCCAGGTCAGGTCATAGAAATCCTGGGAGGTGCGCAGTACATCGGCGCCTTTGTAATACAGGTCGAGAAACTCTTGCAGGTTGTTGAAGGCGTAGGCCTTGCGCAGGGTTTCGACGTCATTCCACGGCAGTGCAATCTTGTTGCGTTCGGCCAGGGCAAACAGCAGCTCAGGCTCCAGCGAGCCTTCCAGGTGCAGGTGCAATTCAGCCTTGGGCAGGGCGTTGAGCCAATCGTACATGTTCTAAATTCTCATCAGGTGCAATGGCGGCATTCTACAGGCCATGGCTGAAATAATCGGCAAAACCTGACCAGCAGGAGAGTATTGGTTTTATTCGCGCAAGGGCCATCTGAACTAAGGTGTAACGAAACGTTAGCGAAGTGGTGCAGTCTGTACCCCATCAATGACTGATTTGCTGCACAAAAAGGCCCGGAATGCTCACATCCCTCAAGCAAGAAAAATTCATGTGGCTGGCGTTGATCGCCGCCATCGCCGCCTACCCGTTGGAGCACTGGATGCTCCACAGCGGGCAGATGATCGCCCTGCTAGGCGGCTTGGCGCTCATCGTTTTTATTGTCATGGCGTCGATGCGCGTCGCCCACCACGCCGAGCAACTGGCGGAAAAAGTCGGTGACCCTTACGGCACCATGATCCTGACCCTCGCCGCCGTGCTGGTAGAAGTGGTGATCCTGGCGATCATGATGAGCAACGAGCCGTCGCCGACGTTGGTGCGTGACACGATCTATTCGGCGGTGATGCTCGATATCAACGGCATCCTCGGCCTGGCCGCGCTGATGGGCGGCATCAAGCATGGCGAACAGTCCTACAACGATGATTCGGCGCGCAGTTACAGCGTGATGATCCTCACGGCCATGGGCGTGTCGATGGTGGTGCCGGAATTTATCCCTGAGGCTGACTGGAAGATTTATTCGGCCTTCACCATCGGCGCGATGGTGTTGCTCTACACCCTGTTCCTGCGTATGCAGGTTGGGCCGCACAGTTATTTCTTCAGCTACAGCTACCCGGAAAAACGTCGCAAGAAACAGCCGGAAGAACAGCAGGAGCCGCCGATCAACCTGGCGTTTTCCATCGGCACGTTGGTGTTTGGCGTGATTGTGATCGGCGCACTGGCCGAGGTGATGTCCAAGACTTTGGACCTGGGCCTGGAAGGCACGGGAGCACCGCCGGTGATTACGGCGATTGTGGTAGCGGCGATTTCGGCGGCGCCGGAAATTCTCACAGCGTTGCGTGCAGCCTTGGCTAACCGCATGCAATCGGTGGTGAACATCGCACTGGGCGCGTCGTTGTCGACGGTGATTCTGACGGTGCCGGTGATGGAGGCCATGGCGCTTTACACCGGCCAGCCGTTCCAGATGGCGATGACGCCGGTGCAAACCGTGATGGTGTTGATCACGCTGGTGGTGAGTGCGATCAACCTCAATGATGGCGAAACCAATGCCATCGAAGGGATGACGCACTTTGTGTTGTTTGCGACCTTTATTATGTTGTCGTTGCTTGGGTTGTAACCGGCCATCAAGCACCGCCTGAAACCATGTGGGAGCCGGGCTTGCCCGCGATGGCATCCACTCGGTATGGCTATAGACCGAGGTGTCTGCATCGCAGGCAAGCCAGCTCCCACAGTTGGCTTTGTGCAGGGCTCAGGTGCCGGCGATCAGTTGTTTCGCCGCCTGGCTGTGATCGGCAATCAAGCCTTTCAGGTCCAGCCCTTCAACCTGCCCATCGATCACCCGCCACTTGCCGCCGATCATCACCCGGTCCGCGCGGTCGGCGCCGCACAGCAGCAGCGCCGAAATCGGATCATGGCTGCCGGAAAAGCGCAGTTCATCGAGCTTGAACAGCGCCAGGTCAGCCTGTTTGCCCACGGCCAACTCACCGATATCCGTGCGCCCCAGCAACTGCGCCGAGCCTTTGGTGGCCCAGCCCAGCACGCCTTCCGGGGTGATTTTTTCTGCGCCGTAACGCAGGCGCTGGATATACAGGGCCTGGCGCGTTTCGAGGATCATATTTGACGCATCATTGGAGGCTGAACCGTCGACGCCCAGGCCAATCGGCGCGCCGGCGGCGAGCAGGTCCAGGGTCGGGCAGATGCCGGAAGCCAGGCGCATATTCGAGCTCGGGCAATGGCAGATACCGGTGCCTGCGGCGCCCAGGCGGGCGATCTCGTCCGGGTTGAAGTGAATGCCGTGAGCCAGCCAGGTGCGTGGGCCGAGCCAGCCGACGCTGTCGAGGTAGTCCACCGTGCGCAGCCCGAAACGCTGCAGGCAGAAGTCTTCCTCATCAAGGGTTTCGGCCAAGTGCGTGTGCAGGCGCACGTCGAGGCTGTTGGCCAGTTCGGCGCTGGCTTGCATGATTTCCGGTGTGACCGAAAACGGCGAGCAGGGCGCCAGGGCGATCTGGATTTGCGCACCGTCGCCGCGCTGGTGGTATTCGCGGATCAGGCGCTGGCTGTCTTCGAGGATAACCTGGCCTTGTTGCACGGTTTGCTGCGGCGGCAGGCCACCATCGGCTTCGCCCAGGCTCATGGACCCGCGGGTGAGCATGGCGCGCATGCCCAGTTCGCGCACGCTTTCTACTTGTACATCGATGGCATTTTCGAGACCGTCAGGGAACAGGTAGTGGTGATCGGCCGCCGTGGTGCAGCCAGACAGCAGCAACTCTGCGAGGGCGACTTTGGACGCCAGCGCGAGTTTTTCCGGGGTCAGGCGTGCCCAGACCGGGTACAGGGTTTTCAGCCATGGGAATAGAGGCTGGTTGACCACCGGCGCCCAGGCGCGGGTCAGGGTTTGGTAGAAGTGATGGTGGGTGTTGATCAGCCCCGGCAGGATCACATGTTCGCGCGCGTCGAACACTTGTCCGCACGGCACGGCGGGCTCTTTTCCCCAGCCCAGCACTTCGGTGATCACACCGTCTTGCAGCACCAGGCCACCACGGGCGTCGAGGCCATTGGCAGTGAAAATCGCGAGGGGGTTTTTTAACCAGATACGGGTCGCAGGCATTGGCCGGCTCCTCTGAATGATGGGTTCAGGTTTGCCAGCTCAGTGTTGCCCTGTCTGCTGATCCAGGGTCGCCGGTGAGGGCGAGGAGCAGAGTTTACGTGTAGTCCATGATCAGGTCTATCTGTAGGAGCGAGGTGCTCTTGAGACCATCGCGGGCAAGCCCGCTCCCACAGGTTGGACCGAGCTGTTACCAGGCGATGGTGTCGCCTTTGTAGTCCACGAAGTGATGGCCGCCTTTGCCGGTGTAGGCGTTCACCTGATCCACCAGGCCGCGTACGCTGGTGTCGACATCAATGTGCGCGTTTTCGCCGCCCATGTCGGTTTTCACCCAGCCCGGATGCAGCGACAGCACGGTGAGCTTATGGTCGCCCAGTTGCGTGATAAAGCTGTTGGTCATGGAGTTGAGTGCAGCCTTGCTGGCCTTGTACAGCGCCAAGTCGGAGCCATCGGGAATGGTTACGCTGCCCAGCACCGAACTCATGAATGCCAGCACGCCGGTGTCTTTGCGGATCTGCCCGACAAAGCGCTGGGCCAGGTTGATCGGTGCCACGGCGTTGGTGAAAAACAGTTGGCCGACTTCCGCCAGGGTGGCGTGGCCCGGTTCCTGATTGGCAGGGCCTTTGACGCCGGCGTTGACGAACAGCAGATCGAAGGTGCGCTCTTTCAGGCGTTGGGCCAAGGCGATCACGGCTTGTTGATCGTCCATATCCAGCTTCTCGATCTGCACGTGGCCCACGGCTTTGAGCGCATCGGCCTTGCTCGGGTCACGCACGGTGGCGGTCACCTCCCAGCCGTCCTGGAGCAGTTGCTTGACCAGGCCAAGGCCCAGGCCGCGCGAGGCGCCGATGATCAGTGCGGTTTTTGGCGTAGACATGAAAGGCTTCCTTTGGAGTGGAGGTTCACGGATTCAGTGGACAACGTTGCCCGAGCCTTTGCTGCAACTCCTGGCGCAGATGGCCGAGTTCAGTGATGCGGGTTTCGATCAGGTTGAGCTTGTCTTGCAGCAATTGTGTGACGGCAGCGTCGGGATCGGGCGCCTGCCATAAGGCGGCGACGCTGGTGCCGATCTCGCCGAGGCTGAAACCCAGGCGCTGCGCAGTCTTGATATAGAGCACCAGTTGCAGCATGTCCGGCGGGTAGTCGCGGTAACCGTTGGCGCTGCGTTGCGCGGCGATCAACCCGCGCTGCTCATAGAAGCGCAAGGTGTCGCGGCTGACCTGGCTGGCCTGGGCTAATTCGCCGATACGCATGGGACGGGCTCGAGAGGGCTTGACCTTGGAGCATACTCCAGGCTTTAGCCTGCTGGCTTCTTGAATTGAAGGAGCTTGCTGCTATGTGGACACAAAAACGCTACCGGACACTGGTGCGGGCCAGTGCCTGGTATGACTTGATCATCACCGCCGCGTTTGTCACGCCGTGGAGTTTTGCATTAGTACACGGCCTGTTGCAGGGCTTGAACCTGCCGGGCGAGCTACCGCCGTTTCTGCCTGCGCACGTATTGATGGCCAACTTGCTCGGCTCGATCGTGTGCGTGTGGGCAGTGCTGCGTATTCGCCACCCTCAACGCCAATTCGGGCTGTATGACGCGGCCGGCCGTGGTCTGTTTGCGACTTGGCAGTTGTATGCGTTGATGCACGGCGCCACGTCGGTGCTGTGGATAATTCTGCTGTTGGAAGTGCTGTGGGGCGTTGCGCAACTGCTCCCGGTGAATACTGATCAAAAAATGATCGGCGCCCGTAAGCCCTTATGACAGAAGGGTTACAGGCGGGTGTGCTCAGGTTATCCACAGGCAGGTGCACAGTAGATGTGGGCAGTTTCAGCGTTCGAGCAGGATGCGCCCACGGCTGAGGTCGGCTAGCTGGGTTTGCAGCGTGTCGATGTGCGCCTCGCCGAGTGCGAGCTGGAGCTCGACGCCGTTGGCGGTGAAGGTTTCTTCCACCACTAGCCCGCCCAGTTCGGCCACGCGCAGCTTCACCAGGTTCAATTCCGAGAAGCTGCAGGCACAGCTCAGCGGCACGCGGCTGATCAGCTCGATGCGTTCGGCATTCTGCAGGCATTTGTTCGCGCCGCCGCCGTAAGCTCGAGCCAAGCCGCCGGTGCCCAACTGGATGCCGCCGTACCAGCGAATCACCAGCACGGCGACCTGATCAAAGCCTTGGGCTTCGATAGCGGCCAGGATCGGCCGCCCGGCCGTGCCGCCGGGTTCGCCATCGTCGTTGCTGCGGTACTGGTCGGCGAGCTTCCAGGCCCAGCAGTTGTGCGTGGCGTTGAGGTCGCTGTGTTGCTCGAAAAACGCCTGGGCGTCTTGCGCGCTGGTGATCGGCGCGGCCAAGGTGATAAAGCGGCTTTTGCGTATTTCTTCACGAAATTCGCAAAGGCCGGTCAGCGTGAAAGGCATAAGTCGCTTCGTTTATAGGGCCGGCTTGATGCCGCAGCCTTTGAGGATGATGTGGATCAGGTTGGTGCCGGCGTCTTCCATGTCCTGCTTGGTGAGCTTGGTGCGACCGGTGACGCGGCAGATCTGGGTGGCGAAGTCGGCGTAATGCTGGGTACTGCCCCACAGCAGGAAGATCAGGTGCACGGGGTCGATGGGGTCCATCTTGCCGGCCTCGATCCAGGCCTGGAACACCGCTGCGCGGCCACTGAACCAGGCGCGGTAGTCCTGGCTGAAATATTCGGTCAGGCATTCGCCGCCACTGATGATCTCCATGGCGAAGATCCGCGAGGCTTGCGGGTGGCGTCGGGAGAACTCCATTTTGGTGCGGATGTAGCGTGTCAGCGCCACGGCGGGGTCGTCCTCGGCGGTCAGCGCGTTGAAGGTGCTGTCCCACAGTTCGAGGATATTGCTCAGTACCGCGATGTACAGGCCGAGCTTGTTGGTGAAGTAATAATGCAGATTGGCCTTAGGCAGCCCGGCACTCGAGGCAATGGTGTTCATGCTGGTGCCTTTGTAGCCATGGCGCGCGAATTCGTCTTCAGCCGCCTGGAGAATCGCTTGTTCATTTTTTTGCCGAATGCGGCTGGCAGGTTTTCCGGCGTGGTTGCTGTGGGCAGGAACTTCGAGGCTCATGGAGGTTTCCGTGCTGATCGATAGAGACGACGTGTGCACAGATAACCCACCCTCAAGCCTCAGACAAGTCCCGATGCAATAAAACCGTCAAAGCGGTTCCAGCGTGTCGCTTTCCGGGGCGTGGTTTGCGCCAACGGCAGTCGCCTTGGCCTCGGGCAATAACAGGCACAACACGATGGCCGTCAGGCCGCCGCTGGTGATGGCCGAGTCGAACAGGTTTTGCACCAGAGGTGGCATCAAGTGCAGCAACTCAGGTTGGGCGGCAATGCCCAGGCCAACGCCGAACGAAGTGGCGATGATCAACATGCTGCGTCGGTCCAGCGGCGCCTGGGCCAGAATGCGCACGCCGGCGGCGGCCACGCTGCCGAACATCACCAGGGTTGCGCCGCCCAATACCGGTTTGGGGATTTGCTGCAGCACCGCGCCGATCAGTGGAAACAGGCCGAGACAGAACAGCAGCACGCCAATGTATAAGCCGACGTAACGGCTGGCCACGCCGGTGAGTTGGATCACGCCGTTGTTCTGCGCAAACGTGGTATTGGGGAATGCGCTGAAGGTGGCGGCGATCATGCAACTGACGCCGTCACCCAATACGCCGCCCTTGAGCCGGCTTATATAAGAAGGGCCGCTGATGGGCTGGCGGGCGATCATGCAGTTGGCGGTCAGGTCGCCAACGGTTTCGATACTGCTGATCAGATAAATCAGCGCGATGGGCAGGAAGGCGCTCCAGTCGAAATTGAAACCAAAGCGAAACGGCATGGGCACGCTGATCAATGGCAAATCAGGCAAGGCTTGGGGCACCAGCTTGCCGCTGAACCACGCGGCCAGGCTGCCGAGGGCCAGGCCGATGATGATTGCCGAGAGCCGTACCCACGGCGTGTTCGAGCGGTTGAGCAGGATGATCGTCAACACGACGAACAATCCCAGCGCCAGATTGGTTGGTGCGCCGAAGTCGGGCGCGTTGAAACCACCGCCCAAGTCGGTGATGCCGACTTTGATCAGGCTGATGCCGATCAAGGTAATGACGATGCCGGTGACCAGGGGCGTGATCACACGGCGCAATTGGCCGATAAAACGGCTCAACACGATCTGTACCGCCGCGCCGAAAAAGCACACGCCAAAGACCATCGCCATGATGTCTTCCGGGCTGCCGCCGCGTTGCTTCACCAGAAAGCCTGCTGACAACACCGCACCGAGAAAAGCAAAGCTGGTGCCTTGCAGGCAGATCATGCCGGCGCCGATACCAAATGGCCTGCGTGCCTGAATGAACGTGCCCACGCCGGACACCATCAACGCCATGCTGATCAGGTAGGGCAGGTGGGCGGTGAGCCCCAGCGTAGAACCGATGATTAGTGGCGGGGTGATGATGCCGACGAAGGCGGCCAGCACATGTTGCAAGGCTGCCAGCAGGGCCGGCAGTGGTTTCGGGCGGTCGTTCAGGCCGTAGATCAGGTCGTTGGGGCTGGAAGTTTCTGGTGGCATGGCGGGCAAACTCAGGGCGGACGGTTCAAGGTCCGGGTTCCCTTGCAAAAAGCTGTCCAGTTGCTCAGCTTTTGGCGAGAGGCCCGCGTTAGCGCGTTGCCGCCAGACTCTCCAGAAAGCTTTCCAGCACCAAATGAGGGCGACGGCCCTTGCGCGTGACCGATGCGAGGCTTAAATCGTAAAAACGTGTAGTCGGTTTCAGCGCGCGCAGTCGGCCTTGTTGTACCCAAAGGCTGGCGTAGTGGTCGGGCAGGTAGCCGATATAGCGGCCGGTGAGAATCAGGAACGCCATGCCTTCACGGTCCGAAGCGCTGGCCGTGCAATTAAGGGCTTGGTAATGGGCCTGGATTTCGGCGGGCAAGCGGAAGGTCGGGGCGATGGCGTCCTGGCTGTCGATACGTGGGTCGTCCAGTTGCTTGTCTTCCGCGTAGAACAACGGGTGGCCGACCGCGCAGTAGAGCAACGAGCGTTCGCTGTACAGGGGTTGGTATTCCAGGCCTGACAAGGCGCTGGCTTGGGGTACTACGCCGACATGCAGGCGACCATCGAGTACACCTTGTTCCACTTCATTCGGGGCGATCATGCGGATCTGGATTTGCACGTCCGGGCCGCGCTCCTTCAACTGCGCCAGGGCGTGGGTGATGCGCATGTGGGGCAGGGTGACCAGATTGTCGGTGAGGCCGATGATCAGTTCGCCGCGCAAATGCTGGTGCAGGCCGTTGACCTCGGTGCGAAAACTTTCCAGCGCACTTAATAGTTGCAAGGCCGATTGGTAGACCTCGCGGCCTTCTTCGGTCAAGGAGAATCCTGCGCGCCCGCGTTGGCACAGTCTTAATCCCAGACGTTGCTCAAGGTCGCTCATTTGCTGGCTGATGGCCGAGCGGCCGATGCCGAGCACGGTTTCGGCCGCCGAGAAGCCACCGCATTCCACCACGCTGCGAAAGATGCGCAACAGGCGGATATCGAAGTCGCTGACTTGGGCCAGGGGATCGGGTCGACGGCTGCTCATAGTTTAGTGAAGGCCTGACTGAAGGTTAGAAGAGTTGAATTTCACCGACTTTATCGCCGTGGCAATTTAGCTGCAACAACGCTTTTCAATCCCGACGCTGCCTTTTGCCCTGCGAGGTTTTGCTGATGAACATGCCCGAAAACGCCCCATCGTCCCTGGCCAGCCAACTGAAGTTGGATGCGCACTGGATGCCTTACACCGCCAACCGCAACTTCCAGCGCGACCCGCGCCTGATCGTCGGCGCTGAAGGCAGCTGGTTGATTGATGACAAGGGCCGCCGGGTGTACGACTCGTTGTCGGGCCTGTGGACCTGTGGCGCCGGGCACACCCGCAAGGAGATCCAAGAAGCAGTCTCCAAGCAATTGGGTACCCTGGACTACTCGCCGGGCTTCCAATACGGTCATCCGTTGTCCTTCCAGTTGGCGGAAAAGATCACCGACCTGACCCCAGGCAACCTGAACCATGTGTTCTTCACCGACTCGGGCTCCGAGTGCGCCGATACCGCGGTGAAGATGGTGCGTGCGTACTGGCGTCTAAAAGGCCAGGCCACCAAGACCAAAATGATCGGCCGCGCCCGTGGTTATCACGGTGTGAACATCGCCGGCACCAGTCTGGGTGGTGTGAACGGCAACCGTAAACTCTTTGGTCAGGGCCTGATGGACGTTGACCATCTGCCGCACACGTTGCTGGCGAGCAATGCTTTCTCCCGTGGCATGCCGGAGCTGGGCGGTATCGCCTTGGCCGATGAGCTGCTCAAGCTGATCGAACTGCACGACGCGTCGAACATCGCAGCGGTGTTTGTTGAACCGATGGCTGGTTCCGCGGGCGTGCTGGTGCCGCCACAGGGTTATCTCAAGCGTCTGCGTGAGATCTGCGACCAACACAACATCCTGCTGGTGTTCGACGAAGTGATCACCGGTTTCGGCCGCACCGGCTCGATGTTCGGCGCCGACAGTTTTGGCGTGACACCGGACCTGATGTGCATCGCCAAGCAAGTTACCAACGGTGCGATCCCGATGGGCGCGGTGATTGCCAGCAGCGAGATCTATCAGACCTTTATGAACCAGGCGACGCCGGAATACGCGGTGGAATTCCCCCACGGCTACACCTACTCGGCGCACCCGGTGGCTTGCGCAGCTGGCTTGGCGGCATTGGATTTGTTGCAGAAGGAGAATTTGGTGCAGAGCGTAGCCGAAGTCGCCCCGCACTTTGAGAATGCGCTGCACGGGTTGAAGGGCAGCAAGAATGTGATCGACATCCGTAACTACGGCTTGGCCGGCGCGATCCAGATTGCCCCGCGTGACGGTGATGCCATCGTGCGCCCATTCGAGGCGGGCATGGCGTTGTGGAAAGCGGGTTTCTACGTGCGCTTTGGTGGTGACACCCTGCAGTTCGGGCCAACTTTCAACAGCAAGCCGCAGGACCTGGATCGTTTGTTCGATGCGGTCGGCGAAGTGCTGAACAAGATCGACTGATTTCTCCTTCTATATAGAACAACTTTTCAGGAGCCCTGCATGAGCCTTATCCAACATTTGATCAACGGTGAATTGGTCAATGACAGCGGCCGTAGTGCCGACGTGTACAACCCGTCCACCGGCCAGGTGATTCACCAGGTGCCATTGGCCAGCCGTGAAACCATTCAACAGGCGATCGACTCGGCCAAGGCGGCGTTCCCGGCTTGGCGTAACACGCCACCGGCCAAGCGCGCCCAAGTGATGTTTCGTTTCAAGCAATTGCT
>NZ_JARPMK010000001.1:762500-1142500 GCF_030263855.1 Pseudomonas sp. ChxA
CGAGTCGGCCTGCGCGGAAGATGTAACGGGGCTCAAACCATACACCGAAGCTACGGGTATCACGTAAGTGATGCGGTAGAGGAGCGTTCTGTAAGCCTGTGAAGGTGAGTTGAGAAGCTTGCTGGAGGTATCAGAAGTGCGAATGCTGACATGAGTAACGACAATGGGTGTGAAAAACACCCACGCCGAAAGACCAAGGTTTCCTGCGCAACGTTAATCGACGCAGGGTTAGTCGGTCCCTAAGGCGAGGCTGAAAAGCGTAGTCGATGGAAAACAGGTTAATATTCCTGTACTTCTGGTTATTGCGATGGAGGGACGGAGAAGGCTAGGCCAGCTTGGCGTTGGTTGTCCAAGTTTAAGGTGGTAGGCTGGAATCTTAGGTAAATCCGGGATTCTAAGGCCGAGAGCTGATGACGAGCTAACTTTTAGTTAGCGAAGTGGTTGATGCCATGCTTCCAAGAAAAGCTTCTAAGCTTCAGGTAACCAGGAACCGTACCCCAAACCGACACAGGTGGTTGGGTAGAGAATACCAAGGCGCTTGAGAGAACTCGGGTGAAGGAACTAGGCAAAATGGCACCGTAACTTCGGGAGAAGGTGCGCCGGTGAGGGTGAAGGACTTGCTCCGTAAGCTCATGCCGGTCGAAGATACCAGGCCGCTGCGACTGTTTATTAAAAACACAGCACTCTGCAAACACGAAAGTGGACGTATAGGGTGTGACGCCTGCCCGGTGCCGGAAGGTTAATTGATGGGGTTAGCTAACGCGAAGCTCTTGATCGAAGCCCCGGTAAACGGCGGCCGTAACTATAACGGTCCTAAGGTAGCGAAATTCCTTGTCGGGTAAGTTCCGACCTGCACGAATGGCGTAACGATGGCGGCGCTGTCTCCACCCGAGACTCAGTGAAATTGAAATCGCTGTGAAGATGCAGTGTATCCGCGGCTAGACGGAAAGACCCCGTGAACCTTTACTATAGCTTTGCACTGGACTTTGAATTTGCTTGTGTAGGATAGGTGGGAGGCTTTGAAGCGTGGACGCCAGTCTGCGTGGAGCCAACCTTGAAATACCACCCTGGCAACTTTGAGGTTCTAACTCAGGTCCGTTATCCGGATCGAGGACAGTGTATGGTGGGTAGTTTGACTGGGGCGGTCTCCTCCTAAAGAGTAACGGAGGAGTACGAAGGTGCGCTCAGACCGGTCGGAAATCGGTCGTAGAGTATAAAGGCAAAAGCGCGCTTGACTGCGAGACAGACACGTCGAGCAGGTACGAAAGTAGGTCTTAGTGATCCGGTGGTTCTGTATGGAAGGGCCATCGCTCAACGGATAAAAGGTACTCCGGGGATAACAGGCTGATACCGCCCAAGAGTTCATATCGACGGCGGTGTTTGGCACCTCGATGTCGGCTCATCACATCCTGGGGCTGAAGCCGGTCCCAAGGGTATGGCTGTTCGCCATTTAAAGTGGTACGCGAGCTGGGTTTAGAACGTCGTGAGACAGTTCGGTCCCTATCTGCCGTGGACGTTTGAGATTTGAGAGGGGCTGCTCCTAGTACGAGAGGACCGGAGTGGACGAACCTCTGGTGTTCCGGTTGTCACGCCAGTGGCATTGCCGGGTAGCTATGTTCGGAATAGATAACCGCTGAAAGCATCTAAGCGGGAAACTAGCCTCAAGATGAGATCTCACTGGGACCTTGAGTCCCCTGAAGGGCCGTCGAAGACTACGACGTTGATAGGTTGGGTGTGTAAGCGCTGTGAGGCGTTGAGCTAACCAATACTAATTGCCCGTGAGGCTTGACCATATAACACCCAAGCAATTTGTTTCTCGAGAGAGCATCAGATTGCGGTGTGTGAAGACGAGATGAACCGAAAGTTCGACGCTCACAAAACACCGAAAGCTGTCACATACCCAATTTGCTGAAGCGAAGCCAGCTGGCTACGACTCAGTACCCGAATTTCTTGACGACCATAGAGCATTGGAACCACCTGATCCCATCCCGAACTCAGTAGTGAAACGATGCATCGCCGATGGTAGTGTGGGGTTTCCCCATGTGAGAGTAGGTCATCGTCAAGATTAAATTCCGAAACCCCTGATTGCTAACGCAATCAGGGGTTTTGTTTTGGGCGCTCGTCTAGGCGTAAATCTCGCTCACGAGTGGGGTTAATCACAACTGGCCCAGGCTGAGATGCGACGAAAGCCCGCTTTGCAGCCGCCTCCAGGGCTAAATCCTGTCCTTTCTATGCAATGACCTTGCGCATGGCTATCATGCGTGCCTCATTGTGAGGCGATGCTTGCATGCTGACGTTGTTAACACTTCTGAAAGATGGTCGATTCCACTCCGGAGAGGCGCTGGGTGCTGCCCTGGGTGTCAGCCGCAGTGCTGTTTGGAAGCAGCTCCAGCATCTGGAGTCTGAATTGAACCTGCCCATTCATAAAGTCCGCGGCAGGGGGTACCAGCTAGCATCTCCATTGGTGTTCTTGAGCGCTGAAGAAATTCAAGAGCATGCACCTGCTTTGGCGTGGCCTGTTTACATCTCTGACTCCATAGACTCCACCAACGCCGAGGCTTTGCGCCTCGTCGACGCTGGTTGCGCAGCGCCGTTTCTGGTGCTTGCCGAACAGCAAACGGCAGGAAGGGGAAGGCGGGGTCGTAAGTGGGTCAGTCCGTTCGCTCAAAACCTGTATTACAGCCTTGTATTGCGCATTGACGGCGGGTTGAGGCAGTTGGAGGGGCTTAGTCTTGTCGTCGGATTGGCAGTCATGCAGGCCCTGCGTGAGCTAGGTGTCCAGGGTGCCGCATTGAAGTGGCCGAACGACGTCCTGGTTGGGCAGAAAAAAATTGCCGGTATCTTGTTGGAATTGGTCGGAGATCCCGCCGACTTTTGCCACGTTGTCCTCGGTGTAGGGATCAACGTAAATATGCAGAAAGCCTCAGAGGTCGATCAGCAGTGGACGTCGGCGCAATTGGAGACGGGTTCCCCTGTCGACCGTAATCACTTGGTCGCACGTCTTGGGCTGCAACTGCAAAGTCACCTGGAGCGACATAAGGCTTTCGGTTTTGCTGCGCTTCAGGAAGAGTGGGAGCGAAATCATTTGTGGCAGGGTAAGGCTGTATCTCTTATCGCGGGTGTTAACCAGATTGATGGTGTGGTGCTGGGTGTTGATCACCAGGGCGCGCTGCGGCTGAGCGTCGCGGGCGTCGAGAAAATATACAGCGGCGGTGAGCTAAGCCTGAGGTTGCGTGATGATTCTTGAGCTCGACTGTGGGAATAGTTTTATCAAGTGGCGTGTACTCGATTCGCCTGCGGCCAAGGCGTCCGCTGAGGGTGTTGTCGGTTCGGACCTCGAGTTGATCGAAGGTCTGATAGCGATTCCGGGGCTCTCATTGACGCGCTGTCGCCTGGTAAGTGTTCGGGCCTCCGAGGAGACCGGCCAGTTGGTTGAGGCATTGCAGGGGGCATTTGGGGTTGTTGTGTCTTGTGCTGTCTCAGCGAGAGAGGCGGCGGGTGTACGTAACGGCTACGAAGAGTTTGAGCGCCTTGGGCTAGATCGTTGGTTGGCAATGCTGGGCGGTTTCAAGTTGGCATCAGGTGCGTGCCTGGTGCTCGATTTCGGTACCGCAGCCACTGCGGACTTTATTGCTGCCGATGGTGAGCATCTTGGCGGATTCATTTGCCCAGGGATGCCGCTCATGCGCAGCCAGTTGCGAACGCACACGCGCAAGATCCGCTATGACGATATTGCGGCAGAGCAGGCCTTGGCGCGCCTCACGCCAGGGCGCACAACCGTTGAGGCCGTTGAGCGAGGTTGCACGCTGATGCTCAGGGGGTTCGTCTTGACCCAGCTCGAATTGGCTCGAAGCTATTGGGGGGATAATTTCACCGTCTTTCTGACTGGCGGGGATGCGGACCTCGTCTCTGATGCTGTGCCTCAGGCTCGTTTCGTTCCTGATCTCGTGTTTGTTGGCCTGGCGATGGCGTGCCCTTTGTCCTGAGGTATTTATGCGTTGGCTGTTTCTGCTTTTGCTCGTTCTCAATGCCTTCTATTACATCTGGCATCAACAGGAAGCCCCGTTGCGTGCTAAAGATGTAACGCCTCTGAGCCTTTACAAGGGCTCTCAACAGGATATTCGCTTATTGAGTGAGTCCTCTGGCCCCATGGCCCGGCGTGACCGGGCAAAGGCGCCTGACGTACAAAATACCTGTTTATACATCGGTGGCTTTGCTGACCAGCGCCAGGCGCTGTCGGTCGAGCAGCGCCTCATAAGCCTGGATATAAAGGCCAAAGTGCAGCTGCTCAATACGCCTGATGCCTCCGGCTATTGGCTTCGTGTCGCCCCTGAAAGCAGGAGGCTGGCCGACGATCTGCCGTTTGAAAACCTTGCTAAGGAATTCAATGAGTTAAAACATAAAATAATGTTGTGCGAAGGCGTTGCAACTGTCGAATAGTTTGCATAGAATGGCGCCCGCTTCGCAGTGAAGACCTTTACGGTCTACAAGGTGAAGCGAAGGTCAACGCAGCTAACCTCATATTTTTAATGAGAAAATGCTTGACAGAAGGCCGGCGTGATGTAGAATGCCGGCTCGCTTAGGAGGGGTTCCCGAGCGGCCAAAGGGATCAGACTGTAAATCTGACGTCTACGACTTCGAAGGTTCGAATCCTTCCCCCTCCACCATTTTTAGCGTGAGCTGCAAGCTCCGCGGGTATAGTTTAGTGGTAGAACCTCAGCCTTCCAAGCTGATGATGCGGGTTCGATTCCCGCTACCCGCTCCAAGTTTGCAGGTTGTGCAATGTGTTTTGCTCTTGTAGCTCAGTTGGTAGAGCACACCCTTGGTAAGGGTGAGGTCAGCGGTTCAAATCCGCTCAAGAGCTCCATATAACAAGGCAGATATGAAAATATCTGCCTTTGTTTTAACAGCTGCCTCGGCTTGTTGGTGTTGCATTTGGTCTTGTTGCCAAGTGATTTCAGGTCTAGTGGGGTTGGTTGTTGTAAAGTCTTTTTCAGGCCTGCATAATGGTCGGCCTGATTTTGTTTTAGGTCAGTAGCTCAATTGGCAGAGCGACGGTCTCCAAAACCGTAGGTTGGGGGTTCGATTCCCTCCTGACCTGCCAGATTCACGTGGTGTGTCTGGCTTTCTTTTCACAGGATCTTCATAGATGACTCCTAAGGCTGAAGCTCAAAGCTCTCGTTTCGATCTCGTCAAGTGGCTCGCCGTAGTCGCATTGGTGGTCGTAGGCGTTGTTGGCAATCAGTACTACTCTGCTTCGCCGATCCTGTACCGTGTACTCGCTTTGCTCGCCCTTGCTGCTGTAGCTGCCTTTGTAGGCCTGCAGACTGCCAAAGGCAAGTCTTTCGCGGTCCTGGTAAAGGAAGCTCGCACCGAAATTCGTAAAGTCGTTTGGCCGACTCGCCAAGAAACCACGCAGACCACGTTGATTGTTGTGGCTGTTGTTCTGGTTATGGCGTTGCTGTTGTGGGGGCTTGATTCCCTGCTCGGCTGGCTTGTTTCCTTGATTGTTGGCTAAGGGTGTCCCGTGGCTAAGCGTTGGTACGTTGTGCATGCTTACTCGGGTTACGAGAAGCATGTTATGCGCTCTTTGCTAGAGCGCGTAAAGCTCGCAGGCATGGAAGATGGCTTCGGCGAAATTCTGGTTCCCACTGAAGAAGTGGTTGAAATGCGGAATGGCCAGAAGCGCAAAAGCGAACGCAAGTTCTTCCCTGGCTACGTGCTGGTTCAGATGGACATGAATGAAGGTACTTGGCACTTGGTCAAGGACACTCCTCGTGTTATGGGTTTCATCGGCGGTACTGCTGATAAGCCTGCTCCGATCACCGACAAAGAGGCGGAAGCGATTCTGCGTCGGGTTGCTGACGGTAGCGACAAGCCTAAGCCGAAGACGTTGTTCGAGCCGGGTGAGGTTGTTCGTGTCACAGATGGTCCGTTTGCTGATTTCAACGGTGCCGTCGAAGAAGTTAACTACGAAAAGAGCCGGATCCAAGTGGCAGTGCTCATTTTCGGTCGCTCTACTCCGGTAGAGTTGGAGTTCAGCCAGGTCGAGAAGGTCTAGCTGAGCAAGCATCCCAACCCCGCAGCCTTAGGCTGTGGGGTTTTGTCGTCACTGGGATAAACGCGCAAGTAACCGGGGAGCCTTTCGAGGCGTTTGAACCCGTAATTGGAGTGCCTCATGGCCAAGAAGATTACCGCTTACATCAAGCTGCAAGTGAAGGCCGCTCAGGCCAACCCAAGTCCACCTGTCGGCCCGGCTCTGGGTCAGCACGGCGTGAACATCATGGAATTCTGCAAGGCCTTCAACGCCCGTACTCAGGGTCTTGAGCCAGGTCTGCCGACTCCAGTGATCATCACTGTATACAGCGACCGTAGCTTCACTTTCGAAACCAAGTCGACCCCGGCTTCGGTTTTGCTGAAGAAAGCTGCTGGTCTGACTAGCGGTTCCGCTCGTCCTAACACCGTTAAGGTTGGCACCGTAACTCGTGCTCAGCTGGAAGAAATCGCGAAAACCAAAAACGCGGATCTGACTGCAGCTGATATGGATGCAGCCGTGCGTACCATCGCCGGTTCTGCTCGTAGCATGGGCCTTAACGTGGAGGGTGTGTAATGGCTAAGCTGACCAAGCGCCAAAAGGCTATCGCCGGCAAAATCGAAGCAGGCAAGGCCTACAACTTTGTAGACGCCGCTGCCCTGCTGACCGAGCTGTCGACTGTCAAGTTCAGCGAGTCCGTTGACGTTGCTGTAAACCTGGGTGTTGACCCACGTAAATCCGACCAGGTCGTTCGTAGCGCTACTGTGCTGCCACACGGCACTGGCAAGACTGTACGTGTTGCTGTCTTCACCCAAGGCCCGGCAGCTGAAGCTGCTCTGGCCGCCGGCGCTGATCGCGTTGGCATGGACGACCTGGCTGCCGAAATGAAAGGCGGCGACCTGAACTACGACGTAGTTATTGCTTCCCCGGATGCAATGCGCGTTGTAGGTCAGTTGGGTCAGATCCTCGGTCCACGTGGCCTGATGCCTAACCCTAAAGTCGGCACCGTAACGCCAGACGTAGCTACCGCGGTTAAAAACGCCAAGGCTGGTCAGGTTCGTTATCGCACCGACAAAAACGGCATCATCCACACCTCCGTTGGCAAAGTCGGCTTTGATGCCGTCAAGCTGAAGGAAAACGTTGAAGCCCTGATCGCTGATCTGAAGCGTATCAAGCCAGCTTCCTCGAAAGGTATCTACGTCAAGCGCGTTACCCTGAGCACCACTATGGGCCCAGGTCTGGTCATCGACCAAGGCTCGCTGGACGTATAAGAAACACGTTGGTGCGAGAGATCGCGCCAATTGAAAAAATTGGGGTCCCTGCCTGGCGGGGGCTATCCAAGACCGTAGGCGGCGCAAGCCTTAAACCTCAAGCCTACGCAGATGGTGCTCCCGGTTCCTTACCGAATCAGACACCAAAACGACATCCGGCTTCGGCCAGATGAAACGGTAACAAGCAGGAGTTAAACCCGTGGCAATTAATCTCGAAGACAAGAAGGCCATCGTCGCTGAAGTCAACGAGGCTGCCAAAGCTGCTCTGTCCGCTGTCGTGGCTGATGCCCGTGGTGTGACAGTAAGCGCTATGACCGGACTCCGTAAAGAGGCTCGTGAAGCTGGCGTATACGTACGTGTTGTACGTAACACCCTGCTCAAGCGCGCTGTTGCTGACACTGAATACAGTGTTCTCAACGACGTGTTCACCGGCCCGACTCTGATTGCGTTCTCCAAAGATCACCCGGGTGCTGCTGCCCGTTTGTTCAAGGAATTCGCCAAGAGTCAGGATAAGTTCGAGATCAAGGCAGCTGCGTTCGAGGGCAAGTTCCTCGCAGCTAACCAAATCGACGTACTGGCAACACTGCCGACCCGTAACGAAGCTATTTCTCAGCTGATGAGCGTGATTCAAGGCGCTACCAGCAAGTTGGCTCGTACTCTGGCCGCAGTTCGCGAGCAAAAAGAAGCTGCCGCAGCCTAAGGCTGAGCATCTCCTTTCGCGTATTTTTGTTTATTTCGATGGCCGCGTAGGCCGTCCCCCAATTCAGGAAATACAGTAATGTCTATCTCCCAAGAAGATATCCTCAACGCCGTAGCTGAAATGTCGGTTCTGCAGGTTGTTGAGCTGATCAAAGCTTTCGAAGAAAAATTCGGCGTTTCCGCTGCCGCTGCTTCCGCTGGCCCAGCTGTTGCTGCTGTTGCTGCTGAAGAGCAAACCGAATTCAACGTCATGCTGCTGGAAGCTGGCGAGAAGAAAGTAAACGTGATCAAGGCAGTTCGTGAACTGACCGGTCTGGGCCTGAAAGAAGCCAAGGCTGTAGTTGACGGCGCTCCTGCCCAGGTTCTGGAAGCAGTGTCGAAAGACGCCGCTGACAAAGCTAAAGCAGTGCTGGAAGAAGCAGGCGCTAAAGTCGAGCTGAAGTAAGCATCGACCTTGCGTCTCCAGCCCAAGCGTTAAGCTGAAGGCTGATGGCTGGTGGCTCTTGCCACCGGCCTTTTTCCGTTCTTGGCTGTCGACTCGGTCGCCGCCAATTACGCGCTGTAGCCACCCGATGCGGTGGTGCAAACCATGGGGTTTGCAAGATTTTCTGGCTGCTCCCGTCGGAGGGGCCAAACAAGCAGGTGACCAAGCTGGGGAACGCTGATGGCTTACTCATATACTGAGAAAAAACGTATCCGCAAGGACTTTAGCAAGTTGCCGGACGTCATGGATGTCCCGTACCTTCTGGCTATCCAGCTGGATTCGTATCGTGAATTCTTGCAGGCGGGAGCGACCAAAGATCAGTTCCGCGACGTGGGCCTGCATGCGGCCTTCAAATCCGTTTTCCCGATCATCAGCTACTCCGGCAATGCTGCGCTGGAGTACGTGGGTTATCGCCTGGGCGAACCGGCATTTGATGTCAAAGAATGCGTGTTGCGCGGTGTTACGTACGCCGTACCTTTGCGGGTAAAAGTCCGCCTGATCATTTTCGACAAAGAATCGTCGAACAAAGCGATCAAGGACATCAAAGAGCAAGAAGTCTACATGGGCGAAATCCCACTGATGACTGAGAACGGTACCTTCGTAATCAACGGTACCGAGCGTGTTATTGTTTCCCAGCTGCACCGTTCCCCGGGCGTGTTCTTCGACCACGACCGCGGCAAGACGCACAGCTCCGGTAAACTCCTGTACTCCGCGCGGATCATTCCGTACCGCGGTTCGTGGTTGGACTTCGAGTTCGACCCGAAAGACTGCGTGTTCGTGCGTATCGACCGTCGTCGCAAGCTGCCGGCCTCGGTACTGCTGCGCGCGCTCGGTTACACCACTGAGCAGGTGCTGGACGCTTTCTACACCACCAACGTATTCAGCCTGAAGGATGAAACTCTCAGCCTGGAGCTGATTGCTTCGCGTCTGCGTGGTGAAATCGCCGTTCTGGATATTCAGGACGAAAACGGCAAAGTGATCGTTGAAGCGGGTCGCCGGATTACCGCGCGCCACATCAACCAGATCGAAAAAGCCGGCATCAAGTCGCTGGAAGTGCCTCTGGACTACGTCCTGGGTCGCACCACCGCCAAGGTTATCGTTCACCCGGCTACAGGTGAAATCCTGGCTGAGTGCAACACCGAGCTGAACACCGAAATCCTGGCAAAAATCGCCAAGGCCCAGGTTGTTCGCATCGAGACCCTGTACACCAACGACATCGACTGCGGTCCGTTCATCTCCGACACACTGAAGATCGACTCCACCAGCAACCAATTGGAAGCGCTGGTCGAGATCTATCGCATGATGCGTCCTGGTGAGCCACCAACCAAAGACGCTGCCGAGACCCTGTTCAACAACCTGTTCTTCAGCCCTGAGCGTTATGACCTGTCTGCGGTCGGCCGGATGAAGTTCAACCGTCGTATCGGTCGTACCGAAATCGAAGGTTCGGGCGTGCTGTGCAAGGAAGACATCGTCGCGGTACTGAAGACTCTGGTCGACATCCGTAACGGTAAAGGCATCGTCGATGACATCGACCACCTGGGTAACCGTCGTGTTCGCTGCGTAGGCGAAATGGCCGAGAACCAGTTCCGCGTTGGCCTGGTACGTGTTGAGCGTGCGGTCAAAGAGCGTCTGTCGATGGCTGAAAGCGAAGGCCTGATGCCGCAAGACCTGATCAACGCCAAGCCAGTGGCTGCGGCGGTGAAAGAGTTCTTCGGTTCCAGCCAGCTTTCCCAGTTCATGGACCAGAACAACCCGCTCTCCGAGATCACCCACAAGCGCCGTGTTTCCGCACTGGGCCCGGGCGGTCTGACCCGTGAGCGTGCAGGCTTCGAAGTTCGTGACGTACACCCGACGCACTACGGTCGTGTTTGCCCGATCGAAACGCCGGAAGGTCCGAACATCGGTCTGATCAACTCCCTGGCCGCTTATGCGCGCACCAACCAGTACGGCTTCCTCGAAAGCCCGTACCGCGTGGTGAAAGACGCTCTGGTCACCGACGAGATCGTGTTCCTGTCTGCCATCGAAGAAGCTGATCACGTGATCGCTCAGGCTTCGGCCACGATGAACGACAAGAAAGTCCTGATCGACGAGCTGGTAGCTGTTCGTCACTTGAACGAGTTCACCGTCAAGGCGCCGGAAGACGTCACCTTGATGGACGTTTCGCCGAAGCAGGTAGTTTCGGTTGCAGCGTCGCTGATCCCGTTCCTGGAGCACGATGACGCCAACCGTGCGTTGATGGGTTCCAACATGCAGCGTCAAGCTGTACCAACCCTGCGCGCCGACAAGCCGCTGGTAGGTACCGGCATGGAGCGTAACGTAGCCCGTGACTCCGGCGTTTGCGTCGTAGCCCGTCGTGGCGGTGTGATCGACTCCGTTGATGCCAGCCGTATCGTGGTTCGTGTTGCCGATGATGAAGTTGAAACTGGCGAAGCCGGTGTCGACATCTACAACCTGACCAAATACACCCGCTCGAACCAGAACACCTGCATCAACCAGCGTCCGCTGGTGAGCAAGGGTGATCGCGTTCAGCGTAGCGACATCATGGCCGACGGCCCGTCCACCGACATGGGTGAACTGGCACTGGGTCAGAACATGCGCATCGCGTTCATGGCATGGAACGGCTTCAACTTCGAAGACTCCATCTGCCTGTCCGAGCGTGTGGTTCAAGAAGATCGCTTCACCACGATCCACATTCAGGAACTGACCTGTGTGGCACGTGACACCAAGCTTGGGCCAGAGGAAATCACTGCAGACATCCCGAACGTGGGTGAAGCTGCACTGAACAAGCTGGACGAAGCCGGTATCGTTTACGTAGGTGCTGAAGTTGGCGCAGGCGACATTCTGGTCGGTAAGGTCACTCCGAAAGGCGAGACCCAACTGACTCCGGAAGAGAAGCTGTTGCGTGCCATCTTCGGTGAAAAAGCCAGCGACGTTAAAGACACCTCCCTGCGTGTACCTACCGGTACCAAAGGTACTGTCATCGACGTACAGGTCTTCACCCGTGACGGCGTTGAGCGTGATGCTCGTGCACTGTCCATCGAGAAGACCCAACTCGACGAGATCCGCAAGGACCTGAACGAAGAGTTCCGTATCGTTGAAGGCGCAACTTTCGAACGTCTGCGTTCCGCTCTGGTAGGCCACAAGGCTGAAGGCGGCGCAGGTCTGAAGAAAGGTCAGGACATCACCGACGAAATCCTCGACGGTCTTGAGCACGGCCAGTGGTTCAAACTGCGCATGGCTGAAGATGCTCTGAACGAGCAGCTCGAGAAGGCCCAGGCCTACATCGTTGATCGCCGCCGTCTGCTGGACGACAAGTTCGAAGACAAGAAGCGCAAACTGCAGCAGGGCGATGACCTGGCTCCAGGCGTGCTGAAAATCGTCAAGGTTTACCTGGCAATCCGTCGCCGCATCCAGCCGGGCGACAAGATGGCCGGTCGTCACGGTAACAAAGGTGTGGTCTCCGTGATCATGCCGGTTGAAGACATGCCGCACGATGCCAATGGCACTCCGGTCGACGTCGTCCTCAACCCGTTGGGCGTACCTTCGCGTATGAACGTTGGTCAGATCCTCGAAACCCACCTGGGCCTTGCGGCCAAAGGTCTGGGCGAGAAGATCAACCGTATGATCGAAGAGCAGCGCAAGGTTGCTGACCTGCGTAAGTTCCTGCACGAGATCTACAACGAGATCGGCGGTCGCAACGAAGAGCTGGACACCTTCTCCGACCAGGAAATCCTGGATCTGGCGAAGAACCTGCGCGGCGGCGTTCCAATGGCTACCCCGGTGTTCGACGGTGCCAAGGAAAGCGAAATCAAGGCCATGCTGAAACTGGCAGACCTGCCAGAAAGCGGCCAGATGCAGCTGTTCGACGGCCGTACCGGCAACAAGTTTGAGCGCCCGGTTACTGTTGGCTACATGTACATGCTGAAGCTGAACCACTTGGTAGACGACAAGATGCACGCTCGTTCTACCGGTTCTTACAGCCTGGTTACCCAGCAGCCGCTGGGTGGTAAGGCTCAGTTCGGTGGTCAGCGTTTCGGGGAGATGGAGGTCTGGGCACTGGAAGCATACGGTGCTGCATACACTCTGCAAGAAATGCTCACAGTGAAGTCGGACGATGTGAACGGTCGGACCAAGATGTACAAAAACATCGTGGACGGCGATCACCGTATGGAGCCGGGCATGCCCGAGTCTTTCAACGTGTTGATCAAAGAAATTCGTTCCCTCGGCATCGATATCGATCTGGAAACCGAATAACACGTGACGCGAATCGAGAGCGGGGCTGTTTAGCCCGCTCTCTGCTCCGCCAGGAGGAAAGGCCTTGAAAGACCTACTGAATTTGCTGAAAAACCAGGGTCAAGTCGAAGAGTTCGACGCCATCCGTATTGGGTTGGCATCGCCTGAGATGATCCGTTCGTGGTCGTTCGGTGAAGTTAAAAAGCCGGAAACGATCAACTACCGTACGTTCAAACCAGAACGTGACGGCCTGTTCTGCGCCAAGATCTTTGGCCCGGTGAAGGATTACGAGTGCCTGTGCGGTAAGTACAAGCGCTTGAAGCACCGTGGTGTGATCTGCGAGAAGTGCGGCGTTGAAGTTGCACTGGCCAAGGTTCGTCGTGAGCGCATGGCGCACATCGAACTGGCTTCGCCGGTTGCCCACATCTGGTTCCTGAAATCGCTGCCGTCCCGTATCGGCTTGCTGATGGACATGACCCTGCGTGATATCGAACGCGTTCTCTACTTCGAGAGCTATGTCGTTATCGATCCAGGCATGACCACCCTTGAAAAAGGTCAGCTGCTGAACGACGAGCAGTACTTCGAAGCGCTGGAAGAATTCGGCGACGACTTTGATGCCCGTATGGGTGCCGAAGCTGTCCGCGAACTGCTGCACGCTATCGACCTGGAGCACGAGATTGGCCGTCTGCGCGAAGAAATTCCGCAAACCAACTCCGAAACCAAGATCAAGAAGCTGTCCAAGCGTCTGAAGTTGATGGAAGCCTTCCAGGGTTCCGGCAACTTGCCAGAGTGGATGGTGCTGACCGTTCTGCCGGTTCTGCCGCCAGACCTGCGTCCGCTGGTACCGTTGGACGGTGGTCGTTTCGCGACGTCCGACCTCAACGACCTGTACCGCCGCGTGATCAACCGTAACAACCGCTTGAAGCGTCTGCTCGATCTGTCCGCTCCGGACATCATCGTGCGCAACGAAAAGCGTATGTTGCAAGAAGCTGTCGATGCCTTGCTCGACAACGGTCGTCGTGGCCGCGCTATCACCGGTTCCAACAAGCGTCCTCTGAAATCCTTGGCTGACATGATCAAGGGTAAGCAAGGCCGTTTCCGTCAGAACTTGCTCGGTAAGCGTGTTGACTACTCCGGTCGTTCGGTAATTACCGTAGGTCCGACCCTGCGTCTGCACCAGTGCGGTCTGCCTAAGAAGATGGCACTTGAGCTGTTCAAGCCATTCATCTTCGGCAAGCTGGAAATGCGCGGTCTCGCGACCACCATCAAAGCGGCCAAGAAAATGGTCGAGCGCGAACTGCCAGAGGTTTGGGACGTTCTCGCTGAAGTGATTCGCGAACACCCGGTTCTCCTCAACCGTGCACCGACCCTTCACCGTCTGGGTATCCAGGCGTTTGAACCGGTACTGATCGAAGGTAAGGCTATCCAGCTGCACCCTCTGGTCTGTGCTGCGTACAACGCCGACTTCGACGGCGACCAAATGGCCGTGCACGTACCGCTGACACTGGAAGCCCAGTTGGAAGCGCGTGCGTTGATGATGTCGACCAACAACATTCTGTCGCCAGCCAACGGTGAGCCAATCATCGTTCCGTCGCAGGACGTTGTATTGGGTCTGTACTACATGACCCGTGAAGCGATCAACGCCAAAGGCGAAGGTCGTGTGTTCGCTGACCTGCAAGAAGTTGACCGTGTGTTCCGTGCCGGCGAAGCCGCACTGCACGCCAAGGTCAAGGTGCGGATCAACGAAACCGTCAACGACCGTGATGGCGGCAGCGTGAGCGGCACCCGTATTGTCGACACCACTGTCGGCCGTGCGCTGCTGTATCAAGTTGTGCCAAAAGGTCTGTCGTACGACGTCGTCAACTTGCCGATGAAGAAAAAGGCGATCTCCAAGCTGATCAACCAGTGCTACCGCGTGGTTGGTTTGAAAGAGACCGTGATCTTCGCTGACCAGTTGATGTACACCGGCTTTGCCTATTCGACCATTTCCGGCGTTTCCATCGGTGTTAACGACTTCGTTATCCCGGATGAAAAAGCCCAGATCATCAATGCTGCAACTGATGAAGTGAAAGAAATCGAAAGCCAGTACGCCTCCGGCCTGGTAACCCAGGGCGAGAAGTACAACAAGGTGATCGACCTTTGGTCCAAGGCCAACGACGAAGTGTCGAAGGCGATGATGGCTAACCTCTCGAAAGAGAAGGTTATCGACCGTCATGGCGTAGAAGTCGATCAAGAGTCGTTCAACTCGATGTACATGATGGCCGACTCGGGCGCACGGGGTTCTGCTGCGCAGATCCGTCAGCTCGCCGGTATGCGTGGTCTGATGGCCAAGCCGGACGGTTCCATCATCGAAACGCCGATTACTGCGAACTTCCGTGAAGGTTTGAGCGTACTTCAGTACTTCATCTCCACTCACGGTGCTCGTAAGGGTCTTGCGGATACCGCGTTGAAAACAGCTAACTCCGGTTACCTGACTCGTCGTCTGGTAGACGTTGCGCAAGACTTGGTTGTGACTGAAGTTGACTGCGGCACCGAACACGGTCTGCTGATGACTCCGCACATCGAAGGCGGCGACGTTGTAGAGCCACTGGGTGAGCGCGTACTGGGTCGAGTTATCGCCCGTGACGTATTCAAGCCAGGTACCGAGGAAATTATCGTTCCTGCCGGCACCCTGGTAGATGAGAAGTGGGTCGAGTTCATCGAACTCAACAGCATCGACGAAGTGATTGTTCGCTCGCCGATCAGCTGCGAAACCCGCTATGGCATTTGCGCCAAGTGCTACGGCCGTGACTTGGCACGTGGTCACCAGGTGAACATCGGTGAAGCGGTTGGCGTAATTGCTGCCCAGTCCATCGGTGAGCCGGGTACCCAGCTGACCATGCGTACGTTCCACATCGGCGGTGCGGCAAGCCGGACCTCCGCAGCTGACAGCGTTCAGGTGAAGAATGGCGGTACTGTCCGTCTGCACAACCTGAAACACGTTGAGCGAGTGGATGGTTGCCTGGTTGCTGTGTCCCGTTCCGGTGAGCTGGCAATCGCTGATGACTACGGTCGTGAGCGTGAGCGTTACAAGCTGCCGTACGGTGCTGTGATTTCGGTTAAAGAAGGTGACAAGGTCGACGCTGGCGCAATCGTGGCCAAGTGGGATCCGCACACTCACCCAATCGTTACCGAAATGAAAGGTACCGTGACCTACGTGGGCATGGAAGAAGGCATCACGATCAAGCGTCAGACTGACGAATTGACCGGTATGACCAACATTGAAGTACTCGACGCGAAAGATCGTCCAGCTGCCGGTAAAGACATCCGTCCTGCCGTGAAGATGGTCGACGACAACGGCAAGGACTTGTTGCTGCCAGGTACTGACGTAATCGCTCAGTACTTCCTGCCAGCCAACGCCCTGGTCGGTGTAGCGGATGGTGCGAAGATCGCGATCGGTGATGTTATCGCGCGTATCCCGCAAGAAACTTCGAAGACCCGCGACATCACCGGTGGTCTGCCGCGTGTTGCCGACTTGTTCGAAGCTCGTCGTCCGAAAGAAGCGTCGATTCTGGCTGAAGTCAGCGGCACCATCGCGTTCGGTAAAGAGACCAAAGGCAAGCGCCGTCTGGTCATTACCCCGAACGATGGTACTGATCCGTACGAAGAGCTGATTCCGAAGTGGCGTCACCTGAACGTCTTCGAAGGCGAACAGGTAAACCGCGGCGAAGTTATCTCCGACGGCCCGAGCGATCCACACGACATCCTGCGTCTGCTGGGTGTGAGTGCGCTGGCCAAGTACATCGTTAACGAGATCCAGGACGTTTACCGTCTGCAAGGCGTGAAGATCAACGATAAGCACATCGAGACCATCCTGCGTCAGATGCTGCGTAAAGTTGAAATCGCTGAATCCGGCGATTCCAGTTTCATCAAGGGCGACCAGATGGAACTGACTCACGTACTGGTAGAAAACGAACGTCTGGGCGCGGAAGACAAATTTGTCTCCAAGTTCACTCGTGTGTTGCTGGGTATCACCAAGGCGTCGTTGTCCACTGAGTCGTTCATCTCGGCGGCCTCCTTCCAGGAGACCACTCGCGTACTGACCGAAGCAGCGGTTACCGGCAAGCGCGATTACCTGCGCGGCCTGAAAGAAAACGTAGTCGTGGGTCGTCTGATCCCGGCGGGTACCGGTTTGGCTTACCACAGCGAGCGCAAGCGCCGCCGTGATGCTGACAAGCCGCTGCGCGTAAGCGCCAGTGAAGTGGAAGCTGCACTGACCGAAGCGCTGAACTCAAGCGGTAACTGAGTTCTGCGATAAATAAGTCTGGGCCCTGGCAGCCCCATTCGTCGGATCGAGACATTTTTGTCCCGGTTCGATGGGAGGGGAGGTCGGGGCCTTGCCTTGACTGGGGGCAAGATCCTCTTTAGACTCTTGTACCCCTAAATTTGGCGGGAATTCGTTCCTGCCATTTTGCTTTTCTTGCAAGACAATAGCGTCGCAAGACAACAGTGGAGCTAGTAGATGGCAACTATCAACCAGCTGGTACGTCAGCCGCGTAAGCGTATCGTCGAGAAATCCGACGTACCTGCGCTGCAGAACTGCCCGCAACGTCGTGGCGTATGCACTCGTGTGTATACCACCACGCCGAAAAAACCTAACTCGGCACTGCGTAAAGTATGCCGTGTGCGTCTGACCAACGGTTTCGAGGTTTCCTCGTACATCGGCGGTGAAGGCCACAACCTGCAAGAGCACAGCGTGGTACTGATCCGCGGCGGTCGTGTAAAAGACTTGCCAGGTGTTCGTTACCACACCGTACGCGGCTCCTTGGATACTTCCGGCGTTAAAGGTCGTAACCAGGGTCGTTCGAAGTACGGTACCAAGAAGCCTAAGTAGTAGCGGCTTTTTGTAAAACTGAATCATCTTATTTTCTGAGTCGATAAGAGTAAGGTCGGAGGCGTCCCGAAAGGGCACCGATTCCGAACGAACCTGAAGACCGTTTGAGGGCTTATCCATGCCAAGAAGACGCGTAGCAGCCAAGCGCGAAGTGCTTGACGATCCAAAATACGGAAGCCAAATTCTGGCCAAGTTCATGAACCACGTGATGGAAAGCGGCAAGAAAGCCGTTGCCGAGCGTATCGTTTATGGCGCGCTGGAAAAGGTTAAAGAACGCAAGAACAGCGACCCCCTGGAAATCTTCGAGAAAGCTCTCGACGCCATCGCTCCGCTGGTCGAAGTGAAGTCGCGCCGTGTAGGCGGTGCTACTTACCAGGTTCCGGTCGAAGTTCGTCCGTCCCGTCGTAACGCTCTGGCAATGCGCTGGTTGGTAGACTTCGCCCGTAAGCGCGGCGAGAAGTCTATGGCTCTGCGTTTGGCCGGCGAGCTGTTGGACGCTGCTGAAGGTAAAGGTGCTGCTGTTAAGAAGCGTGAAGACGTGCACCGTATGGCTGAAGCTAACAAAGCTTTCTCGCACTACCGCTTCTAATCTTAGCTTCACTAATTTTGCGAGGGCTTTATGGCTCGTACTACTCCGATTAGCCGCTACCGTAACATCGGTATCGTTGCTCACGTGGATGCTGGTAAAACCACCACCACCGAGCGCGTACTGTTTTACACCGGCAAAAGTCACAAGATGGGCGAGGTGCATGACGGCGCCGCGACCACAGACTGGATGGTTCAGGAGCAGGAGCGTGGTATTACCATTACTTCTGCTGCTATTACCGCCTTCTGGAAAGGTTCCGAGAAGCAGTACAAGGATGAGCACCGCTTCAACGTAATCGATACCCCGGGCCACGTAGACTTCACTATTGAAGTTGAGCGTTCCCTGCGCGTACTCGACGGCGCTGTCGTTGTGTTCTGCGGTACCTCGGGTGTTGAGCCTCAGTCGGAAACCGTATGGCGTCAAGCCAACAAATACGGCGTTCCACGTCTTGTTTACGTAAACAAGATGGACCGTGCTGGTGCCAACTTCCTGCGCGTGATCGGTCAGATCAAGCAGCGCCTGGGTCACACCCCGGTGCCAATCCAGTTGGCTATCGGTTCCGAAGACAATTTCCAGGGCCAGATCGATCTGCTGACCATGGAAGCTGTTTACTGGAACGATGCTGACAAAGGTATGGTTCCTGTTCGCAAGCCTATCCCTGCTGAACTGCAGGAACTAGCTGACGAATGGCGCAACAACATGGTTGAAGCTGCGGCCGAAGCCAACGAAGAGCTGATGAACAAGTACCTCGAAGGTGAAGAACTCACCAACGTGGAAATCAAGGCCGCTCTGCGTCAGCGTACTATCGCTGGTGAGATCGTCTTGGCTGTTTGCGGTTCCTCGTTCAAGAACAAGGGCGTTCCCCTGGTTCTCGATGCTGTGATCGACTACCTGCCGGCACCAGTAGATATTCCTGCCATCAAGGGTACTGACCCGGATGACGAGACTATCGAGCTGGAGCGTCATGCAGACGACGCAGAACCGTTCTCCGCTCTGGCATTCAAAATTGCCACTGACCCATTCGTGGGTACCTTGACCTTCGTCCGCGTTTACTCGGGCGTGTTGAACTCCGGCGACGGCGTGATCAACTCGGTTAAAGGCAAGAAAGAGCGCGTGGGTCGTATGGTGCAAATGCACGCAAACGCCCGCGAAGAGATCAAGGAAGTACGCGCTGGTGACATCGCGGCCTTGATCGGCATGAAGGACGTCACCACTGGTGAAACTTTGTGCAACGCTGACAAGCCAATCATCCTGGTTCGTATGGATTTCCCGGAGCCGGTTATTTCGGTTGCCGTAGAGCCTAAGACCAAGGATGACCAGGAAAAAATGGGTATCGCTCTGGGCAAACTTGCTCAGGAAGATCCATCTTTCCGCGTCAAGACTGATGAAGAGACTGGTCAAACGATCATCTCCGGCATGGGCGAGCTGCACCTGGACATCCTGGTTGACCGGATGCGCCGTGAGTTCAACGTCGAAGCCAACATCGGTAAGCCTCAGGTTTCCTATCGTGAGCGCATCACGAAGAACTGTGAAATCGAAGGCAAGTTCGTTCGTCAGTCCGGCGGTCGTGGTCAGTTCGGTCACTGCTGGATCCGTTTTGCACCTGCTGACGAAGGTCAGGAAGGTCTGCAATTCGTGAACGAAGTAGTTGGTGGTGTTGTTCCTAAGGAATACATCCCGGCTATCCAGAAGGGTATCGAAGAGCAGATGAAGAACGGTGTTGTTGCCGGCTATCCGCTGATCGGCCTGAAAGCAACCGTTTTTGACGGTTCTTACCACGACGTCGACTCCAACGAGATGGCGTTTAAGGTGGCTGCTTCCATGGCAACCAAGCAACTGGCCCAGAAGGGCGGTGGTGAGTTGCTTGAGCCAATCATGGCGGTAGAAGTTGTTACACCTGAAGACTATATGGGTGATGTCATGGGCGACCTTAACCGTCGTCGCGGCATGATCTTGGGTATGGAAGACACGGTTTCCGGCAAAGTGATTCGCGCCGAGGTTCCGTTGGGTGAGATGTTCGGTTATGCGACCGACGTTCGCTCCATGTCCCAGGGTCGCGCAAGCTACTCTATGGAATTCAAAAAATACAACACAGCTCCGGCGCACATCGCTGAAACTGTATCCAAAAAACAAGGCTGATTCAGTCCTTTAGGCAAGGAGTTAATTGTCGTGGCTAAAGAAAAATTTGATCGTTCCCTACCGCACGTCAACGTTGGCACCATCGGTCACGTTGACCACGGTAAAACCACTCTGACTGCTGCTCTGACTCGCGTTTGCTCCGAAGTGTTCGGTTCCGCAATCGTTGATTTCGATAAAATCGACAGCGCTCCAGAAGAAAAAGCTCGTGGTATCACCATCAACACCGCGCACGTTGAATACAACTCGCTGATCCGTCACTACGCTCACGTTGACTGCCCAGGTCACGCTGACTATGTGAAGAACATGATCACCGGTGCTGCCCAGATGGACGGCGCGATTCTGGTTTGCTCGGCCGCTGATGGTCCGATGCCACAAACCCGTGAGCACATCCTGCTGTCCCGCCAGGTAGGCGTTCCGTACATCGTGGTTTACCTGAACAAGGCTGACCTGGTAGACGACGCTGAGCTGCTGGAACTGGTTGAGATGGAAGTGCGCGATCTGCTGAGCACTTACGACTTCCCAGGCGACGACACTCCGATCATCATCGGTTCTGCTCGTATGGCTCTGGAAGGCAAAGACGACAACGAAATGGGCACCACGTCCGTTCGTAAACTGGTTGAGACTCTGGACAGCTACATCCCAGATCCAGTTCGTGTTATCGACAAGCCGTTCCTGATGCCAATCGAAGACGTATTCTCGATCTCCGGTCGCGGTACTGTTGTAACTGGTCGTATCGAACGCGGTATCGTTAAGGTTCAAGATCCACTGGAAATCGTTGGTCTGCGTGACACTACCGTCACCACCTGCACCGGTGTTGAAATGTTCCGTAAACTGCTCGACGAAGGTCGTGCTGGCGAGAACTGCGGCGTTCTGCTGCGTGGTACCAAGCGTGACGACGTTGAGCGTGGCCAGGTTCTGGTTAAGCCAGGTTCGGTTAAGCCGCACACCAAGTTCGAAGCTGAAGTGTACGTGCTGAGCAAAGAAGAAGGCGGTCGTCACACTCCGTTCTTCAAAGGCTACCGTCCACAGTTCTACTTCCGTACTACCGACGTAACCGGTAACTGCGAACTGCCGGAAGGCGTAGAAATGGTAATGCCAGGCGACAACATCAAAATGGTTGTCACCCTGATCAAAACCATCGCTATGGAAGACGGTCTGCGCTTCGCTATCCGTGAAGGCGGCCGTACCGTTGGTGCTGGCGTTGTAGCTAAAATCATCGAGTAATTATCTCTTCTGAGATAGCTCTGATGTTTTGAAAAGGCCCCCGCTCAGCGGGGGCCTTTTTTATTGGGTTGACACCTATCGGGGCCGTCTATAGAATTGCGCCTCCTTTTAACGGGCGTATTGCGCTCGCTGGGAATAGCAGCCGGAGTCTGAAATCCAATGCAAAATCAGCAAATCCGTATCAGGTTGAAGGCTTTTGACCATCGCCTGATCGACCAATCCACCCAGGAAATCGTGGAAACCGCGAAACGTACTGGTGCACAAGTGCGTGGTCCAATTCCACTGCCTACCCGTAAAGAGCGGTTCACCGTTCTGGTCTCCCCGCACGTCAACAAAGACGCGCGTGACCAGTACGAGATCCGTACTCATAAGCGCGTTCTGGACATCGTCCAGCCAACGGATAAAACCGTTGATGCACTTATGAAGCTTGATCTGGCGGCCGGTGTGGAAGTACAGATCAGCCTCGGCTAAGACTTGGGTCTTAGTCGTGTAACGCTCTGAAATGGGCGGCCATAGCGGGTGAAAGCCCCGTACACTCATGAGGTTTACAACATGACTATTGGTGTAGTCGGTCGTAAATGCGGTATGACCCGTATTTTCACCGAAGAAGGTGTCTCCATTCCGGTCACGGTCATTGAGATCGAGCCGAATCGCGTCACCCAGTTCAAAACTGAAGAAACCGATGGCTATCGTGCAGTGCAAGTCACTGTCGGCGAGCGTCGTGCTTCGCGTGTGACTGCTGCTCAAGCAGGTCACTTCGCTAAAGCAAACGTTGCAGCTGGTCGCACTGTTATGGAGTTCCGTCTCGAAGACGGCGACTACCAGGCTGGCGATCTGATCAACGCTGAAATCTTCGCCGCTGGTCAACTGGTTGATGTAACCGGTCAGTCCAAGGGTAAAGGCTTCCAGGGTACGATCAAGCGTTGGAATTTCCGTGGCCAAGACAACACTCACGGTAACTCCGTTTCCCACCGCGTCCCGGGCTCTATTGGCCAGTGCCAGACTCCTGGTCGTGTATTCAAGGGCAAAAAAATGTCCGGTCATATGGGCGCTGAGCGCGTGACCGTGCAGTCCCTCGAAGTAGTGCGCGTCGACGCTGAACGCAATCTGTTGTTGGTCAAGGGTGCTGTTCCTGGCGCTACTGGCGGCAACCTGGTTGTACGTCCAGCGGCCAAGGCTCGCGGTTAAGGGGAAGCTGACATGCAATTAAATGTAAATGACGCTCAAGCGATCGAAGTTTCCGAACTGACATTTGGCGGCGAATTCAACGAGACGCTGGTTCACCAAGCAGTCGTGGCCTACATGGCCGGCGGCCGTCAAGGTAGCAAGCAGCAAAAGACCCGTTCCGACGTACGTGGTGGCGGTAAGCGCCCTTGGCGTCAGAAAGGTACTGGCCGTGCTCGTGCCGGTACTATCCGTAGCCCAATCTGGCGTGGCGGCGGTACCACTTTCGCAGCTCGTCCGCAGGATCACACTCAGAAGCTCAACAAGAAGATGTATCGCGCAGCACTGCGCTCCATCCTTGCTGAACTCGTGCGTACTGATCGCCTGGTCGTGGTTCAAGACTTCGCTGTTGAAAGTCCAAAAACCAAAGATCTGCTGGGCAAACTGAACAACATGAGCCTGACCGACGTTTTGATCGTGTCGGAAGCTGTTGATCAGAACCTGTACCTGGCTGCTCGCAACCTGCCACACGTTGATGTACGTGACGTGCAAGGTTCCGATCCAGTTAGTCTGATCGCATACGACAAGGTGTTGATCACCGTGTCGGCCGTGAAGAAATTCGAGGAGCTGCTGGGATGAACCAGGAACGCGTATTTAAAGTTCTGCTTGGCCCGCACGTTTCCGAAAAGGCTACGGTTCTGGCTGACAAGAAAGGCCAGTTCGTTTTCAAGGTTGCAACTGACGCAACCAAGCTGGAAATCAAGAAGGCCGTCGAAAGCCTGTTCAGCGTGAAAGTAGAGCGTGTTACTACCCTGAATGTTCTGGGTAAGAGCAAGCGCACTGCTCGCGGTCTGGGCAAGCGTAATGACTGGAAGAAGGCAGTTATCTCCCTTCAGCCAGGCCAAGATCTCGATTTCAGCAGCAGTGCTGAGTAAGGAAGGGGTGCATCATGGCAATCGTTAAATGCAAACCGACTTCCCCTGGCCGCCGTTTTGTGGTCAAGGTGGTCAACCAGGAGCTGCATAAAGGCGCTCCTCACGCACCGCTGCTCGAGAAAAAATCGAAGACTGGTGGTCGTAACAACAATGGTCGTATTACCACTCGTCACATCGGTGGTGGCCATAAGCAGCATTATCGTCTGGTCGATTTCCGTCGCAACGACAAAGATGGCATCTCTGCCACTGTCGAGCGTATTGAATACGATCCAAACCGTACTGCTCACATCGCTCTGCTGCTGTACGCAGATGGCGAGCGTCGCTACATCATCGCCCCTAAAGGCGTGAGTGCTGGTGACCAGCTGATCGCAGGTGCTTTGGCACCGATCAAGCCGGGCAACGCTCTGCAACTGCGTAACATTCCAGTTGGTAGCACCGTACACGGCATCGAATTGAAGCCAGGTAAAGGCGCGCAAATCGCTCGTTCCGCTGGTGCTTCGGCTCAGCTGATCGCTCGTGAAGGTGTCTACGTGACCCTGCGTCTGCGTTCTGGTGAGATGCGTAAAGTGCTGGCTGAATGCCGCGCGACCCTGGGTGAAGTCTCGAACTCCGAGCACAGCCTGCGTTCGCTGGGTAAAGCTGGTGCCAAACGCTGGCGTGGCGTTCGCCCAACCGTTCGTGGTGTTGCCATGAACCCGGTTGACCACCCACACGGTGGTGGTGAAGGTCGTACCTCTGGTGGTCGTCATCCGGTATCGCCATGGGGCTTCCCGACTAAGGGCGCGAAGACTCGTGGTAATAAGCGTACCGACAAAATGATCGTCCGTCGTCGCAAGTAAATAGAGGGATACGACAGTGCCACGTTCTCTGAAAAAAGGTCCTTTTATTGATCTTCACCTACTGAAGAAGATCGAAGTGGCGGCGGAAAAGAACGATCGCAAACCAGTTAAAACCTGGTCGCGTCGTTCGATGATCCTGCCACAAATGGTCGGTTTGACCATCGCAGTACACAACGGTCGTCAACACGTCCCAGTTCTCGTTAACGAAGACATGGTCGGCCACAAACTGGGCGAGTTTGCCGGTACCCGCACTTATCGTGGGCACGTGGCAGACAAGAAAGCCAAGCGTTAAGGGGTTAGGAAATGGAAGTAGCCGCTAAGTTGTCGGGCGCTCGAATCTCCGCCCAGAAAGCCCGCTTGGTCGCCGACCAGATCCGCGGGAAGAAGGTGGGCGAAGCGCTCAACCTGTTGGCTTTCAGCAGTAAGAAAGCCGCCGAGATCATGAAGAAAGTGCTGGAGTCGGCCGTAGCCAACGCCGAGCATAACGAAGGCGCAGACGTTGATGACCTTAAGGTCAGCACCGTTTTCGTCAACGAAGGGCGTTCGCTGAAGCGCATCATGCCACGTGCCAAAGGCCGTGCTGATCGCATCGTCAAGCGGTCTTGCCATATCACTGTCAAGGTTGCTGACAAGTAACGGAGTCGAAGAGATGGGTCAGAAAGTACATCCCATTGGCATTCGCCTGGGAATCGTCAAGGAGCACACCTCCGTCTGGTACGCAGACGGTCGGACTTATGCGGACTATTTGTTCGCTGATCTGAAGGTGCGTGAGTATCTCCAAGACAAACTAAAAAGCGCGTCCGTAAGCCGTATCGATATCCATCGTCCGGCACAAACTGCACGTATCACCATCCACACCGCTCGTCCAGGTATCGTTATCGGGAAGAAAGGTGAAGATGTTGAGAAACTGCGTCAGGACCTGACCAAGCAAATGGGTGTGCCTGTGCACATCAATATCGAAGAGATCCGTAAGCCGGAGCTCGACGGTATGCTGGTTGCGCAGAGCGTAGCTCAGCAGCTGGAGCGTCGTGTAATGTTCCGTCGCGCTATGAAGCGCGCTGTACAGAACGCCATGCGCATTGGTGCCAAAGGCATCAAAATCCAAGTGAGCGGTCGTCTCGGCGGTGCTGAAATCGCACGTACTGAATGGTATCGCGAAGGTCGTGTGCCACTGCACACCCTGCGTGCCGACATCGACTATGCCAACTACGAAGCTCACACCACTTACGGTGTGATCGGTGTAAAGGTTTGGATCTTCAAGGGCGAAGTAATTGGTGGTCGCCAAGAAGAACTGAAACCACAAGCACCAGCGCCTCGTAAAAAAGCTGCTAAGTAAGGGGTACGCCAAATGTTGCAACCTAAGCGTACGAAGTTCCGCAAGCAGATGACAGGCCACAACCGTGGTCTGGCTCAGCGCGGTAGCAAAGTCAGCTTCGGCGAGTTCGCGCTGAAGTCTGTAGCTCGTGGTCGTCTCACCGCTCGTCAGATCGAGTCAGCGCGTCGTGCACTGACCCGTCACGTTAAACGTGGCGGCAAGATCTGGATCCGTGTATTCCCGGACAAGCCGATCTCCAAAAAACCTCTCGAGGTTCGGATGGGTAAAGGTAAGGGTAACGTGGAATACTGGGTAGCCCAGATTCAGCCAGGCAAAGTCCTGTATGAAATCGAGGGTGTAACTGAAGAGCTGGCGCGTGAGGCTTTTGCCCTGGCTGCTGCAAAGCTGCCGCTCGCCACCGCCTTTGTTAAACGGACGGTGATGTGATGAAAGCGAATGAACTTCGTGAAAAATCCGCACAGCAGCTGAACGAGCAACTGCTCGGCCTGCTGCGCGACCAGTTCAATCTGCGTATGCAGAAAGCAACTGGCCAGTTGGGGCAGTCTCATCTGCTCTCGCAAGTTAAGCGTGACATCGCTCGCGTGAAGACTGTGCTCAACCAGCAGGCAGGTAAGTGATCATGGCTGAAGCCGAAAAGACTGTCCGTACGCTGACTGGCCGTGTTGTCAGCGACAAGATGGACAAAACCATCACCGTACTGATCGAGCGTCGCGTTAAGCACCCGATCTACGGTAAATATGTTAAGCGTTCGACTAAGCTGCACGCGCACGACGAAACCAATCAGTGCCACATCGGCGACAAGGTCACTATTCGTGAAACTCGTCCGCTGGCCAAGACTAAGTCTTGGGCGCTGGTTGATGTTCTCGAACGCGCTGTGGAAGTCTAAGGACTAGGGGTCGGAGAAATTATATGATTCAGACTCAATCCATGCTCGATGTGGCCGATAACAGCGGCGCTCGCCGTGTTATGTGCATCAAGGTGCTGGGTGGCTCCCATCGTCGTTACGCTGGTATCGGTGACATCATCAAAGTTACCGTGAAGGAAGCAATTCCTCGCGGTAAAGTGAAAAAAGGCCAAGTGATGACTGCTGTTGTAGTCCGCACTCGTCACGGCGTACGTCGTGCTGATGGCTCCATTATCCGCTTTGATGGCAACGCTGCTGTTCTTCTGAACAACAAGCAAGAGCCGATCGGCACCCGTATCTTTGGGCCAGTGACCCGTGAACTTCGTACTGAGAAGTTCATGAAGATCGTCTCGCTCGCCCCAGAAGTGCTGTAAGGAGATCCGACATGCAAAAGATTCGTCGTGACGACGAGATCATCGTGATCGCCGGCAAAGACAAAGGTAAGCGCGGTAAGGTGCTTAAGGTTCTCGCTAATAACCGTCTGGTTATCGGCGGTCTGAACCTGGTTAAGCGTCATACCAAGCCTAACCCGATGTCGGGCGTACAAGGCGGTATCGTCGAAAAAGAAGCTCCACTGGACGCTTCTAACGTCGCCATTTTCAACGGCGAAACCAACAAGGCTGACCGCGTTGGTTTCAAAGTAGAAGACGGCAAGAAAATTCGTGTCTTCAAGTCGACCCAAAAAGCGGTTGATGCTTGAACACTGCTAGGTAGAAGACCATGGCACGACTAAAAGAGATTTACTGGAAAGAAATCGCACCGAAGCTTAAGGAAGAACTTAAGCTTTCGAACGTGATGGAAGTTCCACGCGTTACCAAAATCACCCTGAACATGGGTCTGGGCGAAGCAGTCGGTGACAAAAAAGTCATCGAGCACGCTGTTGCTGACCTGGAAAAGATCACCGGTCAAAAAGTCGTTGTGACTTACGCTCGGAAATCCATCGCTGGCTTTAAAGTCCGTGAAGGTTGGCCGATCGGCGTCAAAGTGACTCTGCGCCGTGAGCGTATGTATGAATTCCTGGATCGTCTGCTGTCGATCTCCCTGCCTCGGGTTCGCGACTTCCGCGGCCTGAATGCCAAGTCCTTCGATGGTCGTGGTAACTACAGCATGGGCGTGAAAGAGCAGATCATCTTCCCGGAAATCGACTACGACAAGATCGATGCTCTCCGCGGTCTGGACATCACCCTGACCACCACTGCCAAGAACGATGATGAAGGTCGCGCCCTGTTGCGTGCTTTCAAATTCCCGTTCCGCAACTGATTGGAGTAGGACCATGGCCAAGATGAGCATGAAAAACCGCGAGCTGAAGCGTCAGCTCACGGTTGCCAAGTACGCCAAGAAGCGTGCAGCACTGAAAGCAATCATCGTTGATCTGAACGCAAGTCCAGAAGCACGTTGGGAAGCGACAGTTGCTCTGCAGAAGCAGCCACGTGACGCAAGCGCTTCGCGCATGCGTAACCGCTGCCGCCTGACCGGTCGTCCGCACGGCGTTTACCGCAAGTTCGGCCTCGGCCGTAACAAACTGCGTGAAGCGGCAATGCGTGGTGACGTACCAGGTCTGGTTAAAGCCAGCTGGTAAGTACTTTCAACGTCCAGGTGGGCAGAATCGCAAGATACTGACCGCCGGTGACCTTGAATCTGGATCAAGCCCCTTTTGGGGCTTGTTTCATTTCCGGAGTATGTCTAAAATACGCGGCTCGCCTGAGCCCGTGTTTTTTATGCTCGGAGATTCTCGGCGACATATGTAGCCGCAAGGCTAATTTTTTTGTATTAGGAGCGTCTAGCCCATGAGTATGCAGGACCCGTTAGCGGACATGCTAACTCGTATCCGTAATGCCCAGATGGCTGAAAAGTCCGTCGTAAGCATGCCATCTTCCAAGTTGAAGGTAGCTGTTGCCAAAGTCCTGAAAGACGAAGGCTACATTGCGGGTTATCAGATCAGCAGCGAAACCAAGCCACTGCTGTCCATCGAGCTGAAGTACTTCGAAGGCCGTTCGGTCATTGAAGAAGTGAAGCGCGTTAGCCGTCCAGGCCTGCGTCAGTACAAGTCCGCTGAAGATCTGCCGAAAGTTCGTGGCGGTCTGGGCGTGTCTATCGTCTCCACCAACAAAGGTGTGATGACGGATCGTGCTGCGCGCGCTGCCGGTGTCGGCGGCGAAGTTCTTTGCACTGTGTTCTAAGGGGGGATAAGCATGTCTCGCGTCGCTAAGAACCCCGTTAAGCTGCCAGCCGGTGTCGAAGTAAAATTCGCAGGCCAACAGCTTTCGGTGAAGGGTGCCAAGGGCACTCTTGAACTGAACATCCATTCGTCCGTTGAGATCGTTGAAGAAGCTGGTGAGCTGCGTTTCGCTGCTCGCAATGGCGATCAACAAACTCGCGCAATGGCCGGTACCACGCGTGCGTTGGTAAACAACATGGTCCAAGGCGTAAGCCAAGGCTTCGAGCGCAAGCTCCAGCTGGTCGGTGTTGGTTACAAAGCGCAAGCAAAAGGCACGGTTTTGAACCTGGCCCTTGGCTTCTCGCACCCAGTGGATTACGAACTGCCGGAAGGCATCACCGCTGAGACCCCTAGCCAAACCGATATCCTGATCAAGGGTATTGATAAGCAGCTGGTAGGTCAGGTGGCCGCTGAGATCCGCGACTTCCGTCCACCAGAGCCGTACAAAGGCAAAGGTGTGCGCTACGCGGACGAAGTCGTCCGTCGTAAAGAAGCCAAGAAGAAGTAGGGCATAGCAAATGACCGACAAAAAAGTTACTCGACTGCGTCGCGCTCGCAAAGCACGCCTGAAAATGCACGAACTCGAAGTCGTGCGTCTCTGCGTGTACCGCTCGTCGCAGCACATCTACGCCCAGGTCATCTCGGCCGACGGCAACAAAGTCCTGGCAAGCGCCTCGACTTTGGATAAAGAACTGCGTGATGGTGCCACCGGCAACATCGACGCGGCCACAAAGGTTGGCCAGCTGGTCGCTACACGTGCTAAGGCCGTGGGCGTCTCGCAAGTGGCTTTCGACCGCTCTGGCTTCAAGTACCACGGTCGCGTGAAAGCGCTGGCTGATGCTGCTCGTGAAGCTGGGCTGGAGTTCTAAGTTATGTCAAATAACGACCAAAAGCGCGACGAAGGCTACATTGAGAAGCTGGTTCAAGTTAACCGCGTAGCCAAAACCGTTAAAGGCGGCCGTATCTTCACTTTCACCGCGTTGACCGTGGTTGGTGATGGTAAAGGGCGTGTTGGCTTCGGCCGTGGCAAGTCACGTGAAGTGCCTGCTGCGATCCAGAAGGCAATGGAAGCTGCTCGTCGCAACATGATCCAAGTTGATCTGAACGGCACCACGCTGCAGTACGCAATGAAGTCCGCTCACGGCGCTTCGAAGGTGTACATGCAGCCTGCTTCTGAAGGTACCGGTATCATCGCTGGCGGCGCTATGCGTGCTGTCCTCGAGGTTGCTGGCGTTCAGAACGTTCTGGCCAAGTGCTACGGCTCGACTAACCCGGTAAACGTGGTTCACGCCACTTTCAAGGGTTTGAAAGCTATGCAATCTCCTGAGTCTATTGCTGCCAAGCGCGGCCTGACTGTCAAGGAGATCTTCTGATCATGGCTACCGTTAAAGTAACGCTGATCAAAAGCATGACCGGCCGCATTCCTAACCACAAACTGTGTGTTAAAGGTTTGGGTCTGCGTCGCATCGGTCACACTGTAGAAGTCCAGGATACTCCCGAGAATCGCGGGATGATCAACAAGGCTTACTACATGCTGCGTGTAGAGGGTTAATCGATGAAACTCAATGATCTGAGTCCAGCGCCGGGTTCCCGTCGCGAAAAGCATCGTCCGGGCCGTGGTATCGGTAGCGGTTTGGGTAAGACTGGTGGCCGTGGCCACAAAGGTCAAACCTCCCGCTCCGGTGGCACCATCGCTCCTGGCTTTGAAGGCGGTCAACAGCCGCTGCATCGTCGCCTGCCTAAGTTCGGTTTCGTATCCCTGAAAGCCATGGATCGCGCAGAAGTGCGTCTGTCCGAGCTGGCTAAAGTGGAAGGCGACATCGTTACTGTGCAGACCCTGAAAGATGCCAACGTGATCAACGTCAACGTACAACGTGTGAAAATCATGTTGTCCGGTGAAGTGACTCGCGCTGTCACTATCGGCAAGGGAATCGGCGCCACCAAAGGTGCGCGTTCGGCTATCGAAGCAGCTGGCGGCAAGTTCGAGGAATAAATGGCTAAGCAAGGTGCTCTCTCAGCGCTCGGCAAAGGCGGTATGTCTGAACTTTGGGCTCGTCTGCGTTTTCTGTTCCTGGCGATTATCGTCTACCGAATAGGCGCACACATCCCGGTTCCAGGTATCAACCCGGACCGACTCGCAGACCTGTTTCGACAGAATGAGGGGACCATTCTTAGCTTGTTCAACATGTTTTCCGGCGGCGCGCTGGAACGGATGAGCATCTTTGCGTTGGGGATCATGCCGTACATTTCGGCATCGATCATCATGCAGTTGATGACCGCCGTCAGCCCGCAGCTGGAACAGTTGAAGAAGGAAGGTGAAGCTGGCCGTCGCAAGATTAGCCAGTACACCCGCTACGGCACTGTCGTCCTCGCTCTGGTTCAAGCTATCGGCATGTCCGTTGGCCTGGCGGGGCAGGGCGTTGCGTTCACTGGTGACTTTGGCTTCTATTTCGTCGCGGTATCCACGTTTGTGGCTGGCGCGATGTTCATGATGTGGCTGGGTGAGCAGATTACTGAGCGTGGTGTTGGTAACGGTATCTCGATGTTGATTTTCGCAGGTATCGTCGCCGGTCTTCCGAGAGCAATCGGGCAGTCTTTCGAGTCTGCACGTCAGGGTGATATCAACATTTTCGCCTTGGTTGCCATCGGTTTGCTGGCAGTAGCGATTATCGGTTTTGTGGTGTTCATTGAGCGTGGCCAGCGTCGTATTGCTGTTCACTACGCCAAGCGTCAGCAGGGCCGTAAGGTTTTTGCTGCGCAGACCAGCCACTTGCCGCTGAAAGTGAATATGGCCGGTGTTATTCCGGCAATTTTCGCGAGCAGCATTTTGCTGTTTCCGGCTTCGTTGGGTACCTGGTTTGGTCAGTCTGAAAATATGGGCTGGCTGCAGGACCTCTCTCAGTCGATCGCTCCTGGTCAGCCGTTGAATATTCTGCTGTTTAGTGCAGGGATTATTTTCTTCTGCTTCTTCTATACGGCGTTGATGTTCAATCCGAAAGACGTAGCGGAAAACCTGAAGAAGTCCGGTGCCTTTATTCCGGGTATCCGTCCAGGTGAGCAGTCGGCACGCTACATTGATGGCGTTCTGACTCGTTTGACCCTGTTCGGTGCTCTATATATGACGGCCGTGTGCCTGCTTCCCCAGTTCCTGGTGGTTGCAGCAAACGTTCCGTTCTACCTTGGCGGGACCTCGTTGCTGATCGTGGTCGTGGTTGTGATGGACTTCATGTCCCAAGTACAATCGCACCTCGTTTCGCACCAGTACGAATCCCTGATGAAGAAAGCCAACCTGAAGGGCTACGGCAGCGGCATGTTGCGCTGAGTACCCCATAAGGTTCGAGGAGTTGGTGATGAAAGTTCGTGCATCGGTGAAAAAGCTGTGCCGTAACTGCAAGATTATTCGCCGCGAAGGTGTTGTTCGAGTAATTTGCAGCGCGGAACCGCGTCACAAACAGCGCCAAGGCTGAGTGTGATCCGCTTGAAGCCCGGCAGCTAGTGCGCTGCCGGGTTGATTATTTGTTATTACAGCGATATTATCTCGCGCCCTATTTCTTGGCTTCCGGGGCGTAGGTAGCTGTCAATTGGAGTCCCACTGAATGGCCCGTATTGCAGGCGTTAACATTCCAGATAACAAGCACACTGTTATCTCGCTGACCTACATCTATGGTGTTGGTCGCACTACTGCGCAGAAAATTTGCGCAGACACTGGGGTAAACCCAGCCGCAAAGATCAAAGATCTGAGCGACGAGCAGATTGAGCTGTTGCGTGGCGAAGTGGCGAAGTTCACCACTGAAGGTGACCTGCGTCGCGAAATCAACATGAAAATCAAGCGTTTGATGGACCTCGGTTGCTACCGTGGTCTGCGTCATCGTCGTGGTCTTCCAGTACGCGGTCAGCGTACCAAGACTAACGCGCGTACCCGTAAAGGTCCGCGTAAGCCGATCCGCAAGTAATCGCCCACGCGAATCGACAGGAAAATTATCATGGCAAAACCTGCTGCTCGTCCTCGTAAAAAAGTTAAAAAGACAGTGGTTGATGGCATCGCCCACATCCATGCATCTTTTAACAACACCATCGTGACCATCACCGACCGTCAAGGTAACGCGCTGTCTTGGGCTACCTCTGGTGGTTCGGGTTTCCGCGGTTCCCGCAAGTCCACCCCGTTTGCTGCTCAAGTAGCTGCTGAACGTGCTGGTCAAGCTGCGCTGGAATACGGCCTGAAAAACCTCGACGTTAACGTCAAAGGTCCAGGTCCAGGTCGTGAGTCTGCTGTCCGTGCTTTGAACGGCTGTGGCTATAAGATCGCCAGCATCACCGACGTGACGCCAATCCCGCACAACGGGTGCCGTCCGCCGAAGAAGCGCCGCGTGTAATCCAGGAGATTGTAAAGAATGGCTCGTTACATTGGTCCAAAATGCAAACTCGCTCGTCGCGAAGGCACCGATCTCTTCTTGAAGAGCGGCGTGCGCGCGATCGAATCGAAGTGCAACATTGAAGCAGCACCTGGTATCCACGGCCAACGCCGCGGTCGCCAGTCCGATTACGGCACCCAACTGCGTGAAAAGCAGAAGGTCCGTCGTATCTACGGCGTTCTCGAGCGTCAGTTCAGCGGCTACTACAAAGAAGCTGCTGGCAAGAAAGGTGCAACCGGTGAAAACCTGCTGCAACTGCTCGAATGCCGTCTGGACAACGTTGTATACCGTATGGGCTTTGGTTCGACTCGTGCCGAATCCCGTCAGCTGGTATCGCACAAATCCGTCAGCGTAAACGGCCAAACCGTTAACGTTCCGTCTTACCAGGTTCGTGCTGGTGACGTGGTCGCGATTCGCGAGAAAGCAAAAAACCAACTTCGCATTGTCCAAGCTCTCGATCTGTGTGCCCAACGTGGCCGCGTAGAATGGGTAGAAGTAGACACTGAGAAGAAGTCGGGCGTTTTCAAGAACGTTCCTGCTCGCAGTGATCTGTCCGCCGACATCAACGAAAGCCTGATTGTCGAGCTCTACTCCAAGTAAGGGCTAGAAAATAGGTGCATCCATGCAGATTTCGGTAAATGAGTTCCTGACACCCCGCCACATTGATGTGCAGGTTGTCAGTCCAACCCGCGCCAAGATCACTCTCGAGCCTCTCGAGCGTGGTTTTGGCCACACCCTGGGCAACGCGCTGCGCCGCATCCTGTTGTCCTCAATGCCCGGCTGTGCAGTAGTCGAGGCCGAGATTGACGGTGTGCTCCACGAGTACAGCGCCATCGAAGGTGTACAGGAAGACGTAATTGAAATCCTGTTGAACCTTAAAGGTCTGGCTATCAAGCTGCACGGCCGTGACGAAGTTACGCTGACCTTGTCGAAGAAGGGTTCGGGGGTGGTTACCGCTGCCGATATTCAGCTGGATCATGATGTCGAGATCGTTAATCCCGATCACGTAATCGCTAACCTGGCGTCTAACGGCGCCCTGAACATGAAGCTCACTGTAGCTCGTGGTCGTGGTTATGAACCGGCCGACTCGCGTCAGAGCGATGAAGACGAAAGCCGCAGCATTGGTCGCTTGCAGCTTGACTCTTCGTTCAGCCCGGTTCGCCGTATCGCATACGTGGTGGAAAACGCCCGTGTCGAGCAGCGTACTAACCTGGACAAGCTGGTTATTGATCTGGAAACCAACGGTACTCTGGATCCTGAAGAGGCTATCCGCCGCGCTGCAACCATCCTGCAACAGCAGTTGGCTGCGTTCGTCGACCTCAAAGGTGACAGCGAACCAGTGGTAATCGAGCAGGAAGACGAGATCGATCCGATCCTGCTTCGCCCGGTTGACGATCTGGAACTGACTGTACGTTCGGCTAACTGCCTTAAGGCGGAAAACATTTACTACATCGGCGACCTGATTCAGCGTACCGAAGTAGAACTGTTGAAGACTCCGAACCTGGGCAAGAAATCCTTGACTGAAATCAAGGACGTTCTGGCCTCCCGCGGTCTGTCCCTCGGCATGCGCCTCGACAACTGGCCGCCTGCAAGTCTTAAGAAGGACGACAAGGCGACTGCCTGATCGTCGTAATCACCGAACGTGAGTTTGGTAAGGAATGAACCATGCGTCATCGTAAAAGTGGTCGTCACCTGAGCCGTACCAGCTCGCACCGCAAGGCCATGTTTCAAAACATGGCGGTGTCGCTGTTCGAGCATGAGCTGATCAAAACTACACTGCCGAAAGCTAAAGAACTGCGTCGCGTTGCTGAGCCGCTGATCACTTTGGCCAAGACAGACAGCCTGGCTAACCGCCGTTTGGTTTTCGACCGTACTCGTTCGAAAGCTATCGTTGGTAAGCTCTTCAACGACCTGGGCAAGCGTTACGCTACCCGTGAGGGTGGCTACCTGCGCATCCTCAAGTGCGGCTTCCGCACTGGCGACAACGCGCCTATGGCGTATGTCGAGTTGGTTGATCGTGCTACTGCCGGCGAAGCTGTAAGCGCCGAGTAAGACGACACGCTGCAACGAAGAACCGGGCCTAGTGCCCGGTTTTTTGTGGGCGATAGGAAAGCCGTCTATATTTCTGAAGTCGCTGCCGCTTCTCTTATTAATCCAAATTCTATTCGCCCTGACGGGTTGTTAGTTATTTTCTATCAAAGTCCATGATTTAATGCATTTGATGGTGTCATCTTGATGGTCAATACTCCCTCCAAGCCGATTAGCCGGCAGTTCTAAGCCTGACCTGAGGAAGATTGAGCATGAGTACAATTCTGACTACCGCCAGCGGCGCTCCCGTCGCTGACAACCAGAACTCCCGCACTGCCGGCCCGCGTGGCCCATTGCTCCTCGAAGACTTTCATCTCATCGAGAAGCTTGCGCACTTCAACCGTGAGAACATTCCTGAGCGTCGTGTGCACGCCAAAGGCTCAGGTGCGCACGGTACGTTTACCGTCACTCGGGACATCACCCAATACACCCGCGCCAAGCTGTTTGAGTCGGTAGGCAAGAAGACCCCAACGTTTCTACGTTTTTCCACGGTGGGCGGTGAGCGTGGCTCGGCAGATACGGCGCGTGACCCGCGCGGCTTTGCCTTGAAGTTTTACACCGAGGAAGGTAACTGGGACATTGTTGGCAACAACACCCCGGTGTTCTTCATTCGCGACCCGCTCAAGTTTCCGGATTTTATCCACACCCAGAAACGCTTGCCGCAAACCAACCTCAAAAGTGCCCAGATGGTCTGGGACTTCTGGTCGTTGTCCCCCGAGGCGTTGCACCAGATCACGATTCTGTTCTCGGATCGTGGCACTCCAGACGGCTATCGCCACATGCACGGCTTTGGTAGTCATACCTACAGCCTTATCAATGCCCGAGGCGAGCGCCATTGGGTCAAGTGGCACTATAAAACCAAGCAAGGGATCAAGAACCTGACACCCGAGGAGGCGACCCGTATCGCCGGTACCGATCCTGATTACGCGCAGCGTGACCTGTTTGCTGCGATTGAGCGCGGTGACTTTCCAAAGTGGAGCGTCAACATCCAGATCATGACCGAGGCTCAGGCTGCTGCTCACTACGAAAACCCGTTTGATGTGACCAAAACCTGGTCGCAGCAGGAGTTTCCGTTGATCGAGGTGGGTGAACTGGAACTGAACCGTAATCCAGTGAATTACTTTGCTGAAGTCGAACAGGCATGCTTCGGTCCAAGCAATATGGTGCCGGGTGTTGGTCTGTCGCCAGACCGTATGCTTCAAGGCCGTGTTTTCGCTTATGCGGACGCCCACCGCTATCGCGTTGGCACCAACCATCAGCAGTTGCCGATCAACTCCCCATTGAGTCCGGTCAATAACAACCAGCGCGATGGTTCCATGTCCTTTGGTTACGGTGGTGCGGCTCCTAACTATGAGCCCAACAGCTTTGCAGATACACCGAAGCAGGCGCCACAGTACGCTGAGCCGCCTCTGGCGCTGAGCGGTGCTGCTGACCGTTATGATCAGCGTGAGGACACGGACTACTATAGCCATGCCGGTGCGTTGTTCCGCCTGCAGGACGACGCTCAGAAAACATTGCTGATCAACAACATCGCCGGCGCGATGGCCGGCGTCAGCAGTGATGTGGTTCAACGTCAGCTTCAGCACTTTTTCAAGGCTGACCCGGCTTACGGCCAGGGCATTGCAACGGCATTGGGCGTAACGCTTAGCTGACTCTAAACGAGAAGCAGAACCGCCCTCATTTGGGCGGTTTTTGCGTTATTTCCGCTACTTTTCTCGGAATATCTTCGCTTTTCTGCCGTTTGTCCCGTGACCTTCGAGTCAGCATGGTTCAAACTACAGACTTTAAAGCAGGGAGATGTAGGGCGATGCAAGGTCACCCCGACGTAATCGATTACCTCAACACGTTGCTGACGGGCGAACTGGCAGCTCGTGACCAATATTTCATTCATTCGCGTATGTACGAAGACTGGGGCTTTACCGAGCTCTACGAGCGTATCAACCACGAAATGGAAGAAGAGGCACAGCACGCCGACGCGCTGATGCGCCGTATCCTGATGCTCGAAGGCACGCCGCGCATGCGTCCCGACGACCTGGACGTGGGCACCACGGTACCTGACATGCTCGCTGCCGACCTTCGTCTCGAGTACAAGGTGCGTGCCGCGCTCTGCAAGGGCATCGAGCTCTGTGAGCAGCACAACGACTATGTCACTCGCGAAATACTGCGTGTGCAGTTGAATGACACCGAAGAAGATCACACCTACTGGCTTGAAAAGCAGTTGGGGTTGATCAAGTTGATTGGTCTGGAGAATTACCTGCAATCGCAGTTCTGATTTCCGGCTACAAAAAAGCCCCTGTCACCGCAAAGTGACAGGGGCTTTTTCATGCGCCCGATAAATCAGGCTTTGTCGCGCGCCAACAGTGGCTTCAAGTAGTAGCCAGTATGCGACTGTGGCATCTCGGAGACCTGCTCCGGCGTGCCCACCGCAATGATCTGGCCACCCTTGGAACCGCCTTCCGGTCCGAGGTCCACCAGCCAGTCGGCCGTTTTGATCACATCCAGGTTGTGCTCGATGACTACCACCGTGTTGCCGTGGTCGCGCAAGCGGTGCAAAACGTCGAGCAATTGCTGAATATCCGCGAAGTGCAGGCCCGTGGTCGGCTCATCGAGGATATACAGGGTTTTGCCCGTGTCGCGTTTAGACAGCTCACGCGACAACTTCACCCGTTGCGCCTCGCCACCCGACAGTGTGGTCGCGGACTGGCCCAGCTTGATGTACGACAGGCCCACATCCATCAACGTCTGCAGCTTGCGCGCCAACGCCGGAACCGCGTCAAAGAACACCCGCGCTTCCTCGATGGTCATCTCCAGGGTTTCGTGGATGCTCTTGCCCTTGTACTTGATCTCCAGGGTCTCGCGGTTGTAGCGCTTGCTCTTGCACACGTCGCACGGCACGTAGATGTCCGGCAGGAAGTGCATTTCCACCTTGATCAGGCCATCGCCCTGGCAGGCTTCGCAGCGGCCACCCTTGACGTTGAACGAGAACCGGCCAGGCCCGTAGCCCCGTGAGCGCGACTCCGGCACGCCGGCAAACAGTTCGCGTATCGGCGTGAACAACCCGGTATAGGTCGCAGGGTTCGAGCGTGGTGTGCGGCCAATCGGGCTTTGGTCGATATCGACCACCTTGTCCAAATGCTCCAGGCCCTTGATGCTGTCGTGTGCAGCCGCTTCCAGGGTGGTTGCGCCGTTCAGGGCGGTAGCGCTCAGTGGGAACAGCGTATTGTTGATCAGCGTCGATTTGCCCGAGCCGGAAACACCGGTCACGCAGGTCAGCAGGCCCAGCGGAATCTCCAGGTCGACATTGCGCAGGTTGTTGCCGCGCGCGCCCTTGAGGTGCAACGCCATTTTCTTGTTGCGCGGCGTGCGCTTGGCTGGCACTTCTATTTTCACCCGGCCGGACAGGTACTTGCCGGTCAACGAGTCCGGATGAGCCATCACTTCGGCAGGCGTGCCCTCGGCGACAATATGTCCGCCATGCACACCCGCTCCAGGGCCAATATCGACCACATAATCGGCCAGGCGAATCGCGTCTTCATCGTGCTCAACCACGATCACCGTGTTGCCGATATCGCGCAGGTGTTTCAGCGTACCCAGCAGGCGATCGTTGTCGCGTTGGTGCAGGCCAATCGAAGGCTCGTCGAGGATGTACAGAACACCCACCAGGCCAGCGCCAATCTGGCTGGCCAGGCGAATACGCTGAGCCTCACCACCGGACAAGGTATCTGCGCTGCGATCCAGCGACAGGTAGTCCAGGCCCACGTTGACCAGGAATTGCAGGCGCTCACGGATTTCCTTGAGAATCTTGTCGGCAATTTCCCCGCGGCGGCCGGTCAGCTTGAGTACACCGAAGTATTCACAAGCATCACCGATCGGCAGGTTGGTGACCGCCGGCAATGTTTTCTCACCGACCCACACATGCCGCGCCTCACGACGCAGGCGCGTGCCACGGCAATCCGGGCACGGTTGGGTGCTGAGGAATTTCGCCAGCTCTTCGCGTACGCTCGCCGATTCGGTCTCGCGGTAGCGACGTTCCAGGTTCGGCACAATGCCTTCGAACGGGTGCGAGCGTTTGACGATATCGCCGCGGTCGTTCAGGTATTTGAAATCGACGTTCTGCGAGCCACTGCCGTGCAGGATGACTTTCTGTTGTTCGGCGGGCAATTGGTTGAACGGCACTTCCAGGCTGAATTTGTAGTGCGACGCCAGCGACCCCAGCATCTGGAAGTAGTAGACGTTGCGCCTGTCCCAGCCGCGTATCGCGCCTTCCGCCAACGTCAGGTCACCATTGACCAGGCGCTTGATGTCGAAGAACTGCTTCACCCCCAGGCCATCGCATGTCGGGCAGGCGCCGGCCGGGTTGTTGAAGGAAAACAGCTTGGGTTCCAGCTCGCTGATCGCATGGCCGCAGATAGGGCAAGCAAAACGGGCGGAGAAGATGATCTCTTCGCCCGGTTCGTCATCCATCGGTGCGACCAGGGCAATACCATCGGCCAGCTTCAGCGCGGTCTCGAACGATTCCGCCAAACGCTGCTGCAAGTCGGCGCGTACTTTGAACCGGTCGACCACCACATCAATCGAATGCTTCTTCTGCTTGTCGAGCTTCGGCGCTTCGTCCAGCTCATACAGCTTGCCGTTGATGCGCGCACGCACGAAGCCCTGGGCACGCAGCTCTTCGAACACCGACAGGTGCTCACCCTTGCGCTCGCGAATCACCGGCGCCAGCAGCATCAGCTTGGCACCTTCCGGTTGGGCCAGCACCAGGTCGACCATCTGGCTGACGGTCTGGGCTTCCAGCGGAATGTCGTGGTCCGGGCAACGTGGAATGCCCACGCGCGCATACAGCAGGCGCAGGTAGTCGTAGATTTCAGTGATGGTGCCCACGGTCGAGCGTGGGTTATGGGAGGTCGACTTCTGTTCGATGGAAATCGCCGGCGACAGGCCTTCAATGGTGTCGACGTCGGGTTTTTCCATCATTGACAGGAACTGCCGTGCATAGGCCGACAGCGATTCCACGTAGCGGCGCTGGCCTTCGGCATACAGCGTGTCGAACGCCAGGGACGATTTGCCCGAGCCGGACAAGCCGGTGATGACGATCAGTTTGTCCCGGGGCAGGGTCAGGTCGATGTTCTTCAGGTTGTGGGTTCTAGCCCCACGAATCAGGATCTTGTCCAAGATGGCCTCGCACGGCGGGCGTAAATAATGCCGGAGTATACGGCTAAAGACTGGATGAATATACACTGTCAAAGTGCCGGGTGCAGCCTTAGATGAAAGCTGCGCGGCAAAGCGCCGCATATACCCTCTCAATCGATGGGACTGGTAGAATCGCCGCCGGTTCACACGAGGTTTTTCCATGCACGATCCCCACAGCGAACGCATGAGTAGCGGCGAGACCCGAGCAGCAAGCGGTCTGGCCCTGGTGTTCGCGTTCCGTATGCTAGGCATGTTTATGGTGTTGCCGGTGCTGGCGACCTATGGAATGGATCTCGCAGGAGCGACCCCCGCACTGATCGGCCTGGCGATTGGCGCCTATGGCCTTACCCAGGCGCTTTTTCAGATCCCGTTCGGGATCATTTCCGACCGTATCGGCCGTCGGCCGGTCATTTACCTGGGGCTTATCGTGTTCGCCCTCGGCAGCGTGCTCGCGGCGCAGTCCGACTCAATATGGGGTGTGATTGCCGGGCGCGTCCTGCAGGGCGCCGGGGCGATTTCCGCGGCGGTGATGGCGCTGCTCTCGGACCTGACCCGCGAACAACATCGCACCAAGGCCATGGCCATGATCGGTATGACCATCGGCCTTTCATTCGCCGTTGCGATGGTAGTCGGCCCCTTGCTGACCCGCGCCTTCGGTTTGCACGGGCTGTTCCTCGCCACCGGCGGCATGGCGTTGTTCGGCATCGTGATCGTGGCCTTCATGGTGCCGCGCTCCACCGGCACCTTGCAGCACCGTGAGTCCGGCGTCGCACGCAAGGCATTGTTGCCGACGCTCAAGCACCCGGACCTGCTGCGCCTGGATTTAGGTATCTTCGTATTGCACGCAATGCTGATGTGCAGCTTCGTTGCTTTGCCCTTGGCCCTGGTCGAAAAAGCCGGTTTGCCCAAGGAACAGCATTGGTGGGTGTACCTCACGGCACTGCTGATTTCGTTCTTCGCCATGATCCCGTTCATCATCTACGGCGAGAAGAAACGCAAAATGAAACGAGTTTTGCTCGGCGCCGTCGCAACGCTGATGCTCACTGAGCTATTCTTCTGGCAGTTCGGCGACAGCCTGCGGGCACTGGTAATCGGCACGGTGGTGTTCTTCACCGCGTTCAACCTGCTGGAGGCTTCGCTGCCTTCGCTGATCAGTAAAGTTTCACCGGCCGGTGGCAAGGGCACTGCGATGGGGGTGTATTCCACCAGCCAGTTCCTCGGCTCCGCGCTTGGCGGCATCATGGGCGGCTGGATGTTCCAGCATGGCGGTTTGTCGGTTGTGTTCCTCGGATGCGCCGGGCTGGCTGCACTTTGGTTGGCCTTTGCTGTTACCATGCGCGAACCTCCCTATGTGACGAGCCTGCGTTTGCCGTTATCGCCAGAAGCGATCCGCGAAGCCGGTCTGGTTGAGCGCCTCAAGGCCGTTACCGGGGTTACAGATGCCGTGGTTATTGCAGAAGAAGCCGCCATCTACATCAAATTAGACACCGAATTATTGGATCGCGCGACGCTCGAGCAACTGGTCAACCCAGTGCCGACAGCGCGCCCAGCCTAGGAGAACGTTATGGCCCGTGGGGTTAACAAAGTCATATTGGTCGGTACATGCGGCCAGGATCCCGAAGTTCGCTACCTGCCTAACGGTAACGCCGTGACCAACCTGAGTCTGGCGACCAGCGAACAGTGGACCGACAAGCAGACTGGCCAGAAGGTCGAGAAAACCGAATGGCACCGTGTGTCGATGTTCGGCAAGGTGGCAGAAATCGCCGGTGAATACCTGCGCAAAGGTTCGCAGGTTTACATCGAAGGCAAACTGCAAACCCGCGAGTGGGAAAAAGACGGCATCAAGCGTTACACCACCGAAATCGTGGTCGACATGCAAGGCACCATGCAACTGCTCGGCGGCCGTCCACAGCAGGGCGACCAACAAGGCGGGGGCAACAACTACCAGCAGTCCGCTCCGGCCCCACGCCAGCAGGCTCCGCGCCCGCAGCAGTCGGCACCGCAGCAGTCGCGCCAGGCGCCACCTCCACAGCAGGCCGCTCCACAGCCGGCTCCGGATTTCGACAGCTTTGATGACGATATCCCGTTCTGAGGCCAAAGCCCCGGAACGAGCAAAACCCCCGCAGGCGAAAGCCTCGGGGGTTTTTTAATGCCGGTGATCAAGCCTCTGTCGCCGCCGCTGTGACCACCATCTCCTTGAACCTGCGCAATACCGCCGAGCCATCACCCATTCGCGTGGCCAAATGCAACGGCGCTACCAGGCTCCGGCACTCGGTCAGTTCGCGATAAACAATGCCATCTCCGCGCAACCGCTGCATGGAGGCAGGGACGATGGAGACGCCAAGTCCCGCAGCTACCAAGCTCAAGGTGGCGGTCATACGTGGCGCTTCCTGCACCACCTGCGGGCTGAACCCCGCTTCACGGCAGGCCACCAGAATGGCGTCGTATAGCCCCAGCCCCACGCGACGGCGATAGAGCACAAAAGCCTCATTAGCCAATGCTGCCAAGGGTAACGGGTGCCCCGCATCAAGTGCCAAGGGATGATCAGTCGGCAGCGCCAACAGCATCGGCTCCACCAGGATCGGTTCGTCCTGCAACTGTTGCGTGCCACTGAGCGGTGAGCGGATAAACGCGGCATCCAGTTTTTCCTGCACCAGCGCGTCCAGCAGTTCGCCGGTTCCCGCTTCTTCCAGTACCACCGAAACCCCCACAAAGGCCTCGCGAAACCGACGCAGCACGCTGGGCACAAAAGGATGCAACGCCGCCGAGCTGGTAAAACCGATGGCGAGTCGGCCTCGTTCTCCCCGCGCGGCACGGCTTACCACATCCGCAACACCCTCGGCCCGCGCCAGGATGTCACGCGCCTCGTCCAGCAACGCGAGGCCTGCGGTGGTTGGGCGCACGCCGCGGGGCAGGCGCTCCATCAGCATCACGCCTAATTGCGCTTCAAGACTTTGCAGCAAGCGTGTCAGCGGCGGTTGCTGCATGCCCAGGCGTTCTGCGGCGCGGGTGATGTAGCCTTCCTCGGCAATAGCCACAAAGGCTTTAAGCTGGCGAAGCTCCAACATAGGGATACTTTCAAGGTATGGGAGGTTGCCAATCCTGGCATTTGTTCTCATGGCTCACAAGACTTAGGCTGTGGTCACCGCCAACAAAGAAGGAAAGCCGCGATGACCTGGTCTGCCAAGCAATACACGATGTTTGAACAGCAACGTACCCGCCCGGTCCGTGACTTGGTCGCGGCCATTCCCAATACCGATGTGCGCAGCGCCGTCGACCTGGGGTGCGGCCCTGGCAATTCCACTGAAGTGTTGGCCGAGCGTTTCCCGCAGGCGCACGTTACGGGCATGGACAGTTCCGACGACATGCTGGTAGACGCCCGCAAACGCCTGCCAAAACTGAACTTCGAACTGGCAGACATCGGCGCCTGGAACCCAGGCCAGAAATTCGATGTGATCCTCGCCAACGCGTCCCTGCAATGGCTACCTGACCACGCTACGCTTTATCCGCATCTGGTCGACCAACTGACACCCGGCGGCACGCTCGCCGTACAAACCCCGGACAACCTCGACGAACCTGCCCACCGGCTGGCCCGCGAAGTGGCGGCAGATGGCCCGTGGGCGGCAAAGATCGGAGCGGTCAAACACAATGAGCGGCACACCGCGAGTTACTACTACGAGCTGCTGAGCAAACATTGCAGCACCGTCGACGTGTGGCGCACCACCTATCAACACCCGTTGGCCGATCATGCGGCGGTGGTGGAGTGGTTCAAGGCGTCGGCATTGCGGCCGTTTCTTGCACCGTTGACCGATAGCGAAAAAGCCGCATTCCTACAGCAATACCAGGCGCGTATTACCCAGGCTTACCCGGCCCTGGCCGATGGCACTGTATTGCTGCCTTTTCCGCGCCTGTTCATCATCGCAACCCGCTGAGGGCTGGCAAACAAGCGGTGGTCATTGCGCCGCCGCTTGCGCCTTGAAGTATTCATCCGTCGACACCACGCTGGCGTACCCAAAGGCCAGCGATGCCATGTAAGCGCCATGCACCTGCGCCGCCGCAATCACCTGGCCATTGAATACCTGGTCGCGGGTCGCGCAGGCGTCATGAATCAGCGTGACCTGGTAGCCCAGGTCTGCCGCAGCCCGCACCACGGCGTCGATGCACATATGGCTCATGTTGCCGACCACCACCACGTCAGTGATGGCACGTTGTTCCAGCACGGTGCGCAGGTTTGTCCCGCGAAACGCATTCACAAAATGTTTAAGCACCACCGGCTCATTACCCTGGTTAAGCACCTTGGCATGCAGGTGCGCGCCCTCGGAGCCTGGCGTGAAGAAGGGCGCGTCTTCGCTGGTGAACTCATGGCGCACATGAATAACGGAGTTGCCCGCCTGGCGAAACATCTGCAGCACCTGCGCAGCCTTGTCCGCCGCGGCTTCCACGCCATCGAGCGGCCACTTGCCCTCGGGGAAGTAATCGTTCTGGATATCGATGAGGATGAGCGCTTGCTTGGCCATGGGTGTCCTTGTGATGGTTGGCAGTGCCTTGCATCTTAGCTGGCCCGTGGCCATCCACGCAGCCGCTTTGATAGTGGTGTCGTGCAGAACACGGTCCGTTTAAACCCCGGTCGTGCAGAATAAAACAGGCCTAGTGCCATCGCTGTTTGAGTAACTGATTGATTTACCGGCCATCCTTGCGGGCCGTGCTTTGGCGTGATCCATGCAACCTTTCTCGCACACACATGGCAGGATCGCCAAGGGGGACGCATGACCCCGATTCAACGCAAAAAAAGCGTGGTCGCCCACTCCACACGCCACGGCGCGCCGCAACATGAAGTCGAAACCAATCGCGCTTTGGCGCGCTGGCTGGCGCAGATCCTTGGGCTTAAATTCGGCGGCAGCTATGACCCGCAGTTGCACGCCGGCCTCGACTTGTATGTGTTGCCCACCCAAACCCTGATCGGTTCCGAGCAGGCGCGGCCGCTCAATGTCAAAGGGCCGCAGGATCTGTGGGGCGGTTATGTCGATCACGCATTCATCTGCACCAAGGCGATCACCCATGGCCTGTTGAGCCCTGACGCCACGGCGCCCGAAGGCTGGTCGCCGGAGTTTTGTGAGCGTGTGCGCTCGGTCGTTCTCGACGGGCTCAGCGTGTTTGCCCTTGAAGATGCACTGCCTGCCGCCACGCGCTTGCTTTACAGCGGGCCGATCCGCTTGAAACCCGTGCATGCCTGCGCCGGACGCGGCCAGGAAGTTATCCACAGCCTCGACGAGTTCGAGGCCCTGCTGGCGAGGCCGGAAGCGGCGCAGTTGTTTAGTGACGGCGTGGTGCTGGAGCAGGATCTGCACGACGTCACTACCCATAGCGTGGGCCAAAGCTTTATCGGCGATCACGAGTTCAGCTACTGCGGCGAGCAATACCTCACCCAGGACGGGCACGGTAAAGAGGTCTACGGCGGCTCGAGCTTGCTGGCGGTGCCCGGTGGCTACGACGAGTTGCTCAAGCTCGATTTGCCCGACGATGTGCGTGAAGCCATCCAACAAGCCCAGGTTTTCGACAGCGCCGCCGATGAGGCCTACCCTGGTTTCTATGCCTCGCGGCGCAATTACGATATTGCCCAAGGCCTGGACAGTGACGGCCAACGTCGTAGCGGCGTGCTCGAACAATCCTGGCGCATGGGTGGGGCCAGCAGCGCGGAGGTCGCGGCGCTGCAAAGCTTTATCAATAACCCGGGCCTGCGGGCGATTCATGTGTCCTCGGTGGAAACCTATGTGGACCAACCGCTACCCGCGCACGCTATTGAGGTGTATCGCGGCCCGGCCGAAAACAGCGACTTTCTTCTCAAGTATGTGACGGTTAAATCTTATGACGGCTAGAAGCGAAAGCATTGCGATCGACATCGACGACGAACAGATGAGCGGCACCTTCCTGAGTCCCAAATCCAAAGTCCCCGGCGTGTTGTTTGTACACGGCTGGGGCGGCAGCCAGGAGCGCGACCTGGAGCGCGCCAAGGGCATCGCCGGGTTAGGCTGCGTGTGCCTGACCTTCGACCTGCGCGGCCACGCCGGCACCGGCATTCCCTTATCGCGCGTCACCCGTGAAGACAACCTGCGCGACTTGCTGGCGGCCTATGATCGTCTGCTCTCACACCCCGCCATCGACACCTCGGCCGTGGCCGTGGTGGGCACAAGTTATGGCGGCTACCTCGCGGCGATTCTCACTTCATTGCGCCCGGTACGCTGGCTGGCGCTGCGCGTGCCGGCGTTGTACCGCGACCAGGAATGGCTCAAGCCCAAGCGCGAGCTGGATAAGGCCGACCTGATGGATTACCGCAGCACCCTAGTACACGCCGAGACCAATCGCGCCCTGCATGCCTGCGCCAAGTTCAGCGGTGATGTGCTGATCGTCGAGTCGGAAACCGACGACCATGTACCCCATGCCACCATCATGAGTTACCGCGCAGCGTGCCAGAACACCCATTCGTTGACCCATCGGATCATCGATGGCGCCGACCACTCGTTGAGCGACCCGGTGTCGCAGCAGGCCTACACCTCGATCCTGGTGGACTGGATTACCGAGATGGTGGTGGGGGAGCGGTTGAGCATTATTCAGTCACGGTAGTGCGGTGCCCTTTAGGGCCTCATCGCGGGCAAGCCCGCTCCCACACTTGGAGTGCATTCCAACCTGTGGGAGCGGGCTTGCCCGCGATGGCGATCGAACTGCCGACACTGTTCAAGCCGGTGCCTTCTTCACCCGCAACGCCTTGGCCTTGGCCTCCACCACCAGGTACATCACCAACGCCACCAACAGCGGCAAAATAAAGTAGATCGCCCGGTAGGCAATCAGCCCTGCAAGCAAACTGCCCCGCGACGCCTCATGCTGCATCAGCGCGATAAACACTGCCTCCAACACGCCGAGCCCGGCCGGTATATGGGTGATCACCCCGGCAATCGCGCTGATCAGCAGCACGCCCAATACCAACGGGTAGTCCAGCTTGGCGGGCAGCAACGTAAAGATCACCGCCGCCATCAACGACCAATTCAACGCACCCAGTGCCAATTGCAAACAGGCCATGCGCAACGACGGCAAGTTGATCTCGATGCCCTTGATCGACCATGCGCGTTTCTTTGCAAACTGGCAGGCCGCCAGATAACCCAGGCTGGCCAGCACCAACACCACGCCAATGCCTTGCAACGCGCCGCTGCTGACCTTCCAACCCGGCGGCATGCTCACCAAACCACTGGTGAATACCACACCGGCCACGGCCATATAGCCAAACCAGTTGGTGGCCAGGCTCAGCCCAAGAATCTTGGCGATATTGCTGGTGCTGACCCCGAGCCGCGAATACAGCCGATAGCGCATGGCTATGCCGCCAACCCACGCGCTCAAGTTGAGGTTGAAGGCGTAACTGATGATCCCCACCGGCAGGATCTGCTTCCAACGCAAATCCTGGCGAATGTAGGTGCGGCCGATCAGGTCGAAGCTGGCGTAGACAAGAAAGCTGCAAAGCGTCAGCCCGCCGGCGATCAACAGCGTGCGCAGCTTGAAGTCCGCCAGCGTCTGCAGCACCTCGCTCCAGTCGATACGCCGCGCGAGCAGAGTGAACAGCACAATCAGCAGTACAAAGAACGCGAATGTCAGCGGTTTCTTCCAGCGCTTGAATCGCGAGCCGCCGCTTTCAGTGCTCATGGGCCTGGCTCTCGAATGGCTTGAGGCGCGGCTTGTGTGCCGGCAGCCAGCCCGTCAGCGCGGGGAAGTGCCGCATGACATGGAACACTAAAAAGCCCACGGTCAATCGCCATAACCACAGGCGTGGCTTGCGGTTTTCCGGCATGGTCTGGCAGTGATTGCGCGCCAGTGTTTCCAGGCTTTGGTACAGCTGTTGATTGAACGCTCGGTCACGAATCAGCACGTTGGCTTCCAGGTTCAGCGACAGGCTCAATGGGTCCAGGTTGCTCGAACCCACGGTGCTCCAGTCGTCATCCACCAAGGCCACTTTGCCGTGCAACGGGCGCTGGCAATACTCATGAATCACCACGCCATCCTTGAGCAGATAGTCATACAGCATGCGCGCCGCGAGCTTGGCCAGCAGCACATCGGGCTGGCCCTGCATGATCAGTTGCACCTGCACGCCACGCCGCGCGGCATTGCGAATTTCACGCAGCAAACGGTAGCCGGGAAAGAAGTAGGCGTTGGCAATCACCACGCGTTTTTGCGCCTTGCTCAAGGCGTGTATATAGGCCTCTTCGATGTCATCACGGTGTTGCAGGTTATCGCGGTAAATCAGGCGCACCAGGCCGTCGTCGGTGTGCGTCGGCCACAACGATGGCCGTTGCTGGCGACGTCGCCAGCCGCGTCGCGTGCGCACCTGGCGGCCACTTTGGGCGAGGGCGAAATGATGCAGGTCCGCCACGGCCGGGCCGCTCACTTGCACGGCATAATCCTGCTTGGCTTCGGGGCCGAAATCGCCCAAGTGGTCGGCCGAAAAATTGATCCCGCCGATAAACGCCACGGCGGCGTCCACCACCACTATCTTGCGGTGCAGGCGACGGAACCAGTTGGTGCGAATGCCCGCTATCTTCGCTGCCGGGTCAAACATTTGCACCGTCACCCCGGCCTCGGCCAGCTCACCGAGAAAGGCTGGGCTCAGTTCGCCGCAGCCAAAGCCATCGAGGCTGACGATCACCTTTACGCCACGCTGAGCCGCCTTAATCAGGATGCCTTGCAGCTCATGGCCAACCTTGTCTTCGAACAGAATAAAGGTCTCCAGCAAGATCTCCCGTTGCGCCTGGCGCATGGCCTCGAAGACGGCGGGAAAGTACGCCTCGCCGTTCTCCAGCAGCTCAATGCGGTTGCCCGGCTGCCAACCGTAATCCAGGTCGCGAGCCTTGGCATCATCCGGCGGCTGGTCGGTGGCGATGTGTTCCACGGCGACATTCATAGCTCAATCTCCACCGACAGCGGCACGTGATCTGACAGGTGGGACCACGGCCGCGTCGTCAGCGCCTTGGGGTTATGCACCTTGAGGTTGCGCACATAGATGCGATCCAATGGCAGCAACGGCAAGCGCGCCGGAAAGGTGCGCGCCGGTTTGCCATGGGCTTCGATAAACACCTCCCTGAGCCCGCTTTGGCTCAAGTCGGCCTTCTGGCGCCAGTCATTGAAATCACCGGCGACGATCAGCGCCGCGTCAGCCGGAATCTCGGCAATGCGCTGCTCCAGCAAACGCAATTGCTGCTGGCGATGCACCTCGCGCAGGCCCAGGTGCATGCAGATCGCATGCACCTCTTGGCCGCTGCCCGGCAAGCGCAGCACACAATGCAACAGGCCACGGCTTTCATGGCCGCTCTGGGAGATGTCGAGGTTGTCGTAGCGGATGATCTGGAATTTGGACAGCAGCGCGTTGCCGTGGTCGCCATGCGGGTAAACCGCGTTGCGGCCGTAGGCGAACTGCGGCCAGATGCTGTCGGCCAGAAACTCATACTGCGGCATCTTTGGCCAGTCGCTGTAACGCTGCGGGTGCCGCTCATGGGTGCCGTGGATTTCCTGCAGGAACACCATGTCGGCACCCACGCTGCGCACCGCCTCACGCAACTCGGGCAGGATGAAGCGTCGGTTCAACGCGGTGAAACCCTTATGGATATTCACCGTCAGCACGGTGAAGCGGGTGATGGCGGTGCTGGGCGTAACGGGCACCCAGTCGGCAATCGCAGCCATGATCGCTCCTGTGGATAGGTAAAGGGTGAAGCCTGTTTTATTGGCTGATGTTATTGGCTGACTGCGGGTGTTGGCGGAAAGTTTCGAGTGACCTACAGGCGGTGCTGTTAACCGATCGTTCCCACGCTCCGCGTGGTAGCGCAGCCCGGGACGCTCCGCGTCGCTTGAACGCAGAGTGTGGGAACGATCAGCGCTCAAACCCGTCAGTTCCTTACAGACCCTGCTGAAGGAGCCCAGTGTTTTGCTGAATCTAAAGACTGCATTACTGCTCGTCGCGCTGTTGGTGTGTGGCAATGGCGCGTTGCAAGCCGCGGCCGCGGCGCCTGCGGCAGCTGAGGCTCCAGCCAAGCCGGAGTTGCTGGTCGAAGGTGGCCTGCTCGGCGCCATCAGCTCCAGCATTGACGATGTGCAAGACAAACTCGACCTCAACCAGAACCTCATCGACGCCTGGCGCCTGCGCGCCGACCGTGCGGCGGATGAAGTCGGGCGCCTGGTCGATCAAACCGCCCAACGCTCGCCGTGGAGCGTGGCCGGGGACTTCCTGCTGCTGTCCGGGGTGTGGGTCGGCGCCTTTGCGGCACTCACGCTGCTCGGGCGCTTTAGCGTGCAACGCCTGGGTCGGCGGCGTTTCGTTGCACAGCGCGGGCGTCTGCAGGGCGTTCTTGGCTACGTGGTGCCCTACACGATTCCAGCCGTGATCTGCCTGCCGCTGACGCTTTACGTCAGCCACTTTTTACCCAGCTCCATAGGCCGTGCGCTGGCGCTGTGTTTTGCCTATGCCACCAGCAGCGGCATCTTCTCCACGTCGATGCTGTTGTGCGTCATCGTCATGTTCAACGTCGGCCACAAGCGCCCGGCCGTGCAGATTATTCGCAACTATTGTCCCAAGCCGCTGTTCCTGATCGGCTTTCTCGCCGCTCTCAGCGATGCCCTGACCAGCCCACAGATCGCGCGCCAGTTGGGCGGCAATATCACCAGCAGCATCGCGGTGTTTACCGGCCTGTTCGCGGCGGTGATTTTCGGCGTGCTGGTGGTGCGCCTGCGCCGTCCAGTCGCGCATCTGATCCGCAATCGGCCGCTGGCCCAGCGCCTCAAACACCCGGCGCTGCAGCAATCGCTGCGGGTGTTTTCCGGGCTTTGGTATTGGCCGATTCTGTTGATGGTGCTGGTCTCGGCGATCAACCTGATCGGCGCCGGTGATGACAACCAGAAGGCCCTGCGTTGCGCGCTGTTCACCACGATTCTGTTGATCGGCACGGTATTTCTCAGCACGGTGTTGCAACACTTGTTCAAGTCCCGCAGCCAGGTGGCGATCCAGCGCAGCAGCGCCTACAAGGAACGCTTCCTGAGCCTGCTGCACGCGATATTGCGCATCGCCATGGCCATCGCCTTTATCGAAATTCTCGGGCGTATCTGGGGCATCTCGCTGTTCGAGTTTGCCCAGCGCAACTCGGTGGGGCGTGCGATCAGCGATTCTCTGAGCAGCATCGGCCTGATCCTGCTGGTGACCTGGCTGTTCTGGGTGGTGCTCGACACAGCAATCCAGGAGGCGTTGAAGCCGCCGGTCAACAAGCGCTCCAGTCGCCAGCCCAGTACGCGGGTCAAGACCATCCTGCCGTTGTTGCGCAATGCAGTGAAAATCGTGCTGGTGGTGATCTGCGCGATCACCACCATGGCCAACCTGGGCATCAATGTCGCGCCGCTGCTGGCGGGTGCCGGTGTGGTCGGCCTGGCCATCGGTTTTGGTTCGCAGCAGTTGGTGCAGGACGTGATCACCGGCCTGTTCATCATCATTGAAGACACGCTGTCGATCGGCGATTGGGTAGTGCTCGACTCCGGCCATGCCGGCACCGTGGAAGGCTTGACCATCCGCACCCTGCGCCTGCGAGACGGCAAGGGTTTTGTGCACTCGGTGCCGTTCGGGCAGATCAAGGCGGTCACCAACCAGTCGCGGCAGTTTGCCTATGCGTTCTTCTCGGTGCAGTTCACCTATGACACCGACGTGGACAAGGCTGTGGAGCTGATCCGTGAGGCGGGGCAGTCGATCCGCGACGATGTGTTCCTCAAGTACAACCTGCAAGGTCCGCTGGAAGTGTTCGGGGTCGACAAGATGGACCTCAACGGCGTGGTGCTGACGGCGCAGTTCCGTACCGTGTCGGGCGGGCAATATGCTGTGAGCCGCGCGTTTAACCAGCGCCTGAAAAAGCTTGTGGATAACTGTGATGAGGTGCATTTCGCGCAGACTTATCCACAGCAGGTTTGGCTGCCCAAGCGACCTGCTCATGTGGCGGATGAGGCGGGTGAAGAGGTGCCGGGTGCGGTGGTGTTGACGGAGCAGCACAGGCCTCAATGATGTAATGACTGTTCCTGCCTCATCGCAGCATAGGTATCTACATAGCCGGTTAATACGAAGTCTGTGGCAAGTGGGCTGTTGTGGCGAGCAGGCTTGCCCTGCGTTGGGCTGCGTAGCGGCCCCCAATAAAGACACTGAAATTCCTTCTGAAAGAACTCAGCGCCAGTTTTTGGGGCTGCTTCGCAACCCAACGCAGGGCAAGCCTGCTCGCCACAGGAGAAATTGGCTGCCTCCAAAAGTTGTGTAGATGCCTATGCTTATCGCAGGCAAGCCAGCTCCCACAGTTGGAATGCATTCCCCTGTGGGAGCCGGGCTTGCCCGCGATGAGGCCGGCAAGGTCCATACAGGTTTCAGCGCCTGATCAACTTCTCCTGCACTGCCTGCAAGTCCTCCTCCAGCAACACCTGCTGCTTACCCGCGACCATCACCGCCGCCGGCAAGCCATCGCGATACACAATCCGATTGCCGCTTACCGCCGGCACTTTATTGCCCGGCAGCAAGGTCCCCACCAGGTTCAACGGGTCCGCCCCGCACACCGCAATCAAACTGCCGTCATGCGGCCGGCGTCTGACCTCACGTAGCAACGGAATCGCTTCCGGCAGCGCAAACTGTTCCCCCGCCAAACCACTCACAAACCGCCCGCCGCGAATCTCGCCCCGCGCCTCCAGGCGATGGAAGGTGCGCAGCAATTCGCGCCAGCTTGGCAGCCAGTCGGCCTCCCGCTCCAGCAACCGCCAGAACACCACGCCATAACGGCGCAGCAGGGTCATCGCCACATGCTCCAGGGTCTCGGCGGAATGCGGGCCGGCGGCGCTGGGCGAGCGGCGTACCAAGGCCCAGCGCCCGGCGTCGTCCATACCACCGATAAACGCCCCGCGCCCACGCCGGCTGCTGCGTGCCTGGCGTTTGCTGGCGGGCGTGGTCAAGGCCCGCAGCCCGGCAAAGCTGTCGGCATTCACCAGCCCCGCGCCCACCAGTTCCTGCAAGGCGGTTTCCAGTTCGCTGCGCAGCAGATGGGCTTCGTGCACCAGTTCGTCGAAAAACAGCGCGCCGTGTTCACGTAGCGCCAGGTGGACTTTTTGCGCCTTGGGCGACAGCGTAGTGCTGTCGGTCGGTTCGGTCAGCCCGCTCCACAACGGCACTTGGCTGCGCGGCAGCAACACCACCGGCGTACTGCGCAATGCCAGGGCACCGGCCTTGTTGCTCAGGCGCGTCCATACCAGCTTGCCGCTGCGGCACAGCTCGTCGAGCCAGGTGGAGGAATAGTCCTTGAGCCGCGCACTGAGCAAGTCACTGTCCCAGGCCGAGGTGGCGGCGGCGTAACCTTCGAACTGCCCGACAATCTGCGGCAACATTGCGCTGCCCTGGCCGCGAGTGCCGTCGGACAGATGCTGCCAATCGAACAGAAAACGCATGAAGTCCTGCAACGCCACCGGCTCGATTTCCCGGCGCAGACGCTTGACTGTGTAGCGATGGATACGCGCGAGCAAATGCCGCTCGCACCATTGTTCCTGGGTGGCGCCGGGGCTGAAACGGCCGCGCAGTACGTAGCCTTCCCGCTCCAGGCGCGCGAGTGACTGGCTGATATCCTCGGCTGGCAGGGCCAACGGCGTAGCGATCTCGGCCAGGGTCAACGGGCCGAACCCACCAAGGCGCGCGCGCAGCACTTCGGCCAGTGCATCGTCAAAGGTCCAGGGCTCATCGAAGCCCGGCAATAACGGCAAGCCATTCGGATAGACCGCTTGCAGGCAACTCAGGCGTTCCACCGCCACCCACAGGCCATTGTCCAGTTGATAGGCGCGCCCGCCCTTGGCCAAGGCGTGCAACCACTCGGCCCATTGCGGCGTGACTTCGTTGCCGGCGATACACGCCAGGCTCATCAGCGCCTCATGCATTTCATCCAGGCCATGGGGCGCGGGCCAGGCTTCTTCACGGACGCCGGCAATGGCCTCGGCGTCCAGCGCGCCAAGGTCGTCGGTACTGTGCGGGTCGCTCCAACGACGGTTGAGCACGGCCTGGGTGCGGCGCTCCTCCAGCGGTGCGTCGTCGAGAAAGGTGTAGGGCCGCGCGCTGAGAATCTCCGCGGCCATGGGCGAGGGCGCGGGCAGGTCGCGGCTGATCAGGCGCACTTCTCCACGCTCCATGCGCCGCAACAGGTTCAGCCAACCCTCGCTGTCCATGGCTTCGTGCAGGCAGTCGTCGAGGGTTTGCTCAACCAGTGGGTGTTCGGGTACTTCGCGCTCGCCGGCAAGGTTTTCCAGGCAAGCAATCTGGTCGGGAAACACGCTGGCGATCAGGTCTTCGCTTTTCATGCGCTGGATCTGCGGCGCCACCTTGCGCCCGCCGGTATAACGCGGCAACGCCAGGGCCACACCCGCATTCCAGCGCCAGCGCACGCCAAACAGCGGCGCATCCAGCACAGCCTGGATCAGCAGGTGCTCGGCGCTGTTGCTATGCACATAGCGCCACACTTCATCCAGCTCAAAACTGTGGCTGGTGGACAGCGACAGCACGATTGCATTTTCACTGGCGGCCGCCTGCAATTCAAAGTTGAACGTGCGGCAAAAACGCTTGCGCAGTGCCAGGCCCCAGGCGCGATTGATGCGGCTGCCGAACGGCGTGTGGATGATCAGTTGAGTGCCGCCGGACTCATCGAAAAACCGCTCCATGATCAATGTGTCCTGGGACGGCAAGGCGCTCAGCGCCAGGCGCGCACGGGCCAGGTAATCAAGGATCTGCTCGGCGCTGGCGCGGTTCAGGCCAAGGCTGGCGGTGAGCCAGTCTTGCGCGGGTTGCAGGTCACCGGGCGTGGTGCTGAGCAGGGCGTCCAACTGCCCCTGAAAACGCGCGACTGCCGCCGATAACTCGTTGCTGCGCCCCGGCGCCTCACCCAGCCAGAAGGGGATGGTCGGCGGCTGGCCGTGGGCATCTTCGACCCGTACCTTGCCGCTTTCTACCCGCAGGATTCGGTAGGACGTATTACCGAGTTGGAAGATATCCCCGGCGATGCTTTCCACCGCGAAGTCTTCGTTGACGCTGCCGATGTTCAGGCTCTGAGGCTCCAGCAATACGCTGTAGTCGGCGTTGTCGGGGATGGTGCCGCCGCTGGTCACGGCGGTCAGTTTGGCGCCACGGCGGGCGCGCAGGGTGTGGGTCACGGCGTCACGGTGCAGGTAGGCGCTGCGGATGCCCTGGCGGCCGTTATAGCCGTCGGCAAGCATGTGCAGCAGCGCCTGGTAGTGGCGCTCATCGAGTGCGGCGTAGGGTGAGGCGCGGCGGATGAGGTCCAGCAACGCCTGCTCTGGCCATTCGCGGGCGCTGACTTCGGCGATGATCTGTTGGGCCAGCACGTCCAGCGGGGCGATGGGGATGTGCAAGGTGTCCAGCTCGCCGCGCCGCACGCAGTCAAGCAGGGCGGCGCATTCGATCAAATCATCACGGGTGGTGGCGAACAGTCGCCCCTTGGGCGTGCCGCCGACCTGGTGGCCGGAACGCCCGACCCTTTGCAGAAAACCGTTGATGGAACCGGGCGAGCCGATCTGGCACACCAGGTCGACCTCACCGATATCAATCCCCAACTCCAGCGACGCGGTGGCGATCAGCACTTGCAGCCCGCCGGCCTTGAGCCGTTGCTCGGCGTCCAGGCGCAGCTCTTTGGCCAGGCTGCCGTGGTGTGCGGCCACGGCGGTCTTGCCCAAACGCTCACTCAGGTGCCGGGCCAAGCGTTCGGCCAAGCGCCGTGTGTTGACGAACACCAGCGTAGTACGGTGTTCGCGGGCCAGTGTGGCGAGGCGGTCGTAGACCAATTCCCACACATCGTTGGCCATTACCGCCGAGAGCGGCACCGGGGGTACTTCGATATCCAGGTCGCGGGGGCGCGCGTGGCCGATATCGACGATGGCGCACTCACGCCCGCTGCCGACCAAAAAGCGTGACACCGCTTCGATAGGCTTTTGCGTGGCCGACAGGCCGACGCGGGTCAACGGCTCGCTGCATAACCCTTGCAGGCGCTCCAGGCTCAGAGCCAGGTGGCTGCCGCGCTTGCCGGCGGCGATGGCGTGGATTTCGTCGACGATCACCGTGCGCGTACTGGCCAGCATCTGCCGACCGGAGTCCGAGCCCAGCAGCACGTAGAGGGATTCCGGCGTGGTGACGAGGATATGCGGCGGCCGTTTGCGCATCAGTGCGCGGTCTTTTTGCGGCGTGTCGCCGGTGCGCACGGCGGTGCGGATAGTCAGCGGTGGCAAACCCAGCGCCTGCAATTGCGCGGTGATGCCGGCCAGCGGGTTTTGCAGGTTGATCTGGATGTCGTTGGACAGCGCCTTGAGCGGCGACACGTACACCACCAGCGTCTCGTCCGGCAGTTGCCCGCCATTGGCCAAGCCTTGATGCACCAGGTCATCGAGCACCGCCAGGAACGCGGTCAGGGTCTTACCGGAGCCTGTGGGCGCGGCGATCAAGGTTGAGCGGCGTTGGCGGATCAGCGGCCACGCCTGCGCCTGAGCGCCGGTCACCGAGGGGAAGGTGTTGCCAAACCAGGCGCTGACGGCGGGGTGGAAGCCGTCCAATACCGTGTCGGTTGATTCGGGAAGGTTCATCTATTGATTGATACTGCCCATGCCAACAAGTTGCAATCAGGTACTTTGTCCGTGACGGTTGCGCTACAAACCCGCAAAATGCAACGATTCTGGCAACAACCTACGGCAAGGCGCACACGCCTGCCGATAATAACCATCGTTCCAAACAGACCGGGCCTGCTCAATCTATGCGAATGCGCCTTATGTTACTGGGCGGCGGGAATGCCCTCGGGCAGGCGCTGATTCGCCTCGGTGCAGAGGAAGACATCGGTTTCCTCGCACCTAAACCGCCCCAAGACGGCTGGGATGCCGCGAGCCTCACCCAATTGCTCGACGACACCCGTCCCGATGCGCTGATCAACCTCGCCTACTATTTCGACTGGTTCCAGGCCGAAGCAGTCAGCGAAACACGCCTGGCCGCACAGGAGTTCGCCATCGAACGCCTGGCCGAACTGTGCCAGCACCACAACATCACCTTGCTGCAACCGTCCAGCTACCGCGTGTTCGATGGCTCCCGCGCCACCGCCTACAGCGAAAAAGACGAGCCGGTGCCCTTGGGCCTGCGCGGCCAGGCGTTATGGCGGATCGAGCAGAGCGTGCGCGCCACTTGCCCGCAACATGTGCTGCTGCGCTTTGGCTGGCTGCTGGATGACAGTGTCGATGGTACCCTCGGGCGCTTCCTGGCGCGTGCCGAGAAGCCGGATGAATTGCTGATGGCCGATGACCGGCGCGGCAACCCGACGCCGGTGGACGACGCGGCGCGGGTGATCATCTCCGTGCTCAAGCAACTGGATTGTGCGGCGCCGCTGTGGGGCACCTATCACTACGCTGGCCACGAAGCGACCACGCCGTTGGCGCTGGGCCAGGCGATCCTTACCGAAGCGCGCAATTTCCATCCGCTGGCGATCGAGTCGCCCACTGCCCAGGCCCACGCGGCCCGGCCGGATGCGGCGGACGAGCCGCAGCACGCGGTGCTGGCCTGCAAGAAAATCCTCCACACCTTCGGCATCAAGCCACGGGCGTGGCGGGCGGGGTTACCGGCGTTGCTGGATCGGTTCTACCGACATAGCTGAAGGCAACACAAAAAAATGTGGGAGCTGGGGTTGTGTGGGAGCTGGCTTGCCTGCGATAGCATCACCCCGGTATCACTGATACACCGAGGTGACTGCATCGCGGGCAAGCCCGACTCCCACACAAACCCAGCTCCCACATTGGGTTACGCAGTGTTGTTTAGAACTTGTAACCAATACCCACCATGTAAACCATCGGGTCAACATCCACATTGACCTTGGCACGTGTGCCTTGGCCCAGCGCATTGTTATCCACAGTCGCCTTGGTGCTGATGTCGATATAACGCGCCTGGGCGTTGATCATCCACTTGTCGTTGATCATGTAGTCGGCGCCGATCTGCGCGGCCCAGCCCCAGGAGTTTTCAGCCTTGAAGTTGCTGAAGCCGGCTTGTTCGGCGCGGCTGCCGACGTGCTCGTCGTAGATCCAGGTGTAATTGATACCGGCGCCTACATACGGCTGGAACGCGGACTTGTTGTCCAGCGGGTAGTACACGACGCTCAAGGTCGGCGGCAGGTGCTTGAGCGTACCGAGCTTGCCGTTGGCGGCGCCCAGGGCGGTGTTCTTGATCTTCACGTCATGCTCGAACGGCGTGGCGGCCAGCAGTTCGATACCGATGTGGTTGGTGATCATGTAGGCGAAGTTGAGGCCCAGTTGGGTGTCGCTGCTCATGGTCGCCTTGCCGCCCAGGTTGGTGCCGGCCAACGGCCCCTGGTCAACCTTCACGTGGCCGCTGTCTGCTTTCGGGTTCACGGTGATTGCACCGGCGCGAATCAGAATGTCACCCGCTTCGTGAGCGTGTGCGACAGGGGCGGCGAGGGCGAGCGCGAAGAGGGACGCGCCGAGCAGAGACTTGTTCATGGGAGCTCCAAAAGGACGTTTAAAAGTTGTACGTCCAATGGTAAAGATCGTTCCGTCCGATCTTTTGACTCAGCTCAATGAAAGCTCGATCAGCGTTACTCCTGCAGTTCGTAGACGTAAATCTTCTCGGCATCCATCTGGTAACCGGCGTCGGCCAGCTCACTGGAAGACGGCTTGACCTGCATCGCACCTTCGATCCAATACGGCTGATACAGCTCATCCAGCTTCACGCCGACTTCGCTTTTTACATGCACGATCTGGTTCGACGGCGGCGGCGGTACGTGGATGCACGCGCCGAAATATGGCACCAGCAAAAACTCGGTGGTGCGGCCTTCTTCGCTGACTTCCAGCGGCACGATATAGCCCGGCAAACGGATGTGCTTGCCGTTAAGGCTCTGCACCACCGGCGCGTTGGGCAGTTCCTGTTTGGCCGCAGGCGCGGCCTCGACCGAGAGCGCATCGGCCATGTTCGACAGGTCGTGCAGCGGTTTCATATTAGGGATTTCCGGCGGCGCGTCCGGTGGGATCATTTCCTGCCACGACAGGTCCTTGGGCTGCTCGTCGGCCCAGGCGGGCACCACCACCAGCAGCAACAGCGCAAACAGGGCACGGCGCATCGACAGCTTCCTCATAAACGTATGGACAGGCCATCGGCCAAAGATTGCCGATAGGCGCGCCACGCGGGCACGCTGCCCATCAACAGCGCTGCGGCGAGGATACCGGCGAGCAAGGTCCATTCATATTCACTCGGCCACGACATCGGCAGGTCCAGGCCGTAGTTGGCCTGCAAATACCCACGTGACGCTGCGATGCACAGGTACAGCAGGCCCACGCCCGCCACTACGCCAGACAACGCCAGCGCGAAGGCTTCGAAGATCAGCAGTGTCGCAATGTGCCACGGCCGTGCGCCCACCGAGCGCAGAATCGCCATCTCGCGGCGGCGTTCATTGAGGCTGGTGAGAATCGCCGTGAGCATGCCGATCAAGCCCGTCAGCACCACGAACAGCGAGATCACGAACAGCGCTTTTTCGGCGGTACCCATCATGCTCCACAGCTCTTGCAGCGCCACGCCGGGCAATATTGCCAGCATCGGCTCGCCACGAAACTCATTGATCTCGCGTTGCAACGCGAAGGTGGAAATCTTGTTGTTCAGGCCGAGCATAAACGCAGTGATCGCTTGCGGCGTCAGGTCCATATTGCGCGCCTGGTCGGCACTGATACGGCCTTTGCCCTGGGCCGGCACGCCGTTGTGCCAATCGATATGGATGGCCTCCATGCCGCCGAGGCTGATGTGCAGCGTGCGGTCCACCGGCGTGCCGGTGCGCTTGAGAATACCGACCACGGTAAACGGTTTGTCATCGTGCTTGACCAGGCTGACCACTGCTACACCGTGGGCCAGCACCAGCTTGTCGCCGAGCTTGTAGTGCAGCGCATCCGCCACTTCGGCGCCGAGCACCACTTCAAACGGGTCAGTGGCGAAAGCGCGGCCGCTGGCCAGTTCGAGGTTCTGCTTGCGGCCGTATTGGTAATGCTCGAAGTAGGACGCGTTGGTGCCCATCACGCGATAGCCACGGTGCGAGTCGCCGAGGGAAATCGGGATCGCCCATTTCACCTGCGGGCTGGCGGCGAAGTGCTCGAAGCTGTCCCAACGGATGTTATTGGTGGCGTTGCCGATGCGGAATACCGAGTACAGCAGCAAGTTGACCGAGCCGGAACGGGCGCCGACGATCAGGTCAGTGCCGCTGATGGTGCTGGCGAAACTGTTGCGCGCTTCCACACGCACGCGTTCCACGGCGAGCAACAGACACACCGAAAGCGCGATGGCGAAGGCGGTGAGGATCGCGGTAAAGCGGCGGTTAGCCAGGCTGGCCATGGCTAGACGGAACAAATACATCTCAAACCTCTGCGGGCGTGGCGGCGCGATTGAGTTCGGCCAGCGACAGGTGGCGGTCGAACAGCGGCGCGAGGCTCTGGTCATGGCTGACAAACAACAGGCTGGCGCCGGCTTCGCGGCATTCGGCAAACAACAGCCGTATAAACGCTTCGCGGGCGTCGTAGTCCAGGGCCGAGGTGGGTTCGTCGGCAATCACCAGTTCCGGTTGGCCGATCAGCGCGCGGGCGGCGGCCACGCGCTGTTGCTGGCCGATGGACAGCGAGTCGGCACGGCGCTCCAGCAGGTCTTGGTCCTTCAAGCCCAAATGCGCCAGCAACGTTGCGGCGGCCTGGTCGACACTGCCGTGACGCTGAGTCGCCCGTTGCGCACGCAGCTTGGAAAAGTGACACGGCAGCTCGACGTTCTCGCGCACGGAGAGAAACGGCAGCAGGTTGAATTGCTGAAAGATATAACCCGTGTGATCAACGCGGAAGCGGTCGCGGGCACCGGCCGAGAGTTCGGTCAGCTCCTGGCCGAGCAGGCGAATGCTGCCACGGCTGGGTTTCTGCACGCCGCCCAACAGCCCGAGCAAGGTGGTTTTGCCACTGCCGCTCGGGCCTTTGAGAAACAAGGTTTCCCCCGCTTCCAGGCGGAACGCGGGGATGTCCAGCAACTGCGGGTGGCCGGGCCAGTTAAAGCCCAGGTCAGACAGTTCGATCAGTGCTTGGGTCATAGGGAATCAGTGGTCTGGTTTGATTTGGATGATGGCACCAATGTCATGTGGGAGCTGGCTTTTGTGGCGAGGGAGCTTGCTCCCGCTGGGCTGCGTAGCAGCCCCAGAAAAAAGCAGGGACCGCCTCTCACTGGAGCGCCAGCCCGGTCCAGCGGGAGCAAGCTCCCTCGCCACAGCAAGCCAGTTCCCACATTGATCGTGTTTCAAATCAGAATTTAAGAGTGGCGGTCGTGGCCGTCGCTTCAACACCTTGCTGGCCGCTTGGGCCGATCAGTTGTACCTGAATCTTCTGGGTGGCAGGGAAGGTCTTGAACACTTGGGTCAGGTCGAGGTTGCTCAGAGCCGTCGGCGTGGCGCAGGTGAACTGGTAGTGGGCGTGGATTTCGCTGTGGTCGTGATGATGTTCGTGGGCGGCAGCGCCTTTGCCGTCGGTGGCGTGGTCGTCATCGTCTTCATCATGGTCGGCTTCAGGCTTATCGCCAAACAACGGGCTGTTGAGTTCCTGGGTGCTGATCACACAACCGGCAGATTTGGGCAGGTTGAACAGCGCCAGTGGGTTTTCCAGCTGCTTGCGCGCGGCGGCGACCTTGGCTTTGTCGGCAGGCGTGGTGGCCTTGTGTTCAAAGCCCACAAGGTTCATGGCCGGGCTGTCGAACTCCAACTCAAGCGCCTGGCCGTCGAGTACCGCATTGAGGCGGCCGACACCATGCTCGTGCGCACCGAGGCTGGCGTGTTCATGCTCATGATCGTGTTCATCGGCGGCGTGGGCGACGGCCAGGGGCAGCAGGGCAAACGGCAAGGCGAGCAGCAGACGGCGCATGAGAAGGCTCCATAAGATGAAAGTTTTGTTATGTGATCTTATAACAATATTGCCGCCAGTTTGAACGCCCGCTTGGCGTTGCGCAAGTCGCGTGGGAGCATGCATGTCGGAAAACTGCGGGAGTAAGAGCGATGTTGCGAATTCGTGGAACCGTCGGTGACTTGCCGGTGGATTTGACCCTGGAACTCGATGACGGCGATTGGGCGCGCCTGGGCGAGCACTTGCAGGCAACACCGGCGCCGAGTGCGCCCGCTGTTGCGCCGGTCAAACACAACGATGATTTATGGCAGCACGCCCAGGACCTGTTGCGCAAGGCCGGGCAACTCAATGGGCTTGAGTTGCTTGATCAGCTTGAAGGCTTGGCCGGTGATTCGGCCTCAGGCAAACGCCTGCTGGTAAGGCTGCGCCACAGTGCCAGTGTGAAAGTGGCCAGCGGCGGGGATACGCCGCTGTACAGCTGGATCGGCGATTAATACAGCGCGGCGAACAACTTGCGACGGTACACCGTGACCAGCGGGTGGTCATTGCCGAGCAGTTCGAACACTTGCAGCAAGGTCTTGTGCGGCAGGCCTTCGCTGTAGCTGCGGTTGCGAATAAACAGCTTGAGCAGGCCTTCCAGCGCGGCGTCGTATTGCTGGCGCGCCAGTTGCTGAATCGCCAGCTGATAGGCGGCTTCATCGTCCTGCGGGTCTTGCGCCAGGCGGCTTTTCAAGTCGGCGGCATCCGGCAGGTCGGCAGCCTGGCGCAGGAAGGTGATTTGCGCCTTGGCGCCGGCGAGGGCGGCTTTGTGGTCGTCGCTTTTTACCGCGTCGAGCACGCTTTGGGCTTCGCCCAGTTCGCCGCGTTCGGCCAGGCAGCGTGCGTACAAAATCAGCGCGGCGGCGTTAGTGTTATCTTCACCCAGCAGCACCACCAGCACCGCTTCGGCATCGCTGATACGGCCCTCGGTAAACAACGCCTGGGCCTGTTCCAACGGGTCAGCCGCTTTGGGTGGCGGCATCTTCACGTGCGGCTCCAGCATCGCTCGCACGGCCGACTCCGGCTGCGCCCCGGCAAACCCATCCACCGGTTGGCCGTCCTTGAACAGCACCACCGTGGGCAGGCTTTGAATGCCAAAACGCGCGACGATGTCCTGCTCGGCCTCGCAATCGACCTTGGCCAGCAGCAACTCGCCCTGATAACTCTCGGCGATTTTCGCCAGCATCGGCATCAATGCCTTGCACGGCGCGCACCACTCGGCCCAGAAATCCACCAGCACGGGTTTTTCGAATGAGTTCTGAATCACTGCCTGGTCGAACGTAGCAGTGGTGGCGTCGAAGATGTACGGCGTGGGCTCACTCATGGGGCGTCTCGAATAAAGCGGGAATGGGGCAACTATAAGGGCTGGCGAGGTTGACCGGAAGCTGCACGGGGAGTCAGGCGTGAGGCGTGTGCCAAAAAGGGTCCTGATGCCAGTCGTGAGGAAAACCCATCGCCTTTAAGCTGACGTCCGGAAATTCGCTGATCAGTTGATACAAATGTTGGCCCCAACGAGTGTGCGGGCTTACTTGACGCATCAGATGATTCAGAATGCAGAGTACCGAAAACATGCGGCTATGTTGCCCGGGTTGAAACAGATGTTCCGGCCACAAAAAATTGGCTTTCTTCGGTAACTCGGGACGAATTCCCAATTCCCGGTTCCACATTCTTGAATGATGGGCGCAAATGTTTCGGATGGTCGTCAGGGTGTGCAGCCACGACTGCATGAGGGGGGCCGGCAGCATCAGGCGTCTGGCAATGGCCTTCTTATCAGCATCCTTGGCCAGCCCTTTGTAAAGGTGGGAGAGGTCACCCAGTGTCAATTCCTCCAGCATCGCCCAGCCCGGCATCAGGGATGGATGGGCGTAGGTCACTGGATAATGACGGGCATAGCTTTCTTTCGCCCTTTGGCGTTTAAGAAGATCCTTTCTGTTGTTGCTGGCTTGGGATCTATCGATACGCTCGCATTCGCGTTGGTAGTCACGTGCCGCCGTGGTTTGCTTGTTGGACAGCGCTGTCAGCAGTCGTTGATGATCAAATGCCGAGTGAAATATCTGTGGATTGATATACCAATGGCTGCCATGGGTTGGCCCCATGTGGTTGCTGATGACTGAGCGTGATGCAATTTCGACTCGCTCGAGGGCATCCATGGTGAGTAAGCGCAGCCTCCGGTCGAAGTCGTAGAGCCGCGTCAGTTGGCCCAACTGGCTACCTTCACGAAAGTGATGATCACGGTCTTCCGGTCGTTGGAAAGGTCGCATGTAGGGGCTGAGCCGAAAAAAGCTCACTGATTGCAAGAAGCGTTCTGCACGGGCCTCATTGTGAATAATCAGTCCACGTAGCTTGAGCAGTTCCAACTGTGCAGGAACGTCGATGGCAGGTTTGCTGAACGCCCTCATGCTCAAAAAATACCGGGCATAAAAAACCCGCACAATTTGTGCTTGGTTGCTGACGCAACCAGAGGCATGGCGGGTGTATTGCGACGAAGGTTAGGCAGATACCTGGCTATTTGCAAGGCCTCAGCCCGCCAGCCGATAAGCAAAACTGTGTGCAAAGGCATATGGGTTGATTGTCCACGGCGTGTGTGAAGGGACAATATTCTCCATGGCCTTTCGCGCTCTGTCTTAGTCGATCTATTGCTGAAAATTTGTAACGCTGAGCCTTAACGCCGCGAGTGGTACAGGCTCACCTTGCGAAACTCCCAAGGCTCGGCCAGGTCCGGCAGCGTCAGCGCATCGAGGATGTCCAGGCGCTGATAAGCCGGGTGCTGGAAGTCGCGTACCCGTGAGTCGGCCACCAGCGCTTCGCGGCCGCGCGTCAGGAACTGGTCGAGCAGCGGCAGGTTGGCGCGGTCGTAGAGTACGTCGGCCACCAGGATCAGGTCGAAGCGGTCGGCCTCGGCAAAAAAGTCGGCTGAGTAACCCAGCGCCACACCATTGAGTTCGGCATTTGCCCGGCAAGCGGCCAGGGCCAGCGGGTCAAGATCGCAGGCCACCACTTCCAGGGCACCGGCTTTAACCGCAGCAATCGCGGCCACGCCGGAACCGGCGCCAAAATCCAGCACGCGTTTGCCCGCCACCCACTCGGGATTCGCCGCCAGGTATCGCGCCAGTGCCAATCCGCTGGCCCAGCAAAAACTCCAGTACGGCGGTTCATGCAGGATGCGCCGGGTCTCTTCCTGGCTGAAGGCACGGTCCATGTTGCCTGCGTCCAGCAGCCACAACGACAACTCAGTGCCCGGCAGCGGGCAGGGCACCAGTTGCGCGTCGCCGATCAGTTCGCTCAGGGCGCGTTGCAGGCCCAGCGGTGGCGTCATGGTGCCGGGACGAGTTGCAGCGGGCCGGTGGTCTGAGTGATCGCCTGGGTGATACGCACCGCAGGCAGGTGCAGGATCAACTGGCCGGACTGGCTGGCGCGACCGCGCAGTTCAACCCGTGCACCAGTTGGGAAAGCCTCTGGGTTAAAACGCAGGCGGAAGGCCAGTGGCTTGCCGTTGCCGGTGAGTACGCTGCTGGCGAGCAATTGTTGCGGGCGGTTACGCTCATCGATCACCAACAGGGCCAGTTCGACTTCAGCGTTGGCTGGCACGCCATTCAGGCTGCCGTTGATTTCCCGCTGGTAAGCCGGCAAAGGGCCCAAGTCTTCAATGCCGGGGACTTTTTTCTCTTGGGCAGGCGTGGGTTGAGGCGTCGATGGTTTTGGGGCTTCGCTGCTACAGGCGACCAGGAAACTGAACAGGGCGAGTAAAACAAGTGGTCGTAACTGCATGTACGGCTCCAGAAAGGGCAAAATCCGTGGCTTAAAAAATATGAAACATAATAGTCAGCCTATATACCGTAAAGGCTATGGCTTGTCTTGCCACGGGGATGCGCTACCATGGCCCTCCCATTTTTTGTTGCCTGCCAACCATGCACTGTCCCTTCTGCGGTGCCAACGACACCAAGGTCATTGACTCGCGTCTGGTCGCCGAGGGCGATCAAGTACGCCGCCGGCGCGAATGCCTGGCCTCTGGCTGCGGTGAACGTTTCACCACCTTCGAAACCGCCGAACTGGTGTTGCCACGTCTGATCAAATCCGACGGCAGCCGCCAGCCTTTCGACGAAGAAAAACTGCGCGCCGGTATGCAGCGCGCCCTGGAAAAACGCCCGGTGAGTGTCGAGCGGCTGGAGGCGGCGCTGGTGCATATCAAGCACAAGCTGCGCGCCACCGGCGAGCGCGAGGTCAAGAGCCTGGTGGTTGGAGAACTGGTGATGGGCGAGCTGCAAAAGCTCGACGAAGTCGCCTATATCCGTTTCGCCTCGGTGTATCGACGCTTTCAGGACCTCAATGAGTTCCGCGAAGAAATCGACCGCCTGGCCCGTGAGCCTGCCAAAGAATGAACCCTCCGTCTGCCGAACAAGCCGTCCTCGACGCCCATTACATGGCCCGCGCCCTCGAACTGGCGCGCAAAGGCCTGTACACCACCCATCCCAACCCACGGGTGGGCTGCGTGATTGTGCGGGATGGGCAGATTGTCGGCGAAGGCTGGCATGAACGCACCGGCGAGCCCCATGCCGAGCCGAACGCCCTGCGTGCCGCCGGTGACAAGGCCCGTGGCGCCACGGTGTACGTGACTCTCGAACCTTGCAGCCACCATGGGCGCACGCCGCCCTGCGCCGATGCGCTGGTGATCGCCGGTGTGGCACGCGTGGTGGCCGGGATGCAGGACCCGAACCCGGAGGTCGCCGGGCGCGGCCTGCAGCGCTTGGCTCAAGCCGGCATCGAAACCCACAGCGGCGTGCTGGAACACCAAGCGCGCGCGCTGAACCCCGGCTTCCTCAAGCGTATGGAACACGGCCTGCCATTTGTGCGGGTCAAGCTGGCCATGAGCCTAGACGGCCGTACCGCGATGGCTAGCGGCGAAAGCCAATGGATCACCGGGCCGGCTGCCCGCGCCGCCGTGCAGCGCCTGCGCGCCGAGGCCAGTGTGGTGCTGACCGGCGCCGACACGGTGCTGGCCGACGGTGCGCGCCTGACCGTGCGCGCCGCCGAGTTGGGCCTGGACGCAGAAACCACCGCACTGGCCATGTTGCGCCCGCCATTGCGCGTGCTGATCGACGGTCGCCTGCGGGTGCCGCTCAACGCACCGTTCTTCAAGGCTGGCCCGGCGCTGGTCATCACTTGCGTCACCCCGGAAAACCAGTTCCCTCGTGGCCCGGAATGCCTGGTGGTGCCGGGCGTTGAAGGGCAGGTCGACCTGCGTTCGGCGCTGGTGGCGCTGGCTGCCCGTGGTGTTAACGAGGTGTTGGTAGAGGCCGGCCCAAGCCTGGCGGGCGCGTTTGCCCAGCAAGGCCTGGTCGACGAGTACGTGATTTTCGTCGCCGGTAAGTTCTTGGGCTCCGCCGCCCGGCCTTTGCTGGACTGGCCGCTTGAGAAACTGGCCGATGCCCCCCAACTCAAGATCACTGAAATGCGCGCTGTAGGCGACGACTGGCGAGTCACTGCCATCCCGCTACCACCAGCGAGCGTATAATTCTGACCGGGCGCTCAAGCGCCCGCACCGTTTTCCAGGAGAAGGCCATGTTCACCGGCATTATCGAATCCATCGGCAGCATCCGCGCCATGACCCCCAAAGGCGGCGACGTGCGCCTGCTGGTTGAAACCGGCAAGCTCGATCTTGGCGACGTCAAGCTGGGCGACAGCATCGCCGTCAGCGGCGTGTGCCTGACCGTCATCGAGTTGCCGGGTAACGGCTTTGCCGCCGACGTCAGCCGGGAAACCCTGGACTGCACCGCGATGAACGATCTTGCGGCCGGCAGCCCGGTAAACCTGGAGAAAGCCCTGACCCCGACCACCCGTTTGGGCGGCCACCTGGTCAGCGGCCACGTCGACGGCGTCGGCGAAGTGGTTGCCCGCAGCGAAAACGCGCGCGCCGTGGAATTTCGTATCCGTGCGCCGAAAGAGCTGGCCAAGTACATCGCCCACAAAGGCTCGATCACCGTCGACGGCACCAGCCTGACCGTGAACGCCGTGAATGGCGCCGAATTCGAACTGACCATCATCCCGCACACCCTGAGCGAAACCATCATGGCGTCGTACCAGCCAGGTCGCCGGGTGAACCTGGAAGTCGACTTGCTTGCCCGTTACCTGGAGCGCCTGCTTATGGGCGATAAGGCAGCTGAGCCTGACTCTTTACAAGGGCGCGGGAACATCACTGAAAGCTTTCTGGCCGCTAACGGCTACCTGAAATCCTGACCAAGGGGGTGCCGCGTGGCGCTCAATAGCATCGAAGAACTGGTTGAAGACATCCGCCAAGGCAAGATGGTCATCCTGATGGATGACGAAGATCGCGAGAATGAAGGCGACATCATCATGGCCGCTGAGGCGTGCAAGCCCGAGCACATCAACTTTATGGCCAAGCACGCCCGTGGGCTGATCTGCATGCCCATGAGCCGCGAGCGCTGCGAGCTGCTCAAGCTGCCGTTGATGGCGCCGCGCAATGGCTCGGGTTTCGGCACCAAGTTCACCGTATCGATTGAAGCGACCACCGGCGTCACCACCGGTATTTCCGCCGCCGACCGCGCGCGCACGGTGCAAGCCGCTGCGGCCAAAGACGCCAAGGCCGAAGACATCGTCAGCCCGGGCCACATTTTCCCGCTGATGGCCCAGCCGGGCGGCACCCTCGCGCGTGCCGGCCACACCGAGGCCGCCTGCGACCTGGCGCGCATGGCCGGTTTCGAACCGAGCGGGGTGATCTGCGAAGTGATGAACGACGACGGCACCATGGCCCGTCGCGCCGAACTCGAGGCGTTTGCCGCTGAGCACGGCATCAAGATCGGTACCATTGCCGACCTGATTCACTACCGCATGATCCACGAACGTACCGTTCAGCGGATTGCCGAGCAGCCGCTGGACAGCGAACTGGGCCAGTTCAACCTGGTGACCTACCGTGATTCAGTCGAAGGCGACGTGCACATGGCCCTCACCTTGGGGAATATTTGCGCCGAAGAGCCGACCCTGGTGCGCGTGCACAACATGGACCCGCTGCGCGACCTGCTGATGGTCAAGCAGCCGGGCCGCTGGAGCCTGCGCGCCGCCATGGCCGCGGTTTCCGAGGCTGGCAGCGGTGTGGTGCTGTTGCTCGGCAACCCGGTGGATGGCGACGTATTGCTCGCGCATATTCGTGAAACTGCCGAGCACACCCAGGTCAAGACACCGACCACCTACAGCATCGTCGGTGCCGGTTCGCAGATCCTGCGTGACCTCGGTGTGCGCAAAATGCGCCTGATGAGCGCACCGATGAAATTTAATGCGATATCCGGATTCGATCTGGAAGTTGTAGAATACGTGCCCTCCGAATAAAGGCCGGCGTTTTCTGCCCCTTGTTCGCGGTTAAATCATCACTGAGGGACGCACTTTTCGCGTCCCGGCTCTTTAAGAGATTTGTCGAATGACCCTGAAGACCATCGAAGGTACCTTCATCGCCCCCAAAGGCCGCTATGCCCTGGTGGTTGGCCGCTTCAACAGCTTCGTGGTTGAAAGCCTGGTAAGCGGTGCCGTGGATGCCCTGGTTCGCCACGGTGTGAGCGAGAGCGACATCACTATCATCCGCGCCCCTGGCGCCTTCGAAATTCCACTGGTTGCGCAGAAAGTTGCACAGCAGGGTGAATACGCGGCGATCATCGCCCTGGGCGCGGTCATTCGTGGCGGTACTCCGCACTTCGAATACGTGGCTGGCGAATGCACCAAGGGCTTGGCCCAGGTGTCCATGGAGTTCGGCGTGCCAGTCGCTTTCGGCGTACTGACCGTAGATTCCATCGAGCAAGCCATCGAACGTTCCGGCACCAAGGCCGGTAACAAGGGCACAGAAGCTGCCTTGTCCGCACTGGAAATGGTCAGCCTGCTGTCGCAGTTGGAGGCCAAGTGATTTCCGACGAGAGCGATCAGTTCAACCCTCAGGATCCGCGTCCAGCCGATGCCGGCAAGCCATCCAAAAGCGAAAAGCGTCGTAAAGCGCGTCAACTCGCGACCCAGGCGCTGTACCAGCGTCTGCTGGCGGGCGCTTCGCTGAACGAAATCGAAGCGCAGTTTCGCGTCGATAACGACTTTACGTTCGCCGACCAGAGCTACTTCCACGACATCCTGCACGGTGTGCATGCCAACCTGACCGAGATCGACACGGCTCTGGCGCCATGCCTGGACCTGACCATCGAAGAACTCGACCCGGTTGAACTGTGCGTGATGCGCCTGTCCACCTGGGAGCTGCTCAAGCGCGTCGACGTGCCGTACCGCGTGGTGATCAACGAAGGTATCGAACTGGCGAAAGTCTACGGTTCGACCGACGGCCACAAGTTCGTCAACGGCGTGCTCGACAAGCTGGCCCCGCGCCTGCGTGAAGCCGAAGTGAAGGAACACAAGCGCTAAGTCGCTTGAGTGCCGAATGGGTGAGTTCGAGCTGATCCGCAACTACTTCGCCGCCGCGCCCTGTGCGCAGGGCGGCGAAGGCATTGCGCTGGGGATCGGCGACGACTGCGCCTTGCTCGCGCTCCCCGCCGGGGAGCAACTGGCAATTTCCACCGATACGTTGGTGGCCGGCGTGCACTTCGCTGAGCCCTGTGACCCGTTCCTGCTCGGCCAGCGCTCGTTGGCCGTGGCAGTCAGCGACTTGGCCGCCATGGGCGCCCATCCTCTGGCCTTCACCCTTGCACTCACTACGCCAACCGTCGATGCCGATTGGCTGCAACGCTATGCCCAGGGTTTGAACGCCATGGCGCAGAGCTGCGGCGTGGGCCTGGTGGGCGGCGACACCACACGTGGGCCGTTGAGCCTGACCCTGACCGTGTTTGGCCGTGTGCCGGCCGGGCAGGCGTTGGTTCGCAGCGGCGCGCAGCCGGGTGACTTACTGTGTGTGGGCGGGGAGTTGGGTAACGCTGCCGGTGCTTTGCCGCTGGTATTGGGGCAACGCACGGCGGACGCGGCTATCGCTGATCCGCTGCTCGCCCATTACTGGTCACCGCAACCGCAGTTGGCGCTGGGCCTCGCGCTTCGGGGTAAGGCCACGTCTGCGATGGATATCTCCGACGGCCTGCTGGCCGATTGTGGGCATATCGCCAAGGCATCGGCTGTCAGTCTGGTCATTGAGCGTGAGACGCTGCCGTTATCCCAGGCGTTGCTGGCGTTTGTTGGCGATGACGAGGCTCGCGTGGCGGCATTGAGCGGGGGCGACGACTATGTGTTGGTGTTCACCTTGCCACCGGCCGAGCGGGCGCCGTTGGTGGCGGGCGGCTGGCCGATCCACGTGATCGGTCGGGTTGCGGCGGGGCAGGGTGTGACGCTGCTGGACGCCGCCGGGCAAGACATCACGCCGGCCGTGCGCGGCTATCAGCATTTTCGCGACACGCCGTAAGCGACAGACCTGCGCTACCCTCTATACGGTTCCCCCAGTGCAGGAGGTTGTCACCATGGGTGTGCGCCGTTGGCTGCTGATAGTGTTGTGCGCCTTGGCATTCCAGGTTCTTGCGGATGAAGCCTCGGTGCCTGGCAAGATCATGCTGGCCAGTGAGCAATGGAACGACTACACCAACAAAGACGGCACGGGCCTGGCCTGGGATGTGTTACGTCAGATCTTCGAGCCGGTGGGCATTACCGTGCAAACCCGCAGCGTGCCGTATACCCGTTCGGTCGGCCTGGCCCAGCGTGGCGAGGTGGATGGCTGGGTCGGTTCCTATCGCGATGAGGCCACTGGCGTTCTGTACCCGCACTGGAATTTCGATTCCGACCACATCTACGCCCTCGGGATGGCAGCCACACCTGCGCCGAGCATCGCCACGCTGGGCAATTACCGCCTGGCCTGGGTGCGTGGTTACAAGTACGAGGAGTATTTGCCGAATGTGCGCCGCTTCAACCAGATCGAACGTCGGAGTGGCATCCTGCCAATGCTGCAACACGGCCGCGCCGACTTCTATATTGATGCCCTCACTGAAGCCAAATACGTGCTCAGCCAGTCGGATGACCCGGCGCAATTCAAGCTCACTCATATAGCCGAACTGCCGCTCTACATCGGCTTTGCCGACACCGACAGGGGCCGGGCGCTGATGGGCGTGTACGACCAACGCATGGCTGTACTGGTAAAGAGCGGCGAGCTGAAGCCGATTTTCGCGCACTGGAAGCAGCCATACCCGTTCTGACCTGCATAGAACCAGGACGAAGGCCAATCGAACCTATTGATCTTTATCAGCGATAATTCAGCTTAAGCGTCTGTAGGAACCTGCTGTTACAATGACGCCCTCTGTGAAATCTGAAATCAGGAGCACACGGTGCCCGTCGTTTTCGTCGCCGCTTCCAAGCTGCCTACCCCCTTTGCCACGTTCACCATGAACGGCTTTCTCGAAGAAGCCACCGGCCGCGAGCACGTTGTGCTTAGCCTGGGGGACATCGCCGACGGCGCGCCAGTGCTGGGCCGCGTGCATTCCGAGTGCCTGACCGGCGACGCTTTGTTCAGCCAGCGCTGTGACTGCGGTTCGCAACTGGAAGCAGCCATGCGCGCCATTGCCCGTGAAGGCCGTGGCGTGTTGCTGTACTTGCGTCAGGAAGGCCGTGGCATTGGCCTGATGAACAAGATCCGCGCCTACGAGCTGCAAGACGGCGGCGCTGATACGGTCGAAGCCAACGAACGCCTGGGCTTCGCCGCCGACCAGCGTGACTACGCGATCTGCCTGCCGATGCTGGAGCATTTGGGCGTCAAATCCCTGCGTTTGATGACTAACAACCCGCGCAAGGTCAAAGCCTTGACCGAGATGGGCATTACCGTGGCCGAGCGCGTGCCGCTGCACACCGGGCAAAACCCGCACAACAAACTCTACCTGGCGACCAAAGCCAGCAAGCTCGACCACATGATGGGCAACGAGCATCAGGGCGAGGTCGACCGCGCGTGACCCGTGGCCAGGTAAAACGGCGACTGTCCTTCAACTGGTGGCAGTACCTGGCCCTGGCATTGTTCCCGCTGTTCGTGCTTAACCTGGTGTTTGGGCAAGCCCAATCCCTGCTTCCCGTGTTGGCCATGCCGTTCTTTATTGCCGGCGTGGCCTCGATGTTTCTGAGCCTGCGTTATTTTCATGGCTATAAACACGCACTGATCGCCACTTCCAAAGCGCTCGATACGCCCGAAGAACCGGCTGCCTGGATCACCCTTGCGGCCCGTCGCCGCACGGCGTTGCTGGTGGCTGCACTACCGGCCTGGATCGGCGCGTTGGCGGTGTTCGTCGGCCTCGAAGCGGTGCCGCTGTTTCTGCTGGCGCTGTCGACACTGGTGCTGTTTTACCTCTACCGCATCCCGCGCCAACTGGGATGAGGCGCTATTGGCTGTCGCTTCTGGTGCTGGCATTCAGTGCCCAGGCGATTGCGGTTGAACGCGTCGTCAGCCTGGCGCCATCCCTGTCTGAAATCGTGGTCGAACTGGGCGCCGCCGACTTACTGGTGGGCGTGCTCGACGGTGGCGAACGCCCGGCGGCATTGGCGCAGGTGCCATCGGTTGGGCAGTACGGCCAGCTCAATATGGAGCGCCTGCTCAGCCTCAAGCCCGACCTTATTCTGCTCTGGCCCGGCAGTGTCGGCCCGGCCCAGCGCGAACAGTTGCAACGCCTGAATATCCCGGTCTATGTGGCCGAACCCCATAGCCTTGAACAGCTGACGGTTCAGGTCCAAGCCATCGCCGAGCAGTTGGGCCGTGCGGATGCTGGCCGGCAACTGGCCGCGCAGCTACGTCAACGCCTGGCCAAGCTGCGCCAACGTTATCGGCGCGCCGAACCGTTGCGCGTGTTTTACCAGGTGTGGAACCAGCCGCTGTACACCGTGGGCGGTGGGCAGATCATCAGTGATGCCTTGGAGGTATGCGGCGCCCGCAACGTGTTTGCCGATCTTAAGCTGCCCGCACCGCAGGTCAGCGTCGAGTCGGTGTTGCAGCGCAATCCCCAACTGATCCTGGCGGGTGATCAGGCGCAACTCGACGAGTGGAAGGCCTGGCCTCAGATGGCAGCGGTGGCTGAAGGTCGTTTGCAGGTCGTGCCCGACAAGGGGCTGGAGCGGCCCAGCGGGCAGATGGTCGAGGCCATCGCGAAGCTCTGTCAGGCAATGGCTGCCCGGCACTGAGAATCGCTGTGGTTTTGTCTGCTGCGGTGCGATTAGTCTGTCAAAATCATCGGATTTTGCCTGGCGATCTGCCCGCCTGTGAGTGCTAGTTTCGCGGCTCTCACATTCGAGCTGATCAAGGACACATCATGCGTTATCTATTGGCGATGGCCGGCGCGGCTTTCGCATTGGCGCTTATAAGCGGGTGCGATATTTCCCAAAGAATTTCCGAACTTCGGACATTTGGCAATCATCCTGTGGTGGACAGGGTCACCTCGGTGGAGGTGGACAGCACCCGGCAAGACCTCCTCAATATCCAGAAGCCTACGAAAATCACCTCGATCCGTGGCGGCACCTCCCAATGCTTTGATTACGCGTTGGAGCGCGATGGTAAAAGAGCCGATTATTTCGTCTCGTTCACCTCTCAAGGTTGGGCAAATGCCTGGGGCTACTCAACGTGCAGCAAGGAGGTGGCAGCAGGCAGCCTGACGTCTAACGAGCGAATCAAGAGGCAATACTGATCATTGATAGTGCGCGCTGGCGTTACAGTTCCGGTGTCCAGGTCACTCCAAACAACAGCGCCCGGCCTTCTTCCCGGTAGCCGTATTGCTGGCCTTGATACTGATACAACGCCCGGCTGTAGTCTTTGTTCAGCAGGTTATCGACCTTCATGTTCAGCGAGACTTCACGGTTCACCGCCCAACTGGCGCGTAGCCCCAGCAAAGCGTAACCGCCCAACCGTTGCTGATTGTTCGGGTCATCGTAGCTGCTGCTCACCGCTTGCCAACTGGCGCCGACGCCAAACTGATCGAATTGGCGATCCAGATCCAGGCTCACCGTGCGTCTGGCGCGGCGGGCCAATGTGTGGCCGGTGTCGCGGTCGCGTGGGTCAATCATCGCCAGCCCAAGGCTGCCCTGCCAACCGAACAGTTCTTGTTTGAGCGCGGCTTCAAAACCATTGATGCGGGCCGAACTGACGTTTTGCGGGCCGTCGCTGCCGAACACGATGGCGTCCTGGATATCGGTGCGGTACAGCGAGGCTTCCAGGCGGCTGGTCTCGCTAAGCTGGCTGCGCCATTGCAGTTCATAGCTTTTGGAGGTTTCGGGCTTCAGGTTCGGGTTGGCGTTTTTAAAGCCGTATTCGTCCGGGTAGTAAAGGTCGTTGAACGTCGGTGCGCGGAAGCCTTCGCTGTAACTGAACAACAGATCGTTATCCGGGTTCACTGGCAGGGTCAGGGTGCCGCTCCAGCTGTTGTGACCGCCGAATTGTTGGTTCTGGTCGCGGCGCAGGCCCAACTCGGTGGAAAAATACTGCGCTTCAAAGCGGTGCTGGATAAATGCGGCACGGTTCCAGCGGCTGTCTTCGGCGAGCACGGTGCTGCTGTTGACTCGGTCTTCGTACCAGTCGCCACCCAGGATCAGGCTGTTCTGATCATTGAGGGTCAAATCGTTCTGCCAGGTCAGCGAGTCGCGGTAGGTGTTGAACACGCTGCGGTCGTCGCTGAGTTTATCCAGGGTTTTTTCGCGGTTTTCACTGTGACCCAGCTCCAGGCGAGACTTCCACACATCGTTGATGCGCGCGTCGACATAACTGCTGACGCTGCTGACGGTGAAGTCTGTATAGGGTTGTTGCTGGAAGCTCTGGTAGGTGAGCGAATCATAGCGGCCAAAAGGGTTGTCGAATTCGCTTTTGCCACGGTTATCCAACAGGTTCACGCCAGCGTCGATGTCATCGGTGAAGGCATGGCTCAGGCTCAAACTGATGGCTTGGTTGCGATAAGCATCGTGGTCGCCATCGCTCGGGTACGACGTGTGCGTGCGGTTGATCCCTGCCGTGTCATCCAGGCTGGCGCCGAGGCTGAAGCGGGTTTGCTGGTCGCCGCCGGACAGTCCCAGGCTGCGTTCCCACGTCTGATTGCTGCCAAAGCCCACGTGCAGGCGAGGTTGCAGGCCAGAGTCGGTGTTGCGTCGGGTGAAGATCTGAATCACCCCGCCAACCGCATCGCTGCCGTAGATCGCCGAGCGCGAGCCGCGCAGCACTTCTACGCGTTCGATCTGGTCGATGTTGAGGTATTGCAGGTTGCTGGTGCCGGTGGTGGAACTGCTGATGCGCTGGCCATCCACCAGCACCAGGCTCTGGGCGGTAGAGGTGCCACGCACATACACGTTGGTCACGCTGCCACGGCCGCCGCTCTGTGCCACTTGCACGCCAGGTACACGGCTGAGCAAGTCGCTCACGCTGGTGGGTTGCAAACGGTCGATGTCATCGCGGGTGAACACGCTGTTGGCGGCGCTGCTGTCGTTACGCGCCTGCACCTGGCGGTTGGCGCTGATCACCACGTTGGGGAGTTTGAGGGCGTCGTCGCGCTCGAAGCTGTCGGCCAGCACGTCAGTGGCGGGCAGCAGCAGCAGGGGCAGGGCAAAGCGAAAGCGATTCATGGGCTGTCCATAGCATTGAGCAGCAATACAAAACCAATGTGGGAGCTGGCTTGCCTGCGATAGCACCACCTCGGTTTTTCAGTAAGACCGAGGTGGTGCTATCGCAGGCAAGCCAGCTCCCACATGTTATTGGCGTTTACAGGTTGAGCAGCGCCATGCGCGTGCGCACCGAAGCCTCGATCCCGGCCTCGTCCAAGCCACATTCGGCCAGCATCTGCGCCGGTTTGGCGTGTTCCACATACACATCCGGCAAGCCCAGGTGCAGTACCGACTTGAGGATGTTCTCTCGCGCCAGGAACTCACTGACTGCCGCACCGGCACCACCCATGATGGCGTTTTCTTCGACGGTCACCAGCAGTTCATGGCTGGCGGCGATTTCACGCACCAGGGCCTCATCCAGCGGTTTGACGAAGCGCATGTCGACTACGGTAGCGTCGATTTTCTCAGCGACCTTCAGGGCCTCGGCCAACTGCACGCCAAACACCATAAACGCGGTTTTGCTGCCCTGGCGACGTACGATGCCTTTGCCAATCTCGATCGGCTCCAGGTCTTTCTCGATCAGCGCATTCGGGCCGTTGCCGCGCGGGTAGCGCACGGCAGCCGGGCCGTTATACAGGTGGCCGGTGCTGAGCATCTTGCGCAGCTCGTTTTCGTCGCTCGGGGTCATCACCAGCATGCCGGGGATGCAGCGCAGGTAGGACAAATCGAAGCTGCCGGCGTGAGTCGGGCCGTCTTCGCCGACCAAACCTGCGCGGTCGATGGCGAACAACACGTCGAGGTTCTGCACCGCCACATCGTGAACAAGTTGGTCATAGCCGCGTTGCAGGAAGGTGGAGTAGATCGCCACCACCGGCTTGGCGCCTTCACAGGCCATGCCGGCGGCGAAGGTCACTGCGTGTTGCTCGGCAATTGCCACATCGAAGTAGCGCAGCGGGAAACGCTCGCTGAACGCCACCAGGTCGGAGCCTTCCTTCATCGCCGGGGTGATGCCCACCAGGCGCGGGTCAGCGGCGGCCATGTCGCACAGCCATTCGCCAAACACGCCGGAATACTTCGGCCCGCTGGCTTTTTTTGGCGCAGCGGCGGGCGCATCCACAGGTTCGAGCTTGGTGATGGCGTGGTAACCAATCGGGTCGACTTCCGCCGGAGCGAAGCCTTTGCCTTTTTTGGTGACGATATGCAGGAACTGCGGGCCTTTGAGGTCACGCATGTTGCGCAGCGTGGCGATCAGGGTCGGCAGGTCATGGCCGTCGATCGGGCCGATGTAATTCCAGCCCAGCTCTTCGAACAGGGTGCCGGGCACCAGCATGCCCTTGGCATATTCTTCGGTACGCCGGGCAATTTCCCACGCGCCGGGCAGGCGCGAGAGCACCTTCTTGCTGCCTTCGCGCATGCTGGCGTAGGTGCGGCTCGAAAGAATTTTTGCCAGGTAATTGGACAGGCCACCCACATTGCGCGAAATCGACATGTCGTTGTCGTTGAGGATCACCAACATGTTGGCGTCCACTTCCGGCGCGTGGTTCAGTGCTTCAAAGGCCATGCCGGCGGTCAGCGCGCCATCACCAATCACCGCAATCGCCTTGCGATCGCTGCCTTGCAGGCGGGCGGCAATCGCCATGCCCAGCGCGGCACTGATGGAGGTGCTGGAGTGGCCGACGCCAAAGGTGTCGTACTCGCTCTCGGAGCGGCGCGGGAAGGCGGCCAGGCCGTCCTTCTGGCGCAGGCTGCCCATGCGCTCGCGGCGGCCCGTGAGGATTTTATGCGGATACGCCTGATGGCCCACGTCCCACACCAGCCGATCGTCCGGGGTGTCGAACACGTAGTGCAAGGCGATGGTCAGCTCGATGACGCCCAGCCCGGCACCGAAATGCCCACCGGTCTGGCCGACCGTGTAGAGCAATTCCAGGCGCAACTCATCGGCCAGGGTTTCCAGCTCGGCTTCACCCAGTCGACGCAGGCCGACCGGCGTGACAGCACGGTCGAGCAGGGGCGTGGACGGGCGCTTGCGGGGAATCTCTTGAAACGTCGTGGGCATCAGGCGAATCGTTATAGGTATAGAAGAGGCGGCAGTTTACCTCAAGCGGTGCAAACTGCCCACGCAGGGCGCCGAACTTGGCCGATATGCGGCGCGAAAGGCCGCGGTTATCAGTGGCGGCGTTCGACGATATACCGCGCCAGGTCGCGCAGTGGCTCGGCCGCCGCGTCGAAAGGTCGCAGGGCGTCCAGGGCCTGGTCGCGCAGTTCCAGGGCGTAAGCCTTGGCGGCTTCAAGACCCAGCAACGCCGGATAAGTCGGTTTGTCTCGGGCGATATCCGCGCCTTGGCGTTTGCCCAGGGTGGCAGTGTCACTTTCCACGTCGAGAATGTCGTCCTGCACCTGAAACGCCAGGCCGATGGCCCGGGAGTAAGTCTGCAGGGCCGCCAATTGCGCAGCTTCGGCGCGGCCACTGGCCAGGGCGCCCAAGTGTACGGCGGCTTCGATCAGCGCGCCGGTCTTGTGACGGTGCATATGTTCGAGGGCTTTCTGGTCCAGCTTGAGGCTGACCGAGCCCATGTCGATCGCCTGCCCGCCGACCATACCGGCCGGGCCCGCGGCCAAGGCCAGGGCCGTAACCATGCGCAGGCTGATCTCGGCATTCACGCTGTTCAGGCGCGGGTCCAGCAAGGCGCTGAACGCCAGGCTCTGCAAGCCGTCACCGGCGAGGATCGCGTAGGCTTCGTCAAAGGCTTTGTGGGTGGTGGGCTGGCCGCGACGCAGATCGTCATCGTCCATGGCCGGCAGATCGTCATGCACCAGCGAATAGGCATGAATCAGCTCAACCGCACACGCTGCGCCATTGGCCTGCTCGGCCGGCGCGCCCAGCGCTTCACAGGCCGCATACGCCAGCAACGGGCGCACACGCTTGCCGCCATTCATCACGCTGTAGCGCATGGCTTCATACAAGCGCTGCATTTGCGGGCTTGGCGCCACGAACAAGGGTTCGAGCGCCGCGTTGACCCGGGCTTGGCTGCTGGCCTGATACGCATCGATCATTCGGGCTGTTCCGCATCGAAGGGTTCTTCGGCCAACTCCCCGTCGCGCTCCAGCAACACCTGCACCTTCTGCTCTGCCTGCGCCAACGCGCTCTGGCAGTCGCGAGTCAGGCCGATGCCTTGCTCAAACGCCGTCAACGAGTCTTCCAGCGACAACTCGCCGTTCTCCAGACGCTCAACCAGAGTTTGCAGGTCGGCGAGGGATTGTTCGAAATCGAGTGCAACTTTTTTGCGGGCCATGGCGGCTAATCCGGTAGACGGTAAACCGGCGCGACACTAGCAGACATGGGGATTCTGGGCAAATGAGCGGGGTGGTTCAGTTGCCCGTTTCAGGGATTTGATAGCGCGTACTGCGGCCTGCGCCGGGCAATCGTACCAGGCAGCCTTTTTCCAGCAGATAAGCCAGATGCCGCGTCGCCGTTGCCTTGGACACCTTCGCTACGGCCTGGTATTGCGCGGCACTAATGCCCTTTTCAAAACCTTTGTCACCACCGTCGAGCAAGCGGTTGAGTACCTTGACCTGTTCAACGGAAAAAGATAGGTCATGGTGCTGTTGCCAGAACCGTGTCTTGTCCAGTACCCGATCAATCCGCGCCATGGCTTGCTGCAGGCTGCGCAGCAGGGTTTTGAGGAACCATTGCAACCAGTCGGTGATGTCCAGCGTGGCTTTTTGGCTGGTCTCTAACGCGTGGTAGTACCCAGCGCGGTCCTCAAGAATGCTGGCCGACAGGGCATAAAAGCGAATGGCCTGGTGCTCGCCCTGGGCCAGCGCCAAGTCAGTAATTGCTCGGGTCAGGCGGCCATTACCGTCATCGAATGGGTGCAGCGTCACGAACCAGAAGTGCGCAACGCCTGCGCGTACCAGTGGGTCCAGTTCAGGCTGATCGCGGCTGGACTCAAACCATTCGAGGAAATCATCCACTGCCTGCTCCAGGCCCTGGCGTGGTGGGGCTTCGAAGTGCACGGTCGGCCGATCAAGTCGCCCTGACACCACCTGCATGGGCTCATCGCCCCTCAACCCCCCGATATTGAGCATGCGTGCAGTGATGCCGGCATCCGGCTCAGGGAAAAGCCATTGATGCCAATTCAATAAGCGAGCGAGGGTGAACGGCTGGGCGAATTGCGCGGTAGCATCCATCATCAATTCGGCAAGCCCTTCGCTGCGGCGGCTGACTTGGCCATCCGCCTTGGCCTCCAGGCCCAAGCGTCGTGCCAATGAGGAGCGCACAGAGCCAACATTCAGGTGCTCGCCCTCGATGGCCGAGGACGTCAGGATATTTTGCAGCAGTGCATCCAGTTCATTCTGCGCGCTCGTCGCTTGGCTGACGGAGCCGAGCATGCCTAGCAACTTGCCTTGGGCCTGCCCGCACTCACGCAAAAGGGCCGCAAGGTGCCCAGGCTGCCAGTGGAAGTGTGGCCAGTCGGCGTGTTGCCAGATCCAGTTCGGTTGGTCCATGGACGTGTGCCTGGGTGTGTGAGCCGAATAAGAAGGTTATTCGGCTCATGGGGTGAGCCGATTGTGCATTTTATTCGGCTCTTCGTCCACTTGCTCTGACTACCCATGGCCGGTTGGCGACGAGCTTGGTCGGCTGTTCATCGCAATGCTCTGCCTTGCAGGGTTTCGGTGCATTGAGTCATTGCCTCCAGTTCAAGCAACCCCGCTTGCATCTTTTGCAGCTCCGCGATTTGCGCAGTGAGTTCGTGCTGTTTGATGGCGATGGCCTGGGTCGCGCGCTCCCAAAGCCGAGCATCGTCTTGGCTGCCGTGCAAAATCCCCTGCAACTCCTTGAGCTTGAACCCCAGCTGTTGCGCGCATTTGATCAGCGTCAGCAACTCGACATTCTGCGCCGAGTAAACCCGATAACGTCCCGCGCGCTGTGGCGCTGGCAACAGGCCAATCGCTTCATAATGACGAATCGCCTTGATGGTCGTGCCCGACAACTGCGCGGCTTTGCCGATGTACATGAAAACTCCTTTTTTCCAATAGTGCGCCGACCTGTTTCAGCCACTTGTCGCGCTGCGTTGCGGTTGATCCCAGTACAGGTCCGAACATCAGCGTCTTGGTCGGCTTGATGCCGCAAAAATCCAGGGTAGTGCTGCGCAACTGATGAATGCCCGGCATGCGATAGACCCAGCGGTAATACCACGCTGGCGTGTCCAGGGTCACCAATAAATGGGCGGTGCGGCCCTGCAGCAGCTTATCCGGGAATGCCTTGCCCTTGCGGTATTTGAAGGCAAAACCGGGTAGGAAAATACGGTCGATAAAGCCTTTCATCAATGCCGGGATGCCGCCCCACCAGATCGGGAAAACCCACGCCAGATGAGTCGCCCAGAGAATATCGGCTTGGGCGCTGAGCAAATCGGGTTCCAAGGCTTGGGGCTGGGTGTAGCCGTTATGCAGGACCGGGTCGAAAGCCAGTTCGCCTAGCCGTAGGACGCGGACCTCGTGGCCGGCGATTGTAGCCGCGTGGATGTAGGTATCAGCGACGGCTGAGCAGAAACTGGTGCTGGAGGGGTGGCCGAGAATGAGCAGGATGCGCTGAATCATGGTGCCGAAACCTGAAAGTGGGCCTTTCAGGGTAGGGTGTGCTGTATAGGGGAGAGTCAAGGCACGGCCCAGCAATGCGTCGATTTGCAAAGGCCAGCAGGACGTTTCTGTGATCTGTGCAAGGCCCTTCCTGAAGCGCTCACGGCCCCTTGTGACGGTAAAAACCACTGACTAGCCTGTGCCTCTCCAGTCAAGAGTGAAACGGGCATGAGCGAAACCTCCATCGGCTTGATCACGCCTCCTGTGGGCTACAGCGACTGGTTGAGCGACCTTAAACTGCGCATCCATACGGCCCAGCAGCGAGCAGCGCTGGCGGTGAACCGCGAACTGGTGCTGCTTTACTGGCAGATCGGCCACGATATTCTGACCCGCCAGGCCGCGCAGGGTTGGGGCAGCAAGGTGGTTGATCGCCTTGCCCAAGATTTGCGCGCGGCCTTCCCCAAGATGAAGGGCTTTTCGCCGCGCAACCTCAAATATATGCGCGCGTTTGCCGAGGCGTGGCCGGACGCAGAGTTTGTGCAAGGGGTGCTTGCACAATTGCCTTGGTATCACCAACTGGCCCTTCTGGACAAACTGCCCGGCCCCGAAACGCGCCGTTGGTATGTCGCCCAGGCAATTGAACACAACTGGTCACGTAACACCCTCGTGATGCAAATCGAGCATCGCCTGCTGGAGCGCAGTGGCAAGGCCGTGAGCAATTTTGAAGACCATTTGCCCAAGCCCCAATCCGACCTGGCGCGCGAATCGCTCAAGGATCCTTATCGCTTCGATTTCCTCAGCCTGGCTTTGGATGCGCAGGAGCGCGATATAGAAAACGCGTTAATCAAGCACGTCACCGACTTCCTGCTTGAGCTGGGCGCCGGCTTCGCCTTTGTCGGGCAGCAGGTGTTGCTGGATGTTGGCGGTGATGAGTTTTTCGTCGACCTGTTGTTCTATCACCTGAAGCTGCGCTGCTACGTAGTCATCGAACTCAAGACAGGCAAATTCAAGCCTGAACACCTCGGCAAGTTGAGTTTTTACCTGTCGGCAGTGGATGCCCAGCTTAAACACCCGCAGGACGGGCCCACCATTGGCCTATTGTTGTGCAAGAGCAAAAATGAAGTGGTGGCTGAATACGCATTGCGCGACAACAACCGGCCGATCGGCGTGGCGGAGTATCAGTTGGTGGAGTCTTTACCGGCAGAGCTACAAACCAGTTTGCCAAGCATTGAGCAGATTGAGCGGGAGCTGGCGGGTTAGGTGCGTTTAACCGTTACAGCCTGCCGTTCAGGCAGGCTGCAAACGTTGAACGGATAAAATCAGGCCCTTTCCTGCTTGCCCGCATCCATGTCCGTGCTGCCCCAAGGCCGCCAGTCATCGGTATGCCGTTCACTGCCATGGGGTCCGCTGGTGCTGGTGCCGCCGGCCAGGAATTTTTCCCACAAGTTCTTGCTGTCGGGGTCGCTGTCCTTGTGCAGGTAGGGCGCCAGCCGCGTCAGGGAGCTGCCTTTTTTATCTTCGGTTTCCTTGAAGTGTTTCCATTCGTCCGACTGGTACTCGAACATCGATTTGTCGTCTGGCGTGTCGCGACCGCCGTACATATAGCTGGCATAACGCGCGTATTCGAGCTTGTCGCCCCAGTCGTCCTTGGTCACGCCGGCAGCGGCGAGGTCTTTGAAGAACTTGCCTTGGGAGTCGGTGAGCTTTTGCATTTTGGCATGCTCGACCGCCTCGGCGATCAAGGTGCCTGCCACCCCGAAGATCACACCGGCCACGGCGAAAACCGGGCCCGCAATACGGGCGCCGATGGCGAGCCCGCGTACCACGGTGGCGGCAACATCACCGGCCAATTTGCCGGCCAGGTGCGCGCCTTTTGGGGCGAACATCGCGATGGTATTGGCAATGGCCATACCGGTACCGGATGCACCCCCGCCCAGGGTGAAGGCCGCGTCGGTTTTTTCCAGTGCAGTCTTGGCGTTTTTGAGTTTGCGTGCGCCGGAAACGATATCCATCACGCCGCCGGTCAAATCCAGGCCGGCGCCGCCCATAAAGCGCAGGAATGAGCGCCCGGAGGCGATCGCAATCTCGGATTTTGACGCCGGGCTACCTTTGCCGGGAATGTCCTTGACGCCCATGTGTTCGCCAAGGGATTTGGCCGCGTTGTCGTACTCCTTGACCTCATCGGCCGACAGGTTGCCCACGTCGAGTTTCTTCAGGGTCTCGGAAGACTCCTTAACCTGGGTGCTGATGGAGGCAGCCAGTGCGTCGGATTTTTCGGTGGATTTCTTGCCCCAGATATCCGGCAGGTTCTCGTCGATCAGCCCCAGCCATTCAGTGGCTTTGATTTTTGCCGGGCCTTTGCCGTCTTTATCCACGTCAGGTTCATAGGGTTTAGTGCCTCCCAGGGTTTCCACAATGTTCGAACCGAACTTGAGGAAGTCGTTGGTAAAGCTCAAACCGGCGACCAAGTCTTTGGCGGCGGCAATTTTCTGGTCGTCGGTCATGTTGCCGCCGCCATTGGCGAGCTGCAGGGCGCCGCTGACCAGGTTCATGGTGCCCGCCATGGCACTCAGCCCGCCGGTGGAACTGGCGGTGTGCAACACCGTCTTCAGGGAGCCGGCGGCCGCCTCGCGATTGGCGCCCAAGCCCTTCAATTGGGTGTCGACCACCTTGTCGATGGCTTTCGGGTCGCCGCTGGCGGCAGCGAGACGTATCGCCGCAGCGATCTGTTTGTTTTCGGCCGGCGTCAGCCCTTTGATATGGCCGTCGAGGATGTCGATCTCATCCTTCATCTTTTTGTACATGTCGTAAGCTTTGTCGCCCTTGTCCAGGCCACCGAGGGCGGCGTTGATACCGCCCTTGATCATCGTGAACGAGGCTTTCAACCCACTTTCGGCATTTTCCGGTGAAACCTTGTCGGGGTTCTCCATGTAGGTGTTGAGCTGGTGCGTCATCATGTTCTGGTCGAAAGTCTGACGACGTGCGGTGTAGCTGTCCGGCTCAAGGATGCGCAGCGATTCGAAATAACGGTCCACATCGAGTTCGGCCGTTTCCGACTTTTTCGGATCGCCGGAGTCATTCATGGCGATTACATACTCTTCAAAGTTCAAGTTGGCATCACGCGTGCCGTCTTTGAAGAGTGCCGGGAACACTTGCTCGCGAACTTCATTCAAGCGATCTTCCGACAAACTGCCGACACTTTTCTTAAGTTCTGAATCGTAACGGTCTTTAATGCCTTCTTTGCCCATGAGTGTGGAGATTTCTTTGGCGAGTTTGTCCTCGTCGACCATCTCCTTGACGTCCTTGCCGTTCAACTTAGTCGGAGTCTTATCCGTTTCGCGGTAAGTGCCGCTGCCCAGGTTGATACTCTCGGCGTAGCCGTACAGGTCATAGCCACTGTCGAGTGCGGCCTGGGCGTCCATCAGCTTGACGATCTTGGCTTCATCCGAGTCCTCGGTCAGCTTGCCGCTCTTGATGTCATCGCGGATGCCCTGCACAAAGTTCTCGGCCGTCTGGCCGCCCACGGTTTTGTCGTTGGGCAGCTCCATGTCCATCAGCCCTTCGGCGCCGAAGGTGGGGATGTTGTATTTGTCGCGCAGGGCCTGCACGTCCTGTGGCTCATCGGGTGGCGCGGCCTTGTCGGTGTGCGTCGCGTCCTTGACGTGCATCAGGTCGCCCTTGAGGCTTGAGTAGCCGTACTTGCCGAAATCCTGCAAGCGGCCGGCCTCGGTGCCGTGCCGGGCTTCTTTGTCTTTGGTGAAGCCATCAATGCTGTCGTTGTCTTTGTTACGCGCGTCATAACCGGTCAGCAACTTGCCGTTTTCATCGATGCTCACTACATGTTCCAACACCTGGGTGGCGCGGTACGCGGCGTCGGCGTCGTTCTCGAAATCGCCCACTTGCTTCTTGAGGTTGTCCTTCACATCGCTCTGGTTGCCGAGGTTTTTCAGCAGGGGCGTGGCGTCGATAATCTCCTTCGCCGAACGCGTGTCACCGTCGGGGCGTTTCTGTTTGTCGCCCAGGTCCGACTTGACCACTTCGCCGCGCAGGCTCGAATACCCATACTTGCCAAAGTCCTGCAAACGGCCCGCCTCGGTGCCATGCCGGGCTTCGCCGTCCTTGGTGAAACCGTCGATGCTGTGGTTGCCGACCTCCTTGCCATCGGTGAGCTTGCCGTCTTCGTCGATGTATTCCACGTGCTCCAGCACCTTGGACGCGCGATAGGCGGCATCTGCGTCTTTCTCAAAATCACCGACCTGCTTTTTAAGGTTGTCCTTCACCCCGCTTTGATTGCCCAGTTGGGCGAGCAGGGGCGTGTCATCGATGATTTGCTGGGCCGAGCGGGTGTCACCGTCGGGGCGCTTCTGGCCTTTGCCCAACTCGTCTTTGGGCGCGGCGGCGGCTTTTTTTACGGACTTTTCCCAGGCAGCGACAGAGCTTTTGTTAGTGACCGCGGCGTCCTTTGGGGTCGTTTCTACTTTGGCTACCATGGTTATTCTCCTGATGTAAGTGTGGCCCCGCCGACTATTAAAGCGCGCAGGGGCGTACAACTTCCTGGTTAACTACCCGAGGCTGTTTATTTGATAACAAGAGGGCGGACTTAGTTGGGTGGCCGCTGTGCATGAATGCTGTGAACTGTAACGTTACGCAGCAATGTCACAGAACTTAGCACGGAGTTTTGGCTGATTCGCAACGCCTTCACAACAATTCACAAGGCCAAGGTAATTTCGGAACATTTATGCAGTAAGGCCAGCGCCTGAAAAAAAGCCCGATGTGCGCGGTACGCTTGCGCTAGAGCATGGTGAGCGATGTATGGGCGCGCCAACAACGGCCATTTAACCGTTCATCAGATTTGAAAAAGGAGCCTTAGCCTGAGCATGGGCGCTCCTGGGCCTTGCGGGAAAAGTGATACAAAAAATCTCACGCGTGAGCTATTGAGCCTGGCGAAAATAGCGCGTAGATTTTCTCACGCGTGAGATTTTCACAACGAGGCCAGTACCATGAAAAGCAGCTCTCCATCGAGCCCGTCCGCAGAGCCCGATACCGATTCGGCAAGCCGTAAGGGAGAGCGCTTGAAGCCGCCGGTTAAAAAGCCATCGAGCTTTTACATGAAGCAGATGCGCGCGGGGCTGGCGGCCGCCGGTTATGTGAAACACGAGACTTGGGTGCTTCCCGAAAACCGAAGCCTGCTCAAGCAAATGGAGAAACAGCTTCGCCAACCGATTCTGGCTGGCTCATTTATGTCGGAGAATTTCATGAGCGCAGGTACCAACTGGAACATCGACCGCCTTTTCAGCGCGCTTCAGGCCCTGGACGAAGTGGTCGCCAAAGACATTACGCTTTCTCTGGTTCAAGGCTCCGAGTCCAGCATCAAGCTGGAAATGAACGACTTCGGTGGCTTGCCGATTTACATCGCGGTGGTGGGCGAGCAGATCATCGTCGATACCGTGCTGGTCGACGTCGAGTCGATCAACGATGTAACGGCCTTCAATGACGCCGTGCTGCGCAGTCGGGAAATGTTCCCGTTGTCGTCTATCGGCATCGAATCCATGCCGAACGGCCAGGTTGTTTACAACATGTTTGGTGCGCTGAGTTCCGACTCCAGCCTGACCAACATCGTGACCGAGGTGAAAACCCTGGTCGATAACGTGCAGCGCGCCAGCGAAGCCTTCGAACGTTTCTTCAATTAAGTATTCGGGAGTATCCAATGAGTCAGTCCATCTGGAGCAAATTGTTCACCGCGTTGCGTGGCGGTGCCAGCGAAGTCGGCGAATCGATCGTCGACCAACAGGCCCTGCGCATCCTTGATCAAGAAATTCGCGACGCCGACACCGCACTGGCCAACGCCAAGCGTGAGCTGGTGAGCATCATGGCCAAGCACAAGCTGGCGGCGGATCGCGTGGGCGAGTACGACGCCAAGATCAAAGACCTTGAGTCCAAAGCGATGGCCGCTATCCAGGCCAACCGTGAAGACCTGGCCCTGGAAGTGGCCGAAGCCATTTCGACCCTGACCAACGAGCGCGACGCCGAGCAAAAGCAGACCGCCGAGTTCGGTGGCTACGCCGACAGCATGCGCAAGGACATCACCAAGGCCGAAAGCCGGATCAAAAGCCTGCGCCAGCAAGTGGACATGGCCAAGGCCCGCGAAAGCGTGCAAAAGGCCCAGGTCAGCGCGTCCGTCGCCAGCGGCGGCGCCAACGGCAAGCTGGAAACCGCCGTTGGCACACTCAACCGCCTGCAGGCCAAACAGCAGCAACGTGCCGCTGAACTGCAAGCCCAGGACGAACTGGCCGAGGCATCGACCGGTACCGACCTGGAACGCAAACTGCGCGAAGCCGGCATCACGCCGGACACTGGCAGCGCTAATGCGATTCTGGAGCGTCTGAAGCAAAAGTCGGCCGAGTAGCGCTTGCACTGCCGGACCCGTGGCGAGGGAGCTTGCTCCCGCTGGACTGCGTAGCAGTCCCATTTTTAGGGCCGCTGCGCAGCCCAGCGGGAGCAAGCTCCCTCGCCACAGTGACTGTATTCTTTCTTAACGGGCGGGCATTGATCGGTGCCCTTTTTACCTCGAGGTCAGGATGGACGCCCTGAAGGGTTTCAAGACAATCGCAGGCCTGGCCGTGTTCATGGTCGCGCTGCAACTGCTCAATGTCGCGACGGGCTACAGCCTCATGGCATTCGGGCTGATCCCGAGGACCGTGCAGGGCCTGTTGGGCATCCTCACCTCACCGTTTCTGCACGCCTCCTTTGCCCACCTAAGCGCAAACCTGATCGCCTTTGTAGTGCTGGGCACCCTGGTCATGGCCGAAGGGCTCAACCGGTTCGTCAGCGTGAGCGCGATCATTATCCTGCTGGGCGGTTCGCTGGTCTGGTTGTTCGGGTTTAGCGGCGTACACGTGGGTGCCAGCGGCTGGGTCTTTGGGCTATGGGCCTACCTGTTGTCACGCGCCTGGTTCCACAGGAGCTGGAGCAACCTGTTAATCGCCGGTGTCGTCGCGGTGTTTTATGGCGGGTTGATCATGGGGTTTGTGCCGCGTCAGGGTATTTCCTTCGAGGGGCACCTGTTTGGTGCGCTCGCCGGATTTATTGCTGCCAAGGTACTTCTCTCTGCACCGCGCAGCAGGTTTAATGCCGGGTGAACGCACTTGCGCCTACAGACGCTGAGGCGATGGCGTCAGGAATCAAGTACCCAGGGAGTCAGGGGCGACATGTCGAATTTTTTTGTGTGGCGCTCGGGCGTCATCTCCGGCTCTTATTGTTTCTCATCTATTCCCTTCTCTATCGCCTCCACCCACCTCAAGGAACTCTCCAATGGGATGGTTTAAACAGTTGATGGGGCTTGAGGCCCCACAAGCGAATGCCGAGTCGACATTGCCTCTGCCGACCACCGGCCCGCTAGGCCTGGCACCCGGCAAAGGCGTGATGTTCGACTCAAGCCTGAAATTGCTGCTCGATGAAAAAACCTCGGTGGTGATCCCTGGCTCCCAGGAAATCTGGGCCAACGGCACCGTTGATCTCGGGCAGTCGACCTGGCTGTCACGCTACTACATGAACGACGAAGATTACTGGCTGCAGGTGCATACCACTGGCGACATCGCCGGGCAAGTCGAGTCGGTGATCCTGTTCAACTACTTAAGCTACGTCACCATCAGCAGCGAGGCGGAACTGCGCCGCTTGGCAGGCCCACAAAGCTTGATCGGGCTGCCGACTTACACCCACAACGGCGTCGAGTACGCCCGTGTGTGGGGTGGCGAAGCGGGCCAGACCGAACTGGTGGCGATGAGCGAGCGCGTGGTAAACCCGGAAGACGCCTACAACGTCGAGCACCGTTCGATGCTGTACGCCCGCGACACCGGGCTGACCGATCGCCGCGAGTTCCTGCTGTTTTCCGTCGAAGAAGATGCCGAGGGTGGCATCAGCCTGAGCACGTCGCTGGGCATTTCGCTGTACACAACCGACCTGACTGCGCTCTAAAAAAGGAAGCCGTCCATGCTAGAAGCTCTCTCCATCTCCCTGAACAAAGCCGCTGTGCTCGGCTTTGTCATCTACATCCTGGGGGCTGCGGTGCTGTTCGCGCTGTTCCAGTTCATCTACACCCGGATCACCCCGCACAAGGAGTTCGAACTGATCCGCGCCGGCAACGTTTCGGCGGCGGTGGCCCTGGGCGGCGCGATCATTGGCTTCGCCATTCCGGCCAGCAACGTGATTGCCTACTCCATCAGCCTGCTGGATTTTGTGGTCTGGTCGGTGATCGCCGCCGTCGTCCAACTGCTGGCATTTCTGCTGACCAGCCTGGTGCTCAAAGGCACGTCCGAGCGCATCAAGAATGGCGAAGTTGCGGCCGGCATCTACGTGGCCGCCGTGGCTATCAGCGTCGGCATGCTGAACGCCGCGTGCATGACGCCCACCCAGTACTGATTGCGCACGGAGCTCTCGATGAAACGAAGCAAGTACGTCCAGCTGTCGCTGGCAGCGTCGGTCGCCATGGCGATATCCGGCTGTGGGCCGACCGAAAAAACCTACGATTTGCAGAAAAAGTACAACTTCCAGTCGGTCCAGCAATGCGCCGATGAAAAGCTGCCGGTCGACGTCTGCTCGGACGCCTACATGACCGCCATGGCCGAGCACCGCCGCATCGCGCCGGTGTACGACAGCCAGACCGATTGCGATGCCGACTTTGTCGCCGACTGGTGCCAGCAAGACTCCACCGGCAAGTTCATCCCAAGGCTCGGCGGTTTCGAACTGACCGCCGAAGGCCGGGTGACCCAATCCCAGGTCGACGCGGCCAATGCCCAAGTCGCCGGCGCGCAAGCCAACAGCGGTGGCTCAGGCTTCTCCACCAGCAGCCTGCTCACCGGCCTGTTGATCGGCAACATGCTCAGCAGCAATCGCAACAGCTACCGCTCCGAGCCGGTGTACCGCTACCGCGATGATCGCGGCAATTACGGCAACTCAACGCTCAACCAGCGTGTCTCCAACGGGGCGACCTTTGGCCGCTCCAACCAGGCCCGATACGGCAGCAGCAATTACTCCAACACGCTGCGCTCCTCCAGCAAGCCGGTGAACGTCGCGTCGTCCACCTCCCGTGGCGGTTTTGGCAGCAAAGCCAGCGCCCGCAGCGGCTGGGGCGGCGGCGGGTCGAGCAGTTAAGGAAGCCAGGCCATGAAGAAGATCCACTGCGCAGAACGTCATGACTGGAAACAGACCGCCGAAAGCCTCGGCTTCCTGTTCCACACCATCGACGGCGAACCCTACTGGGACGAAAGCGCGTACTACCAGTTCACGCTCGAACAAATCGAGCGCGACCTCGAAGACCCGACCACCGAGATCCATGACATGTGCATGGACCTCGTGGCGCGCGTGGTGCAAAACGAGGAATTGCTGGAACGCTTGAGCATTCCCGCGCCGTTCTTCGACATGATCCGCACCTCATGGCTCGAAGGCCACCCGCACCTGTATGGGCGCATGGACTTCTCCTACAACGGCAGCGGGCCAGCCAAACTGCTCGAACTTAACTACGACACACCCACCAGCCTCTACGAAGCGGCGGCGTTTCAATGGGGCTGGCTCGAGCAATGCATCGAGCGCGGCCTGCTACCCAAGCACGCCGACCAGTTCAACAGCATCGACACCAAGCTGCATCAAGCCTTCGCGCAACTGCAACTGAACCAGCCGTTCTACTTCGCCTCGATGAAAGACTCCATCGAAGACAAAGGCACCACCGACTACCTGCGCCTGGTCGCCGAAAAAGTCGGTATCGAATCCCGCCACATCGATATCGAAGACATCGGCCTCACCAGCGACGGCCGCTTCGTCGACCTTGAGGATCGCTGGATTCCCCACCTGTTCAAACTGCACGCCTGGGAATTCATCTTCCACGAACCCTTCGGCGCCGCGATTGCCCAGAGCGATACGCAGTTTTTCGAGCCCGCGTGGAAAGCCATCCTCTCCAACAAAGGCATCCTGCCGCTTCTGTGGGAGTTCAATAAAGGCCACCCGAACCTGCTCGCCTCCCACCTGGACACCGACCCCGGCAAAGCCGTGCCAAAGGGCTGGGTACGCAAGCCGTTCTTCTCCCGCGAAGGCGCCAACATCGAACTGCAAACCGCCGACGGCCTGATCGTAAAAGAAGACGGCCCCTACACGGACGCGCCGTTTATCCTTCAAGAATTTGCGCCGCTGCCGAGGTTTGGCGACAGCTACACACTGATCGGCTCCTGGGTCATCGCTGACCAAGCCGCAGGCATCGGCGTGCGCGAAGACAACAGCCTGATCACCAAGGACTCAAGCCGGTTTCTACCGCATCTGATTCTCGACTGAGCCACCCCAATTGCAACGCAGCAAAGCCCAAATGTGGGAGCGAGCTTGCCCGCGATGACGGTATGTCAGCCACCGAATGTAGTGACTGATTCACCGCCATCGCGGGCAAGCCCGCTCCCACAGGTTAAAGCCTATCAATCTCAACCCTGACGCGCCGCCAGCACCGAATAGCTGTTCATCAAGTTCCGATAGTTAGGAATCCGCTGCGACAACAAATTCCCCAGCCCCTCAATATCGTTGCGCCAGTCACCCTGCAACTCACACGCCACCGAAAACCAATTCATCATCTGCGCCCCCGCTTGCACCATCCGGCTCCACGCGGCCTGCTGCACCGTCGTATTAAACGTGCCCGACGCATCCGTCACCACAAACACCTCAAACCCCTCCGCCAGCGCCGACAACGTCGGGAATGTCACACACACATCCGTCACCACACCGGCAATGACAATCTGCTTACGCCCAGTCGCCTTGACCGCCTTGACGAAATCCTTGTTGTCCCACGCATTGATCTGACCAGGGCGAGCGATGTACGGCGCCTGCGGGAACATCTCCTTCAATTCCGGCACCAACGGGCCGTTGGGGCCTTGCTCGAAGCTGGTGGTCAGAATGGTCGGCAAGTTGAAGAACTTGGCGACGTCCGCCAGGGCCAGCACGTTGTTTTTGAACTCATTGGGGGAGAAGTCCTGCACCAGCGAGATCAGGCCGGTTTGGTGGTCGATCAGCAGAACAATGGCGTCGTCTTTGTTCAATCGGCTGAGGGTTGGAGCGCTCATGGTTGAAGTCCTTTTTTGTTTAGGTTGGTTTGGCGTTGCGTTCAACATGGGCACAGATTAGTAGGTGGGTTCTAAGTGATAAATCGGCTGGTACGTGTCTTACCGTCAACTCAAAAAGGACAATCAGGCTGATGGAACAAACACGGGGACTTTTTGGCCGCTCGGCGTGGGCGCAAACGCCACCTTGAGCCGTTGCCCGATGCACAAGCGGTGCGCAGCCTCACACTGGATGACCGACAACATCGTTGGCCCTTCGTCGAGCGTTACGTAGGCAATGCAATGCACGTCGTCTGCGCGCCCGCTATAGCTGAAGCTGTACAAGGTGGCGCCACCGCTGGCGACGATCCAATCGGTTGCGGTGCTGCCGGTGAACGGGCTGTGATCGCGGGGGTAGTAGTAGGCCTTGCCGGTGTCCAGGCAGCGGCGTAGCAACAGTTGGTCTTGATTGGCGGCGGCCCAGAACGGCGCACTTTCCGCGGTGATGTGCGGTGAGGTCAGCGGCATATCAGAGGCGCTCCAGTATGAGTGTGGCGCTGCCGTGGCGTGAACCCAGCAGGCCACCGGTGCCGTGGGCCAGAGCGAGTGCGCAATGGGGCCGTTGAACGGCCGGGTGTGCTTCGCCGCGCAACTGGCGCACAGCCTCGATCAGCCTGGCCATGCCGCCGCGATGGCCGGGGTGGTTATTGCACAGGCCGCCGCCGTCAGTGTTTACCGCCAAAGGGCCGACACCGCTGATCAACTTGCCGTCGGCGACAAAGGCGCCGCCTTGGCCAGGGGCGCAAAAACCGAGGTTTTCCAGCTGGATCAATACGGTGATGGTGAAGCTGTCGTACAGCGAGGCGTAGTCAATATCGCCAGGCGTGAGGCGCGCCTCACCAAATGCATCGGCGCCGGATTGCGCGCCACCCGAGGTCAGCAGGTCGAAGTAACCGCCGTTCAGATGGTTAATCGCATAGCCCGAACCGATAGGCGTAATCAGCGGCCGTTTGAGCGAGCGCGCAATGGCCGGATGGACCAGCACCAGGGCGCCGCCGCCGTCGCTGATCACGCAGCAGTCCAAGCGCCGCAAAGGGGCGGCGACCCAGGGTGAATTCAGTACGTCTTCCACCGTCACCACATTGCGCAACATGGCCTGCGGGTTGTGCTGGGCATGGTGTGACGCCGCGACTTTTATCCAGGCCAATTGCTCGGCCGTGGTGCCGTGTTCGTACTGATGGCGCATGGCGCACATCGCGTAGAGGTTGACCACGGCAGCGCCATAGGGCGTTTCAAACGGCGCTTCACAGGCGCTGTACGCTGGGTCTAATGCGCTGCTTTGCGGACGTTGGCGCTCGGCGCGCGGGCGCCCGGCCTGGGTGATCAAGGCGACGCGGCAGCGCCCATCGGCGATGGCGCGGGTAGCCTGGGCGACTTGATGCATGTAGGACGAGCCCCAACTTTCCGTCGTATCCAGGTGCCGTGGCTGGATACCCAGGTACTCGACCATGGAGAACGGCCCTACGCCTGGCGCCCCCCAGCCCGGCACATCACTGGCGCAGAAATAGCCGTCGACATCACTGAGGCTCAGCCCCGCATCCTCCAGGGCGCCGCGTGCCACATCGGCATGCAACTGCGCCAGCGAGCGGTCAGTGGCGTGACGTGTTGGGTGTTCATAGGCACCCACGATATAAGCTTTACCCCTCATGGCTGGCGGCTCCGGGCGGCGTATTCGATAAAGAACTCAAGCGCCTGCGGGTCACGCATGGCACTGGGGTTGGCGACTTTCTGCGGGTCGTGTCCCATCAGAATCCGGCGTACCGGCACTTCCATTTTTTTACCGGTGAGGGTGGTGGGAATCAGCGGTACAGCCAGGATGCAGTCCGGCACATGCCGAGGTGTGCATGCCAGGCGCAGGCAGTCATTCACGCGTTGCTGCAAAGGCTCATCCAGCACCGCGTCGGCACGCAGCTGTACAAACAGCGGCATAAAGAAACCGCCCTCGGGCAAATCAAGGTTAACGATCAGTGCATCCTCGATTTCTGCGATGTGTTCCAGCGCCCGGTAAATCTCCGCCGTGCCGATCCGCACGCCAAAGCGGTTCAGCGTCGCATCGGAACGCCCCAGCACCTGGCAGCCGCCGCGAGCATTGAGCAAAAAGAAATCCCCATGGCGCCACACGCCCGGCCACGGCTGAAAGTAGCTGTCGCGATAGCGCTCGCCCGTGGGGTCATTCCAGAAATACATCGGCATCGACGGCATGGGCGACCTCACCACCAGCTCGCCGACTTGATCGATCACCGGTTGGCCGTGCGCATCAAACGCATGGGCATCCACCCCCAGGGCGCGCGCCTGGATCTCGCCGGCATACACCGGCAAGGTCGGTACGCCACTGACCAAGCCGGTGCAGATATCCGTACCGCCGCTGCCTGTGTTGACCCACACCGCCGCGTTCAGGTTGCGATAAAACCATGCATTACACTGCGGTGAAACCGGCGACCCCACCGGCATTACCGTGCGCAGTGCGTGCAGGTCAAAACGCTCGCCAGGCACCACGCCCTCGCGCTGCATCAACTCAATGTAGGTGGGGCTGGTGCCGAAAAAACTCGCGCGGCTGTCTTGCAGGATTTGCCACAGCGCATCGGTGCCTGGCCAGGTGGGATGGCCGTCGTAAAGTACCGGGCGTACACCGCAGAGCAAGGCGCTGAACAAGGTGTTCCACATCATCCAGCCGGTGGTGGTGAAAATGAAGGCGGTGTCACCCGCACGGAAATCCAGGTGCAGATGCAGTGCTTTGAGCTGCTCCAGCAGAACCCCACCCTGGCTGTGAACGATGGCTTTGGGCACCCCTGTGGTGCCGGACGAAAACAGTACCCATAACGGATGATCGAAGGGGACTTGCTCGCACTGGAAATCGGCGGCGGGCACCCTGGGGCGCAGGCGCAAACTGTGCCAGTCGATGGCGTTGGGCAGCGTCAATGGCTCATCAGGAAACAGCGTCGGCAGCACAATGACCTGCTGGATACTGCCCAGCTCGGCGACGATCTGCCGGACCTGGCCACGCCGGTCAAACGCTTTGCCGCCATACCGGTAGCCGTCCACCGCCAACAGCACTTTCGGCGCTAATTGCCGCACCCGATCCAGCACACCTTCGCTGCCGAAATCCGGCGAGCAACTGGCCCAGATCGCGCCGATGGCTGCACAGGCACACAGCGCAATCATCGCCTCGGGGACATTTGGCAGGTAAGCCACCACGCGATCACCGGGTACTACGCCGAGCTCTCGCAGATAGCCGGCGAGCGTGCGTACCTGGTCGCAGAACTCGACCCAGGGCAAGCCCTGCAAAGCGGTGGATTCGCTCAGGTAGAGCAGCGCATCGCCTTGCCGTTCGTTGCGCAAAATGTGTTCGGCAAAATTCAGCTGCGCGCCGGGAAACCACTCTGCGCCTGGCATCGTACGTTCACCCAGCACCGCGTGGTATGGGCTACTGGTCTGCACCTTGAAGTGGTCCCAGATCGATTGCCAGAAAGCGTCCAGATCATCGACCGACCACTGCCATAGCCCGTGGTAATCGACAAAGCTCAGCCCGCGCTCGCGTTTGAGCCAAGCCAGGTAGTGCGTGAGGCGGGTATGTTGGATATGTTCAGGGGAGGGCTGCCAAAGCCGTTGGCCCTGGACCACTTCGTTGAATGCAGTCGCCACGATTTAAGACCTCTGACGTTTTTGTTTTTAGGGTCATGGGGTATTCATGCGTGACGGACTGTAGCGATAAATTGTACGACGTACAATTGATAGGCTTTCTGATTATGTTGTGCGATTTTTCAGCGACGCGCCGCCAGGGTTTCCAGGCCGCAGAGGAGGGTGTCGACATAAAACGCAAAGCTCTCATGCAGCGGCGCGTGCACACCATTTTGCCAGCGCAGGCTGAAACCTCGGTTGCTGAGCTGGCCCATGTTCTGCGCAAGGGTCGGGTGCTGCTCGGCGTCAACGGTCTGCAGGCTTTCCTGTACTTGCTGCTGCCAGGCTTCGGTGTTCTCCGGCAGCGGGGCGAACTCCAAGGTGGTGAAACCGGCAAGGGCGGCGATAAACGTGTTGTAGGCGCCAGCCAATGAAGGCCCACTGAAACCCGCTTGCTGCAACGCTGCCAATACGCCTTCTACCAACTTGAAGTCGGTGCGGGTGTTGGAGACCAGTTGCGCACCGAGCAACGGCGCCACATTCGGGTGCTGGTGCACAGCGTTATGGCAATTAACCAGGGTGGCGCGAAGGTAGTCCTGCCAGCGTTCCTGAGGGTGCGGTGCCACCCCTTCAAGGACTTTGGCCAGCACTTCACTCAACAGCAACTCACGTGATGAGACGTACCAGTAAATGGCTGTCGGGTACACGCCCAGGCTATTTGCCAAGTTGCGCAGGCTGCATTTTTCCAGGCCTTCGCGGTCGATCAACGCCAATGCGGCGGCGATAATCGTGTCTTTATTCAGCTGGTTTTGCGGGTCTTCGCCAACGGTTTTTTTACGCCTGCCTCGTGGGTTTGCGGTTTTGCTGGTCATGGACGTTGTTCCGGTTGAGCGACGGCGAAAGGATAGCCGGTCGTCGATTCGCTGTCGCTCTTCCAGGCGTGGCGTCAGTCTCTGGTCAACATGCCTCCATAGCGTTCTACAAAGGCCTGTGTAGCATTAACCAGCCGATTCATTTCGTGCTCGGTCAGCGGCAGGCTCAACGCAAACAGCCCACGCCGCGCACTGTAGATCCCACATTCAAGCAGGTGAAAAAAGAACAGGTCCCGTAGGCGGTTTCGGTCCGTTGGGATATCCGTGGGCCGAAGAATCGGCAAGCCTGTGGGATGCAGGTTCATCACTGAACCCTGCCCGGTAAACTGCATCGGCATAGAGGCGAGCACCTCGTTCAGTTGCTCGCGCAACCGGTCGCCCCTTGTATTCAACGCAATGGCTTGCTCACGGGTATACACCTGCTCCAATCCAGCGATACCCGCCGCCATGGTCAGTACGTTGTTGTTAAAGGTGCCTGCGTGAGAGAGGCTGCCATGGCGCGGATCGAACTGCGCCATGATGTCTCGTCGGCCACCCAACATTCCACAGGGCATCCCGCCGCCGAGGTATTTGCCCAGGGTCATCAGGTCAGGCGTTATACCGAGCTTTTCTTGTAAACCGCCTGGGCCAAGGCGTGAAGTCATCACCTCATCGAACACCAGCAGTACCCCATATGCACGGCTCAACTCGCGCAAACCCTCGAGAAAGCCCGGCGCGGCGCAGATACAGCCACCGGCGCCCAACATCGGCTCCACGAGGATCGCCGCACACTCGCCAGGGTGCTCAAACAGCAAACGCTCGACACTGCCTAGATCGTTGTAATCCGCCAGGTACACGCGGTGGGGCACATTCATCGGCGTGCCTGGCCCGGCAAAACTCAGCACGCCGCCGTGATAACCGCCGTTAAACGCGATGACGCCGTCGCGCCCGGTGTAGGCCCGTGCCGCCGCCAGCGCGAGCAGATTCGCCTCGGTACCGGAATTGGTAAAGCGCACCTGTTCGATACAACCAAAGCGCTCCACGATCAACGCTGCCAACCGCGCTTCCAGTTGCGTAGGGGCGCTGAGGTTCAGCCCGTTCGCCATCGCCGTCGTCAGCGCCTGGATGATTACCGGGTGAGAGTGCCCATACAGCGCTGCGGTGTATTCGGCGAGAAAGTCGACATAACGATGCCCGTCCAGGTCATCAAGAAAACAGCCCGCGCCGCCCGACATCACCAACGGAAACGGCGCATAAAACAGCACTGAGCGGGTATTGCCACCCGGCATTACCCGCGCGGCCAAGTCCATTTGCCGGGCGCTGTTGGGGTTGGCGTGGGTATAGCGTGTGATGCAGCCCTGCAACGCGGACCTATCAGGCGCTGTGAACATCGCTCACCTCCTTGGGTGCGTTGCGCTTTGGATATACCAGCAGCAACAACGCAAACCAGGCCGCCGCCACGTAAAACGCCGTGCGCGTCTCCGGGTCTCGAATCACCAGCACCGTCAACCCAGCCAAAAACAACAGTACCAACACGCTGCTGCCCCGAGCCCACGGCAAGCGATACGCCATCAGCGGCAACTCACCCCGCTGCACCTTGCACCGATACGCCATATGCGTGGTGATGATCACCGCCCACACCCAAATCAACAGGCCCAGAATGCCGGTGATCAATAGGTTGAAAATACTTTCCGGCATCAAATAGTTCAGCAATACCCCCACCAGCAAAATCGCGGTCGACACCATCAAGCAACGCGCCGGCACCTGGCGCGGGCTCAACACCTGCAATTGACGGGGTGCCTGCTGAATATGCGACAGCGCAAACAACATCCGGCTGGTGGCAAACAACCCGGTATTGCACGACGACGCCAGCGCACTGATCACTACAAAATTGATCAGCCCGGCCGCAATCCCCAGGCCAATGCTGTCGAACACCATCACAAACGGGCTTTGCGAAGTATCGATCTGGTTCCAGGGATAAAGGGCCATGATCACCGCGATCGACCCGATATAAAAAATAGCCATCCGCCAGATGATGCTATTGATCGCTCGCGGCAATGTGCGCTCCGGGTTGGCCGTTTCCGCCGCCACCAAGCCAATCACCTCAACCCCGGCAAAGGTAAACGCCGCCAACGGTATCGCGTACCAAAAGCCACTCCAGCCATTCGGGAAAAAACCACCGTGCCGCCACAGGTTGGTGATCGAAGGGGTGGTTTGCGACGATGTATCCAGCCCGAAAATCAGAATCGCCAAGCCTGCGGCAATCAACCCGACAATCGTCACCACCTTGATCAATGCCAGCCAGAACTCCACCTCGCCAAACGTCTTCACCGCAAACAAATTGATCACCATCAACACCACCGTGGTGACCAACGCCGGAATCCACTGCGCCAACTCCGGGAACCAATATTTCATCAACAAGCCGATCCCCGTAACCTCCAGCACCCCCACCAGAATCCAGATCAACCAATACGACCAACCCGTGATAAACGCCACCCGCGGCCCCAAAAACTCCTCCGCATACGTCGCAAACGACCCGCTACCGGGCCGATACAACGACAACTCCCCCAGCGCCCGCGCAATCAAATAAACCATCCCCCCACACAACGCATACGCCAGCAACAACGCCGGCCCCGCCGTGGCAATTGCCTTACCCGAACCCAGAAACAAACCGGCCCCAATAATGCCGCCGATAGCAATCAACATCACATGACGCTCCTTGAGCGACCGCGCCAAGCCATGGTTGGAAGAGTGAAGTGGTGGTGTAGACATCTGCATTCCCCAAGCTGTATTGCACAGCAGTAGTGAGGTGGCCCGGCTCAGACCGGATTTTATTGTACGGTGTGCAATAAGCAGTTTTTGGGCCAAATGCTAAACGCGTCGGCAAGCGGTTTTTAAATGGGCTGTTTAGATATGTTTGTAGGAAGGTTCGTTGGGGCGATGTTGATTGGGGGGAGGGTGAAAGCGTGTCACCTGGGGAAACAGATGGGTGGGGGGGACACGGTCGAGAATTAGCGGTGATTTCCAAGGGCCAGCAGGGCGGATCCCTTTCATTTGAAGGACGTTTCCTGGAGCGTTCCGTCGGTTTGCTTACAGCTATTTGGATGGCTCATAGGCAGCAGCAGATGATGAAAAGGACTTTCTAGGAACCATTGTTTGCCGTTGCACCAAGTTGCTGGACCACCCTAGCAGGTGGTCAGCTGAGGCCTGAGAATACTGGAGGTAAGCCGCTTCAGCGCAATGTCAAGCGCTTGATCGTCAAACAGCTTGTTTTTGCGAGTAGCCGCACCTGAACCGCCGTCCCAACGTTTCAATGCTTCACGCACAGCGGTAACCGTCGGGGGAACGTGTTCCTGGCTAAGCAACCAGTCGACTGTCGCTAACAGCTCCATGCCAAAGGGCGACTCAAAGCCATCAATCAATTCGGCGGTAAGCTCCAGGGCTTGTGAATACTCCTTGGCCTCCGTTTTTAGGTAGGTTTGGAGGAAGGCTTTACGGTCCTGGTCAAACCAGATTACATCGCTGATACCCGCATCGCTGATGCGTTTGTCGCAATGTAGATAGCTGCCATCCAGGTTATTGAGCAGATGTTCCAACCGATTGGCATACGGCCCGTATTTATGAGCAACGAACTTCAGGTCCAGTGGTTTTTTTGCGTCTGGCAGCGTCTCAATAGCGCGTTCTAAAAACCAGGCCAACTTCTGAATCTCAAGCAGGCTGCATTCCATACCTAAAACCCAGTAGCGTCGAACCAGCTCAGCAATGAGTGCACGGGCGGGCGTGAGCTTCTCCACACCACTTCGTTTGGCGACGTTCAGGTACTGATTGGAGGGCTCAAATACCAGCACATCGACATCCAGATCACCCAAAACATCAACAATCTGTTCACGAACTTCCGGCCATTTCAGGCCGCCATTACCCGCGCCCAACGGTGGAACCGCTACAGATTTCACATGGTTTTCGATCAAAAAACGACGTAGGTCGTGCAGACCTTCGGTTATCCAGGCCATCTGCGATGGCGATCGCCAGTGACGTTTGGTCGGGAAGTTAACGATCCATTTAGGACCTTCCAGTTCGTTGACCGCCGTTACGTGGACCTTGCCGGTTTCTACCTCGCCAGCCTTGCAGGCAGCTGCGTACAGGCGATAATTTTCCGCAAAGCGCTCTTTGAACATCAGCGCGATACCTTTGCCCATCACGCCCACGGTATTCACCGTGTTGACGAGAGCTTCAGTGTTGGCTTCCAAAAGGTTGCCTTGGGTGAATCTGATCATTGGAAATACCATCCCGGACGCGCATGCACAGATAACGTCAGGCCTCTAGCGGCGACGTCCTGTTGTATGCGTTCTTTCATCGCATCGGTGTAGCACATGATGCCTAGGAGTCCTGTAATCGGTAGGTGGTGGTAAATCAGCGCTTCGGCCTGATAACGCTCCATCTTGCGAGGGTCATCGGGGTCACGTTTAAAGTCGCGTCGTTGAAGGATAGACCAATCGATCTCATGAAGATTTTCCGGATCGCTGTAATAGTCTGTCCAATCCGGGTAAGCGTGTGCGTTTGTGAAGACGAACGGTAGACCCAGTTCAGCGACGCGGTGCAGGCTGGAGACCAGAATCACGATCTCGTCATTGTTGCGCTGCTGAACGCTCCACCCGGAGTGAATATTTTTCATCATCACAGAGAAAGGGGTGAAGTAGAAGGGCACGTAGTCGGCCAATACGCCAGCAGGCGCGATAGGAACACAGCGAGTGCGGCGTTTGTCGATTAAGTCAGCGTTGCCAATGTTCACGTACTGCGGTGCCTGCATCTCGGAGCTGGCGCAGTGCAGGCCGTTGTCCAGAATCCAGGGCAGATTATCGCGGTGAACTATCCGCCAAATCAGCGCTTTTTCTGGATTCAGACTGCTATAAATCATCTAAGAAACATTCCCCGATTCACTCCGATTTGTACGTTAACTCTGGCCTCGAGCATTTTAGCCCTGCATAGGGCCTCAACCTCAGCATTAGAAACAAAAATATTGAAAAAATCGTAAGAGGGAACGACCTCTGGCGATAGGCACTCCGCCATACAGATGCTTTTGCAGTGTGGATCGTGGTAATTCCTGGCGTTCATGACATCCCAATTTATCGCTTCGAAGCCTTCGGCATAATCGAGCAGTTGAATCGCATCATTCGCCAATGGATGACGAGGAATGACTTTCCATTGCTTTCTGATTGCAACGTTTCGATAAACTGTAATTACGACAAATTGGGTGCCAGGCCATCTGCGCTGGACGCTACCATCGAATGGATTAGCGGCAAACCAGTGGAAAGGTACGTACTGGTTTAATCCGAGGCCTTGTCTTTTTCTCAGAATCTCGGCGTCAGCTACGTCTTCAAATTCCCTGAGTTGCGCCCGCGGCTTTAGACCGCTTCGGAAAATACTGCCCAGGTTATCAAGCGAAGTGATGTGATAGAGGAGCTTTTGGTCCCTGATGTTCGGCATGTCGGTCTCCTTGACCTATGCGTGGGTTCAGCTGGCTTCATCCAGTCGCCAATAAGTTTTCGCAGGATGAGATGGGCGATTCTTTTGTGATATCACTTCGGCTCGCGAGCTTCAACCAATGAAGGGCATTTGGTTGAATGCTCACATACCTGTCACTGAGTGCAGCAGAAAGTTAAGCGAAATAAGAGGCCAGGTAGGTCGCTCGAATTCTATGTGCCAGCAGTACGGATCCCTTTCATTTGCAGGACGTTTCCTAGAGAATTCCAGTCGCTTGCGCCAGCTAAATTCGGCGACTAGGCTGCGTTCCGTCACTGTTTTTTCAGTGATCGGGTTTAGTCGCCCGGACTTCGCTAGGCGCACGCGCCATCCCAAAGCCAGGTGTTTCCTCACCTGCACTTTATGGTGGCTGTGCGCAGGGCACCTTCGGGTGCGCCGGTGCCTAGCGGCCGGTCGACTAACCTGCGTACAGCCGCCACCTCTGCTCGTTTAGTCGCGAAAGGACGGTGGTATTCACTTACCGCTAGAGGTTTTCTATGGATAACGTTATTTCGGATTTACCCTCATCGGCTGCGACTAAGCCATTTACTGTTAATGAAGAACTGAGCTTTGAAGATGCCTGGGTGCGCGTGGCCGAGCTGCTGCAGTGTGCGGTGGCTACATCGCAGGCGCTTGGTGAACCGCTGGGTGCGCCGCATCGGGCGGTAATGCATTTGGTGGAGATGGCGAAGATGGTGGCGGATCGGGCTGTGGAGTGTTTGCAGGCTGGATAACGCGCCAGAGAGGTCGGGCAATAAGCTGCTCCAGTAGTCCAACAATTGTTGGACTACTGGATTGTGATTCTTACAGGCATTAAAAAGCCGGCTTGTGGCCGGCTTCTCGGGGACTGCCTCAGCTTGTTTTTGACAAACCTCACCAGCCTTCAAATCGCTCAGCCCACATCACGTCGGCTGAATAGTAGGGGCATCTGCGGGAACTCCTCCGCATCGCCAGGCAGGATAGATAGCGCAAAGCCACCCCCTGCCAAATGTGGGCGGCATTCTACCCACATTCACCTCATATGCCTACCTCCGGGTCCGATTTAGAGCCTTCCCAGCCCAGCAGGTGTTCGTCCAGCGGCACCGGCCTGCGGTTGTTCAGGGTGGACCACCAGAACACCCAGCCGATGATCTCGAAGTTCTGTTCAAAGCGTTGTTCATGGGTGAGGTATTCGTCCGGGTGTTCGCCGGCGTTGTGGCTGCGCATGCGCAGGCCGCCGCCGGGGCGGTTGTAGAGGTATTTGATGCGGAGCATGCCGTCGTGTTCGACGGCGTAGATTTCGCCGTCGGTAATTTGGCTGCGGCCGCGGTCGATGGCGAGGGTGGCGCCTTGTTGGATGATGTCGATCATGCTGTTGTCGACCATGTAGGCGCCTACGGCGCGGTCGGGGTTCACGTTGAGGGCTTCGAGGGTGTACAGGGAGACGCGGATGCGTTCGCTTGAGGTGAAGGTGGGGTGGAGGGCGATCTCCACGTCGATTTTTTCTGGGAGACGGGCGGGTCCCGTGAGGTATTTGCCGCTGTCTTCGCGGGTGGCGATGCCTTTCCTTGGGTCCGGGCCTTCCAGCAGGAAGTTGGCCGGTGGGTGTTTGAGGCCTTCGCCGGTGCGCAGCCAACGGCTGGAGACGCAGAGCAGTTCTGCGATCTCGTTGAGTCGGCCCATGGGCACGCCGCGCTTGAACCAGTTGTTCACGTGTTGAGGCGTGACACCACGGTTCTTGGCGAAGTCGGAAGCGGAAAGATGAACTTCCCGCAGTAACGCTTTTAGTCGATCACCTGATGTATTCATAAACGCAGAGTTTACTGGCCGGAAAAATACATCAAATAAACTATGCGTTGAGTTTCGCGTGTAGGGATTTGCTTAGTTGTAGTCTGATATTGCAGTTATCTAATTTTATTAAACGTTGCGAATTAAACATTGAACTCGGCGTTTAATTTTTTCCACAAAAAAAGCCCCGAATCGTCGGGGCTTTTTTGATTGCCGGGCCAATGAGGAGCGGGTATCAGCCTTTGTAGGCAGCCACCGACTTCATGATCTCGGCGCGGGCGGCGTCTGCGTTGCCCCAACCGTCGATCTTCACCCATTTGCCTTTTTCGAGGTCTTTGTAGTTCTCGAAGAAGTGCTTGATCTGTTCCAGCAGCAGTGGCGGCAGGTCGGTGTATTCCTTTACGTCCACGTACAGCTGGGACAGCTTGTCGTGTGGCACCGCGATAACTTTGGCATCGCCGCCGCCGTCGTCGGTCATGTTCAGGATGCCGACTGGGCGCGCGCGGATTACCGAGCCTGGGGTAACCGGGTAAGGGGTTACTACCAGCACGTCGAGGGGGTCACCGTCGTCAGCCAGGGTGTTAGGGATAAAACCGTAGTTGGCCGGGTAGAACATCGGGGTGGCCATGAAACGGTCAACGAACAGGCAATCGCTGTCTTTGTCGATTTCGTATTTGATCGGCGCGTGGTTGGCCGGAATTTCGATGGCGACGTAGATGTCGTTCGGCAGGTCTTTGCCAGCCGGAATCTTGCTGTAGCTCATTGGGCGGTGCCCCCGTAGTTGGCCATGAAACATGGCCGGATTGGCCTAAAAGTGGCGGCGATTATAGGCATATTCTGACGCCGATGCCATGCGTCAGACGTCGTGTGGCGCCTGGCGTTCAGTCTGGTAGCGGGCATCGCCGGTTTGCAGTTGATGCAGGCGGGCCAGCGGGTCCTGGCGATAGAAGCGGCTCAGTTGCGCGTATACCTGGGGATAAGTGCCGACCAGTAAATCCGGGGCACTGAAAAAATATTCGCTGGTGACGGCAAAGAACTCCGCCGGGTTTTCGGCGGCGTAGGGGTCGATGTCCGTTTCGGCGTCCGGGTTGGCATCCAGCTGGCGGTTGAGGTCGTCAAAGGCGCTTTGCATCACGCTGGCCCATTCCTGCACGCGCATGTCGTGGTGCAGCGGCGGCAGGCCGTTGGCGTCGCCGTTGAGCATGTCCAGCTTGTGCGCCAGCTCATGGATCACCAGGTTGTAGCCTTCCCACTGGCCGCTGGCCAGTACGCCGGGCCAGGCGAGGATCACCGGGCCTTGCTGCCAGGCTTCGCCGCTGTGTTCACCGTCCCACTCGTGCTCGACGCCGCTGGCATCGCGATGGCGCTGGGGGCTGAGGAAGTCGTCGGGGTACAGCACGATTTCGTGAAAGCCCTGATACCAGTCGAGGTCGCCCAGGTTCATCAACGGCAATTGTGCCTGGGCAGCGAGCAGCAGGCGCTGTTCCTGATGCAGCTCGACGCCGGGCAGGGCGGTGAGGTGCTTTTCACTCAGGAACACCACGCAGGCTTCGCGCAGCCACTGGTCCTGCTCGGCGCTGATGCCGTCGAGGAAGGTCAGGTGGTGGCGCACCCGTTGCCAGGTGTCATCGGCAATCGGGTGCTTGGCCAGCAGGCGCCGGCGACGCCAGGCGCTGAGGGACCACATTGCCGGTTACTGCGGCTTGGCTTCGGAACTGCGGCCAAACCGGCTGCGGAACACGCCGATGATCATCGGCACCAGCGACAGCAGGATGATGAACACCACCAGCAGCGAGAGGTTCTTCTTGATAAATGGCACGTTGCCGAAGAAGTAACCCAAGGTGACCAGGCCGCCAACCCAGAGGATGGTGCCGAACACGCTGAAGCCAAAGAAGCGCGGGTAAGGCATTTTGGCGATACCGGCCACGAACGGCGCAAAGGTGCGCAGAATTGGCAGGAAGCGCGCCAGGGTCACGGTTTTGCCGCCGTGCTTGTCGTAGAAGTCGTGGGTTTTTTGCAGGTAGTCGCGGCGGAAGATTTTCGAGTTCGGGTTGCTGAACAAGCGTTCCCCGGCCGTTCGTCCGATCACGTAGTTGGTACTGTCGCCGAGAATGGCTGCCAGCATTAACAGGCCGCCCAGCAGTACCGGGTCCATGCCGCCGCCTGCGGCAATGGCGCCGGCGATAAACAGCAAGGAGTCACCGGGCAGGAAGGGCATGACCACCAGACCGGTTTCGCAAAAGATAACCAGGAACAGAATGGCGTAGATCCACACTCCGTAGTTTCTTACCAGCATGTCGAGGTACACGTCGAGATGCAGGATAAGGTCGAGCGGGTTGAAATCCATGGATGGCACCTGTGTGAATGGCCCGGCTCAGCAGGCCTGTGCGGAAGCTACGGGTAAGTTAGGCTACAAGCTTATGTCGCGATTCTTACAGCTCTGAGAGGTCCGCATTATACGGATTGAGAGGTGAAAAGCGTGTTGGTTTTGTAGCGGGGAGTGTCGCCGGAATCAAGGCTCTACACCGATCCAAATGTTGCTTAGATGTAAATGTGGGAGCTGGCTTGCCTGCGATAGCGGTGGGCCAGCAAATGATGCGTCCGCTGATACTCCGCTATCGCAGGCAAGCCAGCTCCCACAGTGGAGCGCTGGTGTTTTCTCAGTCCTCACTGATCGGCAGCACGTAGTTCTTGAACTCCGTATCTTCCCGAAACCCGATCGACTCATAGGTCTTCTGCGCCACCTCATTGTCACTGCTGGTCGACACGCGCAGCCGCACGGCCTGGGTCTCCTTGGCCATCTTCTTCGCGGTGCGCATCAAATTATCCGCCACCAACTGCCGGCGGGCATCTTCGGCGACGTAGATGTCGTTGAGGATCCACACGCGTTTAAGCGACAGCGACGAAAAGCTCGGGTACAGCTGGCAGAACCCCAGCAACTTCTTGTCGTCATCGTCCGCCAGGGCCAGGTAGATCACTGACTCTTTGCGGCGCAGGCGCTTTTCCAGAAAGGCCCGCGATGAATCCGGGAAGGGCAGTGCGCCATAAAACTCGCGGTATTTGACGAACAACGGGGTCAGCAGGTCCAGGTGTTCCAGGGTCGCTTGAGTAATCCGCATGCCAGGCCTCAACTTCCAAATGGGGTATGACCACACAAGCGGCCGTGACTCGATGCTGCCTAATGACGCAAAAAAGCGCAATCGTGCAGCTATCAGTCATTGGGTGGGCTGAGCAGGAAATTGCCTTTCATCAGGTCTGGATCATCTGATTCGATGGTCTGAACCTGCGCCTCGTCCTTGAGATTGACCCCCGACAGCTGCCGACGACACGCTTCTTTCATCAAGTAGAGCAGGCGATGGGCGGCCATGCCGTAGCTCAAGCCCTCCAGGCGCACATTGGAAATGCAGTTGCGGTAGGCATCGGTGAGGCCGACCTTAGGGTTGTAGGTGAAATACAGCCCCAGGCTGTCCGGCGAGCTGAGCCCCGGCCGTTCGCCGATCAGAATCACCACCATCTTGGCCCCGAGCAATTGGCCGACTTCATCGGCCACCGCCACGCGGCCCTGTTCCACCAGAATCACTGGCGATAAAGACCAGCCTTCAGCCTGGGTCTGTTCCTCCATGCGTGTAAGAAACGGCAGCGTATGTTTATGCACCGCCAGCGCCGACAGGCCATCGGCTACCACCACGGCCAAATCCACGCCACCTGGGTTGGCGGCGGCATAGTCGCGCAGGCTCTGGGCTGACTCATCACTTAAGCGTCGGCCCAAATCCGGGCGTTGCAGGTACATGTGCCGGTCCACCGCAGCGCTGTGCAGCAACAGGCTGTCACGCCCGCGCTCGGCCATTTGGCTGCTCAGGCCCGCATGGTCGAAGGGCAGGTGTACCGCATCGCGTGCCTGGGCGTGGGCGAATTGAAAATCCAGCTGCGCGTTGGTGGGGATGCTGGTGCCGGTGCGGCCCAAGGCAATGCGCGCAGGCGTGAGGCTGCGCAGCTCCAGCCATGGGTTGTCAGGCAGGTCGAGTTGCACAGGCGGCTCCTTCATCCTAATTGCTTCAAGGCGTGGCGAAACGCCGGTGGCAGGCTGTTGCCGAAATGCACCTTGCCGTCGGCTTGGGTGAAGATGCCCATTTTCGCCAGCCACTGTTCAAACTCCGGCGCCGGCTTTAAACCCAATGTTTGTCGGGCGTACAGGGCGTCGTGGAACGAGGTGGTCTGGTAGTTGAGCATGATGTCGTCGGAGCCGGGAATGCCCATGATGAAGTTGATCCCGGCCACACCCAACAGGGTCAGCAGGGTGTCCATGTCATCCTGGTCGGCTTCGGCGTGGTTGGTGTAGCAGATATCACAGCCCATCGGCACGCCAAGCAGCTTGCCGCAGAAGTGGTCTTCGAGGCCGGCGCGGATGATCTGTTTGCCGTTGTACAGGTACTCCGGGCCGATAAAGCCTACAACCGTGTTGACCAAAAACGGCTTGAAATGCCGCGCCACGGCGTAGGCGCGGGTTTCACAAGTTTGCTGGTCGACGCCAAAGTGCGCGTTGGCCGACAAGGCACTGCCCTGGCCGGTTTCGAAGTACATAAGATTCTGGCCCAAAGTGCCGCGATTCAGGCTCAAACCCGCCTCGTAGCCTTCCTGCAGCACGCTCAGGCTGATGCCGAAACTGGCGTTGGCCGCCTCGGTGCCGGCAATTGACTGAAACACCAGGTCCAGCGGCACGCCACGGTTGATGGCTTCGATGGAGGTGGTCACGTGGGTGAGCACGCAGGCTTGGGTGGGGATTTCGTAGCGCTGGATAATCGCGTCAAGCATCTCCAGCATGGCGCAGATCGAGGCGATGCTGTCGGTGGCCGGGTTGATTCCGATCATCGCGTCGCCGTTGCCGTAGAGCAGGCCGTCGAGAATGCTGGCGGCGATGCCCGCCGGTTCATCCGTCGGGTGGTTGGGTTGCAGGCGGGTCGACAGGCGCCCGCGCAGGCCCATGGTGCCGCGAAACTGGGTGACCACGCGGATCTTCTGCGCCACCAGCACCAAGTCCTGCACTCGCATGATCTTGGAAACGGCGGCGGCCATCTCTGGGGTCAGCCCGGGCGCCAGTGCACGCAGGGTATGTTCGTCGGCCGCATCACTGAGCAGCCAGTCGCGCAGGCCGCCGACGGTGAGGTGGCTGACTGCGCTAAACGCCTGCTTATCGTGGGTGTCGATGATTAGCCGGGTGACTTCGTCGCTTTCGTAGGGGATCAGCACTTCTTCGAGGAAGTGTTTCAACGGGATATTCGCCAGCGCCATTTGCGCCGCGACCCGCTCGCCGTCGTTTTGCGCCGCCACGCCCGCCAGGAAGTCGCCGGAACGCGCCGGGCTGGCCTTGGCCATCACGTCTTTGAGGCTGTCGAAGCGGTAGGTCTGTGTACCTACCGCGTGGGAAAAGCTTGCCATACAGTGTCTCCTTGGCGACGCGGGCTGCCCGTGAGTAAGGCGCCCGCATCGAGGTTTACGGCTATCAGTGCAAGGCGGCCTCTGCGGCCTGGATCGCCGCGAATTCCTCTTCGGGCGTGCCTGCTACCAAGTGATGCCGGCTGTAGAAAGCAAAGTAAGCAATTAATACTCCATAGATGATCGCAGCGCCAATCACCACCCGTGGATCCACCAGAAAGCCCGCCACTACGGCCACGCAGGCCAGTACCAGAGCGATGCCGGAAGTGAAAATGCCACCCGGTGTGCGGTACGGACGCTCCATTTTGGGGCGGCGGATGCGCAAGGTGATGTGCGCGGCCATCATCAGTACGTAGGAAATGGTCGCGCCGAACACCGCCACCAGAATCAGCAAATCACCCTGGCCGGTCAGCGACAGGCCGAAACCGATGATGCCGGGGATCACCAATGCCAGCACCGGCGCCTTGCTTTTGTTGGTCTGCGACAGCTTGCGCGGCAGGTAGCCGGCACGGGACAAAGCAAAGATCTGCCGCGAGTAGGCGTAGATAATCGAGAAAAAGCTCGCGATCAGCCCGGCCAGGCCAACCAGATTGACGAAGCTGCCCATCCAGGTCGAGCCGCCGTAAGACAAGGCCAGCGCCTCGACCAGCGGGTTACCGGATTTGATCAGCGCATAGGTGCCGGCGCCGCCTGGCGCAATCACCAGAATCAACAGGGCAAAACTGGTCAGCACCACAATGGCGCCAATCAGGCCACGCGGCAGGTCACGTTTGGGGTTCTTGGTTTCTTCGGCGGCCAGGGGCACGCCTTCAACGGCGAGGAAAAACCAGATCGCGTAGGGAATCGCCGCCCACACGCCGACGTAGCCAAACGGCAGGAAGGTGCTGGCGCCTTTGGCCTCGGTCACCGGGATATCGAGCAAGTTGGCGACGTTGAAGTGCGGCACCATCGACACCAGGAACACGCCCAAGGCAATCGCTGCGATGGCGGTGATCACAAACATCAGCTTCAGGGCTTCACCCACGCCGAAGATGTGGATGCCGATAAAGATGATGTAGAACGCCAGATAAATCATCCAGCCGCCGATGCCGAACAACGACTCGCAATAGGCGCCGATAAACACCGCAATGGCGGCGGGCGCGATGGCATATTCGATGAGGATGGCGGTGCCGGTGAGGAACCCGCCCCAAGGGCCGAAGGCGCTGCGGGCAAAGCCGTAGCCGCCGCCGGCGGTAGGAATCATGGAAGACAGCTCGGCCAGGGAGAAACACATGCACAGGTACATGGTGGCCATGAGCAAGGTGGCGAGAAACATGCCGCCCCAGCCGCCTTGGGCCAGGCCGAAGTTCCAACCGGCGTAGTCGCCGGAGATCACGTAGGCAACGCCAAGGCCGACCAGCAGCACCCAGCCGGCGGCGCCTTTTTTCAGTTCGCGCTGTTGGAAATAGTCGGTGCCGACTTTTTCGAAGTCGACGGAAGAGCCAGTGGGTTCGCTAGGCATGGGAAAGTACCGTCCATTGTTATTGTTCTAGCTCGACCTCTTTGTGTCGAACGTGAGTTGCGAGTACTTGCGAAGATCAAAATGTGGGAGCTGGCTTGCCTGCGATGACGATAGGGCAGTCACCACTTTTGCTGGTTGAACCACCGCTATCGCAGGCAAGCCAGCTCCCACACTTGATTGCATTTCAAATGGTGGAGCGGGTGTTAGTTAGAAAAAGCCCAACGGATTAATGTCGTAGCTCACCAGCAGGTTCTTGGTCTGCTGGTAGTGATCCAACATCATCTTGTGGGTCTCACGGCCCACGCCGGACTTCTTGTAGCCACCAAACGCGGCATGCGCCGGGTACAGGTGGTAGCAGTTGGTCCACACACGGCCCGCCTTGATCGCGCGGCCCATGCGGTAGGCGCGGTTGATGTCACGGGTCCACACGCCGGCGCCGAGGCCGAACTCGGTGTCGTTGGCAATCGCCAGGGCTTCGGCTTCGTCCTTGAAGGTGGTGATGCTCACCACTGGGCCGAAGATTTCTTCCTGGAACACGCGCATCTCATTGGTGCCCTTGAGCAGGGTCGGCTGGATGTAATAACCACCGGCCATGTCGCCCGTCAGTTGCTCAACCTTGCCGCCGGTGAGCAGTTGCGCGCCTTCGCCCTTGGCGATTTCCAGGTAGGACAGGATCTTGTCGAACTGCTGCTCGGACGCCTGGGCGCCGACCATGGTGTCGGTGTCCAGCGGGTCGCCGCGTTTGATCTGCTCGATCTTCTTCATCACCACTTTCATGAAGTCGTCGTAGATCGACTCTTCCACCAGTGCGCGGGAAGGGCAGGTGCACACTTCGCCTTGGTTGAAGAATGCCAGCACCAGGCCTTCAGCGGCTTTTTCGATAAACGAAGGTTCGGCTTTCATGATGTCGGCAAAGAAGATGTTCGGCGACTTGCCGCCCAGCTCGACGGTCGACGGAATAATGTTCTCCGCCGCCGCATGCATGATGTGCGAGCCCACTGGCGTGGAGCCGGTGAAGGCGATCTTGGCGATACGCTTGCTGGTGGCCAGGGCTTCGCCCGCTTCTTTACCGAAACCGTGCACCACGTTCAGCACGCCCGGCGGCAGCAGGTCGCCAATCAACTCCATCAGCACGTTGATGCCCAGCGGGGTTTGCTCGGCGGGTTTAAGTACCACGCAGTTACCGGCGGCCAGGGCCGGCGCGAGTTTCCAGGCAGCCATCAGCAGCGGGAAGTTCCACGGGATGATCTGGCCGACCACGCCCAGCGGCTCGTGGAAGTGGTAGGAGGCGGTGAGTTCGTTGATCTCGGCGCTGGTGCCTTCCTGGGCGCGGATGCAACCGGCGAAATAGCGGAAGTGGTCAGCGGCCAGCGGGATGTCGGCGTTGAGGGTTTCACGCACGGCCTTGCCGTTGTCCCAGGTCTCGGTGATGGCCAGCAGTTCGAGGTTCTGTTCGATGCGGTCGGCGATTTTCAGCAGCACCAGCGAACGGTCCTGGGCCGAGGTTTTGCCCCAGGCGTCAGCGGCAGCGTGGGCGGCATCCAGTGCCTTGTCGATGTCTTTGGCAGTGGAGCGCGGGAATTCGGCGATGGGCTTACCGTTGACCGGCGAGGTGTTGGTGAAGTAGTTGCCGTCCACCGGCGCAACGAACTCGCCGCCGATGAAGTTGCCGTACTTGGCTTTGAAGGAAACGATCGAGCCTTCAGTACCGGGATGTGCGTAACGCATGGTGGTTATCTCCTGCTTTTATGTTTATTGGAGTACAGCGATATTGCGCTTGATAAAGCGTAGAGCAAAGGACGGGCCACCGCTGGGCACGCCAGGTAAATCAAGGGCTTGGGCTTTGTTGCAAGGCGTTGCTGTGACATTCGCGGTACACGTGCAGTGACAGTTTGTGCCATAAACGTTACAGCCTGTGACCAGTGGGTCGGCGCGCGATTGCAATGGGCGGATAGCTGGGGGATGCTGGCCGTTCTCACGCAGGGAGAATAATAAGAACATGCATAACGATCATTTCAGTCGCCATGCCCAGCAAGTCCTGACCGTCACCCGAGGGCAAGACCCCGGCCACGGCCCCGGCAGCGACCCGTCCATCGCCCGCTCCTGGTTGCGCTGCCTGGAGGACTATCACCTCGACCCCGCGCTGACCATGGCCCCCACCGTGCTGGAGCACGGGCGCCTGCTGGAAAGCCGCGAGCGCATGCAGCAAGTGCTGCACATTGCCGGCAGTGAGATGAACAGCCTGCATCAACAGCTTTCCGGCGCCGGGCATGCGGTGCTGCTCACCGATGCGCGCGGGGTGATCCTCAACTGCGTCACGGCGCCTGCCGAGCGCCAGGTTTTCGAGCGCGCCGGGCTGTGGCTGGGCGCCGACTGGAGCGAGGCCTGTGAAGGCACCAACGGCATTGGCACCTGCCTGGTGGAGCGCCAGTCGCTGACCATTCACCGCGATGAGCATTTTCGCGGGCGTCACACCGGCCTTACCTGCTCGGCGAGCCCGGTGTTCGATCCCCACGGTGAATTGCTGGCTGTGCTGGACGTGTCATCGGCGCGTGAGGCGGTGTCGCGCCAAAGCCAGTTCCACACTATGGCGCTGGTGAACCTGTCGGCCAAGATGATCGAAAGTTGTTACTTCCTGCGTCATTTTGAACAGCACTGGCTGCTGCGCTTTCACTTGCAGGCGGAGTCCGTGGGGTTGTTCAGCGAAGGGCTGCTGGCGTTCGATGGTGAGGGGCGCATTTGTGCGGTCAACCAGAGCGCGCTGAACCTGCTCGGGCAAGCGCGCGGCGGTTTGCTGGGGCAGCCGGTGGAGGCGTTTTTCGAGTGTACCCTCGACCAGTTGCTCAGCCGCGCCAGCGCCACTGTGATCGCCAGTTGGCCGTTGTGTACCCGCGATGGCCGCACGCTATTTGCCGCGTTGCGCGGGCAGCCACGCAGTGTGCCGCCCCCAATGGCCAAGCCAGAGGTGCCACGGTTACCTGGCATCTGCTTGGGTGATCCAGCCCTGCAAAATGATTTTCGCAAGGCGCTGAAGGTGTTCGAGCGCGATGTGCCGTTGCTGATCCGCGGCGAAACCGGTTGCGGCAAAGAGGCCTTCGCCAAGGCCGTGCACCAGGCCAGCCTGCGCAACAGCAAGCCTTTCGTCGCCCTCAATTGTGCCGCCATACCCGAGAGCCTGATTGAGAGCGAATTGTTTGGCTATCGCGGCGGCAGTTTTACTGGAGCCCTTAAAGAAGGCATGCGCGGCAAGCTGCAACAGGCCGATGGCGGAACGTTGTTTCTCGATGAGATCGGCGATATGCCCTTCGCTTTGCAAACCCGCCTTTTAAGGGTGTTGGAAGATCGCATCGTGGTGCCTATCGGTGGGGCTGCGCAGGCGGTGGACGTACGAATCATCAGTGCCACCCATCGTGATTTGATCGAGCGGGTCCGGGCCGGCAGTTTCCGCGAGGACTTGTATTACCGACTCAATGGTTTGGAGGTCGCGCTGCCGGCACTGCGTGACCGCACCGACAAGGCTCAATTGCTGGATTTCATACTGGGCCAGGAGTCTGCAGGGCAGCCTGTCATCCTGGACATGGCGGCACGAGAGGCGTTGCTCGCCTACGCCTGGCCGGGCAATGTGCGGCAATTACGCATGGTGTTGCGCACGCTGGTGGCGTTGGCTGAAAACGGGCGTGTTGTAGAGGCTGATTTACCTGTGAACGTGCGCATGCCGAGCCCTGTGCCCTGTATGCCTGCGCATACGTCGCCTCTGGAGGAGGCTGAGCGAAAAACCCTATTGGGTGCTCTTGAACAGCACCGTTGGCATATTACCCGTACCGCTGAGCAGTTGGCCGTCAGCCGTAATACGCTATACCGAAAGTTGCGCAAGTATGGTGTGGTGGCGTCTAAACATAAGGAATAGCGGGCCTGTAGGCGTATTCAGAAAACGTCGTGCCGCTTTAATAGGTAATCTCTATGGGGGTGGTAGTTATATTCAATTGATGCTGTTTCCGTGCGGCTTGGTTTTATTGGAACTAACTGAGAGGTGAGGGCCACATAGTTTTTGAGACACAGGGAGTGTGTGGTATTAACTAACTTCTTGAGGGTGCCTCTTATGCCATTTAAATTTCCCCCGCCTACGACATTCAATTTTCATTCAAAGGTGAACCCGCCAGTGGTGAAGACGCCAGTGGTGAAACCACCAGTGGCGAAGCCGCCAACACCTCAGTTTCCTGTTTTCAAAAAAGGCCCGAATGGTCTTTTTTATAACCAGCAAGGTAAGTTGGTCAACAAGCAGAATCAGTTGGTCAATGATAAGGGCCAAAGAGTCAATGATGCGGGGCAACTTATCAATAATCACGGGCACGCAGTGAATGATAAAGGAAAACTGATTAATGCCCAGAATCATACGATCAATTCGCGAGGCGCACTTGTGAATGATGATGGGCACTTAGTGGATGGCAAAGACCGTCTGATCAATCCAGCAGGGCGTTTGATCAACACTAAGGGGGAATACGTTGATCAAGATCAGAGAGTCGTCAATAAGGAGGGCTATCTGATAGATGCGCAAAAACGCCCGCTTGATAAAGATGGCAAGGTTGCAAGGGATATGACCACCGCTGTAAAAGGCAATAACGAGCCGCATGAACATTTTTTAACGCCCGTGGCCAAGAAAAAGATTTATGGTTGGCAGGGTAAAGATCCTGCGTCGGAAACTCCGAAAAAGTCGACTGTTGCCGAAGTGGCTCAGCGTATGACTGACGCCGACAAACTGATCAAGTCCGGTGTGATTCCTAAATCGCCCAGTGCCGCCCAAGTCGCACGTGACGCGGGCATTAGTGCAGGGATTACGGGGGTTGTATCGGCGCCGATCAGCGTGGCCTCCTATTCAGGCTCTGTTTATGCGGGCGAGGCAATCAAAGCCGCCTATAACCCTGCGCCATTGACGCCACCACCGCCCACTGCGCCGCCGGTTGCTGGGACGCCCGCGGGCTCACCTGCAGACCCGTCAGCAGCCTCGCCAACAGCTCCGACAACAGCTCCGACAACAGCGCCGGAAACAGTAGAAGATGTCGCTTTACAGGTGCTCTACCCCCGGGTAAATGAGGCCCAGGAAAAGGTGTTCTTACTGGCTAATTCGTCGATAGCGTTGAGATTTGGAGATACCAGACATGGCTATATTCCAGCTGCAAATTGGCCGCCCACGACCCTTGGCCGGTTGGAGGAAATGGAGCGATTGTTGGATTTTGCAGAGGAGCACACCGGCGAAATCAGTAATCAATATTTGGTGCATTTTAAAGCTTACGTCCGTCCAGAAGCGCTCCCCGAAGGGGAGGCAAGGTTCGAAGTTTTGGTCAAGACCATCGAGCTAAGAATCAAGGCGATCGATAAGACGCAAAGTGACGCAAAGGAAAAACTTGAAAAAATGTAACATGAGCAGAAACAAGAACAGTCTCAAGTCGCCGACGTCACGGTGTGACGTTAGTTTTCCTCTGGTGCCGTAAATCCCTGCGATAAACCCACTGCCACCTCTATGAGGTGGCAGTGGGTGTTGTGTCAATAAGCACATTAATAAGTTAGGGGTCAGTATGACAGTGCCCGTTGCTGGTTCGTTGCGTGATGGCGTCACGTATAGTAGTCCACTTCAATCCTCTACGAATGTGGACGCCGGCTCACCCCGCAAGCTTACAACCCCTTTACCTGTTTCGGCTGATTTCGAAGATTCTAGAATCGCCGCCGATACGCGTTTGACGCACCAGTATGCCGCGAGTCTTTTAAGGGATAGGCCCTTACGCGTTGAACCAGAGTCAACCTTGGGGCGTTGGCTTGAGGCGTTGCTGTTCGCCGCCGACTCACCGTTACTCAAACGTCTGGCACACGCTATGGGGGGCAGTCTCAAAACGCTTAAAGTTAACCCAGATAAGGGTGTAATCGAATTTGAAGGTCGTATACGATTAACTATTGATTCACCCGAATTAACCGATATACCCGGCGTTAAAGATATCGTTGCCAGCCTGTTGGACGCCGCTAAAGCGCTTGCTCATTACGACATTATTTACTTGCCATCTGATTTTCCGCGCGATGAACTTGGAGGCTTCATCGTCAGTTCAAGTGCCGTACAGCGTTTTTACGGCGAGCCCGATTTTATTTCGCAGGAACAAAAAACCGCCCGCGCGAATGAGCTCAGCAATCGTCCGATTTTCAGTGGGTATGGCGCACTACCGGACGACGAGACACGTCTGAAAAATTTGCGTATGACCGGTGAAGCCCATGTGCTGAATACCATGCTCAGTGCTTTGAAAAAGCAGGGTGAGATGCCCGATGCGACATTCGATTTGGAAACTATCGAGGTGGCGGTCGCACCGCATTCTGCATTATGGAGCGCACAGCAGAAACAACCCGTGACCCTCAGCCTTAAACAATTAATCGTCAGCTATGGCCTGCGAGTGCCGGCCACTAAGGACGAACTCGCCAACTTGGAACGCGCGTTGTCCGCCCCGCCTTTGTCCGCACCGGTTGAGGAGGATTATGGCGGGCTGTTAAGGAAAGAGGTGCCGTTGGGCGAGGCCGATCAACAAAAAGTAAGGGAGGTCGTGAACGGCTGGAAAACGCTTCAAACAGAGGTTAAAACTGACGGGCAAGGGCGTGCGCCCAGCCTTCTTGAATATCTGCAACGTGCTCTCCCTGCATCGGTAAGGGCACTGGCCGGCGGGCACTCCGGGGTTTTTCTCAAGGCGTTGATCAGCACCCCTCAGGCGCGTGCATTGGGTAATCGATTGCAGGAGGCGATTGGCGCACTGCCCACTCAAACCAGTGCCCAGGAAGTGCTGCTCGCTGCATTAGTGGCGGATGCCGATCCTAACGCTGGCCAGCGACGCAATGATTTAGCCGGTTATAACCTGCGCCAGCAAAGCAATTGGGGGCATTCGCCGGCAGAGATCAGACAACGCTTTGAAAAACACTTGGAAGCCCGGTTCGGTCCGCAGTTGGCGAAAGTAGTGGCCTATCAATTGCTGGCTATGTCAGCGCCTGAGTTTCTGGTCCAAGACCCGCCTCCTTCAATGGTTTATGGCTCCCAGCAATGGGCATCGTTCAGCACGGCTGTTATGCGCCGCGAACTAGACACGCCAGGGGCGTCGGCCGGGCAGGCGTATGCTGACATTATGCAGCGTGACGCCTTGGCGCCCATTTCGGAGGAAGGGCAGAGCCAGTTGCAGGCAGCTGCAATCAGGTCGGTGATCGATTGGGGCATTGCTAACTGCGTTATTGACGAAAGCAGTGATGATGCCTACAGCGCCGAGACCATTGATCGCGCGGCATCTGCCCTGCAACAGCAGGTCGACAGATTGGTGGAAGCCGCCAAAGCGGTGGATGTGTCAATAATGACACGCAGGGAATTGACATTGATTGAATTAATGCGAGTCTACGGCCCTGAAAAGGAAGGCTTCTTTGAGGACAAAACGCTGCTCGGCGATCTTCCGCCAAGTTCGCGCAAGCGCGGGACTTATTCGCTGTTGGATATCTATATGTCCGGCGACTTATACAAACATGATTGGACCTCTTCGAATACTGACTTTACAACGGCCACTGTCCAAGCAGGTTTCTCCAAACTGCCGCCTATAAAGGACGTGTTCGATGCGCAGTTCGATGCCTACGCCGATGGATTGAAGAGCTCTCTGGAAACGAGCTTCCAGTATCAGCTATCGCTGCTGCCGGTTGAAGATCGACTGATGATTGAGCGCGGTAAAGTCACCACCTTTTGTCTCAACTCTCCTTCGAGCCATCAAGGGCCTGTGCGCTCGGACCATCCGATGTTTGGCTATTTGCACGGTGACGCTATTCTCATCAGGGCCGAACTGAACGGAAAGACTGGCCATTATCTGTATTCGCCGTCGAAAGGGAAAATTATCAGGGATGTCGATCCTTCGGGGCCTGGGCTGCGGTTTCCGGGGAGCCGCTTGTATTTTTCCATGGAGCGCCCCGGACGTCCCGATGAGCATGAAGATACGGTGACTATCCTCTGGCAGGCACTCGGTACGCCATGGCCTAAAACAGACAAAATTGACTTCGCCGCGCTCTCCATTTATCCATCGAAATCACTGGAGATGCCAGCGAAGGAGCCGTATCCCAAGTTAGAAGCGACGGCTGCGTCGGCGCGAGTCAAAGAGTTGTCCATGGTGGTCAGTGCTTATTTCAGCCAGGGTTTGGATGCGGCCAAAAAATCGGCTTTCGGCGAAACAACTCAGGAGCGCGATATAAGAAGGGACAAAGCCAGCATGGAGTTCTTGCGCAGCTTTATCCTCTTTTACGAGACATTTAAAAGCTTCAAGAACGGCCGACCGATCGAAGGGCTCTTTTATTTATTGCTTGATGTTGTCGGGTTGGTGCTGCCTGCTCTTAAAGGTGGGGCCTTAGGTGTCAAGGCTGGCGCCAAGGGGCTTGGTGCAACCCTGGGTTTTCTAAAGGGGTTCGTGAAAGCGGGCGCAAAAGCGGCTAACCCCCTGCGAGGCCTCTATGACACCGGACGTGGGCTATTTAATCTGGCCAAGCTGAGCAAGCGCGGTTTTAAGTCCTTGTCCGGCAAGACGCCTTCCTTATTTGATAAGTTGCGCCACGCCCATAGGCGTAGCGGCAGCTTTGACATTCCTCATGCAGGAAAAAAAGATGCCATCGCCGAAGGAGTTTACCGACCCCTTGGCGCAAATACCGAAGCGGTTCCAGCTATTGCGGTGCAAAGAAACGGCAAGTGGTACGCCTATGATGCTAAAACTATGCAGCCTTACGGCGCTCCGTTGAAAGGCTTCACGCCAAGTGCCGCATCGGTTTTTATTGAGCAAGCAGTAGAACTTGCTGTTGGAGCGGTTATCAATCAGGGGACCGACTTTGGTGTTGGTCTGGCGTTTCAGCTCATCCAGCCGCAACGTCTGGCAGCGCATCGATTTCAAATCCCATACGCCTTGGCACAAGCCGAGTCGGCGCAACAAGACAGCGCCGACAGCGTTGGCAGGATTGTCGATCAAACACAGGTCGCTCGCGCGCAGACGCTCCAGCGGGAGTTTCAGCGAGCCAAAGAGGAGCTTGCGCAGCTAACAGGAGAAGAGGTGCAAGGGGGAGATATCGCGCCCGAAGACGCGGCCACCGACATTATCGCGTGCTTGGAGCAAATGGAAATTGAACTGGTATCGTTTGAAGAGCTGGTCGCCGAAAAGGCGGAAGAATTCCGCGTATTTTCCAAGCGCTACCACCCGGCCCCTACCGACCTGTTAGATAAAGATGCGATTTTTTATCGATTAAACTCCATAGAGAAGCGATTGGCCGCTGTGAAAGAAACGCTATGCGATATGACTGCGAGGCGGGACAAGGCGGTATGAGTGGCGGCGCTTGGCGAAGAAGACTGGTTAATCCTTCGCGTAGGCGCCGGCCGCATAATAGGTGCGATTTCCTACTCCCTGCGCTAACCTGCCTCGATGTTTACGAGGTCAACTATGCACATTCATATTCTGGGTATCTGCGGCACCTTCATGGGCTCGATGGCGGTTCTGGCCAAAGAGTTGGGCCATCACGTCACCGGCTCCGACGCCAACGTTTACCCACCCATGAGCACGCAGCTTCAGGCCCAGGGGATTGAGCTGACCCAAGGCTACGACCCCGCGCAATTCGACCCGGTGCCGGACCTGGTAGTGATCGGCAACGCCATGTCCCGTGGCAACCCGGCGGTCGAATATGTACTCAACAAAGGGTTGCCGTATGTGTCCGGCCCGCAGTGGCTGGCCGACCATGTGCTGCAAGGTCGCTGGGTTCTTGCTGTGGCGGGCACCCATGGCAAGACAACCACCAGCAGCATGCTGGCCTGGGTGCTTGAGCATGCCGGCATGAGCCCGGGTTTCCTGATCGGCGGTGTGCCGCAAAACTTCTCGGTGTCGGCGCGTTTGGGCGATACGCCGTTTTTTGTGATTGAGGCCGATGAATACGACAGCGCCTTCTTCGACAAGCGCTCCAAGTTCGTCCACTACCGCCCGCGCACCGCGATCCTGAACAATCTTGAGTTCGATCACGCGGACATTTTCCCTGATCTGGCCGCCATCGAGCGCCAGTTCCACCATTTGGTGCGCACCATCCCCAGCGAAGGCCTGGTCATTCACCCGACTACCGAGCAGGCCTTGCAGCGCGTTATCGACATGGGCTGCTGGACGCCGGTGCAAACCACCGGCGCGGGCGGGCAGTGGCAGGTCAAGTTGCTCAGCGAAGACGGCTCGCGCTTTGAAGTGCTGTTCGAAGGCGAGGCCCAAGGCGTCGTCGAGTGGGACATGACCGGCCAACATAACGTCGCCAATGCCTTGGTCACCCTGGCGGCCGCACGGCATGTGGGCGTGGTGCCTTCCATGGGCATCGCCGCCTTGAGCGCGTTCAAGAGCGTGAAACGCCGGATGGAAAAAGTCGCTGACGTGAACGGAATTACTATCTACGACGACTTTGCCCACCACCCAACAGCCATTGCGACCACGCTGGATGGCCTGCGCAAGCGCGTCGGTGATGCCAATATCATTGCGATTATCGAGCCGCGCTCCAATTCCATGAAGCTTGGCGCGCACCGCGATGGTCTGCCGGAAAGCGTCAACGACGCCGACCAAGTGGTCTGGTATGCACCGACTAACCTCGGCTGGGACCTGCCGGCGATTGCGGCACTGTGCACGGTGCCATCCATCGTGTGCGACTCCATTGAAGCGATCATCGAACACGTCAAACACCAAGCCAAGCCCGGCACCCATGTGGTGGTCATGAGCAACGGCGGCTTCGGCGGCCTGCACGGCAAACTGGCCGAGGCGTTGAAGTGAGCGGCCCGGAGCGCGTTACCCTGGCGATGACCGGCGCGTCTGGTGCGCCTTACGGCCTGCGCCTGCTGGACTGCCTGGTGCGCGAAGACCGCGAGGTGCACTTCCTGATCTCCAAGGCCGCGCAACTGGTACTGGCCACCGAGACGGATGTGCAACTGCCGGCCAAGGTGCAGATGATGCAAGCCTTCCTCACCGAGTACACCGGTGCGGCGGCGGGGCAGATCAAGGTTTACGGTAAAGAAGACTGGATGTCGCCGGTGGCCTCTGGCTCGGGCGCGCCGGCGGCGATGGTGGTGGTGCCGTGCTCCACCGGCACCTTGTCGGCCATCGCCACGGGCGCCTGCAACAACCTGATCGAGCGGGCCGCGGACGTTACCCTGAAGGAGCGCCGCCAGTTGATCCTGGTGCCGCGCGAGGCGCCGTATTCGAGTATTCACCTGGAGCACATGCTCAAGCTGTCGAATATGGGCGTGACCATCTTGCCGGCCTCGCCGGGTTTCTATCACCAGCCGCAAACCATCGATGACCTGGTGGACTTTGTGGTGGCGCGCATTCTCAACCTGCTGAACATTCCCCAGGACATGCTGCCGCGTTGGGGCGAACACCATTTGAGCAGTGATGAATAAGGCGCTGCTGGTGGTGTTGGCGTTGCAACTGACAGGCTGCGCCACGGCGCGCACGCTGGATGCTGCGCAACCTGGGGCGCCGGTGGTGTATGCCGGCACGCGGCTGGATTTGTATGCGATCAACGGCGGCTGTTGTGCCAAGGACCGCTTTGGCGCTGAGGCGCCGAGCTATCCGCATGTGGACCTGCCGGCCAGTGCGTTGCTCGATACCTTGTTGTTGCCGTTGTCGGTATTGACGGTGTTGGGCGTGGGGTTTAACGCAACGGGCGGGCTTTAGTGTTGCGTTGAGTGTGCCGGCCCCATCGCGGGCAAGCCCGGCTCCCACAGGGGAATGCCTTCCAAAGGTGGGAGCTGGCTTGCCTGCGATGGGGCCCGCACAGGCGCTGCTAGATCATTTGCCGAGCTTACGCAACTCATCCGACTCCACCACCCGCACGCCATCTTGCTCTTCCAGCGCCAGGCGCCACATGGCGCGGGCCAGTTCGCAGACTTCGATACCGTGGTATTTGCCCGGAATCAACCGCGACAACGGCCCGGCGATTTTTTCGGCCAGGCGCGATTCCAAGCGTTCCCCCAGCAGCAACGAAGGCCGCACGATGGTCAATTGCGGCCAGTCCTGGGCCTTCAGCGCCTGTTCCATTTCGCCCTTGACGCGGTTGTAGAAAATCGAGGATTTCGGGTCGGCGCCAATTGCGCTGATCACGATCAAGTGGCGCGCGCCCATTTCCCGTGCGCGCTTGGCGAAGGCCACGACCATGTCCAGGTCGACCGCGCGGAAGGCTTCTTCTGAGCCAGCTTTTTTAATCGTGGTGCCCAGGCAGCAGAAGGCGATATCGACCTGGCCGCTCAGTTGCGGCAGGAACACCGCCGGGTCACCCACCGGGTTTTCCAGGTGCGGATGTTCGGCCAGTGGCTTGCGGCTAGGCGCCAGTACGCGGGTCACCGTGGGTTCGTTGAGCAGGCGGTCGAGCAGGTGTTCGCCGGTCAGGCCGGAGGCGCCGGCGAGCAAGATATGCTGAGGTGTCAGGTACATGGTGTTTCCCCCTTGTTACACATTACAGCTTAGTTGCCTTTGGCTTCCTTGCTATTCATTGAGACGCTTTCGAGCGCCTTTCGTGCCTGCTGTTTACGTAACAATTGCCAATGGGCAATCACGCCTTTGGGCGCCCAGATCTGCGGTTCAGAGGCTTCGAAGTTGTCCGCCTGTTCGCGCTCGGCCACGTGCAGCTGCGCCAGTTTGAAGGCTTGTTGCAAATCGTCGGTCTGGTTGAAAGCCTGGGCGAACAGGGCGTCGCCGAAGTAGGTGAAGTCCGCTTCCTCGGAGCAGCCGAAGGACACGCGATCAGCGCGCGAAGCGGTCATGATCAGCGTGTGCTCGTCCTTCAGCGCCGGGATAAAGCCGCCGGAATAACAGGCGGAAATCACGATGATCTTGTCTCGGTCCTTCAGTGGCGCGAGTACGGCGGCCAGCTCATCGGCGGGCAGGTCGGCCAGTTCCATGCGCGGCTGATCGAGCACCAGTTCATGTTCGTGGGTGCCGTGGCTGGTCATGTAGATAAACACCAGGTCTTGCGGCCCGGTGCGTTCGGCCAGGGTTTGCACAGCGCGGCGCAGGCTTTCGCGGGTGGCCAGCGGGCGGTCGGCGATGTGGTCGCGGTGGTTGACCAGGCGAATCTGCCCGCGGGCACCGAAGCGGGTGGCGAGCATGTTGCTGACATAGTCGGCTTCGCGCAGGAATACGCTTTGTTTGCCATCGCCGGCCAATACCAGGGTGTACAGCTCGACAGCGGGCGTGGAGGGCGGCACGGCGGCGAGCGCGGCATCGAGCAAGCGGCCTTGGGCCAGTATGCCGACCTCCAGCGGGTCGGGCAGCAACTTGCCGTCGGCGTCGCGCACGCGCATGCCATTGACCCAGGTGCCGGCCTGCACACTGCCGTCGGTGAGCACCAGGGTGCCTTTGCCTTGATAGCTGTCGCTGTCGAAGCCACCGACATAGAAACTGCCGTCGGTGAGGTTCAGGCGGCCTTCGCCGCTGAAGCGCCATTCGCTGAACTGGCCCACGTAGTGGCTGCCGTCCACACCGATCAACTCGCCTTTGCCGCTGAGTGCGCCTTCCTTGAACTGGCCGATCCACACGTCGCCGTCGGCGTTTTCATAACGGCCCTTGCCGTTGAGCTGGTTCTGTTTGAACTGGCCGATATAAATATCACCGTCGGCACTGTTGAAGGTGCCGTTGCCTTCAAGCTGACCATCGACAAAACGGCCGCTGAACTGGTTGCCGCTGTCGTCGTTGCGCTGGCCTTCGCCATTCGGTTTGCCGTGCTCGAACTGGCCCTGGTACTGGCTGCCGTCGGCCAACTCCAGGCGGCCAAGGCCGGAATATTGATCGTTTTTGAATTCGCCGCGATAGGTCATCTGCCCCTCTTTGAGGGTGCCTTCGCCGTTGCGTCGCCCGTTCTTGAAGCCGCCGACGTAGCTGCTGCCCGCCGTGGTCAGGCTGCCTTGGCCGTCGAACAGGCCTTGCTGGAACTGGCCTTTGTAGACCTCGCCGTTGCTGCCATGCCATTCGCCCTGGCCGTGCCACTGGCCTTTGTCGAACTGGCCGGCGTACCAACTGCCGTTGGGGTAGTCCACGCGGCCCTGGCCTTGCAGCAAACCGTTGACCACATCACCCCGGTAACGGCCGCCGTCGGGCAGGCGCGCATCGGGCGGCAACAGCGATTCGCCGTCTCCGCAAGCGGTGAGCAACAGGGCAAGGGCAAGGGGAGCGAGTGGGCGCATAGCGGGATCCGGATAATTAAGCGCCGAGTATGCCGCAGCTGCGAGATTCATACATAAATTTACATACACTGTGGCAAGGTTTATTGCCTCGCCACAGGCCCGGCCTTACACGAAGCAGAGTGACAGCGACTCGGCGATGTATGCAGGTTTTTCCTGGCCTTCGATTTCCAGGGTGGCGGTGGCCTTAAATAGCCATTGGCCAGGTTTTTTCTCGGTCACGTCGGTGAGGGTGACGTTCAGGCGGACTTTGGAATTAACCTTGACCGGCTGAATAAAACGCACGCTGTCCAGGCCATAGTTGACGGCCATCTTCAGGCCTTCGGGCATGATCAGGATGTCTTCCATCAGCTTGGGCATCAGCGACAGCGACAGGAAGCCGTGGGCGATGGTGCTGCCGAACGGGGTCTTGGCGGCCTTGACCGGGTCGACGTGGATGAACTGATGATCGCCGGTGGCTTCTGCGAACAGGTTGATACGCGCCTGGTCGATGGTGAGCCATTCGGAACGTCCCAGTTCCTTGCCGACATAATCTTTGAGCTGCGCTACAGGTACATAGGGCATTGCGACTCTCCTTGGTTCATCGATTCTGTTTTTTATGGGTTACAGAGAACCAATGTAGATCATCATGGGCAACCCACCCGGTCAACCCACCATGCTTTTGGCGAATGCCGAAGCATACGGCGGGCGTGCTTATAATGCGTCCCAGCTTTAGAGGGGAGAAAGCGATGCTGTTACGGGGCCTGACCTGGCTGGTGCTGTTTCAACTGATCGGCACCGCGATCAACCATTTGCTGTTGCCGGTACTGCCGGGGCCGATCATCGGCTTGCTGCTGATGCTGGGCTATTTGATCTGGCGCGGAGAAGTCGGCGAGCCCCTGAGCCTGGCCGCCAGCAGCTTGTTGCGGTACTTGCCTTTGTTGCTGGTGCCGCCGGCGGTGGGTGTGATGGTCTACGCCAAAGATATTGCCGCCGATTTCTGGGCCATCGTCGGCGCTCTGGTGTTGTCGTTGGTGATCGCCATGGGCTTTGTCGGCGTGCTGATGCAGCGCATGGTCAAGCGTAAGGAGCGCGATCAATGATCGGCGATTGGCATGGCGCGTGGGCTGCGGTTATTCATCATCCGTTGTTCGGCATCGGCATCACCCTGGGCGCCTACCAACTGGTGCTGGCGGCATTCGAGAAAACCCGTTGGATCTTCCTGCAGCCGGTGCTGGTGTCGATGCTGCTGGTGATCGGTGTGTTGCTCAGCTGCGGCCTGACCTACGTCGAATACCGCAAGAGCACCGAGATCATGGGCATCCTGCTCGGCCCGGCGACGGTGGCATTGGCGGTGCCGCTGTTCTTGAACCTGCGACGGATTCGTCAATTGTTCTGGCCGATTTTTACTACGCTTGTGGTAGGCGGCGTGGTGTCCACCGGCTTGTGTGTGTTGCTGGGCTGGTGGTTCGGCGCTGAACATATGATGCTGATGACCATGGCGCCCAAGTCGGTGACGTCGCCGATTGCCATGCTGGTGGCTGAGCAGATTGGTGGCGTGGCCGCGCTGGCGGCGGTGTTTGTGCTGATCACCGGGGTGATTGGCGCGATGATCGGCCCGGCGTACCTGTCGCGCCTCGGTGTACACAGCCCCGAGGCGCGCGGCATGGCATTGGGCATGACCGCCCACGCCGTCGGCACCTCGGTGGCGTTGCAGGAAAGTGAAGAGTGCGGCGCCTTTGCGGCGTTGGCCATGAGTCTGATGGGCGTGGGCACGGCGGTTTTCCTGCCGCTGGCCGTGTCGGTGATCGTTTAAACCAGGTTTAAGGAAACCTTTATGAGTCTGGCGCTGTTCCCGCTCAATACCGTGCTGTTCCCTGGTTGCACCCTCGACTTGCAACTGTTCGAGGCGCGCTACCTGGACATGATCAGCCGCTGCATGAAAAAGGGCGAAAGCTTTGGTGTGGTGTGCATCCTCGACGGCAAGGAAGTCGGCATGGCCCCGGACGGCTACGCGCTGATCGGCTGTGAAGCGCTGATCCGCGATTTCAAGCAGCAGGACAACGGCCTGCTGGGCATTCGTGTCGAAGGCGGAAGGCGCTTTCGCGTGCGCGACGCCGGCGTGCAGAAGGACCAGTTGCTGGTGGCCGAGGTGCAATGGCTCGAAGAACTGCCCGACCAACCCTTGGAAGAAGAAGACGCCGACCTGCTGGCGTTGCTTCAGGCCCTGGCCGAGCACCCGATGGTGGCCTCGCTGGACATGGACGCGCATGCCGAGGGCCAGCAAGCCTTGGGCAATCAGCTGGCGTATCTGCTGCCGTTCACCGAGGCCGACAAGATCGACCTGCTGCAACTCGACGACCCGCAGCAACGCCTGGATGCGATCCAGATGTTGCTCGACGAGTTGCAGGGCGAACTGTTCACTCAGTAGGCGTAGCGCAGCATTGCGTGGGGGGTGCCGGTGAAGGCGATAAAGCCCAGCACCGCGACGATGGCCGGCAATAACAGCCACCAGGTTTTTTGCGGCATGGCCGGCAGCGGGGTTCGGTACTGGCTGATGGCCAGGCTGAAAGCGCACACCGTCATTGCCAGCAATGTGCCGGCGAGAATGTCCGTCGGCCAATGCGCACCCAGATACACCCGCGACAAGGCAATGAACGCGGCGGGAATACAGCCCAGCAACATCCAGGTCAGGCGCAGGCGCGTGGGTTGCCCGCGCCCGGCCAGCACCGCCAGTGCGAGGAAGAAGGCAAAGGCGCCGGAGGCGTGGCCGCTGGGCATGCTGAAACTGGTCAGTGGGTCGGTGAGAATTTCCGGGCGGCCACGGGCGAAAAACAGCTTGGTGCCGGTGTTGATCACCGCCGCCCCCGCCAACGTAGCGCCGACGAACACGGCATGCCGCCATTGCCGCGCCACCAACAGCAGGCCAGTGAAAATCGCACTGGCGATAAACATCTTCCGGAATTCACCCAATTGGGTAATCCGCACCATCACCTCGTCCAGCCACGGGCTGCGATGCTCCTGCACCAGCGCACTAAGGCCCTGGTCGAAGTGATTGAGGTGGGGATAGCCGATAAACAGGGCGATCAACAAGGTCAGGCTGGCGCAGCCGACCCACACGGTGGCGCGACGATGGCCGCGCAGGCTGCTGTTCAAGCTCAGCCCCAGCAACACCGCGATACACCCGGCCACAATCCCGGCTTCCAGCCAGAAACCTTCCGGCAGCGGCAGGCGGAAGGCGGCGCCGGTGGCCCAGCCCGGCAGCAGGTAGGCCACCGACCAACCGGCCGCGGCCACCACGCTGACGGCGGCAAACCGTGGGAACGGCATGTCGCACATGCCCGCTACCATTGGCAGCATGGGGCGCAGCGGGCCGATGAAACGCCCGACCAGCAGGCTGGCGATGCCGTACTTGTGGAAGTAGGTTTCGGCGCCGTTCATCCATTCCGGGTGGTGGCGTAAACCGGGCAGGCGCCGGATGTTCTGATGGAAGTGTCGGCCCAGGTAGTAGGAAATCCCGTCGCCGAGCAAGCCGCCGAGAAAGCCCAGCAGCAAGGTTTCGCTTAGCGACAGCGCACCGCTGCCGGCCAGCGCCGCAATGGCAAACAGCAAGACGGTGCCTGGCACGATCAGACCGGCGATGGCCAGGCACTCAACGCACGCGACGATAAATACCGCCACCGCCAGCCATTCGGGGTTCAGTGTGAGCCAGCCGGTAATGCTATCGAGCCATTGGCCCATAAAACTTCACTCCATTTATGTCGGCAGTGGCGATCAACTGTGGGAGCTGGCTTGCCTGCGATGGCGGTGTGTCAGTCACCTCGACAGTGAATGTTCAACCGCTATCGCAGGCAAGCCAGCTCCCACATTCGATGTGCTGGGCTGCTTCTGTCTGTTCAAATCAAAAAATAATCACAGCCTTCGACCTGGCCCCGGCGCAGCGGGTTCCGGGTGCAATACGGCGCATAACCCGCATCCACGAAGCGGTACATCAGGTGTTCATCGCGCCCGCTGGGAATGCCCAGGCGGGTGGTCTGGATGATCTGCGTCGGGGTTTGGCCCACGTCTTCAACAAACAGCCGTTCCTGGTCGAAGCGCTTGGCGTCCCACATCGGCACTTTCAGGCCCAGGGCTTTGCACAGCAGCGTTTGGCCGGCGCAGAGCTTTTGCGATGGGCGTGGGTGGCCATTGGCGTCCGGGTTGTTGAGCAGCATCTGCGCCAGGCTCGCCGGGCCGGACACCGCATCGACCCACGGATAAGCCGATTTGATCAGCACCGCATTGCCGGGGCCGTGAGCGCTGAAGTTCAGCGAATCGCCGCCACGGGCGTAGTACATGTAGATGTGCCCACCATCCAGAAACAAAGCCTTACGCTTTTCTGTGTAACCGAGTGAGGCATGGCTGCCTTTTTCGGCCACGTAATAGGCTTCGGTTTCGATAATTCGCGCCGAAAGCCAAGTTTCACCGACGCGGTGGCGGATGACTTTGCCGAGCAATTCGCGCGCAAGTATTTGCGCGTCACGGTCGAAGAAGCTGTCGGGCAGGGCGCTGGCGGGCAGTTGGGGGGCAAAACTGGACATGGCGGTAAGGGTTAATACGGCTAAATGTGACCGAATAATAACAACTCCCACCTTAATTACCGCTGAACCCTAAGTTTTTACAGTTCATTTCGACCATCCGCCCCTCACCGCTGTCAGTCGGGCGGCGTCACAGCTATAATCTGCCGCTTTCCTCTTTGCCAAGACTCCCTGACCATGACTGAGTCCGTTCTTGACTACATGACCCGCCTGGGTCGCGCTGCCCGGCAGGCCTCGCGGTTGATCGCCCGTGCGAGCACTGCGCAGAAGAACCGTGCCTTGCTGGCTGCCGCCGATGCTCTGGATGCTTCGCGCTCCGAGTTGGCCGCCGCCAACGAACTGGACCTGGCCAACGGCCGCGCCAGTGGCCTGGAACCTGCGCTGCTGGACCGCCTGGCGCTGACTCCTGCACGTATCGACGACATGATCGAAGGCCTGCGTCAGGTGGCCAAGCTGCCTGACCCCATCGGTGAAATCCGCGATATGCGTTACCTGCCGTCCGGTATTCAGGTGGGCAAGATGCGCGTGCCCCTGGGCGTGATCGGCATCATCTATGAGTCGCGCCCGAACGTGACCATCGACGCCGCGAGCCTGTGCCTCAAGTCGGGCAACGCCACCATCCTGCGTGGCGGTTCCGAGGCAATCAATTCCAACCGCGCCATTGCCGTGTGCATCCAGCAAGGCCTGGCTGTGGCCGAGTTGCCGGCCGAAGTGGTGCAGGTGGTGGAAACCACCGACCGCGCCGCCGTGGGCGCCTTGATCACCATGCCGGAATTTGTCGACGTGATCGTGCCGCGCGGTGGCAAGAGCCTGATCGAACGCGTCAGCCGTGATGCCAAGGTGCCGGTCATCAAGCACCTGGACGGCGTGTGCCATGTGTACATCGACATCGCGGCCGACCTCGACAAGGCGATCCGCATCGCCGACAACGCCAAGACCCACCGTTACGCGCCGTGCAACACCATGGAAACCCTGCTGGTACACGCCGGCATTGCCGCGCGCGTGCTGCCGCCGCTGGCTGCCATCTACCGTGACAAGGGCGTGGAACTGCGTGGCTGCGAACGCACCCGTGCGCTGCTGGGCGCGGACGTGATCGAAGCGACTGAAGAAGACTGGTACACCGAGTACACGGCGCCGATCCTGTCGATCCGCATCGTCGACGACCTGGACCAGGCCATCGAACACATCAATAAATACGGCTCCAAGCACACCGACGCTATTGTTTCCGAGCATTTCAGCGATGCCCGGCGTTTCCTCACCGAAGTGGATTCCGCCTCGGTGATGATCAACGCCTCGACGCGTTTTGCCGACGGCTTCGAGTATGGCCTGGGCGCGGAGATTGGCATTTCCACCGACAAGCTCCACGCACGCGGCCCGGTTGGCCTGGAAGGCCTGACCAGCGAGAAGTACGTGGTGTTCGGCGACGGTCATGTGCGCACTTGATGGGTAAACGCATCGGGCTGCTCGGCGGCACCTTCGACCCCGTGCACATCGGCCATTTGCGCAGTGCCCTGGAAGTCGCGGATGCCCTCGCGCTGGATGAGTTGCGCGTGATGCCCAATGCGCGCCCGCCCCATCGCGATATGCCGCAGGTGTCTGCGCAGCAACGCTTGGAAATGGTGCGCCTGGCTGTAGAAGGTATACCGCCGCTGGTGGTGGACGACCGCGAACTCAAACGCGATAAACCGTCCTACACTGTCGACACCCTGGAACTGATGCGCGCCGAGTTGGCCGCAGATGACCAGTTGTTTCTGCTTTTGGGCTGGGACGCATTTTGCGGCCTGCCCTCTTGGCATCGCTGGGAGGAACTCCTCCAGCATTGCCACATCCTGGTTTTGCAACGCCCGGATGCCGACAGCGAACCGCCGGATGCCTTGCGCAACCTGCTGGCCGCGCGGTCGGTAAGTGACCCCTTGGCCCTGACCGGGCCGAACGGGAATATTGCATTCGTCTGGCAGACCCCGCTTGCGGTGTCCGCCACCCAGATCCGTCAACTGCTGGCCAGCGGGAAGTCGGTACGTTTCCTGGTGCCTGACGCGGTCCTGGCCTACATCGATGCGCACGGGCTTTACCGTGCGTCGAACTGAAAAGGCGCGCTTGATCGCACGAACATTCGTGCAGCGAGCGCCCGAACATACGAGCAAAACGAGTTTTATATGACGAACAAAGACGTAAGCAAAGTTAAGCGCAAAGGCACTTTCAAAAGCGCCCCGCTGCCAGTAGAAGCGCACACCGGCCCTGAGCTGGCTGGCGAAGAGCTGGTAAAAGTCGCCGTGGCGGCCCTGGAAGACGTTAAAGCCCAGGACATCCAGGTGCTGGACGTGCGCGATAAACAAAGCATCACCGACTTCATGATCATTGCTACCGGTACTTCCAACCGCCAGATCGGCGCGATGCTCGACAAGGTTCGCGAAGCCGTCAAAGCCCAGGGCGTCAAGCCACTGGGTGAAGAAGGCAAGGGCGACAGCGACTGGGTACTGCTGGACATGGACGACGTGATCGTTCACATGATGACCAGCAACGCCCGTCAGTTCTACGACCTGGAACGTCTGTGGAAAGGCGCCGAGCAGAGCCGCGCGGCCGATGGGAAGCACCACAGCCCGGAAGTGGGCCACGCGCACTTCGACAAGCTCAACAAAGACCAGGAATAAGGAACGGCTGTGCGCCTGCGTCTGATCGCTGTCGGTTCACGCATGCCCAAGTGGGTGGAAGAAGGCTGGCACGAGTATGCCAAGCGTCTGCCCGCTGAGCTGTCGCTGGAGCTGGTGGAAATACCGCTCAACACCCGGGGCAAGAATGCCGACGTGGCGCGCTTTATCCGTCAGGAAGGCGAAGCCATGCTGGCCAAGGTCGGCCCCAACGAGCGCATCGTCACCCTCGAGGTGCACGGCAAGCCCTGGAGCACCGAGCAGTTGGCGGTGGAACTGGACCGCTGGCGCCTGGACTCGCGTACCGTCAACTTCATGGTCGGCGGCCCCGAAGGGCTGGCGCCGGAAGTCTGCGCGCGGGCGGACCAGCGCTGGTCGCTGTCGGCACTCACGTTGCCGCACCCGTTGGTAAGGATTCTGATCGGTGAACAGCTGTATCGCGCCTGGACAGTTCTGTCCGGGCACCCTTACCACAAATAATCTGCGCCATTGCCGATGACCCAGCCAATCCGCATCAAGGACCACGAGAAAGACGCACGTCTGGTACGCGCACGCGTGGTGTTTGGCGCTTTTTTGGTGGTGGGTCTGATTGCGGTGCTGATTGCGCGCCTGTATTACCTGCAGGTGATCCAGTACGACTATCACTCCACCTTGTCGGAAAACAACCGGGTGCATGTGCAGCCGATTCCGCCGACCCGTGGGCTGATTTTCGACCGCAATGGCGTAGTGGTGGCGGACAACCGACCCAGCTTCAGCTTGAGCATGACCCGCGAGCGTTCCGGCGACTGGCAGCAGATCCTCGATGTGATCGTGGAGGTGCTGCAGCTGACACCGGAAGACCGGGTGATCTTCGAAAAACGCATGAAGCAGGGGCGTCGGCCGTTCGAGCCGGTGCCGATCCTGTTCGAGCTCAACGAAGAACAGATCGCGCGCATCGCGGTGAACCAGTTTCGCCTGCCGGGTGTAGAGGTGGTGGCGCAGTTGGTGCGGCATTACCCGCAAGGTGCGCACTTTGCGCACTCCGTGGGCTATATGGGGCGCATCAACGAGAAAGAGCTTAAAAGCCTCGATCCGGTGAATTACAGCGGCACCCACCATATTGGCAAAACCGGCATCGAGCGTTTCTACGAGCCGGAGCTGCACGGCCAGGTCGGTTACGAAGAAGTTGAGACCAACGCCCGTGGCCGCGTGCTGCGCGTGCTCAAGCGCACCGACCCGATCCCTGGCAAAGACATTGTGCTGAGCCTGGACATCAAGTTGCAGGAAGCGGCGGAGATGGCCCTGGGCGGACGTCGTGGCGCCGTCGTGGCGCTCAACCCGGCCACTGGCGAAGTGCTGGCGATGGTCAGCCAGCCGAGTTTCGACCCGAACCTGTTTGTGACCGGTATCAGCTTCAAGGCCTACGCCGAACTGCGTGATTCCATTGACCGGCCGTTGTTCAACCGTGTGCTGCGCGGGCTGTATCCGCCGGGCTCGACGATCAAACCGGCGGTGGCGATTGCCGGCCTGGATTCGGGTGTGGTCACGGCCTCGAGTCGGGTGTTCGACCCCGGCTACTACATGTTGCCCAACTACGATCACAAATACCGTAACTGGAACCGCACCGGTGACGGCTATGTCGACCTGGACACCGCGATCATGCGCTCCAACGACACCTATTTTTATGACCTGGCCCACAAGCTGGGGATTGATCGGCTGTCTGCCTATATGGGCAAGTTCGGCCTCGGTCAGAAAGTCTCCCTGGATATGTTCGAAGAATCCCCTGGCCTGATGCCATCGCGCGAGTGGAAGCGTGCGACCCGTCGCCAGGCGTGGTTCCCGGGCGAAACGCTGATCCTTGGCATCGGCCAGGGCTACATGCAGGCCACACCGCTGCAACTGGCCCAGGCCACCGCGCTGGTGGCCAACAAAGGCGTGTGGAACCGCCCGCACTTGGCCAAGACCATCGAAGGCCAGAAGCCTGTGGATGAAAACCCGATTCCCGACATCGTGCTGCGCGACCCGTCCGACTGGACCAAGGTCAACCACGGCATGCAGCAAGTGATGCACGGCGCCCGTGGCACCGCGCGCAAGGCCGCGGTCGGTGCGCAATACCGCATTGCCGGCAAAAGCGGTACGGCCCAGGTGGTGGCGATCAAGCAGGGCGAGAAATACGACCGCTCCAAGGTTCAGGAGCGTCACCGCGACCACGCCTTGTTTGTCGGCTTTGCGCCGGCCGACGACCCGAAAATCGTGGTGGCGGTGATGGTCGAGAACGGCGAGTCCGGCTCCGGCGTCGCAGCGCCTGTGGTGCGTCAGATCATGGACGCATGGCTGTTGGCCGACGACGGCAGGCTCAAATCCGAATATGGCGGCCCCCCTTCAAGCACCGAGGTTACGGCCCGTGAAGAGTAATTTTGACCGCATCCTCTCCAGTGAGGATGTGATGCGTCGCCGTGCGACGTTGCTGCAACGCATGCACATTGATGGCCCTTTGCTGATTCTGTTGCTGACCCTCGCGGCCGGTAGCCTGTTCGTGCTGTATTCGGCCAGCGGCAAGAACTGGGACCTGCTGATCAAGCAAGCGTCCTCGTTCGGCCTGGGCCTGCTGTCGATGGTGGTGATCGCCCAGCTGGAGCCGCGGTTCATGGCGCGCTGGGTGCCCTTGGGGTATGTCGTCGGCGTATTGCTGCTGGTGGTGGTGGATGTCATGGGCCACAACGCCATGGGCGCGACGCGCTGGATCAACATACCCGGGGTGATTCGCTTCCAGCCCTCGGAATTCCTCAAGATCCTGATGCCGGCGACCATCGCCTGGTACCTGTCCAAGCGCACCTTGCCGCCGCAACTCAAGCACGTGGGGGTGAGCCTGATCCTGATCGGCGTGCCGTTTATCCTGATCGTGCGCCAGCCCGACCTCGGCACCTCGCTGCTGATTCTCGCGGGCGGCGCGTTCGTGCTGTTTATGGGCGGCCTGCGCTGGCGCTGGATCCTCAGCGTGCTGGCCGCCGCCATCCCGGTCGCCGTGGCGATGTGGTTCTTCTTTATGCACGACTACCAGAAGCAGCGGATCCTGACCTTCCTTGACCCGGAAAGCGACCCGCTGGGCACCGGCTGGAACATCATCCAGTCCAAGGCGGCCATCGGTTCCGGTGGCGTATTTGGTAAGGGCTGGTTGCTGGGCACGCAGTCGCACTTGGACTTTTTGCCCGAGAGCCACACCGACTTCATTATTGCGGTATTGGGCGAAGAGTTCGGCCTGGTGGGCATTTGCGCCCTGTTGCTGATCTATGTGTTGTTGATCGGGCGCGGCCTGGTGATCACTGCCCAGGCGCAGACGCTGTTCGGCAAATTGCTCGCCGGCAGCCTGACCATGACTTTTTTTGTTTACGTTTTCGTCAACATCGGTATGGTCAGTGGCCTGTTGCCGGTGGTTGGGGTGCCGTTGCCGTTCATTAGCTACGGCGGAACTTCGCTGGTGACATTGCTGTCAGCGTTTGGGGTTTTGATGTCGATTCACACGCATCGCAAGTGGATCGCGCAGGTTTGAATAAGGTGAAGATGTCAATGCAAGTAATGCGCGGCTGGGCGACTCGGCACGCGTCCTGGATGGGCCTGATTGGGCTGCTGGGCGCGACGCAAGAGGTGCAGGCCGGTGACTACGATGGTTCACCCCAGGTCGCCGAATTTGTCGGTGAAATGACCCGCGACTACGGTTTCGCCGGTGAACAACTGATGGGCGTGTTCCGCGAAGCCCAGCGCAAGCAGGCGATCCTCGACGCGATCTCGCGTCCCGCCGAGCGCGTCAAACAGTGGAAAGACTATCGCCCGATGTTCCTCACCGACGCCCGTGTGGCGCGGGGCGTGGACTTCTGGCGCCAGCACGAAGCAGTGCTGGCGCGCGCCGAGCAGGAATACGGCGTGCCGGCCCAGGTGATCGTCGCCATCATCGGCATCGAAACCTTTTACGGGCGCAACACCGGCAGCTACCGGGTGATCGACGCCTTGTCGACCCTGGGCTTCGATTACCCGCCACGTGCCGAGTTTTTCCGCAAGGAGCTGCGTGAATTCCTGCTGCTGGCCCGTGAAGAACAGGTCGACCCGTTGACCCTCAAAGGCTCCTACGCCGGGGCGATGGGCCTGCCGCAGTTTATGCCGAGCAGTTTTCGGGCATACGCGGTGGATTTCGACGGCGATGGCCACATCAATATCTGGAGCAACCCGGACGATGCCATTGGCAGCGTGGCCAGCTACTTCAAGCGCCATGGCTGGGTGGCCGGCGAACCGGTGGTGATCCGCGCCGATGTCACGGGCGATCGCGCCGACGAAGGTTTGACCCAGGGAATCGAGCCGGTCAAGACCGTCGGGGAGTTGCGAGCGCTGGGCTGGTCGAGTCAGAATGCGCCACGCGATGATATGCCGGTGACGGCGTTCCGCCTGGAAGGCGCAAATGGCCCGGAATACTGGATGGGCCTGAAGAATTTTTACGCAATCACGCGTTATAACCGCAGTGTGATGTACGCCATGGCCGTGCATCAGCTGTCAGACATGCTGGTCCAAGCACGGGGCAACAAGTAATGCGGGTATCGCCGTTCCAAAAACCGCTCAAGCTGGTGGCGTTCGCCGCGTTGTCCTTGCTGGTTGTCAGTTGCTCCTCCACCACCAGCCGTGCCCCGGCGCAGAAGGGCGGGGCTATCGTCCGTGCCCAACCGGGTCTGGACATCAACCGCGCGCACAAAGACGGCGCGCCGTGGTGGGATGTCGACGTATCGAAGATCCCGGACGCCACGCCGACCCTGCACACCGGGCCTTACAAAGCCAACCCGTATACCGTGCTGGGCAAGAATTACTTTCCGCTGCAGGAATCCAAGACCTACTCGCAAACGGGCACGGCGTCCTGGTATGGCACCAAATTCCATGGCCAGAACACCGCCAACGGCGAAGTGTATGACCTGTACGGCATGAGCGCGGCTCACAAGACCTTGCCGCTGCCCAGCTATGTACGCGTGACCAACCTGGACAACAACCGCACGGTGATCCTGCGGGTCAACGACCGTGGGCCGTTCTATTCGGACCGGATCATCGACTTGTCCTATGCCGCCGCGAAGAAACTCGGTTATGCCGAAACCGGCACTGCGCGCGTGAAAGTCGAAGGTATCGACCCCGCGCAGTACTGGGCTCAGCGTGGCAAACCGGCACCTTTGATGCTCAACGAGCCGCAAACGCCGCAACCACAAGTGACCGCCTCGGCCGGCAAGATCGAGCAGTGGACGCCACCACCGGCGCAGCACGCACCGGATACGGTGGTGGTGCCGCATGCAGCGCCAGGGGCATCTACAGTCGGTGGCCAGTACCTGCAGGTCGGCGCTTTCGCCAACCCGGATGCGGCAGAACTGTTAAGGTCCAAGCTCAGCGGCATGGTCAGCGCGCCAGTATTTATCAGCTCCATCGTGCGTAACCAGCAAACCCTGCACCGTGTGCGCATGGGACCGATTGGTTCGCCAAGTGAAGTGGCGCAAGTACAGAACAGTGTGCGCCTGGCTAACCTGGGGCAACCCAGCGTCGTCACGGCTGAATAAGTAAAAGGATTGATGGTTCAGGTTCGCCTGAACCCAGGTTGTTGGCTCGTGAACAATAAAAACCCAGGGGCAAGGGGTGAGCGGGCAACCGAACACGCGACAGTCTGGCAGCGGGCTGTCTGAATAGTTTTGCCCGCGAGGGCAAGTTTCCATAAGCAATTTCGAGAGACGGATGAACATCACCACCTTAGCCAAACGCACGTGCCTGCTTCTTTCGCTGATCATCACCCCGGCCGCCTGGGCGGTTGAAATGGTGCCAGCTTCCCCGCAATTGGCCGCCAAGGCCTGGGTCCTCATGGATGCCGCCAGCGGCAACGTGCTGGTCGAGAACAACGGTGACCAGCGCCTGCCCCCGGCCAGCCTGACCAAACTGATGACGGCCTACATCGCGACCCTGGAAATCCGTCGCGGCCAGATCGGCGAAAATGACCCGGTTACCGTCAGCGAAAACGCGTGGCGCACCGGCGGTTCGCGGATGTTCATCAAGGTCGGTTCGCAAGTCACCGTCAGCGACCTGCTGCACGGCATCATCATCCAGTCCGGTAATGACGCCAGCGTGGCCCTGTCCGAGCACATCGCCGGCAGCGAAGACGCATTCGCCGACTTGATGAACAAGACTGCCGGCGACCTGGGCATGTCCAACAGCCACTTCATGAACCCGACCGGCCTGCCGAACCCAGAGCACTACTCGTCGGCCCACGACATGGCCCTGCTGGCTCGCGCGATCATCCGTGTCGACCCGGTGCACTACGCGATCTACTCCCAGAAGGAATTCTTCTGGAACAACATCAAGCAGCCTAACCGCAACCTGCTGCTGTGGCGTGACAAGACCGTCGACGGTCTGAAAACCGGCCACACCGAAGAAGCCGGCTACTGCATGGTGTCGTCCGCTGTACGTGACGGCCAGCGCCTGATCGCCGTGGTATTCGGCACTAACAGCGAGCAGGCCCGTGCGGCCGAGACGCAAAAGCTGCTGACTTACGGCTTCCGCTTCTTCGAAACCCAGACCTTCTACCAGAAGGGCGCTGAGCTGGCTCAAGCCCCGGTATGGAAAGGCGCGACCCATCAAGTCAAGGCCGGCCTGGCCGATGACCTGACCCTGACCATGCCTAAAGGCCAGCTGAAAAAGCTCGCTGCCAGCATGACCATGAACCCGCAATTGGTTGCTCCAATCGCCAAGGGTGACGTGATCGGTAAAGTCGAAGTGAAGCTCGATGACAAGGTGGTGCACAGCGCCGACCTGATCGCACTGGACGCCGTTGACGAAGGTGGTATCTTCCGCCGCGTGTGGGATAGCATCCGTCTATTCTTCTACGGCTTGTTCAACTGATTGTGCGCACCTGCAAAGCCCCGCGTTGATCCAGCGCGGGGCTTTGCCCGTCGCCACGGCTTAGCGCTTACGAGGCTGTTCTGCCATGACCGATAAAGAAGTAGAAGTAAAGGCGCCAAAGATCGAATTCCCCAACGTGGACTATCCCGTCAAGGTGATCAGCGATACCGGTGTAGGCAACAAAGACAAGATCCTCGAGATCGTGCGTAAACACGCGACGATCAACGACAACCGGGTAGACGAGCGTTTGAGCTCCAACGGTAAATACACCACGATCCAGTTGCACATCGTTGCGACCGGTCAAGACCAGCTCTACGACATCAACAGTGAACTGCGGGCCACGGGCTTCGTACACATGGTGTTGTGATGTCTCAGGTTTTGGGCTTTCGCGAGCTCGGCCAGATGGCCTACGAGCCGGTCTGGCATGCCATGCAGCGCTTCACCAACGAGCGCGGCACCTCGGCCCCGGATGAAATCTGGCTGGTGGAACACCCGCCGGTCTTCACCCAGGGCCAGGCCGGCAAGGCTGAGCATCTGCTGCTGCCGGGTGATATTCCGGTGGTGCAGGTCGACCGAGGTGGCCAAGTGACTTACCATGGCCCAGGTCAGCTGGTGGCTTATTTGCTGCTGGACGTACGCAAGCTGGGCTATGGCGTACGTGACTTGGTGAGCCGCATGGAGGCTTGCCTGATCGAGCTGTTGGCCAGTTACGGCGTGACTGCCGCGGCCAAGCCCGATGCACCCGGTGTATACGTGGACGGCGCGAAAATCGCCTCCCTCGGTTTGCGCATTCGCCACGGTTGTTCCTTTCATGGCCTGGCCCTGAATGTGGACATGGACCTGGCGCCGTTTCGGCGCATCAACCCGTGCGGTTACGCCGGGCTGGCGATGACGCAACTGAGCGACCACGCCACACCGATTAAATTTGCCGAGGTAAGTGCCCGGCTGCGTGCGCAGCTCGTCAAACACCTCGACTATGCTGAGCAGACGACCCTTACGGGCGGAATCGACTGATTATGACTACTGATGCAGTGCAAACCATGATCCCGACGCTGGACATCACCGAGCGTCCGGCCCCGGCCCCGCGTGCCAAGGTCGAAGCCGGCGTCAAGCTGCGCGGCGCCGAGAAGGTTGCACGCATCCCGGTGAAAATCATCCCGACCACCGAATTGCCGAAGAAGCCTGACTGGATCCGCGTGCGCATCCCGGTTTCGCCGGAAGTCGACCGCATCAAGGCGCTGCTGCGCAAACACAAACTGCACAGCGTGTGCGAAGAAGCCTCCTGCCCGAACCTGGGCGAATGCTTCTCCGGCGGCACCGCCACCTTCATGATCATGGGTGACATCTGCACCCGTCGTTGCCCGTTCTGCGACGTTGGCCACGGCCGGCCGAAGCCACTGGACGTCAACGAGCCGGAAAGCCTGGCGATTGCCATTGCCGACCTGAAACTCAAATACGTGGTGATCACCTCCGTAGACCGCGATGACCTGCGTGACGGCGGTGCCCAGCACTTTGCCGACTGCATCCGCGAGATCCGCAAGCTGTCGCCGAACGTGATGCTCGAAACCCTGGTGCCGGATTACCGTGGCCGCATGGACGTCGCGCTGGAAATCACCGCCGCCGAGCCACCGGATGTGTTCAACCACAACCTGGAAACCGTGCCACGCCTGTACAAGGCCGCGCGTCCGGGTTCGGACTACCAGTGGTCGCTGACCCTGCTGCAAAAATTCAAGCAGATGATGCCGCACATCCCGACCAAATCCGGCCTGATGCTGGGCTTGGGCGAGACCGACGAAGAAGTCATCGAAGTCATGAAGCGCATGCGCGAACACGACATCGACATGCTGACTCTCGGCCAGTACCTGCAACCGTCGCGCAGCCACTTGCCGGTGCAGCGTTTTGTACACCCGGACACCTTCGCCTGGTTCGCCGAGGAAGGTTACAAGATGGGCTTCAAAAACGTCGCCTCCGGCCCGCTGGTACGTTCCTCGTACCACGCTGATGAGCAAGCCAAGCTGGTCAAGGCGAGCCTGGTTTCGTAAACGCGTCCCCTCTGTAGGAGCAGCCGAACTGCTCCTACAGAGTTTCCCTCCTTTTCTCCCTTCTGTTTGCAACCATCACTGGCTAGAGTGCCTGGGTAATCCAACCACGGAGAACCATGGATGACGACTCAACTCTCGGCTGCCGTGCCTGCCCTGCGCCCCGAAGGCGTAATTGGCCTGATCGCCCCCGCCGGCCCTGCCGCACTGGATGTGGAAAAAGCCGGCCAGTGGATGCGCGCCCGTGGGCATGAGCTGCGCATATTCCCCGGTGTGTATGAGCGCGACGGCTACCTGGCCGGCAGCGACGAGGTGCGCCTGCGCGACCTGCATGCTGCGTTTGCCGATCCCGAGATCGATGCCATCTTCTGCCTGCGTGGCGGCTACGGCACACCGCGTCTGCTGGATCAGCTCGATTTCGACCTGATGGGTGCCAACCCAAAGCCGTTCGTGGGGTACAGCGACATCACCGCGTTGCACCTGGCCATCAACCGCTACGCGGGTTTTGTGACCTTTCACGGGCCGATGCTCAACGCTGACCTGCTCGGCGGCAAACAGCAGCCCACCGAGTCATCGTTGTTCAGCATGTTGCGTGGGCAACTGAGCGAGTGCAGCGTGCTGGCACACCCGGTTGCTTACCCACTGACCACGATTGAGCCGGGTGTCGCCTGTGGGCGTTTGCTCGGCGGCAACCTGTCGATGATTGCCGCGGTGATGGGCACGGCGTTTGAGATCGACGCCGAAGGCATCATTCTGTTTATAGAAGACGTCAACGAGCCACTCTATCGAATTGACCGGCTGCTGACGCACTTGCGGCTGGCGGGCAAACTGGCCCAGGTGGCCGGCGTGTTGGTCGGGGATGTATCGGGGGTGGATAAGGCGGCGTTGGAGCGGCTGCTCAAGCAGACCTTCGAGCCGCTGTGCATTCCTGTGTTGTCCGGCTGGCGCAGCGGGCACTGCGATCCGAACTTGACGCTGCCGATGGGCGCGCTGGTGCGCCTGGATGCGGGGGAGCAGCAGTTGGTGTTGGAGCAGGATGTAGTGTTCAAGCCCTGAGAGTGCTATCGCAGGCAAGCCAGCTCCCACAGGAAATTGCATTCCAAAGGTGGGAGCTGGCTTGCCTGCGATGACGGCAGTCGCCATAGGCCGACTTAACGGCTCAGCAACGACTCCAGCAGCTTCACTGTCGGAAACCCATCCGCCGGCCAGCCCAACGACTGCTGCGCCGCCCGGATCGCCTTGCGCGTGTTGGCGCCGATAATCCCGTCCGGGTTGCCCGCGTCATAGCCCTTGGCGCTTAGCACCGTCTGCAAATCAATACGCTGTGAGCGACTCAGCGGCAGTTCATCCTTGGGCCAGTCGCCACGAATCACGCCGCCGCCAGCAAACCGCTCCGAGAGCAAGCCCACGGCCAGCGCGTACGACGACGAGTTGTTGTACTTGAGGATCGCGCGGAAGTTATCCAGCACCAGGAAAGCCGGCCCACGGTAACCTGCCGGCAACAGCAGGGCGGCGGACAGGTGCTCGACGTTCGGCGGCATGCTTGCGCCAGGTGGCAGCTGGATGCCGAGGTTCATCCACTCGCCAACGGTCTTGCGTATGCCGCCGTCGGCCAGGGCGTAATCGAAGTTCGTCGGCAGTTGTTTCACCTCAAAGCCCCATGGCTGGCCGCGTTGCCAGCCGGAGCTTTGCAGGTAGTGCGCAGTGGAGGCCAGGGCGTCGCCCGGGCTGTTCCAGATATCGCGGCGACCGTCGCCATCGAAATCCACGGCGTGGGTGTTGTAGGTGGTCGGGATGAACTGGGTCTGGCCCATGGCCCCGGCCCACGAGCCTTTCATCTGGTCGGCAGAGATATCGCCATGCTGGATGATCTGCAGCGCCGCCAGCAGTTGCGCCTGGGCGAATGCCGGGCGGCGGCCTTCATAGGCCAGGGTTGCCAGGGAGCGGATCACCGAATTATTGCCCTGGAACTGGCCAAAGTTGCTTTCCATGCCCCACACCGAAACCAGTGCCTGGCGATCAACGCCATAACGCTCTTCGATGCGCTGCAGGATATCGGCGTATTTGATCAGCAACGCTTGGCCATTACGCACGCGTACCGGCGACAGGGCGCCGTCGAGGTATTCCCATACTGGGCGGGAAAACTCCGGCTGGCTGCGGTCAGCGCGAATCACTGCCATGTCGGGTGTCACGCCGGCAAAGGCGTTATCAAAGACGGCGGGCGTAATGCCTGCGTTTAAGGCTTGCGCACGAAAACCAGCCTGCCATTCGGCAAAAGTCTGGGTCGGTTGGATATCAAGATTGTCCACGGCCAACGGGGGAACCACGGCAGGCGCGACGGCCGGCACAGTCTGGAGTTTTGGCAAGGGTTGCGCGTCCGCGGCGGTGGGTTTCTCGGCGCAGGCGACAAGCAGAATGAGGCTGGAGGCAGCGATCAGTTGGCGAAGGTGCCAACGACGGGAAAGGCTAGAGGGCATGCACAGGTCCAGGGATTACAAATCAAGTACCGACCTTATCATGCCGGAGGGGCACTTGCCTTCAGGCAGCCAGAAAGTAAGAAGCCTCCCAGCTATTAGACTGGAAGGCTTCGCGGCGGTAGCTGCCTTTGCCCTTGCCGGCGCGTTCCTGACGGCTGCGGAACAGTGGCTGGGCGATGATGGATTTGGCCTTGTTGGGGCCATGCTTGGATGGCTTTTTGCTCATGGTCGGTACTCTCTATGAGGTGGGTTGAAGCGGTGCAAATCATCTGCCGAAGTGGCGCGGCTGTAAAGCCCGGCGATGTGTAGGCGGTTTCACTTTATCAAGTGGGCACGGTCAATGTGGGAGCTGGCTTGCCGGCGATAGCGGTCCATCAGCACAAATGTAGTGGCTGACACACCGCTATCGCAGGCAAGCCAGCTCCCACGGTGGACAGTGGGGTTATTCGGCGGGGAGTGTCAGGCGTTGGCCGGACATCAACAGTGACAAACGGCTCAGGCTCATCCACGGCGAACCGGCCGCCTGGCCTTTGATCTGCGCATCGATGCGTTGCGCTTCCAATAACAGCTGCGCCCAGCGTTGCGCCGAGTGGCGTTGCAGGGCTTTGCTCATCAGGGGTTTGCGCTTGTCCCACACCGGCGGCCTGGCCTGGCTGAAGCATTTGTCCAGCGGTGTGCCTTGGCTGTATTGCAGGGCAATATTGGCCAGCACCCGCAGTTCTCGAGCCAGTGCCCACAGAATCACCGGTGGTTCCACGCCTTCGCCGCGCAAGCCTTCGAGCATGCGCAGGGCGTGGGCGGGTTCGCCGTTGAGAATCGCGTCCACCAAGCCGAACACATCAAAGCGCGCGCTATCAGCGACTGCGCCCTGGACGGTTTCGACGGTGATCTGTCCGTCCTCGGCCATCAGCTTGAGCTTTTCGATTTCCTGGGCGGCGGCAAGCAGGTTGCCCTCGACCCGGGCGGCGATCAGCTCGACGGCATCTTGCGTTGCCGACAACCCTGATTGGGACAGGCGCTGACGTATCCACTGCGGCAGCTGGTTGCTGTCCACTGGCCAGATCTGGATGAACTGGGTTTGCGGGCCTTCTACCAGCGCCTTGCCCCACTTGGTTTTCTGCGCGCTGCCATCGAGCTTGGGCAAGCTGATCAGCAGCACCGTGTCCTCAGCCGGTCGCGAGCAGTATTCCATCAACGCCGCGGCGCCTTTGTCACCCGGCTTGCCCGAAGGCAGACGCAGTTCCAGCAGGCGTTTCTCGGCGAACAACGACATGCTCGCACCGGCTTGCAGCAGCGTGCCCCAGTCGAAACTGGCGTCGGCGCTGAACACCTGGCGTTCATCGAAACCTTGCTGGCGTGCGGCGGTGCGAATCGCGTCGGCTGCTTCCTGGCACAGCAGCGGGTCATCACCGCTGACAATGTAGACAGGCGCGAGGCCACCTTGCAGGTGTTTGGCGAGTTGGGCGGGGGCAAGTTTCATAGGCGGGGCAAACGGGGCGCCAGGGGCGCCCCGTCTGGCTTACTCGACAGGGACTTCGGCAGGCGATTGTTTCGGCGTGTTGTCTTCGTATTCCTGCGCAGCTTTCAGGGCGTCGGCGTCAGCCTTGGCCTTGTTGTCGGCGGTCAGTTGCAAGGCGGCCAGTTTCTCTGGCGTCAGCTGTTGCAGACGAATCATCAGGCGCTGGATCAGCTCACGACGCATTTCCTTGCGAACCTGGATGATCTCCGAGTCCGAGCCCACCAGGTTGTTACCGTCGTGGCTCACGACTTTCTGCACTTCAACCTTGTCACCCATCAATGGCAGGTGATCGCGGCCTTGCAGTTCATAGACGACCAGGGTGTTCAGCTCAATGTCCGACGCACGGCCAGCACTGGCGTAGCTGAGGTTACGCTGGGTTTCTTTCTCGTCCACCAGGTTCAGTTTGTAGGTTGCGCCGGAGCCGACGTGCACACCGCTGCTTTCCAGGGTCTGGCGCAGCTGGGTCACGGTCTCGCCGTAAGCGTTGCGCGCGTTGACGTCCAGTTCCTTGATGCTCAGTTCATTGGTGGTGGTGCCACGCAGCTGGAAGCCGCAAGCGCTCAGCAGCACAGCAAGGCCCATCACCAGCAAATTGCGTTTGATCATTTTGTTGCTCCCCTTGAAACCATGTGGGCCTTATCGAGGCCTTAAAGGTTTAGTTCGGCGCAGGGCTCAAGCCCTGCGCCCGATCCGATTAGCTGGCGACGATGTTAACCAGTTTGCCCGGCACTACGATCACTTTGCGGATCGTCAGGCCTTCGGTAAAGCGCAGCACGTTTTCGTTGATGCGCGCTGCGGCTTCCACGTCTTCACGGCTGGCACTGGCAGGCATGTCGATCTGGCCACGCAGTTTACCGTTAACCTGGATAACCAGTTGCAATGTGTCTTGTACCAGTGCGCTGTCATCCTGAACCGGCCAGCGCGCATCGATGACCGCATCGCTGTGGCCCAGGCGGCTCCACAGTTCATGGCTGATGTGCGGCGTGATTGGTGCCAGCAGCAACACCACGGCTTCCAGGCCTTCCTGTACCAGCGCGCGGTCCTGTTCGGTGGCTTGCGGGGCTTTTTCCAGCACGTTCATCAGCGTCATCACCTGGGCGATGGCGGTGTTGAACTTGTGGTTCTGGCCCACGTCCTGGCTGGCCTGGCGGATGGCCAGGTGGGTGCTGCGGCGAATGGCTTTTTGCTCATCGCTCAACGATGCCACGTCCAGCTTGCCGGGCAGGCCCTGGCTGACATGGGCGTGCGCCAGGCGCCATACGCGCTTGAGGAAGCGGTGCGAGCCTTCAACCCCGGAGTCGGACCATTCGGCGCTCATGTCGGGCGGCGAAGCGAACATCATGAACAGGCGGCAGGTGTCGGCACCGAACTGATCGATCATCGACTGTGGGTCGACGCCGTTGTTCTTGGACTTGGCCATTTTCTCGGTGCCACCGATTTCCACCGGCAGGCCGTCGGATTTCAGCTTGGCGCTGATCACCTTGGCTTTGCTGTCACGCTCAAGCTCGACGTCCGCCGGGTTGAACCAGGTGTAGGCGCCATTGGCTTCGCGGCGATAGTAAGTCTCGGCGATCACCATGCCTTGGGTCAGCAGGTTCTTGAACGGCTCATCGGAGCTCACCAGGCCTTCGTCGCGCATCAGCTTGTGGAAGAAGCGCGCATAAAGCAGGTGAAGAATCGCGTGTTCGATGCCGCCGATGTATTGGTCCACCGGCAACCAGTGGTCGGCTGCGGATTTTTCTACCAGGCCGCCTTCATAGTGTGGCGAGGCGTAGCGGGCGTAATACCACGAGGACTCCACGAAGGTGTCCATGGTGTCGGTTTCGCGCTTGGCAGGTGCGCCGCATTTAGGGCACGTGCACTCGTAGAACTCAGGCATGCGCGCCAATGGCGAACCGGCGCCATCCGGCACCACGTCTTCGGGCAGTAGCACCGGCAACTGGTCTTCCGGCACCGGCACGTCACCGCAGGTTTCGCAGTGGATGATCGGGATCGGGCAGCCCCAGTAGCGCTGGCGGCTGATGCCCCAGTCGCGCAGGCGGAACTGGGTACGCGAGGCACCGAGGTTCTTCTTGATCAGTGCGACTTCGATGGCGTCGAACGCACCCTGGAAGTCCAGGCCGTCGAATTCGCCGGAGTTGATCAGTTCGCCGTGCTCGCCGTAGGCGTCTTGCCACGGGGCCGGGTTGGTATCACCCGAGCTGGTACGCACGACCGACTTGATCGGCAGGCTGTACTTGGTGGCGAACTCGAAATCGCGCTCGTCATGAGCCGGCACAGCCATTACTGCACCATCGCCGTAGTGCATCAGCACGTAGTTGGCGACCCACACCGGCAGTTTTTCGCCGGTCAGTGGGTGCTCGACGAACAGACCGGTTGGCAGGCCTTTTTTCTCTTGTGTAGCAACGTCGGCTTCGGCCACGCTGCCGCCTTTGCATTCTGCGATGAACGCTTGCAGCTCAGGGTTGTTCTGTGCGGCCTGGGTAGCCAGCGGGTGCTCGGCGGCCACGGCGACGTAAGTCGCGCCCATCAAGGTATCCGCACGGGTGGTGAAGACTTTGAGTGCGCCGGCTTCGCCGATCGAGTCGACGTTGTACGGGAACTGCACTTCCATGCCTTTGGATTTGCCGATCCAGTTACGCTGCATGGTCTTGACCTGTTCAGGCCAGCCCGGCATGTCGTCCAGGCTCGACAAGAGTTCATCGGCGTAGGCCGTGATCTTGAAGTAGTACATCGGGATCTGGCGCTTTTCGATCACCGCGCCGGAACGCCAGCCGCGACCGTCGATCACCTGCTCGTTGGCCAGTACGGTCTGGTCGATCGGGTCCCAGTTCACGGTACCGTTTTTACGGTAGATCACGCCTTTTTCGAACAGGCGCGTGAACAGCCACTGTTCCCAGCGGTAGTAATCGGGCTTGCAGGTGGTCACTTCGCGGGACCAGTCCACCGCCAGGCCCAGGCTACGCAGCTGGGTTTTCATGTAGGCGATGTTTTCGTAGGTCCACTTGGCGGGCGCCACGTTGTTTTTCATCGCGGCGTTTTCCGCCGGCATGCCGAAGGCGTCCCAACCCATAGGTTGCAGGACATTTTTGCCGAGCATGCGCTGATAGCGGGAAATCACGTCGCCGATGGTGTAGTTACGCACGTGCCCCATGTGTAGCTTGCCGCTGGGGTAAGGGAACATCGATAGGCAGTAGTAAGTCTCCTTGCCTGGCTGTTCACTGACTTCAAAGGACTTTTGCTCGTCCCAGAAGGTTTGGGCGGCATTTTCTATTTCACGGGGCTGATATTGTTCGTGCATGGCTACTTTTGAACTGAATAGGGGTGGCCTAATCCTCTTCGGTACAACATTCAGGTTGATCGACACCAAAAAGCGGCGCGTCCGTGCCCAAACCCTGCGGGAAGTGGAGTTACAGGAAGCGCCGTAGCATACATGACCCCACTCTATCGAGGGAAACCCTGATTGCGCGGCGAGGGCCGTCTGTCGCGGCGCGAGGCAGGCGCAGCCACGGGGACTACGCTGTTTATTGGGGAGTGAGTCTTATCTTCAATGAGGTGAGGGGATGGTTGAATCGCAGCGAACTTTAAAGAAACCGCAATTATATGAAGGACTGATCGACCGTTTGGGTCGGGCATTGGATGCCGCAAGAACCGCAGGCCGATTGCGTGATGAACGGCCTCTGGAGCTGGAGTTGCGAGGCTTGAGCCAGGCTGAACTTGAACTGATCAAGTGCTACCTGGAATTGAATCACCACCGTGCCTCTCAGGAACGGGCTGCCCCGCCCGCCCAAGAGCCTTCGCGTTCGGCCAAGGTGATCTGGCTGAAAGATGTGTCTGCTGGTCGCGGTCCCGATAAGCGTCGGGCCGTACGGTAAACGTGGAGCACCGCGTTATCCGTTGAGTCGTCTCGAAACAGGTTGGTAAAGATTGTCGCTGAACCCCGTTGCATCTAGGCTTCGGGCATCTTTGGAGATGCCCGATGCCTTTTCGTTATTTCATTAAACAATTGCTCTTGCCGCCCGGCATTTTTTTGCTGTTGCTGGCGGTTGCCTGGTGGTTGCGTAAAAGTCGTCCGCGCCTGGCCGGGTGCTGCTTTGCTGTAGGGCTGGGAGGGCTATGGTTGATCAGCCTGCCGGTGATGGTGCAATGGGGCGCGCATGCGCTGGAGACCGAGCCACCGTTGGCCCGCGAAGACTGGGTGACGCTGGCCCAGCGCGCCGATGCGATTGTGGTGCTGGGTTCCGGGCGTGAACGCGGCGACCCTGCGTGGGGCTCCGATCAACCCACCGGCACAGGGCTTGAGCGCCAGCGTTATGCCGCGCGCCTGGCCAAGGCCTCTGGCTTGCCGGTGCTGACCAGCGGCGGCTTGCACTACGGCACGCCACCCAGTGAGGCCGAGCTGATGGCCGTGTCGATGCAGGATGACTTTGGCGTTACGGTGCGCTGGAAAGAAGAGCGCAGCCGCACCACCTGGGAAAACGCGCAGATGAGCGCCGAGATTCTGTTGCCGCAAGGCATCAAGCGCGTGGTGGTGGTGACACAGGCCTGGCATATGCCGCGTGCGGTATGGAGCTTCGAGAAGGCCGGTTTTACGGTAGTGCCAGGGCCGGTTGGCTTTTTGGGCGTAGACAACGCGCGGCCACTGGGCGGCTGGATGCCGGAGTTTGTATCGGTGTGGCGTAGCGGGCAGTTGATCAATGAGGCGGTGGGGCAGGTGGGGTATCGGGTGTTTTACCGATAAGTCCAAGCGCAGCCGATCCAGTGTGGGAGCTGGCTTGCCTGCGATGGCGTTGTGTCAGTTGGCCTGTGTTTAGCTGGCTGACCGCTATCGCAGGCAAGCCAGCTCCCACATTGGTTTTATGCCGTTCTTTAGACGGTTTTAGACATCCGGGCCGCCAGCAGCGCCCAGCCGAACAAGCCCAGGCACACGATGATCAGCGGCCACGAACGCCATTGCAGGTACGGCGTCAGGTTGTGCATCGGCACCACTTCGCCGTAGAGAATTCCGCGTTCAAACTGCGGGATCTGCGCGGTGATCTGCCCGAACGGGTTGATCAGGCCAGTCACGCCATTGTTGGTGGCGCGAATCATCCAGCGGCCCGCCTCCAGCGCACGCATCTGCGCCATTTGCAGGTGTTGCAGCGGGCCAATGGAGCGGCCGAACCAGGTGTCGTTGCTGATGGTCAGGAGCAAATCGCTCTGGGCCGACAGGCCTGCGGCGAATTCCGGGTACACCACTTCATAGCAAATGAACGGCGCAATCTGATAGCCCTTGGCCTGCAGCATCGCCTGATCGGACGGGCCGCGGGCGAAGTCCGACATCGGCAAATCGAAGAAGGCGATCAGCCCGCGCAGCATGTCTTGCAACGGCACGTACTCACCAAAAGGCACCAGTTTTTGCTTGAGGTAAGTGCCTTCGCCTTCGCCCACCACCGTGATGCCGTTGAAGTAGCGCTTCTGGTGATGCACTTCCTGGCGGATTGGTACGCCGGTGATCAGCGCGGTATGCCGGTCGGCGGCAAACTTGCCCATCATGCCCAGGTAGCCTTCGACGGATTCTTTGAGCACCGGCACCGCGGTTTCCGGCCATACCAGCAGGTCCACCGGCTTGGAGCTGAAGCTCATGTCGCGGTACAGCGCCAACTGCGCATCGATCTGCGCGGGGTCCCATTTCATGCTCTGTTCGACATTGCCCTGAATCGCCGCCACGGTCAGCGGTGCGCCGGAGGGCGAGGTCCAGGCGTGATGCTTGAGCGCCAGGCCGATGGCCCAGGGTGCAACCAGCAACACCAAGCCTGCGCCGATGAAGCCGTTGCGCTTGCTTGCCAACAGGCGTGGCAGGTTGCACAGCACGGCCGCCGTCAGCGCCAGGGCGAAGGAGATCAGCCACATGCCGCCCAGTGGCGCCAGGCCTGTGAGCGGGCCATCGAGTTGGCTGTAACCGGAGTACAACCAAGGGAAACCGGTCAGGAACCAACCACGAAACGCTTCCTGGCCAACCCACAGCGCCGCAAAGGTCAGCGCATCGGCCAGCGGCGCCTCATTACGACGCAGCCAGCGTGCCCACAGCCAGGCGGGCAGGGCGAAGAACCAGGCAATCGCGGCGGTAAACAGCAGCATCAAAAAGCCAGCCAGCAACACCGAAGCGCCGCCGAAGTGGTGGATGCTGTAGTAGATCCAACTGGTGCCGGCGCCAAACAGGCCAAAACCGAAACACCAGCCACGGCCCAGGGCCTGGCGTGGCGTCAGCTCGCGCAGCCCGATGTAGAACAGCCCTACCGCCAGCAGCGCGAACGGCCACAGATCGAAGGGCGCCAGCGCCAGGGTAGTGATAGCGCCAGCCACCACGGCCAGCAAGTTACCGGGCCAGCCGGGTGCGATCAAACGGCGCATGTCAGTCCTTAGCGGGCAATCGGAGTCAGGCGGATCAAGTGGATACGACGGCTATCCGCATTCAGAATGCGAAAGCGATAAGCGCCAATCTCAGTGGTTTCGTTACGTTTTGGCAGGTGCCCAAACGCACTCATCACCAAACCGCCCACTGTGTCGAACTCATCATCCGAGAATTCGCTGTCGAAGAACTCGTTGAAGTTCTCGATCGGCGTCAGCGCCTTCACCAGGAAATCACCGCTGGGCAGCGGCTTGATGTAGCTGTCTTCTTCGACGTCGTGCTCGTCTTCGATGTCGCCGACGATTTGCTCAAGCACGTCTTCGATGGTCACAAGACCCGCCACGCCGCCGTATTCGTCGATCACAATGGCCATGTGATTGTGGTTGGCGCGAAATTCGCGCAGCAGCACATTCAGGCGCTTGGATTCAGGCACGAAGGTGGCCGGGCGCAGCAGGTCCTTGATGTTGAAGTTGTCGCCGTTTTCCTTGAGGATCAGCGGCAACAGGTCCTTGGCCAGCAGGACGCCCATGACGTCGTCATGGCTTTCACCGATCACCGGGTAGCGCGAGTGCGCCGAGTCGATCACGGCCGGGAGGAACTCCCGTGGGGTCTGGGTCGCCTTGATGCTGATCATCTGCGAGCGCGGGACCATGATGTCGCGTACTTGCAGGTCAGCCACCTGGATGGCGCCCTCGACGATGGCCAGCGCTTCGCTGTCCAGCAACTTGTTCTGATGGGCCTCGCGCAGCAGCTCCAGCAGCTCCTGGCGATTTTTCGGCTCGTGGGCAAAAGCCTGGGTCAGTTTACCCAGCCATGACTTCTGCCCGTTGCTCGATCGGTCTTCGCTCATAGCGATTACTCTAAATCCTTTGTTGTTTCAGTTAGGTGTAGTTTCGATTTCGTCATCTGCATACGGATCAGGGTGACCCAGTTCAGCAAGCAACGTTTGTTCCAGTGTTTCCATTTCTTCTGCTTCGTCATCGTCTATATGGTCGTAACCCAAGAGATGCAAGCAGCCGTGGATGACTAGATGTGCCCAATGGGCCTCAAGTTCCTTGCCTTGTTCCTTCGCCTCGCGCTCGACCACTTCGACACAGATCACCAGGTCGCCCAGTAACGGGATATCCAGTAATTCATCCGGCACGTCGGCAGGGAAGGACAGCACGTTGGTCGCGTAGTCTTTTTGACGCCAGGTGTGATTCAGTTCACGGCCTTCGGGCTCGTCTACCAGGCGAATGGTCAGCTCCGAGTCGGCGGTGCGCTGGCGCAAGGCCAGCGCGCACCATTGGCGGAATTGTTCTTCAGTGGGGGCGGGCGCGTGAGTGGCCAGCTGCAGGTCTAGCTCAAGCATTGTGGCGGGCGTCCTTGGACAAACCGTCATCACGGTGTTCGAAGCGCTCGTAGGCTTCGACGATGCGCTGTACCAGCGGGTGGCGCACTACGTCCTTGGGTGAGAAGTGCGTGAAACTGATCCCCGGCACGTCCCTGAGCACTTCAATCACATGGCTCAACCCTGACTTGGTGCCCTTGGGCAGGTCAACCTGGGTAATGTCGCCGGTGATGATGGCCGTAGAGCCAAACCCGATGCGGGTCAGGAACATCTTCATTTGCTCGACCGTGGTGTTCTGGCTTTCGTCGAGGATGATGAAACTGTTGCTCAAGGTGCGGCCACGCATGTAGGCCAGCGGGGCGATCTCGATCACCTGACGTTCAATCAGCTTGGCCACGTATTCAAAGCCAAGCATCTCGTACAGCGCGTCGTAGAGCGGGCGCAGGTACGGGTCGATCTTCTGGGCCAGGTCGCCGGGCAGGAAGCCAAGCTTCTCGCCAGCCTCGACCGCCGGGCGCACCAGCAGGATGCGCCGCACTTGCTCGCGCTCAAGGGCGTCGACCGCACAGGCCACGGCCAGGTAGGTCTTGCCGGTACCGGCGGGGCCGATGCCGAAATTGATATCGTTACCGAGGATTGCCTTGACGTACTTCTGCTGATTCAAGCCCTTTGGGCGAATCATGCCTTTTTTGGTTCGCAGGGCCACGCTGGCTTCGGCTACCGGGTTGTTGGCCAGGTCTTCCACGGCCGATTCCTGTAAGTACAGGTGCACGGTTTCCGGCGACAACTCACTACCCTTGGTTTCGCGGTAGAGGCGGCGGAGCAGGTTTTCTGCAGACGTGGTGTGCTGGGGTTCACCAATTAGCTCGAACTGATTGCCGCGGTTGCGGATCTCGATGCTCAGGCGTTGTTCGATCAGGCGCAGGTGCTCGTCGAACTGTCCGCACAGGTTGGCGAAACGGCGAGCCTCAAACGGCTCGAGGATAAAACGATGGGGTTCTGCTATGGGTGCGTTCAAGGTTGCTTTTAGCCGCCCTTTGGCTGTTTAGGTGAAGGAGAGGATAACGCCAGCGCTCGGCGTGCGAAAGCACTTATATAGGCTGGCTCAATCTCAAGAACCATGAAAATCCACTGTGGGAGCTGGCTTGCCTGCGATTGCGGTGTATCAGTGCCAATTGTGTTAACTGGCCCACCGCTATCGCAGGCAAGCCAGCTCCCACATTTTGATCTTCATCAGGTCAGAGCAATCAGTTCACCAGCGACCCGCGCAGCGAGTGCGGTTGCGCCGCATCGATGTGCACATCGGCAAACTGGCCGATCAGGGTTGGGGTGTCGCAGCGGAAATTGACGATTCGGTTGTTCTCGGTGCGGCCTTGCAGCTCGCCCGGGTCCTTTTTCGAATAGTCGGTGACCAGAATGCGTTGGATCGACCCGACCATTTGTCGGCTGATCTCGAAACCCTGCTGGTTCAAGCGGTGCTGCAACGCATTGAGGCGTTCTTTTTTTAGCGCTTCCGGGGTTTCGTCGAGCAGGTCGGCCGCCGGGGTGCCCGGGCGCTGGCTGTAAACGAAGGAATAGGAGAAGTCGAAACCGACGTCTTCGATCAGCTTCATGGTCTGCTCGAAATCTTTCTCGGTCTCGCCAGGGAAACCGACGATGAAGTCCGAGCTGATGCAGATGCCCGGCACCGCGGCGCGCAATTTACGCAGCTTGGATTTGTACTCCAGGGCCGTGTGGTTACGCTTCATCGCCGCCAGAATACGGTCCGAACCCGACTGCACCGGCAAGTGCAGGTGCTTGACCAGCTCCGGCACCTCGGCGTGCGCCTGGATCAGGCTGTCGGAGAACTCCAGTGGGTGCGAGGTGGTGTAGCGAATACGCTCGATGCCATCCACCGCTGCCACCACGCGGATCAACTCCGCGAGGTCAGCCAGGCGCCCGTCGTGGGTCTGGCCGCGATAGCCATTGACGTTCTGGCCCAGCAAAGTCACTTCACGCACGCCGTTTTCGGCCAGGTGGATGATTTCCGCCAGGACGTCGTCAAACGGCCGGCTGACCTCTTCGCCACGGGTGTAGGGCACCACGCAGAAGGTGCAGTACTTGCTGCAGCCTTCCATCACCGACACATAGGCACTCGGCCCGTCGATGCGCGGTTCGGGCAAATGGTCGAATTTTTCGATTTCCGGGAACGACACGTCCACCTGCGGCAGCTTGGTGATGCGGGCGGCGTCGATCATTTCGGGCAGGCGGTGCAGGGTTTGCGGGCCGAAAACCACATCGACATAGGGCGCGCGGTCGCGGATCGCGGCGCCTTCCTGGCTGGCCACGCAGCCGCCGACGGCGATCACCATGTCCGGGTTGGCCAGTTTCAATTCACGCCAGCGGCCCAGCTGGGAGTACACACGGTCCTGGGCACGCTCGCGGATCGAGCAGGTATTGAGCAGGATGACGTCGGCATCTTCGGCGCGGGCAGTGACTTCCAGGGCCTGGTGTTCGCCCAGCAGGTCGACCATGCGCGAGCTGTCGTACTCGTTCATCTGGCAACCGTGGGTTTCGATGTAAAGTTTCTTGGCCATGGGAATCATCAACTGGTGGTAAAGAACCGCGCATTATAGGGGGCATGCCCATTGGTTCCTAGCGCTGTGCATCGGGTGCCATGCTATAGTTCGCGCCCTCTTTTATATCCCCGATGTGTTATCCGCCCACCATGACCAAACGTGAAGCTCCAATCTACAAGGTGATTTTCCTCAACCAGGGCCAGGTGTTCGAAATGTACGCCAAGCAGATCTATCAAAGTGATCTGTGGGGCTTCCTGGAAGTGGAAGAGTTCGTCTTTGGCGAGCGCACCCAGTTGGTCGTCGACCCGGGCGAAGAAAAACTCAAGGCGCAATTTGAAGGCGTGGTGCGCAGCTTTGTGCCGATGCATTCGATTGTGCGCATCGATGAAGTCGAGCGCCTGGGCACGCCGAAGATCAGCGAAGCGCGTGGCACCAGCAATGTGATGCCGTTTCCGATGCCGATGCCGGAAAAGTAACACTGCGCTGGTGGTGGGGTTTTGTAAGATACTTCTGAAACTTTTCAGTCGCGGTTGACGACTTGACAGAAAAATAGCAGTTTGTGCCCATGCAGAGAGGACGCCATGAGCACATCCATAAAAAAATCCCTCGAACAACAGTTGTCATCCAGGTCCCAGGCTTATCGAGCGCTGGCGGCCTATATCCTTGCGAACCTCAAAGACCTGCCGTTCGAGAATTCGGCGCAGGTGGCGCACAAGCTCCAGATCAGCGAGTCCACCGTCGGCCGATTCTGCCGGGCGTTGGGCTACAAGCATTTCAAAGACCTTAAACACGAACTCAAAGACGACCTGGGTGACAGCCCATGGCTGATCGGCGACCGGCTGCGCGCGTTCCAGGCAGAAGGCAAGGCCAACCCGCTGGCCAACAGCCTGCAACTGGAGATCGCGGCGTTGGTGCGCGTCTACGAGTACACCCGCACCGAGCCTTGGCGCGTGGTGACATCAAGGCTGGCGCAAAGCCCGCAGGTTTTTGTCGCCGGTTTCGGCACCGAGCGGGGCATCGCCTGCTCCATGGTTCACATGTTGCAATACCTGCGCACAGGCGTGCATCTGGTGGACGGTGCGTCAGGGCATTTCGGCGAGGTGTTGCTGGCGCCGCCTGCCGATTCAATGCTGATCGTCTATGAGGCGCGACGCCATTCCCGCCAGTCTTTGCTGCTGTGCCAAGCGGCACGTAAACGCGGCATTGCGGTTACGCTGATAACCGACAACTTTTGTGAGTGGGCTGAGCACAACGCTAACGAAGTATTTCGAGTGTCCACCGAGTTTGATTTGTTATGGGACTCGACGGCCACCATGTTATCGCTGACTCACTTGTTGATTAACGATATGTCCAAACAACTGGGCCCGGAAATGGAAGAGCACTTGAATGCGATCGCCCAGTTGCATCAGGCGTTTGTGGGTTACACCCAGACTTGACCGCTTAAGCGTTATTTAACTAACGCTTTTTATTTAACTGTCATTAGCGAACTTATTGGTTCGGGAGTAGCCCTGTGCGCGATCCTCGGTATGACATTCTTTTTGAGCCGGTACACATTGGGCCGGTTCGCACGCGTAATCGCTTTTACCAAGTGCCGCACTGTAATGGCATGGGCCATGTGCACCCCTCGGCCATGGCCGCCATGCGCGGGGTCAAAGCCGAGGGGGGTTGGGGGGTGGTGTGTACGGAGGAGTGCGAGATCAGCCCGCTGAGCGAGTTTTCGCCCTATATAGAAGCGCGCTTATGGGATGAGCGCGACATCCCGGCGTTGGCGAAAATGTGTGAGGCCGTCCATCTGCATGGCTCATTGGCCGGCGTCGAACTGGCGTTCAATGGCTATTCGGCGCCCAATCGCTATAGCCGCGAAATCCCCTGGGCGCCTTCCAATACACCGGTGCGTGGTTACGACCCGGTGCAAGCCCGGGCCATGAGCCGCGCCGATATCAAACAACTGCGCCAGATGCATCGCGCTGCCGCGTTACGGGCACGCCAGGCGGGTTTCGACATCATCTACGTGTATGCCGGCCACGACCTTGGCCTGCCGTTTCACTTTCTGACCCCGCGCAATAACCGGCGCACCGATGAGTACGGTGGGGTGTTGGAGAATCGTGTACGGCTGTTGCGTGAACTGATTGAAGATACCCGCGATGTGGTGGGTGATCGTTGCGCAGTCGCCGTGCGGCTGGCAGTGGATGAACAGGTCGCTGGTGGGCTGGCCTGCGAGGGCGAAGGCCGCGAGATTTTTTCGCTGTTGGCGGAGCTGCCGGACCTGTGGGATGTCAACGTTGCCGACTGGTCCAACGACAGCGTGACCTCACGGTTTGCCCCTGAAGGTTTTCAAGAGGCGTTCCTTCTTGGGCTCAAAGCGCTCACCACCAAACCGGTGGTGGGCGTGGGCCGGTTCACCTCACCGGACACCATGGTCTCATTGGTGCGTCGAGGCGTGTTGGACCTGATCGGCGCTGCCCGCCCCTCGATTGCCGATCCCTTCTTGCCAAAGAAGATAGAGCAAGGGCGTCTGGAGGAGATACGCGAATGCATCGGCTGCAACGTCTGTGTCAGTGGTGACCACACCAGCACCCCGCTGCGCTGCACGCAAAACCCCACCCTGGGTGAAGAATGGCGGCGTGGCTGGCACCCTGAGTCGGCACCCCGTGCGCATAACCCTGCGCGCGCGCTGGTGGTCGGGGCAGGGCCTGCCGGCCTGGAATGCGCGCGGATACTGGGCGCGCGGGGCATGGAGGTGGCACTGGTCGAAGGCACGCGCACGCTGGGCGGGCGCGTGTCTCTTGAAGCCAGGCTGCCGGGTTTGGCGAGTTGGTCACGGGTGCTCGACTACCGGCTGGACGCCCTCAGCCGATTGCCTTCAGTAGAGATATATCGAGAAAGTCAGCTACAAGCCCAGGACGTGTTGGACTTCGCCGCCGCCCACGTGTTTATCGCCACCGGTTCGCGCTGGCGCACCGATGGTCTGGGGCGTGCATTGCGCCAGGCCTTGCCGGGGTTGGAACATTTGCCGGTATTGACCCCGGATGATCTGCTGGCCGGGACAGTCCCGGCTTCACCGGTGCTGCTGTTCGATGATGACCACTACTACATGGGCAGTGTGTTGGCAGAGCAGTTGGTAGCGCAGGGCGTGGAGGTGATCTTTGTTACCCCGGCGCCGGATGTGGCGACCTGGACCCATAACACGCTTGAACAACACCGCATCCAGCGTCGCCTGTTGGAACTCAATGTCACGATCATCGCCTCCCACTCGCTGGCGGCGGTAACGCCTGAAGGTGCGGTTGCCAGCTGTATGTACACCGGCCGGCCAAGGTTCATTCCCGTGGCGTCCTTGTTGCTGGTGACCTCCCGTGAGCCTGAGCAAGGCCTGTACCAGGCTCTTAACGATGCAACCGAGCAACGCTTTGAGGCGGGTATTGAGTCGGTCGCATTGGTGGGGGACTGCCTGGCGCCTGGAACCATTGCGGCTGCCGTTTATTCAGGGCATCGGCTGGCGCGTGAGTTTGATGCGCCCGCCGGCTCGTTGGTCATGCGTCGCGAAATTGCGCATTTAGAGGTCTTGTAACGTCCTGCTGTGCAAACAATAACAAGGAATAAAATGATGAAAAAATTAGTCCTGATGTTATCGATGTTGGCTTTTGTAGTGGTCAGTAACTTGGTGTCCGCCAACAACTATGAGGTCATACGCTTCGGTGCTGACCCTAACTACGCGCCTTTTGCCTATAAAGACACTACTGCGGGCAATATTGGTACTTTGGTCGGTTTCGAGATTGATATCGGCAACGCCATCTGCGCGCATTTGAAAGTTCGCTGCCAATGGGTAGAAAGCGACTTTGACGGCCTGGTTCCCAGCCTCAGGGCCGGCAAGATCGACGCCATACTGGCGTCGGTAACCGTGACCGAAGCGCGGCGCAAGATCCTCGACTTCTCTTCGGAAGTTTTCTCCAGCCCCTCCGCCATGGTGTTCAAGGCCGGCACCGACCTTGGCGACGCCAAGGGCAAGTCCGTGGGGTATTTGCAAGGCAGTACTCAGGAAGCCTATGCCAAGCGCGTGTTGGCCCCTAAGGGCATGAAAGTGGTGGCCTATGCCGATCAGGAACAGGTTTACGCCGACCTCGTGTCGGGTCGGCTTAACGCTTCGTTGCAGGACGCCCAACAGGCGCAAAGTGGCTTTTTGCGTTCGCCTCAGGGGGCAGGGTTCGAATTGGGCAAGGTCATAGAAAGCGAGCTGATGCCTTCCATGAGCGCCATTGGCATCGCCAAGGGCAATCAGGCGCTGAAGATTCTGCTGGATCAAGGCCTGGCAGCGCTGCATGCCGATGGCACCTATGCTCGCCTGCAAGAACAGTATTTCCCTGGCGTCGACATGTTCAGCGGCAACTGACCGCCCGCCATCATCGTTGGAGGGCGTCGTCATGCTGGAGAACGTTACGCGCTTTGTCGCGACCCTGGAGGGTTTTGCGCCGTTACTGCTGCAAGGTGTATGGGTGACCCTGAAGCTGGCGCTGTTATCGCTGTTGTTGGGGCTGATCTTCGGCCTGCTCGGGGCGGGTGCCAAGCTGTCACGCGTCAGGGTTTGGCGTGTTTCAGCACAGGTCTACACCACCTTGATTCGTGGGGTGCCGGACCTTGTGTTGATGCTGCTGATCTTTTACGGCGTGCAAACCGCTGTGAGTCGGCTGACGGCTGTGATGGGCTGGGCCTACCTCGAAATTGACCCTTTGACTGCGGGCGTACTGACGCTGGGGTTTATCTACGGTGCTTATTTTACCGAGACCTTTCGTGGCGCATTGTTGGCGGTGCCACGCGGGCAGGCACAGGCGGCCAAAGCGCTGGGTATGAGGCCCAGCCAAAGCTTCATCTACATAACCTTTGCGCAAATGATGCGCTTCGCCCTGCCGGGGCTAGGCAATAACTGGATGGTCTTGCTCAAGGCTACCGCGTTGGTGTCGATTATCGGTTTGGCAGACTTGGTCAAGGTGGCCCAGGTGGCTGGCAAAAGCAGCCAGCAGTTATTGAGCTTTCTATTGCTGGCGGGCTTTATTTATTTGCTCCTCAGCAGTGCCTCCAATGCGGTGCTGCGCTGGCTTGAGCGTCGTTACGGCGGTGCAGAGCGTGAGGCGCAGCGATGATTGAACTGATACAGGAATATTGGCGGCCGTTTCTCTATTCCGACGGTCAGCAAATCACCGGCCTGGCCATGACGCTGTGGCTCACCAGTGCTTCGTTATGCCTTGGGCTGCTGGTGGCGTTGCCGTTATCCATTGCCCGGGTTTCAACCCGCTCGTGGGTACGTTGGCCGGTGCAGGGCTTTACTTATCTGTTTCGGGGAACGCCGCTCTATGTCCAGTTGCTGGTCTGTTACACCGGTATATACAGCCTGGTGGCTGTACGCGAACAGCCGCTTCTGGAGGCTTTTTTCCGTGATGCGTTGAACTGCACACTGCTGGCCTTTGCCCTTAACACGGGCGCCTACACCACAGAAGTCCTCGCCGGTGCCATTCGCTCCATGCCGCGCGGTGAAGTAGAGGCCGCCAGGGCGTTAGGGTTCGACGGCTGGAAGCTCTATACCTATCTGATCATGCCGTCGGCCCTGCGCCGCTCATTGCCGTACTACAGCAATGAGGTGATTTTCATGCTGCACTCCACCACGTTGGCGTTCACCGCCACGGTTCCCGATGTGCTGAAAGTGGCCAGGGATGCCAATGCCGCGACCTTTCTGACGTTCGAGTCCTTCGGCATCGCCGCGGCTATTTATCTATGCATCACCTTCGCTCTGGTCGGGCTTTTTCACCTGGCCGAGAAGCGTTGGCTGAGATTTCTTGACCCAAGCCGATAGGAGGTCGCCATGTACGAACGCGTGCATCAATTGCCAGCAACCGTGCCGGGTACGACGCGGCAGATCCATAGCTTTCACTACGGCCCGGCCAATGGCGTGGGCAAAGTCTATATCCAGTCTTCCCTGCATGCCGATGAACTGCCAGGGATGTTGGTGGTATGGCATCTCAAGCTAAGGTTGTTGCGATTGGAGGCCGCGGGCCTATTGCGCGGTCAGGTGGTGCTGGTGCCGGTGGCCAACCCCATGGGGCTGGAGCAAGTGTTGATGGATGTGCCTCAAGGCCGTTTCGATTACGACAGCCGGGAGAACTTCAATCGGCACTTCCTTGATGTGAGCCAGCAGGTGGGTGATGCCGTCGAGGCACGGCTGACCGATGACCCCGAGGAAAACTTGTGTTTGATTCGTTCGGTGCTGGTTCGCGTGCTCGCCAGCCAGGTGGCTGCCAACCAGGTACAGGCCATGCGCCTGACGCTTCAGCGCCTGGCCTGCGATGCCGATATCGTGCTCGATTTACATTGTGATTTCGAGGCGGTGCAGCATGTGTACCTGTCGCCGGTTTGCTGGCCACAAGTGGAACCTCTGGCCCGTTACCTGGGGGCACAAGCGTGCTTTATGGCGACAGACGCCGGTGGCCAGTCCTTCGATGAGTGCTTCAGCTTGTTCTGGCAGCAGATAGAGGCGCGCTTCCCGCAACGTGTGGCGCCGCCCGGTTTTGCCGTGACGCTGGAGCTGCGCGGTGTGGCCGACGTGAGCTATGAGCTGGCCGATCAGGATTGCCAGGCCTTGATTGACTACCTCACGCACGCGGGCGTCATCGCGGGCCAGGCACCTGAGCTGCCGCCATTATTGAACCCTCCCACGCCGCTGGCCGGCGTCGAGCCCATCGTCAGCCCGGTGGGCGGGTTGATCGTGTTTTGTGCGCAGGTCGGGGATTATTTGAGCGCAGGTCAAGTCGTGGCACACATTATTGACCCGATCAGCGACAGCGTGACGGCCGTTGCCTGTACTCGGGAAGGTTTGCTGTATGTGCGATCACTAAGGCGCATGGCCACTAGCGGTATGACGATTGCGCATGTTGCCGGTGCACAAGCTTTCCGGCAGGGCTACCTGTTGTCGCCCTGAGGCGCAATTGGGTCGGGCAGGGGCGAGAAGGGCGAACGCCCATCGGCACTCTGCAATTCCTGCAGGTAATTGCGGAAGATCTGGCCCAGTACCTGGGTGGCCACTTCCAGTTCATCGCGCTGCATGTGCTCGGCGACTTCGTCGGCCGTGTCCAGCGCGTCTTCGGCACCGTTGACCGCTGCCATTTTCAGTACGATGTAGGCCTGGACGTTATTGGCCGGTACGCCTTCACCGTGGAAGAACATGGTGCCCAGCTTGAATTGGGCTTCAGCGTGGCCCTGCAACGAAGCCTTCTCGAAATAGCTCAGGGCTTTGTTGAGGTCGCGGGCCGGGTTTTTGTCGTCGTGGAAGTACTCGCCCAACTCGTATTGCGCCTGCGCATCCCCACCGTCGGCCTGTTTCTGGCACGCGCTCAGGGCTTCGGCCTGGCTGTCTGGCTGGGTATTGAGGGTGCAACGACCCATCGCTGGGATTAACAACGAGTTGCCGCCTGCCTGGGCATGTGCCAGCAGCGGCTGAAGGAGCAACAGGCAGCCCAGAACCAGGGTGCGGCCGGTGCGTTTCATGGGAATCGACTTACCTCTGACGGGGCACGCGGACCCTCGGGGGAGTCCAATAAGCGCGCATTATGAAATAAGCAGGCCCCTGCTTACAAAGTCTTTACTCGTTTTTCTGCTGCATAGGCAAGTTATCTGCCGGATTGCAGGTGATTTCTCGAAAAATGCAGGAAATCTCTGTAGGCAAAGTAGCAAATCTGACGCTGCGAGTGGCAACGTCAGATGTGTGTGTCCCTTATATCAGGGCTTACTTCAGCGCGGCGAAAGCGCGCTCGGCAGCATCCAGGGTCAGTTTCAACTCTGCTTCGCCATGGGCGATCGAGGTGAACCCGGCTTCGAAAGCGCTCGGTGCCAGGTAAACGCCGCCTTCGAGCATCAGGTGGAAGAAGCGCTTGAACAGGTCGGCGTCGCTGCCCATCACGTCATCAAAGGTAACAATGTCGTCGGCGCCGCTGAAGTACAGGCCGAACATGCCACCCGCCTGCGTGGTCACGAACGGGATACCCGCCGCATCGGCGCGCTGCTGCAGGCCATCGAGCAGGCGCGTGGTGTAGTCGGTCAGCTCGGCGTGGAAACCCGGACGGCTGATCAGGCGCAGGGTGGTCAGGCCGGCGGCCATGGCCAATGGGTTACCCGACAAGGTGCCCGCCTGGTACACCGGGCCCAGCGGCGCGATGTGCTGCATGATTTCGCGTTTGCCGCCGAAGCAGCCCACGGGCATGCCGCCGCCGATGATCTTGCCGAAGGTGCTCAGGTCCGGCGTGACGCCGTAGTAAGCCTGGGCGCCGCCGAGGGCCACGCGAAAGCCGGTCATCACTTCGTCGAAAATCAGCACCACGCCGTGCTTGTCGCATTGCTCGCGCAAACCTTCCAGGAAACCCGGTGCCGGTGGCACGCAGTTCATGTTGCCGGCTACCGGCTCGACGATTATGCATGCCACGTCCTGGCCGACTTCGCTGAGCATCTGCGCAACGGCCGCAATGTCGTTGAACGGCAGGGTCAGGGTGTGTTTGGCAAACGCGGCCGGCACACCGGCCGAGCTTGGCACGCCTTGGGTCAGCAGGCCGGAACCGGCTTTTACCAGCAGGCTGTCGGAGTGGCCGTGGTAGCAGCCTTCGAACTTGATGATGCTGTCGCGACCGGTGAAACCACGGGCCAGGCGGATTGCGCTCATGGTGGCTTCGGTGCCGGAGCTGACCATGCGCACCATTTCCATCGAGGGCACGATTGAGCACACCAGGTCCGCCATCTCGGTTTCCATGGCGGTTGGCGCGCCATAGGACAGGCCGTGTTGCAGCTGCTGGCGCACGGCGTCGAGCACGTCCGGGTGGCTGTGGCCGAGGATCATCGGCCCCCAGGAACCTACGTAGTCAACGTAGCGCTTATCATCTTCGTCGGTGACGTAGGCGCCTTCGGCATGCTTGAAGAACAACGGTGTGCCGCCGACGCTCTTGAACGCACGCACGGGGGAATTCACACCGCCGGGAATGTGTTTCTGGGCATTGGCAAACAGAGTTTCGGAACGGGACATGATCGGGCTCTCTACACTTAAACTTTAAGAAGGTCGTTAAAGGCGCGGGCGCGGCGCGTGACTTCCTGGGTGCTGTCGGCACCGAACAGGCCGTGTACCACGGCGAGCAGGTCGGCACCGTGGGCCACCAGGGGTTCGGCGTTCTCCAGGGTGACGCCGCCGATCACGCAGATCGGCAGCTGCAAGCGCGTGCGAGCCTCGGCCAGCATGTCGAGCGTGGCGGCCGGCGCGCCGGGCTTGGTGTTGGAATTGAAGAAGCGACCAAAGGCGACGTAGCTCGCGCCTTCCTTGGCAGCCTGCTCGGCCAGTTCGATCTGGCTGTGGCAGGTGGCGCCGATGATGGCTTTGGAGCCGAGCAAGGCGCGGGCCGGGGTCAGTGGGCCGTCGGTTTGGCCCAGGTGTACGCCGACACCCAGGCGCGCGGCCAATTCGGCGTCATCGTTGATGATCAACTGGGTCTTGTAGCGTGAGCACAGCTCGCGCAGCTTCTCGGCTTCACGCAGGCGCCGGGCTTCGTCGCTGCTTTTGTCGCGGTACTGCAACAGGGTTAAACCACCGTCCAGCGCCGCTTCGACGTAGGCGAGGAATTTGCCGGCCAACAGTTGGCTGTCGGTAATGGCGTAAAGGCCACGTAGTTTCATCGGGCAGGCCTCTTGTGCGGTTAAGAGCAGAAATCCAGCGGCAAACGGCGCGGCACGAACTGGCCCTGGCCGAGTTGTTCGGCGTCACGCAGGGTGCGCCAAGTGTAGTTGAGCGCCGATTGCACCGCGCTGGCCAAGCCTTCGCCCTGGGCGATCCGGCCGGCCAAGGCGCTGGCCAGCGTGCAGCCCGAACCGTGATAACTGCCGGGCAGGCGCTGGCAGGTAAAGGTCTGGCGCGTGCCGTCGCGGCTGTACAGGCGGTTGTGCACTTCATGCTCGTCGCCGTGGCCGCCGGTGATCAGCAGGTGCTTTACAAACGGCAGCAGCTTTTCGGCGCATTCGTCCGCCGTGCCTTCGGGCAGTTCGGCGAGGATGCGCGCTTCCGGCAAGTTCGGTGTAGCGATCAGCGACAGCGGCAACAGCCGCTCACGCATGGCGTAACCAACTTCGTCCTTGCCCAGGCTGCCGCCGCCACCGGCACGCAGTACCGGGTCGCAGACCACCGGCAGGTGCGGGTGCGCTTGCAGCAGTTCGACCACGGTGTCGACCATCGCGGTGGAACCGAGCATGCCCAGCTTCACCGCCGCCACTTCGGAGTCGCTGAGCACGGCATTGGCCTGGGCCAGTACCCACTCGCGGTCGAGCACGCGAAAATCGCTGACATTGACGGTGTTCTGCACGGTCAAGGCGGTGACGGCCGGGGCCGCATGACAGCCTTGTGCAAGCAGGGCTTCGATATCTGCCTGCAAGCCGGCGCCACCACTGGGGTCGTGGCCGGAGAGACAGAGGACAACGGGGCGAGAGCTGTAGATATTCATGGTGCGCGAGCTTACCACCAAACGCTTTTGGCGTGGCTGTTGGGCGAGAGGGGAATTTCCAGCTTACGTTTAAGGGGTGGCGTAGCTGATTTTTTATTCAGGAATCGCGTGAAAGGCCCGTTCTAGAGCCTTTCAAAAAATTATTTCAATGGTGTCCAATGGCCTCTAGCGGCTATGCTAGAGTGGATCCAAACAACTTAATGTATCGCCGGTATACGTCTACTCAAAAGGAATGGGGGGCTTTTGACATAACCGGACAGGCCACGCTGGGGCTTTATGCGCTATTTGCTGATTTTTTTATTGTGCGGGCTGCCGATGCTCGCCAGCGCCATCGAGTTCAACCCGGACACTCGAAGCCTGCCGCTGGGCCGCGTCATGCAAGTGCTCGAAGACCCAACCGACGCCCTCACCATCGCCGATGTCAGTGCTCCGGCCTACGCCGCCCAATTCAAAACCCATGACAAAGCCACCCTCAACGCCGGCTATTCACGCTCGGTGTTCTGGCTAAAGATTGACCTGCATTACACCGCCACTGATCCTCGCGCCCCGCGCACCTGGTTTCTGGAGTTGGCGTACCCGCCGCTTAACCAACTGGACCTGTACCAGCGTGATAGCACCGGCAACTTCCGCCTGACCACCCGCACGGGCAGCAGCCTGGCGTTTTCCAGCCGTGAAGTGCGCCAGGCCAACTACCTGTTCAAGCTCAATTTTGTGCCCGACCAGCAGCAAACCGTGTACCTGCGCCTGCAAAGTCAAGGCTCGATCCAGGCACCGCTGACGCTCTGGTCTGCCACCGCGTACCTGGAGCAGCAGCCACTGCGCCTGTATGTGTTGGGGGCGATCTACGGCGTGTTACTCGGGATGCTGGTCTACAACCTGTTCATCTACTTGAGCGTGCGCGACACCAGCTACCTCTATTACATCCTTTATATCGCCTCGTTCGGCCTCTATCAGCTGTCGGTCAACGGCGTGGCGGTGGAATATTTCTGGCCGAACAACCCGTGGTGGGCGAATGCGGCGGTGCCATTCCTGATCGGTTCGGCGGCGTTGTTCGGTAGCTTGTTCGCGCGCAGTTTCCTGCACACCGCGCAGCACAGTCGCTGGCTGGATCGGATGTTGCTGGCACTCGCGGCCGCTGGTGCGGTAGTGATGGCGCTGGCGCTGCTGACCAGCTACGCCGTGGCCCTGCGTCTGGCCACCGGCCTTGCTCTGGTGTTTACCGTGACCATCTTTGTGGCCGCCATCAAGGCCTGGTATTGCGGCCAGCGTATGGCGCGTTACTTCATCATCGCCTGGTCGGCGTTCCTGCTCGGCGGCGTGGTCAACACCATGATGGTGTTGGGCTACCTGCCCAATATGTTCCTCACCATGTACGCCAGCCAGCTCGGCTCGGCCATCGAAGTGGCGCTGTTGTCCCTGGCCCTGGCGGACCGCATCAACGGCATGCGTGAGCAACAGGCGCAGATCCTGTTCGACGCCAGCCAGAAACTTGAAGTGCTCAACCAGCAATTGGCGCGCAGTAACCGCCTCAAAGATGAGTTCCTCGCCACGCTGACCCACGAACTGCGTACCCCAATGAACGGCGTGATCGGCTCGCTGGAGCTGATGCAAACCGTGCCGCTGGATGACGACCTTGCCCAGTACCAGCAAACCGCTGCCGGTTCTGCGCGGGACATGATGCGCATGGTCAACGGCATTCTCACCCTCACCGAATTGCAAGCCGGGCGCCTCACCGCCCAACCCCAGGTCTTCAGCCTGCGGGGCACGCTCGACACCTTGCGCCAGCAGTTCACCGCCAGCGCCCAGAGCAAAGGCCTGGAATTTTCCATCGACGTGGCCGATGAACTGCCGGACCGGGTGATTGGCGATGCCGGCAAACTCACTCAGTGCCTGGACTGCCTGCTCGACAATGCCTTCAAATTCACCCACGAAGGCGCAGTGCGCGTGCGCGTGGTGGGTGTGCCGCACAGTGACGGCGAGCTGCGCCTGAGCTTTATTGTGACCGACAGCGGCATCGGCTTCGCTTTCCTCGACGAGGCCACGTTGTATCAACGCTTCTTCCAGGTCGACGGTTCAATGACGCGCGAATACGGTGGCCTGGGCATCGGCCTGGCGATTTGCCGGCAACTGATCGAACTGCTTGGCGGGCGTTTGACCCATCATTCCGAACTCAGCAAGGGCAGCCGCTTCCAGTTGGACATGAACGTGAGCCCGGTGCCGCCCGAGCCAAAGCCCGCAACCTACAAACCCCATGCGCAACGAGCGCCCCAGGAATGTACGGTGCTGTTGGTGGACGACAACAGCGTCGGCCAATTGGCGGTACGCGGTATGTTGCTCAAACTGGGTTACCGGGTGAAAACCGTGGATAACGGCCCGGCCGCCTTGGCGCTGATGCAGGACCAAAGCTTTGATGCGGTGCTGCTGGATATACCCGAGGGCGGCTTCTCGTTGTGCTGTCAGATTCGTGCGCTACCCGGCTGCGGCGAGCTGCCGGTGATTGCCCTGAGCACCTCGCTGCACGCCCCGGATCGCGAACGCTGCCATGGGGTCGGCATCACCGATCGCCTCAGCAAACCCGTTCGTTTCGAGGCGTTGCAGACGGTGCTGGAGCGGCGCCTGTTATGCCCGTTAGAGGGCGAAAGCGCCGAGCAATAGGCGGGTATGCCACTTTTTTAAGCCCGATGACGGTGCTTAACTGAAATTAAGGCCTGAACTGCACGTGGCCTATTTTCCAGGAGGCCCGTCATGAACCTGCACCAATTTGCCGAAACCCACGACGTCACCAACCAGCCGTCGTCCCTGGACGGTACCAACCTCTATCGCATCGACCTGCCTTTGCAAGAGTGGTCGCGGCGCTTTGGCGCCGGCTGGGCGCAGGCTCGAATCGATGCGTATGGTGCGCTGGCGGGCGGGCCGCTGATGGAGGCCGGGTTTTTGGCGAATCAGAACAAGCCGGTGTTCAACAGCCATGACCGCTACGGCCATCGCATCGACCTGGTGGAGTTTCATCCGGCCTATCACGAGCTGATGCGCACCGCCATTGAGCATGGTCTGCCATCGCTGCCGTGGGCGCATCCGCAGCCCGGCGCGCATGTGGCCCGCGCCGCCATGACCTACCTGCACAGCCAGGCCGAAGCCGGCAGCGGGTGCCCGTTGACCATGACCTTCGCCTGCGTCCCGGCCCTGCGGTTGCAAGCGGACCTGGCGCAGACCTGGCTGCCGAAAATCCTCAACACCGAATACGACCCGCGCAATGTTGGCATCGCCCACAAAACCGGCGCCACCATCGGCATGGCCATGACCGAGAAACAGGGCGGCACCGACGTGCGTGCCAATACCACCCGTGCCTATCCCGTGGGCGCGGGCGGCCCTGGCCAAGCCTATGAGTTGGTAGGCCACAAGTGGTTCTGCTCGGCGCCGATGTGCGATGCGTTCCTCACCTTGGCGCAGACTGACAAAGGCCTGACATGTTTCCTGCTGCCAAGGCATCGCCCGGATGACACCCGCAACCAGTTCTACATCCAGCGCCTGAAAAACAAACTCGGCAACTGTTCCAACGCCTCCAGCGAAGTGGAGTTCCGTGGTGCCCTGGCCTGGATGATCGGCGAAGAAGGCCGGGGCGTGCCGACCATTATCGAAATGGTCGCCATGACCCGTTTCGACTGCATGGTCGGCTCCAGCGCCTTGATGCGTCAGGCGTTGACCCAGGCCAGCCATCATTGCGCCCATCGTTCGGTCGGCGGCCGCGTCCTCAGTGAACAGCCGTTGATGCAAAACGTGCTGGCCGACCTGGCGCTGGAGAGCGAAGCCTCGCTGGCCTTGAGCATGCGCATGGGCCGGGCGCTGGACCATCTGGATAACGAACAGGAAGCCAAATTCGCCCGGCTGGTGACGGCGGTGGGCAAGTATTGGATCTGCAAACGCGCACCGGCCATGATCAACGAAGCCGCCGAATGCATGGGCGGCGCCGGGTACGTGGAGGACAGCATCCTGCCACGCCTGTACCGTGAGGCGCCGGTGAATTCGACGTGGGAAGGTTCCGGCAATGTGCAGTGCCTGGATGTGCTGCGCGCATTGTCCAAAGAACCGGGCGTGTTGGAGGCGTTGTTTGTCGAACTGGGCGATGGGCATGGTGACAAGCAACTGGCGCGGCATATCGAGCAATTGAAGTCGGCGTTTATGGATACCCAGGATATCCAGTACCGCGCCCGGCAGTTGACCGAGGACATTGCCGTGGCATTGCAGGCCAAGCTGTTGCTGGAGGCGGGGAATTCGGTGGTCAGCGATGGGTTTATCGCCAGCCGCCTGGGAGAGTCGTCCGGCCGGGTGTACGGCACCTTGCCGCGTGGTGTGGATGTGGCGGCTATCGTCACGCGCTCCACTCCACAACCCCTCTGATTGAACACGGTCAAAATGTGGGAGCTGGCTTGCCTGCGATGGCGGTGTGTCAGTCCTACATTGGCTGGCTGATACACCGCCATCGCAGGCAAGCCAGCTCCCACCTTTAAAAGTAGCATTCCAACTCTGGTGTTTCAGTGAGGCCGGGATACAGGCAAGATAAAGGCCTGCAAGTCAGAACACAGGATGCTTACCGTGACCGAAGCTTTTGTTGTCGTTCAAACCGCCGAAGAAGCCGTGGACCGGCTGGCGGCTCTGCATGAGCGTGCCACCGGCGCGCTCAATCAAGCCCTCAAGCAATACCTCAAGGACCGCGTCGAACCTGACGCCGAACAACGTGCGCTGTTTCGCTACCCGGAACTGCGCCTGACCTACCACTGCCACGGCGAAGTCCCACAGACCACCCGCGCATACGCCAAGGTGCAATTGCCGGGAACCTACAGCGTGACCGTCACCCATCCGGCGGCGTTCCGTAAGTACCTGCTGGAACAACTGGTGCCGTTGATGCACGACTTCACCGTGACGGTGGAAGTTGGCGTCAGCCAGCAGAATATTCCCTACCCGTATGTGGTGGAGCAGGGCGATGAACTGGCCGGCTCCGGCGTTACTGCCGCGACCCTCGCCCGTGTGTTCCCCAGCACCGACTTGTCCGCCGCCACCGACGGGATTGCCGATGGCCTCTACGACTGGGAAAACACCGACCCGTTGCCGCTGGCGCTGTTCGATGCGGCGCGCGTGGACTTTTCCCTGCGCCGCCTGGTGCACTACACCGGCAGCGACTGGCGCCATGTGCAGCCGTGGATCCTGCTGACCAACTACCACCGCTACGTTGACCAGTTCATCCTGCATGGCCTGGAGCAACTGCGCAGCGACCCGCGGTTTATCCGCATGGTGCTGCCCGGCAACGTGATCATCGATAAGAGCATGGACCACGGCGAAGCCTCGGCCATTGCCGCAGGCGTGGTGTGGCATCGCTATCAGATGCCGGCCTACCACCTGCAGGCCACTGATGGCCACGGCGTGACCCTGGTGAACATCGGCGTCGGCCCGTCCAACGCCAAGAACATCACCGACCACCTGGCCGTGCTGCGCCCGCATTGCTGGCTGATGATCGGCCACTGTGGCGGCCTGCGCCAATCCCAGACCATTGGCGACTACGTATTGGCTCACGCCTACATGCGCCGCGACGGGATTCTCGACCGCGTCGTGCCACCGAACATCCCGATCCCGGCGCTGGCCGAAGTGCAGATGGCCTTGCAGCAAGCCGCTGCCAACGTCACCGGCGAAAAAGGCGAAGAGCTGAAAAAGCGCCTGCGCACTGGCACCGTGCTCACCTACGACGACCGCAACTGGGAACTGCGTTGGGCGCAAGAGCGGCCACTGATCAACCTGTCTCGCGCTGTGGCGGTGGACATGGAAAGCGGCACTATCGCCGCCCAAGGCTACCGTTTGCGGGTTCCGTATGGCACGTTGCTGTGCGTGTCGGACAAACCGCTGCACAGCGAGATCAAGCTGCCGGGTTCGGCCAACGCGTTTTATGAGCGTGCGGTCAGCCAGCACTTGAAGATCGGCATCGAGGCGGTGGATTTGTTGCGCACCGAACTCAACTCGCTGCACTCGCGCAAACTGCGCAGCTTCGACGAGCCGCCGTTCCGCTAAGCGGTTGGGATGGTCATTTAGCGGTCAGGCCACTAGCATTGTCGGTCCTGACCGTTAGATGTTCCTTTGCCATGTCCCGTCCTACCCGCCCCGATGCGCGCCGCCCTGGCGTGAAGCCTCCGTACTCCGCAACGCGGCGTGTCGCCAAGGCGCCACCGGCCGAGCCGAAGTTGATCCTGTTCAATAAACCCTTCGATGTGCTGACCCAATTCAGCGACGAAGGCGGGCGCGCGACCCTCAAGGATTTTATCGACATCCCCGGCATCTACCCGGCCGGGCGCCTGGACCGTGACAGCGAAGGCCTGCTGCTGCTGACCAACGACGGCCAGCTACAGGCGCGCATTGCCGACCCCAAGCACAAACTGGCGAAAACCTACTGGGTGCAAGTTGAAGGCGAGCCCACCGAAGAGCAATTGCAGCGCCTGCGTGACGGTGTAGAGCTTAATGACGGCATGACCTTGCCCGCCCAAGCGCGGCAGTTGGACGAGCCCGAACTGTGGCCGCGCAACCCGCCGGTGCGCTTTCGCAAAAGCGTGCCGACGCACTGGTTGGAGCTGGTCATCCGTGAGGGGCGTAACCGCCAGGTGCGGCGCATGACCGCTGCGGTGGGCTTGCCGACCTTGCGGCTGGTGCGTGTGCGTATCGGTGACTGGTCGATTGATGGCCTCGACCAAGGCCAATGGAAAGAAGTGCCGGCGCGTTTATAGGGCGCCGGACTCGATCAGGCCGATCACCACGCTTTTGATGATGAACGCGGCCACGCCCAGGCCCAGCACGAAAAACAGGATGAACGACCCAAAGCGCCCGGCCTTGGATTTTTTCGCCAGGTCCCAGACGATAAAGCCCATGAAGATGATCAGGATCGTGACCAGGCCGGTCATCATCCATTCTTCAAAGAGGGCGGGGTCGATGTTGTTCATGGGGATTTTTTCCGACAAGGCAGGCGGCAAGTATAAAGCAGGGCTTCAAGCACAACATTGACCTGAGTCGTGACGCGGTCAATGTGGGAGCTGGCTTGCCTGCGATAACGGTGTGTCAGCTAAGGATATGCCACTGATCCACCGCTATCGCAGGCAAGCCAGCTCCCACAAGGGATCACCAGTGTGCTTGAGGTCAGGTGCGCAGGTGCGTTAGCGGCAACTCGGTGCTGTTGAGCACCTGGTTGAGCACAAAGCTCGACCTTACGCTGGTCACGCCTTCAATCCGGGTCAAATGCCCCAGCAGCAATTTCTGGTAGTGGTCCATGTCCGGCACCACCACTTTCAACTGATAGTCCGCGTCCATCCCGGTGACCAAACTGCATTCCAGCACTTGCGGCAGGGTGCGGATTGCCGCTTCGAAATTCTCGAAACGCTCAGGCGTGTGACGATCCATGCCGATCAGCACATAGGCTGTAAGGCTCAAGCCCAGCATCTTGCGGTCGAGCAGGGCGACCTGACGTGCAATATAACCGTCGTCTTCCAACTGCTTGACCCGGCGTGAGCACGGCGACGGCGACAGGCCGATGCGTTCGGCCAACTCCTGGTTGGAGATCCTCGCATCGCGCTGCAATTCCGCCAAAATACTCAGGTCGTATCGGTCAAGCTTGCTCATTGGGTTGGCCTTTGTCGTAACTATTGCGGTGAATTATCTATGAAGGGTTAAAAATTGCGCAAGCACTGTTTATTGACGCAATCTTCGCAATCATCTGTCGGACGTTGGCCTGTATCTTTATCAACAGAATCACCGCCTGGACAACAGTCCACTGCAGCTCGCCCAATCAGGCCTGCTGCGGCCGCCGCCCCAGCAGGGTTGAGCCGGCCTCCAGGCTGCACACTGTCCACAAGACGGCGTGAGGTGAGCCAACGTCAAAAGCGTTGAGCCAGGACGAAATTCTCAAGGGGTGGCCGACGGGTCACCCCTTTTTCTTTGTCTGCGCTTTTACCGCAAAAAATACTTCTCGTGACTGATAACCTGTCTCAGAACCGGGTGAGGCTTTTCCAGTCTCATGCAGTAAGGCCGGACACTCCAGGCCCTAATCCGCAGTGAGGAATAGCATGAAGCGCATCTGGCGTATGGCAGGTGTAGGTTTGCTGATGGTGAGCGTCGGCACACAAGTGATGGCCGATGACCCGCGCTATGAAGGCGGTGGTCAGCATGAAAGAGGCCCGCAAGGCGGGCGGGGCAATGAACAGGCGCGCCCGCAAAATAACCAGCCGCGCCCGCAGAACACTCAACCGCGTCCGGAAAACAACCAGCCGCGTCCACAGACCCCGCATGTTGATCGCGCCGAGCAACAGCAGCACGGCGGTGGGCAGTGGCAAGGTCGCCCGCAAAATAACGAGCAACCGCGGCCGGCGCCGCAGCCAGCGAACAACCTGCCGATCCAGGGCCGCCCGGACACCGTGCGCCAAACCCAGGAACCTCGCCAGGGCTACTATCAGGACATCCCGCGCCGCAATGATGGCAACCAGCACTGGCAGGCCGGCAATGGCCCAGGCCCACGTCCGGGCGGCGGCTTTAATAATGCTCACCCCAATGACAACCGCTGGCCGGGCCGCCCTTCAGGGCACGGTAATGGCTGGGGGCCAGGTCCGCAGTATCGCCCCGGTTACATGGTCGACCGTTTCCCCGACCGCAACTACCGCGTGCCTTACCGTGGCCAGGATTACTTCTTCTCCGGCGGCTACTGGTATCGCCCGCAAGGCCCGCGCTATGTGGTGGTAACGCCGCCCTACGGTATCCGCGTGCAATACCTGCCGGACTACGCACGGGAAGTGTGGGTGGGCAGCGCGCTGTTCTTCCTCGCGGCGGGCTCTTACTACACCTATGAAAACGCCACCCAGCAATACGTGGTGGTGCAACCACCGACCGAAGTGCCGGCGCCACAACCCGCGCCGCAAGGTAACGGTTATGACGTGGTGGCCTATCCGGCCAACGGCCAGTCACCGGCCCAGGTACAGCAGGACGGCTACGACTGTTATCGCTGGGCGGTGCAGCAAAGCGGTTTCGACCCACGCACCGTTACCTACGCCCCGGACCCGGCGGTGGTGCAAACCTACCGCCAGGCCCAGGGCAACTGCCTGACCAGTCGCGGCTATCAGGTGCAGTACTAGGCCTTGTTGCCCGTGACCACTTCCCGCGGGTCGGCGTGCACCAGCACTTCGGCGCGCGGGTAAGCCTTGTGAATGGCATCGGCGGCCTGGTCGCTGATGCCGTGGGCCACTGACAGGGTCAATTCCCCCGGCAATTCCAGGTGCAACTGCACAAACCAGTGGCTGCCGGAAATGCGCGTGCGCAAATCATGCGCACCCAGCACGCCCGGTACATTGCGCGCCAGCTCCAGCATGTGCTGGCTGACATCCGGCGGCAGTTCCTCATCCATCAACACGGCAAAGCTCTCGCGGGCGATCTGGATCGCGCTCCACAGGATATACGCAGCAATGCCGAGGCCAAACCACGCATCCACCTGATGAAAGCCAAAACCTGCCAACACCAGCGCCACCAGAATGCTGCCGTTGAGCATCAAGTCGGAGCGGTAGTGCAGTGAGTCGGCGCGCACGGCATTGGAGCCGGTTTCGCGGATCACCCGGTGTTGCAGCATCAGCAGCGCCACGGTCATCAGCAGCGAAAACACGATGACGCCAATGCTCAGCCACGGCGCGCCAACCGGTTCCGGGTGCAGCAAGCGCTGGTACGCCTGGAATGCAATCAACACCGCACTGCCGGCGATAAACAACGCCTGCGCCATGCCCGACAGCGATTCGGCTTTGCCATGCCCGTAACGGTGATCGTCATCGGCTGGGCGCAGCGCGTAATGCACCGCCAACAAGTTCAGCAGCGAAGTTACGCCATCGAGCAGCGAGTCGGTCAACCCGGCGAGCATGCTCACCGAGCCACTGAACCACCAGGCGATAGCCTTGGTGATAATCAGCGCACAGGCCACGCCCACCGAGGCGCGGGTGGCCAGGCGCAGGAGCCTGGCGTGTTCGGGACTGGTGGTCATAAGCGGGTCCAGTCTTTAAGCGGCGGGTTGCAGGCCCAGGGACGCGAGCTGTTGCACGCTGCCCTTGAACTGGATCATGCGCGGGTCATCCAGCGGCAGGCGGCGGCCGGTTTCCTTTTCAATGATGGTTTGCAGCTTGGCGTTGTCGACCTTGCCGTCGGCGCCGATGGCTTCGTGCAGCTTCTCGGGTGCGACCTGGGCGGTCTTGCCCGGTTCGTAGTAGATGGCGCCGGTGGCGAAGTCCACGCCAAAGGCGATCAGGCCCGGGATTACATAAAACAACAGGCCTACGGCATCGAGCACGGCAATGGCCGGGTCGATCTTGCCGTCGATCTGGCCACGCCGGTCCGGGTAGAAAATCGAGCCGCAGGCCGTCAGTTGGCTGAGCAGGGTGACGGCGAGGACACCGCCGATGACACGGGAAGCGATACGCATGAAATGCTCCTGAACACGGTTGATACGGGACTATATGACAATTGTGTTGAACGATGCCGCTCTAATGTGGGAGCTGGCTTGCCTGCGATAGCGGTGTATCAGGGCTACATGGGCAGGCTGACCCACCGCTATCGCAGGCAAGCCAGCTCCCACATTTACCTGCATTCCAATTAAGGGCGAACGTTCGCCGTTATACTCGCCGCTCTGCTTTGGAGCCAGTATGAATTCGTTGCCGATTGATGATGTTTTACCCGCCCTGCGTGACGCCTTGGCGAGTCGCCATGAAGCCGTGCTGGAAGCGCCGCCCGGTGCCGGTAAAACCACCCGCGTGCCCTTGGCTTTATTGAATGAGCCTTGGCTGGCCGGGCAAACCATCCTGATGCTCGAACCTCGGCGCCTCGCCGCGCGCGCGGCGGCCGAACGCCTGGCCAGTGAGCTGGGTGAAAAAGTCGGTGAAACCGTCGGCTACCGTATTCGGCTGGACAGCAAAGTCGGCCCCAACACTCGCATCGAGGTAGTCACCGAAGGCATTCTCACTCGCCGCCTGCAGGACGACCCGGCGCTGGACGGCGTGGGCTTGCTGATTTTCGACGAGTTCCACGAACGCAGCCTCGACGCCGACCTGGCACTGGCCCTGAGCCTCAACGGCCGCGAGCTGTTCCGCGACGAGCAGCCGCTGAAAATCCTGCTGATGTCCGCCACCCTCGAAGGTGAGCGCCTGGCGGGTCTGCTGGACGACGCGCCGATCCTGCGCAGCGAAGGGCGCATGTTCCCGGTGCAGATGCGCTGGGGGCGGCCGTACCAGGCCGGTGAGTTTATCGAGCCGCGTGTGGTGCAGACCGTTCTCGACGCGGTGCAGGACCAAACGGGCAGCATTCTGGTGTTTCTGCCGGGGCAGGCCGAGATTCGCCGGGTCAATCAACAACTGGCCGACGCCTTGGGTGATCGCCCTGATGTGCTGCTGTGCCCGCTGCATGGCGAACTCGACCTCAACGCCCAGCGCGCCGCCATCGACCCGGCGCCGGCCGGCAAGCGCAAAGTGGTGCTGGCCACCAACATTGCCGAGACCAGCCTGACCATCAATGGCGTGCGTGTGGTGATCGATGCCGGGCTGGCGCGGGTGCCGCGTTTCGACCCCGGCAGCGGCATGACCCGCCTCGACACCCAGCGCATCTCCCGCGCTAGCGCCACCCAGCGAGCCGGTCGGGCAGGGCGGCTGGAGCCGGGCGTGTGTTATCGCCTGTGGTCCGAAGACCAGCACGAAGGTTTGGCCGCCTACGGCAGCGCGGAAATCCTCGCTGCCGACTTGGCGGGCCTTGCCTTGCAACTGTCGCGCTGGGGCGTTACGCCCACGCAACTGGTGTGGCTGGATGTGCCGCCGACCGCCGCGTATGCCCAGGCTCAGGATTTGCTGGTGCGCCTCGGCGCGTTGAACGACGACACACTTACCGCCCATGGCCAGAAAATGGCGGAGTTGCCGGCGCACCCGCGTATTGCCCACCTGTTGCTGCGCGGGCAGGACCTGGGGCTGGCCGCCACCGCCTGTGATGTAGCGGCCTTGTTGGGTGAGCGCGATATCTTGCGCGGCGCCGGTGCGGATTTGCACAGTCGCCTGGCATTGATGTCCGGCGAAGAACGCGCGCGTGGCACCCAGGGCGGCGTGCAGCGGGCCAAGCAACTGGCCCGTCAGTACCGTGGCTACTTGCGGGGCCAGCCGGCTCAAGCGGTGGCCGACCCCGACCACCCGCGCTGGCTCGGCGCCTTGTTGGCGCTGGCTTATCCGGACCGCGTCGCCCAGCAACGTCGCCCCGGTGGCGCCGAATATCGCCTGGCCAATGGCCGCGCCGCGCTGTTCGCCGAGGCCGACAGCCTGATGAAGCAACCGTGGCTGGTGATCGCCGACCTCGGCAGCCGCCAAGGCCAGCGCGAAGAGCGCATCTACCTGGCGGCGGATTTCGACCCGGCGCTGTTCGACGGTGTGCTGGCCGAGCAAGTGCGCACTGTCGACCAGCTTGATTGGGATGAGCGCGAAGGCGTGTTGCGCGCCGAACGCCAGCGTAAAGTCGGTGAACTGGTGCTCAGCCGTGAACCGCTGACCGGCCTGGATGAAACTGCGCGCAGCCAGGCACTGGTCAACCTGGTGCGCCGCAAAGGCCTGGAGCTGCTGCCGTGGACGCCCGAACTGCGCCAGTGGCAGGCCCGCGTCATGCTATTGCGCCAATTGGACGCGGGTAAAACCAGCGAATGGCCGGATATCAGCGACAAAGCCTTGCTGGCCGATTTGGAGCATTGGTTGATGCCTTACCTGGGCAAAGTCTCGCGCCTCAGCCACTTTTCTAATTTGGATATTTCCAGCTTCCTGCACAACCTGCTGCCCTGGCCGCTGCCCCAGCGCCTGGAGGACTTGGCGCCACAGCATGTGAAGGTGCCCTCGGGTTCGTCGGTGCGCTTGGACTACAGCGAACAGCCGCCGATTCTGGCGGTGCGCTTGCAGGAATTGTTCGGGCTGGCGGACACACCGCGCATTGCCGGCGGGCGCCAAGTAGTCAAGCTGCACCTGCTGTCGCCGGCACGCAGGCCGGTGCAGGTGACGCAGGACTTGGCGAACTTCTGGCGCAGTACCTACGCCGAAGTGAAGAAGGATTTGAAAGGAAGATACCCCAAGCATTACTGGCCGGATGACCCCTTGGTGGCCGAACCCACCGCCCGGATCAAACCCCGAAAGTAGGTGATGTGAAGATCCAATGTGGGAGCTGGCTTGCCTGCGATACAGACGACTCGGTCTGTCCCTTTCACCAAGGCGATGCTATCGCAGGCAAGCCAGCTCCCACAAAAGCCCGCTCCCACATGGGGTGTTGTGGTGTGGGTTATTGCGCGGCCGGCAGCAGGAACCGGGCGATCACGGGTAGGTGGTTGGAGATACGCAGTGTGTCTTCTTGCCGCACCTTGGCCTCCACCCGCTTGATCCGTGGGCTGTAGAACAAATAATCCAAGGTCCGATCCGGCCCCTCCACACTCGGGTCATTGGGGAAGTGCGTCAGCCACTTCGCCCGGTCAATCCCACTGGATTCACTGTTACTGGGGATCATCGGGTATTTATCCCACAGCAAATGCAATTCGCTGTCCGGCGAATACTGCCCACGCTTGCCTGCGTCCAGGCGCAGGAATTGCCCCAGCGGCAGCAAGTTGAAATCCCCACCAATCAACCACGGTGTGCCACGGCCTTCGAACTTATCCAGCAGCTTAACCGTGGCTTTTACCTGTTCCTGCACCGCTGAACGCCCAGGCTTATCGCCGTCCAGGCGCGTATTCAGCACGGCCAGTTGGCCACCATCACTCAGCGGCAGGTAGGTCAGCAGCAACGCAGGCTTGGGTTGGAACTGGCGGCTGATGAAGTTGGCCGGGGACACTGGCAGTTGCAGGCGTTCGGCGTGTTCGATCTGGTAGCGGCTCAGCGTGACGAGCTTGCGACCGACGCTGCCGAAGATATGCAGGTTGGGCACAAAGTCGGCTTTCCAGTCGAAGGCCTGGGCGCTGCACGGGTAGAGGTCGACCAAGCGTTCCTGGAGCAACGCTACCTGGTCCTGATAGTGAGAAGACTTGGCGCCTTCATCGAGTTCCTGCAGCAGCAGGATGTCGGGCTGTTCGTCGCGAATCACCCGCGCAACCTCGTCCAGGCTGAAGGCCATGTCTTCCACGGTGGGGCGTTCGTCCGGGCCTTTGCCGTCGGGGCTGTCGTACCAGAATACGTAGTTTTTGCCGGCCAGGTATTGCACGTTCCAGGTCATGACCTTGAGCGCCTGCCCCGGCAGCAACGTCGGCGCACGTGGTGCCACGCAGCTGACGGGCAGGGTCTGCTTGTCGACAGGGCGCCAGGTCAGGCTGTAGATCAGGGCTGTGAGCAGACCCACGATGATCAACAGGCTCAACAGGGTGATGCGCAATAAACGGGTCATTGGCTCGGCTTATAGCGTTATCAGAGGTGGCACGGAGCATATCACCGCGCGTCGGCATCGCCACCGATCAACATAAACAAACGGAAAAGTACCACGCTGGTAAACAGTTGCAGGAAGCTGTGGGCGCTGTCGATCAGCACACCCAGCAGCGGCGCAGGGTTCGGATAGGCCGCCACGCTCGCGCCTTTGAGCAGCCACAATGGCGTCATTACGCACAGCAGGCACACCAGGATTCGCCAGAAATGCCCACGGGTCAGGCGGAAACTTTCCTTCATCGCCTCCAACGCCGACATGCCACGCAACACCAGCAGGTACTCGGCAAACGCCAGCACCACCATCAGCCACAGGCCCGGCAGGAAGTACAGCGACAGCCCCAGCAGAATCAACAAGGTGCTGACCGCCGTCAGCAGGGCGAAACGCGGCCACATGGCCAGGGCCATGGCCCACACGTCTTTAGTGCTGGGCGACTCACCACGGGTGCGCGCATCCAGAAACAGGATCAAGGCGCCGGTGTACAGCGGGTACACCAACAACCCGACGACCACGCTATAACCGGGAAACGCATCCGGGCCAAGTGTGTGGTCGAGCACCTGTTGCAGCAGGGCTTCGAGGATCACCAACGGCAGGCACAGCTGGACGATGGCGCCCAGGTTGCGTTGGGTGAAACGGAGGGAGTCGCGCAATACGTCTAACGGATTCATCAGGTTCGTCACAGGCCTAAAAGCAAGGCCAACACTTTAACCGATCATGACGAGAGGTAAGCAAACGTAAACCTTGCGTAAAGACCATTGAAACGTCTGGTAACACCCCCATAACTAGGCTGTAGCTCGCCTGATCACAGGCGGGCCCATGATTTCTACCGGCAATCTAACGAGGTCGCCATGAACAGCGAAGAGCAAACCCTGATCGATGGACTGTTTTCACGGTTGCAACAAGCCGAAACGGACTCAGCCCCCCGCGACGCCCTGGCCGAAGCGCGGATCAAGGAGCACATGACTCGCCAACCGGCCGCCGGGTACTACATGACCCAGTCGATCCTGGTGCAAGAGCACGCGATCAAGAGCCTCGACGCGCAGAACAAGCAACAGGCGCAGCAGATCCAGCAATTGCAGGATGAACTGCAACAGGCGCGTGCCCGGGCCGCGCAACCGGCACCGAGCAGTGGCGGCTTCCTGTCGAGCATCTTTGGTGGCAGCAGTTCCCGCGACCCGCAACCCACACAAAGTGCTGCGCCTTCTTCGGGTGGCGGCTGGCGTGAACCGGCGCGGCCATCTTTCGGCCAGCCTGCACCGCAACAGCAAAATTACGCTGCGCCACAGCAGAATTATCAACAGCCCCAGCAAGCCCCCGCCGCGCCTATCGGCAGTGGTTTCCTCGGTGGCGCGCTGAAAACCGCCGCCGGTGTGGCCGGTGGTGTAATGTTGGCCGAAGGCATCAGCAGTCTGTTCAGCCACAACTCGCAGCAGCCACAGGTGGTGGAAGAAATCATCCGCGAAGAACCGGCACCGGCCAGCGACAACGGCAACTGGGGCAATGACGACCAGAAGTTTGCCGGCAATGACAGCTGGGGCAATGACAACTCATCCGACAGCTTCGCAGACAGCGACTACTCCGACGATTCCTCCTCCTTCGGCGACGACGACTCCTTCGTCTGACCCATCCTCAACCGGGGCGCTTCGTCGCCCCGGGCTGATTTTTCGCTGAAAATTTCCCATGGCTGGCATACTGGCAACCTTTCCGGGCCTTGGCGCCTGGCTGTCATGAGGAACTGCGGTGAAAAAAATAGCGGTGTTCGCCGATGTACAAAACCTCTACTACACCGTGCGCCAGGCGTATGGCTGCCACTTCAACTATGCGGCGCTGTGGGCGGACATCAGCTCGCGCGGGCAGATCGTCGAGGCGTATGCCTATGCCATCGACCGTGGCGACAGCAAGCAGCAGCAATTCCAGCAGATCCTGCGCAACCTGGGCTTTACGGTAAAACTCAAACCCTACATCCAGCGCGCCGACGGTTCGGCCAAAGGCGACTGGGACGTGGGCATCACCCTGGACATCATGGATGCCGCCGACCACGTCGACGAAGTGGTACTGGCTTCCGGCGACGGTGATTTCGACATGCTGCTCGAACGCATCATCCAAAAGCACGGCGTTGAAGCCGTGGCCTACGGCGTGCCGGGGCTGACGGCCAACTCGCTGATACGCGCCGCCAGCCGCTACGTGCCCATCGAAGGCGCGCTGCTGCTTAAATAAGCGCTCAGGCTCAATCAATAGTTAGACGGAGTTGGAACAGGTTTGGAACGTATAGCGGTCATCGACTTTGAAACCACTGGCATCACCCCGAGCAGTCACTGCCGGGCCACGGAAATCGCGGTGGTTATCCTCGAGCGCGGCCAGATCGTGGACCGCTACCAAAGCCTGATGAATGCAGGCGTGCGCGTGCCGGGCTTTATCGAGCGACTCACCGGCATCAGCAACGCCATGCTGAGCAGCGCGCCACCGGCTGAGCAGGTGATGAATGAAGTGAATGAGTTTGTCGGCGTCACGCCACTGCTGGCGCACAACGCCGCGTTCGACCAGAGGTTCTGGGACTTTGAGCTGAGCCTGATCCGTCGCACCCGCCTGCAAAAGTTCGCCTGCTCGCTGCTGCTGGCCCGCCGCCTGATGCCATCGGCACCCAACCACAAACTCGGCACGCTGAACGCGCTCGCCCAACTGCCCCACACCGGCAAGGCTCACCGGGCGATGGCGGATGCGGAAATGGCGGCTAACCTCACCGCGCACCTGGCCCAGGAACTGCGCGGCACCCACGGCTTGCGCGAACTGTCCCACGATTTGCTGTGCACCTTGCAGAAAGTGCCTGCGGCGAAGATCAACGAACACCTGAAAAAACACCGCGGGTTCTAACTCAAGCGCAGATCAAAATGTGGGAGCTGGCTTGCCTGCGATAGCGGTATATCAGCCAGGTGTTCAGTGACTGACCCACCGCTATCGCAGGCAAGCCAGCTCCCACAGGGGTTATGCGGCGTTCATCGAGGCTGCACACACTCCAACGCCCGATCCACCACACCTTTGGCCATCCCCACCAAATGCATCACCGCCCGCTGCTGGGTGCTGAGCGTCTCCCCCGACACATTCACCGTCTCCACCGCGCAATGCAGCAAGTCGGCCGCATGGGCGAGGGCGTCTTCGAAGCTCAGGTTGTCATTGAGTACAAAGTTGGGCGCGTCCGGGGCGGATGCTTTGAGGTAGTAGTCGATGGCTCGGCGGTTGAGGAGGGCGTCTTCGCTGAGGAAGTCCGTCGGGGTAGTAGTTGAGGCAGAGGTTGCTTTGACCATGTTGATTCTCCGGCACTTGTAACGCGCTCTCCCGTCAATTTCGGCTTGCACTTCCGGTCATCGAAGGGCCGATGACATGGGGAAGACTAGCGGCCGAACTCAGCCGGAACAAGGCATGAAATTGCGCTCGGAAACGTCCCGCAAATGAAAGGGATCGGTCCTGCTGGCCACTGAAATATCAGGTGTTGGAGGCGGCTTTTGCGATTTTTCGGAACTGTAAGTAGGTTGTGTCTTTTCGGCCTGTCAGACCCTTCTGGTTTCCCTTTCATCGAACGGCGACTTCCACCCAGCGATTAAGATCCGCCTCGTTATTGGCAATGAGAAATTTGATCTTATGAGCGCCGAGATCAGCGAAAAGGTGATTCAGCTGTTCATCGATATCATCGGCTTTATCGACCGAAGCCAGGTGACCGAGCAAACGGATTTCATCCATGACTTCAAGATCATTGATGAGGATTTGACCTGCTTTGTTATGCAGATCAAGTGGCAATTCAACCTGCAAGCGACTCAGGAAGACTGGGATCACATCACGACCTTCCAGCGGATTGTCGATCTGATTGTTCAGCGTTCAAGCCTTCGGTGAAGCAACTGACGCCATCGCAGGCAAGCCAGCTCCCACAGTAGATCGCATCCAGCCCTGGCGACTCGGTCAAATGTGGGAGCTGGCTTGCCTGCGATGGCGGTGTATCAGCCACCACTTTGCGATGGCGTTGTCAGGGAATAAACGCCATCACCGAGACCGGCGATCCCGAGCCGCCTTCCAGGCCCAGTACTCCAATCACAAGGGTCGTGCCCTTGGCCGGCAGCCGCTCCAGATGGGTCAGGCACTCCAATACGATGCCATTACCGGCCAGTACGGTATGGTTGGTGGCAAAGGCAGTGCTTTGCCCCGGATCAACCCCGTGGGTATCAATGCCCACGCCGGCGATCTGTCGGTGTTCCAGCAGCCAGCGTATCGCCGGCTCGCTAATGCCCGGGAAGTGCAGGCCTTGGGCATCTTCGCCAAAAAAACCGATGGGGTCGTTCCAGAGGTGCTGCCAGCCGGTGTACATCAGCACGACCGAGCCCGGCTCGATGCGCCCGTGTTGGTGCTCCCAGGCTTGAAGATCATGCAGGCCGATCTGGTAGTCGCGGTTACCTTGGGTTTGCGCGCGCACGTCAATCACCACGGCAGGCCGAACCAGGTCTTGGGGTTGATAGCCGTCAATCCCGATGCCATTGGCATAGAAGCTGTTCGGTGCATTCATGTGGGTGGCGCTGTGTTCGCCCAGGCTGAAGCGGCGCAGGAAATAGCCGTCTTTTTCCAGGCTCGCGACGTCTTCAAATACCACCGGCGGGTCCCCTGGCCATAACGGCATGCGCGCAGTGATCGGGTGGCTGAGGCTGACGATTTTGCTGTGCTTACCCAGCATTTTTTACCTCCAACTGCCCCAACGGCACCCGCCGTTCTATCGCGCTGGACAAAATAATCGAGGTCTTGCTGAACCCGAACTTCGCCACCCGGTTAATCAGGTTCTCAAGCTGCGGCATCGAACCCACCGCCGCCTGCATGATCACGCAAGGGTCGCCCGTAACCCGGTGGCATTCAGTCAGTTCAGGGATTTCAGCCAATGCGTCGTAGACCTTCTGGCTGCCATGGTTGGTCAACCTCAGTTCAATCACACACTGAATCGGCAAGCCGACCTTGGACATGTCCACCTTGGCCTGATACCCGGTGATCACGCCGCTGGCCTCAAGTTTGGCCACGCGCTCAGCCACGGCGGGCGCAGAAAGGTTAACCGTGCGGGCCAATTGTGCGTAGGACGCGCGGCCGTCTTCGAGCAGGGCGCTGAGGAGCATGCGGTCGTATTTGTCCATGATAAGGCTCCAGTAACGCTTGGCTTTCGAAAGCATGGTTTATAGCCTTCATAACCATGCTTTGAAAAGTGTATGGGCGCTTTAAACAGGTTTTGTAACTTATGTTTAGCCTGCTGCCTTTTTAGAATAAGCCTCCCATCTCCTGCCATAGAGCCGCCCAATGCCTGGCCCACGTCGCTTTCCATTACCGTTGATCGCCGCTTTTTTTGCGCTGTATGTGATTTGGGGTTCCACCTACCTGGTGATTCGAATCGGCGTTGAATACTGGCCACCGCTGATGCTTGGCGGGATTCGCTTTTTGGTGGCGGGCTTGGCGATGTATGGCTTTTTGCGCTGGCGCGGGGCACCTGCGCCGACGTGGGTGCAGTGGAAGGCTGCGGCCAAGATCGGCATTTTGCTGCTGACCTTCGGCAATGGCGCGGTGTCGGTGGCTGAGCACACGGGGGTCACTTCAGGTGTGGCTGCATTGGCGGTGGCGACGGTGCCATTGTTCACGTTGCTGTGCGGCTATTTCTGGGGCGCACGTAATACCCGCCTGGAGTGGGCCGGGGTAGTGCTGGGGATTATCGGCATTGCCATGCTCAATATGGGCTCCAACCTGCAATCGAGCCCAGCCGGTGCGATGTTGTTGCTGTTCGCCGCTGCCTCCTGGGCCTTCGGCTCGGTGTGGAGCAGGCATTTGCCGTTACCTGCCGGTGCGATGGCCAGTGCGGCGGAAATGATCGTCGCCGGTGCTTTGCTGTTGGTGGGCAGTGCGCTCTCCGGCGAACGCTTGCATTCTGTGCCGCCGATTGAAGGCTGGCTGGCCTTGGCGTACTTGGCCGTGTTCGGCTCGATCATCGCCTTCAATGCCTATATGTACCTGCTCAAGCACGTGCGCCCGGCGGCGGCGACGAGCTATGCCTATGTGAACCCGGCAGTCGCGGTGTTGCTGGGCATTGTGTTCGTTGGCGAAACCATCGGCAAAGAAGAAGCCCTGGCGATGCTGGTGATCATCAGCGCGGTGCTATTGATCAGCCTGCCCCAGTGGCGCAAGCCCAAGCCGGAAATAAGGTAAACTGCGGCGCATTACGCCCTTGCGCTGAATTTTTCCTACGGTAAACACATGACTTTCGCCACACTTGGCCTGATCGAACCCTTGCTGCGCGCCCTTGAGACGCTTGGCTACCAGACCCCGACGCCGGTGCAGGCGCAAGCCATTCCGGCGGTGTTGGCCGGTCGCGACCTGATGGCCGCGGCCCAGACCGGCACCGGCAAAACTGCTGGTTTCGCACTGCCGCTCCTGCAGTTGCTGACCATGGAAGGGCCGAAAGTCGCCGCCAACTCGGCGCGTGCGCTGATCCTGTGCCCGACCCGCGAGCTGGCCGAGCAGGTTCACGCCAGCGTTGCCGAGTACGCGCAACACCTGCCGTTGACCACTTACGCGGTGTACGGCGGCGTGAGCATCAACCCGCAGATGATGAAGCTGCGCAAGGGCGTCGACATTCTGGTCGCCACGCCGGGCCGACTGATCGACCTGTTCCGCCAGAACGCGCTGAAACTCAACCAGTTGCAAACCCTGGTATTGGATGAAGCCGACCGCATGCTCGACCTGGGCTTCTCCGAAGAGCTGGCGAACATCTACCGCATGCTGCCGAAAAAGCGCCAGACGCTGCTGTTCTCCGCGACCTTCTCCGATGAAATCCGCCAACTGGCCGGGCAGATGCTCAACGACCCGCTGAGCATCGAAGTGAGCCCGCGCAACGTCGCCGCCAGCACCGTGAAGCAGTGGGTGGTGCCGGTGGACAAGAAGCGCAAGCCGGAGCTGTTTGTGCATTTGATGCGCAAAGGCCGTTGGAAGCAGGTGCTGGTGTTTGCCAAGACCCGTAACGGCGTGGATGCGCTGGTGGACAAGTTGCAGGGCCTGGGCATCAATGCCGACGGCATCCATGGCGACAAACCCCAAGCCACCCGCCAACGCGCGCTGGACCGTTTCAAATCCAGCGATGTGCAGATTCTGGTGGCCACCGACGTGGCGGCCCGTGGCCTGGACATTGAAGACTTGCCGCTGGTGGTCAACTTTGACCTGCCGATCGTGGCTGAGGACTACATCCACCGTATCGGCCGTACTGGCCGGGCGGGCAACACCGGTGAGGCGATTTCGCTGGTGTGTGCCGATGAAGTGAACATGCTGTCGGCCATCGAGATGCTCACGCGTCAGACGCTGACCCGCAAGATGGAGCCGGATTTCGAACCTGAGCACCGTGTGCCGGACACCGATGCCAGTGGGCAGGTGGTGAAGAAGCCGAAAAAGCCGAAGAAACCTAAAACTTCGGGCGGCGGTGGCGGCAAGCGCAATTTGGGTAAGTGGGTGGACAGCGGTGAAGTGGCACCGTCGGAGCCTTCGATTAAACCGGTGCGTAAAGTGCCGGTGTTTAATACCGGGCCGCGTAAGAAGAAGTAACTTTCCATTCCAGCAACTACGGGCTGGCGAACTGAGTGAGCGGTGCAATGCCGCTCATTCGATGTGACGTGAAGTCTCGCTTCAATCGGTTGCTCACTCTTATGGGGTTGTTGATTTTTAGTGCGTAGAATTTTTTTGTCATTAAATGCCCTGTGATGATGGGGAACTGAGCGCTGTTGATGGCCACTGATCTCGTGAGTTAGATAACTTACGATGAAAAATTCAGGGGGATTTTTATATGGCGATAGTTCCTATAGCGATTGCGTTAGGTGGGTTATTAGTCTGGAAAAAAATTGACGCTGACGAAGGCGATCAAAAAATAAAAGATGAAAAGGCCTGGAAGCGATTCGAACCCCATTTGGATCGCACTTATAAAACGTTTAAGCGACATGAAGCTAAAGGCGAGTTTGCGCAAGCGATTAAAGCCTTAAAGGAGCATATTTCTTTGTTTGTTGAGCGCGGGTCGGTAGCGCCTTCGGACAAAAAATATTTAGGCAGAATGCTCGACAATTTGATTTTTAGGTCTCAACAAACCGCGACGGTACTTAGCCGCGAATTCAAGACCAACGCGCAGAGCCTGCAAGACGATCCTACAGCGCTTTCCGTTGCGCACTACGAGTACATCGAAAAACTAAAAGTTGTTCTGCCGCAAGACGATGCTTTCTTATGCAAGGAAGTGGAGCATTGGGAGCGCTTGAATCCAAGAATTTCATTGTGGGATTGATTCTTATGTTCAGTCATTAACTGCGTATAGGCAACTCAAAGCAGACTATGTAAAGAACGCCAGTGCCATTGAGATTGACGAAGAAGGTGAACACATTTATCAGGTACAGCAAGCTTTCCTCGTCGAGCTGCAAAAACTACTGGGGCCGGGGGCAGGGCAAATTAACGGTCCAGGTAAAAGGCTTCTTGGTACCGAGCCGAAGGGTATGTATGTCGACATTTGAGCGTGAGCTTAACAAGGCGTTGGATGAGTTAGAGTGCGGAGCGTTAGAGGTCACCTATCATCCGCCGCAGGAACGCTCTGCGCAGCGATTTCCAGTGGAGGGGCCAATGCTCATTGTTTTGCGGGAAATAAATGAAAAGGTGCGTGCGGTTGTCAGCGATAGCCATGCCTGCGAGCACTCAGCCCCGCGGTTTTTTCGTGGGGGACTGAGGCAGCCATTACGGTAGGGCTTGAGTGTAATGTCAGTGGTGCGGTTCAGACTGAACGGGCGGCGACAGGGGGGCTCGTTTATCAACCGCGCGTTTTTGGCTGAGTGGTTGCGGTCAACCACTCAAGAACGCCCCGTCCAGCCGCTCGCCCACTGGCAAAGCAACCGGTCAGCAGATACCCGCCGGTTGGCGCTTCCCAATCCAGCATCTCCCCGGCACAAAACACGCCTGGCAATTGCTTGAGCATCAGCCGCTCATCCAAGGCCTCAAACGGCACGCCGCCTGCGGTGCTGATCGCCTCATCCAGCGGCCGCGTTTTCACTAGCGTCAGCGGCAGCGCCTTGATATCCACCGCCAATTGCGCCGGGTCATTAAAGTGTTCAGCTGGCGCCAACTCACGCAACAGCGCCGCTTTGACCCCATCCAAACCCAACTGACTGTGCAAGTGCTTGCTCATCGACCGTGAGCCACGCGGTTTGGCCAAGGCGGCTTGCACCTTGTCCAGCGGCTTGCTTGGCAACAGGTCGATATGCACGGTAGCCGAGCCATCACGATTGATCGCTTCGCGAATCGGCGCCGACAGTGCGTAGATCAGGCTGCCCTCGATACCCAGGGCGGTGATCACGCATTCCCCCAACCGAGGTTTGTCATCTGCCATACCGATGGCGACGTTCTTCAACGGCGCACCGGCGAATTTGCTGACCATCAACTCGCTCCAGCCCGACACTTCGAAACCGCAATTGCTCGGTTGCAGTGCGGCGTAGGGCACGCCTTTATCTTCCAGCAATTTGAGCCAGGCACCGTCGGAGCCCAGGCGTGACCAACTGCCGCCGCCCAAGGCCAGCAATACCGCATCGCTGTGGACAGTTTTATCGCCGTCCGGGCTGTGGATAAGTAAACCGCCGTCGTCGGTCCAGCCCAGCCAGCGATGCCGGGTGTGGATAACCACGCCCTGGTCGCGCAGGCGCTTGAGCCAGGCGCGCAGCAGTGGGGCGGCTTTCATGTCGGTCGGAAACACGCGGCCGGAGCTGCCGACAAAGGTCTCAATGCCTAAGCCATGAATCCATTCGCACAAGGCGTCGCTACCAAACGCCCGCAACAGCGGCGCCATCTGCGGTGCGCGCTCGGCATAGCGTGCCAGGAATGCCGGGTACGCCTCGGAGTGGGTGATGTTCATGCCGCCCACGCCCGCCAGCAGGAACTTGCGCCCCACCGAAGGCATGCCGTCATACACGTCCACCCGCACGCCCGCCAGGCTCAAGACTTCAGCGGCCATCAGCCCGGCAGGGCCGCCGCCGATAATAGTGACGTGTTGGGAAGGGGTCTGAGGCATGGGCAGGGCTACGGTCGCTTGAATAGGCCGAGCATTCTACCCGACGACGGCGTAGCTGCCTGATCAAAAAACGTACACTTTCCTACAGGCCATACGGCTGCTGGCTTTCAGGCCCTTACGCTCAAGTTATCCACAGGCCGTTCCACAGGCATTGTGGGTAACGCCCACAACTCAATGACAACCTGATGACGCCCACACCCGTTGTGCGCTGTGGTGCAGGATGCCGTGGCGGCGGGCCAGGGCCGGGCGGTCTTTGCTGTAGCCGCCGCCGATCACGCCCATCACTGGGATGTCGCGGCCCAGGCAGTGGCGCATCACGCTTTCATCACGGGCGGCAACGCCTGCGTCGGTCAGCTTGAGGTAACCGAGGGCGTCGTCCTTGTGTACATCCACCCCGGCGTCGTATAGCACCAGGTCGGGCTGGTACAGCGGCAACAAATAGTTGAGCGCGTCGTCGACCACTTTGAGGTAGTCGGCATCGCCCATGCCCATGGGCAGCGGGATGTCCCAGTCGCTCTGGGCCTTGCGCGCCGGGAAGTTCTTTTCGCAGTGCAGCGACACCGTAATGGCATCCGGCGTGTCATGGAGGATGCGCGCGGTGCCGTCGCCCTGGTGTACGTCGCAATCGAAGATCAGCACGCGGTTGACCCGCCCGCTGGCCAGCAGGTAATGGCTTATCACCGCCAGGTCATTGAAGATGCAAAAGCCCGCTGGGTAGTCGTAATGGGCGTGGTGTGTGCCGCCCGCCAGGTGGCAGGCCAGGCCGTGCTCCAGGGCTTTTTCTGCTGCGAGAATTGAGCCACCGACCGCGCGCACGGTGCGCCGCGCGAGTGCTTCGTTCCAGGGCAGGCCGAGGCGGCGTTGGTCTTCGCGCGATAACTCGCCGCTCATGTAGCGCTGGATATACCCAGGTTCATGGGCCAGGGCCAGAATCTCGGCGGGGCAGACCTCTGGTCGCAGCAAGTGGCTGTCCTGGGTCAGGCCGCTGTCCACAAGGTGGTCACGCAACAGGCGAAACTTGTCCATGGGGAACCGGTGGTCCGCCGGGAACTCAGGGCTGTAGTCATCGTGGTAGATCAATGGCAAAGGCATGGGATTTTCTGACGGGAACCTGCGACGGATCTTACCAGCGCTGTACACTCACGCACATGGCAAGGGAGGGGGACCCATGGAGCCGATACTGGAATTGGAAAGCGCACGGCTGGTGCTGCGCCAATGGCGCGACAGCGACCTGACGGAATTCGCACGCATGTGCGCCGACCCGCAGGTGATGCGTTATTTCCCGGCCAAGTTGAGCCACCTGGAAAGCGCCGCGCTGATCGGCCGTATTCGCGGGCATTTTGCCGAATACGGCTTTGGCTTTTGGGCGTTGCAGCGCAAGGACACCGGCGAATTTATCGGCCTCACCGGGCTGCAAAACGTCCACTTCGAGGCCGACTTTACCCCAGCAGTAGAAATTGGCTGGCGCCTGGCCCGTGAGCATTGGGGCCTGGGTTACGCCAGTGAAGCGGCGTGGACCGCGCTGCGCTGTGGTTTCGACCGCCTGCAGTTGGATGAAATCCTCTCCTTCACCACCGAAACCAATCTGCCATCACAAAAAGTCATGCAGGCCATCGGTATGCATTACGATCCCCAGGCAGATTTTGAACACCCCAAGGTCGCAGCCGATGACCCGCTGCGCCATCATGTGTTGTACCGCATCACCCGCGCCCAATGGTTGGACACGCTGCACGGATAAGCAGCCCGGAATGCTCTATTGATTGTAGGAGTTGCTCTATGAGCCAAGTATTGGAAGATCTGGTGGACTTGCTGACCCTGGAGCCGATTGAGGAAAACCTCTTTCGCGGCCGCAGCCAGGACCTGGGTTTTCGCCAACTGTTCGGCGGCCAAGTGCTGGGCCAGTCGCTGTCGGCTGCCAGCCAGACCGTAGAGGAAGCGCGCCACGTGCATTCCCTGCATGGCTATTTCCTGCGCCCTGGTGATGCAGCGCTGCCCGTGGTGTATTCGGTGGACCGCGTGCGCGATGGCGGCAGTTTCAGCACGCGCCGCGTCACGGCGATCCAGAAGGGCAACCCGATTTTCACCTGCACCACTTCGTTCCAGTATGACGAAGAAGGTTTCGAGCACCAGACCACCATGCCTGTGGTGGTCGGCCCGGAAAACCTGCCGTCGGAGCTGGAACTGACCAAGCAACGCGCGCACCTGATCCCCGAACACATGCGCGACAAGCTGCTGTGCCCCAAGCCGATCGAAGTGCGCCCGGTGACCGAAAAGGACCCGTTCAACCCGCAGCCGTCCGACCCGGTCAAGTACGTGTGGTTTCGCGCTGACGGCGCGCTGGCCGATTCGCCGGCGCTGCACAAATACCTGCTGGCTTACGCTTCGGACTTTGGCCTGCTGACCACGTCGCTGCTGCCCCACGGCAAAACGGTTTGGCAGAAAGACATGCAAGTCGCCAGCCTTGACCACGCGTTGTGGTTCCACGCCGACCTGCGCGCCGATGACTGGCTGCTCTATGCCATGGACAGCCCGTGGGCCGGTAACTCACGGGGTTTCTCGCGTGGCAGTGTGTACAACCGCGCCGGGCAACTGGTGGCTTCGGTGACCCAGGAAGGGCTGATTCGCCATCGCAAGGATTGGGCATGAGCCTGTCGGACGTTAAACATTGGGTGTTTGATATGGACGGCACCCTCACGGTGGCCGTGCATGATTTTGCCGCGATTCGCGTGGCCCTCGATATTCCGCCTCAAGACGACATTCTCACGCACCTGGCAGCCTTGCCTGCGCAGGTGGCGGCGGCCAAGCATGCCTGGTTGCTTGAGCATGAGCGCGAGCTGGCCGTGGGTTCGGTGGCTGCTGTTGGCGCGGTGGAGTTGGTGCGTGAGCTGGCCGGGCGTGGTTATCGCTTGGGCATCCTGACGCGCAATGCGCAAGAGTTGGCGCATATCACCCTGCAAGCGATTGGCCTGGCGGACTGCTTTGCCGTCGAGGATGTACTGGGGCGTGATAATGCGCCGCCAAAACCCGACCCGGGTGGGTTGCTGAAGTTGGCGACTGCCTGGAATGTTGCGCCAAGCGAGATGGTGATGGTCGGGGATTACCGCTTTGACCTGGATTGCGGCCGAGCGGCGGGGACCAGGACCGTGTTGGTTAATCTGCCGGAGAACCCGTGGCCGGAACTCGCGGATTGGCATGCTGAGGATTGCGCGGCGTTGCGCCGAATGCTCTAACCCAGGCACCTCGGTCGGGCGTGTGTGGCAGCTGGCTTGCCAGTCAGTCAAGACATAGCCGGTAATTGTGGCGAGGGAGCTTGCTCCCGCTGGGCCGGGCTGGCGCTCCAGCGCGAAGCGGCCCCTGCTCTTTGCTTTAACAGCATGGGACTGCTACGCAGTCCAACGGGAGCAAGCTCCCTCGCCACAGGTTACTGGTTGTCAGTTCTAGCTCTTAACTGGCTGGCATGAGGGCAAGCCCAGCTCCCATATTTTTGATCCGGTTTGTCAGTTACTGACTAAACAGCACCTTTTCGCCTTCAGGCGACGTGAACATCTTATCGCCGTCGTGCCCAACCCCTGGCACTTCCACCAGCTTCTGCGTCAACTGCGGATGACGCTGCTTGAGGTAGTCGAAATAGTTGTGCCCACGAATCAGGCGATACGCGCCCTGGGTTTCGGCTTCGCAGCTTTTATCCAGCGCCGGGTGGTTCGGGTCGATGTCTTGCTGGCCCAGCAGGTAGGTGATGTTGCGTGACACGTAAACTTGCTCAAGCTGCTGTGCGCTCTGGCCTTTGGCGTAATCCGGCAGGTTCTGCATGCCGTACTTCCAGTCGTTAAAGCCTGGGCAACTGGCCACATCAAACTTCACCGGGCGTTGCGGGGTGAAGTAGGCGTAGGACGATGGGTTAGCCACCACGTAACGCAGGCTGATGCCCTCGGTTTGCAGCATCGGGTGGTCGTGGCCGGTGAGGGCGAAGCGCTGCACCACTTGGCCGCCACCGGAATGGCCGGCTACCACGATTTCTTTCAAGGCCGGGAACAACTTGCGGTTGCCCAGGTGTTTGATGATCTGGTCGAGGGCGCCGTAGGAGCTGACTTGGCCTGGGCCGGTCGACGGGTCGCCGGCCATCCAGTCGTTGTGGTTCCAGCGCAGCACCTGGCTGTCAAGATGGTTGCGCTGGGTGTCCAGCTCATTCAAAAACTGCGGCGCGATCACCAGGGTATTGGCCGCAACGCCCGCGTGCTGGGCGGCATCTTCGCCGCTTTGCAGGTAGGTCTGCGCATTGCGCAGGCGACCGTGCACGATGATCAGCGCGCGGGTGACGTTGGGCAGCGGCTGGCTCCAGTCCTGGCTCAACCCCAGGCTCAAGGCGCCGGCATCCAGTTGGAAACGATCGGGGCTGACCACCTTGACGCCATGTTCTTTCTCGGCGGCCCAGGTGGCGGTGGAACACATCGCTAATGCGCTAAGCAGCAATCCCAATCGTTTATTCATTTAAAGACTCTTGGCTGTAAAGGTGTCGCATTGAGTGATCTGGCCCTCTGCGAAGCCGGTCTTGAACCAGCGAACCCGCTGTGCGGAGGTGCCGTGGGTAAACGAGTCCGGCACTACGCGCCCTTGACCCTGTTGCTGCAAACGGTCATCGCCAATGGCGTTGGCCGCATTCAGTGCTGCTTCAATGTCGCCGGGCTCCAGCCAGTTCAGGCGTTTTTGCGCGCGGTTGGCCCACACGCCGGCGAAACAGTCGGCTTGCAGTTCCTGGCGTACCAGCAAACCGCCGTCGCCTTGCATCTGCCGGCCTTGCTGGCGCGCGGCCTGGATCTTGGCCGAAATGCCCAGCAGCGTTTGCACGTGGTGCCCGACTTCATGGGCAATCACATACGCCTGGGCGAACTCGCCCGAAGCCTTGAAGCGTTGCGACATCTCCCGGAAAAAATCCAGGTCCAGATACACTTGCTGGTCAGCCGGGCAATAGAACGGGCCGCTGGCCGAGGTGGCGCCACCGCAGGCGGAATTGACCCGACCACGGAACAGAATCAGTTTCGGGTTCTTGTAGACCAGCCCGTTTTCCTTGAACACCTGGCCCCAAGTGTCTTCCGTGTCGCCCAGCACGGCCCGCACGAAATCGGCCTGCTGATCATTGGCCGGTGGCGCCTGGCGCGCCTGCGTACTTGCCGGGGGCGCTTGCTCCAGTTGGCCGCTTAACTGGCCGAGGATCTGCATCGGGTCCTGGCCGGTCAGCCAGCCGATGCCGACGATCAGCACAATCGCCGTGAGGCTCAGGCCCTTGCCGCCACCAAAGCGCATGCCGCCACCGCCGCCGCCACCGTCATCGCGTGCGTCCACCACGTTGTCGCTGCGTCGGCCTTTTTTCCATAGCATTGGTGCAGTCCTCTCGTTTAGCCTGCGCTCTTTATTTATAAGAGCAGTGTTGTTGGTGCAGGGGCAAGGCGCCAGCCCGGCTGTCTGACAAGCAACGAGAGCTGCCTAGTATCGCTGCTGTCCGGCCGTGTCGGCAGGGGCGCCAGATGAAAGTTATGTCAGGTTTGCCGCCTCAGTCGCGGCAGTATCCTTCGCCGGTGTCGACGATCAGGCAGTCCTTTTTATCCGCCAGCCATTTAAGGCCAGTGGCTTCGCCGTCGCCGGCGCTCAGCTGTTGTGGGCCGTCCGGGCGGGTGAAGCTGATACCGTCTTCATTGGCTTCGCCTTTGAAGGTGCCGGAGTCGTCGGCATCAAGGCCGTATTGCATGGTCAGGAGGTAGTGGCCACGGCCAATGCTGTCGTCCTTGGCGATGGTCAGGTTCAGGCCTTCGACGCCGATCCATTTGCCGACCCATTTATCGGTCGGTGGGGTTGCCGGCACCAGCGTGGCTTGCACGGAAGCCGGTGCGGGTTTAGGCGCTTCCTTGGGTTCCTTGTTGCACGCGGTGAGCAGGGCAAGGGCAGAAAGAACAAAGAGTGTTTTTTTCATAGCGACATGGCCTTGGTTAAAAAGGGTGCAACGCGACGGTGAGCGTGCAGCATTGGACTCGAAACCCATGATTTAGTGCGCTGTTCGCACGGTGTTTGGTTATGCTCTTGGGGCAGACGCAAGCCCGGCTGCTAGATTACCGGGTTGAGTACAAAAGCGTTCAGCCCGCCATGCAAGAGAATTCAATGACTGTCAGCACACCCCTTTCCGGCGTCAACCATCCTTTCAAAGGCATCCTGCTGATTGTGCTGGCGACGTTTCTGTTCTCCAGCCACGACGCTTTGTCCAAATACCTGGCCGGGTTCTACCCGATTGTGATGGTGGTGTGGGCGCGTTACCTGGTGCACACCCTGCTGATGGCCGGGATATTCCTGCCGCAATCCGGCTTGCGGGTGCTGCGCAGCAAGCGGCCGGGCATGCAGGTGGTGCGTGCTTTGTGCCTGTTGGGCACCAGTCTGTTTTTTACCGCGGCGCTGCATTACATCCCGTTGGCGGAAGCCACGGCGGTGAACTTCCTGGCGCCGATCCTGGTGACGGCGCTGTCGGTGCCCTTGCTTGGCGAGCACGTCACGCGTGGCCAATGGCTGGCGGTAATCTGCGGGTTTGTCGGTGTGCTGATCATCATCCACCCCGGCGGCGAGTTGTTCACGCCTGCGGTGTTGCTGCCGTTGTGTTCGGCGCTGTTTTTCTGCTTCTACCAATTGCTCACGCGCATCCTCAGCCAATATGACACACCGACCACCAGCAACTTCTTCGCCGGGCTGTGCAATACCTTGGTGATGAGTGCCTTGGTGCCGTTCTTCTGGCAGATCCCGACGTTGTGGCATGCCTGCCTGATGCTGGCGCTAGGTACCTGCGGCATGACGGCACACTTGATGCTGACCCAGGCATTCCGCTTCGCAGCGCCGGCCTTGCTGGCGCCGTTCGGCTATTGCCAGATCGTGTTTGCGGGGTTGTTGGGTTGGCTGGTGTTCAGCCATACCCCCGATGTGACCACGGTGGTCGGCATCGGGGTGATCTGCATGAGCGGGCTGGCCGCTGCCTGGCAGCAGCGGCGGCGGTGAGTTACACCTCGACCTTGGGGATCTTGCGCGGCGCCATGAAGTACATCCAGGTCAGCGCAATGAAATACATCGCCGGGATCAGGGTGAACAACACGGTGTAGTTGTTGTTGGTCACGGTGAGGATGTGCCCGACGATCTGGGTCATGAACATGCCGCCGATGGCCGCACACATGCCGCCGAAACCGAACACCGTGCTCATCATGTGCTTGGGCGTGTAGTCCATTACCAGGCTCCAGATATTGGCGGTCCAGGCCTGGTGCGCGCCGATCGCCAGGGAAATGGCGAACACTGCAACCCACAGCTGGCTGGAGCCGGCGGCCATGATCACGCCGACGATGCAGCAGGCAAACAGTAGCATCGACAACAGCCGTGCCTTGATCGCATTCATCCCCCGGCCGATCAGGAATGACGACAGGATCCCGCCACCCACGCTACCGAAGTCGGCGGTGAGGTAAATGATGATCAGCGGAATGCCCATCTGGGTCACGTTGATGCCCAGGTTGTATTGCTGGTTCAAAAACGGCGGCAGCCAATACAGGTAGAACCAGAACACCGGCGCGGTCAGTGCATAGGCAATGGCGAAGGCCCAGGTGCCGCGCATGCGCAGGATGCGGCTGAACGGCACGCTCGGCTGCTCGGGTTCGGCTTCCTGTTGCACGTAGTCCAATTCGGATTGTTTGGCCGTCGGATGGTCTTCGGGGTTGTAGTATTTCAAACCCCAGAACACCAGCCAGATTCCGCCCAAGGACGCCATGCACAGGAACGCTGCCTGCCAGCCCCACACGTGCAGGATCAGTGGCAGCAGCATTGGGGTCATCATCGCACCCACGTTGGTACCGGCGTTGAAGATGCCGGTGGCCACTGCGCGCTCACCCGCCGGGAACCACAACCGCGTGGTCTTGACGCAGGCCGGGTAGTTGGCGGCCTCGGTCAGCCCGAGGATAAAGCGGCAGACCATAAAGCCCACCGCCGAGGTGGCCAGGCCGTGGGCGCCGGTGGCCAGGCTCCACAACAGCACGGCGCAGAAGAACACGCGCTTCACGCCCACGCGGTCGATCAGACGGCCTTGCAGCACAAAACCGATGGCATAACCCACCTGGAACCAAAAGTTGATGTTGGCGTAGTCCATCGCCGTCCAGCTCATCTCTTTGGCCAGGATCGGTTGCATCACGCCCAGCGCGGCGCGGTCGATGTAGTTCAGGGTGGTGGCGAAGAACACCAGGGCCAGCATGCCCCAGCGCGTTTTACCCACGGCCATGGCGCCACGGATTTTGTCGCCGATGCCGGCGTTTGGGTTGCCCGGGCGCGCGGCCAGAGCGGAGTTTTGCGAAGGCATGAGGTCGTACCCGTTTTTGAAATTTTTATGGTGTGTTCTGGGTCTTGGTGCAGGTTCGATGGTGCGCAGTGGTTAAAAAGTCGTCAATTCGCCAACAGGGCATAGTGTTCGGTAATCGCACGAAAAACTAACCGGTTCGTACATTTTAATTGCTGCGTGTAGGCTAGGGGCCAATAATTTGCTGCAAATAACAACTGCCGGGAGTCGTCCATGCAACGTTCCATTGCCACTGTTTCCTTGAGCGGCACCCTGCCGGAGAAGCTCGAGGCCATCGCCGCTGCCGGGTTCGACGGGGTTGAGATCTTCGAGAACGACCTGTTGTATTACGACGGCAGCCCGCGGGAAGTTAGGCAGATGTGCGCCGACCTGGGCATTGCCATCACCTTGTTCCAGCCGTTTCGCGACTTTGAAGGATGCCGTCGCGATCGCCTGGCGCGCAACCTGGAGCGCGCCGAGCGCAAGTTCGATTTGATGCAGGAGCTGGGCACCGACCTGGTGCTGGTGTGCAGTAATGCCTCGGCGGATTCGGTGGGCGATGAACGCATTTTGCTCGATGACCTCAGCTTGCTGGCCGAGCACGCCGGCCGCCGTGGCCTGCGTATCGGCTATGAAGCGCTGGCCTGGGGCAAGCATGTGAACACCTGGCAGCAGGTGTGGAACCTGGTGCGCCAGGTCGATCACCCAAGCCTGGGCGTGTTGCTCGACAGTTTTCACACGTTGTCGCTCAAGGGTGATCCGAGCGGTATCGCCGACATTCCCGGCGACAAAATCTTTTTTGTGCAAATGGCCGACGCGCCGGTTTTGGCCATGGATGTGCTCGAGTGGAGCCGGCATTTCCGGTGTTTCCCGGGGCAGGGCGAATTTGACCTGGCAGGTTTTCTCGCGCCGATCATCAAAAGTGGCTACACCGGGCCGTTGTCCCTGGAGATTTTCAACGATGGTTTTCGCGCTGCGCCCACCCGTGCGAATGCGGCGGATGGCTTGCGTTCGCTGCTGTACCTGGAAGAGAAAACCCGTGAACGCCTCAAGCAGCAAGCGCCGGCCCAGCCCGTCGAGATTCTGTTTGATACCCCGGCAGCCAGCGAATACAACGGTATCGAGTTCCTTGAGTTTGCCGTGGATGAAAGCCTCGGCGCCAAGCTGACCCACTGGCTGGAGCGCTTGGGGTTCGTCAAGGCGGGCCAGCACCGCTCCAAGAGTGTGAGCCTGCTGCGCCAAGGTGATATCAACCTGATCCTCAACTGTGAGCCCTATTCCTTTGCCCACAACTTTTTCGAAGCCCACGGCCCGTCGTTGTGCGCCACTGCGATTCGGGTCAAGGACAGCGCCAAGGCGCTGGAGCGGGCAGTGGCCTACAAAGGCCAGCCGTATCGCGGGCTGGTCGGGCCTAACGAGCTGGAGCTGGCGGCAGTACGTGCGCCAGATGGCAGCCTGATTTATCTGGTGGACCCTGCCGAGGGCGCGCTATACGACACCGACTTCAACTTGCAACCGGCAACGGCGTCCAGCGGCGGCCTGCTGCGCATCGACCATATGGCCATGGCCTTGCCGGCCGACAGCCTCGACAGCTGGGTGCTGTTCTATAAGAGCCTGCTGGATTTCGAAGCCGATGACGAAGTGGTGCTGCCCGACCCTTATGGCCTGGTGAAAAGCCGAGCGTTGCGCAGCCGTTGCAGCTCAATCCGCTTGCCGCTGAATATTTCCGAGAACCGCAACACGGCGATTTCCCACGCGCTGTCGAGCTATCGTGGTTCGGGCGTGCACCACATTGCTTTTGACTGCGCGGATATTTTCGCGGAGGTCAGCCGCGCCAAAGCAGCCGGCGTGCCGTTACTGGATATCCCGCTCAATTACTACGACGACCTGGCCGCACGGTTTGATTTCGACGATGAGTTCCTCAGCGAACTGGCGTACTACAACGTGTTGTACGACCGTGACGCCCAGGGCGGTGAGTTGTTTCATGTGTACACCGAGGCGTTTGAAGGGCGGTTTTTCTTCGAGATCATCCAGCGCAAAAACGGCTATGCCGGTTATGGCGCGGCCAACGTGGCGGTGCGCCTGGCGGCGATGGCCAAATCGCGCAGCGGCGCAGCACGTCAGGCGCGTTTATAACGGCCGGTCAGGTGCTTCCTTCGGGAGGCGCCTCGGCCCATAATCGCCGCCTGCACAACAAAAATGGCCGTGAGCGCACCATGACCCTGACCCCCGACCTCTCCGCTGTGTCAGACACACCGCGCAAGAGTCGCAAGAACAACCCGGAAAAGACCCGCGAAAACATCCTGCAGGAAGCCATCGTCGAGTTTGTTCAGCAGGGCCTGTCCGGCGCGCGCGTGGATGCGATCGCCGAGCGTATCCACACCTCCAAACGCATGATCTATTACTACTTCGGCAGCAAGGAGCAGTTGTACGTCGAGGTGCTGGAAAAACTATACGGCGACATCCGCAACACCGAAACGCGCATGAACCTCACGGCCCTGGAACCGCGTGAAGCGATCCGCCGGCTGGTGGAATTCACCTTTGACCACCACGACCAGAACGTGGATTTCGTGCGCATCGTCAGCATCGAAAATATCCACAACGCGGAATACGTGAAGCGCTCGGATTCGATCAAGGCGATGAACAGCAATATCCTCGAAGCGCTGGGCGCCACATTGCGGCGGGGTGCCGAGATGGGGGTGTTTCGCGAAGGGCTGGAGCCGCTGGATGTGCACCTGCTGATCAACTCATTCAGCTTTTACCGGGTGTCCAACCGCCATACATTCAGTGAGATTTTTCAGATCGAACTGTCGGATGAAGCGGTTAAACAGCGGCATCGGGAGATGATTTGTGAGTCGGTGATGCGGTACTTGCAGGCCTGAATCCACCCGACTCCCAGCTTGGAATGCAACCCATGTGGGAGCCGGCTTGTTGTGGCGAGCAAGCTTGCTTGCGCTGGGGTGCGAAGCGCCCCCAAAACGCGTGAGACCGTTGCGCAGTCAGCGGGAGCAAGCTCCCTCCTCACAACAAGCCCGCTCCCTCAGTTGGTTTCGGTTTCAACAGTCAGGTATTCATATTCTGAAAGTGCGCCAGCATTCGCTGCGCATCCGGCGCTTCGCCACTGAACAACTCAAACGCCTTCACTGCCTGAAACACCGCCATATTGCCGCCGTCCAGCGTGCGGCAACCCAAGGCGCGGGCGTTGCGCAGCAGTTCGGTTTCCAGCGGGAAATACACGATTTCCGCGACCCACAATTCAGCCCGCAACAGCGCAGGCGGCACCGGCGTGCCGGGCAGCTTGGCCATGCCCATGGGCGTGGTGTTCACCAAGCCGTCTGCCTCGGCCATGGCGTTTTGCAGGTGGTTGCCGACTTGGGCACGACCGGCACCAAAGCGCTGCGCCAGGTTATCCACCAGGTCGCGGGCGCGGGCCGTGTCCACGTCAAAAATACTCAAGTGCTGCACGCCTTCGGCCAACAAGGCATGGGCCACTGCTGCGCCCGCACCGCCGGCGCCCATCTGTACCACGCGTTCTCGCGCGACGTCATGCAAGTTGCGCCGGAAACCTTCGGCAAACCCCAGGCAATCCGTGTTGTGGCCAATGCGCTTGCCATCCTTGAACACCACGGTGTTGACGGCGCCAATGCCTCGCGCCTCGTCAGACAATTCATCGAGCAGCGCCAGCACCGCCTGCTTGCAGGGGTAGGTAATGTTCAGACCGGTGAAGTGCATCAACTCGGCGGCGTCCAGCAGGTCGGGTAGGGCGTTGATGTTCAGTTGCAGCGCTTCCAGGTCGATCAACTGATACAGGTAGCGCAAGCCTTGGGCGTCGCCTTCCTGTTCATGCAGGGCGGGCGTGCGGGAGGCTTGGATGCCGGCGCCGATAAGGCCGGCGAGGATGCGCGGTTTCATCGGGCTCATCCTTTGAGGCTGTGGCTGAAGTGTTCCAGCGCCAGGTGATAACCATGGCTGCCGAAGCCTGCAAGCACCGCCTTGGCAATGGGCGATACAAACGAGTGATGCCTGAACGCCTCGCGCGCATGCACGTTGGATAAATGCACTTCGATCACCGGCACTTCACTGGCCACCAGTGCGTCGCGAATCGCTACGGAGGTGTGGGTCCAGGCCGCCGGGTTGATCACGATACCGGCGCAGCGCGCGCGGGCGCCGTGGATCCAGTCGAGCAGTTCGCCTTCGTGGTTGGTCTGGCGAAATTCGATTTTCAACCCGAGTTTTTCCGCACTGCGACCGCACAGTGCGGCGATGTCGGCCAGGGTTTCATGCCCGTAGGTAGCAGGCTCGCGGGTGCCGAGCAGGTTGAGGTTGGGGCCGTTGAGCACCAGCACGATGGGCGGCATAAAAGGTATCTCCAGACTTATTATTGGTTGTGCGGATAAAATGTACTGGATGGTTAATTTGGTCAATTGATGGCAGCGGATGTGTTCGATTATCGAACTCTTATTCCGAGACACCCGGACACCCAATCAGATTAGATATCAATTGAAAATCATTCTCGACAACGCTTAAGATGCCCGCCTGTTTCCTTAACATTCCAGGGAGTCGGTTTGTCGGACGTGGATCTCAAGGGCCTGTTTCTCAAGCACGCCGATACCCTGCGTGGGTATCTGGCGCGCAAGGTGCGGGACCCGCAGTTGGCCGCGGACCTGGTGCAGGAGAGCTTTCTGCGCCTGGCGGAAAAACCGGCCGGCGAGCGCATCGACAATTCCCAGGGCTATCTCTATCGAACGGCAAGCAATCTGCTGATCGACCATATTCGCCAGGAAGCGCGGCGCAAAACAGACTCCGTGCCCCATGAGGCGTTGGCCGAGATTGAAGATGACGTGGCCGGGTTGGAGGCTCAGGCAATGGCGCAGCAACAGCGACAGGCATTGAAGCAGGCACTGGCGGAGTTGCCGGAGCGCACCCAGCAGGTTTTCCGTCTGAACCGCATCGAGGGCATGACCCACGCCCAGGTTGCCCGCCACCTGGACATCTCCGACAGCTCCGTGCAAAAGCATCTGGCCAAGGCCTTGGCCTATGTGATGCAGCGCTTGCAGGACGGTGAGGTGAAGCCATCCGACGAATGAATTACCGAAACAGCCTGCGTCAGACGTCACAGCGTTTACATAACGAAAATTCGAGATTCACACGTGAATAGCCAGGGTCCGCAACAGCACAGCATTACCGAGGCGGCTGCCGACTGGGCGGTGCGCCTGCACGCGGGTGCCCTGACCGAACAGGAGCAGGCCGAGCTGCGGCAGTGGATCGCCTCCGACAGCCGCCATGAAGCGGCGCTGCGGTTCGCCGAGCAGACCTGGGCAGCCTTGGGCGACGTGCATAAGGATGAACCTGTGCAGCGTCAGCGCCCGCCTTCGGTAGCATTGCCGGTGCGTCGGCCCACGCGGCGCAGGGCGTGGCAACGTGTGGCCGCCGTCGCACTGGTGGTAGTGGCAGCGGGTGTGGGTTGGCTGCGCGGGCCGGATGCGTTGCTGCGTTTGCAGGCTGACTATGTGACCCAAAAGGGCGAAATCCGCACCGTACACCTGGCCGACGGCAGCACAGTGGAGCTGGATTCCGCCAGTGCAATTCGGCTGGACTACGACGGCGTGCAGCGGCGCATCAGCCTGATCCAGGGTTCAGCGATTTTTGATGTGGCGCCCATGAAAGGCGAGGAAAGCCGACCGTTCGTGGTGCAAAGCGCCGGGGCGCAGACCCGTGCACTGGGCACGCGGTTCGTGGTCGAGCGCGAGGGTGAGCGCCAGGCCTGGGTGGGCGTGTTGCAGCACAGCGTCGAGGTTGCGCTACAAACCGTACCGAACCAAGGTGCGGGCGAGCGCGTGCTCAAGGAAGGCCAGGCGGCGCGTTATAGCGCGCAGGACGGCGTGGTGCCTCTGGATCAATTCGATGTGGAGCGTGCCACCAGTTGGCGGCGTGGCGTGCTGATCTTCGACCGGCTGCCCTTGGCCAAAGTCATCGAGCAACTCAACCGCTATCGCCCTGGCCGCGTGGTGTTGACCAACGCTGCCTTGGGCGATCGCGAAGTCAGCGGCGTGTTCCGCCTCGACATGCTCGACACCGCCCTGGCTACCTTGACCCAGGAACTCCAAGTGCAACGCTTGGACCTGGCAGGCCTCAGCCTGATCTATTGATGACTCGGCGGGAGGCCCCTCCCGCCGCTCGCCAAAGCACCTTTAGAAAGCCCCCTAAAAAGCCCCTGTCTGAAAAACTTTCAAAAAGTCTTACTGACTTCCAGCGCCTCGCTCGTCTTGCTAGGTGAGAAGCATTCGCATAAACAAAAATACGCTTAGCGCAGGGAAATCAAACATGTCAGCACTCACCAAGGGGCGCATCACCGGCAGCCGGTTAGCCCTGGCCATCCACTTGGGCCTGTTCGCCGTAGCGGTGCCCGTGTACGCAGCGCAGCCTCAAGCCGGCGCGGCCCAACCAGTGGTGTTGATGTTTGATATTCCTGCGCAATCCCTGGGCAGTGCGGTGCTGGCGTTCGCCGATCAGGCCGGCCTGCAGGTGTTGTTCGACAGCCAGCGCCTGCAGGGCTTGAGCAGCACCGCGCTCAAAGGCAGCTTCAGCGTGCAGGAAGGCCTTGGCCGTTTGCTCGGCGGAGCGCCGGTGGAGTACCGCTTTACCGGCGAGCGCCAGGTCACCCTCAACCGCGTGGCGGCCGAACATGACGGCGCCATGACCGTCGGCACCACCACCATCACCGGCAACACCAACGGCCAGCCCGGCGACTGGGTGTACCAGAGCCCAAAGTCGGTGGCCGTCATCAGCCGTGACATGATCGACAAACGCCCGCCCCGTCACGCCGCCGACATGCTCGAAGAAACCGCTGGCGTGTACACCGCCGTCAACCAGCGTGACCCCGGCCTGTCGGTGAACATTCGCGGCGTGCAGGACTACGGCCGCGTAAACATGAACATCGACGGCATGCGCCAGAACTTCAACGTCAACGGCCACCAGCAACGCAACGGCACGATGTTGATCGACCCGGAGTTCATCTCCAGCATCCAGATCGACAAGGGCAGCCAGTCGGGGCAGGGCGGTGCTGCGGTGTTGGGCGGGATCGCCTCGTTCAAGACGCTGGAGGCCAGTGAGTTTCTCAAGGACGGCAAAGAGATCGGCGGACGTTTTCGCGCCGGCAGCGGCATTGGCGAATTGGGCAATGGCACCTACTTCAATGGCAGCGGCGTGTTTGCCTTCGGTGACGAGCGCGGTGATGTGTTGCTGGGCTACAGCGAGCGGCATTTCGGCAATTACCGCGCCGGTACCCAAAACGATCACAAGCTGGGCACCAACCTGCGCGCGCGCAAATACGCGCCGGCAGCCTTTGATGATTGGTTGAACAGCGAAGTCGGGGACATGGGCAGCGTCACCCGTTCGCAGATCGCCAAGTTCGGTCTCAACTTGCCCAACGACCAGCGCGTGCAACTGAGCTACCTGGAAAGCGACAGCGACAGCAACGATTCCTGGGCCTACATCACCGATGACCTGCAGAGCGTCTACTACCGTCGCGTCAGCAAAAACAACCTGAATGCCAAGAACTTCGCGCTGGACTACAGCTACACGCCGGATAACCCGTTGATCGATCTGAAAGCCAAGGTCTATTACGTCACCACCCAGCTGGACCGTGCCAACACGCCCAACATGTCGACGCCGGGCACGGGTAACTACGTGGGGGCCTACACCGATCATTTCGAGACGGACACTTGGGGGCTGCAGGGCGACAACACCTCGCGTTTTGACTTCGGCGAGCGCGGGCATCTGAGCTGGAACTACGGCCTGGAGATGTATCAGGACGAGTTCAAGCCACGCACCAACAAGGTCGAAGCCGTCAACAACCTCGGCCTGCTGCCCTATGCCGAAGGCAGTACGCCGAGTGGCAAGCGCACCATCGCCAGCCTGTTCAACAACCTGCAATACGAATACGGCGACTGGCTGACCCTGGATGCAGGCTTGCGTTACGACCGTTATCGGCTGGAAGGCCAGACCGGCCTGACCCTGTATCGGCGTGATCGCTTTTTCAGCAGCCTGGTGGGCGCCAAGCGTGTGTCGGAAGTGTTCGATGTGGACCGTGAAGAAGGGCAGTTTTCGCCGACCTTCGGCATCGCGGTCAAGCCCGGAGTGGACTGGCTGCAACTCTATACCCGTTGGGGCAAAGGCTGGCGCCCGCCGGCCGTCACCGAAACCTTCATGACGGGCCGCCCGCACGGTGGCGGTTCCGGGGAGCGCGTGTTTCCCAACCCGTACCTCAAGCCTGAAGAGTCGCGGGATTGGGAAGTGGGCATGAACGTCTTCAAGGAGGAGCTGCTGTTCAGTGATGACCGCCTGGGCATGAAGGTGGCTTACTTCGATACCCGCATTGAAAACTTCTCCTTCCTCAACACCAGCGTCAGCCTGCCGGAAACCCAGTCCGGCGGGTTTCTGGGGACCATGGCTTACGTCAACAACACCAACCCGACGCGCTTTCGCGGGGTGGAATACCAACTCAATTACGACATGGGCCGGGCGTACGCCAACCTCAGTTACACCCACATGATCGGCAGCAATGAGTTCTGCTCCAAGAACTATTACATGGGCGGCGCCAAGACCACCGGGCCGCGCACCACGCGGCTGGAGCGTTTCACGCTGCCGAACGGGCGCATCGGCATTCGCCCGGTCACCACCTATGAAGTGCTGGACGACAACGTCGCCAACAACCAGGAAAGCTGCGGGCGAATCATGGGCAACGCCACGTATATGCCCGCTGATCGTGGCTCGCTGACGCTGGGTGCGCGTTTCCTCGACAAGCGCCTGGATACCGGTGTGCGTGTGCGCTACAGCTCGGGCAATGGCGAAAACCTCAACCAGCAGGGCTACGAGCTGATGGACCAGGCGATGTGGCCTCAGTACACGCTCTATGACCTGTACGCCAGTTACTGGATGACCGATCACCTGAACATTGCGTTGGCATTGGAAAACGCCACCGATGAAGCCTATTTCGTCGCCATGGGCGACGCCAACAACCTCAGCCTGGCACGTGGGCGCACCCTGAGCGGGATGCTGGAATACAAATTCTGATCGGTGTGCTGATGCCCCTGATCAATGGTTTTGCCCAAGCGTGGGCAAAAAAGTGCGCCACACCGGCGTGCTCATCTAAAACGTTGTTTAACGAGGTTTAGTGATGACTATTTCTGTTAGCTACGATTCGGGCCTGGGTTCACTGTCGGTATCCGACTACTTGAGCTCTTGGGCTGTGGGCTTCAATACGGCCGGTCATGGCACCGGCAACACCGGTGGCTTCAGCAACGGCTCCCTCAGTGGTGACCAGTATTCGACCCACGGCGCCAGCAACTCCGAATACGCCTTTATCGCCGACAGCAACACCAGCAACGGCCTGCACTATGTGTTCAACCCGTCGCTGCCTGCCGGCAACAACCTGAACCACTACCTGTGGGGCAACCTCGATAACGTGCAACTGGGCACCGGCCTGGGCGGCGGCGGTGGCAGCGACTTCACCCTCAATGACTTCAAGGTTGCATTCAACGGCCTCGACCTGAGCGCTGCCGAAGGCGCCGGTCGCGTGGGTAACGAAGTTCAGAGCGTGATCTACGGCCTGATGCAGGGCAACACCGGCGCTCTGGAAAGCGTGCTCAACAACCTGCTCGACGATTTCGGCCTGTCCACGGCCTCGACCTTCGACCAACTGGCCGCTGCCGGGCTGGGCCACGCCGCACCGTCGGCCGACGTCGCCCTGGTCGGCGTGCAAGACGTGGCGCAGGACTGGGCACTCGCTGCCTGACGCTGCTGCATAAAAAAAGCGAAGGGGAGATCGCTCTGCCCTTCGCCGCATGACACACCGCCGTCGCCAAGCCTTCTAACTCTTCAGCGACAGCGGTGCCAAATTCTGCGCAGCGCCGGATCGCCTGTCAACGCGGCGGCGCTGCCCGCTTAACCCCACGAGAATCCCCCGATGCGCCACGCCGGCAACGAAACCCTGGCTGCCCTCACGGCCTATAAAAGTGGCTTCTTCAACATTGGCCTGTTCTCGGCGGTGATCAACCTGCTGATGCTCGCCCCGGCGCTCTACATGCTGCAGGTGTACGACCGGGTGTTGGCCTCAGGTAATCAGATGACCCTGTTGATGCTGACGCTGATGATCCTCGGTCTGTTCGGCCTGATGGGCGCGTTGGAGTGGGTGCGTAGCCAGGTGGTGATCCGCCTCGGCACGCAAATGGACATGCGCTTGAACCAGCGTGTCTACGATGCCGCCTTCGAAGCGCAACTCAAGGGCGGCACCCAGGCGGCGGGCCAGGCGTTGAACGACCTGACCACGCTGCGCCAGTTCGCCACTGGCCAGGCATTGTTCGCGTTTTTTGATGCGCCTTGGTTTCCGGTGTACCTGCTGGTGATCTTCCTTTTTCACCCGTGGCTCGGCCTGCTGGCGTTGGGCGGTGCGCTGATCCTGATCGCACTGGCGTGGGTCAACCACCATGTCAGCCAGGCACCGATGGCCCAGGCCAGCCAACTGTCCATCAGCGCCAGCCAGCAGGCCACGGCCAATTTGCGCAATGCGGAAACCATCGAAGCCATGGGCATGCTCGCCACCTTGCGCAACCGTTGGTTCACCCAGCACCAGGCGTTTCTGGCGCAGCAGAACCTGGCCAGTGAAAAGACCGCCGCCGTTACCGCCTGGTCCAAGGGCGTGCGTCTGGCCTTGCAGTCGTTGGTGTTGGGGTTGGGCGCCTTGCTGGCGGTGCAGGGTGACATCACGCCGGGAATGATGATCGCCGGCTCCATCTTGATGGGCAGGGTGCTCAGCCCTATCGACCAGTTGATTGGTGTGTGGAAACAATGGGGTTCGGCGCGCCTGGCATTCGAACGCTTGTCGCAGATGCTGGCGGACAACCCGGCCCGGCCAGCACGCATGAGCTTGCCGGTGCCCAAGGGCCAACTGAGCGTCGAGCAGGTCAGCGCCTGCGCGCCCGGCAACCGTCGCCCGGCCATTAGTAACCTGGGCTTCAGCTTGCCGGCGGGTGAGGTGTTGGGCGTGATAGGCCCGTCGGGTTGCGGCAAGTCCACCCTGGCCCGGGTGTTGGTGGGGGCCTGGGCTCCGTTGGCCGGCAAGGTGCGCCTGGACGGCGCCGACCTGACCCAGTGGGACAAACAGCAACTCGGCCCGCATATCGGTTACTTGCCCCAGGATATCCAGCTGTTCGCCGGCAGCATCGCGCAAAACATCGCGCGCTTTGCCGACGTGGACGCCGACAAGGTACTCGCCGCCGCGCAAATGGCCGGCGTACATGACTTGATCCTGCAACTGCCTCAGGGCTACGACACGCAACTGGGCGAGGGCGGTGCCGGTTTGTCCGGTGGCCAGAAGCAGCGCGTGGCCCTGGCGCGCGCGTTGTACGGCCTGCCCGCGCTGATCGTGCTGGATGAACCCAACGCCAACCTTGATGAAGTCGGTGAGCAGGCCTTGCTCCAGGCCATCGCCCAGCTCAAGCAGCAGCGCCGTACGGTCATTCTGATCACCCACAAAGCCAATGTGCTGTCCCTGACCGACCAGTTGCTGATTCTCAAGGACGGCCAGTTGCAAGCGTTCGGCCCCACGGCGCGCGTGTTGGAAGCCCGCCAGAAACCCGCGCCGGCCAAGCCGGTGTCGACCCTGAGCATGAGTTACCGCCTCGGTGAAGGAAAACAGGCATGAGCCAAGTCAAACCCGTACCGAATAATGTGCTGGCGCTGGACGATAAGAAGTACTCGCGCCTGGGTTGGCTGTTGGTGCTCGGCGGCTTTGCCGGGTTTCTTGGCTGGGCGGCATGGGCGCCGTTGGACAAGGGCGTAGCGGTGTCCGGCAAAGTGATGGTCTCGGGCCATCGCAAGACGGTGCAGCACCCTAGCGGCGGTATCGTCGAGCGCATCGAGGTGCGCGACGGTGATGTGGTCAAGGCCGGCCAGGTGCTGTTGCGCTTGAAAGAAACGCCACTGCGCGGGCAGATGCAATCGCTGCGCAGCCAGTATTGGGCGTCGCTGGCCAGTGAGGCGCGCTTGAGTGCCGAAAGCGAGGGGCTGGCAACCATCGACTTTGGCGCCCAATTGCTCAACGAGCCCGACGCCGCCAGCCTGCTGAATTTACAGCGGCAGTTGTTCAGCAGCCGCGCTCAGGCGCTGGCCACCGAGCAGCAAGGTTTGCGCGAAACCATCGCCGGGGCCGAGGCGCAGTTGCGCGGCACCCGCGATTCCCAGGCCAGCAAAGTCCAGCAACGGGCGGCGCTCAACGAGCAATTGCAAGGCCTGCGCGAATTGGCGCGCGACGGTTACATCCCGCGCAATCGCCTGCTCGACAGCGAGCGTCTGTACGCGCAGATCGACGGCACCATTGCCGAGGATTTCGGCCGCATCGGCCAACTGCAACGCCAGGTGCTCGAATTGCGTTTGCGCATTCGCCAACTGAGCGAAGATTTCCAGAAAGACCTGCGCGGCCAGTTGGCCGACACCCGCACCCGCAGTGATGACCTGCGCAACCGCCTGGCTTCGGCCGAGTTCGAACTGGCCAACAGCCTGGTGCGCGCGCCCGCTGCCGGTGTGGTGGTGGGGCTCGATGTGTACACCGAAGGCGGCGTGATCAAGCCCGGCCAGGCGCTGATGGACATCGTGCCCCAAGGCGAGCCGTTACTGGTGGAGGCGCGCGTGCCGGTGCAGATGGTCGACAAGGTACACCCAGGCTTGCCGGTGGAACTGTTGTTCTCGGCGTTCAACCAGGCGACCACGCCTCGTGTGGCCGGCGAGGTGACGCTGGTGTCGGCCGACCGTCAGGTGGATGAACGTACCGATGAGCCGTATTACACCTTGCGCGCCCAGGTCAGCGCGGCCGGTATGCAGCAATTGGACGGCGTGCAGATCCGTCCGGGCATGCCGGTGGAAACCTTCGTCAAAACCGGTGAGCGTTCGATGCTCAACTACCTGTTCAAACCGCTGCTCGATCGCACGCACATGGCGCTGGTGGAAGAATGAAGGCGCTGCTGTTTGCCCTGTGTTTGAGTTGTGTGCCGGTAGCCCATGCCTTGGGTTTGTTGGAGACTTACGATTTGGCCCTGCGTAATGATCCGACCTTTCAGGCCGCGATCCAGGAGCGCGAAGCCGGTGAGGAGAACCGCGTGATCGGCCGGGCGGCGTTGCTGCCGAACCTGTCCTGGAGTTACAACAATTCGCGCAATGAGTCCGAAGTCACCCAGAACCGCACCACCAGCGACCGCGACTATCGCAGCTATGCCTCCACGTTGACCCTGCAACAACCGCTGCTCGATTACGAAGCCTATGCACGGTTTCGCCAGGGCACCGCCCAGGCGTTGATGGCCGATGAACGCTTTCGCAGCAAAAGCCAGGCATTGGCCGTGCGGGTACTGGGCGCCTATAGCCAGGCGCTGCTGGCCCAGGAGCGCATCGAGCTGAGTCGCGCGCAGAAACGCGCGTTTGCCGAACGCCTGCAACTTAATGACCGCCTGCTTAAAGGCGGCGAGGGCACGCGTACCGATGTGCTGGAAACCCAGGCGCGGCTGAGCCTGGCCCAGGCCGAAGAGATTGAGTCGCAGGATGCCCAGGATAGCGCCTTGCGTGAATTGGAGGCCATTGTGGGGCAGCCGTTGCAGATCCAAGAGCTGGCACCGCTGGCTCGCCAGTTCGAGATTGCGCCCTTGGAACCGAACCGTTTTGAGACGTGGCGTGAAATGGCCATGGCCAACAATCCTGAGCTGAAGTCTGCGCATCACGCGCTGGACGTGGCGTCTTACGAAGTCGAGCGTAAGCGCGCCGGGCACTTGCCCAAGGTCAGCCTGTACGCCAGCAGCCGCAAGACCAGCTCCGATTCGGAAAGCAGCTACAACCAGAAGTACGACACCAACAGTGTCGGCATCCAGGTCAGCTTGCCGTTGTTTGCCGGTGGCTCGGTCTCGGCCTCCACGCGCCAGGCGGCGAACCAATTGTCCCAGGCTCAATATGAGCTGGACGCGCAAACCGCTGACACGTTGGTGGAGCTGCGCAAGCAGTTCAACCTCAACACCAGCGGCGCGGCGAAAGTGCGTGCTTATGAGATGGCCGTCAGCTCGGCTACGGCCTTGGTCAGCGCGACCCAAAAGAGTGTGGCTGGCGGTGAGCGGGTCAACCTCGACGTGCTCGATGCCGAACAACAACTGTTTACCGCCCGCCGCGACCTGGCGAACGCACGGCATGCGTATTTGCTGGCGCGGATTCAGTTGAAGTATTACGCGGGGTTGCTGAGCGAGCAGGACTTGCGGGCTTTGGCAGGGTATTTCCAGCCGTCGGCATGAGTGGTTACAACCCCGCATTCGCGGGGTTGTTCGTCGTTACTAATCTGTGAAAAAGCTTCGCAAGGATGGAGCCGGTTGTCGGGTGCCACGGAAAAATTGTTACCTGGCGGAAAATAACCTAACGGATGGGTTACGATGAAAGTAGGTGCTTACAAGGGATATGTGATTTCAGTACTTCTGCGGGATGAGCACTGCCCGCCCCACGTTCATGTCAGGGGCATGGGATGGGATGCGCGTTTTCGTTTCAGCTTCCTGAATGGGGACGTGGAGTTGTGGGATGTGGAGCCGGATCGCAGGCGGCCACCCACAGCACTCCTGAAGGAACTACGCGAGGCGATCATGCAGCGGCACTATCTGGCGCGGGCACGCCGGATCTGGTGGGAGAAACTGCAAACGATTTGCCTGGAGAACCATTCCTGGGATTGGGAAGCCGATGAGGTATTGCCGGGGCTGATCATTCAGCGCGGTATTTATGTGATTGCACGTGCCCGGCACGATGTCGTGGGGCAGAAGACAATTTTGAATCTGGTCAGGGCGCCGGGTTTTGTGGAGATTGATTTATGAAAAAAATCGTAAAAGCCAAAGTCGTACCCTATAAGCCGCTCACGGATGCCGATGTCGACAAGGCAATTGCCCGTGGTCGCAAGCTCAAGCGTCTTTACGCCAACGCCAGCAACGTGCGCTATGAACACGAGTGCATTTCCATCGGCTTCAGCGATGGTAGCCGCGTCATGTTGCCTGTGGCCGGGCTGCCGGAGTTTGAAGGGTTTTCCCTGAAGGACTTTCAGCAACTGGAGGTCGGCTTTGGCGGCAAGGCGCTGTGCTGTGAGGCGCAGGATCTGGACGTGTCGATCACCGGCCTGATCGCCACCAGCCAGCCCTTGATGGACCTGGCAACAAGCCTGGTGGCATCGCGCAACGGTCGCAAGAGCAGCGCCGCCAAAACCGCCGCCGCCCGAGCCAATGGCAAGAAGGGCGGTCGGCCACGCAAGGAGCCGTTGGATAACGGTGATTCAACAGATGCATGAAAACCCAGTGTGGGAGCAGGCAAGCCAGCTCCCACAGTTTACCGCCGGGTCAATAACACCCCGGACTCCATATGGTGCGTCCACGGGAACTGGTCAAACATCGCACACTGGGTAATCCGGTGCGTGTCATGCAGTTGCGCAATGTTCGCCGCCAACGTCTCCGGGTTGCAGGAGATGTACAGGATGTTGTCAAAACGTCGGGTCAGTTCGCAGGTGTCCGGGTCCATGCCGGCGCGCGGTGGGTCGACGAAGACGCTACCGAATTCGTAGCTTTTCAGGTCGATGCCGTGCAGGCGGCGGAACGGGCGAACTTCGTTAAGTGCCTCGGTGAGCTCTTCGGCAGACAGGCGCACCAGCGTGACGTTAGCCACTGCGTTTTCATCGAGGTTGCTTAAGGCTGCATTCACCGAGGTCTTGCTGATTTCGGTGGCCAGCACCTTACGCACGCGGGTCGCCAGTGGCAGGGTGAAGTTGCCGTTGCCGCAGTACAACTCCAGCAAATCATCCGGGCGATCGCCCAAGGCTTCATAGGCCCAGTTGAGCATCTTCTGGTTCACGGTGCCGTTGGGCTGGGTGAACGCGCCCTCGGGTTGGCGGTAGCTGAACGTGCGGCCACCGACCTCGAGTTTTTCCACCACGTAGTCGTGGCCGATCACATCACGCTTGCCCTTGGAGCGGCCGATGATGCTGACATTCAAGTCGGCCGCCAGCTTGTTCGCAGCAGTGTGCCAATGCTCGTCCAGCGGGCGGTGATAGCAAAGGGTAATCATCGCGTCGCCGGCCAGTGTGGTCAGGAACTCCACCTGGAACAGCTTGTGGCTCAAGGCTGCGCTGGCTTGCCAGGCGGCCTTGAGTTGCGGCATCAGCTGGTTGATGCGTTGGCTTGCGATCGGGAAATCTTCGATCAGGATCGGCGTGCGTTTGTCGTCCTGGGAGAACATCGCGTAGTGGCGCTCGCCGCCTTCGCGCCACAGGCGAAATTCTGCGCGCAGGCGGAAGTTCTGCAGCGGCGAATCGAAGACCTGCGGTTCGGGGGCGTCGAACGGTGCCAACAGGTCACGCAGGCGCGTGACCTTGTCTTGCAGTTGAACGGTGTAGCTTGCGGCGTCAAAAGTCATGCGTTGAACCAGCCCAGCTTGATCACAAACAGAATCGACAGGATCACCAGTGCCGGGTTCAGCTCACGGTAGCGGCCCGAAAGCAGCTTGATGGCGGTCCAGGCGATGAAACCGAAGGCAATGCCGTTGGCGATGGAGTAAGTGAAAGGCATCGCCAGGGCGGTGACCACCACGGGCGCTGCAACGGTAATGTCATCCCAGTCGATTTCGGCCAGGCCCTGGGTCATCAGCACGGCCACGAACAGCAGCGCCGGCGCGGTGGCAAACGCTGGAACACTGGCGGCCAGCGGCGAGAAGAACAGCGCCAGCAGGAACAGGATGGCAACCACAATGGCGGTCAAGCCGGTACGGCCACCGGCACTTACGCCTGCTGCCGACTCGATGTAGCTGGTGGTGGTCGACGTACCCAGCAGCGAACCGGCCATGGCGGCGGTACTGTCGGCGATCAGTGCACGGCCCATTTTCGGCATGTGGCCGTCCTTGCCCATCAGGCCGGCGCGCTTGGCCACGCCGATCAGGGTGCCGGAGTTGTCGAACAGGTCAACGAACAGGAAGGCGAAGATCACGCTGACCAGGCCGATATCCAGCGCACCTTTGATATCCAGTTGCAGGAAGGTCGGGGCCAGGGACGGTGGCATCGACGTCACGCCGCCGAACGGGGTGAAGCCCATCACGATAGACACGATGGTCACCGCCAGGATGCCGATCAGCACCGCGCCGCGTACTGCCAGGGCCTCTAGCGCAACAATCAGCGCGAAACCCAAGGTGGCGAGAATCGGCGCCGGTTGTTTCAGGTCGCCCAGGCCGACCATGGTGGCCGGGTTGCTGACCACGATGCCGGCGTTGTGCAGGGCGATCAGCGCCAGGAACAGGCCGATACCGGCGGCAATCGCCGAACGCAGCGGCAGCGGGATGCTGTTGATGATCCACTCACGGATGCGGAAGATCGACAGCAGGAAGAACAACACCGCCGAAATGAATACCGCGCCCAACGCGACTTGCCAGGTGTGGCCCATGTGCAGGACCACGGTGTAGGTGAAGAAGGCGTTGAGGCCCATGCCCGGTGCCAGCGCGATCGGGTAGTTGGCGATCAGGCCCATCACGGTCGAACCGATGGCGGCGGCCAGGCAGGTGGCGACAAACACCGCGCCCTTGTCCATACCGGTCTCGCCGAGAATGCTCGGGTTCACGAACAGAATGTAGGCCATGGCCAGAAAGGTCGTGATACCCGCGAGAATTTCGGTGCGCACGTTGGTGTTGTGTGCTTTGAGTTGAAACAGCTTTTCCAGCATGCCGGCTCCCTGTGACGCTATTTTGCGTCGTTATTTGTTGACCTCTAAGTCAAAGCACAAACTGCGCCAAGCGCCTGTGGTTTCAGAGAGGATCGGAAAAAGCGGCGCATGATACCAGCAGCCGACGCGATGTGGCGGATAGGCTGCGTATTCTCGAATCTGGCCTTGAGGCATACTGCGCCGACGTTAAATACAGGGTCGTTATCAGCATGAAAAAAGCCAACGCCAGCAGTCTAGCTCTGTTCGCCGCAATCGGCCTGGGGCTTGTGGCACCGGCGTGGGGCGCGGCTGCACCGCCCTTGAGCGAAGTGCGGGTGTTCAAGGTCGAGTCGGCGCGCTGCACGGAAACCATCCCCACGGGAGTGACGACCACCCAAATGTGTACCCATCGTGGCCCGACCAAGGTCTCGGTGATGGAAGTCGGCCTGGGCAAAAGCCCGATGGGACGCTTCAATGGTGCCGAATTGAATGGGCAACGCACGCCGGTGTGTCAGGTGGGCAACATCAGCGAAGTCTGTAACGGCGCAGGCACTGTGATGGGCTACATCTATGTGTTTGACCTGAATGTCCAGGCCCAAGGCTGGTTCGAATTCAGCAATATCTCGATCAATGGTCCGCAAAACACCTTGAAACTCGAGTTCAACATCCTCTGATCAATCCCCTTGAACGCTCACTACCCCGGGAAGTCGTAGCCCTAAGACGGCGACTTTCCTGAACGCCGCGGAAGTGCACCAACCCGTGAGGTGTTTATGAGCGCGACCCCCAATGGCGCGACGACCAAACCGTTCGTCAGCCACCCGATACGCCTGACCCTGAATGGCCAAGACCGCCAGTTGCAGGTGTTGCCCTGGACCACCTTGCTGGACCTGCTGCGTGAACAGCTGGATCTGGTGGGTAGCAAAAAAGGCTGCGACCACGGCCAGTGCGGCGCCTGCACGGTGTTGCGCGATGGCAAACGTATCAACGCCTGCCTGACCCTGGCGGTGATGTGCGACGGTGCCGAATTGACCACCATCGAGGGCCTGGCCGACGGCGACCAGTTACACCCGATGCAGCAGGCCTTTATCCAGCGTGACGCGTTCCAGTGCGGCTACTGCACGCCGGGGCAGATTTGCTCCGCCGTCGGCCTGGCCAATGAAGGCCGTGCCCACAACACCGCGCAAATTCAGGAACTGATGAGCGGCAACCTGTGCCGCTGCGGGGCCTACAGCAATATTCGCGATGCCATTGAAGACGTCGTGCTGGGAGGTGACCAATGAACCCCTTCCAGTACAGCAAGCCGGCCGATGTGCAGGAAGCCGTGCAGTTGAGCAGCGCGACGTCGCGGTTTATCGCCGGTGGCACCAACCTGCTGGACCTGATGAAAGAAAACATCAGCCGCCCCGAACACCTGATCGACATCACCGGCTTGGCGCTCAAAGGCGTAGAAGCGACCGCCGACGGCGGGGTGATGATCGGCGCGTTGGTCAGCAATGCCGACCTGGCCTGGCACCCGCTGATCGAGGCGCGCTACCCATTGCTGTCCCAGGCCATCCTGGCGGGCGCCTCGCCGCAACTGCGCAATATGGCCAGTACCGGCGGCAACCTGTTGCAACGTACCCGTTGCTACTATTTCTATGATGCCAGCGTGCCGTGCAATAAGCGTGAACCTGGCAGCGGCTGCCCGGCGCGCACCGGGTTGAACCGCATTCATGCGATCCTCGGCGCCAGCGAACACTGTGTGGCCACCCATCCCTCAGACATGTGCGTTGCCCTCGCAGCGCTGCAGGCACGGGTACATGTAGAAGGGCGTGGCGGCGCACGGGTGATCGAGTTTGCTGATTTTCATCGCTTGCCGGGCGATACGCCTGAGCGCGACAACCTGCTGGCCGACGATGAGCTGATCACCGCCATCGAACTGCCGCCTGACCGTCTCGCCAACCATAGCCACTACCTGAAAATCCGCGACCGTGCGTCCTACGCCTTCGCCCTGGTCTCCGTTGCCGCCGCGCTGGAACTGGAAGGCGACACCATCGTCGATGCGCGCCTGGCCCTTGGTGGTGTGGCCCACAAACCTTGGCGCGATCGCGCCGTGGAAGCCGCACTGATCGGGCAAACGGTCAGCCGTGAAACCTTCAGCCAGGCCGCTGACGCCCTGTTGCAAGACGCAGAGCCCTTGGAACACAACAGCTTCAAGATCAAGCTGGCACGCCGCGCAATCATTCGTGCCTTGAGTGACGCCGCTGTCGCAGGAGAACGCTCATGACCGCTGTCGGCAAACCCCTGGACCGTGTTGACGGTCTGCTCAAGGTCACCGGCCAGGCGCGTTATGCCGGTGAGTTTCCAGGCAACGACTTGCTGCATGGCAGTGTCGTCTCAAGCACGATTGCCAAGGGCCGGGTCCTCCGGATCGACGCGTCCAAAGCCCTGGCGCTGCCGGGCGTGATCAAGGTGCTTGATCATCTGAACCGCCCTAAACTCGCCAGCTACGATGAGGCCTTCGCCGATGCCGATGCGGCCGACGGCTCGCCGTTTCGCCCGCTGTATAACGACCGCGTGCTGTATAGCGGCCAACCTCTGGCCCTGGTGATCGCCGACAACCTTGAACTGGCGCGGCACGCTGCCTCGCTGGTCGAGATCGAATACGCGAGCGAGGCGTTTGCAACCGACTTGGTTGCCGAGCAGGAGCAGGCGCATCCCTCGCCGCAAACGCCGCCCAAACCACGGGGTAACTTCCAGGCCGAATGGGCCGCTGCCGCCGTCAGCCTGGATATGCACTACAGCACGCCCATCGAGCACCACAACCCGATGGAGCCCCACGCCAGCACCGTGCTGTATCAGCCGGACGGCACCCTGCATATCCACGACAAGACCCAAGGCCCGCAGAACTGCCAGGCGTATGTGCAAAAAGTCTTCGGCCTGGATAAAAGCCAGGTAAGGATTTTTGCCGCATTCGTCGGCGGTGCCTTTGGCTCGGGCCTTCGCCCGCAGTATCAATTACCGCTGGCGGTGATGGCAGCGCTGGCACTCAAGCGTTCGGTGCGCGTCACCTTGACCCGTCAACAGATGTTCACCTTTGGCTACCGCCCGCGCACTCTGCAACGTTTGCAACTGGGCGCTGCTGCCAATGGTCGCCTATTGGCGTTGGGCCACACTGCGATTGGCCAGACCTCGCGCTTCGAAGATTTCAGCGAACATGTGGTGGAATGGAGCGGCATGCTCTACCACTGCGACAATGTGCAACTGACCTACAAACTGGTGCCTCTGGACGTCTATACGCCGATGGACATGCGTGCGCCGGGCGCTGCGCTGGGTGTGATCGGTCTGGAATGTGCGATGGACGAACTGGCCTGCGCCCTGGGGATGGACCCAGTGCAACTGCGGCTGATCAACTACGCCGAGCGCAACCAGAACGAAGACAAGCCCTGGTCGAGCAAAGCCCTGCGTGAGTGTTACCGCGAAGGCGCCGAGCGTTTCGGCTGGAGCCAGCGCAACCCCGAGCCGCGCAGCATGCGTGATGGCAACCAGTTGATCGGCTGGGGTATGGCCGGTGGTGTGTGGGAGGCCCTGCAGATGAAGGCCAGCGCCAAGGCGCAGCTGGATGCCCAAGGCCAATTGACGGTCAGCAGCGCCACCACTGATATCGGCACCGGCACCTATACGGTGATGACCCAGATTGCCGCGCAAACCAGTGGTGTGGCGATGGCCGATGTGCGTTTTCTGCTGGGTGACTCGTCGTTACCCACGGCGCCGTTACAGGGCGGCTCGTTTACCGTGTCGTCCGTCGGCACTGCGGTGCAGCAAGCCTGCGAGGCGCTGAACGCCAAGCTGTTGGCGGTTGCCCGGCAGACTTACCCGGTGTTCAAAGAGGCTGAATCGGTGCGCTTTGAAGACGGCCAGTTGCACACCGGTGACGTGAGTGTGTCCTTGGCACAACTGGTCAAGGACAGTGGCGAAGAAGTGCTGGCTGTTCAGGTTGACAGCCAACCGGACAAAAAGCGTGAAGGCTATGCGACGGCGACCCATTCGGCAGTGTTTGTCGAGGTTCAGGTCGACGAAGACCTGGGCACGATCAAGGTGCGTCGGGTGGTCAGCGCCATTGCGGCCGGGCGGGTGGTCAACCCGAAGATGGCCCGCAGCCAGATCCTCGGCGGCGTGGTCTGGGGCATCGGCATGGCCCTGCATGAAGAAACCCAGGTCGACCATCAACTGGGGCGCTACATGAACCACAGCCTGGCCGAGTACCACATCCCGGTGAATGCCGACATCGGCGAGATTGACGTGGTATTTGTCGAAGAACACGACGAAATCGTCAACGCCCTGGGTTCCAAGGGCGTCGGTGAAATCGGCATTGTCGGGGTGGCGGCGGCGGTGGCGAATGCGATCTACCATGCCACCGGCAAGCGCGTGCGGGAGTTTCCTATCACCCTGGATAAGGTGCTGTAGCGCAGGTCTTCAAACCTCCGCAGATCCAATTGTGGGAGCTGGCTTGCCTGCGATTGCGGTATGTCAGCTAAAAATCAGTGACTGACACTCCGCCATCGCAGGCAAGCCAGCTCCCACATTGACTACTTTTCAACCAGGTTATAGCTTAGTTTCTTCCACCGGCACATGCATCCGATCGCGGTTGCGGTGAAATCGGTATTGTCGGGGTGGCGGCCGCCGTGGCGAATGCGATCTACCATGCCACCGGCAAGCGCGTGCGGGAGTTTCCTATCACCCTGGATAAGGTGTTGTAGCGCAGGTCTTCAAACCTCCGCAGATCCAATTGTGGGAGCTGGCTTGCCTGCGATTGCGGTATGTCAGCTAAAAATCAGTGACTGACACTCCGCCATCGCAGGCAAGCCAGCTCCCACATTGACTACTTTTGAACCAGGTTATAGCTTGGTTTCTTCCACCGGCACATGCATCCGATCGCGGTTGCGGTGAAATCGGTATTGTCGGGGTGGCGGCCGCCGTGGCGAATGCGATCTACCATGCCACCGGCAAGCGCGTGCGGGAGTTTCCTATCACCCTGGATAAGGTGCTGTAGCGCAGGTCTTCAAACCTCCGCAGATCCAATTGTGGGAGCTGGCTTGCCTGCGATTGCAGTATGTCAGCTAAAAATCAGTCACTGACACTCCGCCATCGCAGGCAAGCCAGCTCCCACATTGACTACTTTTCAACCAGGTTATAGCTTGGTTTCTTCCACCGGCACATGCATCCGATCGCGGTTGCGGTGAAATCGGTATTGTCGGGGTGGCGGCCGCCGTGGCGAATGCGATCTACCATGCCACCGGCAAGCGCGTGCGGGAGTTTCCTATCACCCTGGATAAGGTGTTGTAGCGCAGGTCTTCAAACCTCCGCAGATCTAATTGTGGGAGCTGGCTTGCCTGCGATTGCGGTATGTCAGCTAAAAATCAGTGACTGACACTCCGCCATCGCAGGCAAGCCAGCTCCCACATTGACTACTTTTGAACCAGGTTATAGCTTGGTTTCTTCCACCGGCACATGCATCCGATCGCGGCTGGCCAGGGTCGGAAACAGCTTTATCCACACCCCCGTCACCAACAGCGTGCCAATCCCGCCCATCACCACGGCAGGCACGGTGCCGAACCAGTGGGCGGTAATCCCCGATTCAAACTCACCCAGTTGGTTGGATGCGCCGATAAAAAGGCCGTTGACCGCACTGACCCTCCCGCGCATTTCATCCGGTGTTTCCAGCTGCACGAACGATGCGCGGATCACCATACTGATCATGTCCGCCGCGCCCAACACCACCAGCACGGCCAGCGAGAACCAGAACGACGTCGACAGGCCGAACGCAATGGTTGCCACGCCAAACACGCCGACGGCGGTGAACATCACACGGCCGACCTTGCGGTCTACCGAGAACCTCGCCAGCCATAGCGACATCAACAGCGCACCCACCGCCGGCGCCGAACGCAGCAGACCCAGGCCCCAGGCGCCGGTCAGCAGGATGTCCTTGGCGAACACCGGCAGCAATGCGGTTGCACCGCCCAGCAGCACGGCGAACAAGTCCAGAGAAATGGCGCCGAGAATGTCCGGGCGGCTGCGAATAAAGCGAATCCCGGCCAGCAGCGAGTCCATGGTTGCCTTGGCCTTGTTCAACGGCGTCTGGCGTGCGGGCAGGTTAAGAGTCAATACGCAGGCAATCAGGTACAGCGCCACGGTTGGGCCATATACCCACACGCTGCCGAACGCATAGAGCAAGCCGCCCAAGGCCGGCGCGACGATGGTCGCCAGTTGCTGGGCCGACTGCGATGAGGCCACGGCCCGTGGGAACAGCGCGCTGGGTACGATACTGGGCAACAGCGCCTGGGTGGTGGGCATTTCAAACGAGCGTGCAGCGCCAAGCAGGAAGGCGAGGATAAAGATCATCTCGCGGGTCACGTTGCCGGTCAGACCGCCGATGGCCAGGGACAAGGCAATCAATGCCTGCACGGTCTGGCAGATGGCAGCGACCTTGCGCCGCTCATAGCGATCAGCCACATGCCCGGTGTGCAACATGAACAGCACGCGCGGGATGAACTCCACCAGGCCGACCAGGCCCAGGTCCAGCACGTTGCCGGTCAGTTGGTAGAGGTTCCAGCCGATGGCCACGGTAAGCATCTGGAAACCGCTGGCGGTGAAGATGCGCGCCAGCCAGAACGCGATAAAAGGACGGTGGTGGCGCAACAGCAAGGCGGGTTCACTGGGCATCGGGGATACGGGTTCGGAACGGAGTGAATGGCGAGATTAGCATCAAGCTGTAACAAATAGTTGCAAGAACTGAGCTGAGGCAAGCTGTCACGCGGCAAAAGACCACGCCGTCCTACAGCCAAAATGGGACTACTCTTTGAGCAATGCTTGATCCAGATCAAAACCGGCCCCGGGATTGTTCTGGCGGCCGAAAGGCCAGAATCCCTACGTGATGGGTAAAAAAAGAAACGAATTGAAATTCGCCACACTCCATATCCGTGGGGGCAGTGGGTGCAGGCTCCCGCCAGCAGCCGGTATTACCTGACAGAGGAAGACTTATGTTCGGTTTGGAGGCGCTAGATCTCGCCCGAATTCAATTCGCGTTCACCATCTCGTTTCACATCCTGTTCCCGGCGATCACCATCGGCCTGGCCAGTTACCTTGCGGTGCTGGAAGGCTTGTGGCTCAAGACCCACAACGATACCTACCGTGACCTCTACCATTTCTGGTCGAAGATCTTTGCCGTCAACTTCGGCATGGGGGTGGTTTCGGGCTTGGTCATGGCTTACCAGTTTGGTACCAACTGGAGCCGTTTCTCGGACTTCGCCGGCGCCGTCACCGGACCGCTTCTGACCTACGAAGTGCTCACGGCCTTCTTCCTTGAGGCGGGTTTCCTCGGGGTGATGCTGTTCGGCTGGAACAAAGTGGGGCGCAAGCTGCACTTCTTTGCCACGGTGATGGTGGCCGTCGGTACGCTGATTTCGACCTTCTGGATTCTGGCTTCCAACAGCTGGATGCAGACGCCGCAAGGCTTTGAAATTATCGATGGCCGGGTGATACCTACCGACTGGCTGGCGGTGATCTTCAACCCGTCGTTCCCCTATCGCCTGATGCACATGGCTACAGCAGCCTTTGTCGCCACGGCGTTCTTCGTCGGTTCTTCGGCGGCCTGGCACCTGCTGCGCGGCAAGGACAACCCGGCAATCCGCACCATGCTGTCGATGGCGATGTGGATGGCCTTGATTGTGGCGCCTATCCAGGCGGTGATCGGTGACTTCCATGGCCTCAACACCTTGAAGCACCAACCGGCGAAAATCGCCGCGATTGAAGGCCACTGGGAAAATATCGGCAACGAACCGACGCCGCTGATCCTGTTCGGCTGGCCCGACATGAAGGCTGAAAAAACCAAATACGCGGTGGAAATTCCGTACCTTGGCAGCCTGATCCTGACCCACTCCCTGGACAAGCAAGTGCCGGCGCTCAAGGAGTTCCCGCCTGAAGATCGCCCCAATTCGACCATTGTGTTCTGGTCGTTCCGGGTCATGGTCGGCCTGGGCTTCCTGATGATCTTCACCGGTCTGTTCAGCCTGTGGCTGCGCCGGGGCGACAAGATGTACACGTCCAAACCGTTCCTGTACCTGGCTTTGTGGATGGGGCCATCCGGCCTGATCGCGATTCTTGCCGGTTGGTTTACCACCGAAATCGGCCGCCAGCCGTGGGTGGTGTACGGGCTGATGCGCACTGCGGACGCCTCCTCCGGGCATAGCCTGGCGCAGATGACCATCACCCTGGTGTTGTTCGTGGTGGTGTACTTCGCGCTGTTCGGCGCCGGTTTGGGCTACATGATGCGCCTGGTGCGCAAAGGTCCGCAGACCCACGAAGGCAGCGAGCCAACCCATGGTGGCCCGGGCCAGAAACGTACACCGGCCCGTCCGTTGTCCGCCGCCGATGACGGCAGCGATGACGACCACACCCACATCCAGCACAAGGGGAATTGAGATGGGTATTGATCTTCCGCTGATCTGGGCCGTGATCATCATCTTCGGCATCATGATGTACGTGGTGATGGACGGCTTCGACCTGGGTATCGGCATCCTCTTTCCGTTTATCCCCGGCAAAGTCGACCGCGATGTGATGATGAACACCGTCGCGCCGGTATGGGACGGCAACGAAACCTGGCTGGTACTCGGCGGCGCGGCGCTGTTCGGCGCGTTCCCGCTGGCCTATTCGGTGGTGTTGTCGGCGTTGTACCTGCCGCTGATCCTGATGCTGATCGGGCTGATCTTCCGGGGCGTGGCCTTTGAGTTCCGCTTCAAAGCCAAGGACGACAAGCGTCACCTGTGGGACAAGGCGTTTATCGGTGGCTCCATCGCCGCGACGTTCTTCCAGGGCGTGGCGCTGGGGGCGTTTATCGATGGCATTCCGGTGGTGGATCGCCAGTTTGCCGGCGGCTCCCTGGACTGGCTCACGCCGTTCACCCTGTTCTGTGGTGTTGCACTGGTGGTCGCCTATGCCTTGCTCGGCTGCACTTGGCTGATCATGAAAACCGAAGGCAAGTTGCAGGAGCAGATGCACAACCTGGCGCGGCCATTGGCCTTTGTGGTGCTGGCAGTGATTGGTATCGTCAGCCTGTGGACGCCGCTGGCGCACCCGGAAATCGCCTCACGCTGGTTCACCCTGCCGAACCTGTTCTGGTTCCTGCCGGTGCCGATCCTGGTGCTGGTGACCATGTACGGGTTGATCCGCGCCGTGGCGCGTAATGCGCACTACACGCCGTTCCTGCTGACGCTGGTGCTGATTTTCCTCGGCTACAGTGGCCTGGGGATCAGCCTGTGGCCGAACATCATTCCGCCTTCCGTGTCGATCTGGGACGCTGCCGCACCGCCGCAGAGCCAGGGCTTTATGCTGGTGGGCACGTTGTTCATTATCCCGTTTATCCTGGGCTACACCTTCTGGAGCTACTACGTGTTCCGCGGCAAGGTCACCCACGAAGACGGCTACCACTAGGAGGGTCGTTGTATGTCCGGCAAACCTTCGTTACACGAGATTGAACAGGCCGAGAAACAGCCGTTTTGGCGGCGCCTGGGGTGGCTGGCGATGATCTGGACCGGCAGCGTGCTGGCCCTTTTCGTCGTGGCCAGCCTGATGCGCATGTTTATGAATGCGGCTGGCCTGACCACTCACTGACCTCCCGATCCGGGCTTTGCGGCCCGGTTTTCAAGCCCTCGCTTCGAGGGCTTTTTTATTTACGGGCTTTGAGGATGACGAACTTCGGCGTGGCGGCTACTTGTTCAACGCCCCGGAACAATCGCGCCAATTTGCTGTGATAACCCAGGTGGCGGTTGCCGACGATATAAAGGGCACCGCCCACTACCAGCGCTTCGCGCGCCTGCTGGAACATGCGCCAGGCGAGGAAGTCGCCGACCACCTGTTGCTGGTGGAACGGCGGGTTGCACAGCACCACGTCCAAGGATTGCGCTTCCTGGCCGGCGAGGCCGTCGGCGGCGCGCACGATAACCTCGCGCGCACCGAAGGCGGCCTGCCAGTTTTCGGCTGCCGACTGCACGGCCATGTAGGACTCATCCACCAGGGTGTACTGTGCGTCGGGGTTTTGCAGGGCACTGGCAATCGCCAATACGCCGTTGCCGCAGCCCAGGTCTGCTACGCGCGCGCTGCCGAGATTGTTTGGCAGGTGCGGGAGGAAGGCGCGGGTGCCGATGTCGAGGCCTTCGCGGCAGAACACGTTGGCGTGGTTCAACAGCTCGATGGCCGGTGCGTCCAAGGTGTAGCGGGTAGGGTAGGGCGAGACGGCGGCCGGGCGAGCTTCAACTGTGGCGATCAGCAACCGGGCCTTTTTGACCGCGAGGGAGGCGTGCATCGGGCCGATATAGCGCTCCAGCAACTCGCCCGCCGCCCGTGGCAGGTGCTTGACCATCGCCCCGGCAATCACTTGGGCGCCGGGCGCCAGTTGGCCGTGCAGGCGGATCAACTGCTCTTCCAACAGGGCCAAGGTCTTTGGCACGCGGATCAGCACGCGGTCGAACGGCCCGGCCGGCACTTGGCTGGCCGGCACGAATGCCACCGCATCAAAGGTCTTGCCGTTGCGCATCAGGTTTTTTTCCAGGCCCTGGGCCGCCAGGAACGAATCGCCGCTGGACGTGACCTGCACCTGGCCCTCCAGGCTGGCCGCCAACGCGCCGAAGCTGTCATTGAGCACCAGCACACGGGTCGCAGCGCCTGGCTGCTGCTCGGCCAGGTAGCTGAGCAGGTACTCGTCGGCGGCATCAAAGGCCTGCAACGGGTCATTGTGTTGCTCTGGCTGGCGAATCAGGTCGAGCTGGGCGAAGGGGCTGTCAAGCAGGGGCATGGCGGAGGGAGCTCTGGGTCATCGATGGGGCGGCAGCGGGTACGGGCAACCGGCGCAACCATCCGAGTGAACAACGAAGCGGCATCAAGACGCCGTATCAACACTCAGAATTGGCCGTAAATGTTACTTTTTTTTCGATGGGATTACATGCGGTGTTTCTTCAGCGGTTAAAACAGACCGGCTTTGGAGGCCCTGAGCACAGCGGCAATCTTGTTATTAACTCCCAGTTTTCTCAAGCAACTGCTGATATGAAAACCCACCGTACGCTCAGACAGGCACAGGATCGTGGCAATGTCCGACGCCGTCTTGCCCAGGGCCGACCACCTGAGGATTTCTGTTTCTCTTGGGGTCAACTTGCAAGGCGCTACGACGCTCTGTTTTTCGGCATATGTTTGCGCCACCGCAGCGTGCATCACGTGGCAGAGCCAGAGGACCTGGCCGGCTTTCTCGTAAAGCTCTTCCGGGCTGACTTCGCCGTTGCTTCTGCCCAGGGTCAGCATGCTGAACACGCCTTTAAAGTCGTGTACGGCTTGGGACCATCCAAAGTGCACACCAAACGACTGGGCCAACGACCAGAGGTGCGGTGCGTCGCTGAAAGTTTTTTGATCCCACACGATGGGCATCACACTGGCTTTGCAGTGAGCGACCACCGGATCAATGTCAAAGAAGTGCGCTTGTTTGTAAACGTTGTTCCATTCGGTTGGGTAGTTGTTGAAGTGAACGGGTTTTGCTTGAGTGGCTGGTTGTTGTGAGCTCATCGTGAATGAGCAGTATTGAAACCCAAGCTCATAGGTGTGATTGACGACCATCTCATAAATAGTGGTGATCTTGTTCTCACCTTCCAGTTTGGGGAGTCGTGTATTACGCCAGTTGACCATTGGTAACTCTCCATGCGTGTTGTTGCCCGGGCACGTCCTATCTCCCAGTGAGGTACGGAAATCAGTGTAGGACAAAGCCTACACATCGTAATGTGAAAAAATTTTACTGAATGTCCGCATTTTGTTTGTTTAAACCTTGTGCAGCGAGTCATTGTTTGTACATGTAGTCCAAAAGCTTATATAACTTCAATAAGTTCAATGGGTTGGCAGTGATGTTAAGTTGGCATTTGTTTAGGTGCACTGCGACATTTAATGGCCGGTTGAAGGGTTGGAAATAGCTAAATGATTAGTTGGAACTGGGTAGTCCCGATCCGATCACTGGTTGTGTAACCGAGCGGTCGCTCGCATTGGCAATGCCAGTACAAACCAGCGGTGTTTCCCGCAGCGGCTTTGGGGGACACTAGGGCACCTGTTCAACGGAGCCCCCCATGACGGCCAGTGCTGAGAAATTTACCCGCCAGACCCTGCTCGAGGTGCAATCGCTGACGCCCAGCCTCTTTACTCTGCGCACCACCCGTGACCCGGGCTTTCGGTTTACCGCCGGACAGTTTGTGCGCTTGGGCGTGACCAAGGCGGATGGCAGCACGGTGTGGCGCGCTTATTCCATTGTGTCCTCACCGTTCGACGAGCACCTGGACTTCTTCTCTATCGTCGTTCCGGGTGGCGAGTTCACCAGTGAATTAAGCCGCCTGAAGGTCGGCGATACCTTGATGGTGGAGCGCCAGGCCACAGGCTATCTGACCTTGAACCGCTTTGTGGATGGGCGTGATCTGTGGCTGCTGGGCACCGGCACGGGGGTGGCGCCGTTTCTGTCGATCCTGCAGGATTTCGAGGTCTGGGAAAAATTCGAGCGCATCGTGCTGGTCTACAGCGCCCGTGAGGCCAAGGAGTTGGCGTATCAGTCGCTGATTAACACGCTGGGCGAGCGCGAATACCTGGCCGAATACGCGCACAAACTCACCTACATTCCCATCGTCACCCGTGAGCAACATTCCGGGGCGTTGAACGGACGCATCACCACGCTGATCGAGAATGGCGAGTTAGAGCGCGCTGCCGGCGTAGAACTGACGCCGGAGCACTCCCGCGTGCTGATTTGCGGCAACCCGCAGATGGTCGATGACACACGCCAGTTGCTCAAGCAGCGCGACCTGCAACTGAGCCTCAGCCGGCGCCCAGGGCAAGTCGCGGTAGAAAATTACTGGTAATAAAAAAGGCGCCTGAAACAGGCGCCTTTTCCAAGCAAACTCGGGTTAAAGCGGCTTGTCGTTTTGTGCTTTAAGCAGATCACGGATCTCGCCCAGCAGCACCTCTTCCTTGGTCGGCGTCGGTGGCAGACTTGGCGCAACAGCTTCTTCGCGCTTCAGGCGGTTGATGGCTTTCACGCCCATGAAGATGGCGAAGGCGACGATCACGAAGTCGATCACGCTCTGGATAAACTTGCCATACGCCAGTACCACGGCGGGCACATCACCCTGCGCGGCCTTGAGAGTTATCGCCAGGTCCCCGAAGTCCACACCACCGATCAGCAGACCAATGGGTGGCATCACCACGTCGCCTACAAACGAGGAAACGATTTTACCGAAGGCGGCGCCGATGATGATACCGACGGCCATATCGACCACATTACCTTTGACCGCGAAGGCCTTGAACTCACTGATCACGCCCATAGGTTATTCCTTGTTACAGATGAGAAGGGTGGAGGTCAGTGTAAGTCAGTCGTAGCCCGCTTGCTCGACACAACCGTTAACACTGTCAATTTTTATCGACCGATTAAATCGCAAATAGTTTGCAAAGTGCCACCAATCGCGCGCGAAATACTCGCTACTTCAGGGGCTTACCACACTTTTTTCTTAATCAGCCCGGTGGTGTTTTTCTATTTATCTTCTGACTCGCAGGTCACTAGCCTCTGGCAAGCACAACTGAATGTGCACTAAAAAAGCCAGAGGAAACCCCGATGAACACGTCAATGAGCCGCAGGCCTGTTTCAGCGCGATACGCGCTGGGATTGGTCACTGCCAGCCTGCTATCGCTTTCTGTACAAGCCGCCAACCTGACCCGTGATAACGGCGCCGCCGTGGGTGACAACCAGAATTCACAAACCGCCGGTGCCAATGGCCCAGTGCTGCTGCAAGACGTGCAGCTCATTCAAAAACTGCAGCGCTTTGACCGTGAGCGCATCCCGGAGCGTGTGGTTCACGCCCGTGGCACCGGCGCCCACGGTACCTTTACCGTCACCGATAACCTCAGCGATCTGACCAAAGCCAAAGTCTTCGCGGCCGGTGAAGCCACCCCGGTGTTCGTGCGCTTCTCGGCGGTGGTGCACGGCAACCATTCCCCGGAAACCCTGCGTGACCCACGCGGTTTCGCCACCAAGTTCTATACCAGCGAAGGTAACTGGGACCTGGTGGGCAATAACTTCCCGACGTTTTTTATCCGCGACGCCATCAAGTTCCCGGACATGGTCCATGCGTTCAAACCGGACCCGCGCACTAACCTCGACGACGACTCACGTCGTTTTGACTTCTTCTCCCATGTGCCAGAGTCCACCCGCACACTCACCGAGTTGTATTCCGACTCCGGCACGCCAGCCAGTTATCGTGAAATGGACGGTAACGGTGTACATGCCTACAAGTTGATCAACGCCAAGGGCGAAGTGCATTACGTCAAGTTTCACTGGAAGAGCCTGCAGGGCATCAAGAACCTTGACCCCAAGCAAGTGACTGAAGTGCAGGGGCGTGACTACAGCCATATGACCAATGACTTGGTTACCCATATCAATAAAGGGGATTTCCCCAAGTGGGACCTGTATGTCCAAGTATTAAAACCTGAGGACTTGGCCAAGTTTGATTTCGACCCGCTGGACGCCACTAAAATCTGGCCGAACGTACCCGAGCGCAAAGTCGGGCAAATGGTGTTGAACCGCAACCCGGCCAACGTCTTCCAGGAAACCGAGCAAGTGGCCATGGCCCCGGCCAACCTGGTGCCGGGCATCGAGCCGTCGGAAGACCGCCTGCTGCAAGGCCGGGTGTTCTCCTACGCCGACACGCAGATGTACCGCCTGGGGCCGAACGCCCTGCAACTGCCGATCAACGCACCCCGTGTCACCGTCAACAACGGTAACCAGGATGGCGCAATGAACACCGGCAAGACCACCACGGGCGTGAACTACCAGCCAAGCCGTCTGTTGCCGCGTGAAGAGCCGCAAGCCGCGCGTTACAGCCAGTCGGCGCTGTCGGGCAGCACCCAGCAGGCGAAGATCCAGCGCGAGCAGAACTTCAAGCAGGCCGGTGACTTGTACCGCTCCTATAGCAAGAAAGAGCGTCAGGACTTGATTGAAAACTTCGGCGGCTCCCTGGCCACCACCGATGACGAGAGCAAGCACATCATCCTGTCGTTCCTCTACAAGGCTGACCCTGAGTACGGCACTGGCGTGACCAAGGTGGCCAAAGGTGACTTGGCGCGCGTCAAGGCGCTGGCAGAAAAACTGACTGACTGACGTTGGTGACGGTCGGCGCCCGCTGATGGGCGTCGACCCCTGGCAGGAGAAAAAACCATGCGAATTTCTATCGGTTTACTGATGGCCATGCTGGCCTTTGTCGCGCATGCCGAGTCGCCCGACCCGGTCGCGCTCAAGGCACAGTTACAAGACTATTATTTTGACGCCGCCCGCCGTGGCGACATTGCCATGCTCAACACCTTTATCGAATCCGGCTACAGCCTCAACACCCAGGACGACAAGGGTTACACCGCGCTGATCCTCGCCGCCTACCACGGCCAGGCGCCGTTCGTGGAGCGCCTGCTCAACGCCGGCGCCGACGCCTGTGTACAGGACAAGCGCGGCAACACTGCATTAATGGGCGCGATCTTCAAAGGCGAGCTGAAAATCGCCCAGCGCCTGCTCGCCACCGACTGCAACCCCGACCAGCGTAACGGCGCCGGGCAGACCGCCGCCATGTACGCCGGGCTGTTCAAGCGTGTTGAGTTGCTGGATGAGTTAAAGGCCAAAGGTGCCGACCTTAACGCCGAAGACCCGATTGGCAACAGCGCTTCACGTTTGGCCAGTGGTGAAATCCGGACCCCGGCGCCGCGCTGAGCTATCATCGCGGTTTTTCGGTTGGAGGTTCTCAAATGGCAAAGGCCAAGCGCATGTACGGCTGCACGGAGTGCGGCGCGACCTTTCCCAAGTGGGCCGGCCAATGCACCGAGTGCGGCGCATGGAACACCCTGACGGAAACCATGATCGAAAGCGGCGGCGCTGCTGCTCCCACCGGCCGTGCCGGCTGGACTGGGCAGCAGGCGCAGATCAAGACGTTGGCCGAAGTCAGCGTTGAAGAAATTCCGCGTTTTTCCACCGCGTCCGGCGAGCTGGACCGCGTACTGGGCGGCGGGCTGGTGGACGGCTCGGTGGTGCTGATCGGCGGCGACCCCGGCATCGGCAAATCGACCATCCTCCTGCAAACCCTGTGCAGCATCGCCAGCCGCATGCCGGCGTTGTACGTCACCGGTGAAGAATCCCAGCAGCAAGTGGCCATGCGCGCCCGTCGCCTGGGCTTGCCCCAGGATCAACTGCGGGTCATGACCGAAACCTGCATCGAAAGCATCATCGCCACGGCCCGCATCGAAAAGCCCAAGGTCATGGTGATCGACTCGATCCAGACGATTTTCACCGAGCAACTGCAATCGGCACCCGGCGGCGTGTCCCAGGTGCGCGAAAGTGCGGCGCTGTTGGTGCGCTATGCCAAGCAGAGCGGCACGGCGATCTTCCTGGTCGGCCACGTGACCAAGGAAGGCGCGCTGGCCGGGCCGCGGGTACTTGAGCATATGGTCGACACCGTGCTGTATTTTGAAGGCGAATCCGATGGCCGCCTGCGTTTGCTGCGGGCGGTGAAGAACCGCTTTGGTGCGGTTAACGAATTGGGCGTGTTCGCCATGACTGACCGAGGCTTGAAAGAAGTCTCCAACCCTTCGGCGATTTTTCTGACCCGCGCCCAGGAAGAAGTCCCCGGCAGTGTGGTGATGGCGACGTGGGAAGGCACCCGCCCGATGCTGGTGGAAGTTCAGGCACTGGTGGATGACAGCCACTTGGCCAACCCGCGGCGGGTCACGCTCGGCCTGGATCAGAACCGATTGGCGATGCTACTGGCGGTGCTGCACCGTCACGGCGGCATTCCTACCCACGACCAGGACGTGTTCCTCAACGTGGTCGGCGGGGTCAAGGTGCTGGAAACCGCTTCCGACTTGGCGCTGATGGCGGCGGTGATGTCCAGCCTGCGCAATAAGCCGTTGCCCCATGATTTGCTGGTGTTTGGTGAGGTTGGCCTGTCGGGTGAAGTGCGCCCGGTGCCGAGCGGCCAGGAGCGTTTGAAGGAAGCAGCCAAGCACGGCTTCAAGCGTGCGATCGTGCCCAAGGGCAATATGCCGAAGGAATCGCCGCCGGGAATCAAGATTATTGGCGTCACGCGCCTGGAACAGGCGCTGGATGCCTTGTTCGAGTAATCAGTACCACTGCAAAACCAATGTGGGAGCTGGCTGTTAGATTTCCAGCAGCGCCGCTAACTCACGGTGCAGCTCTTCCTCATCTCCGAGGTTCAGCTCGATCAGCCGCCGCAAATGGCTGATCGACTCCAGGTCAATGTGCTCACACACAAACCCCAACTGCCCATGATCATCATGGGCCAGTTTTACCTGCATCTTTATATGCGCCTGCGGATCCAGACGGATATCCACATCAAACGGCTGAGCGCGATTGCCCTGCCAATCATCAGGGCGCTGCACCAACAAACCTTTTAGCGACAGGTCCACCAATTGCACCGGCGAATTCCAGCCGTTTTGCGCAATGGTCGTTCGGGCATCAAAGGCAATACGCCGGAAACGGCGCCGATCTGACGGGTGTACGCTCATGGTCAAACCCTCTGGAGATAAGGGGATTGTAGCCCCGCGCCATTACCGGGCTTTTATTTCTGCTTTTTTTGCTGTCGCAAGGCTCTAGACCAACGTAGGGGGGTGGCCTTTAAGGCCAACAGCGCTAAACTCGGGCTGGCTGTCCTTTCTGTCCACCCTGGCTGGAATATAAAAATGAAAAATAATAATAGCCTGCTACGCCACCTACCCTGGCTGGTGCTGGCAATTGTAGGAGCGTGCGCCCTGGGCGTAGTGGCCTTGCGCCGCGGCGAGGCGATCAACGCCTTGTGGATTGTGGTTGCTGCTGTGGCCATCTACCTGGTTGCGTACCGTTACTACAGTCTGTTCATCGCTAACAATGTGATGCAGCTCGACCCACGGCGGGCCACCCCCGCAGTGCTCAACAATGACGGTCTGGACTATGTGCCGACCAACAAACACATTCTTTTTGGTCACCACTTTGCGGCGATTGCCGGTGCAGGTCCGCTGGTCGGCCCGGTGCTGGCGGCGCAAATGGGCTACCTGCCCGGCACGCTTTGGCTGATTGCCGGCGTGGTGCTGGCCGGTGCGGTGCAGGACTTCATGGTGCTGTTCCTGTCCACTCGTCGCAATGGCCGCTCCCTGGGGGACATGGTTCGCGAAGAAATGGGCCGCATTCCGGGGACCATCGCGCTGTTTGGTTGCTTCCTGATCATGATCATCATCCTCGCGGTGCTGGCGCTGATCGTGGTCAAGGCCTTGGCCGAGAGCCCGTGGGGCATCTTCACGGTGATGGCGACCATCCCGATTGCGATGTTCATGGGCGTGTACATGCGTTACATCCGCCCGGGCCGGATTGGGGAAATCTCGGTCATCGGTGTGCTGTTGCTGCTGGGTTCTATCTGGCTGGGCGGGCAAATCGCCGCTGACCCGGTGTGGGCCAAGGCCTTCTCGTTTACCGGGATCCAGATCACCTGGATGCTGGTGGGCTATGGTTTCGTCGCAGCGGTACTGCCGGTGTGGCTGATCCTGGCACCGCGTGACTACCTCTCTACGTTCTTGAAAATCGGCACCATCATTGCCCTGGCGATCGGCATCCTGGTCACCATGCCAGAGCTGAAAATGCCGGCCCTCACCCAATTCATCGACGGCACCGGCCCGGTCTGGAAGGGCGGCCTGTTCCCGTTCCTGTTCATTACCATTGCCTGCGGTGCGGTTTCCGGTTTCCACGCGCTTATCTCTTCGGGCACCACGCCCAAGCTGCTGGATAACGAAGTCAACTCGCGCTACATCGGTTACGGCGCAATGTTGATGGAATCGTTCGTGGCGATCATGGCCATGGTTGCCGCTTCGGTGATCGAACCTGGCGTGTACTTCGCCATGAACAGCCCGGCTGCGGTTGTCGGCGCGGACGTGGTAACTGTGGCGCAAACCGTCAGCAGCTGGGGTTTTGCAATTACCCCGGAAGCCTTGACGGCGGTGGCCCATGACATCGGTGAAACCACTATCCTGGCGCGAGCCGGTGGTGCGCCGACCCTGGCCGTTGGTATCGCGCAGATCCTGCACAGTGTGCTGCCGGGTGAAAACACCATGGCGTTCTGGTACCACTTTGCGATCCTGTTCGAAGCCCTGTTCATCCTGACCGCAGTTGACGCCGGCACCCGTGCCGGACGCTTTATGCTCCAGGATCTGCTCGGCTCCTTCGTGCCGTCGCTCAAGCGTACCGAGTCCTGGACCGCCAACCTGATTGCTACCGCAGGTTGCGTGGCGATGTGGGGTTACTTGCTGTACCAAGGCGTGATCGACCCGCTGGGCGGCATCAACACCTTGTGGCCGCTGTTCGGTATCTCCAACCAGATGCTCGCCGGTATCGCGCTGATGCTCGCGACCGTTGTGCTGATCAAAATGAAGCGCCAGCGCTACATTTGGGTGACGATGCTGCCAGCGGTCTGGCTGCTGATCTGCACCGTGACCGCAGGCTTCATCAAGCTGTTCGACGCTAACCCGGCGATCGGCTTCCTGTCGCTGGCCAAGAAGTACAGCGATGCCCTGGCCAACGGCCAGATCCTCGCGCCGGCCAAGAATATCGACCAGATGCAACACGTGATCTGGAACGCCTACACCAACGCAACGCTGACGGCGCTGTTCCTGTTCGTGGTCTTCAGCATCCTGTTCTATGCGCTCAAGGTCGGCGTCGCCGCCTGGGGCAACAAAGAACGCACGGACAAAGAAGCCCCGTTCCAGGCTGTACCGGACGCGTAAACGAGGATTGCAACCATGTTCAATGACATCAGTCGCCTCGGTAAATACCTCGGTCAGGCCGCGCGCCTGATGGTCGGCATGCCCGACTACGACACCTACGTCGAGCATATGCAAACCAAACACCCGGACAAACCGATGATGGACTACAAGGCGTTCTTCCGCGAACGCCAGGAAGCCCGTTACGGTGGCAAGGGTGGGCCCAAGTGCTGCTAGCCCGGTAATCGGGTTAGCGCTTCCCCCTGTGGGAGCAAGGCTTTATGTGGGAGCTGGCTTGCCTGCTCCCACATGGGTCTGCTCCCACATTTGTTTCTGTGTTCCTTCAAGGAGAATTTTTTGTCCTCTCCCATCCCCGTCACCATCCTCAGCGGCTTCCTCGGCGCCGGCAAAACCACCTTGCTGCGCCACCTGCTCAAAGCCGAGCACGGCCTTAAAATCGCCGTGATCGAAAACGAATTCAGTGATGCCGGCATCGACACCCAGCTGTTGGGCGCCGAACCGGTGCAAGTCATGACCCTGTCCAACGGTTGCGTGTGCTGCACCATCCACACCGACCTGACCAAAGCCCTGTACCTGCTGCTCGAACGCCTGGACAGCGGCGAAATCGCCTTCGACCGCCTGGTGATCGAGTGTACCGGCCTGGCCGACCCTGCGCCCGTGGCCCAGACCTTTTTCATCGACGAGGAGCTGCGCGAGCGCTACATCCTCGACGGCATCATCACCTTGGTGGACGCGGCTCACGCCGAGCATCACCTGACCCAGACCATTGCTCAGGCCCAGATCGGTTTCGCCGACCGCCTGCTGGTGAGCAAGCGCGACTTAGTGGACGAAGCGACTTTCGACGCCCTCAGCGAGCGCCTGACCCGCATCAACCGCCGCGCGCCGATTCGGGTGGTTGACCATGGCGCTATCGACCTGGCCGAGCTGCTCGACGTACGCGGCTTCAACCTCAATGCAGGCATGAGCCTGCGCCCGGTCAGTGCCGCGCCGTCCATCGACCGCATTTCCAGCCTGGTGCTGCGCACCGACCAGCCGCTGGATATTGATCGGCTCAGCGAGTTTATGAACGAACTGCTGGAAGACCACGGCAAACAACTGCTGCGCTACAAAGGCGTGCTGAATATTGCCGGGGAAGACCGGCGCATGGTGTTCCAGGGCGTGCTCAAGCTTTACGGTTTCGATTGGGACACCGAGTGGGCCGAGGGCGAGGCGCGCGAAAGTGTGATTGTGTTTATTGCCGATGAGTTGCCGGAAGGCAAAATCCGCGAAGGCTTCGCCCGGGTCTACCAACCCTGACTTGAAATGCATTCAAAATGTGGGAGCTGGCTTGCCTGCGATGGCGGTGGGTCAGCTAATGATGTGCCAACTGACAGGCCGCTATCGCAGGCAAGCCAGCTCCCACATTGAACCGTATTTCAATTTGAGAACGGCCATAAAAAAGCCCGGCTCAAGAGCCGGGCTTTTTATTCAAGCAACTGCAATCAAGCGCCGTACACCGGCAGCTTTTTGCAGATGGCCTTGACCTTCTCACGGACCGCGTCGATCACGGCTTCGTTGGAAAGGTCAGCCAGGATGTCGCAGATCCAGCCGGCCAGCTCTTTGCACTCTGCTTCTTTAAAGCCACGAGTGGTCACAGCCGGGGTGCCGAAGCGCAGGCCGGAGGTGACGAACGGCGAACGTGGGTCGTTCGGCACGGAGTTTTTATTCACGGTGATGAAGGCTTTGCCCAGGGCGGCGTCAGCATCTTTACCGGAAATGTCCTGCTTGATCAGCGACAGCAGGAACAGGTGGTTTTCAGTACCGCCGGACACTACGTCAAAGCCGCGCTCGATAAACACGCTGGCCATGGTCTGGGCGTTCTTCACCACTTGTTGCTGGTAAGTCTTGAACTCAGGCTGCAGGGCTTCTTTGAAGCAGATCGCTTTGGCGGCGATGACGTGCTCCAGTGGGCCGCCTTGGGCGCCTGGGAATACCGCGGAGTTGAGCTTCTTCTCGATCTCGGCGTTGGCGCGCGCCAGGATCAGGCCGCCACGTGGACCGCGCAGGGTCTTGTGGGTAGTGGTGGTCACTACGTCAGCGAATGGCACCGGGTTCGGGTAGACGCCAGCGGCGACCAGACCGGCTACGTGAGCCATGTCCACGAACAGGTACGCGCCAACCTTGTCGGCGATTGCGCGGAAGCGCGGGAAGTCGAGGATCTGCGAGTAGGCAGAGAAACCGGCCACGATCATTTTTGGCTTGTGCTCAACGGCCAGGCGCTCGACTTCGTCGTAGTCGATCAGGCCATTGGCATCGATACCGTACTGAACGGCGTTGTACAGCTTGCCGGAGGAGGAAACGCTGGCGCCGTGGGTCAGGTGACCGCCGTGGGCCAGGCTCATGCCCAGAATGGTGTCGCCGCCTTGCAGCAGGGCCAGGTACACGGCGCTGTTGGCTTGGGAGCCGGCGTGTGGCTGGACGTTGGCGTAATCGGCGCCGAACAGTTCCTTGGCACGGTCGATGGCCAACTGTTCAACCACGTCGACGTACTCGCAACCACCGTAGTAGCGCTTGCCTGGGTAGCCTTCGGCGTACTTGTTGGTCAGAACCGAACCTTGAGCCTCCATCACCGCAGGGCTGGTGTAGTTTTCCGAAGCGATCAGTTCAATGTGCTCTTCCTGGCGCACGGCTTCTTGCTGCATGGCAGCGAAGAGATCGGCGTCGTACTTGGCAATAGTCAAATCACGGCTGAACATGGCGGTCCTCAAGGATCGGGGGCAGAAAAGGAAGGCATTCTAACTCAATGGGTTTTAGATGGCATATGAAAGGACATCATGTCGCGGACAAGTGGGGCTCATCCAGGGATGGGCGGTGCCTGTACTGGCCCTATCGCAGGCAAGCCAGCTCCCACACCTGAAGGTGTTCACAATTCAAAATGTGGGAGCTGGCTTGCCTGCGATGCGGCCATCAGCCCCACCACTGGGCTTCAGTCGAACATGAACAGCGCGTCGTTACTGAACTGCGCCTCAAACCGATTCGCCGGCATCGGCCGCCCAAACAGATAACCCTGCACCTCGTCGCAACCATGCTCACGCAGGAAATCCAGTTGCTCATGGGTTTTCACACCCTCGGCGATCACCGCCAGGTTAAGGCTGTGGGCCATGGCGATAATCGCGCGGGCAATTTGCGCGTCCTGCTCGCCGGACGGCAAACCGTCGACAAAGGTGCGGTCGATCTTCAACACATCAATGGGGAATTGCTTGAGGTAGTTGAGCGATGAATAACCGGTGCCGAAGTCGTCCACTGCAATGCTCAGGCCCAGGTTTTTCAGGCTGGCGAGGATCTGCATGGCCTCGTTGACTTCGCGCATCAGGATACTTTCGGTCAGCTCCAGCTCCAGGCACGCCGGCGGCAGGCCGGTGTCCTTGAGAATGGTTGCGATGCGTTCGCCCAACTGCCCATCCGAAAATTGGCGCGCCGAGATGTTCACCGAGACTTTCGGCACGCGCACCTTGTTCTGGTGCCAGGTCTTGAGCTGGCGGCAGGCTTCCGCGATCACCCAGTCGCCCACGTCCACCACCAGCCCCAATTCCTCCAGCACCGGAATGAAATCCCCCGGCGGCACCAGACCACGGCGTGGGTGACGCCAGCGCAGCAAGGCTTCGGCGCCGGTCAGGCGCTTGCCGTCGCCGCTGAACTGCGGTTGGTAATACAGCACGAATTCGTTCTGGTCCAAGGCATGGCGCAGGTCGCTTTCCAGCTCCAGACGCTCCAGGGCGCTGGCGTTCATGTCGGCTTGATAGAACTGGAAGTTGTTCTTGCCGCGCTCCTTGGCGTGGTACATCGCCGTGTCGGCGTTTTTCATCAGTTGGCTCAGCTCGTTGCCGTCCTGCGGGCTCAAGGCGATGCCGATACTGGCGGTCACAAAGAACTCGCGGCCCTCCAGCACAAACGGCTTCACCAGGCTCGCCAGGATCTGCTCGGCCACGGTAATTGCGCGGTTCAACGCCATTTCGCGGCTGACCCGCGGTTGCAGCAGCAATGTGAACTCGTCACCGCCCATGCGTGCCACGGTGTCGTCTTCGGCCACGCAGCCCAGCAGGCGGGTGGCCATTTCCTTGAGCATGCGGTCGCCGGCGGCGTGGCCCAGGGAATCGTTGATCGGCTTGAAGCGGTCGAGGTCGAGGAACATCAGCACCACCCACGACTTCTGCCGCTCGGCCGACTGCAACGCGGTGTGCAGGCGGTCCTGGAACAGCGTGCGGTTGGGCAGGTGGGTCAGGGCGTCGTAATACGCCAGGCGGTGGATGCGCTGTTCGCTGGCCTTGCGCTCGCTGATGTCGCTGAAGAAACACACGTAGCTGGCCAGGTCGCCTTCATCGTCGAACACGGCGGTAATGCCGACCCAGGCCGGGTAATGCTCGCCATTGCGGCGCTTGAGCCACACTTCGCCTTCCCAGGTGCTGTGCTGATGCAGCTGCTTGAGCACGTAACGCAGGTGGGCTTCCTGCTGTTCGTCCACCGTGAGCATGTTGGGCAACTGGTCGAGCACATCCGCCACGGCATAGCCGCTGACCCGGCTGAACGCCTCGTTGGCCTGCACGATATAACCGGCCGGGTCGGTGATCAGGATCGCCGAGGTTGAGTGCTCGAATACCGTGGCCGCCATTCGCAAGTCTTTTTCGGCGCGGCGTTGCTGGCTGATATCACGGCCCACGCCAAGGATGCCTTCGAACGCGCCGTGTTCGTCCCACACCAGCACCAGGCGCAGCTCGATTGGCACTTTGCGGCCATCGGCGCGCAGGCAGTCGAACAGGAACAGTTGCGTGTGCACGTCATCGCGCAGCGTATTAAGCGCGACGGGGTCGCCCAAGGCACGGCTGACCTGTTCCACCAGGCTGTAAATGCCGGCCAATTGCTGTGGGTTGGCGATGATCGACTGCCAGCCGTTCTTGAACACCCAATCGACGTCATAACCCAGCACGGCATTCACCGACGGGCTGATGTAGTTGAGCGCCAACTGGCTGTCGGTGGAGCAGATCACGTCGCTGATGCTTTCGGCCAGCATGCGGTAGCGCTGTTCGCTGTCACGCAGCGACTCGCTGGCTTCGATCTGGTCGGTGATGTCTTTGGCTACACCGATGATGCGCGTGACCACCGCGGTTTTGTCCCGCGCCAGCGCTTGCTCGCGGATATCAAAGCGCCGCCACTGGTTATTGCGATGGCGAAAGCGCAGCTGGCATTGCAGTTGGGTGGTGTAGCCGACCTCGCGCTGTTGCAGGCGTAAGTCGTGGTAATACTCGGCATCCTCGGGGTGTAGCAGGATTTCCCAGAAGTACTCGCCCATTTGCTGCAGTTCGGCCTTGTTGTAGCCGAGGGTGTGGCCCAAATGGTGGTTGCTGAAGATCATGCGCTGGCTGATCACGTCCTGCACATACAGGTGGTCAGGCACGGTGCGCACCACGTCCGACCAGAAACTTTCGCGCTCCACCAGCGACAGCTCGATCAGCTTGCGGCTGGTGATATCGCTGATGCTGAGGATCACGGCCTTGAAGTCGTCCTGCTGCTCCGGCAGGCGCATCACCAGCCATAGGTACTGATCGTTGCCGGCGACGTCATTGAGCTGGATTTCCAGCTCCAGCTGTTTTTGCTGGGTCAGCACCGCCTCAAGCACTTGATAGCCGATGGCAGTGGCGTTGCGTGGGCAATCATCGATCAGGCGTTCCCAGGCTTCCTCGCATGAGCCTACATTCAATAGGCGCACGGCCACCTGGTTGACTTCGGTAATGCGCAACTCCTTAAGCAGTTGCTGGCGTTCTGCGGCATTGTTGTGCAACCAGGCCTTTAGTTGCTCGCGGGTTTGCACGTGGGACTTGTCAAAAAACGCCTTGAGCCCAGACAGGTCCAGCACGCACAGGGCCACGCCGGTGCCTTCGAAAATGTCCTGATAACGCCGGCGGCCTTCATGCACCTGGCGCTGGCGGCGGCGCATGTTCAGCAAAACGATCAGCGGGATCAGCGAGAACGCCAGGCCCAGCAGGCATTTACCGATAAACGCCGGCAGCAGTTGTTCCAGCACTGCGCTGCGGTCGAACAGCCCACGCAATTGCCAGTCGCTTTTGCTCAGGGGCGTAACCAGTACGCTTTTGTTCAACTCATCCGGCGTCAATGCCGTGGCCCACTGTGCTGGCATGCCATTGTCACGGCTGATCACACGGTGGTTCAGGCGGTTTTCGATGGCCCACATCGGCCGCTGGCCCTGGCCGTCCTGGCGGGTGAGGTTGCTCAGGTAGTTGGGCGCCAGGCGCAAGGCCCAGTACATTTTCGAGCCGCCACTGGGCTGCTGCAGCAACAAATAGATCAGGGTGCCGTCGGGGTTGTTGCTCAGGTAATAAGGTTGCGAGTGGCTGCGCTGCACTAGTTCTTCGAGCCAGGCGCGGTCCTGGCTGTCTTTGGCGCTGTCACTGATCAGCGCGCCGCTGGGGGCGAGCAGGGCAAAACTGCGCAGCTCCGGCAGCGAACGTTGCAAGGTGCGCATCAAGGCTTGTTGCTGTTCCTCGTTGCGCGGCGGCTCGACCATCGGCAGCAGGTTCAGGGCGATTTTGGCGCTCAGGGCCATGTTCAGGCTGATTTGTTCAGCCAGGTCGGCGCTGTAGTCGATGGTGTATTGCTGTTGGTTTTTCTGGTTTTGCTGCAGTTGGTCCAGCAGTTGCCAGAACAATAACGCCAGCAGCACCAGCACCAGCATCGCCAACGCGCCTTTAAAAGTGCCGTGCAGGGGCGCGCCCGGCGCTATATGAGCGGCGCGCAGGGGCGTTGGCGGCGTGACTTTGGACAAGCTGTGATCCTGCGGTTTGGCTGGACTGGCGCGCGACGTGCACTATAAGCCGGACGCCCGGAGGGCGGCTAGCATGCCTTGCCTTGTGGCAAAGTGCCAGCCCCGGTTGGCTGGACTGCCCAAGCGCATTCAGGTAGCTTTGCCGGTTACGCGGGGGCGTTCCAGCCCCAGACATTCAGGCTTTTCCCGCTCGCAGGCATTGATGATAGTCAACGGCCCGCGCGGCGCATGGCCTGCACGGGCTTCGCCCGCTTAATTCATCAGTCACTGACGCTAGGTTCACCATGGCTCAATACGTCTTCACCATGCATCGGCTGGGAAAAGTTGTTCCGCCGAAGCGGGAAATCCTGAAAAACATTTCGCTGTCCTTCTTCCCCGGCGCCAAGATCGGCGTGCTCGGCCTCAACGGTTCGGGTAAGTCCACGCTGCTGAAAATCATGGCCGGCGTCGACACCGAGTTCGAAGGCGAAGCCCGCCCGATGCCCGAACTGAACATCGGCTACCTGCCGCAAGAGCCGATCCTGGACCCGACCAAGACCGTGCGTGAAGTGGTCGAAGAAGCGGTGGCCGTGATCAAGAACGCCCAGGCCCGCCTGGACGAGGTCTACGCCGCCTACGCCGATGAAGATGCCGACTTCGACAAACTGGCCGCCGAACAGGCCAAGCTCGAAGCCATCCTGCAGGCTGGCGACGGCCACAACCTGGAGCGCCAGCTGGAAGTCGCCGCCGACGCGCTGCGTCTACCTGCGTGGGATGCCAAGGTCGAATTCCTTTCCGGCGGTGAAAAACGCCGTGTGGCCCTGTGCCGCCTGCTGCTGTCGGCTCCCGACATGCTGCTGCTCGACGAACCGACCAACCACTTGGACGCCGATTCCGTCGCCTGGCTGGAGCACTTCCTGCACGATTTCCCGGGCACCGTGGTAGCGATCACGCACGACCGCTACTTCCTGGACAACGTCGCCGGCTGGATCCTCGAGCTCGACCGTGGCGCCGGTATCCCTTACGAGGGCAACTACTCCGGTTGGCTGGAAGCCAAGTCCGACCGTCTGGCCGCCGAATCCAAGCAGCAATCGGCCCACGAAAAAGCCATGAAGGAAGAACTGGAGTGGGTGCGCAAAGGCGCCAAGGCCCGCCAGTCCAAATCCAAGGCACGTCTGCAACGCTTTGAAGAAATGCAATCGCAGGAATTCCAGAAGCGCAGTGAAACCAACGAGATCTACATCCCGGCCGGCCCGCGCCTGGGTGACAAGGTCATCGAATTCAAGAACGTCTGCAAAGGCTATGGCGACCGCGTGTTGATCGACAACCTGTCGTTCTCCATGCCAAAAGGCGCGATCGTCGGCGTTATCGGGGGTAACGGTGCGGGTAAATCCACACTGTTCCGCATGCTGATGGGCAAGGAAAGCCCGGACTCGGGCACCATCGAGATCGGTGAAACCGTGCAGTTGGCCTGTGTGGACCAGAGCCGTGAAGACCTCGACGGCAGCAAAACGGTATTCCAGCAAGTCTCCGAGGGTTCGGACCAGATCCGCATCGGCAACTATGAGATCCCGTCGCGCACCTACGTCGGCCGTTTCAACTTCAAGGGCGGCGACCAGCAGAAGTTCGTCAAGGACCTGTCCGGTGGTGAGCGCGGTCGCTTGCACCTGGCCCTGACCTTGAAAGAAGGCGGCAACGTGTTGCTGCTCGACGAACCGTCCAACGACCTCGACGTTGAAACCCTGCGTTCCCTGGAAGAAGCCCTGCTGGACTTCCCGGGCGCCGCCATTGTGATCTCTCACGATCGGTGGTTCCTTGACCGCGTCGCGACGCACATCCTGGCCTACGAAGACGACTCCCAAGCGGTGTTCTTCGAAGGTAACTACACCGAGTACGAAGCGGACCGTAAGAAGCGTTTGGGCGATGCTGCTGCCCAGCCGCACCGTGTACGGCACAAAAAACTGGCCTGAGTTGGGCTGGTTTGAAAAAGCGGAGCCTTCGGGCTCCGCTTTTTTTTTGCGTGTGTTTCAGGAAGACCGAGGTGGATTCATCGCAGGCAAGCCAGCTCCCACCTTCGACCGCCTTTCGAATTGGCAACCCGATCAAATGTGGGAGCTGGCTTGGCTGCGATAGCGGTTTCACGGTTGGTGCATTTACTGATTTGAAATCCCCTTATTGGTGCAAAAAACCACAGTAATTTATATATAAAGCACCATTTAAATTCACAAAGGCGACATTTTGCGCTTTTCAGGTGCAACATGAATTGCTAAGGTCCGGCTCAATCTCATTTAAAAACAATCAATTTGCCGAGACTTCTCCATGATCGAATCTGTCGAATCCTTCCTTTCGCGCCTCAAGAAACGCGACCCCGACCAGCCGGAGTTCCACCAGGCCGTAGAAGAAGTCCTGCGCAGCCTGTGGCCGTTTCTCGAAGCCAACCCCCACTACCTGACCTCGGGCATTCTGGAGCGCATCTGCGAGCCGGAACGCGCGATCACCTTTCGGGTGTCGTGGGTGGATGATCACGGCAAGGTTCAGGTCAATCGCGGGTTTCGCATCCAGATGAACAGCGCCATCGGCCCTTATAAAGGCGGCCTGCGTTTTCACCCTTCGGTGAATTTGGGCGTGTTGAAATTTCTCGCCTTCGAACAGACCTTCAAAAACTCCCTGACCTCGCTGCCCATGGGCGGCGGCAAAGGCGGCTCGGACTTCGACCCCAAGGGCAAGAGCGACGCCGAAGTGATGCGCTTCTGCCAGGCGTTCATGAGTGAACTGTACCGCCACATCGGCGCCGACGTGGACGTGCCGGCCGGCGATATTGGCGTGGGCGCGCGTGAAATCGGTTTTCTGTTTGGCCAGTACAAACGTCTGAGCAACCAGTTCACCTCAGTGCTGACCGGCAAAGGTATGACCTACGGCGGCAGCCTGATCCGCCCTGAAGCCACCGGTTTCGGCTGTGTGTACTTCGCCGAAGAAATGCTCAAGCGCAACGGCCAGCGGGTGGAAGGCAAGCGCGTAGCCGTTTCGGGTTCCGGCAACGTCGCGCAATACGCCGCGCGCAAAGTCATGGACCTGGGCGGCAAGGTGGTTTCCCTGTCCGACTCCGAAGGCACCTTGTACGCCGAAAGTGGTTTGACCGAGGCGCAATGGTCGGCGCTGCTGGAGCTGAAAAACGTGCAACGCGGGCGCATCAGTGAACTGGCCGAGCGTTTTGGCCTGGAGTTCCGCAAAGGCCAAACCCCTTGGACGTTGGCCTGCGATATCGCGCTGCCCTGCGCCACCCAGAACGAACTCGATGCCGAAGCCGCCCGCACGTTGCTGCGCAACGGCTGTCTCTGCGTGGCCGAAGGCGCCAACATGCCGACCACCTTGGAGGCTGTGGATATCTTTATCGAGGCGGGCATTCTGTTCGCGCCGGGCAAAGCTTCCAACGCCGGTGGCGTGGCCGTGAGTGGCCTGGAAATGTCGCAGAACGCCATGCGCTTGCTGTGGACCGCTGGCGAAGTCGACAGCAAGCTGCACAACATCATGCAGTCGATCCACCACGCCTGCGTGCACTACGGCGAAGAAAACGGCCGGGTGAATTACGTGAAGGGCGCGAACATCGCGGGCTTTGTGAAAGTCGCCGATGCGATGCTCGCTCAAGGCATCGTCTAAACCTCAGGCTCGACGCGCAGCACTTCGATCAACTGATCGCCGACGGGGCGCTTCCACAGCACCTCGTCGCCCACTTGGGCGCCCAGCAATGCGCGGCCCAGCGGTGAGCCCCAGTTGATCAGGTTGGCGTGGGCATCGGCCTGGTCTTCGCCCACCAACTGGATGCGTTGCTGCTCGTCCTGGTCGTTGGCAAAGGTCACCCAGCTGCCGATCTGTACCTTATCGGTGGAGGTGGCCGGTGCCATCACTTGGGCGCTTTGCACGCGCTGGTTGAAGTAGCGCAAATCCCGCTCAAGGTCCGCCAAGCGCTGCTTATTGTCGTTGGCGGATTCGAGGCTGTATTCCTGCTGCAACTGCGCAACCTTGGCCTGCAACTGCGCCAACCCTTGCGCGGTGAGACGATTGGGTTGCTCACTCACCAGGCGCTCCACCGGCTGATCGGCCTGGGCGGCGGCGTTGTCCTCATTTACAAAAGCTCGGCTCATGGCGTTCTCCTTCTATGAAGGTTGGGCCATGCTCCCCCCGCGATCGTTCCCACGCGTGGGCATGCAGCCTTGGACGCTCTGCGTCCACTTTTCAGAAAAACCACCTACTACGGGCGATAGACGCGGGCCGCGTCACGGTCCTTCTCCTGCTGCCAGGCGCGTTCACGGTCATCCCAGTGGTTGTCTTTGTAGTCGCGCAGCTCCTCGTTCTCGCGCATGGCCTTGCATTGGCGAAAGCCGTCTTCCCAGCCTTCGGCGTATTCACGGTCTTTGAGATAACGCGGTACGTTCTTGCGAAATTCCCCGCTGATCACCCCCGCGGCCTGGCGACCGCTGCTGCAACCGTCGTCAAAGCCATCGGCGAAGGCCGGAGGATAACCCTTGGCGATTAAATCCTGATGGGTGGACTGGCAACCCGACAACCACACTAGCGCACACAGCATTACCGCAGACCGCCACATGGCGTACTCCCTGGCCGCTTTACGGCTGATAGGGGAAGTCTAGTCAGGGATTTGTCGGGGAGGCGTGAAAGGGCGGTGAGAAAAGTGTTGAGTTAAAGGGCCATTAACGACGATTCCCTTTAACTTGCAGGACGTTTCCTAGAGAATCGTTGGCCTATTGCGTCATAGGATTTGAGTGTCTAGCCTCCTCGGGTCGCTGTAAAACAGCGATTGGGTTTAGCGACCCGAGAAACGTAGATACGACCTCCTCAACAATTTTGGTCGGCATGTTTGCCTGCCTTATCGTGTTATGGCGGCTGTGCGCGGGAGACCTTCGGGTCTACCGGGTTTCTAGGTTACCGGTTCGCTAACCCGCGTACAGCTGCCACCTCTCCATGTTTAGCGACATGGCGCGGCAGTTTCTACTTACTTAACCTAAGAGAAACACCATGTCTAAAGTCGTCCCCGATCCACCTCTGTCCTCAATCACCACCCTCGGCGTCGTCACCTTTGGCGACTATGGCGAAAACCAAAAACCACTGTTCCGCATCAATGCCGGCATGCCCATCGAGCAAGCCCTGGAACACGCCTCCACCCTGCTGTTTTACTCAAAAAAACTCGCCATGGAAGCCGCCATGGACGTGCGCGGCGAGCAATACGCCTGGGCCGCGCATTACCTGTGTGAGATGGGCAAAGCCGTCGTCGACGACCTCACCCAAGCGATGACGCCCACAACTTAAAGCCTGACACTATCGTTGTGGCGATCACGCTTGTCGTGGCGAGCGGGCTTGCCCTGCGTTGGGCTGCGAAGCGGCCCCAATAAGGAGGAGTGCGGTGTATCTGGCACTCCTCGGTTGACTATTTTGGGGCTGCTGCGCAGCCCAACGCAGGGCAAGCCTGCTCGCCACAGGGTTGTCGATGGTTTCAGTTAGAGCTGTGCAGCCTTCAATCGTAATAGCCCACTGTTTTTTTCAGTTGATCTGCATACTCGTAAATCTCGTCGATTGATGAAATCGCGTGTCGGGTCTCATTTTTATCTTCGTCAAATATCCCGATGTACTTCTGGCTGCGATTAAAGTGAAGGCGGCAAATAGGTTTGCGATTGTTGTCGTCCAGCAGTATCCCAAAATAGCTTTGGGTATCTCGTTGAACAATGCGCTTTGCATCGACTACGGATCGGACCAGTGCGCGAACGATGTGATAGCCCTCCAGCTCTTCAAGCGTCGTCAGAATCTTGTCTTCTGACTCGTCCCTATCCTGCGTATCTGCATTCGCGCTGTTTGCGACGGGGAGTGATGCCATTGTCGGTTGGATCGCGCCACTCATTGCAGACTTCAGCCGATCGTTGATCTGATCGTTCAAATATTGGGCTAACGCTTTTCGTGTCAGTTCGAAAAATTGTTCGCGCACTTTCTGTGTGATTACACCTTCGTAGACACGGGATGCGAAGAATTTCACGAAATCATCTTCTGGCTTGCTAACTTGAGCTCCGATGAGTTTTTTGAGTTGGCTGACGTATTTCAACTCCCCGGCTGCGTTGATGATCGAGTCAACATCGAAAGCCGACTTGGTGAGCTTGATCAACTCAGGTACGGCGTACTCATCAATGTCCAGTAGGTCGAGCTCTAGAAATGGCTTTTCGTCCATTTTATTAGGGGCGTCCAAGTCAGTAAAAAACCTGTAGACCTGGCCGTTGGTGAGAATTGAAATTCTTGCGCTTGTAACGTGAAAATACCGAAAAAGCTGTGAGGCATGGTTGATGCTCAATGACTCACCGATTTTTTTGCATTCGATGAGTATTTGGACTTCACCTCCTTTCATGATTGCGTAGTCGATTTTTTCGCCTTTCTTCGTCCCTACATCACAGACAAATTCTGGCGTCACTTCCTGTGGATCAAATACGTCGTAGCCCAATACGGTGTTGATGAAAGGCATTACGAAAGCATTTTTTGTCGCTTCTTCTGTTTGAATGGCAGGGCCTTGTAACCGAACTTTCGCTGCCAAACTGGTTAGCTTTTCAAAGAAATCCATGGTGAGCCTCTTACCTATTCAGATCCGTGTATAGATGGGATGGCAATTTGATTGCCATCCGATACTAGTCACAAAACCCCACAAAGAGAATGAAGTAAGAGCCTGTTTTGCTCGACTGAAAAAAGCTAAAAAACTGTCTGAAATTTCCTGTCTATTTATCAATAGGTTAGAAGCAGACTACGAGTTTGTGTGTGCTGATGATGGTTTTCCTGGGCTAGTTAGGACTGCATGTTCAGCCAATTCCTGCTGAATAAACGCCGCAATCATTGCGCGATACATCTGCTCAGTCACCTCAGGGTTGGCGCCCACCGCCTCGGATAACCCCCGCACTTTGGCGATCACCTGTTCAACCCGCTGCGGCGCCTTGACGCCATCGGCGTCTTTCTTAAAGCGCGCCGCCTGGGAAACGTAGTGGCCGCGCTCGGCCAGCAGGGTGACGATTTGCTGGTCAAGGCGGTCGATGTTTTCGCGGACTTGTTCAAGGGTGGTGCAGTTAACAGCCATGTTGATGGAGCTCCTGATTGCGCTGTATTGGGATATGCACGGGCCAAATGTGGGAGCGGGCTTGCTCGCGAAAGCGGTGGGTCAGTCAATGCATCCTTACCTGAACGAGCGCTATCGCGGGCAAGCCCGGCTCCCACATTTGAGCTGCGGCAGGCGCAGAACTCAAGCCAGCTCCCACATTGGATCTTCGCCGGGTCTCAAAGATCAGTAGTGATACCACTTCACTTCAAGCATCACTTCATTCACCGGCGTGGACAGGTGGCTGTACTCACGCTGGGCACTCAAGCGCAGGCCCAGGTTGCGCGACAATTCCCACTGCTGGTTCAGGCTGATGCTGCGCCGCACTTCGCCATTGGTGAAGAAATCACCCTTGGCCTCAAGGCTCAGATTCCCCAGCGGATTTTTCCACAGCACGCCGGTGTTAAACCCGGCAGCCGGTGAGATGGCTTCGCTGAAGTCGTTGTTATGCTCCACACGTACAGTGCCGAGGGCAAAACCCAGCATGTCGTCGGTGAGTTGCCAGGTGCCACCGGCGCCGCCGTTGACGTGGGCAACCAGGGTTTCGTCGTCGTGTTTGCCCGGCACGCGCTCCAGGCCGCCGGTCACTTGCCAGGACCACGGCTGCAACAGCGCGTTGCGCGGGGTCAGGGAGCGGATGGTGGCCAGGTCCAGTTGCTGCAGTTGCCAGTGGTTGCCTTCGTACTGGCGCAGTTTCATCTGCAAAATTTCAATCTGAGCGCCCAGCGGGAAGCCTTCGGCGTTGTCGTTGAGGTCGTGGTAGGCCATGCGCAGGCCGTATTCGCCGAAGGTTCTGCTGCCGCGGGTGCCGATGCCGGCTTGCCAGGTGCGCGACTCGTGGCCGTCTTCGGGCAGGCCGGGGCGTTCGATTTTAAGGTCGGGCGCCGGGTTCTGGTTGATCGCGCGCAGCAGTTCGAAGCTGCGTTGCGAGCGTTCGGTGTCGCGCTCCAGGCCATTGGCGCGGTAGCGGCCGAGGCGATAGGCGGCGTCGATAATCAACGCCTGACGCTCGCGGGGCAGGGCCTTGAAGGCCGGTTCCTGCAACTGCTTCTGGTCGTCGCTGATTTTCAGCACCCATTGCTGCTCATCGCTATCCAGTGGCTTGGCGCGTTCGAGCAGTTCACGCTCGCGGGATGGGCGGTAGTCGATCTTCTCCACCAAACCCGCTTCTTTCACGGCTTTGACGGTGTCGGTCGGGATCGCCGTGAGCGGGAATTGCTCGGTCAGGCGCAGGCTCGGGCGCGCCACTTGCAGCAGCTCCAGCAGGCGATAGGAGCAGTTTTCATCGAAGAAGAAGTAGTCGAACTGGATCTGCTTGAGCTCCCACACGTGCTCGACCATGCGCTTGGTCTCGACTTCGGTGAGGTTCAGGCGGTATTCCCACAGGTCGCGGTTCTCGAGGCTGCGGTACTCCGAAAGTTTTTCCTGGTACGGCACCAGCGCGAACAGGCCGGGGTAGCCGCCCATCAGGCCTTTCCAGGCGTAGAGGATGCTGTTGTCGGAGCCTTCGATATAGGCGCCGAAGTTGATCGCGTAGCTCAGCAGCGCGGTGTTGTTGCTCTGCACGTCAGCCTGGTCGATACGCAGCAGCGTGTGGCCGAACATCGACGAAGGGCTGTTGAGGTAGGCCGCCGGGAAGATCATCACCGCGCTGTGGGGCGCGACGTCCTTGAACCATTGGGTGAATTCCTTGCACTCCAGCGCGGGCAAATCGGTCAGGTTCAACTGACTCTTGAGCCAACGGGTACGTGCGGGGTAAACGCATTGGGCGTGTTTTTCGCCGAGGCTGGCCGGGGCGTACAGCGCCTCCACGGTGGCTTGCAGTTCCTGGTCCGGGTGGTGGGCGCCATCGGGTGCGAGGAAGAACTTTTTGTCGCTGACATAGCTGCGCCAGCCTTTGAGCTTGCCGGCTTCGTAATGGCCCAAAGACAGCCAGAACGGATCATTCGCCAGTTGCTGCAAACGTTGGTCATCAATATGCGGCGCCGCGTATAGCGGGGCGCAGGCGAAGAGTGCCAGCCAGGCAAAGCGTTTGAGCATAAGGGCAACTTAAGTCGGAAGTAGTGAGACCCAAAGGGGAGGCGGGCCCAAAAATAGAACCAAAAATAGAACCAAAAATAAAGCCAGAAAATAAAACCCGCGCCTCGAAAGGCGCGGGCAAGTCGAGCTTAAGCCTGGGTGGCGTATTTGGCCAGGCGGGTATCGCTTTTCAGTACAGCCAGGGTGTTGTTGTGCACGTCGTCGGCGGTCACGTCAGCTTTGCTGAAGATCTGCTGGAAGTGCTCGTGGGTCACGGCCGCGAAGTGCTCGCGATCTTCCGGTGCAACGCCCAGTACCACCGCGTAGGTGGTCAGCGCTTCGCCGTTGCCTTTGGCCATGTCTTCGGACAGCTCGTTCATCATGCCATTCATGGCAATCCAGGACTTGCCGCCGTAGGTCAGGGCGCTGTTGGTGCTGCAACCGTTGGTGCCCGAGGTCATGCCGAAGGTGGCGTTACCCGACGTGCCGTTGGTGGTGGAAGCAAGGAAGTGAGCTGGAGTACCGCGCTGGCCTTCGAACAGCATGTTGCCCCAACCGCAGTTCGGGCCACCTGGCGATTCAGCCATTGCATTGAGGGAGACAACGGTGAAGAGAGTACCAAGAAGGATCCGTTTCATAGCTTTGTTCTCTTTGTGTGCAAACCAATGGACAAGGGTTCAGGCGCGTCGCAGCGCCCTAGGGGCCAGTTATTAGTCCAACCCGCGCAGTTTGGAGTTTAGGCACGTTCCTAGGGTTCCGTTATTTTTTATAAAACAATCGGTGTGGTTGTCGAGCGTGGCAGCGATTTTTTTGTAAGACGCATCCCGTGTCTATGCTTTCCCACAGGCTCGCCTTGCCAGAGCGCGCAAGCGAGAGCCAGAATGCCGTCATCTGCCCCGCCTGATGTAAGGAAGCCCGATGCCTGATCCTGTTGCTGCCAGCTTGCGTCTAGCGCCCGAAGCGCTGACTCGCCCTTTCTCCGCTGAACAGTTCAGCTTCTCGACCACCAATGATTTGGAGCCCTTTCGCGGTGTGCTTGGCCAGGAACGCGCAGTAGAAGCGTTGCAGTTCGGTGTGGCGATGCCACGCCCCGGTTACAACGTGTTTGTCATGGGCGAACCCGGTACTGGCCGCTTTTCGTTCGTCAAACGCTACCTGAAGGCCGAAGGCAAACGCCTGCAGACCCCGTCGGACTGGGTCTACGTCAACAATTTTGATGAGCCGCGCGAACCGCGTGCGCTGGAATTACCCGGCGGCGCTGCGGCGGCGTTTATTGCCGATATCAACGGCTTGGTCGACAACCTTGTCGCCACGTTCCCGGCCGTGTTCGAGCACCCCACCTATCAACAGCGCAAAAGCGCCATCGACCGCGCCTTCAACCAGCGTTACGACAAGGCCTTGGACGTGATCGAGCGTCTGGCACTGGAAAAAGACGTGGCGCTGTACCGCGACAGCTCCAACGTCGCCTTCACGCCGATGCTCGACGGCAAGGCGCTGGACGAGGCCGAGTTCTCGCAACTGCCGGAAGTCGATCGTGAGCGTTTCCACACGGATATTTCCGAGTTGGAAGAGCGCCTTAACGAAGAACTGGCCAGCCTGCCGCAGTGGAAGCGTGAGTCCAACAACCAACTGCGCCAGTTCAACGAAGAAACCATCACCCTGGCCCTGCAGCCTTTGCTGGCGCCTTTGTCGGAAAAGTACGCAGAGAACGCAGCCGTTTGCGGTTACCTGCAAGCCATGCAGGTGTACCTGCTCAAAACCGTGGTCGAGCAATTGGTCGATGACGCCAAGACCGACGCCCAGGCCCGCAAGCTGCTCGAAGAGCAATACTGCCCAAGCCTGGTGGCCGGCCACCCGGTCAACGGCGGGGCGCCGGTGGTGTTTGAACCGCACCCGACCTACGACAACCTGTTTGGCCGTATCGAATACAGCACCGATCAAGGCGCGCTCTACACCACCTATCGCCAGTTGCGTCCGGGCGCGTTGCACCGTGCCAATGGCGGTTTCCTGATCCTGGAAGCCGAAAAAATGCTCGGCGAGCCGTTTGTATGGGATGCGCTCAAGCGTTCCTTGCAGTCGCGCAAGCTGAAGATGGAATCGCCGCTGGGCGAGCTGGGCCGCTTGGCCACCGTGACCCTCAACCCGCAGATGATCCCGTTGCAGGTCAAGGTCATCATCATTGGCTCGCGCCAGCTGTACTACGCGTTGCAGGACGCCGACCCGGACTTCCAGGAGATGTTCCGCGTACTGGTGGACTTCGACGAAGACATCCCGATGGTCGACGAGAGCCTGGAACAGTTCGCCCAGTTGCTCAAAACCCGCACCTCGGAAGAAGGCATGGCACCGTTGACCTCGGACGCGGTGGCGCGGCTGGCGACTTACAGTGCACGGCTGGCGGAACACCAAGGGCGCTTGTCGGCGCGCATTGGCGACTTGTTCCAACTGGTCAGCGAGGCGGACTTTATCCGCCACCTGGCGGGCGACGAGATGACCGATGCGGGCCACATCGAACGTGCGCTCAAGGCCAAGGCCACGCGCACCGGGCGTGTATCGGCGCGGATTCTCGACGACATGCTCGCCGGGGTCATCCTGATCGACACCGCCGGTGCGGCGGTGGGCAAGTGCAACGGGCTGACGGTGCTGGAAGTCGGCGATTCGGCCTTCGGCGTGCCGGCGCGGATTTCCGCCACGGTGTACCCGGGCGGCAGCGGCATTGTCGACATCGAGCGCGAAGTTAATCTTGGCCAGCCGATCCACTCCAAGGGTGTGATGATCCTCACCGGTTACCTGGGCAGCCGTTATGCCCAGGAATTCCCGCTGGCGATCTCGGCGAGTATCGCCCTGGAGCAGTCCTACGGTTACGTGGACGGCGACAGCGCGTCGCTCGGCGAGGCGTGCACCTTGATTTCGGCGCTGTCGAAGATACCGCTCAAGCAGTGCTTTGCTATCACCGGCTCGATCAACCAGTTTGGTGAAGTGCAGGCAGTGGGCGGGGTCAACGAGAAGATCGAAGGCTTCTTCCGCCTCTGCGAAGCGCGCGGTTTGACCGGTGAGCAGGGCGCGATCATTCCGCAGGCCAACGTGGCCACGCTGATGCTCGATGAGAAGGTGCTGCAAGCCGTGCGCGACGGGCAGTTCCATATCTATGCCGTGCGCCAGGCCGACGAGGCGCTGAGCCTGTTGGTGGGCGAGCCTGCCGGTGAACCGGACGAAGAAGGGCAATTCCCCGAAGGCACGGTGAATGCGCGCGTGGTTGAGCGGTTGCGTGCGATCGCCGAGATGATCAGCGAGGATGATTTGAAGGAGGCGGAGAAGGAGCTGGCGCAGCAGGCGCTGGCCGAAGCCAAGCCAACCTGATCTGCTGTTCGGAACGCGGTCAATGTGGGAGCTGGCTTGCCTGCGATAGCGGTGGGTCAGCCAGCAAAAGTGCCGGCTATGCGTCAGCCATCGCAGGCAAGCCAGCTCCCACATGGAATCGGCTGTGTTTCGTCACAAATTTGACTCCCATTTCAGGGACCGACGCCCGTTGGTCCCTACAACCTTGGTTTGTACTGGTTTTCTTCTATTCTGACTTTTAGGGATATCCACAGGAGTCGCAGGACAGAGACAGCCTCGCCGCGTGATTGGGGCTGAACACCGATCTACCGAGGGTCGCCGCCATGCCGCGCAACCTTTGCCTTACCCGCCAATGCCTGGGCCTGGTCACCCGTATCGAATGCTCCATTCGCCCTCTCGCGGGGGATAACGGGATGTGGACGTTGTTGTTTGCTGCCGGCATGACCGGCGAGCAGCCGTCCACCGTCAAGTCCCAAGGCCCGTTTCATGGGCCTTTTGTGGCAGAAACCATTCTGGGCTCCATCGTCGATAGCCTGACGTTGCATGGCTATACGCTGGCCGATGACCCGCAGATCTGGTGCCTGCACCTGCAGGCCCATCTGCGACAACTCAACGGCGGGCGAGAGCGATTGGCGCTGTGATGATCGTTCCCACGCTCTGCGTGGGAATGCCGCCCCGGACGCTCTGCGTCCCGCTGTCAGCGCATGGTCAAGCCGTGTGCAGGTGACGCGCAGCGTCACGGGATGCATTCCCACGCGGAGCGTGGGAACGATCGTCGCCCACCATTGAGCGTTACTTGCCTTCGGGCTTATCCAACTTGACCTCAAAACCGTATTGCACGGTGTCCAGGTCGGTGCGCTGGTAGCTTTCCAGGCTGGTCGGCTGGCCGTAGAAGTAATGCACATCAAACAGCGCCGTGCCGTATTCCTCGGCGCGGTGGCTCACGCCGAGGATTTCCTTGAGGTACTTGCCTGTGGCGTCCTTGGCGTAGAAGCGCCAGCTGTCGGACGGGAATTCCTTTTGGTCGACGATCAGCGCGTTGTCCTTGAGCGACAGGCCTTTAGGCAGCTTGCTCGCATCCAGGGTTTTTTTCTCGATGGTGGCCAAAAACAGCGGCACCGAGCCCACCACGAAGGCCGGGGTTTCCGGGAACAGGTTGAGGTCGTAGGTGAGGGTGCCGCTGCCGGCGTTCAACTCGAAAGCCTCGGTGGGCAGTTCGATCGGCTCGCCGCGCTCGCCTTTTTCATCCGCCGTGAAGAAGGTGATGGGCGCGTCGCTGTTGTTGCGATCAGCACCGACCAGGTCGTCATTGAACGTGAACGGGTGGTCAAACACGATCTTCGCCGCGCTGGCGTCTTCGGTCGACTGGGTGATGGTCACGCTTTTTTTCAGCTGGTCCTCGGTCATGGCGGCGTCTTTAAGCCAACTGGCGGCGCTGTCGTCGTACACGGTGACCGGCATCGGCAGCGCTTGCACGCTGCTTTGCAGGCTGTTCTTGTCGAAGCGCTGCACCGGCAGGTCCAGGTCTTTGCGGGTGAGGGTGGCGGTGGAGAAGTCCAGGACATCGACCTGCAGCGTATCGATCAGGCCATTGAAATACACCTTGGCATAGTGGCTGCTCTGTTTGTGCTCGAAGGCTTTTTGCTCGTCGGTGAGTTGCTTTTCAAAGGTGTCCGACCAAGCCTTCTGCTTCTGCATCTCGGCCAGTTGTTTTTCGTAGAACGCCACCTGCGCGGCATTTTCGTTGATCGAACCCGAGCGGGTCAGGTACTGCCCGGTGCTGTCGCGGGCCTGCACCAGCAAGGGGTTGGGCGATTCATCGCCGACTTCCGGCGCCAGCGGCTGGCTGTTGGTCAGCTCAATCTCGGCGTAGTTCTTCTCCAGCAACAGCAGGTTGAGGGTGATATTGCCTTCGGTGCGCTTGTGGCCCACGTCTTTTTTCGACAGGTCGAAGGTCAGCACCTTGCCCGGCGCGACCACTTCAACCGAGCCTTTGAGGCTGACGGGCTGCGGCTGGCTCTTGTTGTCGGTCTCGACGCCTTCGATAAACGGGTAGGTCACGGTCAAGTCATCGGGGTTGGTCAGGTTGGAGCTGCTGGGGCTCAACTGGATACCCGGGTCGGTTTCCGACCATTCCGGCTGGAAGGGGATGACTTTTTTGTTGCTCAAGGTCACCGACTGCCATTCCAGGCCGTGGGGGAAGGGGAATTGGTCGGGGCTGTTGAAGCTGAACGGGAACACCGGCTGCAAATCAGTCAGGTAGTCGGAGTGCGAGGCTTTGCGCAGCACGAACAGGCCATTGATGTAGGTGTCGACCAAGGCCTGGGGCGTGGGGTAGTGCGTGAGCAGGGCCAAGGTGTCTTCGCCGTATTCGGCTTCGATAGGCTTGTTGGCGAGCTTGACGCGCGCGCGTTCCAGCAACAGCAGGGAGCCGCCGAGGTCGGCGATGGCGTCTCTGAGTTTGGGGTCTTGAATGCTGTCCAGCGATTGTTCGAACTTTGCGGTTTTCTCTTCGAGGGTGGCCTGCTTCTGCTCTTCTTTCGGGGAGCAGCCGCCAGCCATCAGCAACACCGCACACAGGCCAAGGGTGGCCAAAGGGGATCGCACATCCGTCATCTGAATCTTCCTGTCCGACATCATCGAGCCGAGTGAGAGGCTCGACACTAGCAGAAAAATTCTCTTACAGATGCCGTACAGATCAGTTTTCTCGTGGTTCCAGCTGTTTGGAGGCGGCTGGTATACTCGCGGCCATTTTTAGCCTGGCTGTGTGAGATCTGATGGAACGCTTTATCGAAAATGCTATGTACGCCTCCCGCTGGCTGCTGGCGCCGATTTATTTCGGCTTGTCCCTTGGGTTGCTGGCGCTGGCGCTTAAATTCTTCCAGGAAGTGATTCACTTGCTGCCGAGCGTGTTCTCGATGGCGGAGTCGGAACTGATCCTGGTGCTGCTGTCGTTGATCGACATGGCCCTGGTTGGCGGCCTGCTGGTGATGGTGATGATTTCCGGCTACGAGAACTTCGTCTCGCAGCTGGATATCGATGAAGACAAAGAAAAGCTCAACTGGCTGGGCACCATGGACTCTTCGTCGCTGAAGATGAAAGTGGCAGCCTCCATCGTGGCGATTTCCTCCATCCACCTGCTGCGGATTTTCATGGACGCCAAGAACGTCGATCCGCAGCATTTGATGTGGTACGTGATCATCCACATGACCTTTGTGATCTCGGCCTTTGCCATGGGTTACCTGGATAAGGTCACCAAGCACTGATGCCCAGCGCCGGCCTTACTGCTCGACGAAGTAGTAAGGCTGGCGGTTGATCGACATCTCTTTGATGATCGTGACTTTCTCGCTCAGTTGCTCAGTGCGGTCCAGCAGTGCCACGTTGCCAGGTTTTGCCGTGAGGTAACTGCGCAGCTCGGCTTCGGTTTGCAGGATCGGCAAGTAGGCTTGCAGGTAGAACACGCTGGCCCCGGCGATACGCTCGTTGGGCTGGAACAGCACCACGTCTTTGCCTTGTGCCTGGTAGGCCTGAACCTGGCTGATCACCGGCACAAACGACTGGCGCACGTCGGCTTTCGGAGCAAACCAGAAGGCAGCCGTCAGGTAGCAGGCAATCGCCAAGGTGAAAATGCCGCCGATCACCTTGCGGTGGTAGCGGTAAATCGCCGGTTTATTGGCTTTAAGCCACTCCAGTAACACCCCGGCATATTCGGCTGCCAGTACGGCGGCAGCGGGCGTGAGTGCCATCAGGTAAACCACACGCTTGCTCGACGCCAGGGTCAGCAGCGTGAACTGCGCCACCAGCCATACGCTGAAAAACAGACGGTAACGGTTACGCACCAGACTTTTGCGAAAGTGCCACAGGCCCAGGTACACCAGGATGTTCCACGGTAAAAAGGCTTCGGGCAGCTTGGCGATGTAGTAGTAGATCGGCTCGTAATGCCCGGCCTCAACGAAGGAACCGCTGAAGCGCCCGACGCTGTTGGTCCACAGCACTTCCGCCACCGACTGCATACCACCGCGCTGGAACAGGAAGCCCAGCCATATCACCAGTGGCACCAGCGCCAGCAACGTGAACAGCGCCGGCTTGAGCCAGTCGCCAAGGCGCAGGCGTTTATCCATCACGCTGGTGCTGAGCAAATACACAAAAATCACAATGCCCGGCATCGCCAGGCCGAGCACGCCTTTGCTCAGCGTGGCGATGACCATGCCGACGGTAAACATCGCCCAGGCCCAACCGCTTGAGCCTTCTCGATCAGTGCGCACGGCCTGGTAGAACCCCAGCAGCGCGGTGGTCACGCCAAGGCTGAGCAACGAGTCTTCGCCCACGCCGCGCACATTGCCCCAGTAACTGGCCATGGTCGCCAGGATCAACGCCGCGCAGAACGCCAGGGTTTGCGGCCGCCCGAACTTGCGCAGCATGGTGTAAAACAGCATCACGCTGAACAACCCGGCAAACGCCGACGCCAGGCGCACGGCCCAGGTGGTGCCACCAAACAGGCGAATGGCGCCAGCGTCCAGCCACAGGCTCAGGGGTGGTTTTTCCAGGAAGGGCTCGCGAAACAGCCGTGGGATCACCCAGTCATTGTCCAAGTGCATGGCCATGGCGATCCCGGCGACGCGGGCTTCGGTGGAGCCTTGCAGCTCATGGCCGCCCAGGGCGAAAAAGAACAACAGACCAGCGAGAAGAAGGAGCAGCAGAGGAGCGGGACGCGTCATGGTTCTGGCTACCGAAGCAGGGGACCGCTCGGGGGAACGGCCATGTTAATCGGTCAGTATATGTATCCGTTTCTTAACATTTCGTGAACGAGTGTGGGGTTTTTGTAAGGCGCGTTCAGCCGCGTATTCAGGGCAGTTTCAAGCGCGGCAATGCCGCTTTGCCTGACGCGGTGAGTACCGGCTCCAATTGCGCCCAGGTAAAGCTCAACTCATTGTCGCAACCGTCGCCCGTGGCGCGTGTGGACAGTTGTAGGCCTTGGGTGTTGAAGCTCAGGTCGAAGCTGTCGTAACTGGTGATTGCCGGGCAGCCTTCGTCGGTGGTGGTTTGTTTGGCTAGCCAGGCGCTGAACTTGGCAGGCAACTTCACGTGCCCGGCGTAGACGTCATACCATTGTTGTTGCCCACCGAGCCACGTCCACGGGTCCACACGTTCGCCGGTTTGCAGGTTCCAGGAATGCAAGCCCCAACTGATGCCCCGCGCGCCAGTGCCCGCCGCCCAGCGATAGAACTTCACGGTGATGAATTGCGACGACCAATAGGTTGGCTCAACGTCGATTTCGCTGGTGTAGCCCGAGCCGTTGCGCCCGAGGTACTCACGGCGCTCCTGAAAGTAGTCCGCCTGCGCCTCATCGCTGACAGCCAGGGCAGCGAGTTGCTGGTTGATCTTCTGAATCGCCTGGCTGTCGCCTGCGAGCTTGATCGTGACCTGCGCGCCTTGGGCCTTGAGCAGGTACGCGTGGTTTTCGAAGCTTTTCTTCTCGGTCTTCACCGGCAGCGGCGCGGCTTCCATGGGCGCGTTGTAGGCATCGCTGCCACAGCCGTCGGTGCTGATGCGTTTCAAGGCCAGTGGCAGCGAATTGGCGTCTTTGGTTTTGCTCCATGTGCCCGCAAGCGTATCGCCCTGGGGTTTGCCCAGCGTCCACAACCCGGTATTTCCGGCTTCCACCCACGGCGCGTTGTCTTGGGCCTGAGTCAATTGGATCGGCGTGAGAATGCGTTGGTAGTAGTAACTGCCCTGCTCGCCGTCGGTGCCGTTGAAACAGGCGGTGATGGCGGATTTACCCAGCGTGCCCTGCCACACGCCCGCGAGGTCGGCGGCGTTGGCGAGTAAAGGCATGAAGGCGAGGGCGATGACAGCGAGGGGCTTGAGCACGGGTATCTGACTTCCGGTTGTCTGATAAAGGCCGTCAGGGTAATGGGAATGAGGCGTCTACGAAACCTGGGGCGATTCAAACAGCTTCTTTTTGGATAAGGAAACTCTCGATTTTTATATCCTTAGTCATTAAGAATATTGGTGCCTGGCAGGTTGGCAGGGTACTAATCACCACGTTGCCCCATGGCAGTTCGGGCGTTCTACCGCTGCCTAACCCAGGCCTGTCACCCATGGAAAGCCCGAGCATCGAATACACCGACAAACAGCGCTGGTTTGCCCTCACCAAGATCAACACCCTCTCGGCACTCTCGCAGATCGTGCAGATCGGCACCGTCACGCCGCTGCTCTCGCTGTCGCTGGAACAGCAAGGCGTGGAGTCGGCCAAGATCGGCGTGATCGTCAGCGCCTCGTGGCTGGCGATCCTGCTGCTGTACAAATGGGTGCCGCGCCTGCTCGCCCACCTGGGGCTGGTCAAAACCAACATCCTCAGTGCGCTGCTCACCATTGGCGCACTGATCGGCATGACCCTGACCCACCACCTGGTGCTGATTTTTGCGCTGAATTTTGTCCTCGGCATCGGCCTGATCCTGCGCTGGATCGCCTGCGACACCTGGATCGTCGCCGTCGCCTCCAAAGGCCAACGCGGCCGCGCGATCGGCGTACACGAAACCCTCATGGGCCTGGGCATCGCCGTCGGCCCGCTGCTGCTGGTGGTCTTCGGCGTCGGCAGCGCCGCGCCTTACTACGCCTGCGCCGTCATCGTCCTGCTCTGCGGCCTACTGGCACTCACCCTCAGACCCTACGACACCCAACCACAAACCCCAGCAGAAAAACGCCACGGCAAATTATTCAGCCTCATCCCCACCGCCCTCTGCGGCGCGTTCATCGCAGGCTTTGCCGAAACCTCATCCGTATCATTCCTGGCCGGCTACAGCCTCTCGGCCGGCTACCTGCTCACCGCCGCAACCCTGCTGATCTCCGTCTTCGGCATCGGCGGCACCCTCCTGCAACTGCCCATCGGCTGGATGGCCGACCGCAGCTCCTACAAAATCGGCCAATTGGTCTGCGGGTTAGTCTTGCTGCTGGGCACATTCGCCATTCCGTTCAGCCAGCCGCTTCCCTGGCTGGCGACGGTTATCGTGTTTCTGTGGGGTGGGGCGATTGGCGGGATGAACACCCTGGCTGTAATCGAGGCGGGAGATCGGGTGGGGGAGCATCAGGTGTCTACGGCGATGACGGCGATTGCGATGTTTTATACGTTGGGGAGTGTGTTGGGGCCGATTGTGACGGGGGTGGTGGTTTCTTATGTGAGTGGGGATGGGTTGATGATAGCGGTGGGGGTGGTGGGGGTGGTTTTTGTGGGGGTGTTGGTGTTGCGTAGAGATCCGGCGCGCGGGTGATTGGCTGCGAACTTCAGGTACAAAAAAGGCGTCCGTGGACGTCTTTTTTTGTTGCGGTGGTGGGGCGGGGTAATCTTTGGGCGTTGGGTTCAGACCGGGTTTATTTCGAGTGAAGCCTGAAGATTCTTAAGGCCGAGTTGCTGCATAGCGACTCGGCCTTTTGATTTTTGCTACTGCGGGGACGGTGACGTGTCGTTTGTGGGGTGCAGTACGGACAACGCCCGCTCGATCAGTAACTCACCCAGCACGATTAATTGTTGGCTACCCAAGAGCTTCTGACGGTTTTCGCCTTCGAGTTCGAAGGCCAGGTCAGTGGTGATAGCGTTCAGCGAGGCAAGGGTTTCGCTGGCTTGAATCAGTAGGGTTTCGGGGTCGATGTCTTGAGCGACCGTGAAAAGGCTCGCTGGGGGATTTGGGGTGATTTTTTTCATGGCGCAAACTCCTTGATTGGTGGAGTCGCCAGGCATCGCTGCTAAACGAAGAGGGTGGCGACTGTACGCGGGTTAGCAGACCAGGAATCAAGGAACCCAGCGCACCCGAAAGTGCCCCACGCACAGCCGCCATAACGCAGTCCAGCTAATGCTGAACGGATGGTGGCGTTGCAGGCCTTGATATTAACCGAGCTGCTAAACCCGGTCGCTGATTTTGCAGCGACGGGAGGAGGTTAGCCGTGTAGGTGGGGCGGGAACAGTTCACCAATGGCGCGATATCTTGAAGGAAAAGTCCGAAGGGCCACCGGCTGGGCTTTCCAGCCTCCAGAAACAACAAAACCCGCACTGGGCGGGTTTTGTCGATGCTTCGAATTGGTGGGCCGGGGTAATCTGAATTGGTATTTTATATTATTGATTTAAAAGGAAAATATAGCATTAATTTTTATACTGGAATACTGTTTGGAATGCCATTGGCTGAGGGCTGCAACGGCGAGCTCTGCAATGACGTTACCTACATTTCAACCCTTGATTGAGTCAGGGCTGCTCTACAGCGGAGGGTACGTTGCTTCGTGGGCCAAGTCATCAATCTATCCTCATTAGTAATAGGTCTGGAACCCCTGGCAACATTGCTGCGTTATAGCACCGACTTGACCAATGAATCTCTGGTGCGGAAAGTCCGCTTGGTCTGTCTGCTTTTGGCAAGCGGACATCTGGATAACATCCAACAATCTTGCTAATCAGAAACCGGCGAACCCCTGAGCCGATCCTGCCGCTAGAGACCGAGCTCATCCAGTGCATGGAGCAACTTGGCACCCAGCATGATCCGGTCAGTGGCATCTATGCCGTTTTCCTGTGGCACTCGATATATCTGGTCACTGCCGATGTCGAAGCTTGCACGTAAGTCCTCCATATTCCGTACGAGTTCAGGGTCGTCAGGTAAGTTTTCGAGTCTCCAGCCTTCGTCGACACTTTCGATGGTGACAGTACCACCCGTTCGTTCCAGCCCGCGACGCAGGGTTTCGTATCCATAAAACCAGAGGTTGTTGTCTGGAACCTTCAAGCCGCTCGTGGTCGCCACCGCCGAGAGATAGGGGTCGCGGTAGTAACTGCGCATGACTGTCTTGTCCAGCATGCAAATACTGTAGCCACGTTGGCTGATGGCATAGCGGCCCGAGTTACCTTCACGCATGCGCGGGTACTTGACCAGGTAATAACGCCAGTCCAGCACGTGGTCGCGTTCGCACGCGGTGAGGAACGCCTGCTGAATCTCTTTTAGTACGGCGAGATCGTTACCGCTTTGCGCGACCTGATCGAGTAGTTGGGTAAGGGGTTGTACCAACTCGGGACTCTTTCTGCTCGCAAGCAGATCCCGCCAGACTGCTTCACTGCGCGGCGAGCCGAAATCGAAAAATCGGTAGCCGCCATAACGATCCTGCTTGCGCGAATAATCGCCCAGCGAGAGCAGTGCGCCGGTCAACTGTGGCCAACAGTGAGCATCTTCGAACAAGGTAAGAAACGCTAAGGCACGTTGGGCAAAAATTGCAGGGTCCTGGGCTGGGTCGAGGTCGAACACGGCCAGTGCGCCGTGCAGCACGCTGTTGTCTTCCAGTTGGTAGACCACTTCTCGCAGCGACGGGTGGGCGGCAAGTAGGTTGATCTTGTCCTTTTCGTTCGCGATCTGCTTCTGATTGAAGGTCGATACGCCGTCCAGGGTTCCGTCGACTATGACACGGCGTACATCTTCCAATAAGGCGGGCATGTTCTGGGCGCGCATCTCACCGCCACCGGACGCTTCGATCAGGTTGCGCACGATACGTAACTGTTCAGGGAAATCAGCGGTGTTGTGCACGCGATGCAGCAGCACTGCGTAGAGCAGAAGGCTATGAGCCTGACTCCACTCGGAATCCCCGTAATGCCGGCAGCAACCACCGAAGAGGTCGATGCGGCTCTGGCCGGGCTGGGTGCGCAGAGGATTGAACAGCAGCAGGGCCGATGGGGATCGAGCGTCGGCTGCACGCAGCCAGGTGTTGAAGGCATCACTCGTGTCCAGGTCGACCCAGATATCGAAGGCTGCGAACAGGTAGTTCAGGTGCTCGACCGCCTTCGCTTGGTCGCTGGCAAACAGGCTTTGTGCCAACTGATCGAGGCTGGCCTTGCTGTCGGCGCGATTACCCTCGCGCCAGGCGCAAAGGTCAAACACAAAACGGAAGTAGCGCATGAATTGATCATCAATAAGCTGATCAGCGTCCTTGTAAGCCCAGATGACGTCTGTCCACACGGTATCAACCCTGTGTGCGAAATCGTCGGCTTGTGCAGGACAGGCGCTTTTGAGCAACGTCTCGAAATGCGCTTTGAAGTTTTCGAACGGCGTCAGCGGCTTGCCGCGAGAGTTCATCTTGATATAGAGGTCGTCATTGAGCTTGTTCTTCACCACCGGCAGCAGGTGGAAGCTGATTGCCGGATGGTCGGTCGCGGCAAGACGTTCCCAGGCAGCAGCGAATGCTTCGCTGCTGGCGCTGGCAAAACGCTGTTCCAGCGCCTGCAGCATGACCAGCATGGCACGGATACTGGAGTCATGTTGCCACCCGTGAAAGTACCAGGGCTGATCGACAATCCAACCCTTCAGATCGGTCTCGCCGGCGGGTGGTCGATAGTTGGCCAATGCCTCGCAGAACTGTCGGGCACTGGCGCGGGTGGCGTAGGTGAAGTTGCGCCATGCTTGCCCTTCGATGGGCTCGCCGGCCTGCCAGCTCAGGTACCAGTGCAGCAGGAACAGCGTGGTCAGGCGTTGTTGGCCATCCAGGGGATAGAGGGTGCCGTCCACGACATCGCCATAGATGAAATCCAGGCTGATGGGACGGTCGTCATGCATGACGGCATCATGCAAGGCGTCGACGAAGTCCTTGCGGATTCGCTCCACCGATGCGCCATGACGGCCTTGTGCATAGTCGCGCTGGATCAGCGGGATTTCGATTCTTTGGATTCGATGAGTCGCCTGCAAGTTTTTGTCGAAGAGTGAAATGTACGACGTGAGTGTGTGGTTCATGCCATTTTCTCTTCGTTCAGGAAATAGGGCTTGGCGATCTCGAGGATAGTATCGAGGTAATGATTGCGATCCTGAGGGCCCCAGAAATGGTTCTGGTGCGCGTTCGCCGGGGTGTAGTACTTGAGGAATACATTGCGCGTGCACACCGGTATGTAGCCTCCCTTTCGGTCTACATCCAGAAGCATTTGCCGCTTGGCCTCGAACACTGCGTTGCTCAGCAGGCTGTTGTCCGACCTCGACAGCAGGGCTAGGTTGGCGATGGAGTGCAGGCCATGAGCGGAGGCAGTCTGCTCGTCGGGCGCATTGAAAGCGGCGACGACACGACTGGCCAGGTCTTGAAAGGTGTTGCCAAAGTTCTGCGCCGTGCCGACTTGCTCAAGCGCTGTCTTCAGTTCCTCAAGCAGCTGCGACTGTTGCGGGACGGTATCGGGCGCCAGCTCACTGAGCGCGGTCAAATGCAGCCTTAACCAGGTTTGCCATTGTTCGGCCTTGGTCAGGTTCTCGGCATCCTGCGCATGGATGTGCTCCAGCGACCATGCCGTATCGGTGTGCATGTGGAAGGGGAAGCGTTGGTTGGCGTGTGGCACCCGGCGCATGGTTTCGACATTCACCAGCAACAGCAGGTTCAGCAACTTGTCATAGTGCTTTCGATCGTCATAGCTGAGCGCTTCCACGTCCGAAGCCTTGAGGCTCAGTGACTCTTGGATGCGGTGATCCAGGTCCTGTTCGAATTGACGTTTGCTCTGGTTTGCGGACAAACGAGCCAGTTCTCCGAAGTCCGTCCCTGTGAGTACCAGATAACCCACCTTATGAAACAGGTTGCGGTTGTTGAACCAGCCAAGCATCAGGTCATGCAGGTTGAGAACCTTCAGCCAGAATGCCAGTGGGTCTGTTTCGATATCCGGCCGCAGAGACTCGAAGGTATGGTAGCGGGTTGACTTGCGTGCCTGGCTGCCGGATACCAGCGAATCGAGCAAAAGGCTGATCCTGGTCGGGTAGCGGTCGGTAACCTTCGGCGAATTGCCACAGATGAAACCCCACAGCTCGGGGGCATGGAGATCGCGCTCGATGATGTCCCATTGGCTGGCGACCTCGGCGGCTCGATCGGCATGCTCGACCTTGATCCTGGACAGCAGCAACGCTTTGACCAACTCCGCATCCGTCAGCGGTATCCGGCCGACGTTCAATCGAGTGAACAGGGCCGTGGCATCCATGTCTTCGGGGGCCTGATACCAGATCACCGCGACTTTCTCGAACAGCGCTTCGTAGAATTTGTTGGCCGCGAATTGAGTGCGAGCACCGTGTTTATCGAACCACTGGCCAATACAGCGATAAGCCCTGTGCAAATGGAAGTAATCGATGTTGCTGTCGTAGTCGTCCAGCTCCTCATCGCCGAGCCTTGCGAGGAATTCTGCGCTCCCCGGACGGGTTTCGTAGTGCAATGAATAGGGCAGAGGAGCCCTGTTCAATCCCGACTTATGCATGTAGAGCAGTATCAGGTAGATCGTGGTCAAGCGCTGCTGCCCGTCGACCAGTTCCCATTGATGCGTCTGCGCCGTAGAACCTCGTGAGTGCTGTTTGACCACAACAGGTTGCAGGTTGTAGGGCTGGTCCGGATCTGCGGTTTGCAAGGCCTGCCAGATGTCGTCCAGCAGGCGCTTCACATCCGTTGTGTCCCAACGGTAGCCACGCTGGTACCCGGGCACGCTGAAAACACCGGCGATATCGCCTACGAATTTGTGAGCCAGCGTTGCAGTTTTCAAATCGGCGCTAGGTGAGTCCAAGCAAAATTCCTCCATGATTGACGATCTCTAAGACAGCGAATATTTGAGGGTCTGATCTGATTCGGGCCAGCGACTCATCTTGTCGCACCTCCCTGTAGTCTGTAGCCACTTCCCGCAGATTGAGGCGTTTTCATGGTCAGGCCAGTGCGTCCTTTCACCATGCGTTGCAAAGATTGTGGCTGGAGCCAAACGGTTATCCCGCTCAGTGATGTTTTGCAGTTCGACGATTGTCCTGAGGTTTGCCCGCGTTGTAGAGGCCAGGATGTACAGATGGAACAAGCCACGGCCCTGGAAGTGGCCGTGGCGAAATTGAAGCGGTTTTGCGGTGGGCGAAAATAGTGGTCAGTGACGCGACACTACACACTTGATGCGACGGTTTGTGTCGTGCCTGCCAGGTGTTGTCGCGAAACCCGTGTTGCTGTTGTATCTGCCACTGCATCCATTGGCGGGTAGGCCGCCGCCGCACGGTGGAGTGTTTCGCCAATCTGAGCGCGCAACTCGGGCGGCTGCTCCACCACCATTGCGTCGCCCTGAGACAAAATCCACCAGTGCAACTGCCACGTGTTACTGAGGGTCGAACGTACTCGAAAGCCATCGTCCAACGGCTCCAGCGTCATATCCGCGCTCAATGGCGTCTCACGAATCAGCCGCGCCTGATGCTCGCTGACCCAAGCTTGAAACCGAATCTTTTCCGGAGTGCCGAACTGCAGGGCGTCACTGGCCAGGTACGCACTCAAATCAAAGGCCTGTAATCCGTCAGCGGGTTTATCGAGCTGATCGACGCTGCGAAAACGATGCACCGCAAACTGGCGCACGTCGGTATACGGATGCGCGGTGGCGATCAGATAGGTCACCAACCCGCGCTGCACCATGGCCAGTGGATTGAGTGTCAACTCACTCAGTTTGTCCGCGTGCGCCGAGTAATACTGACACTGCACTTGACGCTCATTGATCAGCGCTTTCTGTAATGCTTCCAGCAAGAGCGGGTCGATATCCGGCGCCTGCAAGTTCAGATCCGGTCGCACGCTGGCGACCTTGTCCAGCCAACGGGCTGCCGGGTTATCGTCCTCTAATCCCTTGAGTTTCTGCCGCGCATGCACAAAGCGCGGTTCCAGCACGCTCAGCATGCTGGCGGGTAACAACGGGCGGATCGTGTCGGCGACCAGGGTCAGGCTCAAGGCTTCGGTTAGCGTAATACCTTGCAGCTCCACATTCACGCCAGGTGTCCAATACCAGGCTTGCGGGGTAATGCCTTCGCTGCACTGCAACGGGAACACCAGCGACAGATCATTCAAGTCACGTTCGACGGTGCGCCGGCTGATGTTGAAACCGGAGGACTCAAGTCGCGCCAGCAACTCGGTCACGGTGATACCGGACTCACGTTTTGGCAGGTGCTTGAGCAACTCCCATTGGCGGCTGACAGTGGAATGCGATTTGGCGGACGGCATGGGCTTTTCCTTAAGCAAGCGGGAGGCGAGTGACGACTTGAGCACCGGGTAACAGGCATCGGCTCACAGTGTTTCCAGCAGGTTTGAGCAGTCGCGTAGTGGCGTGCGATCGTTGCTGTGTTGTGGCGATAGGCTATCACTTTATTAAAATGTTGGATCTATAGAAGCGTACGAGGGCGACGCAATTTGTCGCGGGGCATGAGCATGCTCCAACCATCCAACAATGGGAGTAAGGACTGTGCTGAAAAATATCCTGGCCACCGTCGGCGCCTTTGTCATCGTCAAGAAAGGGTACGAGGTGTATCGGCATTACAAGGCGATGGAGATGGAAAATGAGCTGTTGCGCAAGGGCCAGGGACCGACTTAGTGTCAGTAGGTATCCGGTCGGCGCAGAGCGCGGGAGGTCAGTATGGAGTTCCAGGCTCAACAGTTGCGCGATGCATCTCGTGTCGTTGTTTTCTCTGGGGCCGGTTTATCCGCAGAGAGTGGTATCCCCACGTTCCGCGATGCCTTGTCCGGGCTATGGGAGCGCTTTGATCCTGCTGCCTTGGCGACTGCGCAAGCTTTTCGCAATGACCCCGCCCTGGTGTGGGGATGGTATGAATGGCGGCGTGCCAAGGCATTGGCGGCACAACCGAATGCCGCCCACCTGGCGATAGCTAAACTGGCTACGCGAGTCCCTACGCTTACGGTAGTCACCCAGAACGTTGACGACTTGCTCGAACGCGCCGGATGCCCTGAGGTATTGCATTTGCACGGCAGCCTGGGCTCGCCGCGCTGCTTTGCCTGCGCACGAGCCTATGCGATCAAAGACGATCAACCTGATGAGTCGGAGCAGGGGCGCAGCATCGAGCCGCCACGCTGCCTGCATTGCAATGGCAAGGTGCGGCCGGGCGTCGTCTGGTTTGGTGAATCGCTGCCCGATGACGTTTGGCGCAAAGCGCTGGCGGCAGTAAAAAAATGTGATGTGCTGCTGTCGGTGGGCACTTCGGGGCTGGTGCAGCCAGCAGCCGAGTTACCACGTATCGCACTGAAGCACGGCGCGCAGGTGGTTCACATCAATGTGCAGCCAGAGCTGGTGGTGGAAAACCGGGAGTTCAGTCTCGTCGGCAGGGCAGCAGAGGTTCTGCCCAGGCTGGTAGAACAAGCTTTTGGGTAATGAGTTTTTATCAGCTAGTCGCTACTCGAGATCCGAAGTGTGGACGCGTGTTGAAATTCCTCATCGGTAGCGCTGATCGCTTGCGTATCGGGCATATTGCGCAGGGTCCATGCGTAGTTGATGTGATGCTGGACTTGCTCCAGGTGGCTGCGAAAATGCGCATGGCGATATCGCATCGGCTTACGAGTACCGAACGTGTGGCCTGTCTCCAGGCAGATCACGATGCGTTGCAGCGCCCGGATCGATTCATTCAGATGGGTGATGATCAACTCTTGGTTTTTCATGGTGCGCTCATCGATGGGGGGCAATGGGTTCTCGGTACGTTCAATGGATGAACCCGATCGGCTTTTGCAGCCCCGCAGATTTCAACCGACATTCCGCCAGCAACGCCGTGGCCAACTCGTCGGCACTCGCGAACGGCTTGAAACGAGCGCGTCGCGCCACTGCCGCAAAATCTCCCGGAGTCAGACGCTCTTCACCGCGCAGCCGCTGCCCGGCGACGTGTTTCGAATCATCGAGGCCCAAGGCGTTCAAGTGCGCAGCAAACAACGCGAGCTTCTGGGGCTGCGTCAGATAGCCAAAATGCACTTTCAAATCGAAGCGCCGCAGCGAAGCTTCATCCAGGTCGCCGATCAAGTTGGTGGAGGCAATGAATAGCCCGTTGTGGCTCTCCATCTGCGTGAGCATTTCGTTCACGGTGGTCACCTCCCAACTCTGCCGCGCCTTGCGGCGGTCCTGCAGAAAACTGTCTACTTCATCGAACAGCAACACCGCGTCTTCCTGCCGGGCCTGCTCAAAGACGCTGGCCAGGTTCTGTTCGGTCATGCCTACATAAGGTGAGACCAGGTCCGATACTCGTTTGACCATCAGAGGCTTGTTCAGCTCTTGGGCAAGCCAGCGCCCGAACGCGGTTTTTCCGGTGCCGGGTGGGCCATAGAAACAAAGCCGAGCCTGGGGATGGGCGCGCAGACCCTCGACCAGACCGGCGAGTGGCAGATCGGCGTTGATCCAGTCCGGTGAATAAAACCCTGGCAAACCGTTGGCGTCGTTGAGTGGCAGTTTGGCGAAGCCTTGGGCCTTGAGTGTGTTGTCGACGATGCAACGGATGGTGCTGTCCAAGGTCTTGCCCGCGCGCGCAGAGACATTACGGCCTACTCGCACAGCACGCTCGAGCACTGCAGGAGTGACTTGCCCGTGAGCGCAAAGATGCTCGACCAACTCATTGCCCAGCTTGCCCGCGCCACAATCGCGCAATAGTTTTTCGCGCTGCGCCAACGGCGGATTGGGCATCTCGATCACCAGATCGAAGCGGCGTATATGTGCAGCGTCGATCGCCTCGATGCTGTTACTCAGCCAGAAGCAAGGCAGCGCGTTTTCCTCGAGCATGCGATTGATCCAGGCTTTCTGGGAGCGGCTACCGACATCGAAGATGGACGTTTGAAAGATATCTTCGATCTCGTCCATTACCAGCAAGGCTCGCTGTACATGCAACACGCTGTTAGCCGCACGCAGTGAACATAATCGCTGGTGAGCGTAAAGCGGGTCGCCATGGCGATCGGTGCATGCCACCTCGTACAGCGCACTGTTCAGACGCTTGGCGAGTAAGCGGCTTAACTGAGTCTTGCCGGTGCCCGGTGGCCCGTAGAGCAAAATGTTCACCCCGGCCCGGCCCTGTTCCAATGCCTTGGCCAGGTAGCGTTCGGCAATATCCAGCGGTTGCTTCACATGAACGAAATGCTCACGACTCAGCTTTCCCGGTGGGCTCAAGCGGAATGCATAGACAAACAACTCAAGCGGCGAGCCTTGGCTGAAGCGCAACAGGCCGGGCAGGTCCTGGTTGCTTACATACAGCAGTGAACTCAGGGTCATCGAGGATGCGCTGTGGCTGGTGCCCAGGTCCAGCAACCCCGTGCGTACCAGTTGGCTGTCACGACTCAGGCACGTTCGGACCTCCGTCAGCGGTAGCCCCAACAATACTGACAACGACTTGAGCGCCCGGTTGTAGCCCAGTACACCCAACTGGTCGGTGGCATCGCTGAGCACCGGATCGTTATGCATCAGCACGCAAAAGCCCAGCACGCGCAGCTCTGCGTCGCTCAACTGCAGCAAGGCTGCCAGCGATTGAATGTTGCTTGCCAATCGGTCGGGGTAAGACGGGTGCGGATAATCAACCTTGAATGCACGCGCATTCTGGCGCAATGCCTTGAGTGCCTGCGCCGCGTTGTATTCCTGGTCATCGACCCACTCTGCCAGCCCTAACTCGCGGGCTAATTCGTCATCATTGAAACTGTGGCGCCCCATGAAAGTGCGGTGGCCGCCAAGCTCCAGCATCAGTTGGAAACTCCACTTCAGCGAGAGCGCACAGGTGTCGGCAGCACGCAGGCTATCGTGGGCGAATGGAGTGGGGCTGGTTGGCATGCGAGATGTCCTGACGCTTGGGAGAGGACAGGATGGGGCGATCGGTGGTCAGAATGCGTCGTGTAACGAAGCCCGGGCGTTGGCTTGGGTATTAGACCTTCGGTTCTGGATGGGTGATGGCAATTCGGCATCGTGCTGGGCATAATCGATGCGCCGTCGCAGTAGCAGATTTGACGTGATCCAGGCACAGGGAAGCGCTTGCGGCGCCCCCTCGCACACCAGATTCAAGTTCGTATGATTTTGAATTGGCCACTTGATAACTGACGAACTCTTGCAATCGGCCTTACATGCGCGGTCTGCGCATTTCATGAGATGACTCGGATGAACTGTGCCTATGCAATGGCCTTTTTCCGAATTGCTGCCAGGTGAAGTATGGGGTTAATGGTCGGTGATGTTGCGTTTTTGATTGTCCTCGGTGGCGCCATCAGTCCCGCTGAAAAAGGGGCGAAAGGGGCAAGCACCCAGATGTTGCGCTCCAGTGTCGGACGTTGACCCATGAACCCACATTTCAAGTTCAGGACTTTGCCGAAGGCTTGCGGGGCCGTGGCGAATATCTTTATTCATGGATATTCGGCGGGGCATGATCTTCAAGATCGCCGGTTATTGGTAAGCAGCATCCCGGCATCGCTGCAGAACTGCGTGAATATCTTTGCTTTCTGGCCCTCGGGTCACTTTGCCCGTGTCGGCAGCAGCTCACGCAGCCTGTTCGCTGCTGGCGCGCGCGTGCATGTCGCCGTGGGAGCGGCGGTGTTTGTGGGTGATCGCGCTGTTCATTTCGCTCGGATTCGCTCAAGAGCCGAAGAGATGGGCAAGGTGCTGATGGAACAGTTGCAGGAGTATCTGTTCAAAAAGCACCCCCATGTCACGACCGTCAATTTGATTGGTCACTCGTTAGGCGGCAGGTTGGTTGTCAGTGCGCTCAAGAGCCGCACTGATCCGCTTGGCCACGGACTGGCCATCGATGATGTTCTGCTAATGGCTGCCGCCGTCGAAGTAACTCCATCCGATGCCGCCCAGATGGAGTCGCGTATTAATGGACGCCTGATCAATGCCTATTCCAGGGACGATTGGACGCTTTTCATGAATTTTGGAGAGGCGAGTCTGGGCCGTAACGAGGTGGAAAACTTCGACAATATCTCGATGCCGGAATTTGGGCACGGCGATTACTGGAAGAAACTGCCTGCGGTCATGGTCCAGACAAAATTCAAGGGTTACCAGGGGCAGCAACTCGCAGAAGGACTTGGAACGGTCACGGCTGTTGATGACTTCGTGCGCAATGATTCCATTGTCTATCGAGTCCTCGAACGATCCCCGGTCGAGTTGACCGAAGAAGCCATCAAACATCTGAAGACCAGCAGTTGGACAGACATCAAAGATGCTGAAGAGGATCGTGCCTTCTCATTCACACGAGAGTTTCAGCTGGTCGGCGGACATTGTCTGGTCAACGCAGCCAGGCGCCGCGGCCTGACCTATGTGGACGCACTGCAAATGCTTGCCGAGCATTATGAGTTGGGTTCAAAAGTTCATCGCTGCGCCAGCGTTTTGGAGACCGAAAAGCTGTTGATCAAGACATTCTTCCAGCACGCTTTTCCTGACGGGCATCCGTTGGCCAACGCTCCACTGACCGCTGCGAAGGTCATGTCCCGTGAAGTCTATTTCAAGCACATTGACGCTCTGGCCGAGCGCCTCACCGTAGCCTCGTACTTCAAGCCCTCGACGGTTGACGTTGACATGACCGACCCATCCGCAGGCACGGCGATGGCCTCAACCACGACAATAGCTTTGGCTGGTTATGCCAATGCCGTCGCCGGCTTGCTGGGTACGCTTGCAAAGAAGCCCGTGAGTCGATTGTTGACCAACTTCAAGACTGCGCTCAAGCCGGGATACTCGGCCCTGATACCTGCGGTTGCGATTGTGTTTTATGCACGGGTGGAACTCGACGATGAAGGGCTGATGTAACACGCAGCCCTCTGTCTGGCAGACCCCCTCGGTCACTTATTTCAACCTGGATGAAAGAGTCCGCCCCATGATTATCGAGTCGCAATCCCCCAAGGAAATCTATCTGAAAGTTGGCCGAGAGGTCGCGGTCATCCTGCAGGCGTTGGAAACCAGGTCCCAGGACCAGAAACTGGCCAAGCAGCAGGACAGCGCCCGCGGCATTCTCCAGGGCGTGCAGCAAGAGTTGAACAACGCAATGGCCGATCTGCAAAGTCACGCAGAGTGGGACACGTTCACCCTGGCCTTTTATGGTGAGACCGGTGCCGGTAAATCGACACTGATCGAGACACTGCGGATCTTGCTGGATGAAACCTCCAAGGTCGAACAACGCCAGCGTTTCCGGCAGTTGCAAGCGAGTCTGGGGTTGAGCGAGGAGGCACTGCAGCAGCTCGAAGAGAGCATCGTGGCTCTGGATGAACAATTGACAGCTTTGCAGAGCAACCTAGAGGCGGTGGCGCGGGATTTCGATCAGCAGGATGCGGCCATGGCGGCGGAGCTGGACGTATTGACTCGAACCATCGCCGACAAGAAAAACAACGCCAGTCTGTTCCAGCGTCTGCTCAATGCGCTGCGCAAACTGCCGGAAGAAAAGCTGCTCGTTGAGCGTCAGGCTTGCATCGAGCCATTGACGGCACAACGGCGAGCAGCAATGGCAGTCGTAGAACAGCAGAAAGTACAACTTCAGGCGCAAAAAACGGAGCAACAAACTCGCCAGCACGCTGCATTGGAAGGGCTGGCCGAACTGAACCGTGATGCCGATGGCTCCATCATCGGTGATGGTCGCCCGGACTTCACTCGCCAGACTCACCGTTATGACTTTTGCGCCGAAGGTCAACGTTTCGCGTTGCTGGACGTGCCCGGAATCGAAGGCGATGAGAAGCAGGTCAAAGATGAGATCGACAGCGCGGTCAAAAAGGCTCACGCGGTGTTCTATGTGACCAGCAAGCCCACGGCTCCGCAAAAAGGCGACGAGGCGCGTCAAGGGACACTGGAAAAGATCAAGGCCCACCTGGGGGCCCAGACGGAAGTCTGGTCACTGTTCAACAAACGCGTCACCAACCCAATGCTCCTGGAAAAGCCGCAACTTGTCAGCGAGGACGAACAGGTCAGCCTTCAGGACCTGGACATCAAGATGCGCGAGCAGTTGGGGGAGCATTATCAGCACGCGATATCACTGAGTGCCTGGCCTGCGTTCCTGGCGGTGGCCGATTGCCTGGTACCAAGATCGTCAGCGGCCAACAATCAGGCCAAGTTCCTGAGCAAACTGCCGGCCGGGCAGATGCTTGATAAATCAGGTCTGACGTCGTTCTGCGAGCACTTGAGTGGCAATCTGGTCAAGGATCATCGGGCGAAGATCAAACGCTCCAATCTGCATAAGGTCAGGCGTGAGGTCAGCAAGATCATCCACCAGCTATCAACGCTACGCCGCCTCGAGTTCCGACCGCTGGAAGAGGAACTGCGTCTGGAAACCAACAGCTCCCAAGCACAACTTGGCATTGCACTGCAGGCCTTGGAAACGCGTTTGACCGCCAAGGGCGAAGAGGCCATCCGCAAGTTCAAGACGGCGGTCAGGAAAGAAGTCTACGCACGCATCGAGAATGATATTGGCAATGACGACTTCCGCAGCGCTTTGGAGCGCAGTATCACTGGGCAGCAAGAGGTGCTTGAGCGCGAATTGCCCTCAATCATGCAGGCTGAAGTCGACAGCTTCGCCAAGCAGATTGCCGCTGTGGTGGCTCGGTTCGAAGCGCATGCAAAGGATTTGCTCTCCACGTACAGCAAGCTGCGTATCGGCGGCCTGAGTGTGCCTTTCAAGGTCGATATCAAGATCGACAACGGCATCAATCTGACTAGCCTGCTTGGCACCTTGGCTGGTGGTGCACTGATGTTCTGGAACCCTGCAGGCTGGGCGATCATGGCGCTGGGTGGCATCACGCTGTTGGTGAGTCTTGGGAAGGCCCTCTACGGCGCTTTCAACACCAAGTACAAGCAAGGGCAACAGCGCAAGTCGGTCGATGAAAACCTCGAAAAAATCGCCGAGCAGTTGCAAGAGGCATTTCACAAGAGCTTGGCCAGTGCTTTGCCAGAACTGAAGAAAAAAGTTGCTGAAGTCCAGGCTGACTTGAACGAGCCGGTGGCGCAAATCGCGGCCATCAATCAGATCCTGGGAAGCTCCCTTTCTCAGCTGACTCAGCTTTCCAATGAAATTCAGGCAGAAGGTAATCGTTGATGGAAACAACACTTGATGTATTTCAGTCTCAGCAGACCAGCGCGCTGGATATTCTCGATCGGCTGGAGACTTTTCTTCGCCAGGGAGAACACCTGGGTGTAACGATTGATCCAACGCTGCTGGCCAAGCTCGCCACATCCCGTAATCAAGTCGCGGGGGATAAACTGAAAATCGCCTTGGTGGGCGGATTTTCCGAAGGCAAGACTTCCATAGCGGCGGCCTGGATGGAGCGGCTGGATAAATCCAGCATGAACATCAGCCAGCAGGAGTCTTCCAACGAAGTAAAAGTGTATGAGGTGGGTGACGATTTTGTGTTGATCGACACCCCCGGGCTTTTTGGCTTCAAAGAGCAGTACAACGCCGATACCCAGACTATCGAAAAGTATAAGGACATCACTCGCAAGTACGTCAGCGAGGCACATCTGATCCTGTATGTGATGAACTCCACCAACCCGATCAAGGAAAGCCACGCGGACGAGCTGAACTGGTTGTTCCGTACGCTCGACTTGCTGCCGCGTACGGTATTCGTCCTCAGCCGTTTCGACGAAGTTGCCGACGTTGAGGATGAGCAGGATTACCAGGAAAACCTGAAGATCAAGCGTGACAATGTCAAAAGCCGTCTACGCGACTCCATCGACGCCACCGAAGCGCAATTGGCTGCGCTGTCGATCGTGGCGGTAGCCGCCAACCCCTTCGATATGGGCACCGAATACTGGCTGGCAAATCTGGACAAGTTCAAGACACTGTCCCACATCGCCAACCTGCAAGGCGCTACCGTAGAAAAAATCAGAACCAGCGGTGGTGCGGTGGCCATCGTCGACCAGGCGCGTAACAGCGTTATCCTCGACGTGCTGCACAAGGAAGTACCGGTGGCCGTGGAGAACGACGAAAAGATCGGTGATGAGGTCAGTCGCCTGGAGCGCATGGGCAAGACCCTGCAAGAGCAGTTACAAGCTGCCAATAGCCGCATCAGTGACGTACGCATCAGCCTGCGCAGCTTTGTCCTCGACTACTTCACGGATCTCATCCTTCAGGCCAAGGGCCTCACGCTCGAAACGTGCGGTGAATTCTTCGAGCGTGAAATCGGCAATGAAGGCTTCGTTATGGCGACAACGCTGCAGAACGAGTTCGACCGACAGCTCAACGGTGTGAGCCAAGAGATCAGCAGTATGCGCTTGAGTTTTGCCTCGGAAATCGAGCACTTCAACAGCTCGGTGACCAAACTTGGCAAACAGGGTGTCAACTACGTCGTCAAGAGCAACCTGATCAACAATACCTCGGTTCTTGCAACACGTGACGGCATCGTCGCCGTCGCCAAAACCTTGGGAATGGACTTGGGTAAGATGCTCAAATTCAAGCCTTGGGGCGCGGTCAATCTGGCCAAAAATATCAATGGCGCTTTAGCGGTCTTAGGTTTCGCCCTGGAGGCTTGGGACACCTATCAACAAGTTCAGCGCGAAGAAGCCTTCCGCAAGTCCCAGCAGCAAATGGTGGAGAACTTCGACAAACAACGTAAAGAGATGATTGAGCTTCTCGACAGTGAGCATTTCATCCTGCGCTTCTTCCCTGCGTATCAGGAATTGCTTGGCACAGTGCAAGAGATGCAGGACAACATCGCTCAACGTCAAGAGCAACGCCAGCGCTTTCATGCCTGGCGCAAGACCGGTGAAACCATCGAAGCAGAGTTCGTTCGTCTGGAGTAATGGCTTGCACTCTCCGGGCCGTTCTCGGCTCGTGACGCATTGCGTCACGAGTTCGAGTGGCTCTCTTAAGCTGTCCATTTTTTTGACATATATCCAATCAGGGAAGGATGCCATGTCTTACACACCCGCACTACTCACGCTGCTTGAGAAAACTCTGGCCCCGACAGGCTATTGCGTTGGTGACATGCTTGATCACGGTATGGGCGACTGGCACGCCTCAGTGCTTCTTGATAACACGGACCATCTGTCGTCGCTCGAGCCGCTAGCGTTAAATGACAGGGATTTTGCAGGGCACACCCCACTGGACATCGCCTATCGATTGAACCGAACTTTCCTGATCGAGCGACTTGAGGTGATCGGTGCGGTGGGGGACAAGTCCATCCTCGAATCGAGAGGCGTTGGCATTTTCATAGAAAATGAAAAGTACGTCCATCTGCCCGGTAAGCAGGGGAAGCTAAAGACGCTGGAAAAGCGATACCGGGAAGGCGGAAGTCTCAACGACCGTGATGTGGGAGGAAACACACCTATCCACTGGTTGGCCGCAAACGGCCACTTCAAGGCAGCTAAGCACTTCTCTGAAAAACACTTCATGTTCAACGTTGATATTGATGCGAAGAACAACGAAGGGAACACTCCGCGCAACCTTGCCATCCTCGCGGATCACCAAGACATAGCGCAGCAGCTTTTGATCTGGGAGATCGACAATTACATAACCGCGGTGCGAATCAGGCACAAAATGAGCGCCGGATTGAAGGAAATGTTACCCAGACGCAAAGATCGTTAAGTCGTTGTAGCGCTATTGGCAGGGAGGATAGGTTGATTACATGCGGTCAGGTAATCAACCGACTTGCCAACTAATCACTCATACAGCCACGGTCTCAATTCCCTGAGGTTAGTCACCACGATTTGCTGCGCCTCAGGATTAGGGTCCAGGTTTCTGTGGTCGATCTGATAACGCTGCAATACATACTTGACCAAGGCCTTGCGGCTGGGCACCACTAGTTGGCCGTCAACCATGCCGAAGTCGGTTTCAATGATCGCTTTCTGCGCAGGGTTCAATCGCCCATCGGGCGCGATGACGATCGGAATTTCGTTGCTCCAGTCTTCATCTAGCTCACGGGTATTTTCCGAAGCGTCGAGCAAGTCCGGCTCGCCGCGCAGGCGGCTGAGCACAAAGTCCCGGTATTGGCCGTTCTTCTCGCAGTATGCCCGCACATGCCAGCGCATGCCGGTATAGACCAGTGTGTGAGGCGCTATGAGGCGAATTTCCACGTTCGGCGTATTGAGTGACACGTACTCGGTTTCCAGGCGCAGGCCGTCGCGGCAGGCCTTGAGCAGTGGGCGCAAAATCTCTGGGTGAATCGGCCTGTCCGGTACTTCCAGTACCTTGGTGTGGGCATAGGCCAAGGCGAGCCCGTCGATGTGTGGGGCGCGTTCGTTGTTTTGGTAGAGCAGGTGCAGGTAAGCGCTGGCGCTGTCGTCGATGAACTTTGGCTTGAAATGCTTGCTGGGGACATAGCCTTTGAGCTGCTTGTCATAGGCCAGGTTTTTCGGCGCATGCTCAGTGATGTAGGTATTGATGTCCTTGGACGCCTGCTGGCGGCTGATGCCAAAGCTCTGAATCAAATGCCCCGTGGTCAGACGGCCTTCCCACCATGCAACAGTCTCGATCAACCTGTAGCGAAGTGCCAGGTCCCAGCGTACCTGCTCGATGGTTTGCTTGCGTTTCACTTCCCCTCCTTGTGTGCGGTTACTTGAATCACATCACTCTACAATAAAGACCTGTCGTTGAAGGCGACATATCCTCAAATTTTCACTCGACTTTCGAGTTGGCGCCTTCCATTGCAACCTCCATGTGTAAAGTTTAAGGACACATGTTGCTGGATGCGTTGTTCAAACCTTTGCCCGGTGCCGCCGGTGCCTGGGATGTGATTCCGCTTCGGAGGGGCTTCCCTGCCTAGCTCTGGCCCCCTCTAAAGCGACGGAAAAAAGCCATTTTTTTTCCTAAACCTGTTGGCTCCCGCTAGATGTTTCATGCACTTCAATGTGTGTGATTTATTTACCTGTATAAGTCTACATTCTAGACCTGTCGTTAAATGCTACATATCGTGTGGATGTCTTCGAGGTGCCTCGATCTCACGGAAGGAATTGGATATGACGACGTTGGACGCGGTTTCGACAGGTGCATTGCTGTTGATGGGGATCATCCTGTTGGTGCTGTTGCTGCAGTACCTGCGGTTGCGTGAAATCTGGCAATTGCTGTTAGGCGAACGGGATCTCACCCGCTGGGCACGCATCTGGGAAACGGAAAACCGCGAACTGCGCTCAGCCCTGCGGGCAGAAAAAGCCCAAGTCGAAGAGTTGGAGGTAAAACTGACGATGCTGCAGGCCTCGGTACCCACCGCGTGAAAGGAATAGACATGGACAGACTTGAACGGATCAAGGGTTGCCTGCTCGGTGGTGCCGTAGGTGATGCGCTTGGCGCACCGGTGGAGTTCCTTGAATGGCCGGTGATCGAAGCCAAGTACGGCTGCCAAGGCATCGTCGACTTCGCCCCCGCATTCGGCCTTACCGGCGCCATCACCGATGACACCCAGATGATGCTCTTCACCGCCGAAGGCTTGCTGCGGGCCTTCGTGCGTGGAAGCGCGGGTGGGGATTGTCATGTGCCCAGCATCATTCACCATGCCCAGTTGCGCTGGCTGCTGACCCAGGATTACCCCGCACCGGTAGTGGTCAGCCAAGATGGCTGGCTGATCGAACAACAGGCCCTATGGTCCCGCCGAGCCCCGGGCACCACCTGCCTCACGGCGCTGAAGGCCAGCCAGCGGATGGGCGCTGTCGCCGAGAACAACAGCAAGGGCTGTGGCGCCTTGGTCCGCGCTGCGCCGTGTGCATTCTTCGCTAACGCCTTTGACTACGCCACCCAGTCCGGCCGCCTGACCCATGGGCACCCGACGGGCTACCTGGCCGGTGGCCTTTTCGCGGACATTCTCCAGCGCATGGTCGACCGGCAGGACAGCCTCGAACACTCCATCGGCGAAAGCTTGGCCAAACACGGGCAAAAGCCCAGCATGGAACAACCCCGCAGTTTCATCGAGCGCGTGCTGTTCTTCTTTTACGAAGGCTACCGGCCCACGCCACAACGCATTGCTGAATTGGGTGGTGGCTGGGTCGCCGAAGAAGCGCTGGCCATCGGGCTGTGGTGCGCGTTATTTGCGGACTCATTGGAAAGCGGCATCATCACAGCCGTAAACCACGGCGGCAACAGCGGCAGCACTGGCCTGATCACCGGCCACCTGCTTGGCGTGCAATACGGCGCCGCGACCATTCCGGCGCGCTGGTTCGCGCAGCTGGAACTGCGCGAGGTGATCGAGCAAATCGCCGAGGATATTGAACGTATTCCCCGTGAGTACTGCGGGGTGGGCGGGGAGTTTGATGAGCAGATTGAGCAGGCATATCCCGGTAATTGAGACGAGAACAGGAGAAGTGCGATGCCGATTGTTGCCGCTGCCCGAAAACTGACTCGGGTGTTCAACTGCCCCTGTTCAATTTTAAACCCATAGACCCTCGGCATTTAGTCGGTGCCGAGGGGACCTAGTTGCCATGCGGCTATCGCCGCTGATTGGCTTTTGGTCGATCTCTGCGCGCGCGAAATCACCCCGTACGGGCTATTCGGACCGATAGTAGTGCCGTAAATGCTCTCCGAGGTCAGCGGCACGTTTACTATCGGCTCCCAGTTTCGCGTCTGCCCTGACCAGCAATCCGGTTTCATTTCCAGGGCTTGCACTTACAGTTCATGGCGTCGAGCTAAAATCTGATGATTCAGCCTTCGATGTCGCTCGGCGGGCGTCACGAAGCTGATTCGGCTATGGCGCCAAAAACCTTCGCTAAGGTAATTTGCTTTCTGGAATGCTTGAGCTCATTGGCGAGTATTTGTAGTTTTTAATGTAGGTCCAGCATTCTTCCTTTTTTGCCCACTCAGAGATCATCCTGCCTTGTGCTCCGCTATGTAAGGCCTCATCGACTTCTTTTGCCCAAACAACAATTTGCTTTGCCAATTCAGGTGATATTTTCTGATTTTGCCAGATCATTTCCAGATCGAAATTGGAGCCAACTTTGGCAGAGAAAAGTGACAGGGTATAAATCGTCACATTTCCTTGAAATGCAGGAAACAGGGGGCGTAAAAGCTTCTGAGCAGCTTTGAAGAGAATTACTTGTGCGATCATCCGCTTGAACTCTGTTGACTCAGGTACTTTTGACAGGCCCTTTTCTGCGCGGTTATCTACATCCAACATGAACGCGTCAAAATTCTTTTGTCCGCCAAGACTCGCCATGTGGGGGTTCTGTCCCCACGCGTTCAGGAACTTTGCAAAGTCTGTCTTGGTGATCTTGCGAGCAGGTGGAATAGCTGCTTGCAGCTTTTTGATCCGAGCAGGAGTTTTACCTTCTCGTTCAAGCATGACCTTATAGCTACCGCCAGACCGCTCGTAATACCAGCGTCCGACTCCATCCGGGCAATAGGTTCGGGCGGCCAGTGCTTCAATTTCCGTATGGAAGGGATGGTTTGCCGAAAGATCAGATGCTTTTACGGCGTTCTGACTGTTTGCATATTTAGAGATGTTGGAAATCAACAACTCTTCGCTTTCCGAGGAGCGTAATACGATGAGCTTGGCTGGTACTCGTACCTTGGACAAATCCGTATTTGGAAATTTTTTCTTGGTGAAGTAGAGAGATGCAGTGGTTTGTCCTCCATTGACAATCTGCATTCCTTTCAGCCAAAGGATACCAGGTGAACCATCTGCCGCTCGGTTCATTCCTATTTCATCGGCAACCAAAACAACACCGTTGTTGTAAGCCATGAATCGTTCCGGTTCTGTGCGTAGGCTGTCGCGAATGCCTTTATTGATTTTCCCGGTTGCACTTAAAAAGGAGCGCACGTTGGCTTCAAGAACTCGCGCGCCATATTTGTCGTAAATAAATCTTAGAGCCTCACCTGGAATCGCCGTCAAGGCATAATCATACTCACCTGCAACACCGGGGACCCATACACAAGGCAGAGCGCTTCCCGATATCTCATTGAAGTCAACTAAGACTTCATCCCTAGGGCGGTTCTGCTGGAGATGGTTGAACAACCGCTCTATATCCATCACTTCGAGCTGGATGGATTTTCCTTGGAATTCAGTGGGGGCAAATCCCCCCTTGTTCTTCAACCACAAATCGGTGATGACGAAGACCCTTAGTTTGACCAAGCCAGAGAAGAACTGTCTGACGCTGACAACTAGAGGATAAGCCTCATTTGTTTCATCCATGCTCTTCTCAAGCGTCCCATTGACGCAGTTCTTGAGAAAACGCATGCATTGGTTGGCGGATTTGACAATTTCCGTTTGTGGGAGCGGCTCAATTTCATCAACCCCCTTGTAGAGACTGACAAACAGGTCAAGCTGATCCGGAGCTTCGTCATCGTCTGAAGAACCGAACGAATAACCACTCAAACGCAGGGTAGAGGCGCCGGGTTGATCGTCGAAATAGCACAGTTGCGGCTCATTGGTCATGCCGATGTCGGACATGTGTTGCATGACCTTTTCGGCAAAAACTAATTCTGGATAGGGATATTTTTCCCCGGGTGAATCGAATGATAGCTCTGCCTCACGTATCTCAGCTTGTAGTTCTTTTAGATACTCAACAAGTTCCACTTTAAAAAACCCCTAATTCCTGCAATGCCTGATCTAGGCTAATTTTTTGAGATTGCACAAGTCCAAGGTCTATCTCATACCTTGCTCGCAACACACCCAGTGGTGTGTTGAAGGGAGTCAGGCGTGGAAAGTGTTCATCCACACGATGAATCACTAATTCAGTAAGTGCGAAGGCTCGTGTGTACCGGTTCTGGTGTGTGTCTAGGTAGCCGCCATGCACTAGGCAGTTGTCGAAGGCACGCAGGGCCGCTGGGTCTGAGGAAAATCCTTGGCGCAACAGATCAATATGCTGCACAAGATTTTTTCCTTCCTCGCTTAGATGCAACTTGACTCCCGCCAAAAAGAACGGGTAGCGCAACGAGTCGTCAAGTTGTTCCAGTGAGTCAATGCACGCTGGAAATCCTTCGCTTGCAATTGTTGTCTTGACCTCGATTGAACCGCTTCCCAGTTCAAAGTCATGAAGGCCGTCCAGCGGTCCTTTCCAAGCGTCTACTGAATTGAACAACGGCATTCCTGCTTCTATTAATTTGCTCAGAACATTCAGTTCCCCGACAAGTCCGAGCTCCTCTTCAGCAGAAAGACCTTCGTGTCCTCGGCGCATGAAGTCCTGCCATGCTCTGATTCTTCCCAGGTAGCGTTGGAATAGGAGTTCTTCCTTTGCATCCGAACTTGCTTGGACGGTGCTCAGTACATCGACCACCATGCTGCTGAACAGGTCTAGGCTGCCAGCAGGCTGGCGGACCAGCGCCAGCCAATTGAGCCCCCGGCCCACTTCACCCAATGTCGCCTTTTCCACCTTGAAACCGTGACCATTGGGCAATTGATTCATGGCGGGTAGTTTCAGGGATGGAAACCCAATCAGCAACGCTTCCTCATTACCCGGTGAGCTGCGTGCGGCGCGCAATCGACAGCCACCGCATTCGGCCATTGCAATGCTACGCCAGCCTTCATCGGGACTGTCACCTGCCAGAGGGCGCCAGATAGCTTGCATTTCTTCTTCAGTCACAAGCGCCATATTGCTGCTCCCAGCTTTGCCAATGAACGTTGTTGACCATGTATTCGACTTTGGTTTTGGAGTTACTGCCCGGGAAACTAATAGCGAAAGCAACTACAGGCGGAGTTCCTAGTGGGAAGTTTTCCTTCTCCGCTTTCTGAGGGTCCAGCAACGAGATAATCAGCAGCCCTGTCTCAGGGTGTGGGGCGACGCCGTCAGCGCCAAGCCCACGTACCCGTCGTATTGCGGCTCCACTCGGGACTGCTGGTAACTCATTCTTGTCTCGTCGCCCCTTGTCTGCTTGCCAAGCAGCTTGGGTCAACGCCAATGCTGCATTCCATGCGGAATCGTCCAGGTCCATTGCCTCATCCCGCGGGGATAACAAGCGTCCAATGGCATATCGGTCGATAAGATTTTTCCCTGTACGCTTCATCAGATTGACCGTTCTACCTCCAACTTGATGCGGGATCTCGCTGTCACCAGAGACGATTGCCACTGTCCATTGAGTTAGCTCCCCGTTGAGGCTCATCATTTCAATAAAACGGGCGAGCAACTTACTGTTGACCTTTAGCGACTCAGGATGGGTTTCGTATTCTCGGAGGAAAGTCGCAACCTTTTCGGCATCGATGTTTGCCCAATGAGCTCCTCGCCACTTATCAATTTTCCCTGTTCGTTTCTGTGCAGGTATCTCATTGGCCCCACCGAGTTTGTCCGTGAAGCGCTCGAACGCTGCAAGATTCTTGCTAAGAGCTTCACTCTCCTTGAAAAAGGCAACCGTTTCAGATATCTGCCCGCTGAATGACAGGTATAGAGGTTTCGCTGCCCGCATTTTCAGCCGTGAAGTTACCATGAGCACGGAGTGGGATTTGACCTTGAGTCCATAATCGATAGGCTTTCCGCCGCTTTCGCACATCATGTCGAATTCGTCACGTAGCTCCTCGGACGCGTCCGCAATATGCCCGAACCACTCGATCAGATCGCTGGTGGTGTAAAGGCGGCAGAGGTCAATATACCCATGACGGTAACCAAACCAGCGTCCCATCTGCATGAGCGTGTCGTACATTTTTGAGGCGCGCAGGAAGTAACTGACACTCAGTCCCTCAAGTGTTAGTCCCCGAGCGAGTTTGTCGCCACCGATGGCAATCACTTTTAGTCCCGTAGGTGTATCGGCGTAATCAAGAGCATCCTTGGCGGTGCCGTTGATCATTCGTACATCCACGCTCTCCAGTACATTGAGAAGCTGAGCACGAACATCAGCCCAGTCTGGAAGTTTGCATTCATCGGGGGTATCCAGCGACTCACTGACTTCGTTGCTGGTTGGTACAAAGTCTCTTTCCCATAAGGTCTTCAACTCAGAGAGCAATTTCTTTTCATCGATACCCAGCGACAGTCGCTGTTTAACATTGTTCACATAGGCTTGCACCTGTTCGTGCACGACCTTTTGTACCCTGTTGAATCGAGTTACATGCACCAGCATTGAGTTGTGCGCGTCACCTTGGCCTCTGAGTTGACGGGTAGCACAACTCAAAATGAAGGCGTTTATCGCTTCGACCAAGGAGTCCGGCATGCTATGTGGCCCTGAATGGACCGGGTGGAAGTTGCTCCTATGGCCATGCGGCATCCATCCCGTACGGCCATCCTCGTCGCAGTAATCCGAGACTGTTCGTACCAGCGGTAATCCACCCTCGCGCCCCTCTTCGGCTGAGAGGCCAAATACTCTTGTCGGCCCTACATACGAAGAAGGTGCGGCCAAGTTAGAGATGAACGCAGAGGGAAAGAGATCTGGCCCTTCTTCACCCGTCTCACCTTTGTCATGAATGAAAATATTGGCGAATGGGGTGGCGGTGTAGCCTACGTAGGCACTTCGGGTAAAGGTATGCAGGATTCGGCGAATCATCCGATTGATGGCGGTTGGTTCGTGTTCCAGATCAGGTAAACCGTCTGCACCAACAACTTGCTCGCCGGTATCGACAGAGGCTTGGTCCGACTCATCATCAATCACCAATACTGGCAGGTGAGTAATGAGTTTTCGACCGGTTTCATTATCCTGACTATTGGCTACATGATCGCGTAGCCAGACGAGCAGTCGTGTCAGCACTGACTTGTTTTTTTTGACAACAAACAGCCATGGCCGCTCTTCCGGGGATATGCCGAGGTTGCGGACGAATCCCATGTTGAAATCGCCGTTATTACTGCGATTTGTTGCATAGTGCGGTCGGATAGACGGGGAACCATCAATTTTTCCCACGCCGATCAAGCGGGTTGCACCCGGGGTGGGACCAGTCTCGAAGCCCAGGAAGCCCTCGTCCAGACGCATTTGAGTCTGTGAACGTAGATTGTTGTGCAGGCCTGCCAATACAATGATTATCTTGTAGCCCGCATCCGCTGCCTTGCAGACAAGCCCTGTAAAGTTCCCTGTTTTACCGGACTGTACGTGACCGACCACCAAGCCTCGTCGATCCCACGGACCATCTCGGGTTGGATCTTCCAGCATCGACAGAATGGAGTCGGTGGATTTGTCTACCGACTCGACCGCTGCCCAAGGCAATTTTCCTTCCTGCCACTCCCGATAGCGCTGCCAGTAACGCCAATCGGTTTTTCTTTCCTGGGTCAGCCACGGGACGTGCCCCGCGTTATCCATCAGCGTTGCATCTTCTCCCACCCAGATGCTGAAACGACGGATAAGCTCGTCGGTCACACCGTCCCGATCCAGTTCTTTGCCCCAATTAGGGTTCATGAATAGAACGCGATCAATCATTTCTCCAATCATGGACGGCGTTACGTCAGCGTCACCTTTTTGGGCGATCAGCAACTCCTGCACAATCTTGATGACACTGGTTTTGCTCTTTTCGGGGTCCGTCATTACTCACATCTCATCATTTAGAATCAAGGCTGATCGGGAAGAGCGGCTATTAATTCCGGGAAGTTATGGAAGGGTTCCATGTGCAAAAGCTTTTCACGCGCAGCCGCAGCCGAATATCCTTTGAGGCGTATTAGGTTGCCGTACATTATCTGAAGGATTGATTCGACTTCGGCTGCAGGCTCGCCAGCGAATCCCACCCGGGGAGTTTCCTTGTCTTCGGCGGTATCCACCCAGATGCGTTGTACCGGTACAGTCTCTTCGATCACCCTCAACATTGCTTTGATCTGAGGCATCAGTGCCCCCGCTTCGTCGAGGACTGCTCGCATGGCAGGATGTTCCAGATCAATCCGATATCGTGTGCCGCCGCTGAACTTGTCGGTTTTCCATGCTTCGATAATGGGCGGACCCTGAATTGCTCCAACAGGGCGTCCCCGGTGAGCGAACGCTCGTCGCGATCGCGAGCGTGTTTCCTCCGCTAAACGCGCGAGCCAGGATCGCAACGCGATAGGTGGGCGTGCGGTTGATTTACGAATGTCAATTTTCCAATCTACATCCGCATTGTTGGGGATATCCAAGCGGATGCGCGCCAGCCGATGGGCTTCATCCTTGGTCCAGGCTCGACCTGCACCCAGCCCCAGCCAGCTACCGGCGACAAGAAGTCGCTCGTTACGGTATATGTAAAAACCTTGTTGAGCTGCCCATCCTTCCGGGCCGGCCGCTTCTTCGTATTCTTTGTCCGTTAGGCGATCACGGTGGGGGAGAACATGGCACTGCGCAGAGATAGTTCGATTTATCGGGCACACGGCAACTGGGGGACTCCAGGCCTTCGAGGGATGCCCATTGAGGAAAGGGTCCCAAGCCTTAATCGGCTTGCCATTAAGCAGAAGACGTAAGCGGTTACTCGAAATATAGCGGTGAAAGACCATTCCCAAGTGCTGTTTGATTTGGGTCGCTAGGTCTAAGAATTCTTGAACCCTGAATCCGTTGGTAACGATGCGATCAAGTATTTCCCATAAAACCAGCGTGCCTTTGCCAGCTTCTACAAGAGGCTGAAAAAAAACCTCGGAGCCCTCGTGAGGCCCTTCCAAAAGATGCCAGCCCTGATCGGTACTGGCTGCCAGAACGTCAAGATCCCAACGTAGTGACTCCAAGCCGATTTCGTTGATCGTCGCAACTGTCAGGCGTCTACATTGAGAAAACGAGGCGGTTTTTAGTCCTAGTCCAAAACGCCCTAGGTCGTTTGAACCCCGCTCTTCAAGTGGATTACGCTCACCAAGACGCATGGCTTTGTCCAGCTCCGCTGACGACATGCCTCGGCCATTGTCGAGTACATAAATTCTACTGGCATTTTCTTTCCATTCGAAGTTTACATGAACTAAATCTGCGCCCGCGCCGATACTGTTATCTATGATGTCCGCTAGCGCAGTAGCAGTGTTATAACCTAGTCCGCGGAGTGCCTCGATCATCGCTCCCGCCCGGGGCGGGGCATGCCTTGATTTAGCCTGCATCACCTTCTCCTCGGTGATTTTCAGTCCATACAGATGACCATTCGCCCGTCGTGATAACATTCGCTACTACAGCGGCTATTTTTGATGCCAACAGAGGGGGTACAGCATTCCCGACCTGATGGAATTGTTGCGTCCGGTTGCCTTCAAAAAAATAGTTATCGGGGAACGTTTGCAGACGGGCCGCCTCACGTACCGTCAAACTGCGACACTGAAACGGATCGTAATGAATGAAGTAGTGCCCATCCTTGGATATGTGACTGGTGACAGTCGTTGATGGATAGTTCTCGAGCTGAACTCTGAAGCGATCACTGAACTTCCCTGATTCCCAGTTCTTATGCTCTGGAGCCAGCCCAGGCAGGCCGAAGTCTAGGTGACCTTTGGGGGAGCGTTTATGTGTCCGCGCGAAGATGGATGCGAATACATAGCGCTTGAGGTCTGATGGCATATGGCCTCTAGCTTCATGGTTCAGCCAGACGTCCAGCTTGTTATCCTTGTACCAGTGATCTAGATCAGTTGATTGCGTAGAGCCGTCCCCGGCGTTGCGCGGATAGCGTAATGCGCCAGTATTCAGAGAGCCGGTCATGAAGCTCGATCGGACTATTCTGATGTTTGCTTCGAGCCCGGGGTCTTTCTTGGGCAAGCCGGCTGCTGCATCCTGCAAGTTATCCAGTTGATTAATCAGTTCAAGATACCAAGACTGTGGGCTATCAGTGCTTCTGGAAAGACTACTGCGCAATCGCGGTAGTTTTCCAAGGATGCTGCCGGCAGATATTTCCGGGAAAGTTGGAAGTCGTTCGGGCTTTGGGGTTTGCCCTGCGGCGTCGATCGCGATGCCCAAGAGAATTACCCTGTGACGGGCCTGTGGAACACCGTGCTGCTCTGCACGTATGATGAAGTTTGTGGATTCTACTTCTGAGACATCATCGTCGGCACCAAAGGATTCATCACTCACAAGTGAGTAAATGCGGTATCGACGGCCAGAGCTTGGGTGGTTAAGTGCTACATCAGGATCGGACAAATCTTGAAGTATCTCGGGGAAGATTTCCTTACCCCCTACTTTGGCGGAAAGAATCCCTTTTACGTTCTCCATAACAAATATGGCAGGACGGTAGTGCTGGATGATTCGTAAGTAATCGCGATAGAGAAAGTGCCGATGGTCATCCTCAGGACGATAGTCGGTGTTCCCGCGGTTACGAGACCGGCCGACAAGCGAGTAAGCCTGACAAGGTGGACCTCCGATGAGCACCCAAGGACGGGTTCTGTCCAGCTTGTTAAGCAGGATTTCATCTAGCTCATCATCGCCCTCTTTGGAGCCCAGTGTTATGCACTTGGCCTCATCCCCAGACCGGATCCACTGTGCCTCACTGCGAGGGGACCAAGGGCGTTCGGAATGCCCGTTGCAGTAGTCATAGTAGTCATCCAGAGCACCGGGGTTGTGGCGTTTCAATAGGCGGTAGAACGCCCGAAGCCGCAGGGTCTTACGGGCTATTGGATCTTTTTCGGCCGAAACAATGATCTCGAAATCATTACCTTGGTTGTATGATGAGAACCCCTCACCCAAGCCTCCTGGCCCTGCGAAAAGATCTACTATCTGAATTGGTTGCACGCGATTCATGACGCCCTAACTCTGAGTTTCGCCCCTATTAAGCGGGAGAAGATGAAGATGGATACAGTCAGTAAGGAAATCCGCTCACGCATGATGTCCCAGATTGGGGGGAAGAATACCAGGCCCGAACTGAAAATTCGAAAATTGCTGCACGCCCAAGGCTTCAGGTTTCGACTCCACGTAAGGGCGTTGGTCGGGCAGCCAGATATTGTGCTCGCTAAGTACAAGGCATGCATCTTTGTACATGGCTGTTTCTGGCACCGCCATGAGGGTTGTCGATACGCCACAATGCCAGCTACTAGAGTAGAATTCTGGGCTGAGAAGTTCCGCGGTAATGTGATGCGCGATGCTCGGAACAGAGACCATCTGATTGCCGCGGGCTGGCGAGTCTTTGAAGTGTGGGAGTGTGATCTGAAGGAAGCAAATCCAAACCTTGAATGGTTATACCAAGCGATCAGACAGTCATGAGACAAATTAACCCCCGCAAATTACTAAATAATAGCCGCAAGTTTGAGGGCTTCTATCACGCCATTGTTCAAGCGCCAGACACTGTGAATAACGGAAACGTGCTCGCTTAGCGTGTGCAGGAGCATCTTGTTGACTTCGTCCACATCATGTTCAAGTTTGCGAGCCAGGTCTCGGCTATAGCCTTTGCCTGCAGATGCCAGCAGCGCGAGAATCTGCTTGCCGAGCGGTGGAAGACGAGATATTGCAGCAGCTTTGGCAAGATCTGCAACGGTAACGTCGGCATCTATCGTTAAATGCACAACTGGTTCTGCGAGAGGGTCAATTTGCTTGGTTCCGTGGGTCAACTGTGTCCGAATTTTAATTGTTGCGCTTCTGCTGAGTATTTCGTCAGTATCAGGCAATTGCAGTGTCGGTTTCGTAAGGGGTACGCCGGCCTCCTCTAAGCTGGCTTGCGGGCGAGGCCTTACTGCAAAAACACGGTCCCTTTCCAGATATTTCTCAAGGCAACCGTCCAACAAGGAAAGTAGGTCCATGTGATTGAGTTTCAGGGCATCCGCACCCTCATAGGTTTTTTGTCCTGGATTCTGGATGAAGTAGCGAAGCACTTGTTTTGCTTGGTCTGGCAAAGTAGGTATATCAGACAGCAGCGCCCAAACCTCTTTTTCGCCTTGGGAGGAGAGCATCTTGGGCATTGGGTCTATCGATTTCTTTCCCACCGCTGGATTGTGACTTTTAAACGCAGAATCAGACAGCAGGCTTAGCAGTTCCCGCTTTATAGAAAAGCCCCCCAAGCGGTCCCGCTCAATCCAATACCGCAGTCGTGTCCCTAGGGTACGATTCAAATCCGGTGGCCGCGTTTTCATAGCTCGCGCCAGTGTAGTGGCGTCACTTTTCGGATTAGCCCGAATAATACTGAGCAGTTCTTTGTCCTCTGGCTGTAATTTGAGGAGTTGGAAATCGAAATAACTTCTGCTTGCTTCTTGAGTCATCACTTCGAGACTTGATTGCCCCTCATTCAGATCAAGATCAATTGAGGGGCTAACATCGTTCGTTGAAAGGTCACCAATAGCGAGCTTTTCAGAGGCGGACGTCTGTGCTTCCGAAGAAAAAGAGCTGGAGAGGCGTTGCTCCCCATCATCCAGATCTATACACCACTCGATTGCCTTAGGTTCCACAGGCGTTGAACTGGAGATAAGCGCTTGGATCTCTACGGCTGCTTCGATGCATTCGTTATCATGAGTTGATTTTTGGAAGACGGGAGAGTCTTGCCAAACGAATAGGTCGAAATCACCTTCAGATCCAAAATTGTCGCTTTCCTGCGGGCTATCGTTTTGCGTAGTGACTTGCTTTTCGACCACTCCGGATATGTGAGTCTCGTGGGAGCATTGGAGCAGATAGACGCGACCAAGCAGTTCCAGAAGGTCGGAGTCTTGCTTCATTGCAATAGCCGCGTGAATGTTATCTATGGCTTCAGCAAAACGATCGGATGTGACCAAGTCACTTATCTTTTCGAGAAAAACAGTTCGTTCTTCGATGAGTGTTTGATGACCGTCTGCATGCGGGGTTTCGAATCGCAGCGACATCTGCAATCGGTGCTTGATTCGATCACTAAAAGGACTATTTTTCAGTGACTCGAGAAGCAGAGCTTGGAAGACATTCCTTGCATCAGCTTTATGAAGGACATCTAAAGCTTGAACAAGCCCATCGATAGGTTGATCTAATACACCAGACCTCAGATGAGCCTCGAAGGCATCACAGCCCTGTGAGTGGATGATTTCCCACAAGCTTTGAACAAGGGCTTCCCAGTCCATTCCAATTCCCGAACACGTAGGTGTTGCCAAGCCTTCAAATGGTCAGAATGCCATCATGGTGGCATAAATTTTAACACAGGCCATACATTTTTGTGGGCGTGAAAAAAGCACTTGTCAGGCAGGAACAGTGTTCCTAGTATGGCGCCAAGCCAAACGAAGCGGCACCCAACAGTGACGGAGCGGGACGACATGACCATCAAAAAGCAAGCCAAGCCTACTGAAGCACTTCTGAGCTTCGAGGTGTTCTATAACGGCGAGCTGTTTCAAACCGTCGAGTTTTCCAGCCTCCGCAAGTGCAACAACTGGCGCGAAAAGAACCTAGAGACACCGTTCCTTTATGTGATCAAAACGCCTAACTGCAACCGTGAGAGCTGCATCGAGCTGTCCAAGCGCTACTTCTCAACCAAACACCGCGTGTACCCGGATCTATTTGAACGCCCTGAGTGGGACGTCGTGACCGAGGCAGAACTGCAACAGCTTGCAGAGACTCGCATCGTGCGGGAAACCCGCGAACGCACAGGGGTACCGCTTTCTGTCCAAGTCGGCGGCGGTAAATACGACGTCACCATCGTCCACTTTGACAAGCCGATGCGTGACCGCGTTGAGATCATCAAGGGTAACCTGAGCCGCGAAGAAGCTTACGAATTCATTCGCAGCTATGGCAACGATGCCGTCACAAAAGTAGTGACACCAACCGAAGAGGAAGTGAGGCCGCTGACCAAAATGAATCAAGCCGAGCGCCAGCAGCTGATCCTTAGCACATTGCTGGACACCATCAAGCCAGAAAACACTGGCTGGAGAGAAATCGTCAAGGCCATTGAAGCACTGCACGTGGTCAAGCCAGGCGGCTGGCTGGAAGTGCGCGACGTGCTTCAATACGCCTTGGATCAAGGCCGCATCGCTCGCCCTAAGTTCGATCCGCATGCCGATGACGAGTATTACTTTGCAATTACCCCGGTTACCCCTGCCACCCCGAAAGCTGAGGAATAAGCACCGGTGGTAGGTGCTCGAAAAGAGAAAGAACCGGTGACGAATTTTGGTGTGTATCCGGGATACGGAACTGAAGACATGTACCCTCGAAAGCCAGACGCCTCATTGCACGACCCGTCCCCGGCCTACTTGCGTGGCCTTCTGGAGACGGCAGGCATCACTCAAGAAGCAGCAGCGACCGCGCTCGGCATCACTGACCGGGTTATGCGTTACTACTTGAGTAGCCAAGAGTCGGCCACCTACCGACCAGCGCCCTATGCAATCCAGTACGCGCTTGAACAGCTGGCGGCACACGCTGCGAATAAGCGAAGCGTTAAACGCACTTGAGTTCATAGATGGGCCGCCGGCCATCGCATACCCACCTGGCATTGGCAGCCGAGAGTTTCATGCGCACTTTTCAGCAGCTTCTTGCGCAGGTAAGTACGGAGGTCCAGAAATATACCTCGGTGCTGTTCTTGACCGGCGGCATGTCCCTAGAACCCTACGTGATTGAAGCGGTAAAGCAGGCCTTCCCGCAATGCGATATACACCCAGTGGAGCCTCACTGGGAGTCGTCGATGGACTGTCGGTGTACGCATCATTGACCCAGGATGTTCCGGTTCCCGAGCCCGCCTGAACACCCCGTAACTCTAAATGACCAAGGAACGTCATGATTGACTCAGTAGTTTCAATATCCGAACAAGCGTTTTTCAGTATCGTCACTTCAGCATTGGAGGCTTATAAACTGGAGCATGTTTTAACCTGCGGCGACTCTGCGGCGGGCGTAGAAACGTTCGGGCACCTGTGGGGGTACTGCCAGCCACTCATTGGCAGAAACATGATGCACAGGGTGGTATGGGCAGACACATCCACAGCCGTTGAAAGAGACCAGGGCTCAGTCTCCTATACCGATGAGGCGCAAGAACTGAAACAAGGCTTTATCGACACGTTTTTTCCTGAGGTCTGCTACCTGGGTGATTATCACAGTCACCCATACAGCCACGAAGATGACGAAATCAAAACCGAACTCGAGCTTGAGCGAGGTCACCTTTATCGATTTTCCGAAGGGGATTTCCGCTCGGTTAAATCTTTGCAGGATAAGGCACTGGACTACCGGGTTGGCCTTGTGGCCACCGTGTTCGAGCGTGAGCGGAAAGTGAAGCGATCACTGAAGAAACTGGACGGCGAAAGTTGCATCAGATTTCAGTACCTGAACATGACGATCTGGCTGAAGGCCTATGTCTGGACCTCGGACGACAACGATAACTATCGGCGCAAGGCGGACAAGATGGTACGTCTGGTGTGTCCAAGTTTGAATTTGTTGGCTGCGTGACGCGGTATGGGAGGTGTTCGGGTCGACAGGTCGGCAGCCTGATGCAGGTATTGCCAGGGCCGACCGCGTGTTCAAGGACTAGCAGGGCGGTTTGGTGGGGGCTACATCGGTATCCCGACCAACAGGTTTCGATGCTTGAGGCTGTAATTGACGTATGAAGCTTTGCCTTTCCCGCTAAACCCTCCGATCCAGCGATCTTTGATCGCGCCGATCGGAGGGTTCACTCGCTTTTTCTCGAAGCTACCGCGTTCCACTTTCTCCTTTCAGATTTGATTAGCGCAGCGCCTTCCTTTGCCCCTTAGCAACCGCCCGCGATCTCTATCGAGCGCAGCGCCTTTTCAGTGTCAGAGCGGATCTTTTCGTGGGGGTATGAATGTAGGTGTGGCGACAGCGGCGACAGCGGCGACAGCGGCGACAACGCACGTAGAACGTGGCGTGGAGCATGGCGACAAAACTGGCGACAGTCGCCACTTTTTTCACGCCTTGGTCGTGACGCTTGACCGCCTTTTCGAGTGGGTATAAAAATTGGCGCACGGATCGCTGTCGTTGACAGCACCTGCCCAGGTAGTCAGAACCTTTAAGGCTACGCCACTTGCGTGGTGGTTCTCCCGAAGTGCGATTAGCGTCCGGCGGCTCGCACGGTCACTCTCCAAGGGTGATGGATGCCTACTCGATTTATCTGCCCACTGCGGCAGACGATGGACCTTCCTCGCTGCGCTGCAGCAACCTCCTCCCTTGGCCTACCTCGCTGCGCCAGACTGCGCCCGTCTCTTTCTTCTGGAAAGAGACGGGCGCTCGTACCACTGCTGCAAGCCACGTCGTACAGGGCATTGCCGCAACTCTCCTCGTGACAATCGATCTGACAAATCCGACTCGTCGCCATCCGCAACGACATAGGCACCGGTGCCGCAGCCCATGGAAGTGCTGCACCTGACTGACAGTCAGGCATGCCCCAGGTGTCCATGTCTTTGCCTTCTCCTACCCAGGATCTCCAGGTGCCGAGTTCGTCAGTCGGCACAGCCTCCGCCCGCCCGCATCTTCGGATGCGCCAAGGAGGCCAGATTCATGGGTTCATGCCCTCGCTCCCGGTCGTAAGGAGCCGTTCGTTCCACGTCAGTGAACACCTCACAGGCCGCAGGGACCTTGATCCCTGATAACACTCAACAACCGTGGCGGGACTACGTGAGGACAACCAGCAATGAACGAGGAGAGGGCCCATGCAGCAGTTAGATCCGAAGCTTGTACTCCCACGACCGCCTCGACCGCTGATTGAGTCGAATCCAGTGGCCCAGCCTTATCCGGTGCACGCACTGGGTGGGATTCTTGGGCCTGCGGTGGAGCGCATGGCCGAGGTGATAGGCGTGCCCCAGGCACTGGCTGCGCAATCGGTGTTGGCTGCCTCGGCCCTGGCCACCCAAGGCCATGCGGGGTTACAACTCGACGGAAGAAATTATCCACTGTCGCTGTACCTGATCACCGTGGCCGCGTCCGGCGATCGCAAAACGGCGGCAGATCGATGTGCGTTACTGCCAGCACGGCAATGGGAGCGCGAGCAGTGGCAGCGCTACCGTGAACAGCTTGCCCGCTACCGCGCCGCACAGCGACAGGCGCAGCGTCTCAATCCTGCCGGTCCTGAGTCCGCGAACGGGGTGTCGCTCGAAGCAGAGCCCTCAGCCCCTAGGCTGATCACCACGGACCCGACTATCGAGGCCCTGATCAAGGGGCTCTGCCATGACTTGCCCAGCATGGGCCTGTTCTGTGACGAGGGCGGACAGTTCCTCGGCAGCAGCACCATGAGTCGGGATAACCGCTTGAAAGCGGTCACGACCTTATCGTCACTCTGGGATGGCAGCCCGATAGATCGCGCGCGCTCCATGGTTGGTGAAAGCCTGCGGGCTTATGATCGGCGCTTGAGCCTGCACCTGATGCTGCAGCCGTACTTGGCCATGCAGTTACTCAGTGATCCGTTGCTGCAGGGGCAAGGCATTCTCGGTCGCTGCCTGATGACCTGGCCCACCAGCCTGGCTGGACAACGCAGCTACCAGGCTGTCGACTTGTCCAAAGATGCCGCCCTAAAGCGCTATCACCACCGCCTTTCGGCGCTGTTTCATCAGCCCTGGTCACTTACCTCTGACGGTGCCTTGCGGCTGTCACCACTGAGCCTCAGTCCACTGGCTCGTCGTCGCTGGATTGATCTGCATGATGCCATCGAAGCCCAGTTGGGTGAGTTTGGTGAGCTGGCCAGCGTGCGCCCCAGCGGATCGAAGGCCGCCGACAACCTGCTGCGCGTCGCCGGCATCCTGGCCGTCGTGGAGGAGAGAAGTGCAGTGGAGGTCGACCATATCCAACGGGCCTCGGCCTTGGTTGGCTACTACCTCACCGAGATCCAGCGCCTGACCGAACAGGAACCGGTGTGCCGAGTAAAGGAGGAGGCGGACCGGCTGCTGCGCTGGCTGCAGGTCAAGGATTGGAAGCGCTTCAGTATTCGAGAGCTGAACCGCAACGGTCCCCGCTTTGCCCGTAAGAGCAGTCGTCATGCCGCCAAGCTGTTGGTCGAGTTGATTGATCATCAGTGGCTGATCACCGATGGCCACACCTTCGAGGTGCGCCATGTTCAATCTTGATGAAGCGCTGCGCCACCATCTGGCTCAGCGCCAAAAGGAGCCGAAAGCGCGGTTTGTCGCCGCGACTGTCGCCACTTTGTCGCCACGCTCAAAACCAGGCAGGACAAGGGTTGTCGCCGCTGTCGCCGATGTCGCCACCACCCGTAAAACTATCACCTCGACGACAGCCCTCATTCAATGGTTGGAAGAGGAGGGGGCGATCCTCTTCGTCATGAACAATTCGCTGTATTTTCGCCCGACTGATGGGGCCCAGCTCGCCATCGTGAGTGCGCACTGGCAAGCCCTCTTGCATGATCTCTCGGCAGTCGATCAGGAGCAGAGCAATGGCTCGGGTCGGTAAGCGAGCGGGGCGCAATTTCGGCTTTGGTCGTCAGCTCCGCTATGCCGGACCGCAGGCCCTGAAAGATCTGTTCGGCGACGGCCATTTTGCTACCGTCAAAGCCCATAGCGATCGCTGGCTGGCCTTCGTGCAATGGTGTCGATCCGAGGAAGGACCGGGACTCAACGACGCGCGACAGATCGACCGTGAGATCCTTATGCGGTACGCCTTCCATTTGCGCGAGCAGGTTGATCAGGGCAACGTTGGCATTGCCACCGCGCAGAACCGCCTGTCCAGCGTGAACCGAACGATGGCCGCGCTGCGCGGTGATCAGTACGTCAAAATCCCCAGTCCGAGCAAGGCGCTGGGCTTGCAGCGCTCAAGCGTGCGTAGTGAGGCCCCGCAAGGCCAAGACCGTGCGCAGGTCGAGTTGATCGCACGGGCACTGTCAGATCGTCAGCAATCGAGGGTAAGTGCCATTGTGCTCCTCGCCCGTGAGACTGGTATGCGCCTGCGCGAAGCGATCCTGGCCGATCTGCCCCGACTGCAACGTGAGGTTCGGCAACTGGGCAAGATCAACATCCAGGATGGCACCAAAGGTGGTCGATCAGGGGCCTCGGCACCGCGTTGGATTACGGTCACGGATCAAGTTCGCGATGCCCTGGATTGGGCCAGCGCGACCTCACCCAATGGCAGCCGGAATTTGTTGGCGGCCGACGAAAGCTACAAAGACTTTATGCAGGCAGTTGTGCGACCGGCACGGGACCTCCTGCATGAGCAGGGGTTGAAAGGTTTTCATGAGCTACGGGCGGCTTACGCCTGTGAGCGCTATGAGCAAATGACCGGCTTCCCTGCCCCCGTCAATGGCGGTCGTGTTCATCGAGAAGATCGGGAGCTTGATCAGCGTGCGCGACAGCAGATCAGCCATGAGTTGGGACATAACCGCATCGATGTGGTGAGTGCCTACATCGGAGGTCGGCGATGAAGTTTGAATTTGACATGGCGTTGTTTCTGAGCCCCGTGCTCAAAGGTGCGCATGCCACGCGGAAAAGGCACATCAGACAGGCAGAAAGGATGCACGAGGTAATTCGTGAGCGCTGGAGTTGCGCAACTCCTTGGTCCTGGAGGGACAAACACGTGAGATGGTTTCTGGAGCACTACTTGCGATGCTCAGCTCCAGCTACCGTCTACTACTACGAATTGACAGCAGGGTTGATCCGCCGCAGAAAGGCGCAACTCGTGGTTGCCTGATAGACCTTTTAAGCGTGAGCCCCTTAGTATGGGAACGCGGAGCCTTCCCATACTAAGGGGCTTGGCCGAAGAAGCGCAGGCATGCGAGAGATTTAGCGATAGTCGTCATTTCTGTCGTCATGCTCCACGACACGGATGGCATGGATTGTCGCCGGTGATGCTTAGCGTTTCGGCACCACGTTACGGTCCCTGGTTTGATTGATGGCAGATGCCGACAGGCTGCCGGTGGCCGCCTTCTGGATATGTTCACTCCACCAGGCCATCATCGGACGCCGGCGTTCGATGTAATCCGTCCGGTTGTAGGCGCTACGAACTTCGTCCTTGTCGACATGCGCCAGCGCGACCTCGATCAGCTCCGGATCCCAGCCATGCTCATTCAGGATGGTGCTCGCCATCGAGCGCAAGCCGTGGCTGACTAGACGGTCCTGAAAGCCCATGCGCTTCAACGCCATGTTGGCGGTCTGGCTATTGGCATGGGTGCGGGGGTTTCTATCTGAGGGGAACACGTACTCTCTGTTACCGCTGAGTTGCTTGAGCGTCTCCAGCAACGAAAGTGCCTGATCGGTAAGAGGGATTGTGTGCGGCCGACGCTTTTTCATGCGCTCTGGAGGAATGGTCCAAATGCGCTTGTCGAAGTCGATATCTGCCCATCGCGTGGTGGCTGCTTCGGCAGGGCGGGTCATCGTGTGCAGCTGCCATTCGATCAGGCAGCGGGTCGTGCGCTTGATGCTGGCGTTCGCGATTTCCATCATGAGCTCGGGAAGCTCCTCAGGTGGTAGCGCAGCCATGTTCTCTTTCTTGGGTTTCTTGAACACCGCCCGAATTCCATTGAGGGGGTTCGCAAATATCAGCCCGGAGTTGACCCCGTAGGTCATGATCTCGTTGAGTCGTTGGCTCAATCGTTTCACGGTTTCGAGGCTCCCTTTGGCCTCGATTGGGCGAAGGATCTTGATAACCATTGGAGCAGTGATTTGAGAGAGCGGCGTTGTTTTCATGCTTGGGAATACATGAAGCGTCAGCGATCGCCAAATGTCTTCGGCGTAGGCCTTGGTTACTGAGTCTTTCTTCAGCTCGAACCAGGCCGTGGCCACCTTCTCGAAAGTGTGTTCAGTCTCAGCAAGTTTGGCTTGCCTTACCTCATCACGCTGGGTTTTGGGATCAATGCCCAAAGCGAGCAACTCACGCGCCTCTGCGGCTTTCTTCCGGGCGTTGGCTAGCGAGAGGTCGGGGTACGGACCAAGCGCCATGTTGATACGGCTTCTGGTCAACGGCTCGCGGTAATTGAAATTCCACATCATCGAGCCGCTGGCGCGTACTCGAAGCTGCAAGCCATCGCCGTCGCTGAGGACGAAGTCTTTACCAGTTGCCTTGACTGCCTTGAGCTGGCGATCGGAGAGGCGGGTTGCGTTAGTAGGCATGGGGGCTACCTCCAGCACCGTTTTGGTATCCTGAAAATAGCATTTGGTAGTCCGGGATACCACCTGGGATACCAAAGCGCCTGGAACTCAGTAACTCTCCAAAGACCCCAAAGGCGCCTAACCCCCTGTATTCACTGGATTTCAGGCACAAAAAAAGACGTCCGTGGACGTCTTTAGATGATGAAGTGGTGGAGCCGGGGGGATTTGAACCCCCGTCCGCCAGTACTCCGCTGTCGGTACTACATGCGTAGCCGTTTCTATTAAGTTAACCCTCAGCGACCCGAAGGGCAGGGTGCTTTGGGCGAGTTGTGTAAGTTTTAGCCGCTTCGTCCACAACGTACTGCACGGCGATTCTGTTCTATATGACAATCACTTTGGGTTTACAGACATCCCCTGGTGATTGCTGGACCCGAAGGTACCAGAAGCTCAGGGCTAAGGCTGCTTACGCAGCGAGAGCGAATTCCTGGCCGTAGGTTTCGTCATTGGCAACTATAAGAAGTTGCAACAGTGGATTTACGAGTTCTGTTACCAACTCGGCATGCACCTAAAGTTTCGCGACCGGCGTCGAATCCTAAACGGCCCCGTGCTTGTAACTCGTTGTTTCTTAGTGAGTGACAAGCCTGTGCAGTGTACGCCAAACCGTCACGGAAGGCCAACCCGAAGGTTGGCCCTGCGTATCAGCAGCGCTTATTGGCCACCTTTCTCGCTGTTCTGCAGGTCTTGGATGGCCTTGGAGGTGATCTCGATGCATTTTTTGTCATCGCCAGCGGCGTGCGCGGCCTTGGCCTGGGACACGGCGGTGTCTATTTCGCCCTTTTTGCCACTGGTGTCGGTGGCGAGCAGGGCTTGGCCGTTGTTGATTTTGTCCAGGTTGATTTTGCACAGGTCCGGCTCGCCGGCAGCAAAAACAGGCGAGGCCAACATCGCAGCGGTGATGAACAAGCCAGCAAGAGCAGTACGCTTCATGGTGTATCTCCTTGAGCAAATAAGGCTCGATGCTGCGCCAAGGCGGGGCAGCCAGCGAGGTCACGGGTGAGCCTCGTTCGCCGAGGCCTATTCAAATGACTGCGCTGGCACGCAGGGGTTCTGTTTTATTTGCAGGTTTCATGTGCGCGGGCCTGGGTGACGCGGTCCACGAGGTACACCAGGCCGTGGTAATCGATACCGCCATGTTGGCTCAGGCCGATCTCGCAGGTGCGGCTGGTGGAAATGCCTTCGCTGCAATGTTGCACCGCGTCCTTGAGCGAGCGCAGTGAGTGGGCGTTGAGTTCCGGGGTGGTGAAGCCTTTGTCGCCGGCAAAGCCGCAGCAGTGAATGCCTTCCGGGATCACCACGGTAGTCGCGCAGCGCCGCGCAAGGTCGATCAAGGCCTGGCTTTCGCCCAGATGCTGGGTGCTGCAGGTGACGTGCACGGCGATGGGGGCTTGCTGTGGGGTGAAGTCGAGGCGGTCCATCAGGTGGGTGCGGATAAAGCGCACCGGGTCGTAGAGGTCCAGGCGGGTTTCGCCGAGGTCTTGCACCAGCCGCAGGGTGCAGGGGCTGGTGTCGCAGTAGATCGGGTCGAGGCCGCCACGGCTGGCGTGCAGCAGGGCGCCGATCAGCTCCTGGCGCTTGTGTTCGGCTTGTTCGGCGTAGCCTTTGGAGGCGAATGGCTGGCCGCAGCACAGGCTGTCCTGGTTGTCGGGAAACACGACTTGGTAACCGGCTTTTTCCAGCAGACCGCGGGTTTTGTCGTACAGCGACATCTGCTCTTTATCGTCGGCTGATGGGCCCATGGCGCGTGAGACGCAGGCGGCCAGGTAAACCACGCGCGGGCGCTCGTCTTCAACTGCCGGGCTGAAGCGGATGGCTTTTTCCGGCTGCGGCATGGCGTTGGTCCACTGCGGGATCTGCCCTTTGGACAGCTGTGTGATTTTGGCCGAGAGCTTCGTCAGGCGGGGCGCGCCCAGCAGCATGCGCGCGCCATTGGCGACATGCAGGGTAAAGCGCGCACCTTGCATGGCCGTGGCGAAATGGCCGGCCAGCCAGTCGGCGGTTTTCGTACGGTCGGCGTCGCGTGCGCGCAGCTTTTTCACCAGATCGCCGGTATTGATGCCAACCGGGCAGCGTTGTGCGCACAACCCGGTGGCGGCGCAGGTGTCGATACCTTGGTAGTGGTAGGCGGCTTCCAGTTCGGTGGTGTCGACGCCTGCGCGTCTCTTTGCCTGGATATCACGCCAGATCACGATGCGCTGGCGCGGGCTGAGCGTCAGGCCTTTGGAAGGACACACTGGCTCACAAAAACCACACTCGATGCACTTATCCACAAGCTCGTCGGCCGCAGGCAGCGGCTTAAGGTGCTTAAGGTGGATTTGCGGGTCTTCGCTCAGCACCACGTCGGGGTTAAGGATGCCGTTGGGGTCGAGCAGGCGTTTAAGCTGCCACATCAACTGGTAGGCATCGCTGCCCCATTCCAGTTCGACGAAAGGCGCCATATTACGGCCGGTGCCGTGTTCGGCTTTCAGCGAACCGCCGAATTCCACTGCTACAAGCTGTGCGACGTCGTCCATGAACGCCTGGTAGCGTGCGACTTCTTCCGCGCTGTTGAAGCCTTGGGTAAAGACAAAGTGCAGATTGCCTTCCAGGGCGTGTCCGAAAAGGATCGCTTCGTCGTAGTGATGTTTGTCGAACAGTTCGATCAAGCGGTTTACGCCGATGGCCAGTTGCTCGACCGGGAAGGTCACGTCTTCGATGATCACGGTGGTGCCGGTTTTACGCACGGCGCCGACGGCGGGGAAGGTGTCTTTGCGGATGGCCCACAGGCGGGCGTTTTCCAGCGGGTCTTGGGTGAAGTCGACCTGCTTTTCCACCGGGAAAGTGGCCAGGGAGGCCATGATCAGTGCCAGTTGTTCGTGAAGCAATGACGGCGACGCGGCACGGGATTCGATCAATAGCGCGCAGGCGTTTTCCGATAGCTGCTGCACGAAAGCCGGCATGCCCGGTTTGTCCTGCACCGAGCGCAGGCTGCGTCGGTCCAGCAGTTCAACGGCGGAGACAGGTTGGGTTTTGAGCACCGTCACGGCATTGCAGCAGGTTTCCACATCCGGGAACACAATCAGCGCTGAGGCCTTGTTCGGGTGGTCGATCACCGTGTCGTAGGTCACCGCGCTGATAAAGCCGAGGGTGCCTTCGGAACCCACCAGTAGATGGCTGAGGATATCCAGAGGGTCATCGAAATCCACCAAGGCGTTGAGCGACAGGCCGGTGGTGTTTTTCAGACGGTATTTGTGGCGGATTTTTGCAGCCAGTTCGGCATTTGCCCGCGTCTCCCGGCCCAACGTGGCCAGGCGCTCCAGCAACTCGCCATGCTGTTGGCGAAAGGCACTGACACTGGCCGCGTCCTCGGTATCCAGGCGGCTGCCGTCAGCCAGCACCAGGCGGATGCCGGCCAGGGTGTGATAAGTGTTTTGCGCGGTGCCGCAGCACATGCCGCTGGCATTGTTGGCGACGATGCCGCCGATCTTGCAGGCGTTGATCGAGGCCGGGTCCGGGCCGATCTTGCGACCGAACGGCGCCAGCCAGGCATTGGCCTGGGCGCCGATCACGCCGGGTTGCAGGCGAATCTGTGTGCCTTGGCCACGAATTTCGCGGCCGTTCCAATTGTCCCCCAGCACGATCAGCACCGAGTCGCTGATGGCCTGGCCGGACAAGCTGGTGCCGGCTGCGCGGAAGGTCACGGGCACGCGGTCGCGCTGGGCCAGATGCAGCAGCGCCACGACTTCGTCTTCTGACTCCACGCGAACCACCAGCTGTGGGATCAGTCGGTAAAAGCTGGCGTCAGTGCCGAAGGCGAGGGTGGAAAGAGGGTCGTCGAAGCGACGATCTTTCGGGATCAGTTGTGCGACGTCGCTCAGGAAAGCAGCAGGCAGGCTCATCGGTCCTCCAGAAATAGCTGACGCCGGCATCGTTGTCCGGCGTCGATTCTTACCCTATTACGCGCAGGTTTTAGTGCACCAGCATACCGGTGAACCAGTAGGCCTGCGCCAGCGTGATCAGCCCGACGATGGTGGCAAAAAACAGGCTGTGCTTGAGGGTAAAGCGGAACAGGTCGGACTCTTTGCCCACCAGGCCGGTGGCGGCGCAGGCGACGGCAATCGACTGTGGCGAGATCATCTTGCCGGTCACACCGCCGCTGGTGTTTGCTGCGACCAGCAAGGTGTCGTTGACGCCGATCTGATGCGCCGTGGTGGCTTGCAGCGAGCTGAACAGGGCGTTGGATGAGGTGTCGGAGCCTGTCAGGAAAACCCCCAGCCAGCCGAGGAACGGCGAGAAGAACGGGAACGCAGCGCCGGTGCCGGCCAATACCAGGGCCATGGTCGAGGACATGCCGGAGTAGTTGGTGACGAAGGCGAACGCCAACACCATACCAATCGACAGGATCGGCCAGCGCAGTTCGTAGAAGGTCTCTTTTAAAGTGGTCAGACCAGTCTTTAGGTCGATTTTCAGCACCAGCATCGAAATCAGTGCCGAGAAGAAAATCGCGGTGCCGGTGGCTGAAATCGGGTCCAGTTTGAACACGGCCGGAATCGCTGTGGGGTTGGTGACGATCGGGGCGACCTTGACCACCAGTTGATCCAGGTGCGGGATCGCGAAGTTGAACACCCAGCTGTACATCGAGCCTCCCGCAGCGAACATCGCTTTGAAGGGCTTGAGCGTCCAGATAGTGACCAGCACGGTGAGGATCAGGAACGGCGACCAGGCTTTGAAGATCTGCCCCAGGCTGTAAGGCGAGGCGACGGTTTGGCGTGGCTGACCGAAGCCGCCCGCGCTGGCGGTGACCGCTGCGCCGGAGGTGGCGCCGGCAATCTGTGCGCCAGCGCTACGTTTGGGCTGCCAGACTTTCAGGAACAGGGTAAGCGCTACCAGGCTAGCCAGGGCTGAGGTGATGTCCGGCAGCTCCGGGCCGATGAAGTTGGAGGTGAAGTATTGGGTGACGGCAAAACTCAGGCCCGCGACCAGTGCGGCTGGCCAGGTTTCGCGAACGCCGCGCAGGCCGTCCATCATGAACACCAGCCAGAACGGCACGAACAGCGACAGCAGCGGCAACTGGCGGCCGGCCATGGCGCCGATCTTGAACGAGTCAATGCCAGTCACTTGCCCGGCGACGATGATCGGGATGCCCAGCGCGCCGAAAGCCACCGGTGCGGTGTTGGCGATCAGGCACAGGCCGGCGGCGTACAGCGGGTTGAAACCCAGGCCGACCAGCAGTGCGGCAGTAATTGCCACGGGTGCCCCAAAACCGGCTGCGCCTTCAAGGAAGGCGCCAAAGCAGAAACCAATCAACAGCACCTGCAAGCGCTGGTCATCGGTAATCGACAGGACCGAGCTGCGGATGATTTCAAACTGCCCGCTCTTGACCGTCAGCTTGTAGAGGAATACGGCAGCGACGATGATCCAGGCGATGGGCCACAGGCCGTAGGCAAACCCGTAACCGGCGGCGGCCAGCGCCATGTCTACCGGCATCTGGAAGGCAAAAATGGCCACCAGGATCGACAGCGCCAGGGTGATGCTGCCTGCCACGTGACCTTTGAGGCGGAACACGGCCAGTGCCAGGAAGAAAAATACGATCGGGATAACGGCGGCCAGTGCGGACAGGCCGAGGCTGCCGAGTGGGCTGTAGAGCTGTTGCCAGGTTTGCATAATGGGGTGGCCCCTGATTGTTGTTGTTTGATCAGCTTGGATAATTGGTAATACCAATTTACAGTCGCTGTCGGCTAGAGTAAAAGCCTTGGCAGGGGTGTGTCAATTTGCCGCCCACGAAACTTTGGTCGTAGCGGTGTGGGTGAGGTGTTCTGGTTGGGTGAATCGAAGGCGTTCTGATAGGTGCCGCAAGTGCGGCGATAGGCGAGAATAGAGGGCCTGGCGAATGGTCGGGTTTGTGGAGAGTGAGTTATGGGGTTTGATCAGGTGCGTCAGCGCCGTTTGTCTGACGATATTGTCGAGCAGCTTGAGGGCATGATCCTCGAGGGTACGCTCAAGTCGGGCGAACGCTTGCCAGCCGAGCGCGCTTTGGCTGAGCAGTTTGGCGTGTCGCGCCCTTCGCTGCGGGAGGCGATCCAGAAGCTTGCGGCCAAGGGGTTGTTGGTCAGCCGTCAGGGCGGCGGTAACTATGTGGCGGATTCTCTGGGTTCGACCTTCAGTGATCCGTTGCTGCACCTGCTGGAAAATAACCCGGAGGCTCAGCGGGATTTGCTGGAGTTTCGTCAGACCCTGGAAGCGTCCTGTGCTTATTACGCAGCATTGCGTGCCACTGAGGTCGACCGCGAGCGGCTGACCGCAGCGTTTGAGGCGCTACAGGATTGCTACACCCGCGCCGATGAAGTCAGCCGGCTGGAAGAGGGCGCGGCGGATGCACGCTTTCACCTGGCCATCGCCGAGGCCAGCCATAATGCGGTGTTGCTGCACACCATTCGTGGCCTGTTCGATCTGCTCAAGCGCAACGTGGTGACCAATATCGGTGGCATGTACCAGCAGCGCACAGAAACCCGTGACATGTTGATCAGCCAGCATCGGGATTTGTATTTGGCAATTATCGAAGGGCGAGCCGAGCAGGCGCGGGAAGTCTCAACACGTCACCTGCTGTACGTGCAGGAAGTATTGGAAGAGGTGCGGCAGGAGGTCCAGCGCGTGGCTCGGGCGGAGCGACGTAAAGGGATGTAGCCCGCGTGGGGCTACACCGTCACAAGGATTACTCTTCCTTGCCCTTGTTGCGCACGGCGCGATGCAACTCACGGTTGGAGTCGCGCTCACGCTCGGTATCGCGCTTGTCGTATTCCTTCTTGCCCTTGCCCAGCGCGATTTCGCACTTGACCAAGTGCTTGCTCCAGTACCAGGACAGGCAGATGCAGGCATAGCCTTTCTGCTGTACGGCGGCAGCGAGCTTTTCCAGTTCGCGGGCGTTGAGCAGCAGCTTGCGCGTGCGCACCGGGTCGGCAATCACGTGGGTGCTCGCGGTGGTCAGCGGGGTGATATGACTGCCCAGCAGCCATGCCTCGCCATCTTTGAGCAATACGTAACTGTCGACCAGTTGCAGCTTGCTGGCGCGCAGACTTTTTACTTCCCAGCCGGCCAGGACCAGACCAGCCTCGAACCGATGTTCGATGAAGTAATCGTGTCGCGCCTTTTTATTTTGCGCGATGGTCCCTGTGGGGTGTTTCTTTTGTTTAGCCATAGGGGCGGCATTATAGGGAGTTGCGAGCGTGTCGGCTACGGTCAACCTGCGTGCTTGAGCGTGTTGGACGAATCCCGGACAATACCGGCAGTTCTCTGGTTTTTTTCTCTCGCGGATTGGGCTGTTCTTTCGCGATGTTTGCCTCAAGCAGTGGAAGTAACGCTCACATGACGACGCATATTCAACGTTCGGCTTTATTGCCTTATCCGGCGCAGGCGCTCTACGACCTGGTCAATGACGTAGTGCGTTACCCGGAATTCCTGCCTTGGTGCTCAACCGCTGAAGTACTGGAAAACAGTGATGAGCATATGGTCGCCAGTGTCGGGGTGGCCAAGGGCGGGCTTAGCCAGCATTTTGTAACGCGCAATGTGTTGGTGCCGGGCAAATCCATTGAGATGAACCTGCAGGAAGGGCCGTTCACCCAGTTGCATGGGGTATGGGTATTCAAGGCGCTGACCGACAAGGCCTGCAAGATCAGCCTGGACCTGTCCTTTGATTACGCCGGCCCGATTGTGCGGGCCACCTTGGGGCCTTTGTTCAACCAGGCGGCCAATACCCTGGTGGATGCATTCTGCCAGCGGGCCAAACAACTGCATGGTTGAGATTGAAGTGGTGTACGCCGCCGAGGCTCACCAGGTGTTGCTGGCGGTGACGGTGCCTGCGGGGACTAGCCTCAGGGCTGCGGTGCTGGCGTCGGGGATTGCTCAGCAGTTTCCAGGCTTGGTATTAGCGGATTGCCCGCTGGGCATATTCGGCAAAGTGGTTGCCGACGCTGACGTGCGTGTTGCGCAGCCGGGTGATCGAATCGAGATTTACCGGCCCTTACTGGCAGACCCCAAGGAAGTGCGCAGGCTGCGTGCGGCCAAGGCGGCCTTGGCGCGGCAGCAGAACCCATAAGGCTGCCAATCGGCAGGCAACAAAAAGCCCGGCATGCCGGGCTTTTTATCGAGCGCCGCAAAATTACTGCGGGCTGGTGTCCAGAGGCTGTGGCGTCGGGACTGGAACAGTTTGCACGCCGTCGACGTCCTTCTGGATCTGATCCAGCAAGGAGCCTGGCTTGGCCGGTACTTCAGACTTCGGCTTCTCTGCTTCCTGCGCTGGCGCAGTCACATTGGTGCCGTTGTCCTTGCCGAGCAAGGCTTCATCACGGCTTACGCCGGGCATGAAGTCACCGGACAGGCTCACAAGCTGGTCATTGCCATTGAAGATGACACTGACGCGCTCCTGCTGGCGTTCACCGCCACCTGGCTGGATGCTATAGAGATAATCCCAGCGATCGGCATGAAAAGTGTCGGTCAGCAGGGGGTTGCCCATAATAAACCGTACTTGCCGTCGGGTCATTCCCGGGCGTAACTGGTCTATCATGTCCTGCGTGACGACATTGCCCTGCTGGATGTCGATTTTGTAAACCCCGGGGAATGAACAACCGGCGAGTGCGAGCAGTCCCACAAGGGTGAAACTGGTTAGCAAGAGCTTGGTGTTTTGCATCGGTGGGCGACTTCCACTATCTTGGCTGGGACAACGTAAACGCCGATCATACCCGTATTAAGAGAAGCTGCGAAGCAGCATCCGCGAGAAAGCTAACCATGGTTGAAAATAGCGAACTACGCAAAGCCGGTCTTAAAGTGACTCTGCCACGAGTCAAGATTCTACAAATGCTCGATTCTGCTGAGCAGCGCCACATGAGTGCCGAGGATGTTTACAAGGCGCTGATGGAGTCTAACGAGGACGTTGGCCTGGCCACGGTTTACCGTGTGCTGACCCAGTTTGAAGCCGCAGGGCTGGTGGTTCGTCATAATTTCGACGGCGGTCATGCAGTGTTCGAATTGGCTGACGGTGGTCATCACGATCACATGGTTGACCTGGATACCAATGAGGTTATCGAGTTCACCAGTCCGGAAATCGAGAAGCTCCAGCACCAGATCGCTGAGCAGCATGGATTCGATTTGGTGGACCATAATCTGGTCCTGTACATCCGTAAGAAAAAGTAAAAATCGACACAGATTTGCTCTGTGAAACGATAGAAGGCGACCCTAGGGTCGCCTTCGTGCTTTCTATAAGAGAGAAAATAGAGCGAAAAAAGCTCGGTTCAAGCCTTTGCGGCGACCACCATCTTTTTCGCGTGGGCCAGGGACTCTTTCGTCAGGTCGATGCCACCCAACATCCGCGCCACTTCTTCTACCCGTTCCGATTTGTTCAGCTTGGACACGGCGGTATGTGTCGCATCGCTGCCGCGCACTTTATGTACAAATAAATGCTGATGCCCTTGGGCGGCCACTTGCGGCAAGTGAGTCACGGTGAGCACCTGGCCACGCTCGCCGAGGCGGCGCAGCAGTTGGCCGACAATCTCCGCCGTCGGCCCGCCAATGCCCACGTCCACTTCGTCGAATACCAACGTGGGTACCCGTGAGGTCTGGGCAGTAATAACCTGAATCGCCAGGCTGATCCGCGACAGCTCGCCACCGGATGCCACTTTCGCCAGTGCCTTGAGCGGCTGGCCAGGGTTGGCGCTGACCAGCAACTCCACCTGTTCCAGGCCATGGGGTTGCAGTTCGTTGCTGGTGTTGGCGTGCAACTCAATGGTGAAGCGCCCGCCGGGCATGCCCAGGCGCTGAATTTCCTGCTCTACGGCACTGGCCAGGCTGGTAGTGGCTTGCTGGCGCAGGTCGCTGAGTTCGCGGGCCTTTTCCTGGTAGTGGCGGGCGAAGGAGGCGAGTTCATCGCCCAGCCGTTCAATCGATTCGTCGTTGGCGTTGAGGGTTTCGATCTCATCCAGCAGCTTTTGCTGCATCGTCGCCACTTCGGTCGGCTGGATACGGTGTTTGCGCGCCAGGGTATAGATAGTGTCCAGACGCTCTTCGATTTCTTGCAGGCGCGCCGGGTCGGCGTCGAAGTGATCGAGGAAGCGATTCAGTTCGCCAACGGCTTCTTCTACCTGGATCTGCGCACTGGTCAGCAGGGTGGTGGCCTCACTCAAGGAGCCCGACCCGCTGTTCACGCTCGATAGACGATTGAGGCTGGCGGTCAATGCGTTGAGTACATTGCCCGAATCACTTTCGCTGCATTGCTCCACCACTTGCCGGCAGATACCCAGCAGGGTTTCGGCGTTGGTGAGGTTCTTGTGTTCCTGCTCCAGTTGTTCCAGCTCGGTTTCGCCAAGGCCCAGGCTTTCCAGTTCTTCCAGCTGATAGCTGAGCAACTGATGGCGAGCGCGTTGTTCGTCGCCGGAATTGGAGAGTCGCTCCAGTTCCTGGCGGGTTTGCCTCCAGCGCTGGGCGGCAAGCTGTACCTGGCGCGCCAGGTCGGTGGCACCGGCGTATTCGTCGAGCAGGCGGCGATGGGTGTCGGTTTTCAGCAGGGATTGGTGTTCGTGCTGGCTGTGGATATCGATCAGCAGTTCGCCCAGGGCTTTTAAATCGCCAAGCGGGCAGGGTGTGCCATTGATGTAGCCGCGTGAACGGCCTTCCGCCGTGATAACCCGGCGCAGTATGCACGGGCCTTCATTATTAAGGTCGCGCTCGGCCAGCCAGGTTTCGGCCTCGGGAATATCCGCCAGATCGAAGGTGGCGAGAATGTCGGCTTTGTCTGCGCCGGGACGCACCACGCCACTGTCGGCGCGGTCGCCCAGGGTAAGGCCCAGGGCGTCGAGCATGATCGATTTGCCGGCGCCGGTTTCGCCTGTGATTACGCTCATCCCGCGATCCAGTTCGAGGTCCAGATGTTCAACGATGGCGTAGTTATGTACGGACAGGTGCACCAGCATGACGGCCGCTCCCAGGCTTTAGGTCTGGTTATTTATACAGTGTTTTGTTTGGGGCTGACAATCCTGATGCTTAGCTCGATTTGCTTGAATGGGCGGATTTTTAAGCGCAATGCGGAATGAGCGCGCAGGAATTGATCCAGCGCAAGCGAAAGACTTTTGGTAACGCCTGCGCCCTTGAACCTGAAAATTGTGGCCCCATATACCGGAACAGAAGCGCGAGTTGAGTTCGCGCATGATTTTGAAAGGAGAAATCTATGGCTGACGAACAGACGCAGGATACGCAAACTCCAGACGCCAATTCGGCTGCCGGTGATGAACTGGCAACTCGTGTGCAAGTGCTCGAAGAGCAATTGGCCGCTGCGCAGGATCAATCTTTGCGTGTTGCCGCTGATCTGCAGAACGTCCGCCGCCGTGCCGAGCAGGATGTCGAAAAAGCTCACAAATTTGCGCTGGAAAAATTCGCTAACGACTTGCTGCCGATTATCGACAGCCTGGAGCGTGGCCTTGAGTTGTCCAACCCGGACGACGAAAACATCCGTCCGATGCGCGAAGGGATCGAGCTGACCCTGAAAATGTTCCAGGACACCCTGAAGCGTTATCAGTTGGAAGCCATCGATCCGCAAGGCGGTGAGCCGTTCAATGCTGAGCATCACCAAGCCATGGCCATGCAGGAAAGCCATGACCTGGAGCCGAACAGCGTATTGAAAGTGTTCCAGAAGGGTTATGTGCTCAACGGTCGCTTGCTGCGCCCGGCGATGGTGGTGGTGAGCAAGGCTCCTGCACCCGTTGCACCTTCTATTGATGAGCAGGCTTGAAATCAGTCGTAACGGCCCCATCTATAAGTCAAGCGTTTAAGTGCTACCGCAGTTAGCCACCACTGCTGCGGCAACCAAATTAAAGTTTCGGGAGAGTAAATCATGGGCAAAATTATCGGTATCGACCTGGGGACTACCAACTCCTGCGTCTCCGTGCTGGAAAACGGCGTTGCTAAAGTTATCGAAAACGCCGAAGGCGCGCGTACCACGCCGTCGATCGTTGCTTACGCCAACGACGGTGAAATCCTCGTAGGTCAGTCGGCCAAGCGCCAGGCTGTGACCAACCCGCACAACACTCTGTACGCGGTTAAGCGTCTGATCGGTCGTAAGTTCGACGAAGAAGTCGTACAGAAAGACATCAAGATGGTCCCTTACAAAATCGCCAAGGCTGACAACGGTGACGCCTGGGTTGAAGTGAACGGCCAGAAAATGTCGCCGCCGCAAATCTCGGCTGAAATCTTGAAAAAGATGAAGAAAACCGCCGAAGACTACCTCGGTGAAGCAGTGACTGAAGCGGTGATCACCGTTCCGGCCTACTTCAACGACAGCCAGCGTCAGGCGACCAAAGACGCCGGCCGCATCGCGGGCCTGGACGTAAAACGTATCATCAACGAACCTACCGCAGCCGCTCTGGCTTACGGTATGGACAAGGCCAAGGGCGACCACACCGTGATCGTTTATGACCTGGGTGGTGGTACTTTCGACGTCTCCGTCATCGAGATCGCTGAAGTTGACGGCGAGCACCAATTCGAAGTGTTGGCCACCAACGGCGACACCTTCCTGGGTGGTGAAGACTTTGACATTCGTCTGATCGACTACCTCGTTGACGAATTCAAGAAAGAAAGCGGCATGAACCTTAAAGGTGACCCGCTGGCGATGCAGCGCCTGAAAGAAGCTGCTGAAAAAGCCAAGATCGAGCTGTCTTCCGCTCAGTCGACCGACGTGAACCTGCCGTACATCACTGCAGACGCCACCGGTCCTAAGCACTTGAACGTGAAGATCTCGCGTTCCAAGCTGGAAGCGCTGGTTGAAGACCTGGTTCAACGCACCATCGAGCCTTGCCGCATCGCGCTGAAAGACTCCGGTATCGACGTTGGTTCGATCAACGACGTGATCCTGGTTGGCGGTCAGACCCGTATGCCACTGGTTCAGAAGCTGGTCACCGAGTTCTTCGGTAAAGAAGCACGTAAAGACGTGAACCCGGACGAAGCGGTTGCCATGGGTGCTGCTATCCAAGGCGCGGTATTGGCCGGTGACGTGAAAGACGTACTGCTGCTGGACGTCAGCCCGCTGACCCTGGGTATCGAAACCATGGGCGGCGTGATGACTGCGCTGATCGAGAAAAACACCACGATTCCTACCAAAAAATCGCAAGTGTTCTCGACGGCCGACGACAACCAGGGCGCTGTGACCATTCACGTGCTGCAAGGTGAGCGCAAGCAAGCCACTCAGAACAAGTCCCTGGGCAAGTTCGACCTGGCTGAGATTCCACCAGCACCACGTGGCGTGCCACAAATTGAAGTGACCTTCGACATCGATGCCAACGGTATCCTGCACGTAGGTGCCAAAGACAAGGCGACCGGCAAAGAGCAGAAGATCACCATCAAGGCCAACTCCGGTCTGTCTGATGAAGAAATTCAACAGATGATTCGTGATGCTGAAACCAACGCCGAGGCTGACAAGAAGTTTGAAGAGCTGGCCGCTGCCCGTAACCAGGGTGATGCACTGGTTCACTCGACACGCAAAATGATCTCCGAAGCGGGCGACAAAGTAACCGCAGAAGAGAAAACCGCGATCGAAGCTGCTGTGGTTGCCCTGGAAGCCGCCGTTAAAGGTGACGACAAGGCTGCCATCGAAGCCAAGGTTGAGGAGCTGTCGAAAGTCTCCGCACCGGTTGCCCAGAAAATGTACGCCGAGCAAGGCCAGCCGGCAGAAGGCGCTGCACAGCACGCAGAGCCTGAAGCCAAGCACGACGATGTTGTCGATGCCGAGTTCGAAGAAGTCAAAGACCAGAAGTAAGTTGGTCGCCCGGTTGACCGCTATCCAGCGGTGACTGGTAGGATGTCGCCGCGCGGGAGCTTGCTCCCGCGTTGGCGTGTCTGGGGTATACGAATTTTTACAGCATGCGACAAGGTTCGGGTGCTGGCGGTGTGATCGGGAATGCTCCTGCTTTCCGAGCAGTAAATACCGCATCTTTGGCCGGGTCCCTGGCTAAAAAGTAGTTATGACCAGGATCGTTGAATTGACGTGAGTTGGGTCCGGGCCTGTATTGGGGCTCAACGAGTTTGGCAAGGCTCAGGAGGGCCGGGCTGAACGTCCTTAAGAGTGCAAAGACTTATGGCAAAGCGTGACTATTACGAAGTGTTGGGTGTGGAACGCAGTTCCAGCGAGGCGGACCTGAAAAAGGCTTACCGTCGCCTGGCAATGAAGCACCACCCGGACCGTAATCCGGATAGCAAAGAATCCGAAGAGATGTTCAAAGAGGCCAACGAGGCCTACGAATGCCTGAGTGATCCCAACAAGCGTGCGGCCTACGACCAGTATGGCCATGCCGGTGTCGACCCGAGCATGGGTGGCGGCGGTGCCGGTTTTGGTGGTCAGAACTTCTCCGATATTTTCGGCGACGTGTTCAGTGACTTCTTTGGTGGCGGCCGTGGCGGTCAGCGCGGCGGAGCCCAGCGTGGCAGCGACTTGCGCTACACGCTGGAGCTGAACCTGGAAGAAGCTGTACGTGGTACCACGGTCAATATCCGTGTGCCGACGTTGGTCAACTGCAAGCCGTGCGACGGTTCGGGGGCCAAGAAAGGTTCTTCGCCGATCACTTGCCCAACCTGTGGCGGTATTGGTCAGGTGCGCATGCAGCAGGGCTTCTTCTCGGTGCAGCAGACCTGCCCGCGCTGCCATGGCCAGGGCAAGATCATTTCCGACCCGTGCGACTCCTGCCACGGCGAAGGCCGTGTCGAAGAGTACAAGACCCTTTCGGTGAAAGTGCCGGCGGGTGTTGATACCGGTGACCGTATTCGCCTGTCGGGCGAAGGCGAGGCGGGCACCCAGGGCGGCCCGACTGGCGACCTGTACGTGGTGATCAATGTGCGCGAGCACTCGATCTTCCAACGTGACGGCAAGCACCTGTTCTGTGAAGTGCCGATCAGCTTTGTCGACGCGGCATTGGGTGGCGAGCTGGAAATTCCGACCCTGGATGGTCGAGTCAAGCTCAAGATCCCGGAAGGCACCCAGACCGGTAAGCAGTTCCGCATTCGTGGCAAAGGCGTTGCGCCGGTGCGCGGTGGCGGTGCTGGCGACTTGATGTGCCGTGTGGCGGTAGAGACGCCCGTCAACCTCGGCCGTCGTCAGCGTGAACTGCTTGAGGAGTTCCGTAGCTCGTTGGAAGGCGATGACTCCCATTCGCCGAAAACCACCGGTTTCTTCGATGGCGTGAAGCGCTTCTTCGGCGACTTGTAAGGACGTGAATATGCGACGTATAGCCGTAATGGGCGCTGCCGGGCGCATGGGCAAGACGCTGGTCGAGGCGGTGCAGCAGCGCTCGCCGGCCTCTGGGCTGACGGCGGCGATCGTTCGCCCTGGCAGCACGCTGATCGGTGCGGATGCCGGTGAGCTGGCCTCGCTGGGTCGCATCGGCGTTTCGCTGTCGGGCAACCTGGAGCAGGTGGCTGACGAGTTTGATGTGCTGATCGACTTCACCTTGCCGGAGGTGATGCTGAAAAATCTGGCGTTCTGCCGTAAGGCGGGCAAGGCCATGGTCATCGGCACCACAGGCTTGAATGCCGAGCAAAAGCAGTTGCTGGTGGAGGCGGGCAAGGACATTCCGATTGTCTTCGCCGCCAACTTCAGCGTCGGCGTGAACCTGTCGCTCAAGTTGCTGGACCTGGCCGCGCGCGTATTGGGCGATGAGGCGGATATCGAGATCATCGAAACCCACCATCGCCACAAGATCGATGCGCCGTCGGGTACTGCGTTACGTATGGGCGAGGCGATTGCCGATGCTCTGGGGCGCGACCTGTCGAAAGTCGCTGTTTACGGGCGTGAAGGCCATACCGGTGCGCGTGCGCGTGACACCATCGGCTTTGCCACTGTGCGCGGTGGTGATGTAGTCGGTGATCACACCGTGCTGTTTGCCAGTGAAGGCGAGCGCCTGGAGATCACACACAAGGCCTCCAGCCGCATGACATTCGCCAAGGGCGCAGTGCGTGCGGCGCTCTGGCTGGAAGGCCGTGAGCCTGGTCTGTATGACATGCGCGACGTGCTGGATCTGCACTAATCGGTAGCTAAAACCGGGCCTCAAGCTTATGCTTAGGCCCCGTTTTTACCCGCTAAGCGACGTCCTGTCGCATTCCCCTGCCTTTAAGGCTCATTAGCGGTGGACCAAAAAAGCCTTTTTCTGTAAGCTACAGCTTTAGTGTGTCCACTAAAAGCGCGCAGAATAATTCAGTGAAGAAGCGGGGTGACGTGTCCATACGTCACTCCGCTTTTTTACAACCTGCGATCGCCCTTTCAGGCTTTATTTACGGGAGGTCTTCTTGACTAAGCCAGCCATACTCGCCCTTGCTGATGGCAGCATTTTTCGCGGCGAAGCCATTGGAGCCGACGGTCAAACCGTTGGAGAGGTAGTGTTTAACACTGCCATGACCGGCTATCAGGAAATCCTTACCGATCCTTCCTACGCCCAACAGATCGTAACCCTGACCTATCCGCACATCGGCAACACCGGTACTACACCGGAAGACGTCGAGTCTGATCGTGTCTGGTCGGCCGGTCTGGTGATTCGTGACCTGCCACTGGTTGCGAGCAACTGGCGTAACACGATGTCGCTGTCCGATTACCTGAAAGCCAACAACGTTGTGGCGATCGCCGGTATCGATACGCGCCGCCTTACACGCATCCTGCGTGAAAAAGGCTCGCAGAACGGCTGCATCATGGTCGGTGACAGTATCTCCGAAGAGGCGGCGATTGCCGCTGCGCAAGGTTTCCCAGGCCTGAAAGGCATGGACCTGGCAAAAGTTGTCAGCGTCAAAGAGAAGTACGAGTGGCGCTCCACTGTCTGGGACTTGAAGACCGACAGTCACGCGACCATCGAGGCCAGCGAGCTGCCATACCATGTTGTGGCCTACGACTACGGCGTCAAGTACAACATCCTGCGCATGCTGGTTGAGCGCGGCTGCCGCGTGACCGTGGTGCCTGCACAAACGCCTGCGAGCGACGTGTTGGCCCTGCAACCGGACGGCGTGTTCCTGTCCAACGGCCCGGGTGACCCTGAGCCTTGCGACTACGCCATCCAGGCCATCAAGGACGTGCTGGAAACCGAGATTCCGGTATTCGGCATCTGCCTCGGTCACCAACTGCTGGCTCTGGCCTCCGGCGCCAAGACCCTGAAAATGGGCCACGGCCACCATGGCGCCAACCACCCGGTACAAGACCTGGACACTGGCGTTGTGATGATCACCAGCCAGAACCACGGTTTTGCGGTGGATGAAGCAACCCTGCCGAGCAACGTTCGCGCCATTCACAAGTCGCTGTTCGATGGCTCCTTGCAAGGCATCGAGCGCACCGACAAGAGCGCGTTCAGCTTCCAGGGCCACCCTGAAGCCAGCCCTGGCCCGAACGACGTTGCGCCGCTGTTCGACCGTTTCATCAATGAGATGGCCAAGCGACGCTGACTGAGTGGCCTGCGGGCGGCCCCGAACCTCGGTGGCCCCCGCAGGCTCTTCAACGATTGTTCAAGACGGCTTGCCGACTGACCTGCGGATTTGAGTGACAAACCCATGCCAAAACGTACAGACATAAAAAGCATCCTGATTCTCGGCGCTGGCCCGATCGTGATCGGCCAGGCCTGCGAATTCGACTACTCCGGCGCCCAGGCCTGTAAGGCCCTGCGCGAAGAGGGTTACCGCGTCATCCTGGTGAACTCCAACCCGGCCACCATCATGACCGACCCGGACATGGCCGACGCCACCTACATCGAGCCGATCAAGTGGCAGACCGTTGCCAAGATCATCGAAAAAGAGCGTCCGGACGCACTGCTGCCAACCATGGGTGGTCAGACCGCACTGAACTGCGCCCTGGACCTGGAGCGCGAAGGCGTTCTGGAGAAGTTCGGCGTAGAGATGATCGGCGCCAACGCCGACACCATCGACAAAGCTGAAGACCGTTCGCGTTTCGACAAGGCCATGAAGTCCATCGGCCTTGACTGCCCGCGCTCCGGTATCGCCCATAGCATGGAAGAGGCCAACGCGGTTCTCGAAAAGCTGGGCTTCCCGTGCATTATCCGTCCGTCCTTCACCATGGGCGGCACCGGTGGCGGTATTGCTTACAACCGTGAAGAGTTCGAAGAAATCTGCGCCCGTGGCCTGGACCTGTCGCCGACCAAAGAGCTGCTGATCGACGAATCCCTGATCGGCTGGAAAGAGTACGAGATGGAGGTTGTCCGCGACAAAAAGGACAACTGCATCATCGTCTGCTCCATCGAAAACTTCGACCCGATGGGCGTGCACACCGGCGACTCGATCACCGTTGCTCCAGCGCAGACCCTGACGGACAAGGAATACCAGATCATGCGTAACGCCTCGTTGGCGGTACTGCGTGAGATCGGCGTTGAAACCGGCGGCTCCAACGTTCAGTTCGGCATCTGCCCGGACACTGGCCGCATGGTCGTCATCGAGATGAACCCGCGTGTGTCGCGTTCTTCGGCGCTGGCATCGAAAGCAACCGGTTTCCCGATTGCGCGCATCGCTGCCAAGCTGGCGATCGGTTACACCCTGGACGAGTTGCAAAACGAAATCACCGGCGGTGCTACGCCGGCGTCTTTCGAGCCGTCTATCGACTACGTTGTGACCAAGCTGCCGCGCTTTGCTTTCGAGAAATTCCCGAAAGCCGACGCGCGCCTGACCACGCAGATGAAGTCTGTTGGTGAAGTCATGGCCATCGGCCGGACCTTCCAGGAATCCCTGCAGAAAGCTCTGCGCGGCCTGGAAGTAGGGGTTTGCGGCCTGGACGAGAAGCTCGACCTGAGTAACCCGGAAAGCATGAGCGTGCTCAAGCGTGAGCTGACCGTGCCGGGCGCCGAGCGTATCTGGTACGTGGCCGATGCTTTCCGCGCGGGCATGACCGTTGAAGATATCTTCGGCATGAACATGATCGATCCGTGGTTCCTGGTACAGATCGAAGATCTGATCAAGGAAGAAGAGAAGGTCAAGACCCTCGGTCTGTCCTCCATCGACCGCGACCTGATGTTCCGCCTCAAGCGCAAAGGTTTCTCCGACCAGCGCCTGGCCAAGCTGCTGGGTGTGACCGAGAAGAACCTGCGCACCCATCGCCACAAGCTGGATATTTTCCCGGTCTACAAGCGTGTTGACACCTGCGCTGCCGAGTTCGCCACCGACACTGCGTACCTGTACTCCACTTACGAGGAAGAGTGCGAAGCTGCGCCGTCGGGCCGCGACAAGATCATCATCCTGGGCGGCGGTCCGAACCGTATCGGCCAGGGCATCGAGTTCGACTACTGCTGCGTACACGCCGCCCTCGCTCTGCGCGAAGACGGGTACGAGACCATCATGGTCAACTGCAACCCGGAAACCGTTTCCACTGACTACGACACGTCCGACCGTCTGTACTTCGAACCGGTAACCCTGGAAGACGTGCTGGAAATCTGCCGCGTCGAGAAGCCAAAAGGCGTGATCGTGCAGTACGGCGGCCAAACCCCGCTGAAACTGGCGCGTGCCCTGGAAGCTGCCGGCGTGCCGATCATCGGCACCAGCCCTGACGCCATCGACCGTGCTGAAGACCGTGAGCGCTTCCAGCAAATGGTTGAGCGCCTGAACCTGCGTCAGCCGCCAAACGCCACTGTGCGCAGCGAAGATGAAGCCATCCGCGCTGCCAGCAAGATCGGCTACCCGCTGGTGGTGCGTCCGTCCTACGTATTGGGCGGCCGGGCGATGGAAATCGTCTACGAAGAAGAAGAACTCAAGCGCTACCTGCGTGATGCGGTGAAGGTGTCCAACGACAGCCCGGTGCTGCTGGATCACTTCCTCAACTGCGCCATCGAAATGGACGTGGACGCGGTGTGCGACGGTACCGACGTGGTGATCGGCGCGATCATGCAGCACATCGAACAGGCTGGGGTTCACTCCGGTGACTCCGCTTGCTCGCTGCCGCCATACTCGCTGCCGGCGCACATCCAGGACGAGATGCGTGAGCAGGTCAAGAAAATGGCCCTGGAGCTCGGCGTGGTCGGCCTGATGAACGTACAGTTGGCGCTGCAAGGCGAAGACATCTACGTGATCGAGGTGAACCCGCGTGCTTCGCGTACCGTGCCATTTGTTTCCAAGTGCATTGGTGTGTCCCTGGCCATGATCGCTGCCCGCGTGATGGCGGGTAAGACCCTGAAGGAAATCGGCTTCACCAAGGAAATCATTCCGAACTTCTACAGCGTGAAAGAGGCGGTGTTCCCATTCGCCAAATTCCCTGGCGTGGATCCGATCCTGGGCCCAGAGATGAAGTCCACCGGTGAAGTGATGGGCGTGGGCGATACCTTCGGTGAAGCGTTCGCCAAGGCCCAGATGGGCGCCAGCGAAGTGCTGCCGACCGGCGGTACTGCGTTTATCAGCGTGCGTGATGATGACAAACCACTGGTTGCAGGCGTGGCCCGTGATCTGATCAACTTGGGCTTTGAAGTCGTGGCTACTGCCGGGACCGCCAAGCTGATTGAAGCTGCCGGCCTGAAAGTACGTCGCGTGAACAAGGTGACGGAAGGCCGTCCGCACGTGGTCGACATGATCAAAAATGACGAAGTCACCCTGATCATCAACACCACCGAAGGTCGCCAGTCGATCGCGGACTCCTACTCCATTCGTCGTAATGCCTTGCAGCACAAGATCTACTGCACCACCACCATTGCTGCTGGCGAAGCCATCTGCGAAGCGCTCAAGTTCGGTCCGGAAAAGACCGTGCGTCGCTTGCAGGATCTACACGCAGGATTGAAGGCATGACCAAATACCCAATGACTGTCCAGGGCGCCAAAGCCCTGGAAGAAGAACACGCCCATCTGACCAAGGTCGTCCGCCCGAAGCTGAGCCAGGACATCGGTACGGCCCGCGAGCTGGGTGACTTGAAGGAAAACGCCGAATACCACGCTGCTCGTGAGCAGCAAGGTATGGTCGAGGCGCGGATCCGTGATATCGAGGGGCGCATGCAGAATGCGGTCATCATCGATGTCACGACCATCCCGAAGACCGGCAAAGTGATTTTCGGCACGACCGTGGAAATCGCCAACGTCGAGACTGACGAGCGCGTGGTTTACCACATCGTCGGTGAAGACGAGGCTGACTTCAAACTCGGTAAAATCTCTGTTGGCTCGCCACTGGCCCGCGCCTTGATTGCCAAGGAAGAGGGTGACGTGGTGGCTGTGAAAACGCCCGGTGGCGTAATCGAGTACGAGATTGTCGAAGTTCGTCACGTCTGAAAGACGGCGCCCGCTTCGTGCGGGCGCCATGCTTTGGCAGCTTGCCCAGATGCTGTGGGTGGGCGGCCTGTGGTTGTTGCACATCGGTGTGTTGCCGGTGTTGGGCCTGATTGGCCTGGCGCCGCTACTGATCGATGAGCTCAACGGAATGCTGAGTGCGCTGCTGGTGGGTTTTGCGGCGGCGTGCGTGACGCTCCAGGCATTGGTGCTGGTCAAGGCCGAGGGGTTGGAGAGTTTGTGGCGGGATATTCGCGGCCAACTGCTGTTGATGGCGCTGTATGCGTGCGCAATGTTTTGCGTGGTGCATGTCTGGCTGCCGCAAGCGTTGCGCTGGCAGCTATTCAGCTATCTTGTGCTAGGGTTCTCCGGCCTGGTGCTGGTTATACAGCCGGCACCGGGATGGAGCGGCAGGGCGCGCGAAGCACGCCCGTGACCCTTGCTGTCATTTGACAGCTATTACTTGAAGCGGTGTACGTTCGACAGCTGCTTGTTGACGCTGAAGTTCTTGCGATACAGCAGTGCCATCTTACCGATGACCTGTACCAGGTCCGCTTTGCCGACCTTGCACAGTTCTGCAATGGCGGCCAAACGCGCTTCGCGGTCAAGGATGTTGACCTTGATCTTGATCAGTTCGTGATCGCCCAATGCGCGTTCCAGTTCGGCTAAAACACCTTCAGTCAAACCGTTGTCTGCCACAATCAGAACTGGTTTCAGATGGTGGCCAATGGATTTGTACTGTTTCTTCTGCTCTTGAGTGAGCGGCATAATCTGACCCCTGCGTCTGATCTTGTAAAAAGCGGCGGCCAGTTTACCCGAGCGAGTCCGGGACCGCCCAGTTAATCACGACCCGTTTTATTTTTCGAGGTGGCCCGTGGCCCGTTCCAAAACCAGCCTTAAGTGGCTACAAGAACACTTCAACGATCCTTACGTCAAAAAGGCGCAAAAGGACGGCTACCGTTCCCGGGCCAGCTACAAACTGCTGGAGATCCAGGACAAGGACAAATTGATTCGTCCAGGTATGAGCGTGATCGACCTTGGCGCAGCCCCTGGTGGCTGGTCCCAAGTGACCAGTCGTCTGATTGGTGGGCAAGGTCGGTTGATCGCTTCAGACATCCTTGAGATGGACAGCATCCCGGATGTGACCTTTGTACACGGCGACTTCACCCAGGACACGGTCTTGGCCGAGATCCTCGAGGCTGTGGGAAATTCGCAGGTAGACCTTGTGATTTCCGACATGGCCCCCAATATGAGTGGATTACCGGCCGTTGATATGCCGCGAGCCATGTTCCTGTGCGAATTGGCACTGGATCTGGCGGGTCGGGTTTTGCGTCCGGGCGGTGATTTCCTGGTGAAAGTCTTCCAGGGCGAAGGTTTTGACGAGTACCACAAGAACATCCGCAAATTGTTCGATAAGGTACAGACGCGCAAACCTGACTCTTCGCGGGACCGGTCACGCGAACAATACCTGCTGTGCCGCGGCTTCCGTGGTGTCGAAGGTGCGGCGAGCGAAGAGCGTTTTTGAGGAATTCGAGGAGGGCGATAGGTTTTTTTATATCGCTTTCGTCACGAAGCTTTACGAATATTGTGTAGTCAAAGTTTCACAAAGGGTTACAGACGGCGCCTGCCAGAGTTGTAGGTAATGTAGTAAGTTAGGCCGGTGAATATCATGCGAAGCGCGCGCCAGTAGCGGAGCTTGCTTCAGAGGGTAGTTAATTGAACGATATGGCAAAGAATCTGATCCTGTGGTTGATCATCGCGGCTGTCCTGGTGACGGTGATGAACAACTTCTCCAGCCCTAACGAGCCGCAGACCCTCAACTATTCCGACTTCATCCAGCAAGTTAAGGATGGCAAGGTCGAGCGCGTAGCGGTTGATGGCTACGTGATCACCGGCAAGCGCAACGATGGCGACAGCTTCAAGACCATTCGTCCGGCAATCCAGGACAACGGTCTGATCGGCGACTTGGTGGATAACCATGTAGTGGTTGAAGGCAAACAGCCTGAGCAGCAGAGCATCTGGACTCAGCTGTTGGTAGCGAGCTTCCCGATCCTGGTGATTATCGCCGTGTTCATGTTCTTCATGCGCCAGATGCAAGGCGGCGCGGGAGGCAAGGGCGGGCCGATGAGTTTCGGCAAGAGCAAGGCGCGTCTACTGTCTGAAGACCAGGTGAAAACCACCTTGGCTGACGTCGCAGGTTGTGATGAAGCCAAGGAAGAAGTCGGTGAGCTGGTTGAATTCCTGCGCGATCCGGGCAAGTTCCAGCGCCTGGGTGGCCGCATTCCTCGCGGCGTGCTGATGGTCGGTCCTCCGGGTACCGGTAAAACCTTGCTGGCCAAGGCGATTGCCGGTGAAGCCAAGGTGCCGTTCTTCACCATTTCCGGTTCTGACTTCGTCGAAATGTTCGTCGGCGTGGGTGCCAGCCGTGTTCGCGATATGTTCGAACAGGCCAAGAAGCACGCACCGTGCATCATCTTCATCGACGAAATCGATGCCGTGGGTCGTCATCGCGGCGCCGGCATGGGTGGTGGTCATGATGAGCGCGAGCAGACCCTCAACCAATTGCTGGTTGAGATGGACGGCTTCGAAATGAATGACGGCATCATCGTCATCGCCGCGACTAACCGTCCGGACGTGCTTGACCCTGCGTTGCTGCGTCCAGGCCGTTTCGACCGTCAGGTTGTGGTTGGCCTGCCGGATATCCGCGGTCGCGAACAGATCCTGAAAGTACACATGCGCAAAGTGCCAATGGGTGACGACGTGGCTCCGGCCGTGATTGCCCGTGGTACGCCAGGCTTCTCCGGTGCCGACCTGGCCAACCTGGTCAACGAGGCTTCGTTGTTCGCTGCCCGTACCGGCAAGCGCATTGTTGAAATGAAAGAGTTCGAACTGGCCAAAGACAAGATCATGATGGGCGCCGAGCGCAAATCCATGGTCATGTCCGAGAAAGAGAAGCAGAACACCGCTTATCACGAAGCCGGTCACGCCATTGTTGGTCGCGTTGTGCCTGAGCATGACCCGGTCTACAAAGTGTCGATCATTCCTCGTGGCCGAGCACTGGGCGTGACCATGTTCCTGCCGGAAGAGGATCGTTACAGCCTCTCCAAGCGTGCACTGATCAGCCAGATCTGTTCTCTGTATGGCGGTCGGATTGCTGAAGAAATGACGCTGGGCTTCGACGGTGTGACCACCGGCGCTTCCAACGACATCATGCGTGCCAGCCAGATCGCACGGAACATGGTGACCAAGTGGGGCTTGTCGGAGAAACTCGGTCCTTTGATGTATGCCGAGGAAGAAGGCGAAGTGTTCCTGGGTCGTGGTGGTGGCGGTCAAGCTGCCAGCTTCTCGGGTGAGACGGCCAAGCTGATCGACTCCGAGGTGCGCAGCATCATTGACCAGTGCTACGGCACGGCCAAGCAGATCCTGACGGATAACCGCGACAAGCTCGATGCAATGGCTGATGCGCTGATGAAGTACGAAACCATTGATGCCGATCAGATCGACGACATCATGGCGGGTCGCGCACCACGTGAGCCTCGTGATTGGGAAGGTGGTTCGGGCACTTCGGGCACCCCGCCTGTGGTGCAGAACGAACGCCCTGAAGCCCCGATCGGCGGCCCGGCAGCTGACCACTAAGGTTTGAAATGACTTCTGCGCTGTCCTCCACCCGGTTGCCTTGCGGCAACCGGGTTCTTGATTTGGCCCATACACATGTCATGGGCATTCTTAATGTAACCCCCGATTCTTTTTCTGACGGCGGCCGCTTTAGCCAGCAGGATGCCGCGTTGCGCCATGCCGAGGCGATGGTGGCGGCGGGCGCGACCTTGATTGATGTTGGTGGTGAGTCAACCCGGCCCGGCGCTCGTGTAGTTTCCCCTTTGGAGGAGCTTGAGCGGGTCGCACCAATCGTCGAGCGGATCGCCCGTGAGCTGGATGTAATCATCTCGGTGGATACCTCCACTCCTGCCGTAATGCGCGAGACGGCGCGCCTCGGTGCCGGGCTGATCAACGATGTGCGCTCGCTTCAGCGTGATGGTGCGCTGGATGCGGCGGCGGCAACCGGACTGCCGGTGTGCCTTATGCATATGTTGGGCGAGCCCGGCAATATGCAGGACAGCCCGCACTACGACGATCTTGTGGGTGAGGTGAGTGGGTTTCTTGCGCAAAGAATGGCTGAGTGCACCAAGGTGGGCATCGCCGCCGATAAGATTATCCTGGATCCCGGTTTTGGCTTCGCCAAGACCCTGCAACACAACTTGAGCCTGTTCAAGCATATGGAAGCCTTGCACGCGCTCGGTCGGCCCCTGTTGGTCGGCGTGTCGCGCAAGAGCATGATAGGGCTGGCCCTGAATCGCCCGGTGGGTGAGCGGTTGTACGGTGGCCTTGCGTTGGCGGCACTTGCCGTGACCAAGGGCGCGCGTATTTTGCGGGTGCATGACGTCGCCGAGACGGTTGATGTGGTGCGCATGCTGGCCGCGGTAGAATCATCCGAATAAGAATGATGGAGCACTTATGACTAAAAAATATTTTGGCACCGACGGTATTCGTGGCCGGGTCGGCGAATTCCCGATTACTCCTGATTTTATGCTCAAGCTGGGTTGGGCCGCCGGTATGGCGTTCCGCAGCATGGGCGCTTGCCGCATCCTGGTGGGCAAAGACACCCGCATCTCGGGCTACATGTTCGAGTCTGCGCTGGAGGCGGGTCTGTCCGCTGCAGGCGCCGATGTGATGCTGCTGGGGCCCATGCCGACACCGGCAATCGCTTACCTCACGCGTACGTTCCACGCTGAAGCCGGTATCGTGATCAGTGCCTCGCACAATCCCCATGATGACAACGGCATCAAGTTCTTCTCGGGCCAGGGCACCAAGCTGCCGGACGAGATCGAGCTGATGATCGAAGAGTTGCTGGATGCGCCGATGACGGTGGTTGAGTCCAGCAAGCTGGGCAAGGTCTCGCGTATCAATGACGCCTCGGGCCGTTACATCGAGTTCTGCAAGAGCAGCGTGCCGACCAGCACCAATTTTGCCGGCCTCAAAATTGTTGTCGACTGCGCTCACGGTGCAACCTACAAGGTGGCGCCCAGTGTATTCAAGGAGCTGGGCGCCGATGTGACGGTACTCTCGGCCCAGCCAAATGGTTTGAATATCAACCATAACTGCGGCTCGACGCATATGGAGCAACTGCAGGCTGCTGTCCTGGCCGAGCACGCTGACCTCGGTATTGCCTTCGATGGCGATGGTGATCGGGTGTTGATGGTCGACCACACCGGTGCCGTGGTGGATGGTGATGAGTTGTTGTTCATCATTGCCCGCGACCTGCATGAGCGTGACAAGCTGCAAGGCGGTGTGGTTGGCACGCTGATGAGCAACCTTGGGCTTGAGTTGGCTTTGGCCGAGCTGGGGATTCCGTTTGTACGCGCCAATGTCGGTGACCGCTATGTCATCGCCGAGCTGTTGGAGCGTAACTGGCTGGTGGGCGGTGAGAACTCGGGGCATGTGGTTTGCTTCCAGCACACCACCACGGGCGATGCCATTATTGCTGCGCTGCAGGTATTGCTGTCCTTGCGTCGTCGCAAAGAGAGTCTTGCGCAAGCGCGCCAGGCGCTGCGCAAATGCCCGCAAGTTCTGCTGAATGTGCGCTTTGCCGGTGGCGAAAACCCTATCGAGCACCCTGCTGTCAAAGACGCCTGCGAGCGTGTGACCCTGGCAATGGCGGGGCGTGGCCGCGTTTTGTTGCGCAAGTCCGGCACAGAGCCGCTGGTGCGTGTCATGGTCGAAGGCGAGGACGAAACACAGGTTCGCGGCCATGCCGAAGACCTGGCAAAACTGGTAACTGAAATTTGCGCCTGAATTCGGCTTGCCAGTGATGATGTGGTTGGGTAACATCTGCGCCCACTTTGACCGACGAGGTACAGCATGCGTCGCACTATGGTAGCTGGTAACTGGAAGATGCACGGTACCCGCGCCAGTGTCGCTGAGCTGATCAATGGCCTTCGTCACTTGGCCTTGCCTAGCGGTGTTGATGTTGCGGTTTTCCCGCCTTGCTTGCATATCAACCAAGTGGTTGATGGCTTAAAAGGCAAGTCGATTCAGGTCGGCGCGCAGAACTCTGCGGTGGAACCCATGCAAGGTGCGTTGACCGGTGAGATTTCGCCGAGTCAGCTGGTTGATGCGGGTTGTTCCTATGTGCTTGTCGGGCACTCCGAGCGCCGTCAGATGATGGGCGAGCGTGATGGGACACTCAACCGCAAGTTCGCAGCGGCACAGGCTTGTGGCTTGATTCCAGTGTTGTGCATAGGGGAGACCCTGGAGCAGCGTGAATCGGGCAAGACTCTTGAAGTTGTCTCGCGTCAGTTGGGCAGCATCATCGAGGAGCTGGGTGTTGGTGCATTTGCAAAGGCAGTAATCGCTTACGAGCCGGTCTGGGCCATTGGCACCGGGCTGACTGCTACACCGCAACAAGCGCAGGATGTGCATGCAGCCATTCGCGCGCAGTTAGCGGCAGAGAATTCTGAGGTCGCACAAGGTGTGCGGCTTCTATACGGCGGCAGCGTGAAGGCGGCCAATGCGGTCGAACTGTTCGGCATGCCGGATATCGATGGGGGGCTCATTGGTGGAGCTTCCCTGAATGCAGATGAGTTCGGTGCGATCTGTCGCGCCGCGGGAAACTGAAAAAATGCTGGAAACAGTCGTAGTCGTTTTTCATCTGTTGGCTGCCCTGGGCGTAGTTGCCCTGGTTTTGTTGCAACAGGGTAAAGGTGCGGATGCTGGTGCGTCTTTCGGTGCAGGTGCTTCAAATACTGTGTTCGGAAGCCAAGGTTCCTCTACCTTTCTTAGTAAGTTTACTGCTATACTTGCCGCCGGTTTCTTCATAACCAGCTTGGGGTTAGGTTACTTTGCTAAAGAGAAAGCTCATGTGCTGACTCAAGTAGGTCTCCCAAACCCAGCAGTGTTGGAAGTACCAAAAGCAAAACCGGCTTCTGATGATGTCCCGGTGCTTCAAGAGCAAAAGTCGGCTACTCCAGCGACTGACGTACCTCCAGCTCAAGAGCAGAAGTAAGAAGGGTTGTAAACGCTGTATTGCCGAGGTGGTGGAATTGGTAGACACGCAACCTTGAGGTGGTTGTGCCCATAGGGTGTAGGGGTTCGAGTCCCCTTCTCGGTACCAATTATCAGGAGAGCCCGCTGTTGCGGGCTTTCTTGTAGGTGGAAGGTTACATTGACCCTGTAAGGGATCGGTCGTATACTTCCGCCCCAGCTTTGTCGCGGGGTGGAGCAGTCTGGTAGCTCGTCGGGCTCATAACCCGAAGGTCGTCGGTTCAAATCCGGCCCCCGCAACCAGTTTTAGCGGAGCCCCTTTTAAGGGGCTTTTTGTTAGCTGGACACTTTCAACGCCGCTGTTCGACGGCGTTTCAAGGATGGGCGTTTAGCCCATTTTTTTATTTTGCACAGCATGCACATACATGCACGAGGGGGTTCAGGTGTCGAGCAAGCTAGAAGAGTTGCAGGCCTTGCTGGCCCCGGTGGTCGTGGCCCTAGGCTATGAATGCTGGGGTATTGAGTTTTCGGCTCAAGGTCGCCACTCAATGTTGCGCGTTTATATCGATAAAGAGGGCGGCGTGCTGGTGGACGATTGTGCCATTGTCAGCCGTCAGATCAGCGGTGTGCTGGATGTTGAAGATCCAATCGCCGTTGAATACACCCTCGAAGTTTCCTCGCCAGGCATGGAACGCCCACTGTTCACTATTGATCAGTTTGCAAAATTTGCCGGTGAACAAGTGAAGATCAAGCTGCGCTCTCCCTTTGAAGGGCGACGCAACTTTCAGGGCCTTCTGCGCGGTGTAGAAGAACAGGATGTCGTGGTGCAGGTAGAAGACCATGAGTTCCTGTTGCCGATCGATATGATCGACAAGGCCAACATTATTCCCAGTTTTGACTGAGACGCGGATCCCGCGGATCCAATGGCTTGCGAAAGGCGAGGCGTACGATGAGCAAAGAAGTACTGCTGGTTGTTGAGTCGGTATCCAATGAAAAGGGCGTACCGGCAAACGTGATTTTTGAAGCGCTGGAGCTGGCCCTGGCCACTGCTACCAAAAAGCGTTTTGAAGACGAAGTTGATCTGCGTGTGGAAATCAACCGCCACACCGGTGCCTATGAGACTTTCCGTCGCTGGACGGTCGTCGAAGAAGCCGATCTTGATGATCCGGCCATCGAAACCTGGCCGAGCAAGGTTGCGCAAACGCATCCGGGCGCCCAGGTCGGTGACGTCGTTGAAGAAAAGATCGAGTCGATCGAGTTCGGCCGCATTGCTGCACAGACTGCCAAGCAAGTCATTGTGCAGAAGGTTCGCGAAGCCGAGCGCGCTCAAGTCGTTGACGCTTATCGCGAGCGCCTGGGTGAAATTATCTCCGGCACCGTGAAAAAAGTGACCCGCGACAACGTGATCGTCGACCTGGGCAACAACGCTGAAGCGTTGCTGGCCCGCGAAGACATCATCTCTCGCGAAACCTTCCGTGTCGGCGTGCGTCTACGTGCGCTGCTCAAGGAAATCCGCACCGAGAACCGCGGCCCTCAGCTGATCCTGTCGCGTACCGCGCCGGAAATGCTGATTGAGCTGTTCCGCATCGAAGTGCCGGAAATCGCCGAAGGCCTGATCGAAGTCATGGCTGCGTCCCGCGACCCGGGTTCGCGCGCCAAGATCGCGGTCCGCTCCAAGGACAAGCGCATTGATCCGCAAGGTGCTTGCATTGGTATGCGCGGTTCGCGCGTCCAGGCAGTGTCGGGCGAATTGGGCGGTGAGCGTGTGGATATCGTGCTGTGGGACGATAACCCGGCGCAGTTCGTGATCAATGCCATGTCGCCAGCTGAAGTGGCGGCAATTATCGTTGACGAAGATGCCCATGCAATGGACATCGCCGTTGGCGCAGACAATCTGGCTCAGGCCATTGGTCGTGGTGGTCAGAACGTGCGTCTGGCCAGCCAACTGACCGGCTGGACCCTGAACGTGATGACCGAATCGGACATCCAGGCTAAGCAGCAAGCTGAAACCGGTGACATCCTGCGCAACTTCATCGACGAGCTGGAAGTCGACGAAGACCTGGCGCAGGTGCTGGTAGATGAAGGCTTCACCAGCCTGGAAGAGATTGCCTACGTACCGTTGGAAGAAATGCTCAACATCGACGGCTTTGACGAAGACACCGTCAACGAGCTTCGCGCTCGGGCCAAGGATCGCTTGTTGACTAAAGCCATCGCTACTGAGGAAAAGCTGGCAGACGCCCATCCGGCCGAAGACCTGCTCTCGCTTGAGGGTATGGACAAGGATTTGGCGATGGAACTGGCGGTGCGCGGCGTAATTACCCGCGAAGACCTGGCCGAGCAGTCTATTGACGATCTGCTCGACATCGACGGCATTGACGATGATCGTGCCGGCAAGTTGATCATGGCCGCCCGAGCCCATTGGTTCGAGTAACTAGGCGCGGCCTGAGGAGAGAAGTGCATGACGCAAGTCACGGTGAAACAACTGGCCGATGAGGTCAAAACACCGGTAGAGCGCCTGTTGCAGCAGATGCGTGAGGCAGGTCTGCCGCACACCGCCGCCGATGAAGGTGTGAGCGATAGTGAGAAGCAGTCTTTGCTGACTCACTTGAAGAGCAGCCACAAGGCGAAAGTGGAAGAACCGCGCAAGATTACATTGCAGCGCAAAACCACCAGCACCCTGCGTGTTGCTGGTAGCAAAAGCATCAGCGTTGAAGTGCGCAAGAAGAAAGTCTTCGTACAGCGCAGCCCGGAAGAAATCGAAGCCGAGCGCAAACGCGAGCTGGAAGAACGTCGCGCAGTAGAAAATGCTGCACGTCAGAAGGCTGAAGAAGAAGCCAAGCGTCGCGCCGAAGAAGAAGCGCGTCGCCAGCCTGCTACTGCGCAACCTGCTGCCACTGAAGCAGTCGCTGCGCCTAGCGCGCCAGTAGAAGCTGTGCGTGAGGCCGCTCCGGTTGCCGCCGCACCAGCTCCTGCAGCTGACGCTCGCAAGCGCGACGAACCTCGTCGTCCGGACAAGCCACGTGCAGACGATAACAATCGTCGCGGTGGCGGCGGCGATGGCGAGCGTAAAAACGCTCCGCATCGTGCCTCGGTCAAAGAGAAAGCGCCTGCTCCACGCGTTGCCCCACGTACTACCGACGAAGAAAGCGATGGCTTCCGTCGTGGTGGTCGCGGCAAGGCCAAGCTGAAAAAACGCAACGCCCACGGTTTCCAGAGCCCAACCGGCCCTGTCGTGCGTGAAGTGAAGATCGGCGAGACCATCACTGTTGGCGATCTCGCCCAGCAGATGTCGGTCAAGGCAGCTGAAATCATCAAGTTCATGTTCAAGCTGGGCACTCCAGCCACCATCAACCAGGTACTGGACCAGGAAACTGCCCAGTTGGTTGCTGAAGAGCTGGGCCACAAAGTGACCCTGGTCAGCGACACCGCCCTGGAAGATTCCCTGGCCGAGTCCCTGAAGTTTGAAGGTGAGGCAGTTTCCCGTGCACCGGTTGTGACCGTAATGGGCCACGTTGACCATGGTAAAACTTCCCTGCTCGACTACATCCGTCGTGCCAAGGTTGCTGCAGGCGAAGCCGGCGGCATTACCCAGCACATCGGCGCGTACCACGTTGAAACCGAGCGTGGCATGGTGACCTTCCTCGACACCCCTGGTCACGCTGCGTTTACCGCAATGCGTGCCCGTGGTGCCAAGGCCACCGACATCGTGATCCTGGTAGTTGCAGCGGACGACGGCGTGATGCCGCAAACCATCGAAGCCGTTCAGCACGCGAAAGCGGCTGGCGTACCGCTGGTGGTTGCAGTGAACAAAATCGACAAGCCGGGCGCTGATCTCGATCGCATCCGTAGCGAACTGTCGGTTCACGGCGTGACTTCTGAAGAGTGGGGTGGCGAGACGCCATTCGTGTCGGTATCCGCGAAAATGGGTACTGGCGTTGACGAACTGCTCGAAGCTGTTCTGTTGCAAGCCGAAGTACTCGAGTTGACCGCTACTCCATCGGCCCCTGGTCGTGGTGTTGTAGTTGAATCGCGTCTGGACAAGGGCCGTGGCCCGGTTGCGACCGTTCTGGTTCAAGACGGTACCCTGCGCCAAGGCGACATGGTGCTCGTTGGTTCGAACTACGGCCGTGTACGTGCCATGCTCGACGAGAACGGCAAGCCAATCAAGGAAGCCGGCCCGGCTATCCCGGTCGAGATCCTCGGCCTGGACGGCACCCCGGACGCTGGCGACGAGATGAGCGTAGTTGCCGACGAGAAGAAAGCCCGTGAAGTGGCTCTGTTCCGTCAAGGCAAGTTCCGCGAAGTCAAGCTGGCCCGTGCTCACGCCGGCAAGCTGGAAAACATCTTCGAGAACATGGGCCAGGAAGAGAAGAAGACGCTTAACATCGTCCTCAAATCTGACGTTCGTGGTTCCCTCGAAGCGTTGAACGGCGCCTTGAACGGCCTGGGTAACGACGAAGTGCAAGTGCGCGTTGTCGGTGGCGGTGTCGGTGGTATCACCGAATCCGACGCCAACCTGGCACTGGCTTCCAACGCTGTACTGTTCGGTTTCAACGTGCGTGCCGATGCTGGCGCTCGCAAGATCGTCGAGCAGGAAGGCCTGGACATGCGTTACTACAACGTCATCTACGACATCATCGAAGACGTCAAGAAAGCCCTTACCGGCATGCTTGGCAGCGATGTCCGGGAGAACATCCTGGGTGTTGCCGAGGTGCGTGACGTGTTCCGCTCGCCGAAATTCGGTGCGATCGCCGGTTGCATGGTTATCGAAGGTACTGTGTACCGTAACCGCCCGATCCGTGTACTGCGTGAAGACATCGTTATCTTCGAAGGCGAGCTGGAATCCCTGCGCCGCTTCAAGGATGACGCTTCCGAAGTACGTGCCGGCATGGAATGCGGTATCGGCGTCAAGAGCTACAACGACGTCAAGGCTGGCGACAAGATCGAAGTCTACGAGAAGGTCCAGGTTGCTCGCAGCCTCTAACTCGCGCACTTCCGGAGCCACGCCGCGTGTGGGCATGCAAATGCCCCGCGCAGCGTACGGACTCTAAACGCAACGCCCGGTCTGGCTTTTGTCAGGCCGGGCGTTTGCCGCTTTCAGACCCCACGGGTTTCACCGTGTGGCAGTAACAGGTAACAAGACATGGCAAAAGAATACAGCCGTACCCAACGTATCGGCGATCAGATGCAGCGTGAGCTGGCCCAACTGATCCGTCGCGAAGTCAAAGACCCGCGCGTTGGCCTGGTCACCATCACCGCCGTTGAAGTGAGCCGTGACGTGGGTCACGCCAAGATCTTCATCACCGTGATGGGGCAGGACAACAGCGAAGAGATCGCGCAAAGCATCAAGGTGCTCAATTCGGCTGCTGGCTTCCTGCGCATGCAGTTGGCCCGTGAAATGAAGCTGCGCAGTGTTCCCCAGTTGCACTTCCACTACGACGAAAGCGTCGTGCGTGGTGCGCACCTGTCGGCATTGATCGAGCGCGCCGTGGCTGAAGACAGCCAGCACCCGTCCACACCTGAAGACGCCAAGGAGTAAGCGGTGGCTCAGGTCAAACGTATCCGTCGCAACGTCAGCGGCATCATTCTGCTCGACAAGCCCATTGGCTTTACCTCCAATGCCGCGCTGCAGAAAGTTCGCTGGCTGCTCAATGCCGAGAAGGCCGGGCACACCGGCAGCCTCGACCCATTGGCCACCGGTGTGCTGCCGTTGTGCTTTGGCGAGGCCACCAAGTTCTCGCAATACCTGCTCGATTCCGACAAGGGTTACGAAACCCTCATGCAACTGGGCAAGACCACTACCACGGCGGATGCCGAAGGTGATGTTCTGCAGGTTCGCGACGTGACCGTTGGTCGTGCTGATATCGAGGCCGTTTTACCCGCTTTTCGTGGGCAAATCAGTCAGATACCGCCGATGTACTCAGCGCTCAAGCGTGATGGCCAGCCTCTTTACAAGCTGGCACGTGCGGGCGAAGTAGTGGAGCGCGAACCGCGTTCTGTTACTATTGCGCGGCTTGAATTGCTCGCCAGTGAAGGCGACACCGCACGATTGTCGGTGGACTGCAGCAAAGGCACCTATATTCGTACCCTGGTGGAAGATATCGGTGAGCAACTGGGCTGTGGTGCATACGTTGCAGAGTTGCGACGTACTCAAGCCGGACCTTTCACCCTGGCCCAGACGGTCACGCTGGAAGAGTTGGAAGCGGTACACGCCGAAGGCGGCAATGAAGCAGTTGATCGCTTCCTGATGCCATCGGACAGCGGTTTGCTGGATTGGCCATTGCTGCACTTTTCGGAGCACAGCGCGTTTTACTGGCTCAACGGCCAACCGGTACGTGCCCCGGACGCTCCAAAGTTCGGTATGGTGAGGGTACAGGATCATAACGGTCGCTTTATCGGTATCGGTGAAGTGAGCGAAGACGGGCGCATCGCGCCGCGTCGACTGATTCGGTCAGAATGACCGGAACCAGTTTGTGGTAAAAGCGTAGCGAGCGAAGGTAAGACAAGGAAAAAACAGGCGAGGAAGCGGAGTTAACTGCTGTTAATGAGCATTCCGAGCCGGTTTTTGACGCAGGATTACCGAGCGCAGTAGCTTTTAAGCAAACTGGGACGAGTGTGGCTGTTAACAGGCACGGTCAACACTCATTTTTAGATACAGGGATTTGTCCCTGGCCTGTTGAAACTGCCCTCTGGGTGGTTTCCCGATAAAAGGATTGCCTCATGGCTCTCGACGTTCAAGAAAAAGCACAAATCGTTGCTGACTATCAGCAAGCTGTTGGTGACACTGGTTCGCCAGAAGTGCAAGTTGCACTGCTGACCCACAACATCAACAAGCTGCAAGGTCACTTCAAGGCCAACGGTAAAGATCACCACTCCCGTCGTGGTCTGATCCGCATGGTAAACCAGCGCCGTAAGCTGCTGGACTACCTGAAAGGCAAGGATCTGGGTCGTTATCAGGCTCTGATCGGTCGCCTGGGTCTGCGTCGCTAATAAGCGATTGCGCTAGAGGTTGGTTGTCTGCCGTGTGTCAGTGGGATTCCCGCTGGCCCATGGCAGGCTCCCAGCCTCAAGTTTTATCTGGATACACGTTTTACCCTGGACGAGCGTCGGGCCGATTCCCGGCATTGCCCAAGAATTTCGCAAGAAGACAAGTTCCCCCAAGAGCCACAAAGAAGGTAGGACACCGTGAACCCGGTTATCAAAAAATTCCAGTTCGGTCAGTCGACCGTTACCCTTGAGACAGGCCGTATCGCCCGTCAAGCCTCCGGCGCAGTGCTGGTTACCGTTGACGACGACGTTACCGTATTGGTGACCGTTGTTGGCGCCAAGACCGCTGACCCGAGCAAAGGCTTCTTCCCTCTTTCCGTTCACTACCAGGAAAAGACTTACGCTGCCGGTAAGATCCCTGGCGGTTTCTTCAAGCGTGAAGGCCGTCCTTCCGAGAAAGAAACCCTGACTTCCCGACTGATCGACCGTCCGATCCGTCCGCTGTTCCCAGAAGGCTTCATGAACGAAGTGCAGGTTGTCTGCACCGTCGTTTCCACCAGCAAGAAGACCGATCCGGACATCGCTGCGATGATCGGTACCTCGGCTGCCCTGGCTATCTCCGGCATTCCTTTCGATGGCCCGATTGGCGCAGCGCGCGTGGCTTTCCACGAAAGCACCGGCTACCTGCTGAACCCGACTTACGAGCAACAGAAAGCGTCGAGCCTGGACATGGTCGTTGCCGGTACCTCGGAAGCCGTACTGATGGTTGAATCGGAAGCCAAAGAGCTGACCGAAGACCAGATGTTGGGCGCCGTACTGTTTGCTCACGACGAGTTCCAGTCGGTGATCAAGGCCGTTAAAGAACTGGCTGCCGAAGCTGCCAAGCCAACGTGGGCCTGGGCTCCACAAGCTGAAGCGACTGAACTGCTGGGTGCTATCCGCTCCGAGTTCGGTGCTGCCATCTCCGACGCCTACACCATCACCGTCAAGGCCGACCGTTACGCGCGCCTGGGCGAGCTGAAGGATCAGGTTGTAGCCAAGCTGTCCGGTGAAGAAGGCCAGCCTTCTTCCAGCGAAGTCAAAGCGGCCTTCGGCGAAATCGAATACCGTACCGTTCGCGAAAACATCGTTAACGGCAAGCCACGTATCGACGGTCGCGACACTCGCACCGTGCGCCCACTGAACATCGAAGTCGGCGTTCTGCCGAAGACTCACGGTTCGGCGCTGTTCACCCGTGGCGAAACCCAGGCTCTGGTCGTTGCAACACTGGGTACTGCCCGTGATGCACAGCTGCTGGACACCCTGGAAGGCGAGAAAAAAGACCCGTTCATGCTGCACTACAACTTCCCTCCGTTCTCGGTGGGCGAGTGTGGTCGCATGGGTGGCGCTGGTCGTCGCGAAATCGGTCACGGCCGCCTGGCTCGTCGTTCGATCGCTGCGATGCTGCCTGCTGCCGACGTGTTCCCGTACACCATCCGTGTTGTGTCGGAAATCACTGAGTCCAACGGTTCCAGCTCCATGGCTTCCGTTTGCGGTGCTTCCCTGGCACTGATGGACGCTGGTGTACCGATGAAGGCACCGGTTGCCGGTATCGCCATGGGCCTGGTTAAAGAAGGCGAGAAGTTCGCCATCCTGACCGACATCCTGGGCGACGAAGACCACCTGGGCGACATGGACTTCAAAGTAGCCGGTACCGCTAAAGGTGTTACCGCGCTGCAGATGGACATCAAGATCAAAGGCATCACCGAAGAAATCATGGAGATCGCTCTGGGCCAAGCCCTGGAAGCGCGGCTGAACATCCTCGGTCAGATGAACCAGATCATCGGTCAGTCCCGCACCGAACTGTCGGAAAATGCTCCGACCATGATCGCGATGAAAATCGACACCGACAAAATCCGTGATGTTATCGGTAAAGGCGGCGCGACCATCCGTGCGATCTGTGAAGAAACCAAGGCTTCGATCGACATCGAAGACGACGGCTCGATCAAGATCTTCGGCGAAACCAAGGAAGCGGCTGAAGCTGCCCGTCAGCGCGTTCTGGGCATCACCGCTGAAGCCGAGATCGGCAAGATCTACGTAGGTAAGGTTGAGCGCATCGTCGACTTCGGCGCATTCGTCAACATCCTGCCGGGCAAAGACGGTCTGGTGCACATCTCCATGCTGAGCGACGCTCGTGTTGAGAAAGTCACCGACATTCTCAAAGAAGGCCAGGAAGTGGAAGTGCTGGTACTGGACGTGGACAACCGCGGCCGTATCAAGCTGTCCATCAAGGACGTAGCAGCAGCCAAGGCTTCGGGCGTTTAATCACCCGCTGGCTTTACGCTGAAAAAGAGGACTCTTCGGAGTCCTTTTTTTATGCCCGAGGGAAAGTGCCGGGAAATCAGTCGCTTAGTAAATCCCAAAAACCGCAACTTGCATGCAGGCACGATCGACTTCATGCAAGATGCACGATTTCGAAAATTACCTATTTTCATAAGTTGTTGTTTATAAAGGATTTAATTCGTCTTGGCGACTTGGCACACTGCCTGCAATAACCCTGTTAACGCTGCAGCATCAAGGTTTACACGCTGCAGACTTTTAATAAAACAGGAGTTACTCGTATGAAGAAGTTCGCTCTCGCTACTGCTACCGCTCTGACTCTGGCCATGGGTGCTAACGTAGCCTTTGCTCAGACTTCCCAAGCCCCAATGACCCTGGCGGCCGGTGAAATGACCAAGGCTAAAGAGTCCACTTCGGACACTTGGATCACCACCAAAGTAAAAGCTGATCTGCTGACCGAGAAAGGCATTCCTGGTTCGGACATCAAGGTTGAAACCAACAAAGGCGTGGTTTCCCTGTCCTCCACAGTCGCTATCTCTGACTCCCAGAAAGCCACTGCTGTAGCGATCACCAAGAAAATCAAAGGTGTTACCGCTGTTTCCGCTGACGGCCTGCTGGCTGGCGGCGCGGTTAAAGCCGACAACGTCGACAAAGCCAAGACCAGCACTTCGGACACCTGGATCACCACTAAAGTGAAATCCGATCTGGTCACCGAGAAAGGTATTCCTGGTACCGACATCAAAGTCGAAACCAACCACGGTGTAGTGTCGCTGTCGTCTACTGCTGCTGTGACCCAGGCTCAGAAAGACACTGCAGTTGCGATCACCAAGAAAATCAAAGGCGTTAAATCTGTATCGGCTGATGGTTTGACCGTTCAGTAACGCTGAAGGAATCGTCTGAGCTAGACGGCGGCGGCTTAGGGTGAGTTAGATATCCACCCGATGCACCTCTAAAGTTCATGCGACCGACCACACGGATGTGGTCATTACAGGCCCCGGCACTTGTGTCGGGGCCTGTTCTATTCAGGCCTGGAATACATTTGCATGGCCGGTGGAGATAAAACTGTGGGAGCGGGCTTGTGTGGGAGCTGGCTTGCCTGCGATAGCATCACCCGGGTTTAACTGAACAACCGAGGTGTTTGCATCGCAGGCAAGCCAGCTCCCACACAAGCCAGCTCCCACCGTTGTATAAGTGTCGCTTAGGGGTTACTCAGCATCCAGATGCATCGGCGTTACCACGCGGCCGTCTTTCTCCGCCTGCCCCAGGCTTGCATCTATGAAGTACACCCGGTCATCTTCCAACTGGCCTTTGTCCACCAGGTAGTCCTTGATAGTGCTGGCACGGTCCTGCCCGAGTTGGCGCAGCAGTACATCACTGGCGCCCCAGAACTTGATCAAACCATCACGCAGCTTCGCGGTGCGATCATCGCTGCTCAGGTCTTTCCACTCAGCCGGCGGTTGTTGCTTGAGACGGGTGCGGTAGATGCCTTCGAGCAAAGGCGCTTTTTCCTTCTCCGGCACGACCAGCAATGACGCTTGGGCCGGCACCTTGTCGCCGCGACGCTGGAGGATTTTGTAGTAGTTGTACTGGTATTCACGCTCCAGGCGATCTGCGGCGATAAATGGTCCATCGCTGCTGGCCGCCGCCGTGCCTTCGATTTCAAGGCGCAGGGCAGGGCGCTCTTTCAATGCCTTGGCCAAGGTGTTCAGGGCGCCCTCGGCATCCTTGTTCAGTTCGCTGGAGCCTGCGGCAAACGACACATTACCCAGGTCTTGCGAGCCGCCACCGGTGACTAACCCACCGATAAACTTGAACGGCGCCGTGGCTGCACGCACCACCAGGTTGCGCAGGGTTTGCCACACAATCGGCATGACGCTGAACTGCGGGTTGTTCAAGTCGCCCGTCACTGGCAGCTCAATGGAGATCTTGCCATCCGAGTCTTTGAGCAGCGCAATAGCCAGGCGAATCGGCAAATCGACGGCATCGGCACTGTCGACCTTCTCACCGAGTTGCAATTGCTCAACCACCACCTTGTTTTCAGCCTTTAGTTGGCCTTTGGTGATCACGTAGTGCAAATCGAGGTTAAGCCGACCTTTGCGAATGCGGAAACCCGCGAACTTGCCGGAATACGGCGTCAACGTGGTCAGTTCGACGCGCTTGAAGCTGGTGGCGATATCCAACGCCGCCATCGGGTCAAACGGGTTGACGCTGCCCTTGATCGTCACCGGCGCGTAGCGATCCACTTTACCCTTGATGTCGACGCTGGCCGGTTTGGCCTGGCGACTGTCGATAGTGCCAATCTGCCCGTTGAGTTGCTGGATAGCCGTGGCGAAGTTGGGCGTGAGGCTGAAGTCGGCAAAGTTGGCCGAGCCATCGTTGATCGCAATCTGCCCAATATGAATGCCCAATGGCTTGTCTTTGCTCGCCGCCGGTTTGGCTGCCGACTTGGCGCCATTGTCGGCCGGTTGCGGGATCAGCAAGTCATCGATGTTGGTGGTGCGGTCATCGTTGATCATAAAGCGCGCATACGGCTGCAGCAGGTTGACCTTGTCGATCGACAGGCTGTCGCCGTGCTGGTAGTTCACACCTTCAAGCACCAGGCGCTGCCACTTGAGAAAGTCGCGGGTCTTGAGGGTGTCCAGGGTGTGCAACTGGTCAACCTGAGCGCGGCCGGTGACCTGCAGCGCCAATGGCTCGGTGCTTTTGAGGTTCACATCGACGTTGCTGCCCAGCATGCCGCTGCGCAGCTCCAGGCGAATAAACGGACTGATGTAGGATTGCGCGACGCGCAGGTCGATGTCTTGGGTGTTCACTTTCAACTTGGCGCTCACCGGGTTGAGGTTGACCTCGCCGGTTGCGCTGATTTTGCCTTGCTTGCCCAGGCCGGTGTCGACCTTCAGGGTGAAGGGGCTCTTGTTGAGGCTGTCGAAGTTCTGCACGTCGACATTCAGCGGGCCTAACTCCAATGCAACTGCCGGCTTGGCAGCGCGGTCCGCCAGGTGCACTTGATAGTTACGCAGTTGCACGTCCTTGAGCAGTACTTGCCAGGGTTTGCTCGGTGCGGCAGGTGCGGCGTTTGGCGTGTCGGCGGTCGCTGGCGCGCTGGCAGGCTTGATTTCCTTGGCTGGTTTGCTTGGTTGGCTGGCGAACAGTTTCTGCCAGTCCAGTTGCCCATCGGCTTCGCGGGCGGCCCAGGTTTCCAGCTTGTTGCTGCGGATCTTGCCGACCACCACTTGCTGCTTGGCGAGGTCCACCGTGGTTTCGCTGACGTCCAGGCGTTCCAGGCGTACCAGTGGCCGGCCATCCGGCGCCTTGATCGCAAAGGGCGCGATGCTCGCAGCGGTGTTGGTCAGGTTCAGTTCGGTTTCTTTGGCCAGGCTGAATTTATAGTCGGTGCTGAAGTTCAGCACGCCGTCTTCAAGCACCAGCGGCAGGGCGTCACGCACATACGGCCACCAGGCTTTCATTTTGCCGTCGGTGACTTTCAGGGTGCCTTCGGAAGTGATCGGCACCAGGCTGAAATTGCCTTTCCAGTCGATCTGCCCGCCTTCAGGGCCGGCGGCCACCAGGGTCATGTCGGCGTTGTCTTCGGGCAAGGTGCTGAGGTTTTTCAGCTCGAAGTCGAGTTTGTCGTAAAGGAATTCGATCGGCTCGCTGGGGCGCAGGTCGCGAAAGTACACATAGCCGCCGGCCAGCTTGATGCTGTCGATGCGTAGCGGGAATGGCTTGGCATCCGGGTCGGCCGGGGTCGGCTCACTCGGCGGCAGCTTGAACAGCTGCGCCAGGTTCAACTGGCCGGTCTTGTCGAACAACACTTCGGTCTTCGGCTGGTCCAGTTGTATGTCGGCCAGGTGCAGCGCGCGCGTCCACAGGCTGTCGATCTGCAGGTTGGCGTACAGGCGCTCGAAACCGACCTGTTCCTTGCCCGGTTCGCCGATCTTCAAGCCCCACAGCGTCAGCTCCAGGCTGAACGGGTTGAGCTCGATGCGCTCGATACGGGCCGGCACCGTGGCGTAATTGGCCAGTTGTTGGTTGGCAATGCGTAGGGCAATGCCCGGCAGAATCAGAAAACCCAGCAAGCTGTACAGAGCCAGGGCGGTCAACAAGGCGCCAGCGGCGCGGATCAATCCTTTGGGCATGAGTGACGCCATCTATGTAGAACGAGAGTGCCTTGGAGTATGGCACGGGTTTTCGGTTCCGAAGTACCGCGCTCCTTGGGAAAAGTACTACAACTGCAGGATCAGGGTCTTCAACGGTGGCTGCTGATCTTGCGAAGGGAAGTCCGCGCCCGGCGTGATGATTTGCCACTCGCGTACCGGGCGACCGGCTTTTTCAGCGCAACGCAGCACCTGTTCACGCCAATCATCCATGCTGACTTTTGCCAGGTTATTGCAGCAGATCAACACGCCATTGTCGGCGGTAGCCAGCAGTGCTGGCTTGAGCAGGCTTTGGTAGTCGCGCAACAGGTCGACGGTGCCGAAAGCACTCTTGGCCCACGCGGGTGGGTCGAGCAACACCAGGTCGAACTGGCGCTGCTCCAGGCGTGGATAGCTGGGTAGCTTCTGCCCGCGACGTTGGGTGATCGGCAAGCCGGCCAGTTGGCGAATCGCCGGGAAGTAGTCGGACTGCACAAATTCCATGGTCGGCAATTGCGGGTTGAGCAGACCGTTTTCGCGCCCGACCGCCAAGTTGCCTTCGGCGAAGTCCAGGTTGCACACCTCGCTTGCGCCCCCGGCTGCGGCGCTCAAGCCCACGCCGCAGGTGTAGGCGAACAGGTTCAGCACGCTTTTGCCGGCGCTGTGGTCCTTGACCCAGCCACGAGTGTTGCGCAGGTCCAGGAACAGCAGTGGGTCTTGCCCGGCATGGCGCCCACGTACACGGTAGTTGAGGCCCCACTCGTGGCCGACCTGATCTTCCAGAGCGGCAGGCTCGGCGCGGTACACCGTGTCTTCACGGTCGATGCGCGAGTTGCCACGTGAGCGGTCGTTGTACACCAGCTGCAATTCCAGGCCCATGAACTGGTTGACCTGTTGATGCAGGTCCAGCAGCTCCTCGGTTTGCAGCGACTGGTGGAAGCTTTGTACCAGCAATTGCGGGCCGTAACGGTCGATGGTCAAGCCGCCGGCGCCTTCCTGGCTGCCATGGAACAGCCGGTAGCAGTCGTTGCCTTGGGCGTGCAGCTCGTTGATCAGGTCTTGGCGATGGTTGAGAGCGGCGCGCAGCGCCTGATTCAAGGGAGTCATGAAGCGCGCCTTGCGGGTAAAAGAGGGCGCGAAGTTTAACAGTTATAGGCGCCGGGCTACATCAACCCCATCCGCCGCTGGGCGCGTTGCACCGAACCATTACGCATGGCCCAACGCAGCAAGGGCGCGCTGCGCTTCACACCCGCGCGGATCAGTTGGCGTTGCAGCGGGCTCTGGTGTTGCTCGAGCATGGCACTGGCCCAATCCGGCAGCAGATCGATACCGGCCTGCATCATCAAGCTGCCAAAGGGTTTGGCCAAGGTGCTGGGCGCGGGCGCATTAACCAGCAGGCGCAGCACTTCGCGGCTGCGATCGTCGCACAGCAGTTGTGGACGAATGCGCGCCAGATAATCCGAAATTTCCTGCCGCGACCGCGGAACGTGGCGTGCGCCCAATCGTTCGGCTATCAAGGCAATTTCAGTGTAATAGCGGTCCTGATCACGACCCGACAGATGCGGGTTGCGATAACGCAGGTGTGCTGCCAGAAAGTTACTGACCTCCGCCACGTGTACCCACGTCAGCAGCTCCGTGTCACTGGCCGCATAGGCTCGCCCATCCGGCGCATGCCCGACCACTTGCAGGTGGATGGTGCGCACCTTCTCAATCAGCCATTCGGCGTCCTGGCGCGAGCCGAACGTGGTGCCGGAAATAAACTGCGAGGTGCGGCGCAAGCGCCCGAGCATGTCCTGGCGAAAGTTGGAATGGTCCCACACGCCAGCCAGGGCCAGCGGGTGCAAGGCTTGCAGCATCAACGCGCTGATGCCGCCGATCAGCATGCTGCTGAAGTCGCCATGCACCTGCCAACTTACAGAGTCCGGCCCGAACAGGCCGGGGTCGCCCTTGGGATTTTCCAGGTCCAACTGGCCGAGTGACAAGCCGGTGAGGCTCATCAGCTGGGTTTCGATACGGCTGCGGATAAATTCCATGGCGACTCTGGGTGGCTCCTATCGGTTCAGGCGTTTGTCGATCAGGCCGTCCACCACGCTCGGGTCGGCCAGGGTCGAGGTGTCGCCGAGGCTGTCGAGTTCGTTGCAGGCGATCTTGCGCAAAATACGCCGCATGATCTTGCCCGAGCGGGTTTTCGGCAAGGCCGGTGCCCATTGGATCAGTTCCGGCTTGGCAAAGCTGCCGATTTCCTTGCTGACCAGCTCCAGCAGGTGCTTTTTCAGCGCATCGCTGGGCTCGACGCCGTTCATGGGGGTGACAAAGGCATAGATGCCCTGGCCTTTGACGTCGTGCGGGTAACCGACCACAGCGGCTTCGGCCACTTGGTCGTGCAGCACTAGCGCGCTTTCCACTTCGGCGGTGCCGATGCGGTGGCCGGACACGTTGATCACGTCGTCAATGCGGCCGGTGATCCAGTAGTCGCCATCTTCATCGCGGCGCGCACCGTCGCCAGTGAAGTAGTAGCCGGGGTAGGGTTTGAAATAGGTGTCGAGCATGCGCTGCGGGTCGCCGTAGACGCTGCGGATCTGCCCCGGCCAACTGGCCTTGATGGCGAGCACGCCACTGCCGGCGCCGCTGAGCTCCTTGCCGTGCTCATCCAGCAGCACCGGCTGCACGCCAAACATCGGTTGGGTGGCGCAACCGGGTTTGATCCGTTGCGCGCTGACCAGCGGGCTGAGCATGATGCCGCCGGTTTCGGTCTGCCACCAGGTATCAACAATCGGGCAGCGCTGCTCGCCCACGGCGTTGAAGTACCAATCCCAGGCCTCGGGGTTGATCGGCTCGCCGACGCTGCCCAGCAGGCGCAGGCTGGCGCGCGAGGTATTCTGCAGCGGCCCGTGGCCCTCACGCATCAGCGCGCGCAAGGCGGTGGGCGCGGTGTAGAAGATATTCACTTGGTGTTTATCGATGACCTGCCAGAAGCGCGAGCTGTCCGGGTAACTTGGCACACCTTCGAACATCAGTGACGTCGCGCCATTGGCCAGCGGGCCGTACACGATATAGCTGTGGCCGGTGACCCAACCCACGTCGGCGGTACACCAGAACACTTCGCCGTCACGGTAGTCGAGCACGTACTTGAAGGTCATCGCCGCTTGCAGCAGGTAGCCGCCGGTGGTGTGCAGCACGCCCTTGGGTTTGCCGGTGCTGCCGGAGGTGTAGAGGATAAACAGCGGATCTTCGGCGTCCATCGGCTCGGGCGGGCAATCAGCGCTCGCGGCGTCCAGGGCGGCCTGATACTTGAGGTCTCGGCCCTCTACCCAGTCAAGGTCCGCACCGGTGCGCTCCACCACCAGTACCGTGCTGACGTTCGGGCAACTGGCCAGGGCTTTGTCGACATTCTTTTTCAAGGCCACCGGCTTGCCGCCGCGCACGCCTTCATCAGCGGTGATCACGGTGCGACAGTCGGCATCGAGAATGCGGTCGCGCAGGGCATCCGGAGAGAAGCCGCCGAACACCACCGAGTGCACCGCGCCAATCCGTGTGCAGGCGAGCATGGCGTAGGCGGCTTCCGGGATCATCGGCATGTAGATGCACACCCGGTCGCCTTTTTTCACTCCACGGCTTTTCAGCACATTGGCCAAGCGGCTGACGTTTTGATGAAGTTGGCGGTAGGAAATTTTGGCGGACTTTGCAGGATCGTCGCCTTCCCAGATAAAGGCCGGCTGGTCGGCGCGTTGCGCCAGGTGACGGTCGATGCAGTTGTAGCTGACGTTGAGTTGGCCGCCGGCAAACCACTGGGCGGCGCCGGTGGTGATATCCGAGTGCTGCACGGTGTGCCAGGGTTTGGTCCAGTCGAGAAAGCCCTTGGCCTGTTCGGCCCAGAAAGTATCGGGTTGCTCAATGGATTGGCGATAGAGGCGCTGGTACTCGTCTTGACTGAGCTGCGCGGCCTGGCGGACGGCATCGGCGTTGGGGAATGTGCTGATATCGAACATGAGCGGTCCTTATTCTTGTTTTAGCGACAAGGCATAAAGATGCACGCTGTGGGGAGAGGGTTCAAGGCCAACGTCCAAACGGACGTTGGCCTTGGTGTACCGGCCTCAGCCGCGGTGACGGCCGCGGAAGTAGTTGATCAGGCCCTGGGTCGACGCATCGTCAGCCAGGGTTTCTTCAGCGCCGGTCAGGCGGTTGTAGACGCCTTTGCCCAGCTCTTTGCCAAGCTCCACGCCCCATTGGTCAAAGGCGTTGATGCCCCAGACCACGCTTTGTACAAACACTTTGTGTTCATACATGGCCACCAGTGCGCCCAAACGACGTGGGCTGATGCGCTCGACCACGATGGTGTTGCTCGGACGGTTGCCCGGGATCACCTTGTGCGGCGCCAGCTTCTGCACTTCGGCTTCCGGCAGGCCTTTTTCGCGCAGTTCGGCTTCGGCTTCGCCACGGGTCTTGCCGAGCATCAGTGCCTGGCTCTGGGACAGGCAGTTGGCGTACAGCCACTGGTGGTGGTCGGACACCGGGTTGAAGCTGACGATCGGCACAATGAAGTCGGCCGGGATCAGTTGGGTCCCCTGGTGCAGCAACTGGTGGTAAGCATGCTGACCGTTGCAGCCGACGCCGCCCCAGATCACCGGGCCAGTATCGGTAGACACCGGTGTGCCGTCCTGGCGCACGCTTTTGCCGTTGGACTCCATGTCCAGCTGTTGCAAGTGTTTAGTGATGTTACGCAGGTAGTGGTCATACGGCAGGATCGCATGGCTCTGCGCACCCCAGAAGTTGCCGTACCACACGCCCAGCAGGCCCAGCAGCACCGGCATGTTTTGCTCGAACGACGCGTTCTGGAAGTGCTGGTCCATGGTGTAGGCACCGGACAACAGCTCTTTGAAGTTGGACATGCCGATGGCCAGGGCGATTGGCAAGCCAATGGCCGACCACAGCGAGTAACGGCCGCCGACCCAGTCCCACATCGGGAAGATGTTCTCTTCACGGATACCGAACGCCACGGCCGCCGCGTTGTTGCTCGATACGGCGATGAAGTGACGGTACAGCTCGGCTTCCGAACCACCCTGGGCCAGGTACCAGGCGCGAGCGGCCTGGGCGTTTTTCAGGGTTTCGAGGGTGTTGAAGGATTTGGACGAAACGATAAACAGCGTGGTCTCGGCGCGCAGCTTCTGGGTCAGCTCGTGGAACTCGCTGCCGTCGATGTTTGCCAGGTAGTGGCAGCGCACGCCTTTGTGGGCGTAGGACAGCAAGGCCTCGGAGACCAGCTCCGGGCCGAGGAACGAGCCACCGATACCGATGTTCACTACGTCAGTGATCGGCTTCTCGGTGTAACCACGCCACAGGCCGTCGTGGATGCGGCCGACCAGGTCAGTGATCTGGTTCAACACCTTGTGCACGTCCGGCATGATGTTTACGCCGTTGACCGACAGCTTGTCGCCCACTGGGCGGCGCAGCGCGGTGTGCAGGGCGGGGCGACCTTCGGAAGAGTTGACCGGTTCGCCTGCGTACAGCGCGTTGATCGCGTCCTTCAGGCCGACTTCATTGGCCAGGTTCACGAGCAAGGTGCGGGTTTCGGCGGTGATCAGGTTTTTCGAGTAATCGAGGAAAAGCCCGCAGCTGCTCAAGGTGAACTGGGAAAAACGCTGGGGATCGGCATTGAACGCGTCGCGCATGCTGAAATCCTGCATGGCTTGGCGATGTTGATTGAGCGCTTGCCAAGCGGGCAGAGCGGTAACGTCATGAGGAGTGCGGTAGTACGCCATCGCTGCGGGTTTCCTTTTATTACGGGGACTTGCCTTTAGGACACTTCTAAATCCGGAACGTTGAGTCTTTCATCAGGCGTTTGAGTCCGGTCAACGCCAACAATGGCGCAGGGCGATTACATTAAACCTAGCGTGTCGATATGTCTTGGCTTTGTCTGCGCTGTCGCCGGTACTTTTTTATACCGGCGCAGCGGGCAGAGCAACAGGCGAGTGCCTGGCGGGCTCAGTTGAGGGTCAAATGCAGGTTGTCGATCAGGCGTGTCGCACCTAGATAGGCCGCCACGAGGATGACGATATCCCGATCTTCAGGCGTGGCCGCACGCAGGTGCACACCTTGGCGCACTTCCAGGTAATCCATGCGCAGCCCGGCAGCTTCAATCTGCGCGATCTGCTCGGCACGCAGCTTGGCGAAATCCTGCTCACCGCCTTTTATCGCCGCTGCAATCTGGCTGAGGCTGCGGTAGAGCACCGGCGCAATCGCGCGCTGTTCTTCGTTGAGGTAACCGTTGCGCGACGACAGCGCCAGGCCGTCGGCGGCACGCACGGTAGGCTCGCCGATGATCTGGATCGGCATGTTCAGGTCATGCACCATGGCGCGGATGACCGCCAGTTGCTGGTAGTCCTTCTGGCCAAACACGGCCATGTCCGGCTGGACCATGTTGAACAGTTTGCTCACCACCGTCGCGACGCCTTCGAAGTGCCCGGGCCGGCTGGCGCCGCACAGGCCTTCGGACAGTTGCGGGACACTCACGCGGGTCTGGCCGGTCATGCCGCCGGGGTACATTTCCTCGACGGTGGGCGCAAACAACAGGTTGCATCCGGCTTGCAGGAGTTTTTCCTGGTCGGCGGCCAGCGTGCGCGGGTACTTGTCCAGGTCTTCGCCGGCGCCGAACTGCAGTGGGTTGACGAAAATGCTCGCCACCACAAAGTCCGATTGCTGTGCGGCCTTGGTCACCAAGGTGGCGTGGCCGCTGTGCAGATTGCCCATGGTGGGCACAAAGCCAATGCGCTTGCCGGCACTGCGCGCGTGGGCGACGGCGGCGCGCAGTTCTCTTACGGTTTTAACGGTGTTCATGCAGAGAACCCGTGTTCGTCGCCAGGGAAGGTCACGGCTTTGACTTCACGCACGTAAGCAGCCAGGGCTGCCTGGATGCTGTCTTGGCCGGCCATGAAGTTTTTCACGAATTTTGGCGCACGACCGGTCAGCGACAGGCCGAGCATGTCATGTACCACCAGCACTTGGCCGTCGGTGGCCGAACCTGCGCCAATGCCGATCACTGGCACTTTGACCGCCTGGGTAATTTCTGCCGCCAGTTCGCTGGGCACGCATTCGAGCAGGATCATCGCTGCGCCGGCTTGCTCCAGGGCAATCGCATCCGCACGCATCTGCCGCGCCTGGGCTTCATTGCGGCCTTGCACCTTGTAGCCGCCGAAGATGTTCACCGACTGCGGTGTCAGGCCCATGTGCACGCACACCGGAACGCCGCGCTCAGCCAGCAGCCGGATCGACTCCGCCAGCCACACCGCGCCTTCGACTTTGATCATGTGGGCGCCGGCTTGCATCAACTTGCCGGCGTTCTGGAAGGTTTGTTCAAGGGTGGCGTAACCCATGAACGGCAGGTCAGCGATGATAAAGGCGCCGTTGTTACCGCGTTTGACGCTGGCCGTGTGGTACGCGAGTTCGTCAGTGGTGACCGGCAGGGTGCTGTCATTCCCTTGAAGAACCATGCCCAGTGAATCGCCAATCAACAGCACTTCAACCCCGGCCTCACAGCTGGCGTGGGCGAAGGTGGCGTCATAGCAGGTCAGCATGGTGATTTTTTCACCTTTGAGCTTGAGGCTCTGCAAGGTGGTCAGGGTAATGTCTGGCATGGAAAGGGTCCTCGTTCAGGCGCTTGGAAACAGCGAGTAACGCGCGTGAGTCTTCGTTTATACAGGCGCACTGTCTTGAGAGCAGTGCTTATAAGGCCTGGATTGCGCCCTTCAGCGCCGGGTTGGCGGCAGCGGGACGCCTATAGTCGTGATGAGGACACGGGAAGTCAATTGGATGTGTTACCGCATTGTTACGAGTGGGGTGTTACCCCTGTTACGGGTGGGAGCTGGCTTGCCTGCGATGGCATCGCCGCGCAATAGCGGGTGTGCCGAGTTGCCCGCATCGCAGCATAGGTATCTACACAACGTTTGAAGGCAGCCAATTTCTCCTGTGGCGAGCAGGCTTGTCCTGCGTTGGGCTGCGAAGCAGCCCCTAACCCAGACGCTGAGTTCTTTCAGGAAAAATGCGCTGCCTTTACTGGGGCCGCTTCGCAGCCCAACGCAGGACAAGCCTGCTCGCCACAACAACACACCTGTCACAGACTTCGTGTTAACCGGTTGTGTAGATACCTATGCGCATCGCTGGCAAGCCAGCTCCCACTTTGACCGAGTCAGTCTTGGGGCAGGCGCTCCAGGCCGACAAACGGGCAGGCTGCCAACAGCTCGCTGAGTGTTTGGCCGCCGGGCAGTTGCAGGTCCGCAGGTGCCAGTTCAGCCAGCGGGTACAGCACAAACGCACGCAGATGCATTTGATAGTGCGGCACCTTGAGGCGCGGCGCGTCGATCAGGCGTTCGCCAAACAGCAGGATATCCAGGTCCAGGGTGCGCGGGCCCCAGCGTTCCAGGCGCTCGCGGCCCTGGTCGTTCTCGATGGCTTGCAGCGCATCGAGTAGATCCAGTGGCGCAAGATCACTGTCCAGGGCGGCGACCGCATTGGTGTAGCGCGGTTGGCCCGGGAGCAGGGAGTCGCTTTGATAGAATGCCGACACGCCAACGAGAGCAGTGCCGGGTAATTGCGCCAGGGCTTCGACAGCGCTGCGCAATTGCTGGTCCGGGGCAGCCAGGTTGCTGCCCATGCCGATGTAGATGCGTTCCACGTTTATTCGCCCGCAGCGCCCGACGCATCGGCCGCGCTGCGTTTACGCTTGGTGCCGCTGCGCCGACGTTTTTTCGGGCCAGTGCCTTCGCCATCGCCTTTGCTGCCGAGGTCGCGAATCATGTCGCGGCGCTGGCTGTCATTGGCATCCTGGTAGTCGGTCCACCATTCGCCCAGGCCGTCGGTCTGCTCGCCGGCGCTTTCGCGCAGCAGCAGGAAGTCGTAGCCGGCACGGAAGCGCGGGTTGTCCAGCAACAGGTCGGCGCGTTTGCCACTGCGACGCGGCAGGCGCTCCTGCATGTCCCAGATCTCGCGGATCGGCATGGTGAAACGTTTTGGAATAGCAATGCGCTGGCACTGTTCGGCGATCAGCTCGTGGGCGGCTTCCTGCATGGCCGGGATCGGCGGCATGCCACGGTCCTGCAGGCGCAATACGCGCTTGGGCAGGGCCGGCCACAGCAGGGCGGCAAACAGGAACGCCGGCGTTACCGGTTTGTTCTGCTTGATGCGCAGGTCGGTGTTGACCAACGCCTCGCTGATCAGTGTGTGGGTGTACGTCGGGTTGTATTCCAGTGCCTCGGCGCTGGCCGGGAACAGCGGGTCGAACAGTTGCAGGTCGACCAACATTTCGAAGGTGTCGGCGGCATAACCTGAGAGGAACAGCTTGAGCACTTCTTCGAACAGGCGTGCCGAAGGGATTTCCCGCAGCATCGGCGCCAGTTCGCGAATCGGCGCAGCGGTATGTTTCTCGATGCCGAAGTTCAGCTTCGCGGCAAAACGCACGGCGCGCAGCATGCGTACCGGGTCTTCCTGGTAGCGCTGCGTCGGGTCGCCGATCAGGCGGATCAGGTTGTTGCGAATATCGTGTACGCCATTGGCGTAATCGAGGATGCGCTCGCTGACCGGATCGTAATACAGAGCGTTGATGGTGAAGTCGCGGCGCTGCGCGTCTTCTTCCAAGGTGCCGTACACGTTGTCACGCAGGATGCGGCCGCTCTCGTTGCGGGAAGACTGATTGGTGTCTTCCTCGTCATCGTTTTGCGGATGGCCTGCGCGGAACGTCGCGACCTCGATGATTTCGCGACCAAAGTGGATGTGCACCAACTTGAAGCGGCGGCCGATGATTCGCGCATTGCGAAACTCGGCACGCACCTGCTCCGGCGTGGCGCTGGTGGCGACGTCGAAATCCTTGGGCGTGATATTGAGCAGCATGTCACGTACGCAGCCGCCCACCAGATAAGCCTGGTAGCCGGCGTTCTGCAAACGTTCGACGATGTTCACTGCATAACGGCTGAATTGAGCGCGCTGCAATGAATGCTGATTGCTGTTAAGCACTTCAGGCGTGCTGCGAATGTGTTGCGTACGACGCAAGGGGGAACGGAATGACTGGAACAACTTCTTCAGCATGGGATGCACTGTTTGAAGGAATGTTCGGCCATAACGAAGAATGACCGCATGATGGGCGGGGATTCTAGCATTTAGTCGAGGGATGGTGTAGGAACAAGCTGCAAGGCTTGAGCCAGAAGCTTAAAGAAGGGTGTTAAGTGGTCAAATGCCGGAAACCACAAGGGGAGCCGAAGCTCCCCCAGAAGTAGTTGCGTGCTCTATTTTTATTATGGTTGCGGGCTTTTTGTTTTTGTTGATCGCCCTCGCCATGAAGCTTCACCTTCATGACACTCCCAATCGGGAGCCAAGAGCAAACGGATTGCTTTGGTCGCTGTGTTGCTGATCTACGATCCAACCAGTTCAGGCTCTGCCTTAGGGCAGTTTTTGTTGTTCTCGGCCTGGTTGCGGGGCAAGCCCCAAATGCAACGCCTCTCCAAAAGAATCAGTTAGCTGCGCCTCCGCCGTGTTGTTTTTGTTATGCGTGAGTCGATTCGTCTTATTTTTATTGTCTTGTACAAAGCTTGTTATTGTTTTTGTACTAAGCATATAGCAGGGTGCGTGCCAACTTTTGTGCCACCCAACAAAACCGGGGGGTTGGGCTGGTTTTGGCTTTTTGAAAGGCAAAAAAAAGCCGGGGCTTCGTTACCGTAAGCCCCGGCTTCTGTTACGTGAAAATGTCGCGGTAACAGTTTTTTCACATCTGAGGGTGTTACCTGTGGGGGCACGCCCTCAGCTTTCGCTGGCCACCCCGGTTTTGCGCCGTGGAATGCCCAGGCGTTGGCGGCGTTCCCACAGGCACTTGCGGCTCACGCCCAGCTTGCGCGCCAGTTCGGTCTCGGTCATATGGTCTTGATGCTCAAGCACGAAGTGCTGGAAGTAGTCTTCCAGTGACAGATCTTCGGTTGGCTCATGGCTGGTATTGCTGCCACCGCCCTGTTGCGGGGCCAGGCCGATGAAGTCGTCGTCTTCCAGGTCGCTCAGCTCGATATCGATACCCAGCAGCTCGGCAGAAATTTCCGGGCTCTCCGACAAAATCACTGCACGCTCGACCGCGTTTTCCAGTTCGCGCACGTTACCCGGCCACGAGTAGTGCCGAATCGCCTGCTCGGCGTCGGCGGCAAACTTGAGGTCGGTACGGTTGATGCGCGCGCTCTGGCGCAGCAGGAACGCGTTGGCGATCTCGTTGACGTCGGCGCCACGCTCGCGCAAGGCCGGCAGCTTGAGGGCGATAACGTGCAGGCGGTAATACAAGTCTTCCCGGAACTGGCCGATCTTGGCCAGGCTCTTGAGGTCACGGTGGGTCGCAGCGATCAGGCGCACATCGACCTTTTGTGATTGCACCGAGCCGACGCGGCGAATCTCGCCTTCCTGCAACACGCGCAGCAAGCGCGCCTGGGCTTCCAGGGGCAACTCGCCGATTTCGTCGAGGAACAAGGTGCCGCCATCCGCCGCTTCGACCAACCCCGCACGCCCGGCGCTGGCGCCGGTAAATGCGCCTTTTTCGTGGCCGAACAGTTCGGACTCGATCAGGGATTCGGGGATCGCCGCGCAGTTCACCGAAATCATCGGCGCCTTGGCGCGTTTGGACAGGTTGTGCAGGGCTCGGGCCACCAACTCTTTACCGGTGCCCGACTCGCCCTGGATCAATACATTGGAGTCGGTGGGCGCCACTTTGCGGATCTTGCTGTACAAGTCCTGCATGGGTGGGCAGGAGCCGATGATGCCGATCTCGCCGTTGCTGTTATCGACACCCGGCTTCTCGGCGGCCTTGGTGGCTGGACGCTGCTCGGCTGGCGCACTGCCGGCCGACTGACGGTCACGCAGGATGCGCGCCACCGCTTGGAGCATTTCGTCGTGATCGAAAGGCTTGGCAATGTAGTCCACCGCGCCCATCTTCATCGAGTCCACGGCCGAGCGCAGGCTGGCGTAGCTGGTCATGATCAGCACAGGCGTGCCCTGGCCAAGCTTGATCAGCTCGGTACCCGGCGCGCCCGGCAGGCGCAGGTCGCTGACAATCAGGTCGAATGTGGGAATGCTGAAACGCTCTTGGGCTTCCTGCACCGAGCCGGCTTCGCTGACCTGGTACTGATTACGTTCAAGCAGGCGACGCAAGGCAGAGCGGATAATGGTTTCGTCTTCGACGATCAAAATGTGCGGCATTGATTCAATTCTCTCGACGGTCTCAGTTCACAGCGGACGTCGCTTCGACATGACGCGGCAAGGTCACCCGAATACGGGTGCCGCGTTGGCTTTCGGTGTCAGCCGGGCTGTCGATGGTGATTTGTCCATAATGCTCTTCAACGATGGAATAGACCAGTGCAAGGCCCAGACCGGTACCTTCACCCGGGTCCTTGGTGGTGAAGAAAGGTTCGAACAATCGGTCCATGATGTTCTGTGGAATACCGCTGCCTTCATCCTCCACGATCAGGTCGACCGTGTGCTCGAAAGCCTCGCTCTTGACGCGTACCGCACTGCCGGCAGGCGTCGCGTCACGGGCGTTTGAAAGCAGGTTGATCAGCACCTGCGCCAAGCGTTGGGAGTCGCCGTCGACCCAATGGTTCGGGTCGCACAGGTTAAAAAACTGTACTTCGAAATTGCGCCGGTTCAAGGCCAACAGCCCAATGGCATCCTGCGCCACTTCCGCCAGGCACACTGCTTCGTCCTGGTTCTGATGCGCGCCGGCGTGGGCGAAGCTCATCAACGACTGCACGATGCGTGACACGCGCTTGGTCTGCTCGAGGATCTGCCCGCTGATTTCAGTGATTTCGGCGTCTTCTTCGCGCTCTTCGCGCAGGTTTTGCGCCAGGCACGCGATACCGGTGATCGGGTTGCCGATTTCATGGGCCACACCCGCGGCCAGGCGACCGATGCTGGCCAGGCGCTCGGAGTGCACCAGCTTGTCTTCGAGCATCTGGGTTTCGGTCAGGTCTTCCACCAGCAGCACGAGGCCACTGTTACCCGGTGCCAGCGGCTCGTCGATCGCGGCTTTGTGCAGGTTGAGCCAGCGGGTCTGGCCGTCCAGCGCCAGGTGCTGTTTGTGCAAGTGCTCGTCGGGCAGGTTAATAAAGCCTTGCAGCAGTTCTTTCCAGGGCTCGCCCAAGGTATTCAGGCGCGAACCCACAACACGTTGTGCGGCGATGCCGGTGAGTTCTTCCATGGCCTTGTTCCACATCAGGATCTCTTGATCCTTGGCCAGCGAGCACACGCCCATCGGCAGTTCCTGCAGGGTCTGGCGATGGTAACGGCGCAGGGCGTCGAGTTCGGCGGCAAGGCCGGTGAGGCGTGAGTGGTAGTCCTCCAGCCGGCTCTCGATGAAATGGATGTCTTCGGTCACGTAGTTTTCGCCACCGGCCTTGTAGGGCAAGAAGGTTTCCACCATGTCCTGGGACACGCTCGGGCCCATCAGGCCGGAGAGGTTGGCCTCAATGCGGTCACGTAAACGGCGCAGGGCATACGGGCGGCGCTCGTCAAACGGCAGGTAAAGGTCGCGCAGCGCCTGCTCGACTTCCTTTTGCGCAGCCTTGGCGCCTAACGGCTTGGCCAACTGGGTGGCGAACTCCTGCGGCGAGGCGGCGTGCAGCTCGCGGCGTTGCGGGCGGCGCACGTTGTCCACCGCGCAGGCTTCGGCGGCGCTGGTTTCTTCCGGGCTGGCGTTGGTGAACAGCGAGATCAGGGTAAACATCAGCACGTTGGCGGCCAAGGAGGCTATCGCCGCCATGTGCCAACTGGTGTCGTCCAGCACGTAGATCATGTTCAGCAGCGGAATGTAGAAGCCCTGCAGGTTGCCGACCAGCGGCAGCAGCATGGTCACCATCCACACCAGAATGCCTGCCAGCAGCCCGGCAATAAAGCCGCGACGGTTGGCGGTCGGCCAGTACAGCACCGACAACACGCCCGGCAAGAACTGCAAGGTCGCGACAAACGCAACGATCCCGAGGTTGGCCAGGTCTTGCCCAGCGCCCAGCAGCAGGTAGAAACCATAGCCGGCCATGATGATGGCGACGATCAGCGCGCGGCGCGTCCATTTCAGCCAGCGGTAGATATTACCTTCGGCCGGCGGCTGATACAGCGGCAGCACCAGGTGATTGAGCGCCATACCGGAGAGTGCCAGCGTGGTGACGATGATCAAGCCACTGGCTGCCGACAAACCGCCGACGTAAGCCAGCAATGCGAGGGATTTGCTGTTGGCGGCAATACCAACGCCAAGGGTGAAGTATTCGGGGTTGGTAGTGGCGCCGAGCTTGAGGCCGGCCCACAGGATCAGCGGCACCGCCAGGCTCATCAACAGCAGGAACAGCGGCAAGCCCCAGCTTGCGCTCACTAACGAACGCGGGTTGAGGTTCTCGGTGAACGTCATGTGGTACATGTGCGGCATCACGATCGCGGAGGCAAAGAACACCAGCAGCAATGTGCGCCATGGGCCTTCCTGTAACGGCGTGTGCAGAGCGGCGAGGGCGGTCTGGTTTTGCAGCAACCACAGCTCCAGCTGTTGCGGCCCGTCGAATACGCCGTACAACGCATACAGGCCGACACCGCCGATGGCGATCAGCTTGATCACCGACTCGAAGGCGATCGCAAACACCAGGCCTTCGTGTTTCTCGCGGGTGGCGATATGGCGTGAGCCGAAGAAAATCGTGAACAGCGTGATCAGTGCGCAAAAAGCCAGGGCGACGCGGTGCTGCACCGGTTCGCGGGTGAGGATGCTGATGGAGTCGGCCACCGCCTGGATCTGCAGGGCCAGCAACGGCAGTACGCCGAGCAGCATGAAAATGGTGGTCAGCGCGCCGGCCCAGGTGCTGCGAAAGCGGAAGGCAAACAAGTCCGCCAGGGACGATAGCTGATAGGTGCGGGTGATTTTCAGGATCGGGTACAGCAACACCGGCGCCAGCAGAAACGCGCCGGACACGCCCAGGTAGCTGGACAGGAAGCCGTAGCCATACTGATAGGCCAGCCCCACGGTGCCATAAAATGCCCAGGCGCTGGCGTAGACGCCCAGTGACAAGGTGTAGGTCAACGGATGGCGAATGATCGCCCGCGGAATCATTCCGCGCTCACTGATCCAGGCAACCCCGAACAGTGCAGCCAGGTAGGCGGCGCTGATCAGCAGCATCTGGGTGAGGCTAAAGCTCATCGGCATCTTTTTGGCTCTGCAGGATGAAAGTCACGACGATCAGGATCAACCACAGCAGATAAGGGCGATACCAGGCGCCCGTGGCGTCGATCCACCAATCCATGATGGCGGGGGAAAACAGGTAGATCCCGACGACCAGCAGCAGGACCAATCGATAGATGTACATGTTGGCCTCTGATTAAAAAACTGCCGCGATGGTAACGGATGCTTGGCAAGCTGCAAGCGCCTTCAACTCAATTGCGCTTCGGCCAGTGTGAGTGTGCGCGGGATCAGGCTGGCATCCCAGTGTGAAATGCCCCAATCCAGCAGTTCCCGTGGGCTGGCGTGCAGCAGTTCACTGCCGGGTTGCTGGCCGAGGGCGCGCAACGCCCTCAATAGCAAAGGCGTGGCTTGGTCGGGTGTCAATGGCGGTGAACGGTAGGATTTGCCCAGCTTGTTGCCGTCCGGCTGGGTGATCAGCGGCACATGCAGGTAGCGCGGTTGGCGCAGGCCCAGCAGTTCCTGCAGGTACAGCTGGCGCGGCGTGGAATCGAGCAGGTCGGCGCCGCGCACGATGTCGGTGACACCTTGCCAGGCATCGTCGAGCACCACCGCCAGTTGATAGGCATACAGGCCATCGCGACGGCGGATGATGAAGTCGCCTATATCACGGCCCAAGTGCTGTCGGAATTCGCCTTGCACACGGTCGGTAAAGTGGTATTCCAGCTCAGGTACGCGCAAGCGGATCGCCGCGTCTTGCTGATCGTGCCCGAGGTTGCGGCACAGGCCTGGATAGATGCCGTGGTAGGGCTCCAATTGTTTACGCGAGCAGGTACAGGCGTAAGCCAGGCCGTGGTTGAACATGTCGTTCAAGACTTTAGCGTAGGCATCATGCCGCTCGCTTTGTCGGACCAGTTCCCCATCCCACTCGAAGCCATAGCTTTCAAGGGCGTGCAGGATCGCCGCCTGGGCACCAGGCTCTTCGCGGGGTGGGTCGAGGTCTTCCATGCGCATCAACCAGCGGCCGTGATTGGCGCGGGCATCGAGGTAGGAGGCAAGGGCGGCAACCAGCGAACCGAAGTGCAGGTGGCCGCTGGGCGTAGGGGCGAAACGCCCGATATAGGTAGAGGCTGTCATGGGCCGGATACTACTGGAAAACCGCTGAACGCCAGAAACAAAAATGGGGCGTTAGCACGCCCCATTTTTTGTTTCTTGCATTCAGCCCGGCAGGATTACTTGCCGACCTGTTTTTCCTTGATTTCAGCCAAGGTCTTGCAGTCTACGCACAGGTCCGCGGTTGGGCGGGCTTCCAGGCGGCGAATACCAATCTCGACGCCGCAGGATTCGCACCAGCCGTATTCCTCGTCTTTGATCAGTTGCAGGGTCTTGTCGATCTTTTTGATCAGCTTGCGCTCTCGATCACGCGCACGCAGTTCAAGGGCGAACTCTTCTTCCTGGCTCGCACGGTCGGCCGGATCAGGAAAGTTGGCTGCTTCGTCCTTCATGTGGTCAACGGTACGGTCAACCTCCTGCATCAAGTCCTGTTTCCACTTGTTCAGGATCTTGGTGAAGTGCTCGCGCATGGGCTCGCCCATGTACTCCTCGCCCTTTTTTTCCACATAGGGTTCGAAGCCGCCGAGGCCTTGAGTCTGCTGTTGCTTTGCTTGGGTGGACATGAATAGACCGCCTCTCACTCTTCTAATCCATTGCGCAGGATTGCAACGTCACCGACACCTGCCGGCCCTGCGGCTGCAAGCGGGCGAACTTACCAGATAGATTCGGGGTGCGCCACTCCCGGTTGTCGAGGCCCAACGTGGCAGGCTTGCAAACTGGCATAGCCCGCCATGGCTGGGTATAGCGTGTCTCGAATGTTGATTTTAGTCGTTTTGCCGGCGCTTGCTCGGTTCATCACGGACGACCGAGCAGGCAATAGAGCATGTTTTACCGCGCGGGTTCGGTAGAATCTGAATTTTGTCCTCACCGTCTAAGGAAGGCTAATGGCCCAGCCCTACAGTGCGCGCAGTCGCGCCATCGAACCTTTTCATGTCATGGCGCTGCTGGCGCGAGCCAATGAACTGCAGGCGGCCGGTCATGATGTTATCCACCTGGAGATCGGCGAGCCGGATTTCACCACGGCCGAGCCGATTATCCAGGCCGGCCAAGCCGCGCTTGCCAATGGCAAGACGCGCTATACCGCGGCCCGCGGGCTGCCCGAGCTGCGCCAGGCGATCAGTGGTTTTTACCAGCAGCGCTACGGCCTGAGCGTCGACCCTGAGCGCATTTTGATCACGCCCGGTGGCTCTGGCGCGTTGCTGCTGGCCAGCAGCCTGCTGGTCGATCCGGGCAAGCATTGGTTATTGGCGGACCCAGGCTACCCGTGCAATCGACATTTCCTGCGTCTGGTCGAAGGTGCGGCGCAGTTGGTGCCGGTTGGCCCGGACGTGCGCTACCAATTGACCGCCGAGCTGGTGGCCAAACACTGGAACGCAGACAGCGTTGGCGCTCTGGTTGCCTCGCCGGCCAACCCGACCGGTACCATTCTGGCCCGCGATGAACTGGCGGGGTTGTCGAGTGCCATCAAGGCGCGTAACGGCCATTTGGTGGTGGACGAGATCTATCACGGCCTCACCTACGGCACCGATGCCGCCAGCGTGCTGGAGGTCGACGACGAAGCCTTCGTCTTAAATAGTTTTTCGAAGTATTTCGGCATGACCGGCTGGCGCCTCGGCTGGCTGGTGGCGCCACCGGCGGCGGTGGGCGAACTGGAGAAGCTGGCGCAGAACCTCTACATCAGCGCACCGAGCATGGCCCAGTACGCGGCGCTGGCGTGTTTCACCGAGCAAACCCTGAGCATTTTGGAAGAGCGCCGCGCCGAATTCGGGCGCCGTCGCGACTTCCTGCTGCCGGCCTTGCGCGAGTTGGGTTTCGGCATCGCCGTAGAGCCCGAAGGCGCGTTCTACTTGTACGCCGATATCAGCGCGTTCGGCGGCGATGCCTTCGCGTTTTGCCGTCATTTCCTCGAAACCGAACATGTGGCGTTTACGCCGGGCCTGGATTTTGGTCGTTATCAGGCTGGCCATCATGTGCGTTTTGCCTACACGCAAAACCTTGATCGCCTACAGGAAGCGGTGGAACGTATCGCCCGTGGCTTGCGGAGCTGGCAAGGCTGATGCGTTTTAATCCTCCCCTCGAAGAAGGGCGGCTGATCCGCCGCTACAAGCGCTTTCTCACCGATATCGAAACGCTCACCGGCGAGTTGCTGACCATTCACTGCCCCAACACCGGCTCAATGCTCAATTGCATGGTGGAGGGCGGCCAGGTCTGGTTCAGTCGCTCCACAGACCCAAAGCGTAAGTTGCCAGGCACCTGGGAAATTGCCGAAACGCCCCAAGGCCGGCTGGCGTGCGTTAACACCGCGCGTGCCAACCAACTGGTGGAGGAAGCGTTGCGTGCCGGGGTGATCACTGAACTCGACGGCTTTACCGCCTTGAAGCGCGAAGTGCCTTACGGCCAGGAAAAAAGCCGTATCGATTTTCGCCTGGAGTACCCACAGGGCGCGGCGTATGTGGAGGTCAAGAGCGTGACCCTGGGTTTTGATGGCTCGCCGGTGGCAGCGTTTCCCGACGCGGTGACCCAACGGGGCGCCAAACATTTGCGCGAGTTGGCGCACCTGGCGCGTGAGGGCGTGCGTGCGGTGCAGTTGTATTGCGTGAACCTGTCAGGGATTGACGCTGTACGCCCGGCGGTGGAAATCGATGCGGGCTACGCCGCTGCGCTGCGCGAGGCCAAGGCGGCCGGTGTGGAGGTGTTGGCGTATGGTGCGCGGGTCACGCCGCAGGAAATTTATCTCGACCGGCGCCTGGACGTGATGATCGGCGACTAGAGTTGCACCCACAGGCCTTGCGCGTCTTCACGGCCGGGCAGGGCTTTAAGGCTTTGGCCCGCGCACGGTCCGGCGATGCACTCGCCGCTTTCGATGAGGAACAAAGCGCCGTGGGTGGCGCACTGGATCAGGCTGGCGCTGCTGTCCAGGAACTGGTCGGGCTGCCATTCCAGCGGGATGCCGCGATGGGGGCAGCGGTTGAGGTAGAAGTAGGCCACGCCGTCACGGCGCACGGCCAAGACTTTGCAACCGTCTATTTCAAAACCACGGCTGCTGTTGGGCGCCAGGGCATCTGAGGGGCAGAGAAGCTTCATAACAATCCTTAAGTGCCTTGACGTTCAAATGCAAACAATTATCAAATGCTGGCTTCGCCCGTTAGCTGATTGGGTGCTCTGTACGATGCCAGACAGGGTTTATCTGTCACATCCATGAGTGCTTGAGTGGCCCTGCCCTTGGAAGGAAACCCTGTTATGCGCCTGAGTACCAGCGCTATTGCGCTTGTTGCCTCACTGCTGGTCAACCACGGGGCGCAAGCCTCTGAACTGCCACAACGCTGGGTCAGTGCCGGTGGGGCGCTATCGGAATGGGTGACGGCGCTGGGCGGTGAGTCAAAGCTGGTGGGGGTGGATACCACCAGCCAGCATCCAGTATCGCTCAAGGCGTTGCCGAGCATCGGTTATCAGCGCCAATTGTCGGCAGAAGGGATTTTGAGCCTGCGCCCGCAAGTGTTGGTAGGTACCGAAGAAATGGGCCCACCGCCGGTGCTGGCGCAGATTCGCGGCGCGGGCGTGCAGGTGGAGATGTTCTCGGCAGAACCGGATTTGCCGACCTTGAAAGGCAACCTTCAGCACCTGGGCAAACTGTTGGGTAATGAAGCCAAGGCCAACGAATTGTTTGCTGGATATGAACAAAAGCTCGATCAGCAGCAAGCCTGGGTCGCCAAGGCCCAGACCACGCAAAAGGCGCCGGGTGTACTGCTGTTGCTCGGGCATGCAGGTGGCAAGCCGCTCATCGCGGGCAAGGACACGGCCGCCGATTGGATGTTGCAACAGGCGGGCGGGCATAACCTGGCGACCCACACGGGCTATAAGCCGTTTTCGGTGGAGTCGCTGGCCGGTCTGAGCCCTGATGTGCTGGTGTTTGCTGATCGCGCCCTCACCGGCGATGCGGCGCGGGCGGCTTTGTTCAAGGAAAACCCGATTTTGGCATCTACCCCGGCCGCCAAAAATGGCCGCGTGTTTGAGCTGGACCCGACCCTGCTGGTCGGCGGGCTCGGGCCGCGCCTGCCGCAAAGCCTGGTGCAATTGTCTGCCGGGTTTTATCCGTCCCAGGCTAAACCTGCCCAATGACGACTCTGGTTAAACCGAAAACGCTGTTTATCGGGCTGGCGCTGTTATGCCTTCTGGCAACCTGGCTTTCATTGGCCTTGGGGCCGGTCAGCCTGCCGTTGGTGGATACGCTCAAGGCCGCTTTGCGCCTGATGGGCGTACCGATTGAAGCACAGGGCCTGGAGCAGGCCGAATTGATCCTGGGGCAGATTCGTTTGCCGCGAACCTTGCTGGGTTTGGCGGTGGGCGGTGTGCTGGCATTGTCGGGCGTGGCGATGCAGGGTTTGTTTCGTAACCCGTTGGCCGACCCGGGGTTGGTCGGTGTGTCCAGCGGCGCAGCGCTGGGTGCGGCGATTGCGATCGTGGGCGGTTCATTATTTGGCGGCCTGCCGGATGCGTTCGGGCCATACCTGTTGTCGTTATGCGCGTTTCTTGGCGGTTTGGGCGTTACGGCGCTGGTTTATCGCCTGGGGCGCCGCAACGGCCAGACCAACGTCGCAACGATGCTGCTGGCTGGTATTGCTCTTACGGCGCTCGCCAGTTCGGCGGTGGGGCTGTTTACCTATCTGGCCGATGACGCCACCTTGCGCACCCTGACGTTCTGGAACTTGGGCAGCCTCAATGGCGCCAGCTATTCGCGGTTGTGGCCATTGTTGATGGTGAGCGCCGGTGTGGCGTTGTGGTTGCCGCGCCGAGCGAAAGCGCTGAATGCATTGTTGCTGGGTGAGTCCGAGGCCAGTCACCTTGGGATCGATGTGGAAGGGCTCAAGCGTGAACTGGTGTTCTGCACAGCCCTCGGTGTGGGCGCAGCGGTAGCGGCGGCGGGCATGATCGGGTTTGTCGGGTTGGTGGTGCCGCATCTGGTGCGCTTGTTGGCCGGGCCGGATCATCGGGTGCTGTTGCCGGCGTCTGTGCTCGCGGGCGCAAGCCTGTTGCTGTTTGCCGACTTGGTGGCGCGGCTGGCGCTGGCGCCGGCTGAACTGCCGATCGGCATCGTCACGGCCTTTATCGGCGCGCCGTTTTTTCTTTATTTGTTGTTGCGAGGGCGCGCGTGATGCTGCGAGTAGAAGCGTTGCAGATCCGGCGTGGCGATAAAACCGTGCTGGCAGATGTCACCCTGGACGTGTTGCCGGGTGAGGTGCTCGGTGTGCTCGGCCCTAACGGAGCAGGCAAGAGCACGCTGCTCGGTGCCTTGTGCGGCGAGCTGAAGCCGGATCAGGGCAAGGTGTGGCTGGATCAGCAAGCCTTGACGGACTGGAGCGGGCCGCAACGTGCCCAGCGCCTGGCGGTGTTACCGCAGACCTCCACGCTGGATTTCGCATTCCGTGTCGAGGAGGTTGTCGGCATGGGCCGCTTGCCCCATCAGACCGGGCGCGTGCGTGATGACGAAATCATCGAGGCAGCGCTGCACGCGGCAGATGTGGGCCACTTAAGCGGCCGCAGCTACTTGGCGCTGTCGGGGGGCGAACGCCAGCGTGTGCATCTGGCGCGGGTGCTGGCGCAGTTATGGCCCGGGGAGGCAGGGCAGACACTGTTGCTGGATGAGCCGACGTCGATGCTCGATCCATTGCACCAACACACGACCCTGCAGGCCATACGTACCTTTGCTGACCGCGGCGCTGCGGTGTTGGTGATTCTCCATGACCTGAACCTGGCGGCGCGTTACTGCGACCGGATTCTATTGCTGGAGCAGGGGCGCCCACATGCGTTGGACACGCCGGCGCAGGTGATGCGGCCTGAGCCACTTAAAGCTGTGTTTGGTTTGGATGTGTTGGTGCAGCCACACCCGGAGCGTGGGCATCCGTTGATCATTGCGCGCTGAGTCGGCTTTTTATAGATAGCTTTTCATAGGCAAAAAAAGACCCGGCAAGAGCCGGGTCAAATAACCGTGATTAGCCTGATGAGGAGATAATCTGAGAGTCCGAACCAATGGTCTTTCAGTTATCGGCTGATCTCGCGACCAGTTGTGATAATCATAACGATTCTCATTTGAGAGTCAACCTCTGTTTTTCAACGCTCTGCGGTTTTTCTCAAACGTGCGTTCGAACTGCCCGTAAACATTGGGAATTCTTGCAGACCTAAATCTTCTGACGCGCTGAAATCGCCTCCAGCTGACGGTTCAATGCTTCCTTGCGCTCCGTCGGGATGTCGTTCCAGTGCACGTCCATCAAGGCACCTTCGATTGCATACAGCAGCACTTTCGAGGCCCGAAAGCCGCGCGTGCGCACGGCTCGGTAGGCATCGACAGCTCCCAGGCGACGTAAGTCGGACGCGCTGTGGATGCCCACCGCATGCAGCCACTGCGCTGACGTCTTGCCCAGGTTTTTCAGGTGTTGCAGCTCATCGTTCATCAAGCCTCCTTGCGACGGCCGATTGGTGCGGTGGGTATCGTGACCAGGCAGGCCTGAAAAGGAGTGTAGCGCTCAGTAGGAAAAGCGTGGTTCTTTGGCCAGGAACGGCTGAAAAGCTTATAAGAATTTTTGCGGGTAATGCCGACAAGCAGGCAGGAGGCGCCCGCTACGCGTGAGGCGTAGCTGGGGCCCGAAAGATCAGGTTACTTGGTGCGGTAGCGCAGGCGAGTACCGAAATTGACCGACATGAGGATCTCGTCAGCGGTCAGTTCGGGGGAGAAGTAGGTGCCGGAAATCTGTGCATGGGCCAGGCTGGCGCCTTCCAGTGAGCACTCGCGCAGGTCCAGGCCGCGCAGGTCGGCAGAGCGGAAGTAGGCATCGGTGAAATCCACGCCCGTGGCGTTCAGGTCACGCAGGTCCAACCCACGGAAGTCGCCGCCACGCATGTCGATGGTGCCGTCTTTGGGGCGTTCCTGGTTGAAGCCGCGGATGTCGTCTTTATGCAGGAGTGCGTAGAGCGGAGTATCAAGAAGCTTGGGCTGACTCATGACGGCGACTCCTGTTGGAATTATGACGCCATTATAGTGCCACTATTGCTCGGTCGTGCACCGAAGATCGGTGACACGACCAAGAAATATTTCTTACAGGCCCGGCAGGCGCTGGCGAATGTGCGCCACCAGAGCGTCGAGTGTGCCGCTCTCGTTGGTTTCCACGCGTTTGCTCAGCAGCAGCTCTTCGGCGGTCAGCGGGTCACGGTTGGCCTGTTGTTCTTCGATAATGCTGAGTGTCGCGTCGGAAGGATCGTTTTTATCCGCCTGACGTTGCGCCAGCCAGCTGGCGATAACGGCTTGCGGTGCGTTGCAATCAAGGATCAGGAAGGGCGCACCGGTTGCCTCGGCAACCTTGGCGGCGGCATTGCGTTGTGCGCTTTTCAGGAAGGTGGCGTCCAGCACCACTGGGTAGCCGGCGCGCAAGACGGTATCGGCAATTTCGTTCAAGCGAGCGTAGGTGGCTGCGCTGGCTTCGGCGGCGTAGATACCGGCTTGCGGAGTGTTCTCGACTTTCTGTTCACCAAACAGGCGTTTACGTTCTACATCCGAACGCAGGCGCACGGCACCCAAGGCTTCCACCAGGCGCATGGCCACGTGGCTTTTACCGACGGCCGAAACACCGTGGGTTATCGCCAGGAAGCGCGACGGAATAGTGCTGTAGCTTTCCGCCAGGTTGGCGTAGTTGCGGTATTGACGCAGGGTGGTAGCGCGTTGCACCGGGCTTGCCTCGCTTGGCATGCTGAATAACGACACCTTGGCGCGCACCAGTGCGCGGTAGGCTTTATAGAAGTTCAGCACTTCAAGGCCCTGGTAGTCACCAGTCAGTTCCAGGTACTGGCTGATAAAACGGCGCGCGAGGGATTTGAGGCCGCGGTCTTCCAGGTCCATCGCCAGGAAGGCCGTATCGGCGTACACGTCGGTGAAGCGAAACGGCTCGTTGAACTCGATGCAGTCGAAGATCACGACCTGGCCATCGATCAAAGTGGCGTTGCCCAGGTGGATATCACCGTGACATTCGCGGGTGAAGCCTTCGAGCTTGCGCTGGGCCAGCAGTGGCTTGAGGCGTTCGAAGCTGGCTTCGGCCCAGGCTTGCAGGGCTTCGAGTTGAGCCAGGTCGGCTTTGTCGCTGAGGAACGGGCGGATCTGGTCGAAGTTCTGCCGAACCGGCGCCATCACTTCATCTGGCGTGCCGGCGGGGTGGTCTTGCGGCACTTTCGGCGCAGTGAGGTGGAAGTGAGCAATCTGCTTGGCCATGTCATCAATGTGCGCGCTGGTGACCTCGCCATTGGCTTGCAGGGTGCTGAGCAGCTGGCTCTGCGGGAATTGGCGCATTTTAAGCGCGTATTCGATGACCGGACCATCGCCGCCCAATTGCGGGGCTTCGGTGCTGCCGGTGATTGGCAACACGTCAAGATACAAATCTTCCGTCAGGCGCTGGTTAAGCCGCAGTTCTTCGCGGCAGAAGTGGCCGCGGTCGTCCAGTTGGGTGAAATCCAGAAAACCGAAGTTCATCGGCTTCTTCAGCTTATAAGCATAGGGGCCGGTCAGTATGACCCAGGAAATATGGGTCTCAATGACTTGAAACGCTTCAACCGGGTGGGGATACAAAGCCGGGTTCTGCAGGGCAGCGATCAGGGACTGGCTCACGGGCGATCCTTCAAAGTCTGGGGGAAATCATGGCCGGCATTATGGCGGTTACAGTCGGTCGTGCAAACCGCTGTCCGGCTCATGTTGATCCTTAATAAAGTGCGTATAATCCGCCGCCATGACTCGAACCCGATCTCCCCGTTCCCGTAAAAAACCTCCTTCACGCGGCCTGCGCCCGTGGCTGGGCTGGGCTATCAAGCTAAGCCTGGTAGGCCTTGTGGTGCTCGCAGGCTTCGCGGTGTACCTCGACGCCGTGGTGCAGGAGAAATTCTCCGGCAAGCGCTGGACCATCCCGGCCAAGGTATACGCACGCCCGCTGGAATTGTTCACCGGCCAGAAGTTGAGCAAGGAAGACTTCCTTACCGAACTCGACGCCTTGGGCTATCGCCGCGAACCCGTGAGCAATGGCCCCGGCGCCGCAGCGGTCAGCGGCAATACCGTTGATTTGAATACCCGCGGCTTCCAGTTCTATGAAGGCCTGGAGAAAGCCCAGCCGGTGCGCGTGCGCTTCTCTGGCGATTACGTTGCCGAGCTGTCGTCGCTCAATGGCTCCAAGTTGCCGGTGGTGCGCCTGGAACCGCTGTTGATCGGCGGTATTTACCCCAAGAACCTCGAAGACCGCATCCTGATCAAGCTCGATCAGGTGCCGCCGTACCTGCTCGATACGCTGATCGCCGTGGAAGACCGCGATTTCTACAGCCACTGGGGCGTGTCACCCAAGTCGATTGCCCGTGCTATCTGGGTCAATACGTCCGGCGGCAAGATGACCCAGGGCGGCAGTACGCTCACGCAACAATTGGTCAAGAACTTCTACCTGACCAACGAACGCAGCCTCACCCGTAAACTCACCGAAGCCATGATGGCCATGCTGCTGGAGCTGCATTACAGCAAGCAGGAGATTCTTGAGGCGTACCTCAACGAGGTCTTCGTCGGCCAGGATGGGCAGCGCGCGGTGCACGGTTTCGGCTTGGCCAGCCAGTTCTTCTTTGGCCAGCCCTTGTCCGAATTGAAATTGCATCAAGTTGCGTTGCTGGTGGGGATGGTCAAGGGGCCGTCTTACTACAACCCGCGTCGCAACCCGGAGCGTGCGCTTGAACGCCGTAACCTGGTGCTGGATGTACTCGAACAGCAGGGCGTAGCCACCGCTGAACAAGTCGCGGCGGCGAAAAAAATGCCACTGGGTGTGACCACGCGCGGCAAGCTGGCCGACAGTTCATTCCCGGGCTTTATCGACTTGGTCAAACGCCAGTTGCGTGAAGACTATCGCGACGAAGACTTGACCGAAGAAGGCCTGCGGATCTTCACCAGCTTTGACCCGATCCTGCAGATGAAGGCCGAAGCGTCGGTTAACGATACCTTCAAGCGCCTGACCGGCCGTAAAGGTTCGGATGAAGTCGAAGCAGCCATGGTCGTGACCAACCCGGAAACCGGTGAAGTGCAGGCCATGATCGGTAGCCGCCAGGCCAGTTTTGCCGGTTTTAACCGTGCGCTGGATGCGGTGCGGCCGATCGGTTCGCTGGTCAAGCCGGCGGTCTACCTCACGGCCCTGGAAAAACCGAGCAAATACACGCTGACCAGTTGGCTGTCGGATGACCCGCTGTCGGTCAAAGGGGCGGATGGCCAGGTGTGGACGCCGCAGAATTTTGATCGTCGCTCCCACGGCACCGTGTTCCTGTACCAAGGCCTGGCACATTCCTACAACATCTCCACTTCGCGCCTTGGGCTTGAAGTGGGCGTGCCGAATGTACTGAAAACCCTGGGGCGACTGGGCATCACCCGTGAGTTCCCGGCGTTCCCATCGATGCTGCTGGGCGCTGGCGCCATGACCCCGATGGAAGTGGCGACGATGTACCAGACCCTCGCCAACGGTGGCTTCAATACCCCGATGCGCGGCATTCGCAGTGTGCTGACCGCCGACGGCGAACCGCTCAAGCGCTATCCGTTCCAGATCCAGCAGCGCTTTGATGCAGGCTCCATCTACCTGATCCAGAACGCCATGCAACGCGTGATGCGTGAAGGCACCGGGCGTTCGGTCTACAGTGTGCTGCCGTCGAACCTGACGCTGGCGGGCAAGACCGGCACCAGTAACGACTCGCGTGACAGCTGGTTCGCAGGCTTCGGCCAGGATGTGCTGGCTGTGGTGTGGCTGGGCCGCGACGATAATGGCAAAACCCCATTTACCGGCGCGACCGGTGCGCTGCAGGTGTGGACCAGTTTCATGCGCAAGGCTGATCCGTTGCCGCTGAACATGCCGCAGCCGGACAACATCGTGCAGGCCTGGATTGATCCGCATACCGGGCAGGGCTCCGATGCCAACTGTCCGGGCGCGGTGCAGATGCCGTATATTCGCGGCAGCGAGCCACCTGCTGGTGCTGCGTGCGGTGGCAGTGCCCCCGCTGACGCGGACTCGGTGATGGATTGGGTCAAGGGCTGGATGCATTAAGCAAAGAGGGTTTCAAGTGAACAAGTTGTGGATTCCAGCTATTACCGCCCTGGTTATGCTCGGCGGTTGCTCCAGCGTGCAGCGCGGTTCGATTCCCGTGGTGGACTCAAGCACGAACGTTTCCAATAACGACCGTATCTCGGCCACTGGCGGTTTCCGTCAGACCGTGGTCAAGCGTCCTGCCCAAGCCACGCCTCAGGCCATACCGCAGGATTCGGGCGTGGTGGTGATGGTGCCGGGCGGCGGTGCTGCGACGTCGGCGCCGATCAGTGCCGAGCCTTGGACGCCAGGGCCAAGCACTTCGGGCCCGGTTAACGCTGCACCGATCCAAACGGCGCCGATCAACCAGGGCACCTACAACATGCCGCCATCGACGCCGAGCGGTATTCCGTCGTCTAACGCCGGTGGCCTGTCGGCTGACGAGCAACTGGACGGGCCGGTGCTGGCTTTGCTGACCACCGCCCAGCAGCAACAGTCGGGTGGTGACCTCAACGGTGCATCGTCAAGCCTTGAGCGTGCCCAGCGTGTGGCGCCGCGCGAGCCGCAAGTGCTGTATCGCTTGGCCCAGGTGCGCATGGCCCAGGGCGACGCGCCGCAAGCCGAGCAGTTCGCCCGTCGCGGCCTGACCCTGGCCAACGGTCGGCCCGACCTGCAAGCCAACCTGTGGGCTTTGATTGGTGACGCGCGTGCCGCACAAGGCGACGCCGCCGGTGCTGCCCAGGCGCGGCAAAAAGCCAAGGTCAGCCTCTGATGGATGCACGGTTTCCGGCAATTGCCGAACAGCTGTTGCTGATTGAGCGTGAGTTACGCGTGCAGGGTTGGTGGGACGAAGTGCCCCCCAGCGCTGAAGCGCTTAGCAGCGTCGAGCCGTTTTCGGTGGACACACTGGACTTTCACCAGTGGCTGCAATGGATCTTCCTGGTGCGCATGAAGCAGATCCTCGAGCAGGACCTGCCATTGCCCAATGCATCGGGGATCCTGGAGATGGCGGAGATGGTTTACGCCGATCGCCCGCTTGAAAGCATTGGCTTGCGCAATGCGCTGAAAAAGTTCGACCAATTGATCGTCGACGCTCGTTAATTGCCTGACTGCCGGGTTTTTCGGCAGTCTTGCGCACATTTCTACCGCTTGACGACATTCAGGCGAGTTTTATCCCTCCTCAAACCCCTTTAATCTTCGTTCTCATGCGCTTAGTTGGAAAAAAGCGCAATTATTGCTTGACTTGAAGGGGCTGAAACAGAAGAATCCAAAGTCCGCTGTATCGGGACTGCCAGAAGCAGGCCCGCTCAGCAGATCATGAGGCGCATATCCGCGCCGACCTGTAACACCCGCAACGCGTTACCTCGCGCTGGGTGGGAAAAGCCCGCAACACTTGGGACGATCCCAATACTTGCTCAGTCAGTGCTGACGTAGTCGGCGACCACCGTCGCTCATGCTCTGTTGAGAAGTAAACCTATTAAGACCCGTCGGTTTTTAACGGACGGTATTCTGGCGTTTTAGAGGTGAACAACGTGGAGCTTTTATCTGGCGGTGAGATGCTCGTCCGCTTTTTGCGTGACGAAGGCGTCGACTATATCTACGGGTACCCAGGTGGTGCTCTGCTGCATGTTTACGACGCACTGTTCAAGGAACCGGCTGTTACCCACATCCTGGTTCGCCACGAACAGGCCGCGACCCATATGGCTGACGGCTATGCCCGTGCCACCGGTAAAGCCGGTGTGGTACTGGTAACTTCCGGCCCAGGCGCAACCAATGCCATTACCGGCATCGCGACTGCCTATATGGACTCCATCCCGATGGTGATCATTTCTGGCCAGGTGCCCAGCACCATGGTCGGTACCGATGCATTCCAGGAAACCGACATGATCGGTATCTCCCGGCCGATCGTGAAACACAGCTTCATGATCAAGCATGCGTCGGAAATCCCGGAAGTCATGAAAAAGGCGTTCTACCTCGCACAGTCCGGTCGCCCGGGCCCTGTGGTGGTTGATATCCCTAAAGACATGACCAATCCGGCCGAGAAATTCGAATACGTCTTCCCCAAGAAAGCCAAGCTGCGTTCCTACAGCCCGGCCGTTCGTGGGCACTCGGGGCAAATCCGCAAGGCGGCAGAAATGCTCTTGGCGGCCAAGCGCCCAGTACTGTACTCCGGCGGCGGCGTGATTCTGGGCGGCGGTTCTGCACCTTTGACCGAGCTGGCCAAGCTGCTCAACCTTCCAGTGACCAACACCTTGATGGGCCTCGGCGCATTCCCGGGCACGGACCGTCAGTTCGTCGGCATGCTTGGCATGCACGGCAGCTACACCGCCAACCTGGCCATGCACCACGCTGATGTAATCCTGGCGGTAGGCGCGCGGTTTGATGACCGTGTGATCAACGGACCGAGCAAGTTTTGCCCGAATGCCAAGATCATCCACATCGACATCGACCCGGCGTCCATCTCCAAGACCATCAAGGCCGATGTGCCTATCGTAGGTCCGGTAGAAAGCGTGCTGACCGAAATGGTTGCGGCGCTCAAGGACATCGGCGAAACGCCGAACAAGGAATCGGTTGCCAGTTGGTGGAAGCAGATCGACGAATGGCGCGGTGACCGCGGCCTGTTCCCTTATGACAAGGGCGACGGCAGCATCATCAAGCCACAAACCGTGATCGAAACCCTGTGCGAAGTGACCAAGGGCGACGCCTTTGTGACCTCCGACGTGGGCCAGCACCAGATGTTCGCCGCGCAGTACTACAAGTTCGACAAGCCTAACCGCTGGATCAACTCCGGTGGCCTGGGCACGATGGGCTTTGGTTTCCCTGCGGCCATGGGTGTGAAGCTGAGCTTCCCGGACACCGACGTCGCCTGCGTGACGGGTGAGGGCAGCATCCAGATGAACATCCAGGAACTGTCGACGTGCCTGCAGTACGGTCTTCCGGTGAAGATCGTGTGCTTGAACAACGGCGTGCTGGGCATGGTTCGTCAGTGGCAGGACATGAGCTACAACAGCCGTCACTCCCATTCCTACATGGAATCGCTGCCGGATTTCATCAAGTTGGTTGAAGCCTACGGCCACGTCGGCATGCGCATCACCGATTTGAAAGATCTGAAGCCGAAGATGGAAGAGGCGTTCGCCATGAAGGACCGCCTGGTGTTCCTCGATATTCAAGTGGACACCAGCGAGCACGTCTACCCGATGCAGATCAAAGACGGCTCTATGCGCGACATGTGGCTGAACAAGACGGAGCGTACCTAATCATGCGGCACATTATCTCCCTGCTTCTGGAGAACGAACCCGGCGCTCTGTCTCGTGTTGTCGGCCTGTTTTCGCAACGCAACTACAACATCGAAAGCCTCACCGTGGCGCCGACCGAAGACCCGACCCTGTCGCGCCTGACGTTGACGACTGTTGGCCACGATGAAGTGATCGAGCAGATCACCAAGAACCTCAACAAGCTGATCGAAGTGGTCAAGCTGGTCGACCTGTCGGAAAGTGCCCACATCGAGCGCGAGCTGATGCTGGTCAAGGTCAAGGCCACGGGTGCCCAACGTGCCGAGATCAAACGCACCACCGACATTTATCGCGGGCAGATCGTCGATGTGAGCGCCAGCGTTTATACCGTTCAACTGACCGGTACAAGCGACAAGCTGGACAGCTTCATCCAGTCGATCGGGACGGCCTCGATTCTGGAAACGGTACGCAGTGGTGTCACCGGGATTGCCCGTGGCGACAAAGTACTCAGCATCTAACTCAAATTAGTGAATGGCCTTACGGCCTGGATATATAGAGGAACCTCATGAAAGTTTATTACGAAAAAGATTGTGACCTGTCGATCATCCAGGGCAAGAAAGTCGCCATCATCGGCTACGGTTCCCAGGGCCACGCCCAAGCGTGCAACCTGAAAGACTCCGGCGTTGACGTGACTGTTGGCCTGCGCAAAGGCTCGGCCACTGTTGCCAAGGCTGAAGCCCACGGCCTGAAAGTGACTGACGTTGCTTCCGCCGTTGCCGCTGCCGACCTGGTCATGATCCTGACCCCGGACGAGTTCCAGTCCGCGCTCTACAAGAACGAAATCGAGCCGAACATCAAGAAAGGCGCCACTCTGGCCTTCTCCCACGGTTTCGCGATTCACTACAACCAGGTTGTGCCACGCGCTGACCTCGACGTGATCATGATCGCGCCGAAAGCTCCGGGCCACACCGTGCGCTCCGAGTTCGTCAAAGGCGGCGGCATCCCTGACCTGATCGCGATCTACCAGGACGCATCCGGCAACGCCAAGAACGTGGCACTGTCGTACGCAGCTGGCGTTGGTGGCGGTCGTACCGGCATCATCGAAACCACCTTCAAGGACGAGACCGAAACCGACCTGTTCGGCGAACAAGCCGTACTGTGCGGCGGTACCGTTGAACTGGTCAAAGCCGGTTTCGAAACCCTGGTTGAAGCTGGCTACGCGCCAGAAATGGCCTACTTCGAATGCCTGCACGAACTGAAGCTGATCGTTGACCTCATGTACGAAGGCGGTATCGCCAACATGAACTACTCGATCTCCAACAACGCCGAATACGGCGAGTACGTGACCGGCCCGGAAGTCATCAACGCCGAATCCCGTCAGGCCATGCGCAACGCCCTGAAACGTATTCAGGACGGCGAATACGCCAAAATGTTCATCAGCGAAGGCGCTACCGGCTACCCTTCGATGACCGCCAAGCGTCGTAACAACGCCGCTCACGGTATCGAAGTGATCGGCGAGCAACTGCGCTCCATGATGCCGTGGATCGGTGCCAACAAGATCGTCGACAAAGCCAAAAACTAAGTCGCACGCTTCAAGGGAAAACGCGGCTTAGGCCGCGTTTTTTCGTTTGCGGGCGGGTTCTGGTATAAAGCTGCATCGTTTGCGGGCGAACACGCGCTGCAAGTATTTGTCGAATTCTTTTCACACCGTTGCAAGGTAAAGTCCATGACCGAACGTCCCGAAGAGCCAAACCAGGCCTCTGACGCCGAAAGCCTGCTACCGATCGATGAGCATGTCGAAGAAGGGCATGATGCGGAAGGTCGCAAGGTCCGGCATCGTGGTATCTATCTTCTGCCCAATCTGTTCACCACGGCGAACCTGTTTGCCGGGTTCTACTCCATCATCAATTCCATGAGTGCGCAAAGCGCATTGGCGGCAGGTGATGCGGCGAGTGCCAGCAAGTATTTCGGCTTTGCGGCTATCGCGATCTTCGTGGCCATGGTGCTCGACGGCCTGGATGGTCGGGTGGCGCGCATGACCAATACCCAAAGTGCTTTCGGTGCCGAGTACGACTCGCTGTCGGACATGGTGGCCTTCGGCGTTGCGCCGGCACTGCTGGCGTTCGCCTGGGCGCTGGGTGATATGGGCAAGGTCGGCTGGATGGTTGCCTTCATCTATGTCGCCGGCGCGGCGTTGCGTCTGGCGCGCTTTAACACCCAAGTGGGTACTGCTGACAAGCGTTACTTCATCGGCCTGGCCAGCCCGGCGGCGGCAGGTGTGGTGGCAGGTATCGTCTGGGCGTTCAGTGACTACGGCATCCAGGGTTCGAAGATGTCGTTCCTGGTGGCCTTGATGGTTGCAGCCGCCGGCATGCTGATGGTCAGCAACATCAAGTACAACAGCTTTAAGGAGTTCGACCTCAAGGGGCGCGTGCCTTTCGTGGCGATCCTGGTGGTGGTGCTGGTGTTTGCGGTCGTCTTCAGTGATCCGCCGCGTATTCTGCTGCTGGCCTTCCTGGTGTATGCCGCGTCGGGGCCGGTTCAATACCTGCTGCACCTGCGCCGCGACAAAACATTGCCTTAATGTAATTTCCCCCATACTCCGCAGTCTATTGGTGCATCAGTTCTCCAATGCTGCGGAGTTGCCATGTTAATCAAGATCCCCAAAGCGTCCGATTGTCACGAATCGGATGTCACGCCTGAATCCTTCTATCTTTCGCGACGCAGCTTGCTCGGCGGTGCGCTGGCCGGTGTTGCTGCCACTGCGTTACCACGTTGGGCCAGTGCCGAAGATGCCGCGCGTTATGCCGATGTCGAGCCGGGCAATGCCCCAGGCTGGTTCGCCGACAAACTGCCCAATACCCAATGGCAGGCGGTTACGGTAAAGGACGAAGCCATTACCCCGTTCAAGGACGCCACCCACTACAACAACTTCTATGAGTTCGGTACGGACAAGGGCGACCCGGCGAAGAACGCCGGTTCACTCAAGACCGAACCCTGGAGTGTGGTGATTGATGGGGAAGTCGGTAAGCCTGGGCGCTATGCCCTGGAAGACTTCATGAAGCCTTATCAATTGGAAGAGCGTATCTACCGTCTGCGGTGTGTCGAGGCGTGGTCGATGGTAATCCCGTGGATGGGCTTTCCTATTTCAGCCTTGCTCAAGCAGGTTGAGCCGACCGCCAAAGCCAAGTACATCCGCTTTGAAACGCTGCAGGACCCCAAAAGCATGCCGGGGCAGCGCTCCAGCTTCGGCTTGATCGACTGGCCTTATGTAGAAGGGCTGCGTCTGGATGAAGCAATGAATCCGTTGGCAATCCTGGCCGTGGGTATGTATGGGCGGGAGCTGCCGAACCAGAACGGTGCGCCATTGCGTCTGGTAGTGCCGTGGAAGTACGGCTTCAAGAGCGTGAAGTCGATTGTGCGGATCAGCCTGGTCAGCGAGCAGCCAAAGACGACTTGGCAAAGCATTGCGGCCAATGAGTATGGGTTCTACGCGAACGTGAATCCGACCGTCGACCATCCGCGCTGGACCCAGGCGCGCGAGCGCCGCTTGCCGAGCGGCCTGTTCAGCCCGAATGTGCGCGAGACGCAGATGTTCAACGGCTATTCGGATGAGGTCGCTTCTCTCTATACGGGCCTCGACCTGCGGAAGAACTACTGATGCGTTATCCGATCTGGCGTATTGGCGTCTTTATAGCTGCGGCGATCTGGCCATTTTTCTGGCTGTATGAGGCCTGGAGCTCTGTGCTCGGGCCTGATCCAGGCAAAGTGTTGATGGATCGGTTGGGGCTTGGGACCCTGATCCTGTTGCTGGTAACGCTGGGTATGACGCCGTTGCAGAAACTCAGCGGGT